>NZ_LMFN01000001.1:0-1216271 GCF_001426835.1 Microbacterium sp. Root1433D1 | reverse complement strand
GGCGGGTGCGGCCTCGCTCGCGCCGGGTCTTCAGGTGGTGTGCACGGCGTCGTATGTGCTGACGCAGGCGGATGTCGATTCCGGGAGCGTGTCGAACACGGCCACCGCGACCGGTACTCCGCCGACGGGCGAGCCCCCCGTCTCACCCCCATCGACGACCGAGGTGCCGGTGGACCCGGCCCCGGCGTTGACCGTTGTGAAGTCGGCGGATGTGGACGGGCTCACGTCGGCGGGTCAGACGGTCGAGTATTCGTTCCTGGTCACCAACACGGGCAACGTCACCCTCACCGACGTGAGCGTCGATGAGACGGCGTTCACGGGGACGGGCACCGCTCCCGTGGTCACGTGTCCGGCGGGAGCCGCGACTATGTTGCCGGGGGCTGCGGTCACCTGCACGGCGTCGTACGTCGTCACGCAGGCCGACCTGGACTCCGGAGGCGTGTCGAACACGGCCACGGCGACGGGCACTCCGCCTTCCGGCGAACCGCCGGTGTCGCCCCCGTCCACTCTGGAGATCCCGGCGGACCCGGCTCCGGGATTGACGGTGGTGAAGTCTGCTGATCTGGACGAGTTGTCGGCAGCGGGTCAGACGATCGAGTATTCCTTCCTGGTCACGAACACCGGCAACGTCACCCTCACCGACGTGACTGTGGATGAGACGGCCTTCACCGGGACGGGGACCGCTCCGGTGGTGACGTGCCCGGCGGGTGCGGCGTCGCTGGCTCCGGGAGCCGACGTGACGTGCACGGCGTCGTATGTGGTGACGCAGGCGGATGTCGATTCCGGAGGCGTGTCGAACACGGCCACCGCGACGGGTACCCCGCCGTCGGGCGAGCCCCCCGTCTCACCCCCATCCACCACCGAAGTCCCGGCGGAGCGGGCCCCGGCGTTGACGGTGGTCAAGAGTGCTGACACGACGGAGATCACTTCGGCGGGTCAGACGATTGCGTATTCGTTCCTGGTGTCGAACACCGGCAATGTGACGCTGACGGATGTGTCGGTGGCGGAGACGGCCTTCACCGGGACGGGCACCGCTCCGGTGGTCACCTGCCCGGCGGGTGCGGCGTCGCTCGCACCGGGAGCCGATGTCACGTGCACGGCGTCGTATGTGGTGACGCAGGCGGATGTCGATTCCGGAGGCGTGTCGAACACAGCGACGGCGACGGGTACCCCGCCGTCGGGCGAGCCCCCCGTCTCACCCCCATCGACGATCGAAGTCCCGGCGGAGCCGGCTCCGGCGTTGACGGTGGTCAAGTCGGCGGACACGACGGAGATCAGTTCGGCGGGTCAGACGATCGGGTATTCCTTCCTGGTCACGAACACCGGCAATGTCACCCTCACCGACGTGAGTGTGGATGAGACGGCCTTCACCGGGACCGGGACCGCTCCGGTGGTCACCTGCCCGGCGGGTGCGGCCTCGCTCGCACCGGGAGCCGATGTCACGTGCACGGCGTCGTACGTCGTCACGCAGGCCGACCTGGACTCCGGAGGCGTGTCGAACACGGCGACGGCGACGGGTACTCCGCCTTCGGGCGAGCCCCCCGTCTCACCCCCATCGACGACCGAAGTCCCGGCGGTGCCGGCTCCAGGGATCACGGTGGTCAAGAGCGCTGACACGACGGAGATCACTTCGGCGGGTCAGACGATTGCGTATTCGTTCCTGGTGACGAACACCGGCAATGTGACGCTGACGGACGTGAGTGTCGATGAGACGGCCTTCACCGGGACCGGGACCGCTCCGGTGGTCACCTGCCCGGCGGGTGCGGCGTCGCTCGCGCCGGGAGCCGATGTCACGTGCACGGCGTCGTACGTCGTCACGCAGGCCGACCTGGACTCCGGAGGCGTGTCGAACACAGCGACGGCGACGGGTACTCCGCCGTCGGGCGAGCCCCCCGTCTCACCCCCATCGACGATCGAGGTCCCGGTGGTGCCGGCTCCGGGGATCACGATGGTGAAGTCGGCGAGCCCGAATACGGCTGATGCGTATGTGGTGGGTCAGGAGATCACGTATTCGTTCGTGGTGACCAACACCGGCAATGTCACTCTCACGGATGTGACGGTGGATGAGGGTGTGTTCACCGGTTCGGGGTCGTTCCGTCGGGTGAGCCGCCGGTGTCTCCGCCGTCGACTCTGGAGATTCCGGTGGTGCCGGCTCCGGGGATCACGATGGTGAAGTCGGCGAGCCCGAATACGGCTGATGCGTATGTGGTGGGTCAGGAGATCACGTATTCGTTCGTGGTGACCAAYACCGGCAATGTCACTCTCACGGATGTGACGGTGGATGAGGGTGTGTTCACCGGTTCGGGGTCGTTGTCSGCGATCACGTGTCCGGCGGGTGCGGCCTCGCTCGCGCCGGGTCTTCAGGTGGTGTGCACGGCGTCGTATGTGCTGACGCAGGCGGATGTCGATTCCGGGAGCGTGTCGAACACGGCCACCGCGACCGGTACTCCGCCGACGGGCGAGCCCCCCGTCTCACCCCCATCGACGNGGCGGGTGCGGCCTCGCTCGCGCCGGGTCTTCAGGTGGTGTGCACGGCGTCGTATGTGCTGACGCAGGCGGATGTCGATTCCGGGAGCGTGTCGAACACGGCCACCGCGACCGGTACCCCGCCGACGGGCGAGCCCCCCGTCTCACCCCCGTCGACGACCGAGATCCCGGTGGTCCCTGCTCCCGGCGTGAGCATCGTGAAGTCCGCGACGCCGGAGACGATGACGACCGTGGGGCAGACGCTCACGTACTCGTTCGTGGTCACCAACACCGGCAACGTCACCCTCACCGACGTGAGCGTGGATGAGACGGCGTTCACGGGGACGGGGACCGCTCCGGTGGTCACATGCCCGGCGGGAGCCGCGAGCATCCTGCCCGGCCAGTTCGTCACCTGCACGGCGGAGTATCAGACGACGCAGGCCGACGTCGATTCCGGGCTGCTGACGAACACCGCCACCGCGACGGGTACGCCGCCTTCCGGTGAGCCGCCGGTGTCGCCGCCGTCGACGGTCGAGGTGCCCTTCGACGGCACCAACTCGCTCGGACTCGAGAAGCGCGCGAATCCGGTCGACGTCAACGGGAACGGCGTGATCGATCCGGGTGACCGCATCGAGTGGACGATCATCGTGACGAACACCGGCGCTCAGACGGTCGCCGACATCGTGGTGTCCGACCCCACCGCGGGTGCGGTCACGTGTCCGCAGACCAGCCTCGCCTCCGGAGCGCAGATGACCTGCACCGTGCCCGCGCACACCGTCACCGCTGCCGACGTGCGAAACGGACAGGTGCGCAACGTGGCCACGGCAACGGGAACCCCGCCCGGTGGGGACCCGATCGATCCGCCGACCTCGGAGACGACCACACGGGTCTTCCCGTCGCCGCCGCCCACCCTCGCGGTGACCGGCGGAACGCTCTCGGCCGGTCTGCTCCTCGGAGGGTTGATGCTGGTCGTCGGGTCGTCGCTCATCCGGCGTCGTCGACTGACCTGACCCTGAGCGCCCGATCGTGAGGCGCAGTGCGGTCCCATGAGCTGGTCCCACGACCAGCTCGTGGGACCGCACGGCCGACCGGCGTCAGACGAAGCGGACGGTCTGCTGCAGTCGGGTGCGCACGTCGAACAGTTCGTTCCCGCCGATCGCCCGCGCCTGCGGAACGCCCTGACGCAACACCATCGCCAGCGCGCTGCGGCGCACGACGACGACCGGAACGCCGCGGCTCGTGCCGAGCGGTGTGACGGCCTGCGCGAGGTCGTCGTCGGGCAGCACGATGATCGCACCGCTGAAGCGCACGCGGGCGGTCTTGGCGATCGTGCGCATCCGACCGAGGGCAGCCGTCACCGGCGCGCGGGTTCCCAGGCTCGGCCCGGTGATCTCGCCGCGCCGGAAGCCGACCACCCCTCCGAAGTCCTCCGACATCACCCCGTACAGGCCGGAGGGGCCCAGCACCACATGGTCGAGCTTGTCGTCGGCATCCGTCCCCACGGCCACGTCGTGCCACACCGTGAAGCCCATGCCGAGGTCGGAGACCGTGCGCGCCGTGGCCTCTTCCGCCAGGGCATCGGCGAGCAGTCGGCGCAGATCGCGGGGAGCCGAGCGCACCAGGGCGGGGTCGTAGGGGTCGGGGACCTCGACGCCACGGCCCGCCCATTCGCGGATGAGGACGAGGTAGCGCTCGCGACGCCATCCGCCGGGGTGGCCGTAGGAGCGGGCGCGTGGACGGGTGTCGGTACGCGCTGCCTGAGGCCGCCATCCGCTCCACCCGGTGTCGGCGTCGGGTGTCGCCGCTGACGCCACACCTGAGCGGCGGTCGTAGGCGGCACGGCTCTCGACGGTGCCGACCAGCTCCCACGCGCGCTGCACCTGGATGAAGATCGCGGCGTCGCCACCGGTGTCCGGGTGCGTCTGGCGCAGCCGCAGACGGTAGGCGCGGCGCAGCTCGGCGTCGTCGACGGAGGGGTCGACCCCGAGGATCTCGTAGGCCGAGGCCGAGAGCGGACTGTCGAACATCGCTCTCCCTCCGCGACCGCGGCATCCAGGATATCCGTCGTTCGTTGTGGTTTCGCCGATGCCCGTCGGTGTCAGGCGGGCACGTCGACGATGCGCTCGACGCCGAGTACAGGCGCGATCGCACCCGCGGATGCCGCGGCCAGATCGTCGACGAGCCGGGGGACTTCGGCCTCGGGGGCCCACAGCTCGAGCGTGGCCGTCGCGGCATAGCTCGGCGCGCCCAGCGTCGCACCATGATGGACCGCCCAGTCGCGCAGCAGATTGTCGTAGCGGCCGGCGTCTGCGTGCGGCACCTCGAGCGTCACCTGCCGGAGGGCTGCCCGTCGCACGAGGGACGCCAGATCGAGTGCCTCGGACACGGCGGAGGAGTAGGCGCGCACGAGCCCTCCCGCCCCGAGCTTCACACCGCCGAAGTAGCGGGTCACTACCGCGACCACATCGGTCAGCTCGCGCCGGCGCAGCACCTCGAGCATCGGTATCCCCGCGGTGCCGGAGGGCTCGCCGTCATCCGAGGACCGCGCCTGATCGCCGAGCAGACCCGTCACCATCGCGGTGCAGTTATGGTTGGCGTCCCAGGCCCTCTTCCGGATGGCGGCGATCACGGCGTCGGCCTGCTCGACCGAGGAGACAGGCTCGATGCGGGTGAGGAAGCGCGACTTGCGGATGACGGTCTCGTGCTCGACAGCGGACGCGATGGTCGCGGGATAGCTGCGGGCGGAGATCACCCGCCTCACGATACCGAGGCCGCTGAGGACTCAACGGTCGACGAACGCCATCTGCTGCGGGTTGTAGCGGTCGCCGCTCACCCCGACGCGCGTGGCGAGGGTCGAGAGGTCGGCGACCTCGTCGGCCGACAGGGCGACCGCCGTGCTTCCGGCGTTCTCGGCGATGCGCACGGTGCGTCGGGTGCCGGGGATCGGCACGATCCACGGCTGCTGTGCGAGCAGCCATGCCAGAGCGATCTGACCGGGTGTGGCCCCCTTCGCCGTGGCCAGCTCGGTCACGTGCGCCACGAGCGCGTGGTTCGCCGCCCGGTTCTCGGCCGTGAACCGCGGGATCGTGGCGCGGATGTCGCCGACTGCGAAGTCGGCTGCCGTGTCGACCGTGCCGGTCAGGAACCCCTTGCCGAGCGGACTGAAGGGCACGAATCCGATGCCCAGCTCCGCGAGCACCGGCAGGATCTCGGATTCGGGATCGCGGGTCCACAGCGAGTACTCGCTCTGCAGCGCGGTGACCGGGTGCACGGCATGTGCGCGGCGGATCGTGTCCGCCGAGGCCTCGGAGAGCCCGAAGTGGCGCACCTTCCCTTCGGCGATGAGCTCGCCGACGGTCCCGGCGACGTCTTCGATCGGCACGTCGGGGTCGACGCGGTGCTGGTAGAAGAGGTCGATCACATCGGTGCGCAGACTCCGCAGCGACGCCTCGGCCACTCGCCGGATCTGCTCGGGCCGACTGTCGAGCCCCACGCTCCTGCCGTCCTGGATGTCCCACCCGAACTTCGTCGCGAGCACGACGCGATCGCGGATCGGCTCGAGCGCCTGGCCGACGAGCTCCTCGTTCACATACGGGCCGTACACCTCGGCCGTGTCGAAGAAGTCGACGCCGTGCTCGATCGCCGACCGCAGCACCCCGATCATGTCGTCGCGGCTTCCGGGGTTGGGCCCGTAGCTCTGCGACATGCCCATGCAGCCGAGTCCGACCGCAGAGACCTGGAGGCCCTGTCCGAGAGTGCGCGTGTGCATGGGATGTCCTTTCGTCGTGGCCGCGGACGGATCGGCGGCCTGCCCCCGACGCTACGCGCGCGCACGGTGCCGAGGGAGGTCCTGTCGGGACCCCGCTGGCCGGGACCCCGCTGGCGGGAAGGTCGCGGGCGGCAGGGCCGCATCCATCGAACGGTGGAGACGAGTCTCAGCCCCCCGCCCGATCCTCGGAAGGGCGGCGACGGCTGGACTGGATCCATGCTCCGCACCCTCCGCTCTCTTCCCCTGTGGCTCACCTCGCGACGCGGCGGGTGGATCTCCCTGCTGGTCGCCGTCGTGGCGTTCACCGCGCTCCTCGGCGCCCTCGGCCGGGCGTCGCTGCCCTCGGGCACCGATGTGGCTCCGCCGGATTCCGAGTCGGCCCGGACGGCCGCCCTCGCCGAGCAGTTCCCCGACGCGGATGAGTCCACGGTGCTGCTGGTCGCGTCGCGGGACGACGGTGAGCGACTCGCCGCCGACGACATCGCCGCCCTGCGTTCCCTCTCGGCAGAGGTCGAAGCGGAGACCGGGCACGAGCCGCACGGGCCGATCGTCAGCGAAGACGAGAAGGCCGCGGTGCTGCAGGCGACGCTCACGCTCGCCGACGACGATGCCGCCGCAGAGGCCGTGCACGGTCTGCGCGACACCGTGACGGAGCATCCGATCGAGGGGCTGAGCGTGCAGGTCACGGGTGGACCCGCGTTCGGTGTCGACGTCGCCTCCGCGTTCGACGGCGCCGACTTCACGCTGCTGATGGTGACACTCGGGATCGTCGCGCTGCTGCTCATCGTCACCTACCGCTCGCCCGTGCTGTGGATGATCCCCCTCGTCGTCGTCGCTCTCGCCGACCAGCTGGCGAACAAGGCCACCGCGGCGATCGGTGCCGGACTCGGGCTGCAGTTCGATTCCGGCATCGTGAGCGTGCTCGTGTTCGGCGCCGGGACGAACTATGCGCTCCTGTTGATCTCGCGCTACCGAGAGGAACTCGCGCATGAGTCCGATCACCGCCGTGCGCTCGTCGGCGCGTGGCGCGCCACCGCACCCGCGATCGTCGCCTCGAACCTCACCGTGGTGCTCGCCCTGTCGACTCTCGCCCTCGCGGTGATCCCCGGCACGCGTGGACTCGGCATCGCCTCGGCCATCGGCCTTCTGATCGCCCTCGCCGCCGTGCTGCTGGTGCTGCCGCCCGCTCTCGCGGTGTGCGGCCGCCGCATCTTCTGGCCGTTCGCGCCGCGGGTCGGCGACGACGCGAAGACCGGTCGCGTGTGGGGTGCTGTCGCGCAGCGCGTCTCCCGGCGTCCGTGGGTGCCGCTGGTCGGCGGGCTCGCGCTGCTCGGTGTCTTCGCTGGTGGTCTCGCCGGAGCATCCGTCGGGCTCACCCAGGTGGAGAAGTTCCGTGTCGCGTCGGAATCGGCAACGGGGCTCACGGTGCTGGGCGAGCACTTCCCCGCCGGTGAGGCTCAGCCGATGATCGTGATCGGTGACACGGCGGCAGCCGATGCGCTGGCCGGCGCGGTCGAAGACGTGCCGGGCGTGCTCCGGGTGTCGACGACCGGTGAGAGCACCGATGGCGCACTCACGCGACTGATGGTCGTCGGGGAACCGGCGCCGGGCACCCCGGAGAGCCTCGATCTCGTGAGTGCCGTGCGAGAGGCCGCGGCCTCGGTGCCGGAGGCCGATGCCGTGGTCGGTGGTCCGGTGGCGGCGGATCTCGACGCGCGCGAGGGCAATCAGCGCGACCTGCAGCTGCTGGTCCCGCTCGTGCTCGCGGTCAGTCTGCTCGTCCTGATCGTGCTGCTGCGCTCCCTGGTGGCACCCGTGCTGCTGCTCCTGGTGAACATCCTCAGCGCCGTCGCCGCGATCGGCGCGGGCACCTGGCTGAGCCGGGTGCTGTTCGGATGGGATGCCCTCGACCTGCAGGTGCCGCTGCTGTCGTTCCTGTTCCTGGTGGCGCTCGGAATCGACTACACGATCTTCCTGGTGCACCGGGCGCGCGTGGAGGCGCGGACGGTCGGCACGCGGCAGGGGATGGTCCGAGCGCTCACGGCGACGGGCGGCGTGATCACCAGCGCCGGTGTCGTGCTCGCAGCGGTGTTCGCCGCCCTCGGACTGCTGCCGCTGGTCACTCTCGGACAGATCGGGCTCATCGTCGGCATCGGCGTGCTCGTCGACACCTTCGTCGTGCGCACCCTCGTGGTCCCTGCGATCTTCGCGATCGTCGGGGATCGGATGTGGTGGCCGGGAAAGAGCGGTGCGGATGAATCCGCCACCGATCGAGGTGCGCAGCGACCGCACGGGGGAGAATACGAGGATGCCGCAGTCGACACCTCTCCCGCCACGAGCTGACCCCACGCGGGCTCAGCGAGCCGGCCGCGACGAGCGCGCGGCCGGCTCGGGCACCTCGCGCACCTGGGCGAGCCTGGTCGGATCGATCCGGATAGGCCAGGCCGTCATCACGGTCGTGCTGCTCGTGGTCGGCGCCGGGCGCGCCGCAGCCGACGGAGTGCCGCTTCCGTGGGTGCTGGCCCTCTCGCTGGTGTTCCTCGGCTGGTACGGCGGCGGGCTGCTGCTCAGCGAGCGCATCTCCGACCGTCGGTTGGCGACGTGGTGGCTGCTCGGGCTGACACTCATCTGGCTCGGCGCGGTCGTGGTCTCACCGGAGTTCGTGTGGCTCGCCTTCCCGCTGTGGCTGCTCGCCGGGTTCGTGATGCGCCTGCGGTGGGCGTTGCTGCTCAGTGTGGCGATCCTCGCGGTCGTGGTGAGCGCCCCGCTGCTGCACACCGGTGCCACGACCTATGCGAACGTGATCGGTCCCCTCGTCGGCGGCATCTTCGCACTGGGGATATCCCGCGGATACCTCGAGCTCGTCCGTGACGGGCGGGAGCGGCGTCGACTGATCGCCTCGCTCGTCGCGACCCAGGAGGAGATGGCCGCACTGCAGGACGAGCTCGCCCGCACTCAGCGCGAGTCCGGGGCGAGCGCCGAGCGCACCAGGGTGTCGCGCGACATCCACGACACGGTCGCCCAGAGCGTGTCGTCGATCGGGATGCTGGCGCGTTCGGCCCTGGAGGCGGACGATCCGGCCCAGCGCACGCGAGCCCTCGAGCAGATCGGTGCCCTCGCCACCGAGGGGATGGCGGATGCGCGGCGCATCGTGAACGCGCTGATGCCGGCCGAGCTGGAATCCACCGCGCTCGGCGACGCCCTGGCCCGGATGCTCGAACGCCTGGCCGGCGAGACCGGCATCGAGGTGACGCTGCACGCCGACGACGACCTGCCCTCGCTCGGCATCGACGCCGAGGTCGCTCTGCTGCGGACGGCGCAGTCGGCCCTCGCGAACGTCCGCTCCCACGCGTCGGCCACCCGGGTCGTGGTCACCCTCGCCGATGCCGGCGACACCGTGCGGCTCGACATCGTCGATGACGGGCGCGGATTCGACGCGCGGCACTGGGACGCGCAGGGCGGGGTGGGCAGTCGGGGCGGCGGCTACGGGCTGCGGTCGATGCGTGCGCGCCTGCGGGAGCTCGGCGGCGGGCTCGACGTGGAGAGCGCCCCGGGTGACGGCACCGCGCTCTCGGCGCACATCCCCCTGGGCGGCACTGCTCAGGCACGGCGACCTGGGGGTGAGGGATGACCGCGGTGCGCGTGCTGCTCGTGGACGACCACCCCATCGTCCGGGCCGGGGTGCGCTCGCTGTTCGACCATCGCGACGACGTCGAGGTGGTCGGTGAGGCGGCGTCCGGCGAGGAGGCCGTGACCCTCGCGCGGCATCTGCGTCCCGACGTCGTGCTGTGCGACCTGCGGCTGGGCGACGGCATGGACGGGGTGGAGACGACCGCCGCGCTGCGTGCGCAACAGCCGGCCCCCGCCGTGCTGATCCTGACGACGTTCGACCGCGACGCCGAGATCCTGGGCGCTATCGAGGCGGGAGCGGCCGGCTACCTGCTCAAAGACGTCGCCCCCGACGACATCGTGCGCGCGATCCGGCAGGCGGCTTCGGGCGGACTCGTGCTCACTCCCGAGCTGAGCGCACGCGTCGTGCAGGTCATGCGCGCACCGCGGGTGCGCCTGACCGACCGTGAGCTGGAGGTGCTCCGACTGCTCGACACGGGGGCATCCAACCGCGAGATCGCGAAGACCCTGTTCGTGACCGAGGCCACCGTGAAGACCCACCTCGTGCACGTGTTCGAGAAGCTCGGCGCCGACAGTCGTGCGCGCGCCATCGCCATCGCGCGCGACAGCGGCCTGCTCTGAGCCCTCCGCTTGCGCGTCGGGCCCGCTTCCGGCATCTCAACCGTTCGATGGATCCCGGGAATCCGCGCGGCGACGAGGCTGGAATCAGACCGAAAGGATTCCCGATGCGCAGGCTCTTCTCCGCCGCGTTCGCCTACATGCTCGTGGGCGTCGCCTCCGGACTCTTCTACCGAGAGTTCACCAAGATGAACGATTTCCCCGAGGGGGAGGCGACGCAGCTCGGCCTCGTGCACACGCACCTGCTCACGCTGGGCTTCGTCGTGCTGCTGATCGTCCTGCTCCTGGAGAAGGCGTTCGCGCTCTCCGAGAGCCGCCTCTTCAGCTGGTTCTTCTGGCTGTACAACGCCGGCCTCGTGCTGACGTCGGCGATGATGGTGTGGCACGGCTGCCTGACGGTGCTCGGCCAGGAGTCGTCGAGCATGATCGCGGGCATCGCCGGCATGGGGCACATCCTGCTCAGCGCCGGGATGGTCCTGCTGTTCCTGGCACTGCGCAAGCGCCTGTTCGCCGCGGCACCCGCGACGCCGGCCACCCCCGCGGCCCCCGCCTCTGCCGGCTAGTCCGCCTCGACCGAGTCGTCGCGCAGGTGGGCGATGTGCGCCGCATGCCGGGCCAGGTGGTTCGGTGAGCGGCGCACGAAGATCCACGCCACGAACAGCAGCACGAACCAGAGCGGCGTCACCAGAAGTGCCGTCAACGTGTCGGGCTGCGTCGTGAGCGCCCACAGGATGAACACGAAGAAAGCCAGCACCACGTAGACCATGAACACGCCGCCCGGCAGTCGGAACGTCGAGGCGGCGACCTTGTCCTTGCGGGTGCGCCGGTACACGAGGTAGCTGCACAGGAAGATCGTCCACACGAACATGAAGCACAGCGCCGAGACCGTCGTCACCATGTCGAAGGCGGTGCCGATGTCCTTGCCCGCGTAGAGCAGCACGACGCCGGAGAGCAGCAGGATGCACGACAGGAACAGCGCGTTCTGCGGCACCCGGCGGCGGGAGAGCCGGGCGAACACCCGCGGGGCATCGCCGTCCTGTGCCAGGCCGAACACCATGCGCGAGGTCGAGTAGATGCCGGAGTTCGCGCTCGACATGGCCGAGGTGAGCACGACGAGGTTGACCACGGTCGCGGCGATGCCGAGCCCGGCGAGGGCGAACATCGCGATGAACGGGCTCTCGCCGGCGACGTACTCGGTCCACGGGGTGACCGCCATCAGCACGATGAGCGCCCCCACGTAGAACAGCAGCACACGGATCGGGATCGCGTTGATGGCCTTGGGCAGGTTGCGCTTCGGGTCCTTGGTCTCCGCGGCGGCGGTGCCCACGAGCTCGATGCCGACGAAGGCGAACACCGCGATCTGGAATCCGGCGACGAAGCCCATGAACCCGTGCGGGAACATGCCGCCCTTGTCCCAGAGGTTCGAGAAGCTCGCCGTACCCGCGTCGTGCTGGAAGCCGGTGAAGATCATCACGAGACCGGTGATGATGAGCGCGACGATCGCGACGATCTTGATCAGCGCGAACCAGAACTCCATCTCGCCGAACGCGGCGACGGTGGGGAGGTTCAGGGCGAGCAGGATGACGATGACGAGGACGCCGGGGATCCACAGCGGGACGCCGGGGATGAGAGCATCCGTGTACCCGGCGATCGCGATCACGTCGGCGACGCCGGTGACCACCCAGCAGAACCAGTAGGTCCATCCGGTGAAGAACCCCGCCCACGGGCCGAGCAGATCGCTCGCGAAGTCGCTGAACGACTTGTACTTCAGGTTCGACAGCAGCAGCTCGCCCATGGCTCTCATGACGAAGAACAGCATGAACCCGATGATCATGTAGACGAAGATCACCGACGGGCCCGCGACCGAGATGGTCTTGCCGCTGCCCATGAAGAGTCCGGTGCCGATGGCCCCGCCTATCGCGAGGAGCTGGATGTGGCGGTTGCTCAGCGCGCGCCGCAGGTGCTGTTCCTCTCCGTCCGCGGCGACGTCGCGCGCGCGTCCGGTTCCCCCCGTGTGCTGCGTGGTCACTTTCTTCCTCCGGTCGTCGTCGACGGTGTCGTTCCGACGGTACCTTCCGAGTCCGGGATGCTCGGAATCCTGATCCGGTATTCCGCTCCGCCGAATCGATTCGATAGGCTTGTTCCACCCCCGATCATCCCTTCAGTTCTGCGAGCCGCTCCTTCATGGCCACCTCCCTCACCACGGGCCGTCCGTGGCGCGTCATCCTTGCCTTCTCCATCCCCCTCCTCCTCGGCAACGTGGTGCAGCAGCTGTACCAGTTCGCCGATGCCATCGTCGTCGGCCGACACCTGGGCGTCACCTCGCTCGCGGCGGTCGGTGCGACCGGCAGCCTGCTGTTCCTGCTGCTCGGGTTCGCCTGGGGGCTGACGAGCGGTTTCGCGATCCCGATCGCGCAGGCCTTCGGCGCGAGAGACGACGCGGCCGTGCGTCGCTCGGTCGCGACCGGCGTTCTCCTGAGCGCCCTCACGAGCGTGATCCTGACCGTGGGAGCGCCCCTCCTCGCCGCCCCGATCCTCGCCCTGCTGCAGACGCCGCCGGAGCTGATGGCCGAGGCCACGATCTTCACGCAGATCAGCTTCCTCGGCGCGAGCGCGACGATGTTCTTCAACTACCTCTCCGCGATCATCCGCGCGATCGGCGACTCGAAGACGCCGCTGGTGTTCCTCACCGTCTCGTGCGTGCTGAACGTCGGGCTCGTCGTGCTCATGGTCGGCCCCCTCGAGTGGGGCGTGGGCGGAGCCGCCATCGCCACCGTCGTCGCGCAGGCCGTCTCGGTGGCGCTGTGCCTCGAGTTCGTGCGCCGCCGCCTGCCCATGCTGCATCTGCGCCGTGCGGACTGGCGCATCACCCGGGCCGACATCAGCGAGCACCTGCGCCTCGGACTGCCGATGGGCTTCCAGGCGTCGATCATCGCGATAGGCACGCTCACCGTGCAGGTGGCGTTGAACACCCTCGGAGCCGATGCGGTCGCGGCCTACACCACGGGATCCCGCGTCGACAGCCTCGCGGTCGCCCTGCTCTCCTCCCTCGGCCTCGCGGTCTCGATGTACGCGGCGCAGAATCACGGCGGACGTCGTCCCGACCGCATCCGCCGCGGTGTGGTCGAGGCGACCTGGATGGCCGTCGTCGCCGGTCTCGTGCTCGGCGGGCTGCTGATCGCGTTCGGTGCGCCGATGGTGCGCCTGTTCATCGGAGAAGGGTCCGACGCCGTCGTCGACGACGCGCACCGGATGCTCATCATCAACGGCTGCGGCTATTGGGCGCTGGGCATGCTGTTCGTGCTGCGCGGCGCCCTGCAGGGGCTCGGCCATACCCTCGTGCCTACCGTGACCGGCGTGATCGAGCTCGTGATGCGCGTGGGGGCGGCCATCGTGCTGGGCGCGTGGATCGGTTTCAACGGCGTCGCCCTGAGCAACCCGCTCGCGTGGCTCGGTGCGATCGTGTTGCTCGTGCCCGCGTACGTCCGTGCACATCGGGCGCTCGGACGGCTGCCCATCGACCCCGCGGAGGCGACCGAGACCTCGGCCATCGCGATCGTCGGGCCGATCGACGGGTCGATGGTCGTGGATGCGGTCGTCACCCAGCCGGTGCGGGTGCAACGGGCGCGCCGCCTGCGCTGGCCGAGACGCCGCTGAAGCCGCGTCTCGGTCTGTCCGATCCGCACGGATATCCGCCTCCAGGATGATGCGCGTCGCACTTGAGACGGATGCCCTTTCCGGGAGACACTTCTAATGTCGAATGAGTGGAGTAACCACTGACGGGGGGTCGTCATGACGACAATGAGAGTGGCCAGCGATCTGGCCGCGGTGATGGTGCCGATCGGTTACGCGGGTGCGGCGCTCGCCGCCATCTTCGCGATCGTCGCGGCGGTCGCGATCATCCGAGGAGCCGGTGGGCTCGCCGGGGGCGCGGTGGGTCTGTGGATCGTGGGCGCACTGATGAGTGTCGCAGCCTCGTTCGGGCAGGACTGGACGCCGCTGATCCTGGCGTGCGGATCGCTCGTGGCGATGCTGATCGTCGGCGCCATCGTGCGTGCGATCGTGAACGCGGCCGGTGACGGACGGGTCGATCGTACGGCCGAGGACGCGCTGCCGAAGGCGGTTCCCGCCTCGAAGGCACCCACGGCTCCGACCTCGAAGTCGGCACTGTCGAAGACCGGGCCGGCGACGGCATCGGTCGCGATCGTACGCTGAGCGTTCAGCGGTAGTCGCGGTCGCGGTGCTGTCCGCTCTCGTCTCCTGATTGCACACGCGCGGCCTCGCGAGCGCGCAGCTCGACACGGCGGATCTTGCCCGAGATCGTCTTCGGCAGCTCCGGAACGAACTCGATGATCCGCACCCACAGGTGCGACGACAGCCGCTCGTGCGCGTAGGCGAAGATCGCGCGCGCCGCGTCCGAGTCGGCGGCTGCGACATCGGAGGTCAGGCACACGTAGGCCTTCGGCACGGCCAGACGCGTCGGATCGGGACTCGGGATCACCGCCGCCTCGATCACGAGGTCGTGCTCCAGCAGCACGGACTCGAGCTCGAACGGCGAGATCTTGTAGTCGGAGGCCTTGAACACGTCATCGGAGCGTCCGACGTAGGTGAGGTAGCCATCGCCGTCGCGCACCGCGATGTCGCCGGTGTGGTGGTAACCACCCGCCCGGGACTCGGCGGTCTTCTCTGGGTCGTCGTAGTACCCGGCCATGAGCCCGAGCGGAGGCCGGGACAGGTCGAGCGCGATCTCGCCCTCGGCGTCGACGACCTCTCCGGTGACGGGGTCCAGCAGCACCACCGGGTATCCGGGCAGGGGGCGGCCCATGGAACCGACCTTCACGGCTTGACCCGGGGAGTTGCCGATGCAGGCGGTCATCTCGGTCTGGCCGAAGCCGTCGCGGATCGTTCCGCCCCAGGAGTCGCGCACCCGGTCGATGACCTCAGGGTTCAGCGGCTCACCCGCCCCCACCAGCTCCCGCGGCGGGTGGGTGAGGCGGGCGAGGTCGGCCTGGATCAGCATCCGCCACACCGTCGGCGGCGCGCAGAACGTCGACACGTGGTGGGTGTCCATGACCTGCATGAGCGTGTTCGCATCGAAGCGGGCGTAGTTGTAGACGAAGACGGTCGCCTCGGCGAGGAACGGCGAGTAGAAGCTCGACCAGGCGTGCTTCGCCCAGCCGGGGGAGGAGATGTTGAGGTGCACATCGTCGGGGCGCACACCGAGCCACCACATGGTCGACAGATGCCCGATCGGATACGAGGCGTGCGTGTGCTGCACGAGTTTCGGCCGGTTCGTGGTGCCCGAGGTGAAGTAGAGCAGGGCGGTGTCGGACGAGGGGGTCGGGCCGTCGGGCTCGAAGACCGCCGTGGCAGCGGTCGAATCATCGAAGCGCGCCCAGCCGGACGGGATGCCGTCGCCCACGCCGATGCGCAGGATGTCGGGCCCGATGCCGTCGAGGCGGTCGGCGAGGGCTCCGAGCGTGATGACCGCCCGCGCGCGGCCGTGGTCTACGCGGTAGGCGAGATCCGCCGCGGAGAGGAGGGTCGAGCTCGGGATGGAGACGGCGCCGATCTTCGTGATCGCCAGCATCACCTCCCACAGCTCGATCGTGTTGTTCAGCATCACGATCACGTGGTCGCCGCGGCCGATGCCGAGAGCGGCGAGCCAGGCGGCCACCTGGTCGGATCGTGCCGACAGCTCGCCGTAGGTCCAGGAGCGCAGGCTCAGGTCGGCCTCGACGATCTGCACCGCCGGTCGGTCGGGATTCTCGCCAGCGACCACGTCGAACCACTCCAGCGCGAAGTTGAACTCCGGCACCTGCGGCCAGGCGAACCCGGCCCGCGCCGCCTCGTAGTCGGTGGCGTTCGCGAAGAGGAAGTCCCGCATCTCGCGGACGGTGTGCGTGGCGGCGGTGGCGCTGCGGCTCATGGTGCTCCCTTGCTCCTGGCTGACGTGCATTCCATCCTCGCGCACGCATCGACGCCCCGCTCGTTCCGGTCGGACGGGTCAGGCGGAGAGCACTCCCGGTCCGTCGCGCAGCTCGAACACGAGCTGGGTCTCGGTGCCGCGCACGACCGGATGGACCGTGATGTGCTCGAGCACGATGTCGCGCAGTGCCGTCGCATCCTGCACCGCCACGTGCACGAGGAAGTCGTCGACGCCGGCCACGTGGAAGACCTGCAGCACGCGCGGGATGTCGGCGAGGGCATCGAAGAGCGCGGTCACCTTCGCCCCGGTGTGGTTCGCGAGGCGCACCTTGATGATCGCCTGCAGCGGGAAACCGAGGGCGGCCCCGTCGATGCGGATGCGGGTGTCGCGGATGACGCCCCGCTCGCGCAGCGCCCGCACCCGATGCGCGCAGGTCGACTCGGCGAGGCCGAGCCGATGCGCGAGCGCCTTGTTCGTCGTCTCGGCATCACGAGTGAGGACCGCGAGCAGTTCGAGGTCGATCTCGTCGAGTTGTGCTTTCGCCAACGGAAGGCCTCCTTGCCTGCTGGATATTGCACAGAGTAGCGTTCCGCATCGATTTTCTGGCGGCTTCTGTCGATCTTCTGCGCATTCATCGTGATTCCGGCAACGTGGAGGCATGACTGCACCGCTGCATCCCGACACCGTCGCCGTCCACAGCGGACGCTCCGATCTCGAGGGTCTCGGGGTCCACGCGCTGCCGATCGACCTGTCGACGACGAATCCGCTCCCCGACATCGAGCGCGGCGGGGACTCGTACGAGGCGATGGCGACGGGCGGGCGTCCCCCGGCCGACGGCAGCATGGTCTACGCGCGGCTGTGGAATCCCACGGTCGCCCGCTTCGAGGAGGCACTGGCCGAACTCGAGCACGCCGATGCGTCTGTCGCCTTCGCCTCGGGCATGGCCGCGATGACGGCCGTGATCCTCGCACACACCGGTGCGACGGGGGCGCGCCACGTGGTCGCGGTGCGTCCGCTCTACGGGGGCACCGACCACCTGCTCGGATCCGGGCTGCTCGGCGTCGAGACCACCTACTGCCATCCCGACGAGGTCGCGGCAGCCGTCCGTCCCGATACCGGCCTCGTGGTCGTCGAGACCCCGGCGAACCCGACGCTCGAGATCGCCGACATCGCCGACGTGGTGCGTCAGGCCGGGTCGGTGCCGGTCGTCGTCGACAACACCTTCGCGACCCCGGTGCTGCAGAATCCGATCGATCTGGGTGCTGCGATGTCGTTGCACAGCGCCACCAAGTACCTCGGCGGCCACGGCGATGTGATCGCCGGCGTCGTCGCGTGCGGGGAGGAGACGGCGCAGGCGCTGCGCCGCGTGCGGGCGGTGACCGGCGGGCTGCTGCATCCCCTCGGGGCGTATCTGCTGCACCGTGGCCTCACGACCCTGCCGGTGCGCGTGCGGCACCAGCAGGAGAGTGCGCGACGGATCGTGCAGTGGCTCATCGATCGGCCGGAGATCGCCGAGGTCTACTACCCGGGTCTGGACGGTGACCCGCGCGGCATCCTGGAACGACAGATGCGGGGCACCGGTGCGATGATCGCGATGCGGATGCGGGGTGGTTTCGCCGCAGCCTCCGCCGTCACGACCGCGACGACCCTGTTCACGCACGCCGTCTCGCTGGGCGGCGTCGACTCGCTGATCCAGCACCCCGCCGCACTCACCCATCGCCCGGTGCCGTCGGAGGCGCGGCCCGCCGCCGACGTGCTGCGGCTGTCGATCGGCCTGGAAGACGTCGACGATCTCATCGCCGATCTGGCTCAGGCGTTCGCCGCTGCGCCGGCCTTCACGGTCGAAGCGCCCCTCTCCGACCGGGTCACCTCCTCGAGCGAGACGCACCGGGGGGCTGTTCGCGCCTGAGGAGGTGGCTCGGCGCTGTCGAGCAGTGTCAGGGTGAGGGGAGCCGGATCGTCCCGGTGGCGATGTGCTCGGTCGGCATCCGGTCTCGGTCGTAGGTGATCTCGGTGTAGCCGTGCGGAGTCGGTGTCCCGTCGTCGTCGAGGCTCACGAACACGATCTTCTCGATCGTGAGGATGCGCTTGCGCGTGATCATGTTCCTGGCCACCGCGCGCATCGTCAGGGAGGTCCTGCCGAAGTGGGTCGCCTGCAGGCCGATCTCGATCAGGTCGCCCTGCACGGCCGAGGCCTCGAAGTTGATCTCCGAGATGTGCTTGGTCACGGCGCGGTAGTTGCCCAGCTGCACGATCGCGTAGATCGCGGCCTCTTCGTCGATCCACTTCAGCAGGCTGCCGCCGAACAGCGAGCCGTTCGCGTTGAGATCCTCCGGGCGCACCCACTTGCGGGTGCGGAAGTTGAGTCCGTCCTCCGACCACTGCCACGCCGGTGCCTTCTGCTTCGCCATGGGCACGAGACTAGGCGGGCCGTGAGTCCACGATGTTACGTTCCGTTTTCGTGGAAGGCACAGGGGTCTGCGCCCATCGTTTGTGCACTCGCCACAAGAAACCGAGTCCCAAGAGCGCTGAGACTTGGTATCGAACGGCAAATCCGGTGGTCGGGGTCGAGCCTGCCCATACAGTCACCGGTGGCAACGACGCCACTGACCTCGGGAGTCCTCGATGACGAGTACCACACCCCATTCGCACGGCATCGGCATGCGCATCGCCGTGATCGTCCTCAGCCTGCTGCTGGCCGCCATGGTGATCCTGTTCTTCGTGACGACGAGCAAGATCGCCGCCGGAGCGTCCGAACTCGCCGAGGGCACCACATCGGCGAAAGACGGTTCCGCCGATCTCGCCGCCGGCGCCGCAGACCTCTCGGCCGGCGCATCGCAGCTCGCCGCGGGCAGCATCGACCTCTCCGCGGGGGCAGCCAGCGCGCACGCGGGATCGCAGAAGCTGAGCGACGGTGCCACGACGGCCGCGACCGGTGCCACGACGCTCGCCGAGGGTGCGAGCAGCCTGGCCGCCGGAGCGTCTTCGGCGGTGGCCGGCGCGGGCAAGGTCAGCGGGGGAGCGCAGACGGCGCTCGCCGGGGCCCAGGAGCTCGCGTCGAAGCTGGCGACGGCGGATGCCGGGGCCCAGGCGCTCTCCAGCGGGATGTCGACGCTCGCAGCAGGCGTCAACGGTGCGCACGCATACGCGAACGGCGTGCTCGTCGGCGCGACAGGTTTCAGCGACACGCTTCGCAAGGGTGTGACGCCCGCAGTGCAGGGCCTGGCGCAGCCGTCCACGGAGGCGACGCTCAAGGGTCTCGCGTCCATGGCCCCCGGCCACTCCCAGCAGCTCGCCGATGGCCTCGCCGATCTGCTCGCGACCTCCCCCGACGACGCGAAGGTCCGTGACCTCGTCACGCTCGCCATGCAGGTCGACGGGGAGGTCGACGCTCTGGTGGCCCCTGCGGCGTCGGCTCCCGCTCTCGCACAGGGGCTCGTAGCCGCAGCCGGTGGCTCCGCGAGGGTCACGGCGGGCGTCAACGCGCTCATCAGCGGAGACGCGTCCCAGAAGTGGCCCGGCACCGCGGCGCTCATCGCACCTCAGGGGGCGCCCGCCCTCGTCGCCGGCGCGCAGACTCTGCAATCGGGCACGTCGCAGCTCTCGGCCGGCGCCGCGAAGCTCGCCTCCGGTCTGCAGGCACTCTCCACCGGAGCATCGTCCCTCTACTCGGGCACGGCCAACCTCAGCGCGGGCGCGACCCGCCTGAACGACGGCGCGAGCACGCTCGCCGCCGGCGTCGGCGCGCTGCAGTCCGGTGCCGGCGACCTCAACATCGGCATCGGCGAACTCTCGACGGGAGCCTCCGCGGTCGCGGACGGCTCTGGTGATCTCGCGGCGGGCGGGGACAAGCTCGAAGTCGGAGCCGCCGATCTCGCCGAGGGCAACGGCCTGATCGCGGAAGGCTCCGGCACCCTCGCCACCGCCACCGCAGGGGCCGCGCCCTCGATGCTGCCCTGGATCCTCGGGGTCGCCCTGGCCGGGCTGATCGCGATCGGCTTCTGGGTCGGTCACCGCATCACCCACCGGCGCGCTCTCGCCCTCGCTGCCTGACCCCACCCATCCCCACCCCCACCCGAGTCCCCCTGGGCGGATGCCGCCCCCACCAGCATCCGCCCAGGGGGCTCGGTGAACAGCTCCGAGGTGGACGCCACCGGTGAGCCCGCGTCTGCACGCATCCGCTCAGGGCAGAGCCGCCCACGGCAGAATCCGGTCCTGCTCGGAGCGCTGCGGCGGATGCTGGGGGCATGAGCGAAGACAACCCCATCCGGCAGTTCGGTCCTGAAGCCCGGCGGGCGCTGTTCCACGAGCGGGTGCTCGTGCTCGACGGTGCTCTCGACGACGACAACGGCACGCTGCTGATGACGCAGCTGCTCGCGCTCTCGACGGAAGACCCCCTCGCCGAGATCGCGCTCTGGATCCACTCGCCCGGCGGCTCCGTGCCATCGATGCTTGCGATCCGCGACATCATGCGGCTCATCCCCAACGATGTCGCGACCCTGGCCCTCGGACTCGCGTGCAGCGCCGGGCAGTTCCTGCTCTCCGCCGGCACGCCGGGCAGACGGCGGGCGCTCGCGCACGCGCGCATCCTCATGCATCAGGGGTCTGCGGGCATCGGCGGCTCGGCCGGCGAGATCGAGACGCAGGCCGACGACCTCCGGCACATGCGCGACACCGTGCTCGGGCTCATCGCCACCGACACGGGTCAGCCGGTCGCCCGCATCTTCGAGGACTCGCTGCACGACCGCTGGTACACCGCGACACAGGCGCAGGAGTACGGCTTCATCGACGGCATCGTCGCCTCGATCGCCGAGGTCATGCCGCGACGACGCACACGAGTCGGGCTGGGGGCGGACGCATGAGCGGCTACACGATCCCGAACGTCATCGCGCAGCATCCGCGAGGGGAGCGCATCATGGACGTGTACTCGCACCTGCTCGCGGAGCGCGTCATCTATCTCGGCACCGGCATCGATGCGGGGGTCGCGAACGCCCTCATCGCGCAGCTGCTGCACCTCGACGCGGACAGCCCGGAGTCTGGTGTCCAGTTCTACATCAACAGCGAGGGCGGGGATCCCGGTGCGGCGCTGGCGATCTACGACACGATGCGGCACATCCGTCCGCGCATCGCGACGACGTGCGTGGGGCAGGCGATCGGCCCCGCCGCGCTGCTCGTCGCCGCCGGAGCGCCAGGGGAGCGGGCTGCCCTCGCGCACGCCCGCATCGTGCTGCATCAGCCGGCCGGGCAGTCTCGAGGCGCGATCCCCGACCTGATCCTCGCGGCCGACGAGGTGGTGCGGGTGCGCTCGGATATGGAGGAGATCCTCGCCGGGCACAGCGGCCGCACGGTCGCACAACTGCGCGCCGACACCGACCGCGATCGGGTGTTCACCGCCGCGGCCGCGCTCGAGTACGGACTCCTCGACACGGTGCTGGGCGCGCGGAGCTGAGGTGGCGTCCGGGCTGGCGGACGGATGCATGAGCGTTGGATGGATGCATGACCGAAGTGGGACCTGTGGTCATGCATCCGTCCGTCGATCATGCAGATGACGGGTCCGGGGATCAGGCGGCGAGGGCGAGTGCGCCACGTGACACCGCAGCGGAGATCGACACCGCAGCGGATGCCGACACCGCAGCAGAGCGCAGCTCATCGGCCACGGCGCTCGTCAGCTCGATGAGGCTCGTGTCGAGAGCGCCGGCTATCGCAGCGATCATCTCGCTCGACGGCTCCTTCAACCCGCGCTCGACCTCGGAGAGGTACTGCGGAGAGACGCCGGCCTTCTCCGCGGTCTCCGTGAGGGTCTCTTCGCGGTCGTGGCGTCGACGCCGCAGCTGGTCGCCCAGCATGTGCCGCCAGAGCGGTTCGGGTCCGCTCGGCTGCGGACGGTCGGGGCGAGGGGCGCGCGGGAACGAGAGGATGTCGGCCATGCCTCACGATAATCCGGGGCATCAGGCGCGTTCGAGCGGTTCTGCTCAGAGCAGAACCACGCGGCTCAGGCCTCCGCGCGGTCGGATGCGGATGCCGCGGAGGGGAATGCCCCCGCATCCGTCGCCGCCCAGCTGGCGAGCATCCTCAGCTTGTCGGCCGAGGGTGTTCCCGGTTCCGCCGTATAGGTCGACAGGTGCAGGCCGGGATCGGCGGGCAGCTCGAACGCCTCGTATGTCAGCTCGATCTCCCCGACCACCGGATGCGCGATGCGCTTCACACCCGTGCGGTGGAAGCGCACGTTGTGGGCAGCCCACAGTGTGCGGAACCGCTCGCTCCGCGTCGAGAGCTCGCCGACGAGATCGGTGAGCCTGCGGTCGAAGGGATTGCGTCCGGCTTCGCCCCGCATCGCGGCCACGAGCTCCTGCGTGTTGCGCTCCCATTCGGGGTAGAACTCCTGCGCCGCCGGATCGAGGAAGGCGAAGCGGGCGCTGTTCGGCTGCGGCTGTGCGAACACGGGGGCGTACAGGGCTCGCCCCAGGGCGTTCGCGGCGAGGTAGTCGAAGTGGTTGTCGCGCACGATCGCCGGCGCCTCGGTCATCGCATCGAGCAGACGGAGGATGCTGGGCCGCAGCACCGTCGACTTCTTGCGAGGTGTCCGCGCGACCGGGGAGGCGTTCGCGGCGCGGGCGAGGTCGAACAGGTGCGCGGTCTCAGCCTCATCCAGCTGCAGCGCGCGGGCGAGAGCTTCGAGCACGCTGTCGGAGGCGCCGGACAGGTCACCGCGTTCGAGCCGTGTGTAGTAGTCCACACTGACGCCCGCGAGCAGTGAGACCTCCTCGCGACGCAGGCCCGGAACCCGGCGGTTGCCACCGAATGCGGGCAGTCCTGCCTGGTCGGGGGTGATGCGTGCGCGCCTCGTGGAGAGGAACTCGCGCACCTCGCTGCGGGTGTCCATGCTCCGACGCTACGCGCTCAGTGACCGTGGAGGGAGGCACTGGCGGTACCGGTGACCGGCCCGCACCCGTTCACAGCGCCGCCGTCACGCCCGGCAGGAGCTTCCCGAGGATCGCCCTCAGCTGTTCGCGCTCCTCGGCGGTGAGCGGATCGAGCACGAGTTCCCGCACCTGTTCGACGTGCACGGGAGCGGCCGTGCGCAGCATCTCCCGCCCCGCCGGAGTCAGGGCGGCCGAGAGGGTGCGCTTGTCGGCGCCGCACGAGGCGCGCTCGACCCAGCCTCGTTCCTCGAGCGAGTCGAGCGCGTGGCTCAGACGCGAACGGCTGAGCCCGGCGATGCGGGCGAGCTCGGTCATGGTGACGGCGCCCTCGCCCCGGCCCGCCAGGGTGACGAGGATGGCGTAGCGCGCGTGGTTGAGCCCGACCTCGTCCTTCAGCGTGCGATCGAGCACCTGCGGCAGCAGCTGGACGAAGCGGATCACGGGCAGCCACGTGTCCATCTCGGTGTCGTCGAGTCGACGCGGATGCGGCTGCTCCGCCGTCATGGTGTCCTCCTGGACTGTCACGCCGCCGACAGGTCGAGCGTGTGCGCCGTGTGGTCCCGCTTGGCCTGCAGGTAGCGGGAGTTGGACTCCGACAGGTGCACCTCGGTCGGCACCCTCTCGGTCACGCGGATGCCGAGCTCCTCGAGCTGCACGGCCTTGTCGGGGTTGTTGCTCAGCAGGCGGATGCCGTCGACCCCGACGGCCTTCAGCATCTGGGCGGCCACGGTGTAGTCGCGCTCGTCCTCGCCGCGGCCCAGGGCGACGTTCGCCTCGTACGTGTCGAGCCCCGCATCCTGCAGGGCGTAGGCGTCGAGCTTGGCGTAGAGGCCGATGCCCCGACCCTCCTGGCGCAAGTAGAGCAGGAAGCCGCCCTCGGCGGCGATGCGCTCCACGGCCTCGCGCAGCTGGGGGCCGCAGTCGCAGCGCTCCGACCCGAAGACGTCGCCGGTGAGGCATTCGCTGTGCGGTCGCACGAGCGGGGCATCCCCGCCGTCGGTCGCGCGTTCGATCGCGGCGTTCCAGTCGCCGAGCCCCAGCAGAAGGTGCTCGCGAGCGTCGATCAGTCCGTCGAACGTGACCACGTCGGCGGTCGTGGAGAAGCCGTCGCCGAAGCGCAGCGGCACGCGGACGCGCGTGCGCTCCGTGGCGACCGGAGCGACGGTTGAAGTTTCAATCATGTCGGGTGCAACACGTGCTCCTGCGGAGTATTCCCGGATCTGTGAATCTCGAAGGGGTTCCCTCAGTACCTCCCATCCGGGGCGGAATCGGCGTTGACTGGATGTCACGCGAGAGAAGGAGCATCACGAATGCGCGGAGTAGTCATGCACGCCCCCGGCGACGTCAGAGTCGAGGAGCGGGAGAAGCCCACCATCACCCGACCCACCGACGCCGTGATCCGGATCGCGGCGACCTGCATCTGCGGTTCCGACCTGTGGCCGTACCGCGGTGCGAACGAGGTCGATCATGACCCGATGGGGCACGAGTACGTCGGCGTCGTGGAGGAGATCGGCGCCGCGGTGCAGACGCTGAAGGTCGGCGACTTCGTGGTCGGCTCGTTCATGGCGTCCGACAACACGTGCGAGATCTGCCAGGCGGGCTACCAGTCCCGCTGCGTGCACGTCGTGCCGATGGGCAGATACGGCACGCAGGCCGAGTACGCGCTCATCCCGCACGCCGACGGCACGCTGGTCGTCACACCCGGACAGCCCGGTGCCGACCTGATCCCCTCGCTGCTCGCCGCATCCGACGTCCTCGGCACGGGCTGGTTCGCGGCCGTCGCCGCCGAGGTCGGACCGGGCAAGACCGTCGCCGTCGTCGGTGACGGTGCCGTGGGGCTCCTCGGCATCCTCGCCGCGCGGGAGCTCGGCGCCGAACGCATCATCGCGATGAGCCGGCACGCCGATCGGCAGGCGCTGGCACGCGAGTTCGGCGCGACCGACATCGTCTCCGAGCGTGGAGACGCGGGTGTCGCGCGCATCAAGGAGCTCACGAACGGCCTCGGCGCGCACTCGGTGATCGAGGCGGTCGGCACGCAGGAGTCCATGATGCAGGCGATCCGCTCCACCCGCCCCGGCGGCCACGTCGGCTACGTCGGTGTCTCCCACGACGTGGCGCTGCCGGGCGACGAGCTGTTCTTCTCCGGCGTGCACCTGCACGGCGGTCCTGCGCCGGTGCGCCGCTTCCTCCCCGAGCTGATCCAGCTCATCTGGGACCGGAAGATCGATCCGGGCAAGGTCTTCGACCTGACCCTTCCCTTGGAGGAGGCCGCGGAGGGCTACCGGGCGATGGACGAACGCCGGGCGACCAAGGTGCTGCTCACGCTCTGACCTCCGGGGGTGCTTCCTGCTTCGCGCGTCGCCGGACGAGCTTCAGCTCGCTCGCGAGGATCCCGAGCACGACGAGCGCCCCGCCGATGAGTGCGGTCGCGGGCAGGCGTTCACCGGCGATGCGTCCGATGACCCCTGCCCACACCGGTTCTCCGGCGTAGATGATGGTCGCGCGGGTGGGTGACACCGACTTCTGCGCCCAGTTCATGGTCAGCTGGATCAGACAGCTCGCCGCCCCCAGTCCGACCGCGCAGCCGACCCAGACCCAGGAGAACTCCGGCACGCCCTCGCCCACCACCGGCATCGTGAGCAGCCCCAGCACTCCCGCGGTCAGCAGCTGCACGACGGTGATGCGTCCGAGGTCGATCTTCCCCGCGAACAGGCTGATCAGGATGATCTCCGCGGCGATCGGCACGGTGCTGATCATGGTCGCGATCTCGCCGGCGCCGAGTGTCAGCGCGAAGGCGTCGGGTCCCGCGATGAACAGCAGCCCGACGAAGGCCAGCCCCGCGCCGACGAACGCCATGGCGGGCGGACGCTTGCGGAACACGGCCCACTGCGCGAGCGGCACCAGCGGCACGTACATCGCGGTGATGAAGGCCGAGGTGCTGCTGTCGATGCTCTGCAGCCCCAGCGTCTGCAGACCGTAGCCGAGGTAGATCATCACGCCGATCGCGACGCCGGCGCCGATGTCGCGCCAGCGGATGCCGCGCAGCACGCGGCGGAAGATCACGACGCTGATGAGCCCTGCGATGAGGAACCGGATGCCGACGAAGAACCAGGGACCCGCGTGCTCCATCGCCCAGTGCACCAGCAGGAACGTGCTGCCCCAGACCGCGGTGATCGCGATGAGCGCGGCCTCCTGCGGACGCAGCCGCATGAAACGCAGACGAGAGGGCATCGTTGGCCCTTTCTCGACGTTGCCGGATAGAGCCTAACGGGCTGCGACCGCCGCGCGGATCGTGACGGGAGAAGACGTACGCGCACCGGATGCGGTGGCCGACTCGGTAGCCTCGCAGCATGAGCGACTTCGTGAGTGCCGTCGAGCTGAACGAACTTCTGACCCAGGGAGAGCCGGTGCGCGTGATCGATGTGCGCTGGCGGCTCGACCGTCCGGAGGCGGGGCACGACGACTACCTCACCGGACACATCCCCGGTGCCGTGTTCGTCGGGCTCGACACCGAGCTGTCCACCCACGGCGAGCCCTCGGAGGGACGGCACCCGCTGCCGTCGACGGCAGCCCTCCAGGAGGCGGCCCGTCGATGGGGCGTGCGAGCCGGTGACACGGTCGTCGCCTACGACGACTTCAAGAGCATCTCGGCTGCCCGCGCGTGGTGGCTGCTGCGTCAGGGCGGCATCGACGTGCGCGTGCTCGACGGCGGTATCCAGGGCTGGAAGGCCGCGGGGTTCGACGTCGCGACCGACGATGTGCGCCCGGAACCGGGCGACGTCGTCCTCCGCCCGATCGGCGGCGATGCGATCTCGATCGACGAGGCTGCCGCCTTCCCGGCATCCGGCGTGCTGATCGATGCCCGTGCTGCCGATCGATATCGCGGCGACTCCGAGCCCTACGACCCGGTCGGCGGGCACATCCCCGGCGCGCGCAACCTTCCCGAACCCGTGCACTTCGACGCGCAGGGGCGCATCCTCGATCGAGAGACGATCCTGGCCAGCTTCGCCGAGGTCGGCGTGACCCCGGGGACGACGGTCGCGGCGTACTGCGGTTCCGGTGTGACGGCCGCCCACACGGCGCTGGTCCTGCACGAGGTCGGCATCGACGCGAAGGTCTTCCCCGGATCGTGGAGTCAGTGGTCCAACACCCCTGGCCGTCCGGTCGCGACGGGCGATCAGCCCGGCTGATCCTCGCGGGGACCGTATCCCCAGTGCAGGCTGAGGGCGCCGGGGCCGAACGCCCTGCGCACCAGATGCACCGACGTTCCGCGCGGCGGCGGCAGCGGCGTCACCGTCACGCCGTCCGGCGTCTCGACGTGCTCCTCGCACCAGTCCGGGATGGCATCGGGGTGAAAGCGCGTCCACACCAGCAGCTCTCTGGCCTTCTGAGCCACGGCGTGACCGGTGTCGCGCGTCTGGGGATAGTCGGGCGGATACTCGACCGACCATTCGACCATCGCGGTCTCCGGCGCCGTCAGAGGCACGTCGAGCTCGAACAGCACCCCGTGCACCTCACCGTCCGGGTGGGAGTATCGAGCGGCGATCGTGCCGCCGGACACGGCCGCCAGCTCCGGTGCGGGGGTGCGCACCCCGGGGTTGATCTCCAGGAAGGGGATCGCCGTGATGGTGCCCACCGTGGACTGCACGATGCTGCGCGTGATGCTGGAGGCGATGTTGCCGTCGGCGCCCACATCGGTCACCGAATGGGTCGTGAGCTCGCGCGAGGTGTCGGGATACGGGGCGCCGAGCGCGCGGAAGGCCTCGATCACCGCCAGCTCGAGCTCTTCCTCCTCGATCGGGAACTGGTTAGGGCCGAGCGGCCCTGTGCGGTTCGTCGAGCGGAGAAGTCTGCTCAGTGCGCCGACGTCGAGCCCGAGAAGCTCCTCGATGTCGGAGAGCGCGGCCAGCGACTGCACGCCCTCCGGCCGTCGCGCGCCCGATCGCCAATAGCTCAGCGTCGCCATGGACACGCGATTCCCGCGTGCCTTGAGCTGCCGCTGCAGCCACGACAGCGTCACCGGCTTGGCGTTTATCGCGTCGCGCAGGGCGTTCGCGAAGTCATCGGATTCGGCTCTGCGCGCGTCATCTTCGATATTCATCACAGATCCCCTCCGGTATGTGAAGATCAGCGCCTTAGAGTGAGCATACGACCGCACGCGCGTACCTCAGGGGACCGGGTAAGCATGTGGGGTCACTTGGCCGTCTTCGCAGGCAGGGTGCCCAGTCCTGCGATCACCGGCCTGACGCAGTGATGCCCCCCTTGCTGCGTATGTCGTGAAGCCCGGCAATCGATCTGGGGAGATCAGCCGGGCTTCACGAATCCTCCCTCCGCGCGGCCCCCGGCGTTGCGTCTGCGCAGCCCCGCGTAGACTGGGAGCAATACCCCGGAGGACTCTGGACCGTCATGTCTGCCCCTGCTCGCGCATTCACCATGCGCCACGTCCAATTGCTGCGCGCCCTGTTCGCCGCAGTCGCTGCGCTGATGATCACGTTCTCGTCCGATCACTCGGCACCCGTCGGTCTGTCCGTCTTCAGCGGCTTCGTCCTCATCACCGCCCTCGTGCAGGTGCTCGCGGCCTGGCTGGTCGTTCCCGCAGGGTCGCGCTGGTCGTACGTGCTGCTCGCAGCGGTCGGCATCGTCGCCGGCATGGTGAGCGGCATCCCGGCCTGGCGCTCCGATGATCTGTTCTTCGTCGTCGTGTCGTCCTGGGCGATCGTCAGCGGCGGCATCGAGCTGCTCGCCGGGATCCGGGCTCGTCGCACCGGCGGCATGCTGTCCCGCGACGCGATCTCCGTGGGGGCGCTGGGTGTTCTGCTCGGTGTCGTCCTGCTGCTGATCCCGGCCGGTTTCCTGCAGGAGTACACGATCGACAAGGCCGGCACATTCGTGCTCTCCGGCATCATCCTCGGTGTCGGCATGTTCGGCGGCTATGCGGCGATCGTCGCCGTCTTCCTCGGCATCGCCGGCCTCACGCCGAAGCAGATCGACGCCGCGACCGCGGCATCCGATTCGAACGACAGCGCCGCTCCCGCGGAGCACGGAGGAGAGCGATGAGCGACGAGAAGCCCACCCGCCGGGACATTCTGCGGCCCCTGCACCTGCTCCTCATCGCGGCCGGCTGCGGCGTCTTCGCCATGGTCGTCACGCTGGTCTCCACCGGTGCCTTCACGTCGCGGGTGAACGCGTCGATCGCGAACGGCACGTACGACGGGCTGACCCCGTTGGCGCTGGGCCTCGTCGTCGGCGGTGGGGCCTTCATCGTGACGCTGCTGATCCTCGCGATGCTGATCCTCGCCGTCGACCCGGCCGACGTCACCAAGACGATCGATCGTCCGGTGCTATACGACGAGGAGCCCGAGGGAGACGACCCCGACTCCGAGGCGACCGGCCGCCGCGCCTCCTCCTGATCCGCGCGTATCGCGCACCGGTCGGAATATCGGTGCGACCGATCGGCTTGTCCCTGTAGTGACTGCCTCCGTCGATCGCGCCTCCATCGGACTCCGGTCGGAGCGAGGCCCCATCCTCGGCGCGCTCATGCTCGCCACCGGCCTCATCGCGATCGACGCCACGATCCTCGCGACCGCGGTGCCCAGCATCGTCCGCGATCTCGGCAGCTACCAGCAGTTCCCGTGGCTGTTCTCGGTGTATCTGCTCGCGCAGGCCGTGAGCGTGCCCATCTACTCCCGATTCGCCGACACCGTGGGCCGAAAGCCCATCATCCTCCTCGGCATCGTGCTGTTCCTGCTCGGTTCCCTCCTGTGCGGATTCGCCTGGAGCATGCCGGCGCTGATCGTGTTCCGCATCATCCAGGGCATCGGCGCCGGTGCCGTCGCCCCCATGGCGATGACCATCGTCGGCGACATCTACACGGTCGCCGAGCGCGCCAAGGTGCAGGGGTATGTCGCGAGCGTGTGGGCCATCTCTTCGGTCGTCGGTCCGGCACTCGGCGGAATCTTCGCCCAGCTCGACGCCTGGCGGTGGATCTTCTGGATCAACATCCCGCTCTGCCTGATCGCCGGGTGGATGCTGCTGCGCAACTACAAGGAGCAGAAGCAGACCCAGCGCCACCGCATCGACTACGCGGGAGCGGTGCTGCTCACGATCGGGTTGACCGCGGTCATCCTCGGCATGCTGGAGGGCGGCAACGCCTGGGCATGGCTGTCCGTGCAGAGCGCGCTCTGCTTCGGGATCGGGGTGATCGCCCTCGTGGCCTTCGGCATCGTCGAGCGCCGCGTCGCCGAGCCGATCGTCGACCTGCGTCTCGCGGCTCGTCGGCTCATCCTCACCACCACGCTCGTGTCGCTCGGCATCGGCGCGCTGATGCTCGGTGTCACCAGCTTCGCTCCGGCCTACCTCGAGGGATCCACCGGCATCGCCCCGCTGCTCTCCGGCCTCGCGGTCGCGGCGCTGACCCTCGGCTGGCCGCTCGCCGCGGCGAACGCAGGACGCCTGTATCTGCGGATCGGCTTCCGCCGCACCACGCTGATCGGCATGAGCATCACGACGGTCGCCGCCATCGCGCTGGCCGCCGTCGCCTCGTGGCCGAACCCGTTCGTGATCGCCGGCATCGCCTTCGTGCTCGGTTTCGGACTCGGGTGGAGCGCGGCGCCGACCCTGATCGCCGCGCAGGCCTCTGTCGGCTGGGGCGAGCGCGGGGCGGTGACGGGCATGAACGCGTTCGCACGGTCGGCCGGAAGCGCCGTGGGCGTCGCGGTGTTCGGCGCCATCTCCAACGCGGTCATCGCGCAGGGAGCGGGTCCTGACGACCCCGGCACGATCATCCATGCGTCGGTCTGGGTGTTCGTCGCGGTCGCCGTGACCGCCGTGCTCACCCTGATCGCCGCCGCGTTCATGCCGAAGGACAGGGTCGAAGAGCACTCCGGAGAGCCGGCTCCCTAGTCACGGGGCCGTGCGCTCGGAGTACCCGTCGAGTGCGAACCGCGCTCAGCGGGCGAGGCGCTCCGCGATGCCCGTGTACGTCGCCGGGGTCAGCGCGAGCAGGCGCTGCTTGGCGGCGTCGCCGATCTCGAGACCCTGCACGAACTCGGCGAGGTCTGCGGCCCCCACCCGGTGTCCGCGCGTCAGCTCCTTGAGCAGCGCATAGGGGTCCGTGATCGTGGAGCGTCCGGCGACGACCTCGGCGCGGATGACGGTCTGGATGGCCTCGGCCAGAACTTCCCAGTTCACGTCGAGGTCGGCCAGCAGCACGTCACGCGAGAGCGAGATCGCGTTCAGGCCTCGGCGCAGGTTGTCCAGGGCGAGCAGCGAGTGCCCGAATGCCACGCCGATGTTGCGCTGCGTGGTGGAGTCGGTGAGGTCGCGCTGCAGGCGGCTGGTGACCAGCGTCTGGCCGAGCGAGGCGAGCAGCGCACCCGAGATCTCGAGGTTGGCCTCGGCGTTCTCGAAGCGGATCGGGTTGATCTTGTGCGGCATCGTCGACGAGCCGGTGGCACCGGCGACCGGGATCTGCGCGAAGTAGCCGAGCGAGATGTAGGTCCAGATGTCGGTCGCGAGGTTGTGCAGGATGCCGCCGGCGTGACGCACGCGGTCGTAGAGCTCGACCTGCCAGTCGTGCGACTCGATCTGGGTGGTGAGGATGTTGAACCCCAGGCCCATGCCCTCGATGTACTCGCGGGCGATGGTCGGCCAGTCGGCGTCGGGGTCGGCCGCGAGGTGCGCGGACCAGGTGCCGGTGGCGCCGGAGAACTTGGCCAGGTAGTCGGATGCCGCGATCTGGCCGCGTACGCGCTCGAGACGCCACGCGAACACCGCGAGCTCCTTGCCCATGGTCGACGGCGTCGCGGGCTGACCGTGCGTGCGGGAGAGCATCGCGGCGTCGGCGTGCTCGACGGCGAGCTCGCGCAGCTTCGCGATCACGGTGTCGAGCGCCGGGAGCCAGACCTCTTCGACGGCGCGCTTCACGGTGAGGGCGTACGAGGCGGAGTTGATGTCCTCGCTCGTGGCGGCGAAGTGCGTGAGCTCGGCGATGCCGTCGAGTCCGAGCGTCGAGAGCCGGTCGCGCACGAGGTACTCGATCGCCTTCACATCGTGCTGGGTGACCGCTTCCTTCTCGGCCAGCCAGTCGATCTCGGCCTGCCCGAAGTCGCGGTAGAGGGCGCGCAGGCGCTCCTTGTCGGCGTCGGAGAGCGGAGTCGTCTCGAACAGCGAGCGGTCGGTGAGTGCGATCAGCCACTCGACCTCGACCTCGACGCGCGCCCGGTTCAGGCCCGCCTCGGACAGGAAGTCGGCGAGACCGGTGACGGCGCCGCGGTAGCGACCGTCGAGCGGGCTCAGGGGCTGGGGCGGGAGCGAAGGCTGGAAAGTCAGGGGAGTCCTCCTGATCGGGCCCCTCAGAGGCGGGGCGTGCGGGGGAGACGCAGAGCGGGTTCGAGCTGACGGAACAGGCCCCGAGTCGCCGCCTCAATCATACCGAGCACGGAATCGAACATTTCCGCTCCCGCGTAGTACGGATCGGGCACATCGTGGCTCGAGGCGTTCGGGTCGAAGGCCAGCAGCAGGGTGACCTTGCCCTCCTCGTCCTCGTCGTGCGCCCACTCCCTCAGGATGCGCTCGTGGGTGCGGTCGAGCGCGACGACGAGATCGTTGTCGGCGAACGCCGCAGCGGTGAACTGGCGGGCGCGGTGCTGCGAGCCGTCGTAGCCGCGTCGGGCCAGCGAATCGATCGTGCGGTGGTCGGCCCGCTCGCCGAGATGCCAGTCGCCGGTTCCCGCACTGCGCGAGACGATGCGCGGGCCGAGTCCCTGCCGTTCGGCGAGGTCGCGGAAGACGACCTCGGCCATGGGAGAGCGGCAGATGTTCCCCGTGCAGACGAAGATCACGCGGAAGGGATCCGGGGATGTCACACATACATTCTGCCCGCCCTCGGGCGTCCTGCACAGCGCGAGCCGTCTCCCGCGACCTTCTGCACATCCCGAGCAGGCGTCGCTCTCTCCACCGGTCGTGCGGATCGGGTGGGGCGGGTGGCCCGTGATCGCGGATGCTGAGGCGGTGGGAGCTGGCTGAAGGGAGTGCCGGATGAGGCGGATCACGAGTGCGGAGGCGTCGACGAACGCCGGGGAGCTGGAGATCGATCACGGCGGGGCGATCGCCGTCGACACCGAGCAGCTGCGCGAGGGCGGCGCGCGCCTGTGCACGGTGGCATCGAGGTTCGCCGAGGCACGCGAGGCGGTCGGTCGCGCGCAGGCGCTCCTCTCCTCCTCCGCGCAGGCGGGTCCGCAAGTCGACCTCGGTGCTCTCCGACGCAGCGGCGACCAGGTGGGCAAGCTGGGTGTCGAGATCGAGAACGCCGGCACCGGAACGCTGCTGATGGCCGATGCGTTCGAGGTGGTCGAGCTGCGAGCACAGGCGGAGGCCCTCGCTCTCACCGACGCCGCGGCGGCGAACGAAGCGCAGGCGCGCGCCGACGAGCTGGTCGAGGCAGACGCACGGCTCGGGACCATGGCGGACTGGCTGGTGGCGGGCTGGAAGCGGCAGCGCTTCGACGGGCTCGGCGACCAGTACGACCCGGACGGCCCGCTCCCGTCGGTGTTCGTGGCCGGCGCCCTGGTGGGCGTCGCTTCGGGGCTCGGCAAGGTCCGACCGGGCATGGTGCTGTCGGGGGTGACGGATCCCGTGCGGGTGACGCCGGTCAAGACCACGACTCCGAACGCGCCGACAGGCCTCGCTGCGGCCTTCCGGCGGGTACCAGGAGCGACCGCGCAGGTCGCGGTCGAGAAGTACACGATGGTCGGGGGCGCGCCCCGGTACGTGGCCTACATCGCCGGGACTCGGAATTCGCTGCCGTGGCAGGCGGGGGAGTCGGAGCCGTGGGACATGAAGTCGAACGTCGAGCTCTATCAGGGCGGCCCGTCGGCGTCGTATCAGGCCACCCTCGATGCCCTCACGGCGGCGGGTGTGGAGCCGGGCGACCGGGTCGACGTGGTCGCGCACTCGCAGGGCGGGATGATCGCCGCCCGCCTGGCGATGGAGAGCGCGTTCGAGGTGTCGGTCATGATGACGGCGGGCAGTCCCACCGAGCCGAGTCTGACCGACGACCAGACTCTGCTCCAGCTGCGTCATACCGACGACGTCGTGTCCGCGCTCGCCGCGGGCGGGTCGGCGGAGGGGACGGGATCTCCCGACAGTTTCACCGCGTCGCGCGTCGGCGATCCGCACGGCGGAATCCAGGATCTGAAGCTGCAGACCCACGGCCTGGAGACCTACGTCGCGACGGCGGAGATGGTCGACGCGTCAGACGACCCGCGGGCCGAGGCCGTCGACGAGTACTGGGAAGAGCTCGGTGAAGCCGTGGAGGTCGAGCGTATCGAGTTCCATGCCGAGCGGGCGGGGTGAACCCGACCGACTCAGTCGCGGCGGTTCTTGCTCTGCGGTCGCAGGATGAAGCCGAAGATGCCGTTGATCACCGAGATGATGAGCGCGGCGAGCACGCCCCACCAGAAGTCGCCGACCGTCAGGCCCCAGCCGAAGCCGCTCGTGATCCACGCGGTCAACCACAGCAGGAAGCCGTTGATCAGGAAGCCGATCAGACCGAACGTGATGATGTAGAGCGGGAACGCGACGATCTTCACGATCGTGCCGATGATCGTGTTCACGAGCGCGAAGATCGCGGCCACCGCGAGCAGGGTCAGTACGAGCTGCAGCGTCTCGCCCGGCGGGAAGGCGGTGATCACGACCTGCAGGGCAGGGATCAGGGTGACGACCCAAAGGGCGAAGGCGTTGACGACGACGCGGATGATGAAGCGCATGGTCCGACCAGTGTCCCACGGACGCCCGCGAGTGTCAGCCTGCGGTGTCTTCTGCAATGTGTGCGGAGATGACCTGTGCGATCTGGTGCAGGTCCAGTCGGCTCTGTGCGACGTCGAGAACGAAGTCGAATGCCTCGTCGTTCGTGAACGTCACCTCGTATCCGTTGAGTCGGATGAAGATGAACGTGAGGTACAGAGAGATCCGCTTGTTCCCGTCGAACAGCGCGTGGTTCTGTGCGACCGAACTGATCAGCGCCGCGGCCTTCTCCGCGAAGGTCGGATACGCATCGACGCCGAACATCCCCGCTGAAGGGCGAGCGAGCGCGGAGAAGAGCAACCCTTCGTCACGGACGTGCAGTCCGAGCTTCGCTATCAGGGCGAGGGCCTGCGCCGGCTCGATGTACTCCGTCGCCATCGCTCAGGCGTCTTCGAGTCGCTTGAGAGTCTCGGCGTAGCGTTCGGTCACCTCGTCGGCGATCGAGAGCACGCGGTCTGTCTTCGACTCGCTGTTCGCGAACCGCGCTGCCGCCTCGATGATCACCGCGTGCTTCGAAGTGTGCCGGGCGCGCGCGATCGCCTCGAGCTGCGCGTCGAGTTCTTCCGGAAGTCGCACCGTCATGGCCATACCAGAATGGTATCACCGCGTATCGAGTGCCGACAGGGGAGAAGCCGCAAATGGCCGATCCCGCCGCCCTCGTAGACTCGACCTCGTGACCGAGCCCATCCTGCCCCGCATCCGTCCCGCCATCGCCGCGCTCGCGCCGTATCGCCAGGGCAAGCAGGCAGGCCCCGACGCGTTCAAGCTCTCGAGCAACGAGAACCCGTTCGATCCCCTGCCCTCGGTGCTCGAGGCGCTGCAGAGCACGACGCCGATCAACCGCTACCCCGACGCCACGGCCGGGCGCCTGCGCGCGCGTCTCGGTGCCCGCTACGGGGTCGAGCCCGACCAGGTGCACGTCGCATCCGGCAGCGTGTCGATCCTGCACCAGCTGATCCTCGCGACCGCATCGGTGGGCGATGAGGTCATCTACGCGTGGCGCTCCTTCGAGGCGTACCCCAGCCTGCCGCTGGTGGCCGGTGCGACCGGGGTGCAGGTGCCGCTCACCGCCGATTCCCGCCACGATCTCGATGCGATGGCGGACGCGGTGACCGATCGCACCCGCGCGATCATCCTGTGCACGCCCAACAACCCGACCGGGCCGATCATCACCTCGGCCGAGTTCGCCGCCTTCGTCGAGCGCGTCCCGAACGACGTCCTGATCATCCTCGACGAGGCGTACACCGAGTTCGTCACGGCGCCCGACGCGGTCGACGGCCTCGCCGAGCGCGTGTTCGAACAGCACCCGAACGTGGTGGTGCTGCGCACCTTCTCGAAGGCCTACGGTCTCGCCGGCCTCCGCGTCGGCTATGCGATCGGACACGAGAAGGTGCTCGACGCCGCGCGCACCACCGGTATCCCGCTCTCGGTCACCTCCGCCGCGGAGAACGCCGCGATCGCCAGCCTCGACGCCGAGCCCGAGCTTCTGGAGCGCGTCGCCGTGATCGTCGAGCGACGCGCCCGCCTCCTGGAGGGCCTCCGCGCGCAGGGCTGGGACGTGCCAGACTCCCAGTCCAACTTCGTCTGGCTGCCCGCGGGCGAGCGCACCGACGAGGTGGCTGCGGCCTTCGTGGAGAACGACCTCATCGTCCGTCCGTTCTCGGGAGACGGCATCCGCATCTCGGTGGGCGAGGAAGACTCCATCGCCCGCGTGCTCGAGGTGGCAGCCTCCGTCCGCTGAGGCGGTCCCTCCCCCTGGTTCGGGCGGTTTTCCGCGGTTTTCTCCGGGTTCCCGCCAGTTACAAGGGCGTCCTAGGTATGCGTGACCTGGCATGCGGGCGCGGGTAGCGTGAGAGCGTGACCACCTCCGAGACACCCCTTGTGAGCGTTCTGGACGAGACCGGACGCTACGCGCCGTCCGCCGCCGCTGAGCGATACCTTCCCCTGATCGAAGCGATCGGTGACGCGGAACTCGAGCAGTTCTACCGGGACATGGTCGTCATCCGTGCGATCGACACCCAGGCGACGAACCTGCAGCGGCAGGGGCAGCTCGCGCTGTGGCCGCCGAGCCGGGGGCAGGAGGCGGCACAGGTCGGCTCCGGTCGCGCCGCCCGCGCGCAGGACACGATCTTCCCCTCGTACCGCGAGCACGCCGTGACCCGCATCCGCGGCGTCGATCCCGTCGACATCATCAAGCTGATGCGCGGCGTCTCCCACGGCGGGTGGGACCCGACCGACCCCAAGAACGGCAACACCCGGTTGTACACGCTCGTGCTCGGATCGCAGGTGCTGCACGCCGCCGGCTACGGCATGGGTCTCGTCTTCGACGGGCGCACCGGAACCGGCGATGCCGACCGCGATGAAGCGGTCATCGTCTACTACGGCGACGGTGCATCCAGTCAGGGCGACGTGCACGAGGCGATGGTCTTCGCCGCGAGCTACCAGGCGCCGACCGTCTTCTTCCTCCAGAACAACCACTGGGCGATCTCCGTGCCCGTGTCCACCCAGTCGCGCGTGCCGCTCGTGCAGCGCAGCGCGGGCTACGGCATCCCGAGCGTCCGTGTCGACGGCAACGACGTGCTCGCCAGCTACGCCGTCTCCCGTGTCGCGCTCGACGAGGCCCGCGCCGGCAAGGGCCCGCAGGCGATCGAGGCCGTCACCTATCGACTCGGCGCCCACACCACGAGCGACGACCCGACGAAGTACCGCGGCAGCGACGAGGAGCAGTACTGGGCCGGTCGCGATCCGATCGTCCGGATGCGCGCGTTCCTCGAAGGGCGGGGCGCATCGGCGCAGCTGTTCGCCGACGTGGAGGCGGAGGCGGCGGATGCCGCGGAGGATCTGCGCGCCCGCACCGTGGAGCTCGGGCCGCCCAGCGCCGACAAGATCTTCGACCACGTGTACAGCGAGCCGCATCCGCTGATCGACCAGCAGAAGGCCTGGCGCGCGCAGTACGAAGCGTCGTTCGAAGGAGGAGCCCAGTGACTCTGGAGACGATGCCGCTCAGCAAGGCGCTGAACGCGGGTATGCGTAAGGCCATGGAGAACGACCCGAAGGTTCTGCTCATGGGCGAGGACATCGGCAAGCTCGGCGGCGTCTTCCGCGTGACGGAGCATCTGCAGCGCGACTTCGGAGACCGTCGGGTGCTCGACACCCCTCTGGCCGAGTCGGGGATCGTCGGCACCGCGATCGGCATGGCGATGGTCGGGTACCGTCCCGTCATCGAGATCCAGTTCGACGGTTTCGTGTTCCCCGCGTTCGACCAGATCACCACGCAGCTCGCGAAGCTCACCAACCGGCACGAGGGCGCGATCAGCATGCCCATCGTGATCCGCATCCCCTACGGCGGGCACATCGGCGCGGTCGAGCACCACCAGGAGAGCCCGGAGGCGTACTTCGCGCACACCCCCGGCCTGCGTGTGGTCTCGCCGTCGACGCCCAACGACGCGTACTGGATGATCCAGGAGGCGATCGCCTCGAACGACCCGGTGATCTTCATGGAGCCGAAGAGCCGCTACTGGCAGAAGGGCGAGGTCGAGCTCGATGCCTCCGCCGTGCCGCTGCACTCCTCGCGGGTCGTCCGCACGGGCAGCGACGTGACGCTCGTCGGGCACGGTGCGATGGTCACCACGCTCCTGCAGGCCGCGGCGCTCGCCGAGGCCGAGGGCACGAGCTGCGAGGTCGTCGACGTGCGCTCGCTGTCGCCGGTCGACTACGAGCCCATCCTCGATTCGGTGCGCAAGACCGGACGCATGGTCTACGCGCAGGAGGCCCAGGGCTTCGGCAGCATCGGCGGCGAGATCGCGGCGACCGTGATGGAGCGCGCGTTCTATGCGCTCGAGGCTCCGGTGCTGCGCGTCTCGGGCTACGACACCCCGTTCCCGCCGGCGAAGCTCGAAGGCGCATACCTCCCTGATGCCGACCGCATCCTCGAGGCCGTCGATCGCTCCCTGGCATACTGACATCCCCGCTCGGCCGAAAGGACTCGTCATGAGCACGCAGAACTTCACCCTCCCCGATGTCGGGGAAGGGCTCACCGAAGCCGAGATCGTGGCCTGGAAGGTCGCCCCCGGTGACACGGTCGCGATCAACGACGTGGTCTGCGAGATCGAGACGGCCAAGTCTCTCGTCGAGCTGCCGTCGCCGCACGCCGGTGTGGTGGGCGAGCTGCTCGTCGCGGAGGGCACGACGGTCGAGGTCGGAACTCCCATCATCACGTTCGTCACGGAACCCGCCGCCGGCGCTCCGGTCGCTGCTGCTCCCGCCGCCCCGGCCGCGGAAGAGGGCGGCGGCTCGGTGCTGGTCGGCTACGGCACGGGAGGCGGGGCCACCTCGCGTCGCAAGCGCCCGGCCGAGCGTCCGGTGCGCTCCTCGGTCGGCGTGATCGCGAAGCCCCCGATCCGCAAGCTCGCCCGCGACCTCGGCGTCGACCTCACCGCGGTCGCCGCGACCGGCGCCGACGGCGAGGTCACGAGAGACGACGTCATGAAGCACGCCTCGCAGGCCAGTGTCTTCCGCAACATCGAAACTCCCGAGTGGGGAACCGTGCGCGAGGAGACCGTTCCCGCACCCCAGCCTGCTCCGGCAGGGCTCGCGCGAGGGCTCACTCCGACCCAGCCTTCGGCTGCCGGCGATGACCGCACCGAGTCGATCCCGGTCAAGGGTGTGCGCAAGGCCACGTCTTCGGCGATGGTGCAGAGCGCGTACTCGGCCCCGCACGTGACCGTGTGGAAGGAGATCGACGCCAGCCGCACGATGGAGCTCGTCAAGCGCCTCAAGGCCTCGCCCGACTACGCCGACATCCGCGTCTCGCCGCTGCTGATCATGGCCCGCGCCGTGATCTGGGCCGCCCGTCGCACGCCGATGGTGAACGCGGCCTGGATCGAGACCGAAGCCGGCGCCGAGATCGCCGTGCGCCACTACGTGAACCTCGGCATCGCCGCCGCGACCCCGCGCGGCCTGCTCGTGCCGAACATCAAGGACGCGCAGGACCTCGGCATGAAGGACCTGGCGCGGGCGCTGAACCGTCTGACGCTGACCGCGCGCGAGGGCAAGACCCCGCCGGCCGATCAGCAGGGCGGCACGATCACCATCACGAACATCGGTGTGTTCGGGATGGACGCCGGAACTCCGATCATCAACCCCGGCGAGGCCGGCATCGTGGCGATGGGCACCATCAGCCAGAAGCCGTGGGTCGTCGACGGTGAGGTGCGTCCTCGTTGGGTGACGACGGTCGCAGGGTCCTTCGACCACCGCGTGATCGACGGCGACGGCATGAGCCGCTTCATCGCCGACGTGGCATCGGTGCTCGAGGAGCCCGCGCTGCTGGTGGACTGACCCCGCGTCAAGCGCTCTGGCGCAGGCGCTCCTCGGCCAACAGCGGCACGGCATGCTCCCTCGCCGCACGGCGAGCGGTGGCGACGGCTCCGCGTGACACGACCTCGGCCCCGAGCGTCGAGGCCAGGATCTCGGGTGCCGGCAGGTGCAGCTCTTCGGGGAGGATGCGCCGGGCCGCGGTCAGCACGGGCTCGATGCTCTCGGCGACCGCTCCGCACACGATGACCCGCGCTGGGTCGTACATGCTGCCGAGCACACCGACGATGCGGGCGACGGTGGCCCCGACGCGGGAGGTGACCAGCGCGGCATCCGCGTCTCCTGACGCGGCGAGGGTCAGCACGAGCCGGGGATCGATGCGATCGGCCTCGACGAGCCGGCCGACCGCGCTGTCTGCGGCGATCTCGCCCTCATCCACCGCCGCGCGCACCTGATCCTGCACCGCGTAGCGGAGGCCGAACGCCGACCCCACACCGACGATGTGGTCGAACACGACGCCCTCGCCGACGCCGCCGTGCGCACCGTGCAGCACGTGGCCGTCGACGACCACGCCGCCGCCGAACCGCTCGCTCGCGAGCAGGGCGACATAGTCGCGGCACCCGATAGCTGCGCCCTCAGCGCCCTCGGCGATGGCGGCGAGCTGTGCGTCGTTCTTGATCTGGACGACCGGAGCCCAGTCGCGCAGGGCCTCGGCGAGGCCCGGGTTGGTGCGCTCCCAGAAGCCGTCGGGGTGGGGAGGGGAGATGCCGTCGCGGTTCACGGGGGCGGCGACGCCGACGCACACCGCGAGCACCTGGTCGCGCGTCACCTCGGCCTCGGCGAGCGCATCGCCCAGGCGCTCGAGGATCGTCGCGCGCCTCTCGGCGGCCGCCTGCGACGGCTCGAACTCGACGCGATGATGCACGAGGGTCCGGTCGAGGGGATCGGCGACGGTGACGGCGAGGTGGGTGTCTCCCGCGTCCACCCCGATCACGACGCCGAGGTCGGGGGCCAGCACGAAGCGGCGCGAGGGGCGACCTGCGCGGTAGGTGCCGGCCGCGCGGGCGTTCGGGAGCTCGCGCAGCACGTCGGCGCCGACGAGGGTGTCGATCGCATCGATCGCGGTCGAGCGGGTGAGGGAGGTGCCCGCCATCGCCTCGGTCGCGGTGAACTCGCCGGCCGTCCAGGCGAAGTCGAGGATGGCGCCGACGCTCGCGCGCCCTGTTCCCAGGTCTGCGGAGACTTCTGTCATGGCACTTGACCTCCCTGTCTTCCAATGAGAGAGTACCCTTCGGCAGAGTAAATTCGCTCACTAGATTTAGTACGCGGATCTACACGACGGAAGGACGACGGTGTCTGAGAGACGAACACACGCGGTGCGAGCGGTGGCCGCGGCCCTGGGGGTCACCCTGGTCGGCACGGCGCTGGCAGGCTGTGCCGCCGGCACGGGAGCGGAGACCATCCGCTTCACGTTCAGCAAGCGCGAGGCGATCGAGTTCATGACCGCCCTCGTCGCCGAGTACAACTCCTCGCAGAGCGATGTGAAGGTCGAGATCGACACCTCGGGCGTCGATGTCGTCTCGGCGAGCTTCGTGCGGGGCAATCCGCCCGACATCATGCTCGCCAACTACAACTACGAGATCGCCCGCTTCGTGCAGCGCTGCGCGCTCACCGACCTCTCCGAGACGGACGCCGCCGCCAGCATCCGCGACGACCTGCAGCCGCTCATGGACCAGTACGGATCCTGCGAGGGTCGCACGAGCGCGCTGCCGTACTCGGTGATGGCCGCATCCGTCATCTACAACAAGGAGATCTTCCAGGCGCAGGGACTCGAGGTTCCGCAGACCTGGGACGAGCTGCTCGCCGTGTGCGACCAGCTGAAGGCCGCCGGCATCGATCCGTTCTACGGCACGTTCAAGGACGACTGGACCGTGGGGCAGGGGTGGTACGACTACTCCGCCGGCGGCTCGGTCGACGTGGTCGACTTCTTCGACGCGCTCGCCGCCGAGGGAGCGGATGTGGGACCCGACTCCGACGTCTCGTTCTCGAAGGACTTCACCGAGCCGATGGACAGGATGTTGCAGCTCGCGAACGACTACACGAACGCGGATGCCCCCAGTCGCGGCTACGGCGACGGCAACCTCGCCTTCGGCAAGGGCGAGGCGGCGATGTACCTGCAGGGCCCGTGGGCCTTCAGCGAGATCGCGAAGACCGCGCCCGACCTGCAGCTGGGCACCTTCCCGCTGCCGATGACGAACGACCCCGCCGACCTCGGCGTGCGCGTCAACATGGACCTCGCCGCGATGATCCCGGAAGGCTCGCACCACAAGGAGGCCGCCCGCGACTTCCTCGAGTTCCTCTACGAGCCGCAGAACATCGAGGAGTACAACGCCTCGCAGCTCGGCTTCACCCCGACGAAGGGCGCTTCCGCCCCCGACGACCCCCGGGTCGAGGGCATGGTCGAGTACTACGACAACGGGCAGATCTATCAGGGCCCCTCGGTGCTCGTGCCCAAGACGCTTCCGATGATGAACTACGCGCAGGCGATGGTGCTCGGCGCCTCGCCGAACTCCATCCTGCGCACCATGGACGCGGACTGGGCCCGCATCGCCTTCCGCGCGCCGATCCCCTCGACGAAGGACACCGCGTCCGCGTCGGGCGACCCATCCGCTTCCGGCGAGACAGAGGAGTCCGCGCCATGAGCACCACCACCCCCACCGCACCCGCCGACAGCACGACCCTCATCGTCACCGGCGGCGACCGAAAGCTCCGCCGGCACACGCGTCGCGTCGAGCCGATCTATTACCTGTTCCTGCTGCCGACGCTCGCGCTCTTCACGCTCGCGATCACGGTGCCGGGTGTCATCGGCATCTTCTTCAGCTTCACCGACTCCATCGGCATCGGCGAGTGGAGCTTCAACGGGCTGACGAACTACATCGCGCTGTTCAGCGATCCGTCGATCCTGCAGAGCTACCTGTTCACCTTCGGGTTCTCCATCGCCACGGTCATCGTCGTGAACGTGGTCGCGTTCCTGCTGGCGGTCGGGCTCACCTCGCGCATCCGGTTCAAGACGGGCCTGCGCACGATCTTCGTCATCCCGATGGTGATCTCGGGCATCATCATCGCCTACGTCTTCAACTTCCTGTTCTCCAACTCGATCCCCGCGGCGGGTGCGGCAGCCGGCATCCCGTGGCTCGAGACGAGCCTGCTCGCCAACCCCGACCTCGCCTGGATCGCGATCGTCGTCGTCACCGCCTGGCAGGCCGTGCCCGGCACGCTGCTGATCTACATCGCCGGCCTCCTGTCGGTACCCGGCGAGGTCTACGAGGCGGCCAGCATCGACGGTGCCAGCAAGACGCAGCAGCTCACCCGCATCACGCTTCCGCTGGTGGCGGGGTACGTGGTGATCAACGTGATCCTCGGATTCAAGGGCTTCCTGAACGCCTACGACATCATCGTCGGCCTCACGAACGGCGGCCCCGGCACCTCGACCCGCAGCGTCGCCATGACGATCATCGCGGGCTTCAACGGCGGCGACTACGCCTACCAGATGGCCAACGCGACCATCTTCTTCATCGTCGCCGTGCTCATCTCCCTCCTCCAGCTGTCGCTGACGCGCGGAAGGAACGCACTCTGATGTCGACGCAGACACTCACCACCATCCCCACCTCGGGCAAGAAGCGCCGCGTGCGCATGGAGCGGGTGAACTGGTCGGGCACGATCATCCTGATCCTGTGCGCCGTCACCGTCCTCCTGCCGCTGTACGTGACCATCTCGATGGCCCTCAAGACCACGGGCCAGGCGGTCGACGGCAACGCCTTCTCGCTCCCGGCTCCGTTCAGCTTCGACGGCTTCGTCGAGGCATGGACCCTGACGAAGTTCCCCGTCGGCGCCGGTATCTCGCTGCTGGTCACCGCCGGCACCGTGATCGCGACGATCGTGCTGGCGGCCTTCGCCTCGTATGCGATCGTGCGCAACTGGGACCGCCGGCTGTTCCGCTACTCGTTCTTCTACCTGCTCGCGGCGATGTTCATCCCGTTCCCCGTCGTGGCGCTGCCGCAGATCCAGCTCACCGGACGCGTCGGGCTCGACAACCCGTTCGGGGTGATCATCCTCGCGACCATGTTCCAGCTGAGCTTCAGCGTGCTGCTGTTCACCGCGTTCCTGCGGTCGATCCCGATCGAGCTGGAGGAGAGCGCCCGTATCGACGGCGCGACGACGTGGCAGACCTTCTGGAAGCTGATCTTCCCCCTGCTCGCCCCCATGAGCGCCACCGTCGGCATCTTCGCGTTCCTGTACGCCTGGAACGACTTCATGATGCCGTCGCTCATCATCGCCGACCCGGCGCTGCAGACGCTGCCCGTGCGGCAGAACCTGTTCCAGACCCAGTTCAGCAACAACTACAACGTCGCGTTCGCCTCGTACCTGATGGCGATGGCGCCCGCGATCGTGGCCTACCTGTTCACCCAGAGATGGGTCATGGAAGGCGTCACGCAGGGCGCCGTCAAGGGCTGACGCTCACCGAAGCCCCCGACCCTCGGAAAGAAAGAAGGAGTTCCCCCCTCATGACCGACGCGCTTCTCGTCGAGACCCGCACCGCCCCAGACGCCGCCTGGTGGCGTCAGGCGGCCGTCTACCAGATCTACCCGCGCAGCTTCGCCGACGCGAACGGCGATGGGATCGGCGACATCCCGGGCATCGTCTCGCGGGCCGATTACCTCCGCGACCTCGGCATCGATGCGGTCTGGCTGAGCCCGTTCTATCCGTCTGCCCTCGCCGACGGCGGATACGACGTCGCCGACTACCGCGACGTCGACCCGCGGTTGGGCACCCTCGCCGACTTCGACGACATGGTCGAGGCGCTGCACTCGCGCGGCATCCGGGTGATCGTCGACATCGTCCCGAACCACTCCTCCGACCAGCACGAATGGTTCCAGGAGGCGCTCGCCGCCGGTCGCGGCTCGGCCGCGCGCGATCGCTACATCTTCCGTGAGGGCACCGGCCCCGACGGCTCCGAGCCGCCGACCGACTGGGACTCGGTGTTCGGCGGCAGCGCGTGGGAGCGGGTCGAAGACGGGCAGTGGTACCTGCACAACTTCGCCGTGGAGCAGCCCGACCTCAACTGGGATCACCCCGAGGTGCGCGCCGACTTCCTGAAGACCCTGCGCTTCTGGTCGGACAGGGGGGTGGACGGATTCCGCATCGATGTCGCCCACATGCTCACGAAGGACCTCAGCGAGCCGCTGCCCTCGCGCGCCGAGCTCGACGCGATGGACCGCACCTCGGGCACGCATCCGATGATCGACCGCGACGACGTGCACGAGATCTACGCCGAGTGGCGTGCGGTGTTCGACGAGTACGACCCTCCGCGCACGGCCGTCGCCGAGGCCTGGGTGGAGACACCGGAGCGCCGCGCGAAGTACGCCTCGGCGGAGGGCCTCGGACAGGCGTTCAACTTCGACCTGCTGGTGGCCGACTACGACGCGGCGCAGTTCCGGAGCATCATCGCCGACAACCTGCAGCAGGCGCAGGCGACCGGATCGTCGACCACCTGGGTGCTGTCGAACCACGACGTCACCCGGCACGCCACCCGCTACGGACTCCCGGCGCTGAACGGCCGCCCGGTCAAGCAGGGCACCGAGTGGGTCAAGGCCGGTGGCCCGGCAGAGGGCCTCGATCGTGACGGCGGGCTCCGCAGGGCGCACGCGGCGACCCTGCTGCTGCTCGGTCTTCCCGGCAGCACCTACCTCTACCAGGGGGAGGAGCTCGGGCTGCACGAGGTGGCGCAGATCACCCCGGAGCAGCGTCAGGACCCCGGCTTCTTCCGCGGTGCCGAGTTCGACGGTCTGGGCCGCGACGGATGCCGCGTACCGCTGCCGTGGACCGCGGAGGGCTCGTCCCTGGGCTTCGGCGCGGGCGGTGCGCACCTCCCGCAGCCGGCATGGTTCGCGCAGTACGCGGTCGACGCCGAGGCGGCCGACCCGTCGTCGACGCTGTCGCTGTACCGGGAGGCTCTGCGCCTGCGGCACCTGCTGCAGACCGACGAGACGCTGGAGTGGATCGACACCGGACGCGCCGACGTGCTGCGCTTCGCCCGGCCCAACGGATGGCAGGTGGTGTCGAACTTCGGTGCCGAGCCATTCGACCTGGGTGCGGACGCCGCCGACGCCTTGCTCGTGAGCGCCGCGCTGGAGGGCGCTGCTCTGGCCGGCGAGGCCACGGTCTGGATCGCGCCAGCGAGTCTGGTCTAGACGCCCCTCTCGGGGTGGGCTTCTCTCAGCATCGCGGAGGAGGTCCTGCTGCAACGAGCAGCAGGACCTCCTCCGCGATTTCTTAGGACTCGGCCTTGCGGTCGAGCCTGCTGGCCATCGACGGAGGCCAGCTATAGGTCTGCTTGTGGTATCGGACGTAGTAGTTGGATTCGATGCCGCTCACTCCCTCCAGCTCGAGGATGCGGTGGGTGAGTTCGAGCAGGTGCTCGTTGCTCGATCCCTGCGCTTCGACCATGAGGTTGTAACGCCCGAGGGTCGACACGATGTAGTCGATCTCGGGCATTGCGTCGAGCGCCTCGATGATCGGTTCAGGAGACGCGTCGCAGAATACACCGATTGTCGCTCCGACCGTCTTGCGGAGATATGCGGCGTCCGGCACCGCAACGATTCTGATGATGCTGGCTTCGACGAGGCGCTGTGTCCGGCGCCTGACTGCGGTTTCGGAAAGCCCGACCGCATCGGCGAGGCTTCCGTATGAGCGTCGGCCGTCTTCCTGGAGGCTCGCAATGATCGCGAGGTCTTGTTCATCCAAAGACGCCGGTTCCTCGCGCGAGTCGCCTGCCGTGCTTTCTGTCATCGCCCATCCTTACCGAAGGTCATAGTCATTCTGTCTGATGCGGGCCGGAGGCGGCTGCGGATTCGTGGGCCAGAGACCCGCGAGGCATGGATCATAGGTGCCGAATTTATATCGCTGATCTACACAAAGCAAGCGATAAACGGTACAGTCTGGTAGCAAGGCGGCGAATAGCGCCGTTGTGCGGACCTCTCACAGCGAATTTCGCCGCAGAATCGTCAGATTGGAACCTCGTGACCTCGGCACCTCTTCTCATCGGCCTGCCGGAAGCCGGCTGGCGCACCTACGACATCGAGCGGCGAATGCACGAGTTGCTCGCGGCCGACCCGTCGCTGGAAGTCGGCTGGCCGGACACGCTGTGGCCGGTGCTCCCTGACAAGCCCCTCAGTGCAGCACGCACCGCGATGGCCCAGTTCGCACACCTCAACGGTTTCGTTCGCCCCACCAGTCTGCAGGTCATCGAGACTGAACTGTTGGCGATGGTCCGTGATCTGCTCGGGATCCCTGATGAGGGCGGTCTCACACTCACCGTAGGCGGGACCGAAAGCAACTTCTTGGCCGTGAAGGGCGCTCTGTTCCGCTCGCGCGAGCGCGGACTCGGGGGCAGGCCCAACATGGTGATCGCTGCAACGGCTCACCCGAGCTTCGACAAGGCCGCTGAAGAGCTGGGCATCGAAGTCCGCCGGATTCCCGCCGACGCGGAGTTCCGCGCCGATGTCGCGGCGATGTCGGACGCCATCGACGCGCAGACGATCCTTCTCGCGGCATCGACACCGAACTACACCCACGGCACGCTCGATCCCGTGGAGGAGATCGCTGCGATCGCCGACGAGCGCGACATCTGGTTCCACATCGACGCGTGCGTCGGAGGGTGCCTTCTGCCCACTCTGAAGCGGATCACCGGCGCGCCCTGGACGACGCCGTTCCAGTTCCCCGGTGTCACCTCGGTCTCGGCCGACCTCCACAAGTTCGGATTCACCCCGACCGGCATCTCCACCCTCTCCGTGAAGTCGGCGGATCTGATCCGTCACCATTCCTTCCGAATCTCGGTCGACGACAGCTGGCCCTTCCGCCCATATGCGCGCACTGGATTCACCGGAAGCCGGTCGGGAGCGGTGCTCGCCGGGGCATGGGCGACGCTCGTCGCGCTCGGACAGGACGGCTACGAGGAGATCGCACACTCGATCCTCGAGGGCGCCGACGCGTTCGCCAGCGGCATCGCGCAGATCGAGGGCATCGAGCTCGTCGCACCCCATGAGTGCGGCGTGATCGTCTTCACCTCCGTCGATGAGAAGGTGCCGGTCGACCAGCTCGCGAGCGCCCTCGAGGCGGGAGGGTGGCCCGCCATGCTCGCGGTCAAGCCCGATCGACTGCAGTTCCTGCTCAGCCCGCTCGGGCGGCCCATGTACGAATCCTTCGTCGCCGCGATCGCCACCGCCGTCGAGCGCATTCGTGCCGGTGAGAGCATCGCGTCGGCCGGCCTGAACACCTACGGCGGCTGAGCCGCTCCGCACCTCTCGGCATACAGAAAGAAGAGTCGCACAGTGAGTACCTCCTCCCGCATCCGTATCGGCCTCGTCCAATACCTGAGCCCCGGCCCTGATACCGCACTCGCACTCGAACAGGGCGAGAAGGCGGTCCGAGCGGCGGCAGCCGAGGGCGCGGACATCGTTCTGTTTCCCGAGATGTGGCAGATCGGGTACGCGTCGTGCCCGGAGGAGGAGCCGGCGCGATCGCAGTGGCTCGGGCGGGCGATCGACGAAGACGACGGGTTCATCGCCCACTTCGCGTCGCTCGCCCGTGAGCTCGAGGTCGCCGTGGTGATGACGTACTTGCAGCGCTGGCCGGTCGCGCCGCGCAACGCGGCGGTGCTCATCGACCGGACCGGACTGATCGTCGGCCGGTACGCGAAGGTCCACACGTGCGACTACTGGATGGAGAGCGAACTCACTCCGGGAGACGGCTTCTCGGTGGTCGGACTCGACACCAGGATCGGCCGGATCCGGGTGGGCATGATGATCTGCTTCGACCGGGAGTTCCCGGAATCCGCGCGAGTACTCATGGTCAAGGGGGCCGAGCTCGTCCTCGTCCCCAATGCCTGCCATCTCAGCGACGACCGGATCGGCCTGTTCCGCGCCCGGTCATTCGAGAACATGATGGCGCTGGCGATGGCCAACTACACGAGCACGCCGCACGTATCCGCGGCAGAGTACCCGCTCGACCTCAACGGCCGCAGCGTCGCATACAGCGGGGTGGCTTACGCGCCGGACCGAACCCCCTTGGACCCGACCGTGGTGCTGGCCGGGTCCGACGAAGGCGTGTACTACGCAGACGTCGATGTGCATGCGCTGCGCGAGTTCCGGGCCGAGGAGGTCTGGGGCGACTCGTACCGGAAGCCGCAGGCATACAGCGCGCTGGTGGCGGACGATCCCGCCCCGGAATTCACACGTGTGGACTCTCGCAGAGTCCCGAGACAGGAGGCATGAGATGGAGTCACCGAAGGACGTCATTCGCGGACGGGTGGAAGGGTATGCGGGGCGTCTGAGCTACGAGCCTGGCGAGACGCTCACCGTCCACGCGTCCTCGATTGCAGGCGATCGAGTATGTGCAGTCGAGATCGCGCGGGTCGGGGCAGAGCGAGAGGTCGTCTGGCGGCAGGAAGACGTCGCAGTCTCCCCGCAGCCGATCCCTGACGACGCCTACGCCGCCGGCTGCGGGTGGCCGGTGACGCTGAGCCTGGAGCTGCCGGAATGGCGTCCCGGCTACTACGAGATCGTGTTCGAGACGACCACGGACGAACCGCTTCGCAGCCCCGCGTTCTTCGCAGTGCGGGCACGCGCGACGAGCGACCGGCCCAAGATCCTGCTGGTGCTGGCCACCAACACCTACAACGCATACAACGATTGGGGTGGCGACAATCTCTATACGGGCGGGACTGCCGTCTCCTTCCGCCGCCCCACGGCCGTCGGACTGCTGCGTCGTCCCGACGGTGAGCTGCTCCGCGCCGCTACTCCCCACGGCGTCTACGACCCGGAGATGACACGGCAGCGCGCCTACATCGCGCAGCACCGGGTGTCCGGGTGGTCGGCGGCCGCCGGTTGGTACAACTGGGAAGAGCCCTTCGCGCGTTGGGCCGAGAAGAACGGCTTCGAGCTCGACTACGCGGTCAACGCGGACCTCGCCGAGATCGACGGCCTTCTGGACGGCCGCTCTCTTGTTCTGAGCGTGGGCCACGACGAGTACTGGTCGTGGGAGATGCGCGATGCGATCGAGGCGTTCGTCGCGGCAGGCGGGAACGCGGCCTTCTTCTCCGGGAACGTCGCGTGCTGGCAGGTCCGGCTCGGTGACGACGGCGCGACCATGACCTCGTACAAGTACGACGCACGCGAGAAGGATCCGGTCGCCGGCACCGAACGGAGCAACCGGCTCACCGGCGCCTGGTCCGATCCGATCATCGGTCGCCCCGAGAATCTGATGACCGGCGTCAGTTTCACCCGAGGGGGCTACTCGAGGGTGGGCTACGGCGCACCCCGGGGCTCAGGTGCCTTCACCATCTGGCGCCCGGACCACTGGGTGCTGGAGGGTACTGATCTGAGGTATGGCGACCTGCTCGGAGCGGACAGCGTGGTGGTCGGCTACGAATCGGATGGCTGCGAGTTGGCGATCGACAAGGACGGATTGCCCGTCCCCACAGGTGCTGACGGGACGCCGAAATCGCTTCAGATCCTCGGGACATCGCCCGTTCGGCTGTGGTCGAACACTCCCACGACGACGGACTTCCCGCAGGCGTCACCGCTGCCTCCCGACGAGCCGGGCGATCTGGAGTTCATCGCTGAATGGCTCTACGGGAATCTCGACTCCCCGGAGGCGCGGCGCATCGGGCACGGCAACGCCGTTCTCGGGATATCCGAGGGTGTGGGGACGATCTTCACGACCGGCAGCACCGATTGGGCGTACGGACTGCGAGATGGCGACCCGCTTGTGGAGCGGATCACTCGCAACGTGCTCACCCGCCTGTCCCAAGCACGACCGCGGCCTGCGTCCTAAAGACGAAGCTGCAGTAGCCGAGGCGGCGTTCGACACTCATGTCGAACGCCGCCTCGAGCGCGTTGGCGCGCGCTCAGGATTCCAGCCGCGACGACACCGCTTCATCGGCGAGACGGACCGCGACATCGATGATCATGTCTTCCTGACCGCCGACGTACCCCAATCGGCCGACTTCCGACAGGATGTCCCGGACGGCGACGCCGTAGCGCTCAGCCGCAACGTCTGCGTGCTTCAGGAAGCTGGAGTACACCCCGGCCACGCCGGAGACGATCGAGTCGCGGTTGATGACCGGCAGGGTCTCGATGATCGGCCGCGCCGTGTCGTCGGCCGCGGACAGGACGAGGTCGAGATCGACGCCGGTGGGGACGCCGATCCTGCCGAAAGCCGCGACGAGTGCCTCAGTCGGACTGTTGCCGGCTCCGGCGCCGAGGGCGCAGAGTGTGCCGTCGATCTGACGGGCTCCCGCACCGTAGGCAAGGAGCGAGTTGGCGACGCCGAGCGAGAAGTTCTGGTGGCCGTGAAACCCGACCTGCGCATCGTCGCCGAGCTCCGTCGCAACTGCGGCGACGCGATCGGCGACCTGCTCGAGCACCATGGCCCCGGCGGAGTCCACCACGTAGACACACTGGCATCCCGCATCGACCATGATCCGCGCCTGCTTCGCAAGCTCCTCCGGCTGCGCGCGATGGCTGAGCATGAGGAACCCGACTGTCTCGAGCCCGAGACGGCGGGCCTCCGTGAAGTGCTGGATCGAGACGTCGGCCTCGGTCGAGTGGGTGGCGACGCGGACGATCGAGATGCCCTTGTCAGCGGCCTGCTTCATGTCGTGAACCGTGCCGACCCCGGGAAGGAGGAGGCTCGCGATCTTCGCGTGGCGTGCCGTCTCGACGGCAGCCTCGATGAGCTCCAGCTCCGGTGTCAGCGAGAACCCGTAGTTGAACGACGCTCCGCCGAGTCCGTCGCCGTGCGCGACCTCGATGACGGGGACGCCCGCTGTGTCGAGTGCGGCGACGATGTTCCGCACGTGCTCCACGGTGAAGCGGTGCCGCATCGCGTGGCTGCCGTCCCGCAGAGTCGTGTCGGTGAGCCGGACCGGCTCGAGAGTAGTGTTCTGCGCGGCATTCATCGGGCGGTCTCCTGGCTGGATCGGACGTCGATCTGATCGGCCACCTGAACGGCGGCCGCGGTCATGATGTCGAGATTGCCGGCGAAGGCCGGAAGGTAGTCGGCGGCTCCCGTGACCTCGAGGAACACGGCGACGCGCCCGCGGCCTCGCCATTCCGCGCGCGGGGCGTCGAACTGGGGGGCGGCGACGAGCCGATATCCCGGGACATAGCTGCTCACGCGCGCGACCATCTGCGTGATCGACGTGGTGATCGCGCTCTGATCGGAGCCATCGGGGATCGAGCAGTACACTGTGTCCCGCATGAGCATCGCGGGCTCGACGGGGTTGAGGATGATGATCGCCTTGCTGGCTCCGGCGCCGCCGACCTCGCGGATGGCTGCCGACGTGGTCTCCGTGAACTCGTCGATGTTGGCGCGCGTCCCCGGCCCGGCCGACCGGGATGCGATCGAGGCGACGATCTCGGCGTACGTGACGTCGACGACCGAACTGACGGCGCTCACGATCGGAACGGTCGCTTGTCCGCCGCACGTCACCATGTTGATGTTGGGGGCATCGAGGTGCTCGTCGAGGTTGACCACCGGGACGACGTAGGGGCCGATCGCCGCGGGCGTCAGATCGATCACCTGGATGCCCGCGGCTTCGTACAACGGCGCGTTGCGGGCGTGCGCCGAAGCGGAAGTCGCCTCGAACACGATGTCCGGCACGTCCTTCTGGGCGATCAACCAATCGACGCCGCCGCTCGACGTCTGCACGCCGAGCGTGCGCGCCCTCGCCAGCCCATCCGAGTCCGGATCGATGCCCACGAGGTGGAGGAGCTCGAGATTGGGCTGTCGCAGCAGCTTCTTGACCAGATCGGTTCCGATGTTTCCGGAGCCGACTACAGAGACCGTCTTTGTCATCTTTTGTCCTCGCTGTTGGAGCGTTGGTATGCGTGGGGGTACGCAGATGGGCCCAGGCGGAAGTGCTGTGCCTCATCGAGGGTTTCTATGAATGGCAGGTCGAGGGGATAGGCGCGATGCCCGCGGGGGCGGCCGCCGGCTTTTGAGACGTGACCGTAGAGCGAGTGGCCGACGATGCGCTCGGCGAGCGCGACAGCCTCGATCAGTCGGTCGAGATCAACACCGGTCTCATAGCCGCTCTCGTCGAGGAGATAGACGAGGTCCTCGGTGGGCATGAGCGACGCGGCCCGTCCGTTGCCGCAGTACGGGCACCCCGCCATACCGCCGATGGACGTGTCGACGATGAGCGTCTTCCCCTGGGGAAGGTGGCGCAGAGCGTTGTAGATCGTGATCGGAGCAGAGCCGCGGGTGTTGTGGAGGTGAAGGTGGAATTCGGTGATCCCCGGCCATCTCTCAGTGATGGCGCGCAGGTCCTGCTCGACTTGCAGCGGGATATGCCAACCCATCGGATCTCCGAGGAAGACCCTCGTGACCGGGATCCCCGCGGTCGTCCACAGCTCGACTTGGAGGGCCAGGAAGTCCATCCTCGTCTCGGGGCTGAACTCGCCGAGCCAGTTCGAGCCCCAGGCGGCGTTCACCCCGATCTGTGCTGCCGTGGCCCCCGCGTCGACAGCACGGGCAACGGCGGCGGGCCACGAGAGGATCTCGTCGAGCTGGCTCCTGTTGGTGTTGCGCCGCACGAACACATCGCACGCGTGCACGAGAGTCGACGGCAGGTAGTGGTCGTTCGACAACGGGGGGCTGAACGACTCTCGACGCTCTATACCGCGCTGGTTGAGCGCCAAGGCCGAGTACGTCACGCCAGGGCGCGGTGAGAAGCTCGAAACGACCTCATCGATCCTCGCCATCTGCGGCACCCATTTCGGAGAGACGAAGCTCCCGACGACGATGTGCTTCAGTCCTGTCTCGGACAACTTGTCGAGCAGCTCGACGCGGCTGTCGACAGGGATGTCAGCGTCCTCGATCTGGAGCCCTTCGCGCATGCCCTCTTCGACGATCACCAGGTCGGCGAAGCCGACGGGGCCCGTGATGAGGTCGGAACGGACCGGCCGCGCGGTCATGGCTGTCCGAACGGCTGGCGCTCGAGGACGCGCAGGTCGTGGCTGGGGATCACGCTGCAGTTCAGCTCACGAATGCGCCGGTGTGTGCGTTCGTAGTCGTGCAAGTTCGTGAAGGCTCCGTTCGGTACGAACACGTCAGGATCCTCGATGCTGTCGTACATCGGGACGTTGTCGCCGGCGATGAGATACCGTCCTGCGTCGGTGTCGACGACGACGCCTTGCGATCCCGGCGTGTGTCCGGGGAGGTGGATGACGCGAACCTTCTCGAACACCTCCATGTTGCCGTCGAGTGGGCGCACCTGTCGGAGTTGGTCCAGCCACACGGGTGCGACGGCCGGTGAGTTCTCGTACGCGGCGCGTGAGGGAGCAAGCGGCGCGATCGCGTAGTGCAGCTCATCGCGCTGAACGAGGATCTGCGCGCTCGGGAACAGGTCGTCGTTCCCGGCGTGGTCCCAGTGCAGGTGTGTGTGGATCACGGTCCGCACGGTGGAGGGATCCACGCCGAGCCGCTGGAGCGCAGCCTCCGGCCGGAGCGACGGAGGCTGATGGAGCTGGAAGCCGGGGTGATGGCTGCTGGCCCGCGCGGGTGAGGTGGGTCCGGTGTCGACGACGACGGGGTGTGGCCCCCCGAGGATCACGAACATCAGCATCGCGACGTCGTGCTGCTCGCCGAAGCGGCGCCCGAACAGCATCGCCGAGGTCGGGAACTGGGTCAACGTGCCGACGTGCAGCGCGTGGATGGTCAGAGTCATGATTGTTCTCCGCTTGTCTCTCAGTGCCCGCGCCATGCGGGGTCGCGCTTCTCGACGAACGCGCGGATCCCCTCTTCGCGGTCCTCGCTCAGGTAGGGGTTCGGTCCGGCGTTCAAACGCAGTGCGGCGTGCACCGACAACTCCCACCCCTTGACCGCCATCTCCTTGTAGCGGCGGAGGGACAGCGGTGCGTTGCCCACGATCGACCGCACAAGATGTTCGCCAGCGGCCGGCAACTCGGCGGCCGGCACCACCCGGTTGTAGAGGCCGAGGCGCTCGGCCCGCTCAGCTGACACCGGCTCGGCGGTGTAGAGCATCTCGAAGGCGACAGCGCGGGGGATCATCCGGGGGAGCACGACGCTGGCGAAGTTGGCTCCCATGCCGCGCTTGGCCTCGGGGAGACCGAACGTCGCGTGGTCGGCTGCGATCCGCAGGTCGCAGGCGAGCGCGAGCTCCGCGCCACCCGCGAGGGCAGGACCGTTGAGCGCCGCCACCACCGGTTTGCAGGTTTCGAGGATCAGCTCGAAGAGATTGCGAGATGTGCCCGTCATCGGCACCGGGAAGCGGGCGCCGGCGCGCGCCATCTCGTCGAGCTCCTTGAGGTCGGCGCCGGCGCAGAACGCATCGTCGCCCGTCGACCTGAGAAGGATCGCCCAGACATCCGCATCCTCGGCGGCCTCCGTGAAGAAGGCGGCGAGAGCGTTCAGAGCCGAGACGCTCAGGGCGTTCCGTCTCGTCGGTCGGTCGATCGTGATGTATGCGACGTGGTCGAGCACTTCGTAGTGAACGGCGCCGGGGTCGAGCGAGGTGGTTATCATTTCGTATGTCGTCCTATATTTCGAACAGGGTGGCTAGAGTGGCTCCCGGCAGACCGGAGAGTCTGCGGAAGGACGTGACACATTGCCGAGGCTGACGCCGGCTCTGACGAGGAGCTTCGACCTTCTTGAACTGTTGCTCGCGAGCGACGTCGGACTCACGTCCGGAGATCTCGTGCGCGCCACCGGGCTTCCTCGCACGACCGTCCACGAATTGCTCAACACGATGCTCGAACGCGGCTACGTCGCGCGTCACGACATCAGTGGCCTGTACGTGCTCGGTCCGATGCTCTTCCGTCTCGGGCTCCGGGTCGAAGGGCGCTTCGAGCTCAAGGAGGTCGCGCAGCGGTACTGCCAACTGGTGTCGGACCGGTGCGATGAGACCGTCAGCTTCGCGGTGCTGCATGCTGACGAGGTGGTCTACCTGGCGCGGGCGGAGACGCAGCACGCCGTCAGGCTGACGGCACGCGTCGGCGGCTCGCTCCCTGCCAACTGCACGGCGCCGGGCAAGGCTCTCCTCGCCTACCACCAGCGGGAGCTCGACGAGATGACGCGGCGACCCATGCGGGCCTCGACGTCCCGGTCGATCACGGACCCCGACGCACTCAACCGGGAGGTCGAGCGGATCCGTGAGGCCGGCTTCTCCCTGGATGAGGGAGAAGCGCACGACAACGTCATCGCCGTCGCCGCCCCCGTCTTCGACAACCGCGGAGAAGCTGTCGGTGCGCTCAGCATCTCCATCCCTGACATCAGATGGAGACTCCGCACCGCGGAGGGCTGGATCGACATCGTGCGCGATGGCGCGCTCCAGATGACTGCTGAATTGGGCGGTAGGACGCCGGCAGGCACTCATCGTCAGTAGGACTTTGGCATCCCGAGCACCTTGGTACCGACGTAGCTTCGGACCAGGTTGTTGCTGACCGGCGCCACGGAGTAGAGACGCGTCTCGCGGAACTTGCGCTCGACGTCGTACTGATCGACGAAGCCGAAGCCGCCGAAGGTGTCGAGGCACGCGTTGGCCGCGGCCCACGAGGCCTCGGACGCCAGCAGTTTGGCCATGTTCGCCTCCGCAGCGGCCTTGTGGCCGGCGTCGAAGAGCTCGGCGGCCCGGACCCGCATCAGGTCCGCAGCGGCGACCTTCATGTAGGCGTCGACGATCGGGAACTGGACGCCCTGGTTCATGCCGATCGGCCGCCCGAAGACAGCGCGCTCTTTCGCGTACTTCGAGGCGCGGTCGACGAACCAGTACCCGTCGCCGACGGCCTCGGCCGCGACGATGATCCGCTCCGCATTCATGCCGTCGAGGATGTGTCCGAAGCCGCCGCCGATCTCGCCGATGACCGACTCGGCCGGGATGCGCATCTCCTTGTAGAAGACCTGGTTCGTCGCGTAGTTGAACATGGTTCGAACCGGGACGATCTCGATTCCCTCCGGCTGTCGTGCGCGAACCTCGCGAAGGTCGACGAGAAAGAGGGTCAGTCCGTCCGTCGCTCGAGGGCCCGGCTCGCTGGTGCGGGCGAGAAGCAGCATCAGGTCGGTCTCCGACACGCGTGAGGTCCACACCTTGTGGCCCGTGACCACGAAGTCCGAACCGTCTCGTCGCGCAGAGGTCGTGATCCCGGACGTGTCGCTGCCGGCCGCCTCCGTCACCGAGAACGCCTGGAGCCTGACGGCACCGGAGGCGATGTCCGGGAGGAATCGGGCCTTCTGCTCCGCTGAGCCGTGCCGCAGCAATGAGCCCATCGTGTACATCTGCGCGTGCGCCGGACCGGAGTGTCCACCCGAGCGGTTGATCTCTTCGACGATCACGCTGGCTTCGAGCATTCCCAGACCGCGGCCGCCGTATTCGTTCGGGATGAGGGCCGCGAGCAGGCCGCTGCGCGTGATGTGTTCCACGAACTCCTGTGGATAGGAGCGGGCTACATCCATCCGGCGCCAGTACTCGTCGGGGTACGCCGAGCAGACGCTCTGCACCTCTTCGCGGAGGACTTGGAGATCCGGGCGCTGCGTGGCGGCGACCGATGCGTGAGCGGACATTGACTACTCCAATCGTGCGAAATCTCGAACACTGTTCGATATGTAGTAAATTATGACTGTTCCGTCCGCCGTGTCAAACCGATGACGGCGGGGGATCAGTGACCGCGCGGGATCTCCGCCGACGAAAGGAATGAGCTCATGGGCGTTGCGGCCTTGGCTGGCTTGAGAGTGCTCGACATCACCACGAGCGTCGCGGGGCCGTTCGCGACGCTGATCTTGGGTGATCTCGGAGCGGATGTCATCAAGATCGAACGTCCCGGCAGTGGCGATGACACGCGTAAATGGGGCCCGCCGTTCTGGGGCGGGGAGAGCTGCCACTTCCTGAGCTGGAACCGGAACAAACGCAGCGTGACCATCGACTACAAGACGGAGGCCGGTCGGGAACTGCTCCGAGCGCTGCTGCGAGATGCCGACGTGCTCGTCCAGAACCTGAGGCCCGGAGTCCTTGCGGCCAACGGCTTCGGTTGGGAAGACGTGCGCGAGCTCAACTCTCGACTGATCTACTGCAGCGTGACGGGTTTCGGCGGCTCCGGACCGCTGTCCGGGAGGGGCGCATACGATCCGCTCGTTCAAGCGTTCTCCGGCCTGATGGCGATGACTGGCGAGGACGGGCGTGCCCCCGTCCGCATACCGGTCTCGATCCTCGACCAGGGCACGGGCATGTGGGCGGCTCTCGGTGTGATGGCAGCACTACGGGAACGGGAGCGCACGGGTGTCGGCTCGCACGTGGAGACGTCACTTCTCTCGACCGCGATGATGTGGCAGCCGACCCAGATCGCGTCGTACCTCGCGACCGGCGAGCTCCCTCGCCGGCGCGGATCGGGAACCGTCGGGATCGCTCCCTATGGCGCCTTCCCGACAGCAGACGGATTCCTGGTGCTGGCGGCCGGTAATCAGGGTCTCTGGGAGACCGCGTGCGCGACGGTCGGTCGAGTCGACCTCCTCGCAGACGAGCGCTTCGTCGACAACGAGTCCCGCGTCGTGAACCAGGCCGAGCTGGAGGCGGAGCTTTCGGCGACTTTCAGTGAGAACTCGACCCAGAGCTGGATCGCGGCGCTCGAGGCGGCGGGCGTACCGTGTTCTCCGATCCAACAATTGGACCAGGTCCTCGCCCATGAGCAGGTCCGTGCTGTCGGCGGTATCGTGCCGGTGGAGCACCCGGTCATCGAGGGCTATGCGGCGGTGCCGCTGCCCGTCGCCTTCGACGCGGAGAGGCCCCCGATCACGCGAGTTGCTCCGACGTTGGGCCAGGACGACGATCAGCCCCAGTGGCTGGCAAGGAGAGTGTGAGATGACCGGAACATCGCGCGCGAACGGCGCGCTCGTCATCGGGGCGTCGTCGGGGATCGGCGCCGCGACGGCACTCGATCTGAGCAGTCATGGCTACGACGTCGTCCGGGCTGACCTCCCCGGCAGTGCGATCGACGGTGCGAAGGGCTTCGTGTCGATCGATGTGGCGGACGAGGTTTCGGTGGCCGAAGCGATCCAGGCTGCGGACCGTGCGACCGGGGGGCTGGCGGTCGTCGTCAACAGCGCGGGCCTGCTCGGTCCTCTCCAGCCGTCCGCGGACATCGACCTCGATGCTGCGGGCCGCATCCTGGCCGTCAACTATCTCGGGGCGCTCGCGGTGACCAAGCATGCGCTGCGGCTGCTCGTCCCCCGCGGGTACGGCCGCATCGTGCATATCGCCTCGATCGCCGGTAGGGAGGGCAGCCCGCAGATGACCTCCTACTCGGCGTCCAAGGGCGCGGTCATCGCAATGGTCAAGTCGGTGGGGCGCGAGTATGCGGCGAGTGGCGTGACCGTGAATGCCGTGGCGCCGGCCTCCATCGAGACGCCGTTCCTCGCCGGGCTCACGGAAGAGCGCAAGTCGATCCAGCGGGCATTGATCCCGATGGGGCGCCTCGGTACATCCGAAGAGGTCGCAGCACTGGTGCGATACGTCGTGTCGCCCGACGCATCGTTCACGACGGGATACGTGTTCGACGCATCCGGTGGACGATTCACCGGCTGATTCCTCGGACCCTATCGCCTCTAGCGGCGGGTTAAGGCTCTTGATTCATACAAATCAGCGGATTTCATCACAATTTAACGATCAGAATGGCGATTTCCGCTGGACAGGTCATGCTTTGGCGGCTACGTTTCACATATGACCTCCATCGCAACGGAGTCGAAGATGACTCCGCGAGCACTGCGCACCTCGGTTGCGCTCGTCACACGTGTGGCAAGCCTCTTCGTCCTCCTCCTTCTCCTCTCGGGCGGGATCTTCGCGCTGCAGTACATCACCCCCGGAGGCGCGATCGGAGCGCTCACCGGCGGGCGGCCCGTCAGCGCTGACGTCCTCGCGCAGCTCCGATCCACCTACCGGCTCGACGACCCCCTCGTGGTCCAGTACTTCTCGTGGCTGGGCCGCGCCCTCCAGGGCGACCTGGGAGTCTCCTACGTCCAGAACGTCTCGGTCGGAAAGCTGATCATCGAGCGCGGCACGATCTCCCTGCAGCTCGCGCTCTTCGCCTTCGCCATCGCCATGCTGATCGCTCTTCCCCTGGCGATGGCGGCGGCGGTCAAGCGAGGGCGCTGGGTGGACCGAGTCGCGTCGAGCACCGCGATCCTCGCCATCTCGGCGCCGTCGTTCGCGGTGGCGCTCCTCCTGCTCTACATCTTCGGCCTCACCCTCAATGTGCTTCCGGTGTACGGGCCGGGGGAGGGATTCCCCGGACGGCTCGAGCACCTCCTCCTTCCCGCGATCGCGCTCGCCGTCGGCCAGATCGGCCTCGTCGTCAAGATCACCCGGTCGGCCCTCATCGACGCGCTGTCGCAGGACTATGTGACTTTCGCCCGATCTCGCGGAGTCGGCCGCACGCGGATCCTGTTCAGCTACGGAATGCGCAACAGCGCCACCGCAATCGCCACTGCCGCCGGGATGACGTTGTCGACGCTCATCGTCGGCACGGTACTCGTCGAGCAGATCTTCGCGTTGCCAGGCCTCGGGAAGCTCCTCGTCGACTCCGTCACAGTCGGAGATGTTCCCGTGGTGCAGGGGATCAGCGTGGTACTCGCCGCCGGGGTCATCTCCCTGAACTTCCTCGCCGACGTCGTCGGCGCTCTCCTGGATCCGCGTATCGACATGAGCAAGGCGGTCTGACATGGCATCGACAGTGGTCGTCAAGGTCGTGAGTCCCCGCGCGGCACCGCGTACCGCGCAGAGGTTGGCCGTCGTCGTCGGTGCGCAGGTGGCTTTCGCGATCATCGCACCGCTCTTCACGATGGTGGACGCGCGGAAGCAGGATCTCTTCACCGGCATCTCCGGGCCCAGCGCGAGTCACATCCTCGGCACCGACTCGCTGGGGCGGGATATCTTCGCGCAGCTCCTCGCGGGCGGGCAGACCCTCGTCGTGGGTGCGTTCCTCATCGCTCTCGGCGCAATGCTCGCGGGGAGCCTGGTCGGTCTTCTCGCCGCGTCCAGCCCCGGCTGGCTCGGCTCCGGGCTCATGCGGCTCATCGATGCGATCTACGCGGTGCCCGCGCTCCTGGTGGCCATCGTGCTCACCGGTGTCACCGGCGGAGGATTCGGGATGGCAGTCGCGATGATGGCGATCCTCTTCATCCCCTATGACGCGCGGCTGGTGCGGGCCGCGACGCTCGTCGAACTCCAGAAGCCGTACGTCGACGCCGCCAGCCAGCTCGGATTGCGCAAGTGGAAACTGCTGTTCTTCGAACTGTGGCCCAATGTCCGCGGGCTCGAGATCTCGAACGCGTGCGTCAACTTCGCCTATGCGCTCGTCACCCTCTCCGCGCTGAGCTTCCTCGGCATCGGACTCCCGGCCGATGCGATCGACTGGGGGCTCACCCTCGCCAACTCGGTCAGCTACCTGACCATCAACCCGTGGGCGGCACTCGCCCCCGGACTGGCGATCGTCAGTATCGCGACCACGGTCGCCTTGCTCGGCGATGCGTCCCAGGAGTACTTCACCGCGAAAGGGCGGTCGCTATGAATGCGAAGGCAGCGCTGCTCGAGGTGGATGGCCTGACGGTCTCCACCCGTACCGATGCGGTCGTGGTGGACGGCGTCACCTTTCGGGTGACGGCGGGCCAGACGCTCGCGATCGTGGGAGAGTCCGGGAGCGGGAAGTCCATCACCGCTCGTGCCATCACCGGTCTGCTGAGTCCGGATCTGCGCATGGGCGGTGCTGTCCGGATCGCCGGTCGGCAGCTTGAGGAGGCGTCTGAGAGGGACTGGCGCGACGTTCGGGGCAGCGACATCACCTGGCTGCCGCAGGACCCCTTCACCATGCTGAGCCCGCTGCGCCGGGTACGCGACGCCATCAACGACAACGCCGCCCAGGCCGCCGACACCGAAACGCTCCGCAACCGCCTCCTGGAGGTCGGGATCGCCGACGCGTCCATCCTGTCGAAGTACCCGTTCCAGCTGTCTGGCGGCCTGAGGCAGCGTGTCGGAATCGCTGCGGCACTCTCATCGGATCCGAGAATCCTCGTCGCTGACGAGCCGACGACCGCCCTCGACGTCACTTCCGAGAGGAAAGTCCTGGATCTGCTTCGGCGCATCCAGGCGGCCCGCGGGCTCGCGATCCTCCTGATCACACATGACCTCTCTGTGGCGATGTCAGTGGCGGACCGCGTCGCCGTCATGTACGCCGGCAGGATCGTCGAGACCTTCACACCGGCGGAGCTGGAGCTGGCGGGGCCGAAGCACCCCTACACGCGAGCCCTCCTTCTCGCGCGTCCGCCCATCGATCGGAAGGTCGGCGACCTGCCAACCGTGCGGGGCGGCGTGCCGACGCCCGCCCTGCGTCGCTCGCGGTGCGTCTTCGCGGATCGTTGCGAGTTCGCGATCGATGAGTGCATCGCGGAGGCACCCCCGCTCCGTCCGGTCGGCACGAGGCAGACAGCGTGCATTCGCGAGCTCGATCTATCGGCTGCGACGAGGGCGGTCACGCGCGTCGAGCGAGCAGCCACGAGCGAGGACCTCGTCCTCCGGGCGTCCGACATCCGGAAGGCCTTCGGTTCGCACCAGGCCCTCGCCGGGGTCTCCATCGAAGTCCGCAAAGGCCAGATCGTCGGGATCATCGGGGAGTCGGGAAGCGGCAAGACCACTCTCGGACGAATCATCGCGGGATTGGAAACCGCCGACTCCGGCACTCTTGCCCTCACCGCCGGCGCGCCCACCCGCCCGGTCGGCCGAGCCAACCCTGTTCAGATGGTCTTCCAGGACCCGTCCGGAACCCTCAATCCTGCGCACACCGTGGGTGCGATCCTGAGCCAGGCGCTCGCGTCAGGCGGCGCGCCCTCTTCGATGAGCCACGCCGCGGCGCTCCTCGAGCGCGTCGGCCTCGACCGGGACATGGTGCGTCGGAAGGCGGCGAGCCTGTCCGGTGGGCAGCGCCAGCGAGTCGCCATCGCCCGCGGGCTTGCGCCGGGTGCCCGGGTGCTCGTGTGTGACGAACCGACGTCTGCTCTGGACGTCATGGTCCAGGCGCAGATCCTGAACCTGTTGCGCGACATCCGCGAGACGACCGATGTGGCCATGCTCTTCGTGACCCACGACCTCGGGGTCGCGCGACAGATGACGGACTACCTCTATGTCCTCCGCGACGGACGCTGTGTGGAACACGGCACGACCGAGTCCCTGTTCGAGTCTCCGCAGCACGAATACACGCAGACTCTCATCCGCCTCCCACAGGTCCACAAGACCTCACTCTCGCGTCATCCCTCGCACGACCTCAACGATTGGTGAATCATGTCAAGAATCGCCTTGCCGAAGACTGCGCGTCACCGTGGACGCCTGGCCATGGGAGCGGCGGTCGCTCTCGCGGCGCTGCTCGCCAGCTGCACCGGCACGCCGACCCACAACACCGGCGGCAGCCCCACGACCGTCGGCGGTGACACCACCGGCGAGAAGATCGAGAGCCTCGAGTGGTCCCTGGGGGCCGCCGCAGACAGCCTCGACATCGCCCGCAGCTTCACGTCGTCCACCGGAGTTCTGAGCTCGCTCGGCTACGACACCCTTGTGATCCTCGATCACGACCTCCAGGTCTCGCCCTGGATCGCCACGATGACTGAGGTCTCGCCGACCGAGTACACGTTCGAGCTTGCCGATGACGTCACGTTCTGGGATGGCACTCCGCTCACCGCGCAAGATGTTGTCTGGTCGTACACGCGTCATTTCGACGCCGACCTGAAGTCGATCGCCGGCTCGATCCTCTCGACGGTCGACACCGTCGAAGCCGTCGACGACGAAGCGGTGAGGATCACCCTGACCCGGCCGGATCCGACCTTCAAGTACTCTGCGGCGATTATTCAGATCTTCAACAAGGCGCAGGGGGAGGAGACCGGCGACGCGTTCGGCTCACCCGACGCGATCCCGCTCGGTACGGGCCAGTACGTCCTCACCGATTACACGACCGGCGGCGGCATCACCGGCACGTTGAACGAGAACTACTGGGGCGAGGCGCCCGCCGTGCAGAAGATCCACGTCAGCATCGTTGAGAACGCCGAGACCGCTCGTATCGCGATCCAGCAGGGAGAGTCCAACGGGCGCTTCGACGTGCCCAATGGTCAGCTCTCGCAGTGGTCGGAGACGCCCGGCGTCCGCACAGGAACGGCTTCCGGCCTCAACCCGCTGATGCTCCGTATCCCGATCACCGAGGCGCCGTTCGACGACCTGAACGTGCGGAAGGCGCTTGCCTACGCCATCGACCGCGAAGGCGTCGTCAAGTCGCTCTACGGCGGTGCGGCAGAAGTCGCGACGTCGCTCGCGACTCGTGGGCACTGGCGAGGAGTCATGGAGAACGACGAAGCCGACGAGTTCTTCGCCGTCCTGCCGAACTACTCCTTCGATCTCGAAGCCGCAGCGGAGGCGCTCGCGGCGTCGAGTGTGCCGGACGGGTTCTCGGCCGACATCGTGGTCGCGGCAGGCAACAGCGGCACGATGAAGACGGCGTCTGCGATCGCCGCCAGCGCGGCCGAGATCGGCATCACGCTGAACGTGAAGCAGGTTCCGCTCAACGAGTTGGCCGGCGACTACCTGCTCGCTCCGGGGAACAAGAAGGCGCTGGTCGTCAGCAGCACCGCGCCCACATACCCTGACCCGACCGACATGATGCTGCCGTTCCTCGAGGACGATCCGGCCATCGGGTACCTCAACGCCTCCGGCTTCTCCGACCCCGAGGCGCAGGAGCTCCTCGACGCGCAGAGTAGCGCGTCCGGCGCGGAGCGCCTCGAGATGCTGAAGCGCATCGCGGTCATCGCGCAGGAGGACCTTCCGCTCGTGCCCATCGCCTGGGTCGACGCCACCGTCGGTTTGAGCGAGAACCTGCGCTTCAACAACTTCGACGCGTTCAGCTACTACCGCCCGTGGGTGCAGGACATCGGCGTCGCAGCCGAGTAGCGATTCGGACGTCCCTACCGCTGCGGCTCCTGGCGGCCCGACGCCGGGAGCCGCAGCCACGATCGACAATGAAAAACGGAACGCAGAGAGAAACCCTTGCCTGGACAAACCCCACACCGTGTCCCCTCCGAGCTCGACCGGCTCGCCGACTCCTACTTCGATCGGTTCCTTGCCCTCAACCCTCTCGCCGCCACGTACCTCGGCGCAGTCGGGTACGACGCGAGGCTCCCCGACCTCTCGCCGTCGGGGCTGGACGAGATGTCCGTGCTCCGGCGCGAGACCCTTCGTTCGCTGCAGGGAATGCACTGCGTCGACTCGATCGACCAGGTCACGCATTCCTCGCTCGAGGAGACCCTCTTCGCGGCCGAGGCGTTGCGGGACGCGGACCGCGAGGAGTCGCTCCTCCGGAACATCGCGTCGCCGCTGCAGGAGCTGCGGGAGATCTTCGACCTGATGCCCCTCGAGTCGGTTGCCGATTGGGTCAACATGTCCGAGCGCCTGCACGCGGTGTCGGGCTTCCTCGCAGGATACGCGTCCTCGCTGTCCAGCGCGGCCGCGCGCGGTTCGGTCTCACCGCGGCGCCAGGTCGAGGCCGTGATCGAGCAGTCCTTCCTGAACGCAAGTCCCCGTGGCGTGTTCGGAAAGCTCGACGGCGACCGGCGTGCGCAGCTTCCCTCAGCGCTGGTTGCCGACGTCCAGCGCGGTATCGCTCTCGCGAGCGCCGCGTTCATGGAGTTCGGGCTCTTCCTGCGCGACGTGCTCCTCCCTCAGGCCCCGACCGCCGATCCCGTCGGCTCGGACCTCTACCTCCTCCACAGTCGGCAGCTGCTCGGCACCACCATCGAGCCGGCCGACACCTATGAGTGGGGCCTTGCCGAGCTTGACGAGATCGAGGCCGAGATGGATCACTTGAGCAGAAGGTTCGTCGGTCTGTCGGGCAGGCGCGCGGCGTTCGTGGAGCTCGACGGCGATCCCTCTCGGAGGGTGAAGGGGCGTGATGAGATCGTCCGCTGGATGCAGGCGAAAGCCGATCACGCGATCAGCGGGCTCGACGGCGTGCACTTCGACATTCCGGAACCGCTCCGCGTCATCGAGTGCGGCATCAGCCCCGGCGGCACCGGGGCCATCACCTATACGCCAGCGAGCGAGGACCTGCGACGACCGGGTCGAATGTGGTGGGACCTGGCGGAGGGTGTCGACGAGCTCGCCACCTGGCGTGAGCTGACCACCGTCTACCACGAAGGCGCTCCTGGACATCACCTCCAGGCGTCGCGCGCGCTGTGGCAGGGGGAACGGCTCAACCACTGGCGCAAGATCGGCTGTTGGTTCAGCGGCCATGGCGAAGGGTGGGCGCTCTATGCGGAGCAGTTGATGCGTGAACTCGGCTTCTACGACGATCCCGCCGATCTGCTGGGGATGCTCGACGCCCAGGCCATGCGGGCCGCCCGGCTCGTCCTCGACATCGGGATGCACTGCGGTTTGCCTGCCCCGGCGGAGGTCGGCGGCGGCACGTGGAACTGGGAGAAGGGGCAGGGTTTCCTCGCCGAGCATTGCGCCGCAGATGCCCACCGACGCGACTTCGAACTCACGCGGTACCTCGGGTGGCCGGGGCAGGGGGCGGCATACAAGGTCGGCCAGCGTGCGTGGACCGACCTGCGCCGAGAGGTCGCGGCACGGGAGGGAGCGGCGTTCAGGCTGCAGGATTTCCATACGAGGGCACTCGATATCGGGTCGACCGGGCTCGACGTGCTGCGCAACGCGGTTCTGGTGGCCGGCTGATGCCCGTGCACGACGTGAGACCTCTCGGGATGGAGGACGCCGGCGCCTGGGAACGGGTGTGCCGCGACTCCTTCGGCTACGCGCCGTCGAGCGACGACGCTCGCGAGCAGCTGACCCAGGCCGGGGCTTTCCCGTGGGGGCTGTTCGACGGGGGCAACCTCGTGGCGACTGTCACAGCGCTAGAGTTCGACTCGAGGTGGGGCGGCGCTGATGTTCGGACCGTGGGCATCTCCGCGGCCACTGTCCTGCCGGAGTACCGAGGCCGCGGGTTCTTCCGACCGCTCCTCGAAGCCGCACTGACGGAAGCGGAGAACCGAGGAGCGCTCGTCTCGACGCTCTTCCCCACCGCCCGCGCCGTTTATCGTCGCATGGGTTTCGAGAGCGTCGCTCGGCTGGACACGCTAGACGTGAGGACCAGCGATCTGTCTCGGTCCGGCGTACCCGGGCATCAGTTTCGCCGAGGTGACCTCAGCGAACTCGGAGCGCTGTATCGCGCGTGGGCGGAGCCGTTCAACGGCCCTGCGTCGATGCTGCCGGGGCAGAACCCGCGCGTTCTGCGTGTCGACCCGCGCGTCCACAAGGTCACGATGATCGAGGGCGTCAGCGGATCGGTCGGGGGCATCGCCTGGCGCCTGCCGTCAGGCGACGGCGCGGCCGGCGTGCTCGAGATCGCCGACGTGGTCGCCACAGGGGCTGATGCGCTGGACGCGGTGCCCGCCTTCCTGGCGGGATTCGCGGCGATCGCATCGACCGTGCGGCTTCGGGGCATGACTCCCGCGTGGCAGCAGATGGTCCTGCCGGACGCCGAGGCGGAAGTCGCCGCGTCATCGACCTACATGCTCCGTGTGCTCACAGTGAAACTCTTCGAGGAGCTTCGCTACCCACAGGGTGTGGTCGCGGATTTGTGCTTCCGGTCCGGGCGCAGCGGTTGGAGGCTCCGGATTCAGGACGGTACGGCGGCGTGCCTGGCCGACGACTCATCGACTGCGCGCGCGATCTCTGCGCTGGCGCTCGCGGCGATCGCGGCGGGAGCTCAGACTTCGGGTGTGCTCCGTGCGCGGGGGCTCATCGTGGGAGGAGACCCCGCAGAGGATGTGGCGTGGGATCGACTGTTCAGCGGACGGCCGGCAGCGGTGAACGTCAACTTCTGAACGGATTTGATAATGGTTCTCATTAGCGTTTAGAGTGAGGGCATGAAGAAGCCCGTCGTCGCCCTCGCCCTCGCATCCGTCGCCGCTCTCACGCTGGCCGGATGCTCCACCCCGGCTACGGGCGAGGGTGACGACGGCACCATCACGGTGGTCGCGAGCACCAACGTCTACGGCGACATCGCCGCGACGATCGGCGGCGACCGCGTCGACGTGCAGTCGATCATCACGTCCGCCTCGCAGGATCCGCACTCCTACGAGGCGAGCGCCCGCGACCGGCTGACCGTGCAGAAGGCCGACCTCGTGATCGAGAACGGCGGCGGCTACGACGCCTTCATCGACACGCTGCTGCAGGATGCGAAGGACCCGCACGTCGTCACGGCCGTCGAGTACTCGCACGACTTCCCCGGCAACGAGGGCCACGACGACGAGGCGCACGCCGACGAGGCGCACAGCGACGAAGCGCACGCCGACGAGGCCGAGCACGACCACGCCGACGACGAGGCGGGGCACGAGGGCCACGACCACATCGAGGGCTTCAATGAGCACGTCTGGTTCGATCCGCACACCATGATCCACGTCGTCGAGGCCATCGCCGACGAGCTGACCGCGCTCGACCCCGACGGCGCGAAGGAGTTCGCCGCCAACGCGGCCGACCTCACCGCCGACCTCGAGGGCTTCGAGACGGAGCTTGCGACCCTCAAGACGGATGCGCCGGACGTCAGCGTCTTCATCACCGAGCCGCTGCCCGGTTACCTCGCCGCGGCCGCCGGATTCACCGACGTCACGCCCGAAGGATTCGCAGAGTCGGTCGAGGAGGGCACCGACGTCGCACCCGCCGTACTGCTCGAGGCGCTCGACGTGATCGGCAGCGGTCAGGTCACCGCGCTGCTGACCAACGCCCAGACCGGCGGGTCCGAGACCCAGCGCGTCGAGACCGCGGCGAAGGACGCCGGCATCCCCGTCGTCGCCTTCACGGAGCTGCTCGAGGACGGATCGTCGTACTCTGAGTGGATGAGTGACGCGATCCAGAGCCTCGCCGCCGCCGTCACCTCGTGAGCGGCGCCGCACAGCGCGAGAAACCGGTCCTCGCGATCTCCGACGCGTCCCTGCACCGCGGAGATCGCGAACTCTGGTCGGGCCTGGACCTCACGGTCGAGCCGGGCGAGTTCATCGCGGTGCTCGGCCCGTCGGGGTCGGGCAAGACCACGCTGCTTCGCAGCATCCTCGGGTTGCAGCCGCTGTCGTCGGGGACGATCCGCGTCGCTGGGGAACCCGTGCACCGCGGAAACTCCCGCATCGGGTACATCCCACAGCAGCGCTCGCTCGCTCCCGACACCAGCATGCGGGCGCGCGACCTGGTCGCCCTCGGCGTGCAGGGCAGCCGCTTCGGCCTCCCGATCCCGCACCGCGGCGACCGGGCCAAGGTGGATCGTCTGCTCGAAGCGGTCGGAGCCTCGCACTTCGCCGACCGCAGGGTGGGACTCCTCTCGGGAGGAGAGCAGCAGCGCCTCCGGGTCGGACAGGCCCTCGCCGACGAACCCGCCCTGCTGCTGTGCGACGAGCCGCTGTCGAACCTCGACCTCGCGAACCAGGTCGCCGTGACCGACATCATCGACCGCCAGCGCCGCGAGCGCGAGGCGGCGGTGCTGTTCGTCACCCACGACATCAATCCGATCCTCGGGCGGGTCGACCGCATCCTGTACATCGCCGGGGGGCGGTTCCTGCTCGGAACCCCCGACGAGGTGCTGCAGACCCGCGTGCTCACCGACCTCTACGGCACCCCGGTGTTCGTGCTGCGCGCGGGCGACCGGCTGGTCGTCGTCGGAGTTCCCGACGCCGAGCCCCACCACGACCACGGCGACCACGAGCACGGAGGAGCGGCATGAGCGTCGCACTGGGCATGGTGCCTCTGGTGGACTGGAGCGACGTCTTCTCCTTCCAGGACTACGGCGAGCTCGTCGCCCTGCTCGCGAACTCGATCATCGCGGGCGCGGTGCTGGGCATCGTCGGCGGACTCATCGGCGTCTTCGTGATGCAGCGCGACCTCGCGTTCGCGGTGCACGGAGTGAGCGAGCTGTCGTTCGCCGGAGCCGCGGCAGCCCTCCTCTTCGGCGGCAGCGTCGTTGCCGGATCCCTCGGCGGAGCCCTCGTCGCCGCCATCCTGATCGGCGTCCTCGGAGCCAAGGCCAGGGATCGCAACTCGATCGTCGGCGTGCTCATGCCGTTCGGCCTCGGCCTCGGCATCCTGTTCCTCTCGCTCTACGACGGCCGCAGCGCCAACCGCTTCAGCCTGCTCACCGGGCAGATCGTCTCGGTCTCCAGCCCCGACCTGGGCTGGCTGATCGGCATCAGCATGGTCGTGCTGATCGGGCTGCTGGTGATGTGGAATCCGCTGCGATTCGATTCACTCGACCCGGAATCGGCCGCCGCCCGCGGGGTGCCGACCCGTGCCGTCAGTCTGCTGTTCATGGTGCTGCTCGGCCTGATCGTCGCCGTCAGCGTGCACATCATCGGGGCGCTCCTGGTGATGGCGCTGCTGGTCACCCCCGCGGCCGCAGCGATGCGCGTCACCGCCGGTCCCATCGCCGTGCCGCTGCTGGCCGCGCTGTTCGGGTTCGTCTCGGCGGTCGGCGGGATCCTGCTCGCCCTCGCCGGAACATTGCCGGTGAGCCCCTACATCACCACGCTGTCGTTCACGATCTACGTCGCCTGCTGGATCGTGCAGCGCTCGCGTGCCCGGGTTCGCCGTGTGCGGGTCTGAGATCCGCTCCCAGCCCTCGCCAACCCCCGCGGCCTAGACTCTTCCTATGGCTCAGCGGAACACCTGGCAGCGCGAACGCGTGCGCGAAGCACTCGCCGACGCCCGCGGATTCGTGAGCGCGCAGGGCCTGCACGCCTCGCTGCGCGAAGACAACACCGGCATCGGTCTGGCCACCGTGTACCGTGCGCTGGCGGGGCTCGCCGCCTCGGGCGACGCCGACTCGCTGCAGAGCCCCGAGGGCGAGGCGCTGTACCGCGCCTGCACCACGCAGGGCCACCACCACCACCTCATCTGCCGATCCTGCGGTCTGACCGTCGAGATCGAGGCGAAGGATGTCGAGCAGTGGGCGCACCGTACGGCGGCGCTGCACGGCTTCACCGAGGCCGCCCACGTGGTCGACATCTTCGGTCTGTGCACTCCCTGCGCGAACAAGCGCGACGCCGAGAGGGCCGCGTCCGCGTGAGCTCCTCGGCAGCAACGGCGACCCGTCACGGCCACTCCCATCGCCCGGCACCCTCGCCGCGGTCTGCCTGGATCGGCGTCGGCCTCGGCGCCGCGATCATCGCTGCCCTGTTCCTGATCGATGCCTTCCTGCCGACGCTGTTCCCCGCCTCGCTGCCCACCCGGGCGCAGGACGGGCTCACCCTCGCGCTGAGCGTGCTCATCGAGGCCCTGCCGTTCGTGGTCCTCGGCGTGCTGCTGTCGATCGTGGTGCAGGTGTGGCTTCCGGTCGATGTGATCCACCGGTGGCTCCCGAAGCGCGCCTGGGCACGTCGCGCCGTGCTGTCGCTGCTGGGCATGCTGATCCCGGTGTGCGAGTGCGGCAACGTGCCCTTCGCCCGTGGGCTCATGATGCGAGGGCTCGCCCCGGCCGAAGCGATGACGTTCCTCATCGCGGCGCCGATCGTGAACCCGATCGTGATCCTCACCACGCACGCGGCCTTCGGCTGGGACGGCGGCATCCTCGTCGCCCGCCTCGTCGGCGGCTACCTCATCGCCAACCTGATCGGGTGGATCTACAGCCGGCACCCCGATCCCGACGGCATGCTCACGCAGCGCTTCGTCGACACCTGTGATCGCGTCACCCACGAACCGGGAACGCCTGTTCGCCGCAGCCTCACGCAGTTCCTCATCGAGCTGCGTGCCGTGATGCCCGCCCTCGTGATCGGCTCCGCGCTCGCCGGAGCCGTGCAGGTGCTGATCCCGCGGGAGTGGCTGCTGGCGATCGGATCGAACCCGGTGCTGTCGATCGTCGCGATGATGGCACTCGCGATGACCGTGGCCATCTGCTCGAACGTCGATGCGTTCTTCGCGCTGTCGTTCGCCTCCACGTTCTCCTCCGGCGCCATCGTCGCCTTCCTGCTGGTCGGTCCGCTCGTCGACATCAAGATGCTCGCGCTCATGCGCACGACGTTCACCGCTCGCACGCTGGTCGGCATCGTCGGTATCGTCCTGGCTGCGGCCTTCGCGATCGGGATCGGGGTGAACGTCCTTGTCTGAGCAGACGGCCACGCGCGCACGCGCACTCGGCACCCGCTGGCTGGGGGTGGGACTCGCCGCCGTGATCTCGGTGGTAACGCTCGGCCTCGGTCTCACCGGACGCCTCAATCTCTACATCAGCCCCGAGTCGGTGTGGTTCGCCTGCGCCGCCGCCGCCGTCACCCTGGCCGGAGCGATCTGGTCGTGCACTCTGCCGCTCGGCGAGGAGGGCGACCACGGCCACGACCACGGGCCTGCCGCCGCTGTTGTGGACGACACGGAGGGGCGCGAGGTCCCGGCTTCCTCCCGCCGCACGCTCGGTGCCGTCGCGGCCGTCACCGGTGGCGTCATCGCCTCGGGCGTCGTCGTCGCCGGTCTCATCCTGCCGCCGGCCTCGCTGTCGGTCGAGCTCGCCATGTCGCGCGCGGGGGAGCAGAGCGCGTTGTTCGTCGGCGCTGACACGGTAGCGCTCGGCGTGGCCGACACCTCGACCTTCGGCGTCGGCGACTGGGCCAGCGTCTTCTCGGCGGCGACCAACACGGCCGCCTACGACGGTGCAGCGGTCACGCTCAGAGGTTTCGTGACGCCCGGCGAATCGGGTGACGGTGTGAATCTGACCCGTCTGGTCATCACCCACTGCGTCATCGACGCCCAGACCGCCGTCCTGCCGGTGGATGTGAAGGCCGACGAGTACGCGACCGGCCAATGGGTCGAGATCACCGGAACCGTGCGAGCGGATGCCGACGGCAAGCTGCGCATCGAACCGACCGATGTCGTCGCGATCGACGAGCCGGGAGACCCGTATGAGTACTGACGACGAGCGCCCAGAGGTGCCCGCCGTCCCGCGCACCCGTGCGGAGATGCGTGCAGCGCGAGAAGCCGCCGAGGCGGCGGAGGCCGAGCGGATCGACCGCGCGGTCGCATCCGCCGACCACGTCGCCCCTCCCGTCGACCAGGGCACACAGCCCGCCGCGCAGCCCGCCGCCGGTGCAGAGGATGCTGCCGCCCGCGAGGCCGCCGCTCGTGAGGCTGCCGCCCGCGAGGCCGCAGCTCGTGAGGCCGCCGTGCGTGAGGCGGGTGACCGCGAGGTCGCCGAGCAGGAGGCCGCCGCTCGCAAGATGGCCGCCTTCGAGGCCGCGGCGCGCGAAGATGCCGAGGCGACCGCGCTTCCGCCCGTCCCGCTCGCGACGGAGCCGGTGTTCGTCGGTGCCGCACCGATCTCTGCCGACCCGATCTCTGCCGACCCGATCTCTGCCGACCCGATCTCTGCCGCTGAGGCCGAGACCGCCGAGGAATTCCCTGCGCCGCCGGCGCCTCGCGCCCCTGTGGGCCGGGAGGCCCCGCACACGCCCGTGAGTCGTCGCCGGTTCGCGCTCACGCTCGTCGCGGTTCTCGGTGTGCTCGTCGTCGTCGGAACCGGCTTGGGCATCGCCAGTCTTCTGCAGGGGCCGCGCATCAGCGACGTGCAGGTGAACGCCGCGCAGGCGATCGAGTCGTCCGGAAGCCGTGTCATCCTGACCGCCAACCAAGCCCTCGCCGACATCGACCCCGCGCAGGTGACGGTCGAACCGGCCGTGCCGTTCACGGTCGACGCCTCCGGTCGCGGCGTCGGCGTGCGATTCACCGTCCCGCTCGACGACTCGACCGAGTACACGATCCGTGTGGCCGATGCCGTGGGCGCCGGCGGCGGGCCGAAGACGACGCTGACCACGAGCTTCACGACGCCGCCTTCGAACATCTTCCTGCTACGCCGCGACGTCGAGGGCAAGGACAAGATCTTCCTCACCGACCTCAGCGGCGAGAAGGCCGTCCCGGTCTTCGAGCACGACAAGATCAACGACTTCCGCGCGACCTCCACGAAGCTCGTCGTGGCGGTGGAGGAGGACGAGGGATCCCGGCTGCTCGTGATGGACCGCGACGGCAAGAACCCGCGCGAGCTGAAGCTCCCCGGCGACGGCTATGTGGGTGCGATCCAGGTCTCCGAGCGAGGCGGCCTCGTCGGCTACAGCTACTCCGACAAGGAGCTCAGCGACACCGAAGGTCGTGCCAGCGTGCTCGTGACCCAGTCGCTGACCGGCGACGGCGACCCGCAGATCATCGAGGTCGCCGGAGCCGAGGCGAGCGTGTTCGTCTGGCAGTTCGTGCCCGACAGCGCGGCGGTGCTGTTCATCGACTTCGACGGTGCGCTCTCGCTCGTCGACCGTTCGACCGACGCCGGCGTGCAGGCGCTCGGCCTCGCCGCCACCATCCAGGGGATCTCCCGCGGTACCTACACCGCGATCGTCGAGAGGCTCGACGGTGCTGTGGTCGAGCTCAACCTGGCGGATGGCTCTGAGCAGCCGCTCGCGGCATCCGATCCCGACTACGGGATCGCGAGCTCGATCACGCCGTTCCCCGGGGGCACGCTGCGCCACGTCGTCGCCCGCGACGACGAGGGACTCCCGATCGGACAGGTGGTCGTGCGTGTCGACGACGACGGGGCGGCGACCCCACTGGTGGAGGTCGGTTCGACCGACTCGATCCTGCAGGCGTGCGCATCGCCGAGCGGCCAGTATGCCGCCGTGGTGGTCGCACCCGACCTGGCGAACAACGCCTACGACGGGATGCTGCTGCCGCTGCCGGAGAACGTCGAGACGCACCTGATCGACATGGCCTCCGGCAAGGAGATCGTCGCCCTCACCGGCTTCGACGCCTCGTGGTGCCAGACGGCCCCGCGATTCTGAGATGCCCGGCGATCCCGATGTCGCCCGCGGCAACGACCGGCCGCAGGAGGCGCTGCGCCGTGCCGCCCGCGCCGACCTGAGCGACTCCGCGGTCGACGTCGCGCCGCGCCTGCTGGGGGGAGAGCTGCGCACGTTCGTCGTGCCCTCGACCGATGCCGTCGCGCTCGAGGTGCGGCTGCGCATCACCGAGGTCGAGGCCTATCACGGGCAGGGCACGGGCGGGATCCCGGACCCCGGCTCCCACGCCCGCATGGGCCGCACGGCGCGCAACTCCACCATGTGGGGCGAGCCGGGGCATCTGTACGTGTACCTCAGCCACGGCATCCACTCTTGCGTGAACGTCGTGTGCGGGCCCGAGGGGCAGGGTGACGGCGTGCTGCTCCGGGCTGGCGAGGTCGTGGCGGGTGCTGAGGTCGCGGCCACCCGTCGCGGTGCCGCCCTTCCGCTTCGGCGCACGACGTCGCGCGACCTCGCACGGGGGCCGGGCCGCCTCGGGCAGGCCGTGGGGCTGCGTCATCCGCTGCACGACGGGATCGATGCCATCACGGGCGAGGAGCAGCACGGAATGCGAGCCGAGCTGTGGCTGGGCCCGCAGCGGGACGGCGTGGTGAGCGGCCCGCGCGTCGGCGTCGCCGGCGTGGCCGGAACCGCGGCCTTCCCCTGGCGCTTCTGGATCGATGAGGACCCGACCGTGTCTCCGTTCCGGTGGGGGAGAGGTGCTCAGGCGGAGTCTCTCCACACGACCGGGGTGGGCAGGATGATGCCGGCGCGCGGGCGCTGATCGTCGCGCAGCTGCGCGAGCACGGCGGCCGCTGCGGCTGCACCGAGTCCTTCCGCCGGCTGGTCGACGGTCGACAGCGGCGGGGTGGTCCTGGTCGCCCAGGAGCTGTTGTCGAATCCCACGACGCCCACGTCCTCGGGAACGCGGCGGCCGGCTTGGCGCAGTGCCAGCATCGCTCCGGCGGCGACCGCGTCGGAGGCGCCGAACACCCCGTCGATGTCGGGGGCACGCGCGAGCAGCCGCGTCATCGCCGCAGCTCCCTCGGCGTACGAGTACAGCGGCGCCTCCTCGACCAGGTCCGGGTCGAAGTCGGGGCCCAGTGCGTCGGTGAACCCCGCGAGGCGATCGGTGCCCGAGTCGCGGTCGAGCGCCGCGGCGATCATGCCGACGCGCCTACGTCCTGTCGCCATCAGGCGTGAGGTCACGGCGTTCGCGGCCCCGCGGTTGTCGACGCCGACCCAGGCCGCATCCACATCAGGGGGATGGCCCACGTAGGCGACGGGAAGGTCGAGTCGCATGACCGCGTTCGTGATCGGATCCTGCGCGCGGGCCGAGACGATCACGGCACCGTCCACGAAGCCGCCGTTGAGGTAGCGGGCGACGCGTTCCGTGTCGCGCACCGAGTCCACCACGAGGCACACCATCTGGTAGTCCGCCTCGGACAGCGTCTCGTTGGTACCGAGCATGATGGCGCCGATGTTCGGGTCTTCCAGGAACAGCGCGTGCGGTTCGTGCACGATGAACGCGATGGCCTGGGTGCGCTGGCGCACCAGGTTCTGCGCCGCGGTGTTGGGAACGTATCCGACCTCGCGGATCGCCTCTTCGATCGCCGCCCGAGCGGTGTCGGACACATAGCCGCCGTTGATCACGCGGCTCACGGTTCCCCTCGACACCCCGGCCACCCGTGCCACGTCGTGCACGGTGCTGCGGCGGCGGGCGGAAGTGGTCATGATCGACAGCCTAGCGACCCGGACTTGACGACCTCCACGGCGACATGCAACCATGTGTGCACGTTCACAGAAATTCGGATCGGTGCTTTCATGACCGAATCTGTGCACGTGCACACATCTTCGCAAAGGAGCGTCTCCGTATGGCCGCCGCAGTGTCCGACCGCATCGCCGCCCTCTCCGCAGGGCGCGGCCTCGTCTTCGGATGCGACTACAACCCCGAGCAGTGGGATCGCAGCGTGTGGCCCGAGGATGTGCGCCTCATGAAGCAGGCGGGTGTCGGCCTCGTCGCGATCAACATCTTCGGCTGGTCGTCGATCAACCCGGCCCCTGATGTCTGGGATTTCAGCGCCCTGGACGAGATCATCGGTCTTCTGCACGCGAGCGGGATCCGCATCAACCTCGGCACGGGAACCGCCTCGCCCGCCCCGTGGGTCACCGCCCGCCATCCCGAGATGCTCCCGGTGGGCGCGGACGGCACCGTGTTCCAGCAGGGCGGTCGTCAGGGGTACTGCCCGAGCTCTCCGCTCTTTCGCGCCTATGCCGCCGACGTCGTGACGCACGTGGTCGAGCGCTACGGCGATCACCCCGCGGTGTCGCTGTGGCACGTGTCGAACGAACTCGGCTGTCACAACGCCCTCTGCTACTGCGACGTCAGCGCCGAGGCGTTCCGCGCCTGGCTGCGTGAGCGCTACGACGACATCGACGCGCTGAACCGCGCATGGGGGACGACGTTCTGGAGCCAGCGGTACAGCGACTTCGCGGATGTGCGTCCGCCCGCCCAGGCCCTGTCGCTGCGCAACCCCGGGCAGATGCTCGACTTCCAGCGGTTCAGCTCCGACGAGCAGCTCGCGCTGTATCGCGCGGAGGCCGCGATCCTGCGGGAGCGGAGCAGCATTCCGGTCACGACGAACTTCATGGTCACCGCGCACATCCGCAACCTCGACTACTGGACCTGGGCGGGCGACATGGATCTGATCGCCAACGACCACTATCTCGATCGCCGTCTCGACGATGCCCGCGGGGAGCTCTCGTTCGCTGCCGACCTCACGCGCGGCCTCGCGCAGGGCGAGCCCTGGCTGCTGATGGAGACCTCGACGGGCGCGGTGAACTGGCAGCCGTACAACCTCGCCAAGGCGCCGGGGGAGATGCGGCGCAACATCGTCTCTCACCTCGCCCGCGGCGCCGACGGGATCTGCTTCTTCCAGTGGCGGGCGTCGACGCAGGGCGCGGAGAAGTTCCACACCGCTCTCGTCCCCCACGCTGGCGAGGACTCCGACCAGTGGCGCGAGGTGGTCGAACTGGGCGCGCTGGTCGATCGCCTCGGCGAGGTCGCCGGCACCAGGGTCGCGGCGGATACCGCGCTGTTCTTCTCGTGGGAGAGCTGGTGGGCGGCCGAGAACGAAGGGCGTCCGAGCGAGGCGCTGACCTACCTCGGGCAGGTGCATGCCGCTCACGCGGCCCTGTCGGACGCGGGTCTGACCACCGACGTCGTGCGCCCCGGCGCCGACCTCGACGGCTACGGTCTGCTCATCGTGCCGGCCCTGCACCTCATCAGCGATGCGGATGCCGCGGCCATCGCACGCGCGGTCGAAGGCGGTGCCGTCGCGCTCATCACCTTCTTCAGCGGCATCGTCGACGAGGAGGATCGCGTGCGCACCGGCGGTTATCCGGGGGCGTTCCGCGATCTGCTGGGCATCCGCTCCGAGGAGTTCGCTCCGCTGCGCCCTGGCGAGATCGTCACCCTCACCGACGGCACGACGGGCACCGTCTGGAGCGAGCGGCTCGCGGCGACCGACGCCGAGGTCATCGCATCGTTCGTCGACGGCCCCGCTGCCGGGGGTCCAGCGATCACGCGGCGGACGGCCGGCGACGGCGCGGCCTGGTTCCTCTCCACCCAGCTCTCGCGAGCGGATTACGCCGGGCTGATGACGCGGATCGCCGCCGGCGCCGGGGTCGCACGGACGCCGGGCGCGGGGCCGGACGTCGAGATCGTCCGACGTGTCGGGGACACCGGCAGCTTCCTGTTCGTCGTCAACCACGGGGCGACCGACGCCGAGGTCACGGCGTCCGGTCATGAGTTCGTCACGGACGCCCCCGCCACCGGCATCGTGCCGGCTGGGGCCGTCCGCATCATCAAGGAGGATGTATGACCACCACGCTCACCGCCTCGGCGGTCTCTGCGCCCACCGCGGCGCGAGCCCGTCGGCGCGTCCCGCACAAGGGAGCCATCGCCTTCCTGATCGTGCCGTTCGGCGTTCTGTTCGCGCTCTTCTATGTCGTGCCGATCGCCTACGCGTTCTGGCAGTCCCTGCTCGTCGTCGAGCGCGACGGCACCTTCGGCAAGGCCGAGCAGGTGTTCGGCGGCCTCACCCAGTACGTGCTCGTCTTCCAGAACGAGGCCTTCTGGAGCTCGATGGGGCGCATGCTGCTGTTCGGCGTCGTGCAGGTGCCCGTCATGCTGGGCCTCGCCCTGCTGTTCGCCCTGCTGCTGGACTCGCCTCTCGTGCGCGGGAAGCGCTTCTTCCGTCTGGCGTTCTTCGTGCCCTACGCGGTGCCGGGCGTGATCGCCGCGATCATGTGGGGCTCGCTCTTCTCGCCCAACCTCTCGCCCTTCACCGCGATCACCAAGAACATCGACTTCCTCGGCGCCGACCTGGTGCTGTGGTCGATCGCGAACGTCGTGACCTGGGTCTACGTCGGATACAACATGCTGATCATCTACTCGGCACTGCTGTCGATCCCTCAGGAGCTGTACGAAGCGGCTCGCCTCGACGGCGCAGGCCAATGGCGGATCGCCTGGTCGATCAAGATCCCGCTGGTGCGGCCCGCGATCGTGATGACCGCGATCTTCTCGATCATCGGCACGCTGCAGCTGCTCGCCGAGCCCCAGGTGTTCCGGTCGTTCAGCTCGGCTGTGACCAGCACCTTCACCCCGAACATGACCGTGTACGCCACCGCATCCATCCCGAACACCAACCTGGCCGCCGCCTTCTCGGTCGTGCTCGCCGTGACGACGTTCGTGCTGTCGTTCGGGTTCATGAAGTACATGCAGCGCAAGGAGCAGAACGCATGACCACCGCGTCGATCGTCGCGCCCGGCCGGCGCCGCAGCACTGCTCGGGAATCGGGCATCTCCCGCACGGGCGCCATGCTGATCATGGCCGTGTTCACGGTCTACTTCCTGCTGCCGCTGTGGTGGCTGCTCGTCGCCTCCAGCAAGGAGACCGGCGACATCCTCACCACCGCGCCGCTGTGGTTCGCCGACTTCCACCTCTTCGACAACATCGCGGAGCTGTTCACCTACCGGGACGGCGTATATCTGCGCTGGCTGGGCAACTCGATGCTCTACGCCGCTCTCGGCGGGGCCATCGCCACGCTCCTGGCCGCCATGGCCGGGTACGCCCTCGCCAAGTACCGCTTCCCCGGCCGCGACGTGCTGTTCGACATCGTGCTGGGAGGAGTGCTCGTCCCCGCGACGGCTCTCGCGCTGCCGCTGTTCCTGATCTTCAGCCAAGCGCAGCTGACCAACACGTTCTGGTCGGTCTTCCTCCCCTCGATCGTGAGCCCGTTCGGCGTGTACCTCGCGCGCATCTTCGCCGCCTCCTCGGTGCCGGACGAACTGCTCGAGGCGAGCCGCCTCGACGGGGCGGGGGAGATCCGCACCTTCTTCACCGTCAGCATCCGTCTGATGACCCCGGCATTGGTGACGATGTTCCTCTTCCAGTTCGTGGCCATCTGGAACAACTTCTTCCTGCCGATGATCATGCTGCGCAGCGAAGACCTCTTCCCCGTCGTGTTCGGTCTCTACAACTGGAACAACCAGCTGAACCAGCTCCCCGAACTCCGCGGTCTCGTCCTGATCGGCGCCCTGCTGTCGGTCATCCCGCTGATCGTGACATTCCTCCTGCTCCAGCGCTTCTGGCGCAACGGACTGGGCGCTGGCGCCCTGAAGTGAGCAGGTCGTCACGCGGACCTTCCGCGTGACGCACCACCCCTGCACCACCCCATCGCATCCACGAAAGGATCGAAATGCAGCATTCGAAGAAGAAGGCAGCGGCCGTCATCGCCATCTCGGCGTTCGCGCTCGCAGGCTGCTCCGCCGGCGGCGGAGACAGCACCGGAGGCGGCGACGCCGCAGCTTCCTGCACCCCGGCCGACGGTGACGTCACCCTCGAGTTCACCTCCTGGATCCCCGGCATCGAAGACGTCGTGAAGATCTGGAACGATGCCAACCCCGAGATCCAGGTCGACGTGCAGACCGGCCCCAACGGCAACGGCGGCACGTACCAGAACTTCTTCAACCAGATCAAGGCGGGCGACGCGCCCGACCTCGGGCAGATCGAGTACGACGCCCTGCCGAACTTCCTCGTGCAGGACGGCCTCGAAGACCTCAGCGCCTGCGAAGACGTCGTCGCCGCCGAGGACCAGTTCGTCGACTGGGCCTGGGGGCAGGTGACTCTCGGCACCGATGGTGTGTACGGCGTTCCGCAGGACACCGGACCCATGGCGCTGTTCTACCGTGCCGACCTGTTCGAGCAGAACGGCATCGCGATCCCCACCACCTGGGACGAGTACCGTGAGGCGGCCGTGAAGATCCGCGACCTGGGCGGCTACATCACCAACTTCTCGCAGTCGGACATCAACCAGTTCGCCGGATTCGCGTGGCAGGACGGCGCCCAGTGGTTCTCGAGCGACGACGAGGGCTGGACGGTCACGCTCGCCGACGACGCCACGACCACCGTGGCCGACTTCTGGCAGAGCATGCTCGACGACGACCTCGTCGCGACGGTGCCCGCCTGGACCGACGAGTGGAACAACGCCTACAACTCGGGCGAGGTCTGGACCTGGAACTCCGCGGTCTGGGGTGCCAACTCGATCTCCAGCGGCGCCCCCGACACCGCAGGCTCGTGGGCCGTCGCTCCGCTCCCGCAGTGGAAGGCCGGCGGATCCGCGGCCGGAAACTGGGGTGGTTCCTCGACCGCCGTGCTCAAGGGCAGCGAACACCTCTACGAGGCGACCAAGTTCGCGCTGTGGCTCAACACGTCGGATGAGGCGCTGACCGCGCTCGCCGAGGCGGCCAACCTCTATCCCGCCACGACGGAGGGACTCGCACTGCCGGTGTTCAGCGAGGGCGTGGAGTTCTACGGCGGGCAGAAGATCTACGACGTCTTCGCCGATGCCGCCACCCAGGTCTCTCCCGACTTCGCGTGGGGTCCGACCATGACCCAGACCTACGCCGACGTCTCGGACGGCTTCAAGGCCGCGGTCTCGGGCAGCGGAACCCTGCTCGACGCGATCGAGAAGGGCCAGACGGCGACCGTCGACGCGCTCAAGGCGGCGTCGATCCCCGTCACGGAGTAACGCCTTTCGGAGGCCCGCCCGTATGCTCACGGGCGGGCCTCCCTTTTCGTCTGGAGCGGCAATGAGCGAACTCGTCCATCTGACCTCCGGCGGCGTCAGCGTCGTCATCGACACGACCGGAGCGCGGCTGCTGCACTGGGGTGCGGCGCTCGACCCCGTCGACCTCGAGGCGCTCGCCGCGTCGTCGACCGGCGCCGTGACCTTCAGCTCGTTCGACGCTCCTCGGGCCTTCCCCCTGCTCGCCGTCGAGGCGGACGGCTGGTCGGGCGCACCGGCACTCGCCTGGCACCGGGCGGGGCTGCACAGCGCCCCGCTGCTGCGACCGACCGAGTGGGAGGCCTCGGCGACATCGCTGCGGGCGGAGTTCGCAGATGCCGAGGCCGAGGCCACCGTCATGCTCGACCTCGCGCTGGACGTCGATGGCGTGCTCACCGCGCAGCTGTCGGTCACGAGCACAGCCGCCGATGACGCCCAGCCGCTGGACCTGCTGGCCACGCGCATCCTGCTGCCGATCCCCGCGCACGCGACGGAGGTGCTCGACCACACCGGGCGTTGGACGGGCGAGCGGCACCCGCAGCGCGGCGCCCTGCGTCACGGTGCGCATCTGCGCCAGGTGCGCCGCGGTCGCGGTGGCCACGACGCCCCCTATCTGACCGCGGTCGGCACCGACGGATTCGGCTTCCGCCGTGGCGAGCTGTGGACGGCGCACGTCGCGTGGAGCGGCGACGTCGAGGTCGGCGTCGAGCGGCTTCCCGAGGGTGCCGGAGTGCACGGTGCGGTGCTCGGCGGGGGAGAGCTGCTGCTGCCGGGCGAGATCCGACTGGGGGCGGGAGAGACCTACGTCTCGCCGCGGGTGCACCTCACCTGCGGGGAGAGCGGTCTGGATTCCGTCGCCGCACGGCTTCACCGGATGGTGCGCTCGTTCTCCGCGCACCCCACGACGCCGCGGCCACTGGTGCTCAACACGTGGGAGGCGGTCTACTTCGACCACGACCCGACGCGTCTGCTCGCGCTCGCCGAAGCCGCGGCTTCGGTCGGTGTCGAGCGCTTCGTCCTGGACGACGGCTGGTTCCGCGGACGCCCCGACGACAGGTCGGGCCTCGGGGACTGGTACATCGACGACGTCAAATGGCCGGAGGGTCTGCGCCCTCTCGCCGATCACGTGCACGGCCTCGGGATGCAGTTCGGCCTGTGGTTCGAGCCCGAGATGGTGAACCCGGTGTCCGACCTCGCCACGCAGCATCCGGAGTGGGTGCTGCAGGCATCGCCCGATTCGTCCACCTGGCGGCACCAGAAGGTGCTCGACCTCGCCAACCCCGCCGCCGCCGCTCACCTGCTCGAGCGCATCGACGGATTGGTCTCGGAGGTCGGGGTCGACTTCATCAAGTGGGACCACAACCGCGACCTGCACGCCGCCGTCTCCCCGCACACCGGGCGCGCGTCCGTGCACGCGCAGACGGCCGCGTTCTACGCCCTGCTCGATGCGCTGCGTGAGAGGCATCCCTCCCTGGAGATCGAGTCCTGTGCGAGCGGCGGCGCCCGTGTCGACCTCGGGGTCCTACGGCGCACACAGCGCGTGTGGGCCTCGGATTCGAACGACCCTGTGGAGCGTCAGCGCATCCAGCGGTGGACCGGTACCCTCATCCCTCCCGAACTCGTGGGCTCGCACGTCGGGCCGCCGATCGCCGAGACGACCCATCGGGCGGCGTCGCTGCCCTTCCGCATGACGACGGCGCTGTTCGGTCACGCCGGCATCGAGTGGGACATCACCCGCGCCGACGAGGGCGAGCGCGAGGCGCTGAGGCGCTGGGCGGCGCTCTACCGCGAGCTGCGCCCGCTGCTGCACTCGGGCGTCACTGTGCGCAGTGATGAGGTCGATGACCAGACGCTGCTGCACGGCGTGGTCGCCGCCGACGGCTCGCGCGCCGTCTACGCCTGGGTGCGCCTGGGCACATCCGTCGACGGCTTCACCCCGCGCACGCGGATCCCCGGTCTGCCGGCGGCGCAGCGCTATCGCCTGCGGATGCGGGAGGACCTCGGGAGGGTCGCGCGGCATCAGGTCGCCGACCCCGCGTGGACCGACGCCGGGGTGGAGGCATCCGGTGCCTTCTTCGAGACCGTCGGTGTGCCGCTGCCGCTGCTGGCTCCGGGGGCGGCTCTGCTGATCGAGGCCGTTCGAGCCTGAATCGCCGCCGTGCTAAACTGACTCTTTGTCTGCGCACACTCCTGTGCGCAGTTCGCGTGCTTCCCCTTCTGCGGCCGAGAGATCGGCGAGGCGGGGTCGCGTGCAGACAAGGGATCTTGGGTGAGGCCGTCCGGCCTCACGGTATAGAAGGAGTCACCACCATGGCAGCAGTGTGCCAGGTGACCGGAGCTGTTCCCGGCTTCGGTCACAACGTCTCGCACTCGCACCGCCGGACGAAGCGCCGCTTCGACCCGAACGTGCAGAAGAAGACTTATTTCGTTCCGTCGCTCGGTCGTAAGATCACGCTCAACGTGTCCGCCAAGGGCATCAAGGTGATCGACGTCCGTGGCATCGAGAACGTCGTCAAGGACCTCCAGGCGAAGGGTGTGAAGCTCTAATGGCCAAGAAGGCTCAGGACGTACGTCCGATCATCAAGCTGCGTTCGACGGCAGGTACGGGTTACACGTACGTGACGAAGAAGAACCGCCGCAACACCCCCGACCGCCTCGTGCTCAAGAAGTACGACCCGGTCATCCGTCAGCACGTCGAATTCCGAGAGGAGCGTTGATCAATGGCTAAGAAGAGCAAGATCGCTCGCAACGAGCAGCGCAAGGTCATCGTCGAGCGTTACGCCGAGCGTCGCGCCGAGCTGAAGAAGACCCTGGTCGACCCGAACGCCACCGACGAGGCCCGCGAGGCCGCACGCGTCGGCCTGCAGAAGCTGCCGCGCAACGCGTCGCCGGCTCGCGTGCGTTCGCGCGACGTCATCGACGGCCGCCCCCGCGGTGTCCTCACGAAGTTCGGCATCTCGCGTGTCCGCTTCCGTGACATGGCACACCGTGGCGAGCTGCCCGGCGTGACCAAGTCGAGCTGGTAAGTCTCAGCAGACAGTCGAAAGGGGCGAGGATCTTCGGATCCTCGCCCCTTTCGCGTATCCGGGGGATGCGCAGCGCGCCGCGATACCGATACCCTCTCTGTGAACCGGGGGGGTGGAGAGGACTCATGAACGACTGCATCCCCGCCTCCGGCCTTCTCGCCGAGTCCGGTGCCGACCCGCTGACGCTCGCGGGTCTTCTCGTCCTGGCCGTGCTGCTCATCGCCGGCGGCCTCGTGCTGACGGTCCGCGTCGGTGGGCGCGGGCGCCGCGGCCGTCTCGCCGGAGGAGCGCTGCTGCTCGCCCTCGCGGTGGCCGGCGGGGGCCTGATCGCCGCGCCCTCTTCGGCGACCGCGGCCGAGTCGTGCCCCGCGGTCCAGCCGCAGCCGCAGCCGCAGCCGGACCCCCAGCCCCAGCCGGGCGTCGATACGCGTCTCGACGTGTTCGGTGCGAGCGCCCAGGAGTGGGCGGGAACGCACGACCGTGTTCCGGAGACGGTGGCCCTGTACAACCCCGAACAGGAGCGCGGCACCGACACGATCCCGCTCGAGACGGCTCTCGCGCAGTGCGACACCGACTACGTGCCTGGTCCTGTGCCGATGTGGCTGATCCTCGTCGACGCCGAGACCCGCGCCATCGCGTGGCGCACTCCGATCCGCAGCGCCGAGGCCGAGCCGCAGCAGTTCGTCGGCATCCCTCTCGGGACGTTCGACGTGTACCTGATCCCGGATGACCGCGCGGTCGGCGACGTGCTGCCCGAGGATGCGAACATCGGCGTGAACTCGGCCCGCAGCTGGCAGCTGACGAACTGCGACGTCGAGTGGGAGGACACGATCCTCACGGAGGGGGCGTTCACCACGGGCATCATCGGCTGGGTCTCGGCCTCGGTCGGCGAAGGCATCAGGGCGGAGGTCACCGCCGCGCATCCGGTGCTCGAGGTGCGTCTGCTCAGCAACCTGCCCTGACCTCCGGCACCGCCGCGGGCATCCGCGACCGCGCCGATCCGGCTTCCGGGGCGCGGATCCGCCCCTCGAATCTGTGACTGGAGTGACAAAAGTGACGCGACACGCCCAGTAATTGCCCAAAACCCGCGAAATGACGCGGAAATGAGGGTGGTGGTTGGTACATTCAAGGCGGTCGCTAGACCAGGAGCATCCGCTCCGACACCCACAACGATGCGACGGGAACTCGTCGCTGGAGGATGACATGGCTGACAAGTCCATCACCAAGACCGAGCTCGTCGCGAGCATCGCAAGCGCCACGGGCCAGAGCCAGGCCACCGTCTCCGGTGTCCTCGACTCGCTGTTCGCCACGGTCTCCGACGCCGTTGCCAAGGGCAGCAAGGTCTCCATCCCGGGCTGGATCTCCTTCGAGCAGGTCGACACCGCTGCTCGCACGGGCCGCAACCCGCAGACCGGCGCCGAGATCAAGATCCCGGCCGGCAAGCGCGTCAAGGTGACCGCTGGCTCCAAGCTCAAGGCTGCCGTCAAGTAATTCGACCGCACCTCTTCGCAGGCCGCTCCCGTTCCGACGGGGGCGGCTTGCGTGCTTTCTCACCGTCGGGCGCGCCTAGGCTGGAGGGGTGAGTTCCCGCAGCGAGTCGACGAGTCGGATTTCGGCGTATCGAGTCGCCGGCGTCATCATCCTCCTCATCGCCGCCCTGGTGGCCCTGGTGCTGGCGCTCCTCGTCGGCGGAGGCGCCAAGCCGCCGCTGCTGCAGGACCCCGGTCCCTTCGTGCTCTGGGGTACGCCGATCGCGAAGCTCGTCATGAACGTCTCGGGCGCGGTCATGCTCGGCGCGCTCGTGCTCGCGCTGTTCGGCCTGCGCGCGGGGGAGCGATCGTTCGACGCCGCTCTGAACATCGCCTCGGTCGGTGCGGCCGTGTTCACGGTCTCGGCCGGCCTCGCGGGGTTCCTCGCCTTCATGGCCGCGTTCAACCCCAAGCTCAGCATCGAGCGCGAGTTCGGCACGCAGCTCGGGCGCTTCCTGCTGGAGCTGCCGCTGGGGCAGTCCTGGCTCATCACCACCATCTTCGGCGCGATCATCACGGTGCTCGCGTTCGCGTGGCGTTCGTGGACGCCCACCCTCATCACGGCGCTGCTCGCCGCGGTCTCCTTCCTCCCGCTCGCGACGCAGGGGCATGCCGGCGACCTCGCCGGGCACAACATGGCGGTCAACTCGATCCTGCTGCACACCATCGGCGCCGCCGTCTGGCTCGGTGGGCTCCTGCTGCTGGTGCTGCTGCGCGGGCGCGCCGACATCGACACCCCGCGGCTCGTCGCACGCTACTCGTCCCTCGCGATCGCCGCCTTCGCCGTGGTCGCGTTCTCCGGGGTCACCCGGTCGATCGTGGCCGTCGGAGGCTGGGACGCGCTGTGGGCGACGCCCTACGGCTGGATCGTGCTCGCCAAGGTCGTGCTGCTGGGAGGCATGGGACTGCTGGGCGCCTGGTATCGCGCACGTCTGATCCCCCGGCTCGCAGGTCAGCGGGCGGCGGGCTGGTTCTGGCTCCTCGTGCTGTGCGAGGTCGCGCTGATGGGTCTCGCCTCCGGAGCGGCCGCCGCGCTCGCGCGCACGCCTCCGCCCACCGGCGAGGTCGCCGCCTTCGCCCAGACGCCCGCGCAGATCCTCACCGGCGCGACGCTGCCTCCGGAGCTGACGCTCGAGCGCTGGTTCACGGCCTGGGACTTCGACGTGCTCTGGCTCGTCGCCGCAGGCTTCGGCCTCTTCCTGTACCTCGCCGGTGTGCGCCGCCTGCGCCTGCGCGGCGACCGCTGGCCGATCCACCGCACCGTGTTCTGGGTGCTCGGCATGCTGATGCTCGTCTGGGTGACGAGCGGCCCGCTCAACGCGTACCAGGAGTACCTGTTCAGCATCCACATGATGGGCCACATGATGCTGTCGATGGCCATCCCGCTGCTGCTGGTCTCCGGCGCCCCCATCACGCTCGCTCTGCGTGCGATCCACAAGCGCGACGACGGCACCCGCGGTGGGCGCGAGTGGATCATGTGGGCCGTGCACTCGCCGTTCTCCCGCGTGGTGACCCATCCGTTCGTCGCAGCGGCGATCTTCATCCTGTCGCTGTGGGCCTTCTACTTCACCGACCTGGTTCGCTGGTCGATGTACGAGCACCTCGGTCACGAGTGGATGGTCATCCACTTCCTGATCTCGGGCTACCTGTTCGTGATGAGCCTGATCGGCGCCGACCCTGTGCCGTACCGTCTGCCCTACCCCGGTCGCCTGATCACCCTGATCGCCGTCATGGCGATGCACGCCTTCTTCGGCATCGCGATCATGATGCAGGAAGGGCTGATGGTCGCCGACTGGTTCGGGTCGATGGGCCGCGACTGGGGTGTGGACCCGCTGCAGGACCAGTACGTCGGTGGCGGCATCGCCTGGTCGATCGGCGAGATCCCGACGCTGATCCTCGCGATCACGGTCGCGATCCAGTGGAGCCGCAGCGACACCAAGCTGCAGCGCCGCGCAGACCGGCATGCCGACCGCACGGGAGACGCCGAGCTCGAGGAGTACAACGCCAAGCTCGCCGCCCTCGCGGAGCGCGACCAGCGCGGAAGCCGCTGAGGCCGACGCCCGACCCGGTCAGTCGACGGCGGGGTCGCCGGGGGAGCCGATCCTGATCGACGCGGATCCGTCGGGCAGGATCGCGATCGTCCCGGTGAGCTGGAAGGGCACGTCCTCCGCCAACGGCTGGGTCTTGCCGTCGAACAGCGAGCGGATGTCGACCTCGACGTGGGCGACCGCGTCCGTCGTCGGGATCTGCCACTGCCCGCCGTCGGGGGTGACCGTGACCTGGGGCTGCGTCGCGATCGACCACTTCGGCGCGGAGGCGAGTCGGTTCGTGACGCGCAGGCCGAACGGGCAGGCCGTCGGCTGGAGCACCTCCTGCGTCGTGCACTCCGTGAGGAAGGCCTCGACCCTTTCCTGAACCACGTCGACGAACTCGTCGGTCGGCTCGGTCTGCACATCGAGCGGTGTGACGGCCAAGGGAGTGTCGGCGAGGACCCCGTGGCCCGAGGCGGTCGAGATCGCGGTGTCCACCGTCACCGCGTACAGGCCCGGCGTGAACACGAGCAGCGGCAGCGGGTCGAGCGAGACCGCATCGACGCCGTCGATCGACACCTGGCGCCGGTCGACCTCGAACCCGTTCACCGCGAACTGGTCGGCGCCGCGCACCGTCAGATCCACGACGGCCAGGGGGCTGGTGGTGAAGCGCCAGTTGGGGGTGACGCCCGCCCAACCGTCCTGCTCGACCAGGAAGGTGCTGGTGCCGGCGTGTCCGCTCGCCTGGTAGCTGACGGTGACGGCCGTGCCGCCCTCTGCTGGCTTCTCCGAGGTGATCGTCACGTCGGTCAGTGGGGCGAGTGCGGCGCGGCGGAGCATCGCTTCGGACGCTCCGGGATCGATCCCGGCGGCGTCGAGCGTCTCGCGGTCGATCGCGACGCCCGGTACGCGCAGCGCATCGGCGGCGCGACCGGAGGAGAGCAGGTCGAGGTAGCGGACGACGAACGCGGACGGGCCGTAGAACTGCTGGTACAGCGTGACGCCGCCCGCTCCCAGAGCCGCGATGAGCAGCAGGCCGACGACGGTGAGCATCGCCAGATCGACCCCCAGGCGCGCACGCCGGGGCGCGCTCGCACGTGCCCGGTCCATGGCGTCAGTCTAGGAGGGCGTCCTGGGGGGACGCCGAGCGTCGGCGGCCGTGTGCGGATACCGGGACGTAGCATGGACGAGCGCCCTGTCCGTCCGCTGCCCCTGTGAGAACCGTGTCCCTTCCCGCCCTGTCCGAGGAGCAGCAAGAGCTGTTCCGACTCATCGAGGACACGGGCGAGCACGTCTTCATCACCGGGCGAGCCGGGACCGGGAAGTCGACGCTCCTGCAGCACTTCGCATGGAACACGAAGAAGCAGATCGCGATCTGCGCACCTACGGGCGTCGCGGCGCTCAACGTCGAGGGACAGACGATCCACTCGCTGTTCCGCCTGCCGATCGGTCTGATCGGGGATGCCGACATCGATCAGAACGACGCGACCCGTCGCATCCTGAACGCCATCGAGACGCTCGTGATCGATGAGATCTCGATGGTCAACGCGGATCTGATGGATGCGATCGATCGTTCTCTCCGCCAGGCGCGGGGGCGCAGGGGCGAGCCGTTCGGCGGGGTGCAGGTCGTCATGTTCGGAGACCCGTACCAGCTGGCGCCCGTGCCGCCCCGCGGCGACGAGGCCCGATACGTGCAGGACCACTACCGCTCGTTCTGGTTCTTCGACGCGAAGGTGTGGGCAGGGACCGGCGGCGGCACCGGCGAGTCGGACCAGGAGGGGCTGTTCGCCGTCGACACGCGCGCCGAGCTGCACGTGCGCGAGCTCGTGCAGATCCACCGGCAGTCCGACGACGGGTTCAAGGCCATGCTGAACGCCGTGCGCTACGGGCGGGTGACCGCCGAGATCGCGGGCGTGCTGAACACCCAGGGGGCGCGGACACCACCGGATCCGGAGCCCGGCGAGGTCCCGATGATCACGCTCGCAACCCGCAACGACATCGTGAACAGCATCAACAGCCGACACCTGGCCGCGCTGCCGGGCAAGGAGCAGACCGCGCGCGCCGAGGTGAGCGGAGATTTCGGCAGGGGCGAGGCCGCGCTCCCGGCCGAGTCGGAGCTGAAGCTCAAGGTGGGGGCGCAGGTCATGTTCCTGCGCAACGACACCGCGATGTCCGGTGAGCCGCCGCGCTGGGTCAACGGCACGATCGGAACGGTGGTGCGCATCCTCGGCAGTGCCGTGCGCGTCGACATCGACGGAGAGGAGGTCGATGTCGAGCCCGCCGTGTGGGAACGGTTCCGCTACGCGTACGACCAGAACACGAAGAAGCTCTCCCGTGACGTCGTCGCCGAGTTCACGCAGTTCCCGCTGCGTCTGGCCTGGGCTGTCACGATCCACAAGTCGCAGGGCAAGACCTACGAGCGGGCCATCATCGACCTCGGCTCCGGGGCGTTCGCGCCGGGGCAGACCTATGTCGCCCTCAGCCGGCTGACCTCGCTCGAGGGGCTCTATCTGTCGCGTGCGCTGCGACCCCGCGACATCCGGGTGGACGAAGACGTGCGTCGGTTCATGCGCGATGCCTGGCTCGCGGCATCCGCCCCCGAGCTGCCGAAGAGCTGAGCTCCCGGGCGCGGGATCCGCTCAGGCGGCGGCGCGAGCGCGGTCGAGGTCTTCGAACAGCTCGGTGTTGAAGCGGTAGGCGAGGAGCACCTCGTCGATCACGCGCTCGCGCTCGGCCTCATCCCACGGGGCGGCATCGAGCTGATCGCGGTACACGTCCTTGAAAGCGGACGGGTCGGCGATGTCGTCGAACAGGTAGAAGCCGATGCCGTTGGTCTCGAAGCCGAAGCGACGGGCCATCACACGACCGATGAAGATGCCGCCGGACAGATCGCCGAGGTAGCGGGTGTAGTGGTGCGCGACGAAGCCGCCGGCCCAGGTGGCGCCCACCTGGCGGATGCGGTCGACGTAGCGCTGAGTGGTGGGCAGGGCGACGATCTGCTCGCGCCAGTCGGCCCCGAGCAGGAACTCGAGGTCGGCCTCCAGCGCGGGGAGTCGGGTGAGCTTGTCGGTGATGAAGACCGAGGCCACCGGATCCTGACGCATGCGCTCGCCCGCGCCCTCGAGCGCCTCATAGATGAAGTAGTGCTGCGCGACGAGGGAGATGTAGTCCTCGCGCGACCCCTCGCCCTTCAGGAGGTCGGACATGAAGCCGGCGGTCTCGCTGCGGGAGTGCGATCCGGACGAACGCTCGCGCAGGGCGGCGGAGAAGGAGAGGATCTCGGGCATGAGGCCAGTGTAAGGGTTACCTAACCCCGGAGGGAAGTCGCAGTGTTCAGGCGTGCGGCCGCGGCTCGACGCCGAGGCGGGCGCACGCGGCGTCGTAGAGAGCCACGACCTCGCGGCGCACGGCGGGGCGGTCGGCGATCGGGCCGCCGGGCCAGGGCACGCGCAGCTCGGCGACCTCACCGTCGCGGGTGATCTCCCACACGCCGGCGTCTCCGTCGAACCCGGTCATCACCGAACCGGTCACCTCGACATCCGACGGCTCCGCGAAGGCGCGGGCGATGAGGATGTTGTCATCGGTGTGGTCGCCGTTCATGTGGCGGAGGACGGCGGTGATCACGTCGGCGTCGAAGATATGGGGCACGGTGACCACCTTACGGCGGCTCCGAGATCGCTCCGGGGCCGACTTTCAGCCTCGGCGCTCTAGACTCGGGAGACACGTCCTCGGGGGTCCCTTTCATGCAGCTTCTCTCGTCGCGCCGGTGGCGCGCCGCAACGGCAACGGCAGCCGTGCTCGCTCTCGCTCTCACCGGATGCTCGTCCGAGGAGTCCTTCTCCTACACGCCGCCCGCGCAGGTCGACGGTCCGCTCCCGGACGACACGGTCGCCGCGATGCAGGCCGCGGTCGACAACGCGCTCGTCTCCTCCGGTGCGACCGGTGCGATCGTCGGCGTGTGGGCGCCCTGGAGCGGGAGCTGGGTGGCGGGCATCGGCACGCAGGATCGCGAAGGCGGTGCAGAGCTGTCGACCGACATGTCCTTCCGCATCGCGGACGTCACCCGTCTGATGACCTGCGACGTGCTCTATGCCCTCGCCGACCGGGACGTGGTGGAGCTCGACGCCAACGTCGCCGACTACGTCTCGGGCGTCGCCGACATGCGCGACGACGGCATCACCCTCCTCGATCTGTGCAACGGCACCAGTGGCGCGGGATCCTCCGAGGGGACCGTGAAGTCGGCCTGGCTGAACACCCCTGAGCGGGTGTGGTCGCCGCTGGAGCTCGCGGGCTTCGGGCTGGCGCGCGAGCGCGTCGCGCCCCACACGACCTTCCGCGACTCGGACGCCGGCTACCTCCTGCTCGGCCTCGCCCTCGAGCGCGCGTCGGGCATGACGGCCTCCGAGCTGATCGCCGAGTACGTCACCGAACCTCTCGCGCTGCCCGACACCTCGCTTCCCGGGCCGACCCCGGCAGCGCCGGGAACCGGCGCGGTGCTCGACGGTCACTACCTCAATGCTGTCGAGGGCGGATATGACTGCGCGGCCCCCGTCGACATCACGAAGCTGTCGTCCAGCTCGGGGTTCACCGACTCCGGTGTCGTCTCCACCATCACCGACCTCGGTCGCTACGCCCAGGCCGAGGCGAAGCAGGTCCTGCGCACGAAGGAGAAGCCGGAGCGCTTCGCCGATCCGCTCTCGGCGGCAGACGGCGCCGCATCCTGGTTCCAGGCCGCCGGCGGTGGCTACCTGGTGGGATCGATGATCGGCCAGCACGGCTGGACTCCGGGGTACGCCACCGCGGCGTACTCCGACCCGGCGACCGGATTCACGGTGGCGGTCGTGCTCAACGACTCCACGGCCGGCGCCCAGTTCGCCCAGCACCTCTCGTGGGAGCTCGCAGCCATCGCCTCGAAGGCGCCGGCCGCCGACGGCCAGACGGCTCCCGAGTTCGGTCTTCCGTTCACCGCCGAGCAGTACCACCAGACGATCACCGACGCGGCGATCGCCTGCGTCGCTCCTCCCGCCGCGGAGTGAACCCGGGCTGACCCACAGGTACTCGAAGGGGCGACGATGGCGATCATCGACAATGCGATCTACGTGGATGGCGTCCGCACCGAGAACCCGGTGACCCTGAGCGAGACGTTCGAGCGCATGCGCGAACGCGACGGCATGGGGTGGATAGGCCTCTATCGACCGAGCGAGGACGAGATCCGCGAGGTCGCCGAGGAGTTCGGGATCCACGCGCTCGTCGTGGAGGACGCCCTCTCCGGGCACCAGCGCGCGAAGCTCGAGCGCTACGGAGACGTGCTGTTCATGGTGCTGCGGCCGGCCCGCTATCTCGACGACCTCGAAGAGGTCGAGTTCGGGGAGGTGCATGTGCTGGTCGGTCCCGACTTCGTGGTGACGATCCGGCACGCGGAGTCCCCCGACCTCGGCCGCGTCCGGCGTCGCCTCGAAGCCGACCCCGCGCTCCTCGCCCACGGCCCCGAAGCCGTGCTGTACGCCATCCTCGACGAGGTCGTCGACGAGTACACGCCTGTCCTCGCGGGGCTCGAGAACGACATCGACGAGATTGAGAGCCAGCTGTTCGAGGAGAACACCGACGCCACGCAGCGCATCTACGATCTGGGTCGGGAGGTCATCGACTTCCAGCGGGCCACGCAGCCGCTGTCGGGGATGCTGGAGGCACTGCTTCGAGGGTCGGACAAGTACCAGGTGACCGAAGAGCTGCAGCGGTATCTGCGCGACGTGCTGGATCACACCCTGCGCGTGAGCGACCGCGCGACGACGTTCCGCACCGTGCTCGACAACGCGCTCACCGTCGAATCGACCATCGTCGCACGCCGCCAGAACGAGGAGATGCGGCGGATGACGGAGCTCAGCATCCGTCAGAACGACGAGGTCAAGAAAATCTCGGGATGGGCGGCGATCCTGTTCGCGCCGACGCTGGTCGGCACCATCTACGGCATGAACTTCGACCACATGCCGGAGCTGCACTGGCTGCTCGGCTACCCCATGGCGGTCGGCATGATGATCGCGCTGGGCTTCGGCCTGTACGCGGCGTTCAAACGCAAGGGCTGGCTCTGACACCGAGCCGGATGAGTGCCCGTCGCCCCGCATGGGATGATCGCAGCATGGAACTCGTGGCGGGAATCGACTCCTCGACCCAGTCCTGCAAGGTCGTCATCGCAGACGCGGTCTCCGGCACGGTCGTCCGCGAAGGGCGGGCGGCTCACCCGCCGGGAACCGAGGTCGACCCGGAGGCCTGGTGGCAGGCGCTGCAGCAGGCGATCGCCGCGGCGGGCGGGCTCGGCGACGTGCGCGCGTGGGCGATCAGCGGGCAGCAGCACGGGATGGTGGCGCTGGACAGCAGGGGACGCGTCGTGCGGCCCGCCCTGCTGTGGAACGACCTGCGCTCGTCGGATGCGGCAACGGCACTGATCGCCCGGTACGGCGCGACGGCCCTCGCGGAGCGCACCGGCCTCGTGCCCGTGCCCTCGTTCACCCTTACCAAGGTGCACTGGCTGCGCGAACACGAGCCCGAGCGCGCCCGTGCGGTCGGTGCCGTCGCGCTCCCGCATGACTGGCTCACCTGGCGTCTGCGGGGTTTCGGCCCCGACTCCCGTCTCGGCGCCGACCTGGATGAGCTCGTGACCGACCGTTCCGAGGCCTCGGGAACCGGGTACTGGACGGATGCCGGCTATGACCGGGAGCTCTTCGCCGAGGCGCTGGGGCACGACGCGGTGCTGCCGCGGGTCCTCGCCCACGACGCAGCGGTCCGCGATGCCGACGGCCGTTCGGTCGGACCGGGATCCGGGGACAACGCCGGCGCCGCGCTGGGTCTGGGAGCTCGTGTCGGAGACGTGGTGGTGTCGATCGGCACGAGCGGGACGGTCTTCGCGACGAGCGCTCATCGCACGATCGACCCCTCGGGAACGGTTGCCGGATTCGCCGACGCAGCCGACGGCCATCTGCCGCTCGTCGCGACCCTCAGCGCCGCGCGGGTGCTCGACACGCTCGCCGCCCTCCTCGGAGTGGATCACGAAGAACTCAGCCGACTCGCCCTTGCTGCGTCTCCCGGTGCCGGCGGTCTGGTGCTCGAGCCGTACCTGGAGGGCGAGCGCACCCCGAACCTCCCGGATGCGACCGGAACCCTGTTCGGCATGACGCTGGCCTCGACCACGAGAGAGAACGTCGCTCGCTCGGCCTATGAGGGCGTGCTCGGCGGTCTGCTGTTCGGCCTGAACGCGATCCGCGACCTCGGCGTGCCCACGGAGCGGGGCATCCTCATCGGCGGTGGCGCCCGGTCCGCGGCCGTGCGCGCGATGGCTCCCGAGATCCTCGGCATCCCGATGACCGCGCCGCCCGCCGGCGAATTCGTCGCCTGGGGCATGGCCCGCCAGGCGGCGCGCACGCTCGGACTCGAGCTGCCTCCGGCCGCCTAGGGCGTGTTGATCAAGCCAGTGGCGTGTAGGTATCCTCGCGCTATGCAGATTTGGGTTCCGCAATGGTCGGTGCGCCCGCCACAAAACTCTGAAGGGGCGAGTTGGTTTGGCGGTGTTCCGACAGGTCTGGCTGCGGACCGTTGGCCGGTGTGCGGAGAGTGCGGCGCGGTCATGACGCCGTTGCTTCAACTCGCGCCGGGGCCGTGGCTGCCGCGGGTCCCCGCCAGCTGCGTGCTGCTGGTGTTCAAATGCGAGAGCGACGCTGTTTGTGACTTCTGGGAGCCAGATGAGGTCGCTAATCGGTGCCTGCTGGTTCCGTCGACAGAGTTGGCCGGCGAGTCGCACGTCCCTTCCGCCGGGGCCAACGGAGAGACTCCCATCCTCCCGCGGCTATGGGTGCGCGATTGGGTACCGTCGGACGACGGAATCACGGCTGAGCAGGCGCGCCAGATCGACGACCCCGTCGCGTTCTGGGCATTGCCTGATGAGATCACAGCGGTACACGGCTTCGACTCGAACAAGCTCACGAAGGCCGGCGGGGCACCATATTGGACAGGAAACGGCCCTAGTGATGTTCCACCACGGCCGAGGCAGCTGCTCTTTCAGGTTGACAACTGGATCACCGCCATCGAGCCGAGTGAGGAAGTTTCCGCGTATATCGGAGACCATGACTTGCGGGTAGCAGTAGCCGGTAGTTCAGTAAGCGCCGCGAACTTCATGAGCGACGGCATCGCGTTCGTCTTCGACATCACCCCAGACGACCCGCTCCCGACGCCGAGGCTAGCCATCAACCGCTGAGCGCGAGCGATGGGATCGTTTGCGGGGCGTTTATGCCCCCCTCAGTGAGGTTCCCTCAGTCAGAGCAGAACAGCTGAGAGCGTGATCGCGCATACGAGACCCTGATCGACACGCCCTAGGGCGCCTGCAGGTCGGGAAGTCGGGAGGTCAGGCCGAGGCGTCGGCCCCGGCGGCGAGGACCTCGGCCCAGGCGTCCTCCTGGTCGAACACCAGGTCGGTGCCGACGACGGCCCAGTCGGCGCCGGCGGAGGCGAGGGCGTCGTGGTGCAGGCGGCGCACGCCGCCGTCGACGGCGAGCCGACGGTCGGGCGAGGCTCTGCGCAGGGCGGTGAGCTTGTGCAGGACAGCGGTGTCGAACGCGCTTCCGGCCTGACCGGGGATGATCGACATGCACAGCACCGCGACATCGGCTGGCACGTCGGCGGCGCGGGTCTGCGGTGAGACCGCGAGGCCGGGGGTGGCGCCGCGCCGCTCGATGCGCACGAGTGCCTCCTGCCAGTCGTCGCTCTCGATGTGCACGAAGACGAGGTCGCAGAACGTGGTCCAGGCGTCCACGTCCCGCCCAGCCCGATGAGCCATCACGTGGGCTTCGGCAGAGAGCCCGGTCGCGGAGGCCAGCTCGGCGGCGGAGTCCGGGGGGAACCCTCCCGCCGCGGCGAAGCTGCCGTCGGTCGTGTCCCAGTGCAGCCGACGCAGACCGGCGTCCCGCAGCCGCAGCGCGGTGGTCAGGCGATCCTCGGCGGGAACGGACCACAGCGAGCCGGCGATCCGCATCAGCGATCCTCCGCGAGCACGGCCTCGGCGAGAGTGTGGTCGGTGAACAGCTCGGTGATGAGCCCCACACGGGACACCGTCCGGATCGCATCGGCCTTCGCGGCTCCACCGGCGACGGCGACCACACGCGGCACCTTCTGCAGCTGCTCGTACGAGATGTTGACGCAGCGGTCCTGGAAATCGGGGTCGACCGGGGTGCCGTCGCTCTGGATGAGGATGCCCGCGATGTCGGCGACGCATCCCTTGCTGAGAGCGTTGGCGAGGTCGTCGATGGGCAGCACGTCCCGCACCTGCGACACCGGCGGGTTCCAGGCGCCGACCGAGAGCAGGGCGGTGGTGACCGCGGGGAACAGGTCCATGGCCGAGCGGATGTCGGGATGGCGGCGCAGGCTCTTCGCGGTCTCGAGGTCGTCGACGATCAGCGGGGAGAAGATCGGGTAGACATCCCCGCCGGAGCGGCGCGACGTCTGGCGCACGACCTCGATGGGTGACGATGCCAGGTCGCCGGCCACGACGCCGGTGAGCTGCACGATCGACAGCCGGGGGAGGTGGTCGAACTGACTCACGGTCGCGGTCAGGGTGCGGCCCCAGGTGACGCCGAGCACCTCGTCCTCGCGCAGGCTCTCGCTGAGCGCCCGCGCCGCCGCCCCGCCGATCTGTCGACGCACGGTGTCGTCGTCGCCGTGAGAGCGCACGACGAGGCATCGCTCGAGGCCGAGCTTCTCCTGCAGCCGCTGGCTCAGCTCGACGTCGGGCAGACCCCAGTCGTGGATCTCGATCGTGACGACGCCCTCTTCGCGGGCGCGGGTGAGCAGCCTGGCCACCTTGAAACGCGAGATCCCCAGGGCGTCGGAGATGTCGACGCGGGACCGGTCTTCGAGGTAGTGGGCACGGGCGACGGCTGCCATGAGGGCGCGATCGTGGTCCATGCCCGTCGATACCTCGCTCATTTGAGCGTCGAAATCACGAAACTGTGACATATGTGACGGCTGCCTTTCTTCGGCACGAGGAGCTTCCTATGCTCAAACGTACATCCAAGCATCACAGATGAGCGCGACTGATTCCATCGTGCGATTGAAGGAGCAAGAGTTGACGGTCAATGACGACATCCTCGCGGTAGCGCGCGGACGCCTGCGTGCAGAGGCCGATGCCGTGGCAGCGCTGATCGACACGGTCGACGACTCGCTCGTCACCGCGGCGTCGCTGATCCTCTCCGGCACGGGCAAGCTCTTCATCGGCGGCTCCGGCACATCCGGCACCGTCGCGCGGCGGATGGCGCACATCCTCTCAGTGACCGGCACCCCGTCGCTGCCCTTCTCGCCCATGGACGGCCTGCACGGAGCCTCCGGTGCGATCACGGCTGCCGACATCGTGCTGCTCATCTCGAACGGCGGAGCCTCCGGCGAGGTCGTGCAGCTCGCCTGCATCGCCCGCGGTCGTGGGGCGCGGGTGATCTCCCTCTCGCGCAGCCACTCGACGCCGCTCGCGCTCCTGGCCGACCACAGCGTCGCCGTCGCCGTGCAGCCTGCGGCCGACATCGGCGGCATCGTCGCGACCGGCATCACGATCGCGCAGTCGGCGTGGGGCGACGCGCTCGCCGAGGTGCTCATGCGCGGGCGGGGGTACACCTGGGCCGAGTTCATGACCACGCATCCCGCCGGCGCCGTCGGTCGCCTCGAGGACCTTCCGGCAGACGCCGACCGGATCGTCATCCCCGCGTACCGGGAGGTCGCGTCATGATCGATGTGGTCGCCGGAGTCGACAGCTCCACCCAGTCGTGCACCGTGGAGCTCCGCGACGCCGCATCCGGAGCGCTCGTCTCGACCGGCCGCGCCCCGCATCCGGTTACCCACCCGCCGATCAGCGAGCAGGACCCCGAGTCCTGGTGGCAGGCGCTGGTCGCGGCGATGGGAGACGCGCGCCGCGACGTCGAGGTGCGCATCATCGGCGTGAGCGTCGGCGCGCAGTGTCACGGTCTGGTGGTCTCCGATGAGGCCGGTCGCCTGCTGCGCCCCGCGCGCCTCTGGAACGACACCGCCTCGGGGTCGCAGGCTGCCGCGCTGCTCGACAGGCATCCCGCCTCCTGGTGGGCCCAGCAGATCGGGATCGTCCCCTCGGCCGCCATCACCATCTCGAAGCTCGCGCTCCTGGCAGAGACCGACGCGGATGCGTTCGCGCGCGTCCGCCACATCTCGGTGCCGCACGACTGGCTCACGTACCGGTTGACCGGACGCCGTGTCACGGATCGCTCGGACGCCTCGGGAACCGGGTACTACTCCGCCGACACCGGGCGTTGGCGCACCGACATCCTCGACGAGGTCGTGGGGGAGCGCGACTGGGCCCCGCTGCTTCCCGAGGTGCTCGCACCCGATGAGGCGGCCGGACGGATCGCACCCGCCGCGGCCGCAGAGCTCGGCATCGACCCCGGCGCACTGGTCGGCGCGGGCGGTGGCGACCAGCATCTCGCCGCGCAGGGCATCGGGCTCGGCGAAGGCGACGTGGCGTACAGCCTCGGCACCTCCGGCGTCGTGTTCGCGACCACCCCCGACCCCGTCGTCGACGTCACGGGTTCGGTCGACGGCGTCGCGAACGTCACAGGCGGCTATCTTCCGCTCGTCTGCACGCTCAACGCCACCAAGGTCACCGACACCATCGCGCGGCTGCTCGCGGTCGATCACGCCGCGCTCGCCGCCCTCGCCCTCGCCGCGCCGCTCGACCCGGAACGCCCCCTGCTCGCGGCCTACCTCGACGGTGAGCGCTCGCCGCGACTGCCCTCGGCGCGCGGCATGCTGGCGGGTCTGAGCACCGCGACCAGCCGCGAGCAGCTCGCATTGGCCGCGTTCGAGGGGGTCGCCCTCGGCCTCGTGCGAGGAGAGCGCGGGCTGGCGTCTCTCGGCATCCCCGTGACGGGACGCACTATCGCCATCGGCGGGGGAGCGCGGTCGCACGCCTACCGGCAGATCATCGCCGACCTGACAGGTCGCGCCGTGCACACCGTCGATGCGCCGGAAGGCACGGCGCGCGGCGCTGCGATCCAGGCCGCAGCGGTGGTGCGCGGCGAGACCGTCGCCGCCGTCACGGCCGCCTGGCGCCCCGAGGCCACCTCGGTCACCGAGCCGGTCGCCGATCGCGGTGACATCTGGGACCGCTACATCCGTCTGGCCGACCTGCAGTCCGACGGCGAACGCTTCTAGGAGGAGGACCCGTGCTCTACATCGACAGCGCCGACCGTGACCTGCTCGCGCCGCTTCTGGCGACCGGGTTGTTCGCCGGTGTCACCACCAACCCCGCGATCCTCGATCGCGCCGGACTGACCGCCGACGACCTGCCCGCTCTCGCCACCTGGCTGCGGGATCGTGGCGTGACCCGCTTCTACGCACAGGCGACCGGGACGACGATCGAAGAGCTGCGCGACACCGCCCGTCAGATCGCGGATCTCGGCGGCGACGTGGTGATCAAGCTCGTGGCGACAGCCCCGGCGCTCACTGTCGCTCGCGAGCTGACGGACGCCGGACGCGAGGTGCTGATCACGGCGGTGTACCACCCGGCCCAGGCCCTCCTCGCCGCCGCTGCCGGCGCGCAGGAGGTCGCGCCCTACGTGGGCAGGGCGAGCGAGAACGGCCGCGACGGGGTCGCGCTCGTCGCGGCGATCGCCCGAAGCGTGCCGAGCGTGCGCATCCTGGCCGCGAGCCTGCGCTCCGCCGACCAGGTCGCGGCCGTCGCCGGGGCCGGCGCGCACGATCTCACGCTCGCTCCGGCGACCGCCGGCGCCCTCTTCGAGGACGAGCTCACGCTCGCCGCGACCGCGGAGTTCGAGGAGCTCGTGGCAGCGGCGGCGCGTGCAGCGGCGGTGCCGTCATGACCCCGCCGGACTCCTGCCGCGCGCTCTCAGGGACGCGGGGGACCGCTCGTCGCCCTCACCTCGAGCGAGGTCGGCAGGAAGCGTCGCCGCGGGGTCTCGGCCAGTGCATGGCTCAGCAGCATCTCGCCGGCGATGCGGCCCTTCTCGACGAGTGGCTGGCTCACCGTGGTGAGGCCGACGCGTCCCGCTTCGGGGATGTCGTCGAAGCCGGTGATCGTGAGGTCGCCCGGCACGCTCAGACCCTGACGGCGTGCGGCGTCGAGTGCGCCGATCGCGAGGACGTCTCCGAAGCAGCAGATCGCCGTGAGGTCGGGGTGGCGCTGGCGCAGGGACTGGAGGGCGGCGGCGCCGGACTCGACCGCGTTCTCGAAGCGCTCCTCGACGACCAGCGGAACGCCGCCCAGGCCGTCGCGGAGACCGGCGATCCGGTTGCGCTGCACCGAGTAGACGGCCTGCGTCCAGCGGTCCTCGTCGGCGGGGCCGTTGTAGCGCGCGCGCCCGAGGCGCGAGGTGATGACGCCCACCTTCCGGTGGCCGAGATGGGCCAGATGCTGCCCGAGCTCGGCGGCGGCGGCACGATCGTCCAGCCCGACCCAGTCGGCGGTGAGGCCGTCGCGCGGCTCGTCCACCACCACGGTGGGCAGGCGGCGCCGCAGCGCGGCGTCGAGGTGCGGATCGCCCTCCGGGACCGAGTAGAAGACGAAGCCGTCGACGACGGCCCCCATGACGTTCGACACCCGCGACGCCCCGACGGGCGGGCCGGTGGGCAGCAGCAGCAGGTTGAGCCGCGCCTCCTGGAGCGTGGTCGAGAGCCCCGCCAGCAGGGCCACGGAGGCGGGGTCGGCCAGGGCGAAGGGCATCTCGTCGGTGAAGACCACGCCGATCGTCTCGGACTTCCCGCGGCGGAAGCGGCGGGCCGCAGCATCCGGTCCCGCATAGCCGACGGCTTCGGCGGTGGCGAGCACACGTTCTCTGACGTCGTCACTGACCCGCTCCGGGTGGTTGTAGACGTTCGAGATCGTGGCCGGCGACAGGCCGAGCGACCGGGCGATGCTCGTGAGCGTCGGCGGCGGCGCTCCGGGCGTCTTGGTCATCTCTTCAGCCTAGTGGATTTGACGTTTCAAGAGCGAGTGGACCACTCCTCTCTGCACTATTTCATTGATAAATCAAGGATGGATGAGGAGTTGTTGACGTCTATAGATTTACGTTCTAATATTCAAGCGATCGCAAGCCCCCGGATCGACACGCGTCGCCCGGGCAGGCTCGTCGCCGGATACCCGAACGGCTCCGGGCGCAGAAGCCCGAAGCCCCGCACCACCCCGTTCTCACAGGAGAGAGAGGTTTCTCATGACTGAGATCCCGTCGACGATGACCGCCAGCGTGCTACGAGGGGTGAAGGACCTGGTGCTGGAAGAGCGCCCCGTCCCGGTGCCCGCCGCTGACGAGGTGCTGGTGGAGGTCGCGAGCGTCGGCGTCTGCGGCTCCGATGTGCACTACTACGAGCACGGCCGCATCGGTCCGTACGTGGTCGACACCCCGCTGATCCTCGGTCACGAGGTGAGCGGTCGCATCGTCGCCGTCGGTGCTGACGTCGACCCGGAGCGCATCGGACGACGTGTGGCCATCGAGCCCCAGCGGCCCTGCCGTCGCTGCGACTTCTGCCGAGCCGGCGACTACAACCTGTGCCCGCAGATGGAGTTCTACGCGACGCCGCCGATCGACGGCGCGTTCTGCGACTACGTCATCATCCAGGACGACTTCGCGTATGACGTGCCCGACTCGATCAGCGATCACGCGGCAGCGCTCATGGAGCCGCTATCCGTCGGCATCGCAGCCGCGCAGAAGGGCGGCATCAAGGTGGGTGACACCGTGCTGATCGCCGGCGGCGGACCGATCGGCATCATCGCCGCTCAGGTGGCCAAGGCGTTCGGCGCCGTCGACGTGGTGGTCGCCGACATCAACCCGGCCCGCCGGGAGCTCGCCGCATCGTACGGTGCCCGCGTCGTCGACCCGGCGGCACAGTCGACAGTCGACCTCGCCGCGAACGTCTTCATCGATGCCTCCGGTGCGACGCCCGCGATCGTCAACGGCATCCGCTCCACCCGTGCCGGCGGCACCGTGGTCCTGGTCGGCAGCGCCGACGAGTTCCCGCTCTCGGTGCCCGACGTGGCGATGCGCGAGCTGAACGTCACCGGCATCTTCCGCTACACCGGCACCTGGCCGATCGCCCGGGCCCTGCTGGAATCCGGCCAGGTCGTGCTCGACTCGCTCGTCACGCACGTGTACGGCATCGAGCAGGTCGAGGAGGCGCTGTCCGGCGAAGGATCGGTCGACTCTCTCAAGCGGATCGTCCTGCCGCGCGTGCGTCGTGTCGACGAGCCAGAGGTCAGGGCGGCGTCATGACCGACGCGCTGCTGTCCGTCCAGGGGATCTCGAAGTCGTTCCCCGGTGTGAAGGCCCTCGACGACGTGTCGTTCGATGTGCGCCCCGGCACCGTGCACGCTCTCTGCGGCGAGAACGGCGCCGGCAAGTCGACCCTGATGAAGATCATCAACGGGATCTACCAGCCCGACACCGGCACCATCCGGGTGCGCGGCGAGGAGGTGCGGATCAAGAACCCGATCGACGCCCGCGCCCGCGGCATCGCGATGATCTCGCAGGAGCTCAACTACGTGCCGGGCATGACCATCGCGGAGAGCTTCTTCCTCGGTCGCCTGCCCATGAAGCTCGGCAAGATCGACTGGAGGTTCATCCGCAGCGAGGCGCGTCGCATCCTCGCAGCGGAAGGGCTGGACTTCTCGATCAACCGCCGACTCGGCACGCTCACCGTCTCGGAGATCCAGACCCTCGAGATCCTCCGCGCGGTCTACCACAGCGCCGACGTGCTGATCATGGACGAGCCCACCTCGGCGATCGCCCACAAGGAGGTCGAGTCGTTGTTCGCGAAGATCCGCGATCTGCGCGCACAGGGCAAGTCGATCATCTACATCTCGCACAAGATGGACGAGGTGTTCGAGCTCGCGGACGACGTCAGCGTGCTCCGCGACGGCACCGTCGTGAGCTCGCAGCCCACCGCCGAGATCAGCTCCAGCCAGATCATCGCGCAGATGGTCGGTCGTGACCTCGACCACCAGGCCTACCCCAAGGAGCAGGTCGAGATCGGTGACACGGTCTTCCGTGCCACCGGGCTGTCGTCCGCGCACATGTTCGAGGACATCGACCTGAACATCCGCGCGGGCGAGATCGTCGGGCTCGCCGGACTCATCGGCGCGGGTCGCAGCGAGGTCATCCGCGCAGTGTTCGGACTTGACAAGCTCGATGCGGGCGAGATCGAGATCGACACGGCCACCGTGAAGATCAAGAACCCGACGCAGGCGATCAAAGCCGGTGTCGCGATGCTCTCCGAGGACCGGCGTCTGGTCGGCATCGTGCCGCAGCTCAGCATCATGAAGAACGCCACGCTGGCGAGCATGCGCAAGGTGATCCACGGCGGCTTCGCCCGGCGCCGGGAGGAGGAGAAGCTCGTCACCGAGTACTTCGACAAGATGAACGTCAAGGCGCCCAGCCTGCAGACGCGCATCGCGAACCTCAGCGGTGGCAACCAGCAGAAGGTCCTCCTCGCCCGCTGGCTGATCTCCGACCCGAAGATCCTCCTCCTCGACGAGCCCACCCGCGGCATCGACGTCGGAGCGAAGTTCGAGATCTACAAGATCATGACCGAGCTGGCCAAGCAGGGCCGCGGCATCCTCATGATCTCGTCCGAGCTGCCCGAGCTCATCGGGATGTGCGACCGCATCTACGTGATGTCGGCCGGACGCCTCACCGCGGAGCTGACACCCGATCAGTTCTCGCAGGAAACCATCCTCACGTACGCCATGAATGAAATCGAGGTGGCATGAAAATGCTCTCCAACCTGAAGAGACTCGAGGTGAGCCGCTTCTCGATCTACATCATCCTGTTGATCGTCATCGTCGCGGCGAGCCTGCTGAGCCCGAACTTCCTGAGCTCGGACAACCTGTTCAACGTGCTTCGGCAGGTGTCGGTCATCACCATCCTCGCGTTCGGCGCGATGACGCTCATCATCGGCGGGATGATCGACCTCTCCGCCGGCGCCGTGATGGCGTTCGCGGGTGTGGTGTCGGTCATGGTCTACAAGTCGAGCGGCAACCTGCTGCTCGCGATCCTCGCCGGCATCGCGATCGGCATGATCTGCAACCTCGTCAACGCCTTCCTCGTCGCGACGCTGAAGACCCCGGCGTTCATCGTCACCCTCGGCATGATGCTCATGGCCCGCGGCGCGGTGCTCGAGCTCACGCAGGGTCAGAACGTGCTCCAGCTCGGTGACTTCGTCCTGATCGGACAGGGCAACCTCGGCTGGCTGCCGATCCCGGTGCTGGTGCTCATCGGCGTGACGATCGTGATCTGGTACCTGATGAACCAGACCAGGTACGGCCGCTCGGTGTACGCGGTCGGCGGCAACGAGGAGGCGGCGCGGGCCGCCGGGATCTCGGTCGCGCGTGTGAAATACCAGGCGTTCCTCGTCAACGGCGCCCTGGTCGGCATCGCCGGCGTGATCTTCATGTCGCGCGTCAACGCCGGTCTGCCCAACGCCGGCGTCGGCTACGAGCTGCAGGCGATCACCGCGCCGATCATCGGTGGCACGAGCTTCTCCGGAGGCGTCGGCACCGTGATGGGAACACTCGCGGGTGCGCTCATCGTCGGCATCCTCGGCAACATCATGAACCTCATCGGGATCGGCTCGTACATCCAGCAGATCGTGATGGGCGCGATCATCGTGATCGCCGTCGCCTACGACGTCTTCAGCAAGCGCGGCAAGGCGAAGACCACGATCCTCAAGTCCGACGCGAAGGGCGATCCCTTCCCCGTCCGGGCCTCCTCGACCGATCCGGGAGGCGGTCGGGTGAAAGCCTGACCCTCCCCTTTCCGCAACGCTTCACCCACCCAACGAAAACAGGAGAAGACAATGAAGAGTCTTACCCGCAGGATCATCGCCCTCGGCGCCGCAGCCGCTGCAGCGATCAGTCTCGCCGGCTGCGCCGTCACCACCGGAAACCCGACCGGAGGCGGCGGCGGTGCCACCGAGGACAAGGACGAGTATCGCGTCGCGTACATCGCCCGAGCCCAGGCAGACTCGTTCGCCGCCTGGCTCGCCAACGAGATGAAGGCGGAGGCCGGCAACTACGACGACATCACCCTCGAGGTGTTCGACGGCCAGGCCGACGACGAGATCGAGAACAAGATGATCGAGAACGCGATTGCCAACAAGTTCGACGCGATCATCATCCAGGCGAACAACGCCGACGCCCAGCTGCCCTACATCCAGCAGGCGATCGACGCGGGCATCGTGACCATCACCACCAACCCGCGCGTGGAGGGACTCACCGGCGGCAACTCGGTCGACGCCGACCCGTACAAGCAGGGCGCCGTCGTCGCGCAGCTCGCGCTGGAGGAGATTCCGGAGAACGCGAACGTGGTCGTGCTCAACGGCCCCGCCGGCAACTTCCACAGCACCGCACGCCGCGAAGCGTGGGAGGCGGAGTTCTTCGAGAAGCGTCCCGACGTGAAGATCGTCGCGGAGGACATCGCGAACTGGAACAAGGATGAGGCCATGACGCTCATGGAGGACTGGTCGCTGGCCAACCCCGACGTCGACGCGATCATCTCGATGAACGACAACATGGCGTCGGGTGCGCTCGAGGCTGTGAAGGGCAAGGGCGGCTTCGACGGCATCCTCGCCTACGGCGTCGACGGCACCCCCGAGGCCGTGCTCCTGATCGAGGCCGGCACGATGACCGCGACCTCGCTCCAGAACGCCCGCGAACTGGCCCAGCTCAACCTGAAGGCCGTGCACGACCTGCTCACGGGCGCGGAGGACGAGGTGAACGTCGACATCGGCAACCCGCTGATCACGAAGGACAACGTCCAGGAGTACATCGACCTGTACAAGGAAGCCGGACTCCTCGACAAGTGACGTCGCCCGAGCGGTGACACCGACGTCGGGGGAGCGGGCGCCCGCCCGTTCCCCCGACGTCTGCCCGCACACCTCCTGGAAGGCAGATCCCGCGATGCTCGCTCTTGCTCTCGCCGACGCCCGTGACCGCGCGCGGCGGCTCGCCCAGGACGGGCGTCCTTTCCTGCTGGGGATCGTCGGTCCGCCCGGCGCCGGCAAGTCCACCCTCGCCGAGGCACTCGGCGAACCCGCGTTCCCCATGGACGGGTTCCACTACGCCAACGAGCACCTGGATCGGCTCGGCCTGCGCGACCGGAAGGGGGCGCCGGCGACGTTCGACGTCGACGGCTTCGCCGCCCAGCTCGGTCGCCTGCGGGCGGGGCGCGACGTGGTGGCGCCTCGCTTCGACCGCGAGATCGATGCCGCCGTCGCGGGTGCCCTGTCCCTCTCCGCCGCCGACCGCCTGATCGTCGTCGAGGGCAATTACCTGCTCCACGACGCCGATGGGTGGGAGCGGATCCGCCCACTGCTCGACGAGGTCTGGTACATCGACGTGCCGGAGGATCTCCGGCTGCGCCGGCTCGTCGCCCGCCACGAGTCGTTCGGCCGCACGCACGACGACGCCGTGCGGTGGGCCTCCGACGTCGACGGCCCCAACGCCGTCCTCATCCGCGCCACCCGCCACCGGGCCGACGCCATCATCACCCTGACCGAAGGAGAAGACGCATGAGCGTCATGGAAGCATTCGCCCTCACCGACCGCACGGCACTCGTGACCGGTGCCACCCGAGGGCTGGGTCGCGAGTTCGCGCGGGCCCTCGCCGAAGCCGGAGCCGACATCGTCGTGCACGGCCGTGACGAGGAGGCGGCCAAGGAGGTCGCCGCCGAGATCGAGGCGCGCGGACGCCGCGCGTGGATCGTGCTCGGGGACCTCACCGATCGCGCCTCGGTCGACCGCATCGCCGCCGAGGCCATCGGTGCGGCCGGGCACCTCGACATCCTCATCAACAACGCCGGCGCGTGCATCCACCGTCCCGCGCTCGAGGTGACGGACGACGAGTGGTCGCACGTCATCGACACCAACCTCACGGCGCTGTGGCGCATGTCGCAGGCAGTCGGCGGACACATGGTCGCACGTGGCTCGGGCTCGATCGTCAACGTCGGCTCCATCTCGGCGCAGATCGTCAACCGGCCGCAGTTCCAGCCGGCGTACAACGCGTCCAAGGCCGCCGTGCACCACCTCACCAAGTCGCTCGCGGCGGAGTGGGCGCCGTCCGGCGTCCGCGTGAATGCCGTGGCCCCCGGGTACATCAAGACCGCCATGTCGCCGGTCGACGAGCCCAAGTACCGTCGCTTCTGGATCGAGGACTCCGCGCAGCAGCGCTATGCGACGCCGGACGAGGTGAGCCCCTCGATCGTGTTCCTCGCCTCGGACGCCGCGAGCTTCATGTCGGGCACCGTGCTGGTCGTCGACGGCGGCTACACGCTGTTCTGAGCGGCACGGCGGACGCCGCCGGGGATGAATCCTCGGTGGCGTCCGCTCCTCCCGTCCAGCCCGTCTGTCCGGATCCCTGCGGTCGTCGGCAGTGTGCGGTCTTGTCCGCGTCCGCGAGGGCGGGCACGATGAGCGCATGACGTCTTCTTCCGACACCGCCCTGCTCGTCATCGATGCGCAGGAGTCCTTCCGCCGGCGTGTCGACGACTGGGCGGCCACGGCGAATCCTGCCGTGATCGACAACATCGCGCTCCTCGTCGCCCACGCGCGAGAGGCCGGCGACCCGGTCGTGTGGATCACGCACTCCGAGCCGGGGAGCGGGGGTGTGTTCGACCCCGCATCGGGCTTCGTGCGTGTGATCGAGGACCTCGACCCGCGCGAATCCGAAGCAGCCCTCACCAAGACAACGATCAACTCGTTCGGCTCGACGAACCTCCATGACAGGTTGCAGGGGGCGGGGGTGCGTCGCGTCGTGATCTGCGGCATCCGCACCGAGCAGTGCTGCGAGACGACGGCCCGCGTCGCCGCCGACCTCGGCTACGAGGTGGAGTTCGTCACCGATGCGACTACGACCTCGGCGATCCCCGCGCACGGCGGGCTGGCCGCCGTGTCGGGGGAGGACATCATGCGCCGTACGGAGAGCATCCTGGCGGCCCGGGGATTCGCGACCATCGCGAGCACGAGCGAACGGATCGGAGCGGTCCGGGCGCCCGGTCTCCCCTAGGCCTCGCTGCTGAACACTCTCTTCGAGCGTCAGGGGAGCGCACCTCCGCGCCGTCTCGTGCGACGAGGGCGGGTCACGCTCCACACGGACCATGCCAGCCCCGCCGTCATTGCGATGCTCAAGCCACAGGTCCACGCCAGATGCAGCCACAGCGGCCCGGTGTAGCGGCCGACGACGATACGCATCCCGAGGTCCCAGCCTGCAGCGACGCCCTCGTGCACGGCCGCATACGTGAAGAAGGCCGCCAGCACAGCGAAGACGGGCAGGCCCACCCATCTCATCACGCGCTGGTCGGCTTTGCGGTGCTGCTGCGCCGCAGGCATCCCGCCGTGCTCTTCGGAGCCTCGACTCACGGGGTCACTCTGCCCTGCCCGGCTCATCGGCCGAGGTCAGTGCACCCAAGCCCCGGAGACCCTCGAGCACCTGCTCGACGACGGGTTCCGGGTCGAAGCCGTCGGCCACCGAGATCATCAGCCACCGGTCTTCGACGGGCGCGTCATCCTGCGGGATGGGCTCGTTCGTGGCATTGCACGTGCGATAACGATTGATTCTGAAGAGAACGGTCTGCGCACTGCTCGCCCGCGACTTCTGAAATTCGATCTTCTCGCTGATGTCCTCACTGCGTCGTGTGAAGCGACCACGGGAGCCGCGCCAGCCGTGTTCACGAAGCGCGGGGGCCACGAACCCGGTCAGAAGCTCGTCGTAACGCGATTGAGCGGTGACGTGTGGCATGGGGGCTTCCTCGGGGTGTGTCTCGGGTCGACATGGCGATAGTGGCTGACCCTAGCCGAGATCGTCGTCGGACGGGTCTGCCAGAAGCAGATCCGCGAGACCTTCCCGTCCCGCTGCGGTGAGACGCACGGCGCGAGTGCTGGATGGAACGATCTCGATCCACGCATTCTCTCTGAGCGTCGCGAGCAGCATGTCTGCGGCGAGCCCGGCCAGGTGCTCGCGTCGTTCCGTCCAATCGAGGCACGGACGAGCAAGCGTGCGCCTCGGATGCTTCGGCAGGTCGATCCCGAGAGACGCCAACCAGGCTCGTCCCGGCGGGGTGAACGAGAAGTCGGACTCGATGAAGCCCTGTGCGCGCATGCCGTCGGTGAGTGCGACGCCGAGTCTGCCCGCGAGATGGCGGTAGCAGGTGCGGGCCTCCCTCATGGCGCGGTCACGATGTTGGGCGTCGAGTGACTGCCTGGCGGGTCGGACGCGACCGGTGAATGCTGCGAGTGACTCGATCAAATCAGCGGCTTGGGCACCAGCGAGCCGGAGGTAGCGGTGTCGTCCCTGCCGCACTTCTTCGACGAGACCAACGTCGAGCAGCTTGTCGGCGTGCTCGCTCGCCGACGACCGAGCGATGCTGGCGGTCTTGGACAGTTCAGTGAGCGTCCACGCCCTTCCATCGAGCATGAGCAGCAGCATCGACGCGCGAGCTTCGCTGGCGAAGACAGCGGCGGTTGCTGCCAACTCCGGGCTGCTCGTCCCCTCCATGCCGAGAATTTTATCGCGGGGACAGTTCGTCACAGCCCGAACAGTCCCCGACCCAGACTGGACCTCATGCACTCGACTCTGGCGATCGAACCCTCAGTGTTCTACTTCGGCACTCCCGTGGCCCTGCTCACCACGGTGAAGCCCGGCGATGAAACAGCGAACATCACGCCCATCTCCTCGGCCTGGGCTTTGGATGATACCTACGTCCTCGGACTGAGCGATGCGAGCCAGGCGATGTGCAATCTGCGCGAGAACGGCGAGCTGGTGATCAACCTGCCCGACGCTCGGCTGTGGGAATCCATAGAGAGGATCGCCGAGACGACGGGGGCTGCTGAAGTCCCGTCGCACAAGCGGGAAAAGTACAGGCATGAGCCGGACAAGTGGACCCTCGGCGGGTTCACTCCACGGGGGAGTGAGTCTGTACTGCCCCCACGGATCGCCGAATGCCCCGTTCAGATGGAAGCTCTCGTCACGAACATGACACCACTGGATGAGGAAGAAGGCGCCACCATCGTCCACGCGAAGGTCCTGCGCACGCACGTGCATCAGGCGCTCGCCGTGCCGGGAACCTCGCACGTCGACGTGGATGCCTGGAAGCCGATGTACTACACCTTCCGGCACTACTTCTCGCAAGGCGAGCGGCTCGGGGTCAACTTCAGAGCGGAGCAGTGAACGGTTCGGATCGGAGCGTGAGACGGGCCGTGGATCAGGCGCGACGTCGTCGCCCACCGACAGATTCCGTCGCGATGCTCGTTGTCGGGAAGGGGCGTTGCCGCGGGGAGATGCGCCGCGTGCCATCGCGTAATCTCATCAGTAGCGGAGGGGGGCGCACTCAGGGGAGTGGGCAATGGGCGAAGCAACGGACCAGGTCGATCGGCGTGACGTCGATGATCGACGGGCCCGAGAGGCGAACGCGGGGGACCGTGGTGCGGCCGGGGCGTACCTCGCCGAGAATCTCCCGTACCTGTTGTCGATAGCGCGACGGATCTCCAAAGGCGTGCTCGATCCCGACGACCTCGCCGCGGACGCCATCACCGCCCTCCTCGCGCTGTGGGCCGAGGGCAGGGGGCCGACCTCGAACCCCAACGCCTATCTCTCGCGAGCGATGAGGAACCGTCTGATCGACGAGTACCGTTCACCGCGCTCCCGCGTCGGCGGCATCCTCGATGCCGATGAGGAGCTCCAGCCGCACTTCGACTCGACCAGGCGCACCGATCTTCACCGCGAGTACGCGTATGTCGCCGCCGCTCTGCAGTCCCTCCCGCCGGATCAGCAGCTGGTGCTGAAAGCCGTCGTCGTCGATGGGCGCAAGCCGGGAGACCTCGAGGGGGAACTGGCGCGGCGGGCGCCGGCGATCTCGTCCCTGCTGCGACGCGCCAAACTCAGCCTGCGCCGGGCGACGCTGCGGGTGATCCTCGAAGAAGACGCGCCAGCGGACTGCCGTCGCGCCGCCGGCGACCTCCCGGAGGCGGTCGCGGTGCAGATGGAGGATGTCCCTGGATCGCGCGGCATGGCGCACATCCGCACGTGCGATCGGTGCAGGGCCGCCTGGAGCCGGTTCGGCGCCCTCACCTCCGCGCTCGGCACGGTCGCGCTCCTCGTCGCCGGGAGCGTGCTCAGCCCGTCCGGTTCTGCCGAGGCCGATGTTCGCCCGCGGGGGAGGCCGACCGCGCCACCGTCGGCGGCCCGACGGCTCTCCGGCGTGCGACGGATCTCCCTGGTGCCGCAGATCATGGCGATCGCCTCGGTCGTGGTGGGGGTGCTCCTGATCGCGCTGGCTCTTCCCGCGGTGCAGAACATCCTCTCGGGAGGGCCGATCGGCGGGCTCCAACTCGCCGTCACCTCACGAGCGCTCCCGGCCGAGCGCGCCGAGATCGACGTGGACCTGCGGCTGGGAGACACTGAGGACGTCGTGGTCGAGCTCCTTCTTCCGCCCGGACTGAGCGTTCTGAGCACTCCCGAGGCGTGGGACTGCTCGCCCTCCTCGACGGGTGCCATCTGCCGGGGGGATGCGACCTCCCGCGTCACCTTCGCCCTCGTCGACTCCCGCCCTGATGAGGCCGGCGGATACCGGCTCCTGCTGGCCGGGCATCGCGGGGACCACGCGGTCAGCGGTGTCGCCGAGGGGCAGGTGCGTTCCGAGACGCAGACCGTCACGGCGACGGTCGGCTGACACCGACAGATTCCTTCCGCGGGCGACATGCCCGCAGGCCTCGGCATCAACTCGGTCGTCGACGCGGCGGCGCCCGTCAAGGTCGACACCAGCGACATCCCTGCCGGTTTCATCGCCACGGATGTCGAGATCGGGCTGCAGGCGTCGTTCGCGCTGGGTTCGGACGGTCGTCTCTACAGCTGGGGAGGGATGCGTCCGACCTGGGGCAGCATCTCCGGTCCCGCGCAGCTCGGCAGTTACGCGAGCGAGGGGCGGATGCGGCCGGGGCTCGCGCTCAGCTTCGGGGTGACCGAGGTCACCTTCGACGGCATCCCCGGCACCGACCTCGACGCGTCGGGGTGCCCGATCAGCGTCGTGACCCCGCCGCACGTTCACGGTCCCGTCGACGTCGTCGTCCGCACGGGCCTGATCGCGGGGACCACCGCCACGCCGTATCAGTCCGCGACGACCTACCCCGGCGGGTTCACGTACCTCGAACCGCCGGTCATCGTCACCCCCTCCCTCCCGGACGGAACGGTCGGGACCGCCTACACCTCGACGGTCGAGGCGACGGGGCCGGGGCCGATCACGCTCGCGGTCACCGCGGGCTCGCTGCCCCCGGGGCTCGTCCTGGATCCGGCCACGGGAGCGCTCACGGGCACCCCGACGACCGCGGGCACGTTCACCTTCACGGTGACGGCGACGAATCAGTACGGGACCGACACCCAGGAGTACGTGGTCGTGATCCGTGAGCGGACGGTGATCCCGACGACCGATCCGATCGATCCGACCGACCCGACCGGCCCGCCTCGCGGAGGAAGCACGTCCGGCGGCAGCGCCTCGCTCGCCGTCACCGGCGGCACCGCTGCGTTCGCGGCGTACGCGGCCGGGGCCGGAGCGCTCCTGATCGTCGCCGGCAGCGGCTATCTGCTCTTCACCAGGAGCCGTCGACGGGTGTGACGCGTCGGCGCTGCACGCGCCGACAGATTCCGCCCGGATATCCGTTGTTCTAGATGAGTCCTCCCCGGGCTCGGTGACACCTCCCCGTCACCTGGTGCACAGCACCTCCCCAACAGGGGCGGCACACCCCCACGTGCCGCCCCTACCTCCTTCCGGCTCGGCCCGAGCCCGACCGGATGCGTCAGTCCTCGGAATCGGCCTCGGGCATTCCCGGGCCGGGTCCCGGACGCACAGGCGCCTCCGGGGCGATGTCGATGCGGGTGTTCCCGTCGTGCTCACTGACCTCGATGCGGGGCGCGGCATCGGCCTCGGTGGCCTCCGGCGCCGCCGTCAACTGGTCGTGTCGCTTCTGCGCGCTCGTCATCTCTTCGTCGGATGCGTGCTCAGGCGTGCTCATGGTTCTCCTTCGGGTTGCCGACGGTGTCGCCGCCGGAAGCGTCGTTCCTCTTCTCGGCGTGCTTCCTGCCCCAGAGCGCGAGCAGGTAGAGCACACCGCCGACGGCGAGCAGGATCCCGCCGAAGAGCCAGACGGCCGGACGCTGCTGGGTCAGCAGCAGGATGCAGGAGCCGATGCCGAGCACGGGGACGAAGGTCCACACGCGGAAGTGATCGTTCTCGACGCGGTCCCGACGCAGCACCAGCACGGACACGTTGACGCTGAGGAAGACGACCAGAAGCAGCAGCACGACGGTCTCGGCGAGCGTTGCCAGATCCCCGACGAGGGTCAGGCCCATCGCCACGAGGGTGGTGGTGAGGATCGCGACCCAGGGGGTCCTCCTCTTCGGGAGCACGCGGCCGAGGGTGGCGGGCAGGAGGTTCTGCTCGGCCATGCCGTAGGTCAGGCGGCTGACCATGATCATCGTCAGCAGTGCGCCGTTGGCGACGGCGACGAGCGCGATGAGGCTGAACAGCCAGGAGGGGATGCTGACGCCGGTGGCCTCCACGACGGCGAGCAGGGGTCCGCTCGACTCCTGCAGTGCTGCGGGCGGGAGCGCGATCGCGCTCGCCAACCCGACCAGCACGTAGACCGCTCCGGCGGTGAACAGTGCGCCGAAGAGGGCGCGGGGGTACGTGCGGCGCGGATCCTTCACCTCTTCGATCATGTTCGCGGAGGTCTCGAACCCGACGAACGAGTAGTAGGCGATGACGGCGCCCGACAGCACCGCGATCGCAGCGTTCGTGCCCTCCGGCGCCTCGGTGACACGGGAGAGGTCACCGCCACCGCCGCCGACGAAGATCGCGACCACGGCGACGACGATGACGAGGCCGCTGAGCTCGATCGCCGTCATCACGAGATTTGCTCCCATGGATTCCCGGATGCCGCGGGCGTTCAGGAGGCCGACGAGGGCGAGGAACGCGATGGCGACCGGGATCGTCGGCAGGTCGAGGAATGTGCCCAGGTAGTCGCCCGCGAACGCGATGGCCAATCCGGCCGCGCTCGTGACGCCCGCCGCGAGCATGCTGAACCCGACCAGGAACGACACCAGCGGGCTGTGGAAGGCGCGCTCGGCGAAGACCGCTGCTCCACCGGCGCGAGGGTATTTGGTGACGAGCTCGGCATACGAGCCCGCGGTGAGCATCGCGAGAAGCAGTGCCAGGAGCAGGGGTGCCCACAGCATCCCGCCGACCTTCTCGGAGAGCACGCCCATCAGCGCGTAGATGCCGGCGCCCAGCACGTCTCCCAGGATGAAGGCGAACAGGAGAGGCCCGGTGATCGCCCTCCGCAGCCGGGTCGAGGTCTCGGCGGCGGGCGCGGTCTCGGTCGTCATCCTCGAAAGCTACGGGGGAGAGGCGAGAGCGGCCACGGGGTTGACATCCCGGCGCCGTGGCCTCCTCGCTGACCGACCGCTCGCGGATCGTCGTCCGTTTCCAGGCTCAGCGAATTCACAGAAAGTCCGCGCGGCTCCCGGAATTCCGCGGGATCCGGCGATAGCGTCAGTGCCGCAAGAGGCTCGGTCGACCGGAGTATGCGGGCAGGACGGGCTTCCTCTCTCTCGAATCTCCGACACAAAGGGCACTCTCATGACCGGTACGGCACGCAAGGCGCTCGCAGAGGCGCTCGCCACCTTCCTCTTCGTCCTCGCGATCATCGCGGCAGTGAACAGCGGCAGCCCGCTGACTCCGCTCGCGATCGGCTTCACCCTGATGGTGCTCGTGTTCTCGACGGGCCACATCTCGGGTGCACACCTCAACCCGGCCGTCTCGGTCGGCGTGTTCCTGCGCGGCGGCCTCAGCGTCGCCGACTTCATCTCCTACCTCATCGCCCAGTTCGTCGGTGGCGCACTGGCCGCGCTCGTCAGCATGTCCGTGTGGCCCGTCGGCGAGAAGGCCATGATCGTCGAGGTCGGCCCTGCGTTCCTCGTCGAGGCGCTCTTCACGCTGATCCTCGTGTGGGTCGTGCTCAACACCGCCACGTCGAAGGACACCGCGGGCAACTCGTTCTATGGTCTCGCCATCGGTGCGACCGTGTTCGTGGGCGCGGCGACCGTCGGCTCGATCTCGGGTGGCGGCTTCAACCCGGCCGTCGCGCTCGGCCTCTCGGTCAGCGGTCACTTCGCCTGGAGCTCGCTGTGGCTTTACCTCGTCGCCCCCGTCGTCGGAGCCGTGATCGCGGCGATCCTGTTCCGGGTGCTCAACACGGACGACGCCAAGAAGATCGCCGCAGCGGAGTAGTCCTCCGCATGCCCGAAGCGCCGCATCCTCCTCGGAGGGTGCGGCGCTTCTGCGTGCGGAAGCGTCAGCCGACCGGCACCGATGCGGTGGGGGTCGGCTCCGCATCCCGGGCATCCGCGGCGCGGACTCTGGCGCGGGCCGCGGCGACGACCATCACGACGAGTGCGACGCCGGTGAGGATGGCCCCCATCCAGATCGGCGAGGTGTAGCCGAGACCGGCGGAGATGCCGACTCCGCCCGCCCAGGCGCCGAGCGCGTTGCCGATGTTGAACGCCCCGATGTTCGCACCGGAGGCGAGGGTGGGCGCGCCGCCCGCGTACTGCATGACGCGGCTCTGCAGACCCGGGACCGTGCCGAAGCCGAAGCCGCCCATGAGGAACAGGGCGACGATCGTGGCCACGCCGGACTGCGCCGATGCGGCGAAGAGCACGAGGACGATCACGAGAGCGGCGATGAAGATGACCAGGGTGCGGTCGATCGCGCGATCGGCGAGGCGTCCGCCCAGCCAGTTGCCGAGCACGAGGCCGGCGCCGAACAGCACGAGCAGCCACGGCACGGCGGAGGTGGCGAAGCCGCTCACCTCGGTGAGCGTGTAGGCGATGTAGGTGAAGGCGCCGAACATCCCGCCGAACGCGAGGATCGTGACGACGAGCGAGAACCACACCTGTCCGGAGCGGAAGGCGGCGAGCTCACCGCGGAGGCTCACCTGGGTGGTGGGGCGAGGAAGGCGCGGGACGAGGAGGGCGATGCCGAGGAAGGCCAGCACGCCGATGCCGGAGATCGCCCAGAAGGTCGAGCGCCAGCCCAGCTCCTGACCGAGGAAGGTGCCGAACGGCACACCGAAGACGTTCGCGGCGGTGAGGCCGGTGAACATGATCGCGATCGCGCCGGCCTTCTTCTCCGGGGCGACGAGGCCGGCGGCGACGACCGACCCGATGCCGAAGAACGCACCATGGCAGAGGGCGGCGATGATGCGGCCGAGCATCGCGACGCCGTAGTCGTCGGCGAGAGCGGTGAGGGCGTTGCCGATGATGAACAGCACGATGAGCCCGAGCAGCACGGGCTTCTTGGGCAGCCGGGTGGCCGCGGCGGTGAGCACGAGTGCGCCGACCACCACCGCCAGCGCGTAGCCGGAGATGAGCCAGCCGGCTGCCGACTCGGTGACGCCGAAGTCGTGGGCGACTTCGGGCAGCAGGCCCATGATGACGAACTCGGTGAGTCCGATGCCGAACGCCCCGATGGCGAGGGCGATCAGTCCTGGAGGCATGACGATTCTCCTGATAGATTGGTGGGGATACTTGCAGACGCCGCATATTGCGCATCGAACGTTAATGATTGCACACGCAAGTATCTGGCGCAAGCAACTATCTCGGAGGATGTCCATGGGTATCGGTGACGACGCGGTCGAGGTGCGTGCGCAGGGCTGGCGGACGCTCGCCGCCCTGCACGGCCTGATCGAGACCGCGCTCGAGCGCAGCCTGGGAGAGGCGGCATCGCTCTCGGTCGTCGAGTACACCGTGCTCGACGCGCTCGACAGGCAGGACGGATGGCACATGCGCATGCAGCAGCTCGCGCGTGCGGCGGCCCTGAGCCCCAGCGCCACGACCCGCCTGGTCAACCGCCTCGAGGACCGCGGTCTCCTCACACGCATCCTGTGTGCCGATGACCGTCGCGGCATCTACACCGAGCTCACTCCCGCAGGTCGCGAGCTCTACGAACAAGCGCGACCGATCCATGACGCCGCCCTCGAGCGGGTGCTCGAAGACGCGGCGGCGCAGCCGGAACTGGCCCCCGTCGTCGAGGCACTGCACGGTGTCGCTCTGCCCGCGCTCGCCGCAGGCTGATCCCGACGGCTCCGCGATGACCACCCCCTCCCGCACGCTCCTCGTCGGCTCCGGCAAGATCGCCGCACGCCTCGCACCGCTGATCCTCGAGCGCGGCGAGGTGTTCGCGCTGCGTAGGAGCGACGCCGAGCCGCCGGCCGGCGTGACCGGGATCCGCGCCGACCTTGCGGCGCCGCTCGCCTCGCGACTTCCGGCGGTCGACGCGATGGTCGTCACGCTTCCGCCCGGTGAGGGCGTGTCGGCCTACCGCACGGCGTTGACGCATCTCGCCGAGTCTCTGCCCGCGATCCCGGCCCGCACCGTGTTCGTGTCGTCGACCGGGGTGTTCGACGGTCCAGGGGCCGCGCGGCCGATCACCGAGCAGGACGATCCGGAACCGACGAGCGCGCGCTCGCGAGGACTGCGCGACGGCGAGCGGGCGGCCGTCGAGATCTTCGATGCGGTCGTCGTGAGGCCGGCCGGTATCTACGGACCCGGCCGCGACTTCCTGCTGCGGAAGGTGCGCGAAGGTGCGGCGGTCGAACACGCGCGGCGTACGAACCGCATCCACGAGACCGACCTGGTGCGCACCCTCGAACTGCTGCTGCGGACACCCGCCCCTCCGCGGCTCGTGCACGCCGTCGACGAGAGCCCGGCACCGCTGGGAGAGGTCGTCGGGTTCATCGCGCGCGAGCTCGGTGTCGATGTGCCCCCCGACATCGGCTCTGCGGACCCGGGCGGCTTCGTGTACGACGGGTCGTTGCTGCGGTCGCTGCTCGGCACCCTCGAGTATCCGACCTATCGCGAGGGATACGCCGAGATGATCGCGGGCCCCACCGCGAGCTGAGGCGCCGTCGTCGGCAGCGCCGCGTAGCCTGGGGCCATGACGAGCACAGCTGCGCGCACCGCCATGGAGGTCGTCGACTGGCGGCGTCGGGTCTTCGCCCTGTACGACGCCGTGCGGATCGCGGACTCCCCGGAGGAGGCGCACGAACTCTGGCGGATCGAGCGGGACGACCTGATGCTCCACCACCCGGCCACTCCGTTGCTGCCCGAGGACAGGGCGCTGTTCGAGGGGCTCCCGATCTCCTCGTACGACCCGCAGTGGCGCTTCGAACTGCCGATCCTCCCCGCAGATCCCGGCGGCTTCGAGTTCGCGACCGGCACCGACGGCATCGTCCCGTTCGAGCGGATCGGCCGTGTGGAGATCCCGGATGCCGGATCGCTCGACGTCTGGCGGCTGGCCTCCTACGGCGGCGGTCTCTTCATCCCGGTGCGTGATGCGCTGGCCGGCCACCCCGGCGGAACCTACGGCGGCGGACGCTACCTGATCGACACGGTCAAGGGCGCCGACCTCGGATCCGACGCCCGGCGCGGCACGATCGTGCTCGACTTCAACTTCGCCTACAACCCCTCGTGCGCCTACGACCCTGCGTGGGCCTGCCCACTCGCGCAACCGGGGAACGTGCTCACGACCGCCGTCCCGGTCGGGGAGATGTACGGGGTCGGGAGCGCCTGAGCGCCTGGTCTTCCGGGCTCCCGCACGGATCCGGAACGACTTTGTGACGAATCGACGTGCGCGCACGTCCTATCTCCGAGCGAGCGTTTCGCTCCCGGCGGGAGTCTCACACGGGACCCGCGACCGGTCTTCAGATCGAGATGGGACACCTCATGGCAAACCAGGACCAGAACACCCCCGCTCCGGCCGAGAAGGAGCTCGCTCAGGCTGCTCCGAAGGCTGCCGGCGCCTCCGCGTCGCGCGTCGACCGGTCGAGCGGATTCTCCGCTTCGCGCGTCCCCGCCGACGAGAACGCCGCGGGTAAGACGACCATCGCCGACGGCGTGGTGGCCAAGGTCGCCGGCATCGCCGCGCGTGAGGTCCCCGGCGTCTACGCGCTCGGCGGCGGCGGAGCCCGCGCCTTCGGCGCCATCCGCGACGTCATCAACGCCACCGACCTCGCTCAGGGCGTCAAGGTCGAGGTCGGCGACACGCAGGCCGCAGCCGACCTGACCATCGTCGTCGAGTACCCGGCACCCATCCAGGACGTCGCGAACAACGTCCGTGCTGCTGTCGCCGGTGCGATCAGCCGCCTGGTCGGCCTCGAGGTCGTCGAGGTCAACGTCGAGGTCAACGACGTGCACGTGCCCGGCGACGACAGCGACGACGAGGAGTCGCGCGTCTCATGAGCGCCACAACGGTCGGCGCCCTGATCGGCGCTCTGCTGGCCCTCGCTGCCCTGCTGTTCGGGTTCTGGGGGTTCCTCCTCATGGCCGTGTTCGCGGGCATCGGGGCGCTCGTGGGCCGAACCGCCTCCGGCAAGCTCGACGTCCGCGGTCTCGCAGACGTCTTCACCGGGCGGCGCACCTCCTGATGCGTGCCGACCAGCACATCGCCGGCGGCGACGCTCTCTCGGGAGTCGCCGCCGGCGGGGCCGCCCTCCGCGGTCGCGTCGAGGTGAAGGAGCGTGTCTATCGCACGGTCACCGAGAAGGCGTCCGCGACATTGATCGGGGTGCCTCGCAGCGACGTGAAGGTCGATGTCGCGGAGCACCCCAGGGGGATCACGGTGCGCATCGCCGCGCCTCTTCCCGTCCCCCGCCTGGATGACACGGCCGCGATCGCTCAGACCGTGCCTGTTCTCGAGCGGGCGCGGGATCTGCAGGAGCAGTTGCAGCAGCACCTGAGCGCGATCCTCGGACGCAACGTCATCCGCATCAACCTCACCGTCACCGGTGCCACCATCCCGGAAAGGAGACGAGTGCAATGAGCACCCCGGTTCTGCGCCGCGTCATCCGGCGCGAGACGCACTCGCCGCGGACCGTCGCGATGTTCGTCGCGGTGATCCTGCTCATCCTGGCCCTCGCATACATCGGGCTCGAGATCGTGTTGAGCCTCGCCGCGCAGCCCGCGCTCCTGCTCGGTCCGGCCGCAGCCGGAGGGTGGCTCATCGGGCTTCCCACCGCGCAGCCCGCCGGGCTCGTGATCGCCGGCAGCGTCGTCCTCGCCCTCATCGGCGTGATCTTCATCGTGCTGGCCATCACCCCGGGGCGGCTCTCGAAGCATGTCCTGGACGGGGGCGGACGGGCCGTGGTCGTGGACAACGGTGTGATCGCCAGCGCGCTGGCCCAGCACCTCGCAGAGGAGACCGGCCTCGCCCGCGACAGCATCACCGTCGGCGTCGGTCATCGCACCGTCGACGTGACCGTGCGCCCCGGCATCGGCATCCCGCTCGACAAGGCCGACGTGGCCTCGGCCGCCGAGGCGGAGCTGCAGACCTACCGGCTGGCCCACCGGGTCCGCACCCGGGTGCGCATCGAGCGACCCGCCGAGAAGGAGGACGAACTGTGAACAACACCAATCGTGCGTTGAATCGCACCCTGCTCCTGATCATCGGGGTGCTGTTCCTCGGGCTCGGCGCCCTCGGCATCGCCATCATGAGCTGGCCGACGGCGTCGGACATCTGGGCCGCAGGTGGCGAGGACGCGCAGTCCTGGCTCGACCAGGCGATCGCCGCGACCGCGATCGCCGGTGGCGGCCTGTCATGGATCGGCATCGGCGCTGTCGTGGCGATCGTGGTCGTCATCGTCCTGCTGATCCTCGCGCTCACGAGCATCGCGGGTCGCCGCTCGAAGACCGTGCTCCGCTCGACGGGAGCACAGAACCCTCTGGGCCGCGTGACCGTCAACGAATCGTTCGTCTCGGATGCGGTGAAGAACTCCCTCACCACTCGGGACGAGGTCCTCTCGGCGCAGGTCACGGCCAACGACGTGCGCCGCCGGCCGGTGCTGCACGTGTCGGTCACCCCGCGGCAGAACACCGATCCGCGCGAGCTCGTCGACCATGTCGACCGACTGCTCGCCAACCTCGCGGTCCTGACCGGCCGCGACACCGAGACGTTCGTCTCGGTCCACACGAGCCTTCGGGCCCGCCTCGCGCACGACCAGCGTCGACTCTCCTGAGCGCGCGGGTCGCCCCACCTCCGCAGAAAGCAGGCATCATGCGCAACAAGATCCTCCTCGTCGTCGGCGTCGCCTTCGTCGCGTACGTCCTCGGCAGTCGGTCGGCGACCGTGCAGATCAACAAGGGCGAGTCGGTGAGGCATCAGCTGGTGCGGATGTGGAACGACCCCAAGGCCAGGAAGCAGCGCCACAAGGCCGCCGAGAAGGCGGCCAATAAGGCGCGCAAGGCACTTCGCGGCTGACCGAGGCGCCGTCGCCTCAGACGACGTGCGTGTTCGGCAACGGGCTCACCGTCGGGCGGACGTAGGTGCGACGTCGGGCGGAGATGTCGGTGGGCCGGGCCGCACGCGGAACACCGCGGTCGACCGCGATCACCTCGAACTCCTGGATCTGCGCTGGCCGCACCGGGGTGAGGTGGATCATGCAGATCAGCTCGCCCCGCTCGGCGGGGATCGACCACGTGATGTCGGCCGGAGTCGCCGAGGAGACGATCTCCGGTGCTCCGGCATCCTGGCGCAGCGGACCCACCTGGGCGATGAGTTCATCGATCGCGGCGCGGCGCTGAGGAAGCGGACGATCGAAGTCGATGTTGTCGGCGAAGATCTCGGCGGCCGCATCGTCATCCCAGGAGCGGACCAGCGCGTCTGCTGCCGCCATCAGTCGCCGCGTCTCCGACCACGGCCGCACGGTCCGGGCGGGGGTGTCGTGCACGGCGAGGGCGCGGAACAGCGCATCCTCCGACAGAGCCACGGGGTTGCCCCGGTGGCTGTTGGTGAGCACGACCACGCCGGTACCGGAATCGGCGTGCCACACCATGTTCAGGATGAACCCGGGAAGACCGCCGCTGTGCGTGACGATCCGGCCGCGGTGCAGGTCTTCACGCACGAAGAGGCCGAGCGCGTAGCCGCCCGTGACGAACTTCCAGGTGCCATCGGGTCGCGCCTGGAGGGAGGGGATGTCGACCTGATGGATGCGCTGCAGCTCGCGCCGTGAGGCCCGGCTGACGACCGCGTCGCCATCGTCCGCACTGGCCGTGGCTGGTCGGGTGGCCGCGGCGAGGAAGCGCACCCAGACGCTCAGGTCGGTGATCGTCGACTGCATGCCTCCTGCCGCGGCCATGGCGTCGGACACGGCCGGAGGAAACCCCGCCCATTCGCCCTCGGTGTTCAGCGAGTAGCCGACCGCCCGGAGAGTGCCGCCCTCCGGGGCGCGATTGTCGAACCACGTGCTGTTCATCCCGAGCGGCCGCAGGATCTCGTCGGTGACCCAGTCCTCCACGCGCCGACCGACGGCCTTGCCCACCGCGAGCCCCGCCATCGTGAAGCCGATGTTCGAGTACTCGAAGGCGCTGCCGGGGTGGTTGCTGTAGTTGAAGCCCGGTCGGATCCGCTCGACGAGCTCCGCTTCGGACAGGCCCAGGAACGGGTCGACCCACGAGTTGTCCTCGGTGAGACCGCCGCCCATGCTGAGCAGCTGCCGCAGGGTCGGGGCGACAGTCGGCTCCTCGCCCACGGTGCCGTGCCACTGCGGATAGAAATCGGTGATGGGGGCGTCAAGGTCGAGGAGTCCGCGGTCGCGGGCGAGCAGCGCGCCGAGCGCCACGAAGCTCTTGGTCATCGACGCGATCGGGAAGACCGTGTCGGCGTCGGGGGCGTTGCCCTGGTCGTCGGCGGTCCCGAACCCCCGGGTGTGCTCGAGGCCGTCAGCCCCGACGAGTCCGTACACGAGCCCCGGCGACTGGCCCGCCGCCGTGTACTGGCCGAAGAAGGCATCGAGCTGATCGACGAGCGGCACCACGAGGGTTTCGCTGGACATGGAGACTCCCTTGTTCTGGGGCGGCAGGAACGCCGGTTCTTCTCCAGCCTGTCGTGCCCGGCGCACGAAGTCATGTCCGCGGGAACCGAGTGTCGCGACCGGATGTGTGCGGGGTCACGAAGGCGGCTGCGCGCTGTGGGGCCGGTGCCTCGGCGGCGCTTCTCTCCACGACGCCGCGGGGTTCACGGCGCACGCAGAGGCGCCGCGAACCCCGCGTCGGGCTCACGCCATCTGGGCGGCGTACTTGGCGGGGTCCGAGTCGAAGGCCGGACCGCACCCGGCGCAGCAGAAGTAGTATCGCTCGCCCTCGTGGTCACGGTAGAGGCCGGCGGCCTCCGCGGCCTTCTTGCTGACCGGGTTGCCGACCATGACCGGGCAGGTGGTGAGGTCATCGCCTGCTGTGCTGGTCAACAGGTTCTCGCGGCCGTTGCCTGCGGCGGCGGGGTTGATGGCGCTGGTGCTGCAACAGCTGGGAGCGGCCTCGGTGTTGTTCGTCATGCGGGATGGTTCCTTTCTCGAGTGCTTCTGGTGGAGGGAGATGGTGCGTGTCATCACTTGGCGATGCTCTTGAACCCGCGCAGGCGCAGGCTGTTGCCGACGACGAAGACGCTGGAAAGCGCCATCGCCGCGCCGGCGAGCATGGGGTTGAGCATTCCGAGTGCGGCGACGGGGATCGCCGCGACGTTGTAGGCGAAGGCCCAGAACAGGTTGGTCTTGATCGTTCCGAGTGTCTTTCGCGACAGCCGGATCGCGTCGACCGCGCTGCGCAGATCGCCGCGCACCAGGGTGATGTCGGATGCTTCGATCGCGACATCCGCGCCGGTACCCATCGCGAGTCCGAGATCGGCCTGTGCGAGCGCGGGGGCGTCGTTGACGCCGTCGCCGATCATCGCGACCACCTTGCCTTCGCGCTGCAATCGGGTGACGACATCGACCTTGTCCTTCGGGAGGACTTCGGCGATGACCTCCTCGATACCCACCTCGGCCGCGATCTGCCGGGCCACGGCCTCGTTGTCTCCGGTGAGCAGGATCGGGGTCAACCCGATCGCCTTGAACTGAGCGATCGCTTCGGCGCTGCTCGGCTTCACGGTGTCGGCCACGACGAGGATGCCTCGGGCCTGACCGTCCCACCCCACGGCGACGACGGTCTTGCCCTCGCTCTCGGCGCGGGCCTTCGTCGACGCGAGTTCACGGCTCAGCTGCTGCGACCACTCGGCGAGGAGCGAATCGCGGCCGACGAGCACGGCGTGGCCGTCGACGATTCCCTGTACTCCCTTGCCCTCGATGTTCGCGAAGTCCGAGGGGGTCGGCAGAGAACCGACCTCCTGGGTCGCCCCCTTGGCGATCGCCTGTGCGATGGGGTGCTCCGAGGCATCCTCCAGGGCGCCGGCCAGCCGCAGCAGTTCTGCACGATCTGTGCGGTCCTCTGTGAAAACGCCGACGAGTGTCATCTTGCCGGTGGTGACGGTGCCGGTCTTGTCCAGCACGACGGTGTCGACCTTGCGGGTGGACTCCAGAACCTCCGGGCCCTTGATGAGCACGCCCATCTGCGCGCCGCGACCAGTGCCGACCAGAAGCGCCGTGGGGGTCGCCAGACCGAGCGCGCACGGGCAAGCGATCACGAGCACGGCGACCGCCGCCGTGAACGCCGCGGTCACGGGGAATCCTGCCCCGAGCCAGCCGCCGAGGGCCACGAAGGCGATCACGATCACGATCGGCACGAACACCCCGGAGATCCGGTCGGCGAGGCGCTGCACCTCGGCCTTCCCGGTCTGGGCGTCCTCGACCAGCTGTGCCATCTGTGCCAGTTGCGTGTCCGAGCCGATTCGCGTCGCAAGGATCACGAGTCGGCCGCCGACGTTCGTCGTGGCACCGGTGACGGCGTCGCCCTCGGCCACCTCGACCGGGACGGCCTCTCCGGTGAGCATGGATGCGTCCACGGCCGAGGTGCCGGAGACGACCACGCCGTCGGTGGCGATCTTCTCCCCGGGGCGCACGATGAACTCGTCGCCCACCTGGAGATCCTCGACGGGGATCTTCGTCTCCACACCGCCACGCAGGACGGCGACCTCTTTCGCGCCGAGTTCGAGGAGAGCGCGCAGGGCCGCGCCGGCCTGCTTCTTCGACCGCTTCTCGAAGTACCGCCCGGCGAGGATGAACATGGTCACCCCTGCGCCCACCTCGAGGTAGATGTTCGCCGCCCCGTCGGACGGGGCCAGCGCGAACTCGAACGGGTGCGTCATGCCTGGCGTGCCCGCTGTGCCGAAGAACAGTGCGTACAACGACCACAGGAACGCGGCCGAGGTGCCCATCGAGATGAGCGTGTCCATCGTGGCGGCGCCGTGCTTCAGGTTGGTCCATGCGGCCTTATGGAAGGGCCATGCCGCCCAGAGGATCACAGGAGCAGCCAGCGCGAGCGAGGCCCACTGCCAGTACGTGAACTGCAGCGCGGGGATCATCGCCATCGCGATCACGGGCACGGTCAGCACGATCGCGCCGATCAGCCGGTTGCGCAGTGACCGCAACTCAGGATCCGCGTCGTCGGCGTCACCGGCGGCCGCCCCGTCGTTCCTCTTTCCCTTCGGGGCGGGCAGGGCCGCGGAGTACCCCGTCTTCTCCACCTCGGCGATCAGCACCGCAGGGTCGTAGCCGTCAGGGACCGTGATCTTCGCCTTCTCGGTCGCGTAGTTCACGGTCGCCACGACACCCTCGAGCTTGTTCAGCTTCTTCTCGATCCGCATCGCGCACGACGCGCAGGTCATCCCGCCGATCTCCAACTCGACGCCTGACCCCATGCTCGGAGGTGCTGATGTACTCATGTGCTTTTCCTTCTGTCGGCTGTGTGTGCGGGCAGCAGCGCGGAGCTGCCGCAGGGCGATGCTCGTCGCTCAGTGCCCGTCGTCGTGGGAGTCGACGTCGGACGCGGCCGGGTCAACCCCCGGAGCGGCGTCGACCACGAACTCGGCGGTGTGCACCTGTCCGTCGACCTGGAAATCGAGGTACAGGAAGTACCGGCCGGCGGTCGGCGCCTCGGCGGCGAACTCGATCTCGGGCCCTGAGGTCTCGCCGACCTCAGGCTCTTCCCCCTTGGCGTGCACGTGCAGGTAGGCGAGGTCGCCCTCGCGCAATGCGACGAGGTGGCCGAAAGCCCCCAGGTAGGGCTCCAGAGCGGTGACGGGCTTGCCGTCTCGCGTCACGGTGAGGGTGAGGTCTTTCGCTGATCCCGCCGTGAGGTCGCCGTCGAGCGAGACCGTGAAGTCGCCGACCTGTGCGGTCTGCGTCGGCTGCGGCGCCACCGGGGTGAACTCGCCCGCCACCTGGACCGTGCGCGTGAGAGTGAGCGAAGGGGCATCCGTGCCGGCGGGGGTGAAGTCCGCGAAGACGCGATAGGTCCCGGCTTCCGTCCATTCCCACGGCAGTGACCACATGCCCGTGCTCTCATCCAGCGTCGGGTGGACGTGACGGAACAGGCTCCCGTCCGAGCGCACCACGATCAGGTGCAGGTCCTTGTCATGCGCGGTCGTGTAGTCCGTGACCGGGGTGCCTGCGGCGTCGAGGATCTGGAACTGCAGCTCGCCGGAGGTTGCGACGGCTCCCGGCGCCTCGACCGGCGACAGGACGTATCCTTCCAGGCCGAGCGAAAGGCCTTTCAGGCTGTCCGCAGCGACATTCGCGGACTCCTCCGCGGCCGTCGTGGCGGCATCGTGGCCGCCGTCGTGACTGTTCATCTCCGTACCTTCCTTCCACTCGCTGACAACGCTCGGGGGAACGATGGCGCTGGCGAGGCCGAAGGCCCCACCGAACGCCACCACCACGCCGATCCCGTAGATCGTGAGGCGCGCCCCGGCGTTCATACCGTCCGCACCGCCGAGTACCCCGCCTCCGCGACGGCAGCCAGAATCTGCGCATCGTCGAGGGAACCGGAGCCGGTGACGACGAGCGTGCCCGTCTGTGCGCTCACCTGGATGTCTTCGACACCCGGGACTTCGGAGACCTCTTCGCGGATCGACATCTCGCAGTGTCCGCAGGTCATGCCGGTCACCTGGAACTCGTTCGTGGTCATCGCGTTTCCTCTTCTCGTGACTAGTACCCGTATGGGGTACTAGTCATAACCGTATACCCCGGTGGGGTATTCCTTCAACCGGCCGGACGCCGGTCTCGGCGGGTGGGCCGCGTTGATGGCCGTGAAGGGCGACGGCACGAACGTGGGCGACATGCCGAGGGGCGGCGGGCAGCGATGCGGGAAGAGCGTCCTCGACATGGTTGCCGTCGGGCCGCCCGAGCGCGAGCCAGGCCAATCCGGCTGCCAGCAGCAAGAGGCCGCTGACGACTAGCGACTTCGCTCCGAACCGCTCCTGGAGTCGCGGAACCTGACGATCGGAAAGGCCATCGCCGAACTGAAGTTCGTGTTCTGGCAGAGCGCTTGGCGCATTCAGGGCCATGATCCCCGATCCCGTGGTGTCGGGCTGGATCCGGGCGACGCCAGTACATAACAGGATCAGAGCGTGTCGAGGTCATCGTTGCCGACACCGCCCTGCGGAGTGTTCGGGAATTGGTTGAGGTTGGCGGCGAGCACATCGTTCGTCGTCGTGGGCCCGCCGACGAATCCGTACAGCCGGCGTTCATCAGCATGGGCTCATTGTCGGAGTCGTATCCGATGCTGGAGTAGTCGCTTCCTCCTCCCGCCCAACTCGACGGCGAAACACGGGGAGCCGAACGGAGAGCGGGCATGTTGAAGTAGTAGTCGAGCCGCCGGATGAAACCGTCGCGGCCGCCCATCACCTCTTGAAGCCCTTTCAGGGCAACAGAACCGGTGGCAATTCAAACGGCTGTATCGGCGCCGGCAACAACAACGCCTGAGTTGAGCTCCCCGCCGGTCCGCTCGTGGTGCACCGCCAGGGCGGGCTGCGCGGGCACATCGCGAACCGCATGCTCCTCCAGCACGGTCGGGACATGCGCAACCTCGATGGCGGGTACCGCACGCGGTCGGCCGGGGTGAGGGACGATCGGCCAGGAGCTTTCGCGTAATGAAATGCGGATGCGCCGGTCTCGTATGTAGCGGCAGAGTTCCCTCCTGCCGTCAGAGCCACGCGGCTCGTCGCCGGCGCCGATACGACGGGGCCCGCTCAGCACGGAGCCAGAGGAGACGCTCATGATTGATTGCCTTGCGAACACCGGTCCGCGGGACCTCGCCCCGCTCATGATCCTCGCGATCGGCCTGCTGATTCTAGGAGGGGCTGCTCTCCTGTATCCGCTGATGCGGAAGAAGAGGCCGTTTGTCGCAGGTGCTCTCCTCATCGGTGCCATCGCGGTTGTCGGCATGTCCTCCCTGTCGCCGTCTTCTGCGTCTGCGGCGACCGTCGAGACTGAGCAGTGCGATGAGGGCACAGCAGAGCAGCCGATCGCCCCCGTCACCAGCTCCCCCATGGCGACTCCCACCCCCACGGTGACGCCGGAGCCCGTCGGGTTCGTGGATGCCCGTGTCGCCGTGACGCCCTCGAACTTCGTCAACGGAAACGCGGGCTCGATGGTCCTAGCCATCGACAACGGCCCGTCTGCGACGTCCGCAGTGCCGGCGGGCTCGACCGTCCAGATCACCACGAGCTTCGTCGGCGGCGACCTCGTGATCTCCTCGATCGATGCGAATCTCAGCTGCCCGACGGTGTCTGCCGGTCAGGTGGTGCCTGCCGTCGCGCTCAACCCCAGCCCGTACTACTCGACGGACTTCTCTTTCACGTGCACCGTGATCGCACCGCTCACGATCGGGGCGAGCAACGCCATCGTCCTGGACGCCGTGGCGGCACCCGTGCCTGACGCGGTGAACCCGCTGCCGTACGTGTCGACGACCACGATCTCCGTCAGCGTCCCCGCTCCCGCTGTGGACGTCGACAGCGCCAATGACCTCGCGACCTACATCGGCTCGCAGGTGTGATCCGAGAACTTCGCGTGGAGTGCCCTCGAACCTCGCGGTCGCGGAGTGCGATACCGGATCCCGGCTCATTGCTGAAGCCGGGATCCGGCTGGATCGCCCCTGCATGAGGAGTCGAAGTGAATAGATTTCGTACACGGATGGCCGCCACTGCCGCAACAGCGCTGATGCTCGGCGGGATGACCGCCACCCTGGCGGCATCCGCCGCGTTCGCCGCGCCGGCCGTGTCGTGGGAAGCTCAGACCAACAGTTGCTTCTTCTCCTGGCAGGACACTGATCCCGCAACGGGTATCGCATATGCGATTGTTGAGAACAATGACCCGTCGCACCTGTGTCACTTGCAGGTCACAGCACGAGCGACCGGTGCACTCATCGCTGAAGTCGTCGCGACGAATACTCCAGCCGTCGTTTACATCGCTGCCGCCGGCCGGTACGACTACGCGCTCTTCGATGACACCGTCGGCTCGGGCGCACTGGGCGCCATCGCCTTCACAGGCACCCCGGCCGTGCCTGCGATGCCGAGCGGCACGGTCACGACGAACGGATGCGTTGTAGGGCTTCAGCAGCGCAGTGTCGTCGGCCACCTCGCCACCTACGCGTCTGGTTTCAACGTGCAGCAGAACTCCGCAGGCGTCGCCTGCACTCATACCGTCACCAGTTCTCCGGCGATCGCCTCGGCATACTCGGCGGCGATCACGACGAACATGGTTCAGATCGCCGTTCCGGACCCCTTCGGTCTGAATCTGACCAAGTCCATGGTGGACGAGGCGGGCACAGCCATCACGACCGCGAACGAGGGCGACATCGTCACGTACGTCTTTGCGGTCGACAACACGAGCTTCATGCCCCTAGAGTTCAGCGTTCAGGATCCGCTGCCCGGGTTGAGCAGCGTGAGCTGCCCCGCCAACACCGTCGACGCGAACTCGAGGGTGACATGCACCGCCACCTACGTCGTGTCAGCCGCTGACGCGTCTGTGGGCGCTGTGTCGAACACGGCGACCGTGCACGGTATCGACACGGTGCGCCCGAACGCCACCGGTGCCGCCATCCCGGATTCGTCTTCTTCTGCGCGCGTGACCGTCGCGTCCGCCTCTGTGATTCCGGCGGTTGTCCCCTCCGCGGCCCCTACCCCCCCAAGCATGCTTGCCGCCACGGATATCGGCACCCTCAGCAATACTGTGACCGGAACCGCGATCGACCCTCAAAGTGGTTCGCTAATAGGCACCGACTCCGTTGATGTCCTCGTGACCGCAGCCGCAGAGCCAGTGCACGGGGGCAGCGCCTCGTTGGCGATCACCGGAGGCACGGGGGTGTCCTTCGCGATCGTCGCGGCGGCAGTGGGCAGCATCCTCACGCTCGCCGGCGGGATGTACCTGATCGGGTCGCGTCGCCGACGCGCATCCTGAGAAATCTGCGCGGGGACCGACAGATTCTCTCCGGACATCCGTTGGTACTCATAGCCCGTCTCCCCGGGCTGACCGTGACCTTCCCGTCACGCGGTGCACAGCACCTCCCCTGGGGGGCACTCCCCACGTGCCCCCTTCAACCCCTCCCCGAGCGCCGCCCCTCCATGCCCGTGGCAGTATTCGGGCAGTGGCGTAATGGATTGCGGATCTCTGCGTCTCTTCATTAGAGGGGTTAGCGCACCCTGACCGGTCCGCAGGCACCCGATCGTCCAGCTCTCGTCCCGAGAGCGCTACCCCGAATGGAAACATCATGGAAGACTGCACGGCCGTCCTCGCCGAGACTGGCGCCGATGGAAGGCTCCTCATCGTAGGAGTGCTCTTGCTTGCTGCGGGGGCGGTGGCCTTCTTCATCGCACGTCGACCCAAGCGTGCCGCCCTCATGGTGTCTGGGCTTGTCCTCGCTATGGTCGCTGCTACGGGGATCGCCGCCCCCACCGTCGCGTCCGCGGCTGATGGCTGTTCCCCGAACGTGGTCAGCGCGCCTCCGGCGCCGGTTACTCCGGTTGCTCCGACACCTCCGGTCGAACCGATCCCGGTCGACCCGACCCCGGTCACTCCCGCATGCCCCGCAGACGGCGAGCTTTCCTCGCTCCCTGCCGGTCAGTCCATCGTCTGGGTGGCAACCCACGCTGAGGACCCCACTGCGGTCCCCGGCGTCACCTTCGGGGACACCGTCATGGTGTTCCAGGACGGTATCAGCGGGTACACGTGGCATATCGCTTCAGACTCCGGTACTGCTTCTCCAGACTGTGGCGGCATGCCGCTCACCAACGGGGCATGCACGACGTTCCCCGCCACCATCTCCTACACCAACTACGTCTGGCAGGAACCCGGACAGTGGGCACCCAACGGAACTGGTGGCAATTCAGACGGCTGTATCGGCGGCGGCAACAACAACGCCTGAGATGAGCGCACCCGGCGCCTGAACGGGGGAGAACCTCCGGGCTTTAAAGCGTGTCCCTGGACGGTAGTCGCTGAGGATGCGTGCACCTGGGCGGCCGTCGTCTTTGATGATCGGTTCAGGCTGACGGGCCGGGTAAAGGTAGCCGGTGAGCCGGTAGTATCCGAGTTCCTCGCGAAGCAGGGTAGCTGTCGTGGTGTCCTCGACGAGGAGTCCTCTGCACTGCAGCTGAGCGATCTGCTGCCCGGTCGACAAAGCCACCTCGCCCCGTCAGGCTGGTCGCCGCGGGCTAGTCCAGGCACATGAGGGTCCACTCGTCATAGATACCGGCGAGCCGGTGCACGGAGTCGGGGTGCTCGATCCAGCGGCTGCACCACCGCCCGGATTTCACTAGCCCGATCGTGCCGGTGAGGTAGTCCTGGAATGTCCCCTCAACCCACTCCACGACCTCAGGCGGCGCGGCGGTGCGAGGAACACTCCATGCGAGCAAAGAGACCGACGATTCTTCTTCGTCGTCCTCGTAACCGGTGTGCTCTTCGCCGCGTGCAGAGTCTCCACGGCGACGTCGAGCTTTCGCCGCGAGGTGGGTGACCTCGTGGTGGGCTTCTTCGTGCCGCCGTGCTGCGCGTGCTTGTGTGCGGGTCCTCTTGACGAGTTCGCGTTGCGCGGCCGCGACCTGCCAGGGCAGTTCGCGTCGTCGCTCGTGTAGTCACCGACTTTCGCTTCCGCGATGGTGATGTCGTAATTCGAGGAAGAGGCAGTCGGAACGATGCGACCGGGTCCCGCGGAACGGCCCTCTCCCCTGGGGATCGTCTTCGTTCCGGTCTCCGTCCACTGCCGTGGGATCATCGAGACCTGTTCCCCACGTGGTCTCGATGGTCCCACGTTCTTGCGTGGGAATTCCTCCTGATTCCTGCAGGCGTGTCTACGCGGCCTTCTCGCGCACGGCCGGCCGTGTGAGCCGCGGGATCAGGGAGGGCGTGTTCTCGCGGTAGGCGATGTAGTCGGCGCGATCGCCCCACTTCTTCTCGGCGCGCGCCTCCAGCAGCGGGATGCCGCTGACCCGGGTGAGCAACAGGATCACGAACAGCGGCGAGAGGAGTGCGACCCACTGCCATCCGGCGAGCACCGGGGCGGCGGTGACGAACACGCCCACCCAGATGACGATCTCGCCGAAGTAGTTCGGGTGGCGCGACCGCGACCACAGGCCGGTGCGGATGAACTCGTCCCGGTTCTGCGGGTCTGCGCGGAACGCCGACTTCTGCGCGTCGGCGACGATCTCGATCGCCATGCCGGCGACCCACACGATGATGCCCACGACGGTCAGCCACCCGATGGGGGCGCGGGCACCGGCATCCGTGCTGATCGCGATCCAGGCGGCGGCCGCGGTCAGCGACACCCACGCGCCCTGGATCACCCACACCTGGAGAAAGCGCAGCGGGGAGCCCTTGATCTCGTCGAAACGACCGTCTGATCCGGCCTTGTGCACGCGCAGGGCCAGGAAGGATCCGAGGCGGGCGGCCCACAGCATCACCATCGCCGCGAGGATCCAGCTGCGCGCGTCGGGCAGGGGCGACAGGAGGACGAGTGCTGCGGAGATCACGAGGAAGGTGAGGCTGCCGGTGAGATCGAAGAACCGCTCGGTCTGCAGGATCATCGCGGGGATGAAGGCGATGACCTGGATCGCGAAGGCCGCGGCGACGGCCAGGGCGAACAGCGGGATGCCGCCGAGCGTCGCACTGTTCTGGCTGCCGGCGAGCGCGACGAGCGCGCCGATCACGAGCGCGGCGATGATCGCGATGAGTGAGGAGCGGGAGGACTTGGGGGCTGTGGGTGCCGGGGAGGACATGGCGTGCTTTCTGTTTCTCAGAGGTACAGGTCTTCGACGGTGACGGCTGCGCGATCCAGCACGACGTTCCGCTTGAGTTTCATGGTCGGTGTGACGAGCCCGCGGTCGTCGAGGTCGGCGAAGACCACGCTGAACCGGCGGACCTGCTCGCTGCGAGCCACGAGGGCGTTGGCGGCGTCGACGGCGCGCTGCAGGTGGGCGCGCAGCGCCGGGTCGTTCACCGCACGGATGTCGGACGGCGCGGCCAGGGGGATGCTGGTGCCTTCCGCGGCGGCCCACGCCCTGGCCTGCTCCGGGTCGAGGACGAGCAGCGCGGAGAGGTACGGCTTGCCCTCGCCGACCATCACCGCGTGCGAGACGAGCGGATTCGCTTCGACCGCGCTCTCCCAGCGGGTCGGCACGATCGTCTTGCCGTTCGACGTCACGATCACGTCCTTGAGCCGGCCTTCGAGGATCAGCCTGCCCTGCTCGTCGAGTCGCCCGAGATCGCCGGTGCGGAAGAAGCCGTCGACGAAGGCGCCCTCGTCGTGGGCCGGGTTGCGATAGCCGCTGAAGACGCCGAGGCCGCGGGCCAGAACTTCGCCCTCATCGCTGATGCGAACGGTGAGCCCCGGCAGGGGCGAGCCGACGCTGCCCGAGGCGATGCGACCGGGCAGGTTGCCGGTGAGCGGCGCCGTCGTCTCGGTGAGGCCGTAGCCCTCGATGACGGGGACCCCGATGCCGCGGAAGAAGAGCGAGAGCTCGGTGTCGAGGGCCGCTCCGCCCGACAGGATGTACCCGACCCTCCCACCCATCACGGTGCGAAGACGCCGGTAGAAGAGGGCGTCGAAGACGCGGTGGCGCACGCGGAGGCTGCGGTTCCTGGCGATGCGCCTGCCGGCGTCGATCCGCTCGGCGCGGCGGCCCCACGCGATGGCCGTGGCCTCGGCCTTCGCCCAGACTCCCGCGAGGCCCTTGTCGGCGGCTTTGCCCGCGGCGGCCGCCTGGATCTTCTGCAGCACCCGCGGCACGACGACCAGGAAGGTCGGGCGCAGGGTGTCGAGGGTGGTGACGACCGTCGACGGGTCGGACAGGTGCGCGATGCGCATGCCGCTGGCCAGGCAGATCAGCTGAAGCCCGCGCGCCAGCACATGGGCGAGGGGCAGGAAGATGACGGTGTTGCCGTCTTCGTTCACGATCTCGCTGTACGCGGCGGCGATGTTGAGCACCTGACCGAGGAAGTTCCGGTGGGTGAGCACGACGCCCTTGGGTTCGCCCGTGGTGCCCGACGTGTAGACGATCGTCGCAGGATCGTCCTGGGTGGCGGTCGTTCTGCGAGCCTCGACGTCCTCGTCGGTGACGCCGACACCGCCCGCGACCAGATCGGCAAGGGTGCCGGTCGTCTCGGCATCCATCGTCCACGCGCCGAGCGTGACGGCGTTCGAGTCCGCGAGCGCCTCCTGTAGGAGCGCCGTGTGCTCCGCGGTGCCGCCGATCGCCAGACGCACACCGGCATCCGCGACGATGGCGTTCACCTGCGACGGCGAGGAGGTCTCGTAGATCGGCACGACGACGGCACCGGCGAACCAGGCCGCGAGGTCGGCGACGGCCCACTCGTAGCGCGTGGGCGCCATGATCGCGATCGGGTCGCCTGCCTGGATGCCCTGGGCCATGAAGCCCTTCGCCAGAGCGCGCACCTCGTCTTCGAAACCACGCGTCGTGATCGGTCGCCACGAGCCGGTCGACGGGTCTTCGACCTCGAATGCCACGTGACCGGGGGCGGCGGAGGCCCGCGCAACGAGCAGGTCGGTGACGTTGCGGTAGCCGTCGAGGGCGGCAAGCGGCGGGGTCGATGACTCGAGCATCGGGGCTCCTCTCGGTCGTGCGGGCGGCTCGGAGGGCGCGCGAGCATCGCCCGTCCGCTCTTGTTCGGAACCGATGACGATTCGGATGGGATGTCCTGCCGGGCGCGTTGATCACCCGAGCGCGGAGAGGTTGGCGACGTCCTGCTACCGTCGCCTCCATGGAACGAGTCGATGACGATGTGGACGTGTTCCTCCATAGCGCGCGCATGGCGGACGATCTGGCACGTCTGGATGGGGTGATCCGTGAGGTGTTCCCCGAGGAGGAACGAGTTCTGTGGCGTGGCCGGATGTGGGGAGGCACCGAGCAGGCGATCGTCGGCTATGTGGCCGTCGTGCAGTCTCGTCCTCGTGGCGGTGACGTCGAGTGGTTTCTCGTCGGGCTGGCGGAGCAGAAGAACCACTCGTCCGTATATGTGAACGCCGTGGAGGATGGCGTGTACCTCGTGCAGGCCCGAGCGGCGCGCCTCGGTCGAGTGAAGGTGGGTGCGGCGGCGGTGACGTTCCGCTCCGTGTCCGACATCGATCTCGATGAGCTTCGCGCGTTGTTGATCCGTGCGCGAGAACTGAATGCTTCGGGAGACGAGGGCGCAAAGTGAGATGTCGCGTAAGGAACCGCGCGACTCTTCGTCTCTATATAGAGGGTATCCAGATAACGGCCGGCGAGGATGCCGTCCGGGCAAAACGAATGAGGAGTATGAAATGACTGAGTTCTTGGTGCTGTACCGGTCTTCCGTCAGCGCGGCGGAGCAGATGTCGAGCGCTGAGCCTGAGGCGGGCGCTGCGTCGATGCAGGCCTGGATGGACTGGAACGCGCGGGCGGGTGACGCGGTGGTCGACCTCGGCTCGCCGACGCAGACGGTCGCTGACGGAGAGCCAGGCTCATTCATCGGCGGGTACTCGATCATGCAGGCAGAGTCGCTCGATGAACTTCAGCGCGTGCTCGCGGATCATCCGCATCGCGGGTGGGGCGGAACCATCGAAGTGCTGGAGATGCTCGAGATCCCCGGTGCGTGATGGAGAGGAGCGGACGCGTGACCGATAACCACTCCGGCGCAGGGACTCCGACGGACCCCTGGGTTCTGAAGACCGCGCCCTTGTCGTCCGAGTACACGATCTTTCGGGATGACGACAACGATCCGGCCCTCTTGGTCTGCCAGGTGGGGTCGACCAGGCTCACCTATCTCGCGCGCGCGATCGATGACCTCCACGCAGAGCTGCTCCGACGCGGCGACTGGGTGACGCTGGGCGCCGCCGACGAGAAGAAGGAGCCGGCGCCGGACTCGGTCGAGGCATGGGGGCGCTCTGAGGACAACCCCGTGGGTGGCTGGTACGGCCAGCGGAACGGGTATCGAGGCCGTTTCGGCATGTACCTGCCGCCCCTTCTCGAAGCCCTCGGACTCGTCGAGCTCGAGCACAATGCTCGCAACAATCGCGTCAGGGCGATCGCGCGCGCATAGGGCCACCGCCCGGCGGAGGCTCGTGTGGGTCGAGTTGTAGGCTGATCTGATGGCTGACGAGTCACAGAACCGCTATGGAGCGCTTGCTGCACGGGTCTATCACCTGGACAAGCCCATCGGGCATTCGTTCGGCGATGTCGAGTTCTACGGTGACGTCTTGAGCTCGATCGCAGGTCCAGTCTTCGAGCCCGCAGTGGGAAGCGGAAGGGTCTTGATCCCGCTGCTCGAACGCGGCATCAATATCTCGGGTTCGGATCCCTCGAACGAGATGCTCGACGTGTGCCGCGCGGAGTGTGCTCGCCGTGGGCTGGAGACGACGTTGTCCGTCGGCACCTTCGAATCGATCCCGCAGGATCTCGAGCTCTCCGCGGTGATCATTCCCGCTGGCTCGATCCAGTTGCTCACCGACCCGGTTCGGGTCCAGCACGTGTTCGCTCGCGTGCGCTCAGCCCTCTGTGACGGTGGCCAGTTCGTCTTCGATCTCGATCCGTTGAGCACGCTCGCTCAGGCGGAAGCGCCAGCCCGATGCTGGACCGATGGCGCTGACACACTGACCATGACCAGCGCGCTGGAGCGGACCGACTACGCCGCCCAGACGACCGTGTCTCAGCTGCGCTACGAGCTCTGGCGGAACGGCGAGTTGCAGCACACAGAGCTCGACCGGTTCGCGCTTCGCTTCTGGGGAACGAACGAGGTGGCGCTCGCTCTCGAAGCGGCGGGGTTCGCGCACGTCGAACTCATCGCGGACTACACCCCCGGCAGACAGGTGACCGCCGACACCGTGACGACGACCGTCATCGCAACGAAGAGTCTCTGACAACTCTGGTCCACCGTATTCGGAGCGCCACGGTACGCTCCGGGATCTAGGTGCACGTGAGTTCGCTCGGGGCGAGACGACACTCGATGAGGACGGCGACCCCGTGACGTATACGGACGTGGACACCGTGCGGGCGATTTGGAACGGCACGCTCAAGGGAGTGTTCACCGATAAGGACACCATCGACGCCGTCCAGAAGGTGGTCGACTCCGGCGACCCGGACGCGCTGCGCCAGCTCTACTCCTGACAAGAATGTCCGGAGTAGCTCTGGAAGTCACAGTGGAGGGGCTGACGGGAATCGAACCCGCGCTATCTGCTTGGGAAGCAGAAGTTCTACCATTGAACTACAGCCCCGTACTCGCATCCGAGGAGCGAGCGAAGGCCAGCCTACCTGTACGCCGCCCGATGGCCAAAGCACGGGACGCGTCGGAGTGCCACCGCAGACGGTGATCTGCGATGGCACCCCATGATCGCGTCGATCAGCGGCGGACGCCCCGTCGTCGGGCGAACGCCAGGCCGCCGGCCGCGAGCAGCAGCGCCGCGAGGGCCAGCGCCGAGGTGAGCCCGGCGGCGTCGAGTCCGGTGGAGGCCAGGCCGCCGGCGGCGCCGGAGCCGGTTCCGGTGGTGGTCCCTCCGCCGACTCCGCCGGTCCCCGGCTGCGCGGCGCGCACCGTCAGGGGAGCCCGCACCTCGGTGCCGTCGGCGCGCGTCATCACGACGTGGTGCTGTCCTGCGGCCACATCGGTCGGCACGCGCCAGGACAGCGTCCCGGCTCCGGCTCCATCCGCCGTGACGGTTCCCATGTCGATCGGGTCGGAGTGCAGCGCGAACGACACCACCTCATCGGGCTCCAGCCCGGCGACGTCGACGGTGATCCGGTCACCGGCCGTGATGGCATCCGCGGAGAGCGTGACCTGCGCGGGCTCCGGCGTCGTGGCCTCGTCGAGCGTCACCATGATCCAGCTCACCTGCACGTCGGCGTCGCGAGTCGGCTGCAGCACGAGTTCGATCTGGCCCTCGTCGCCCACGGCGATGTCGCCGTAGCTGCGCACCTCGTCGGCCGCGCCGTAATCGTGGTCCTGCTCGACGACGGTGCCGTTCACACTCACCTTCGCGCCGCGGTCGTCCCACTGGTCCCAGGGGTCCGCGTAGCCGACATGCACGCTGTACCGACCGGGCTCGAGGTCGCCGAACCGGTAGGCGATGTCGCGATCGTCGACCGCGTATCGCATGGTCGAGAACATCGTTCCGTCGACGGTGCCCGCGCTCTTGCTGCCCTCGCTGACGTATCCCCACGATGCGCCGCTCGCGGCATCCTCGGCATACGCCTGATCGGCACGGCTGTTGAGCAGGTCGCCCTCGTCCTCGGCGGCGTCCCGCAGGGCCAACCAGTCCGCGGTCTGCTGTCCACCCGCGTTGACCGCGTAACGCAGCCCCTCGGGAACGACCGCGATCGTTCGGGTGAACGTGCGTCCGCCGAACTCGGGGAGGGTGCCCGTCGCGGTGACGATCCCCGGTGCGTCGAACGAGCCGGCGATGCTCCAGGTCACGGGCTGCTCGGTCATCATGCCGTTCTGGGTGACGTTGACCACCGGTGTGTCGAGTGCGCCCCCGACCGGAACCGTCTCGGGCACGGCCGAGACATCCCACGCCGACCACTGGTCGAGCTGGTCGAGCGTCCACTCGTCGTGCACCTCGACCGCCAGCGAGTCGCCGCCTTCGCCCATGTTGATCGGCAGCCACACCATCTGCGCGTTCTTGAGGTCGCCGCCGCCGTTCCATCGGTCGCCCATGTAGATGTACTTGCCGTGCTCGCGATCCACCGGGATCACCGAGCTGGGCTGCGAGTTCCAGGAGTTGCTCTGCGCCCACCAGGGGAACGGGTCTCCCATCTCGGTCCACGCGCCCATGATGTCGCTGGAGCTCGCCCACCGTGAGGGGTTCGGGCTCCATCCCGTGGTGCCCGAGGTGATCAGGAAGTACCGCTCGTCGTGCTTGAAGATCGCCGGGGATTCCCTCGACTGGTTCACGAAGATGCGGTTGTAGTCCACGCCGAGCACGGCCTCATCGGCGGGAGTCGCCAGGTCGGTGTAGTCGTCGTTGAGCTTGGAGATGAACATGGTCGCGTTCTCCTCGCTCGAATAGATGATGTAGCCGGTGCCGTCGTCGTCGACGAACAGGTTCATGTCGCGCGCCATGCCACGGTTGTTCGGGGCGTGGTTGGTCGGTTCGGCATCGGCGGGTGCGTAGTGCAGCCGGTAGCTGTCGATGTACTTGAAGGGACCGAACGGCGAGTCCGCCACCGCTACCCCGGCGTTGGCCTTGGCGTACTGCGCGGAAGACGTCGCCGACGGGCCGTCCATGTGCGCCCACATCACCCACTTGCCGGTCTTCTCGTTGAAGATCACCTTCGGACGTTCGATGATCGGCGGGGTCACGCCGTCGACGGGCACTGTGCCGAGATCGCGGTAGACGGCGTCCTGCTGGGCGGCGGAGTAGTCGCCGTACAGCGCCTCGAAGTAGGGATCGTCCTCGAACTGGTCCTTCGACGACAGCGCCCGCAGCGCCACCCCGCGGTCATCCCAGTTGTACAGGTCGTACGAGCTGTAGACGTGCACGCCGGGAGCCGAGTGGTACCCGTTCGTGCGGTCTTCGCCGTAGAGGTAGTAGATGGTGCGACCGTCGGCATCCTTCGACGGCACGACCTGACCGCCGTGCGCCTGGATCACCTCGCCGTCGGAGTCGAGCCATTCCTGTCCTGGGCGGAAGCTCGCGTACGGGGCGATGTCGTCGCGTGCCGACTCGAGCCGCCACAGCTGGTTGGCGCCCCAGTTCGACTGCCACACCCCGACGCTCGCACCGACCGATGTCGAGGAGCCTCCGACATCCAGCACGGCACCGCGTCCGGCGTTCAGCAGGCTGAACTCCGCGCCGTCGGTCGAGGTCATCATCCACAGCGCAGACGGGTCGGTCGCTGCGGAGGCGTCGTCGAGCACGCGCAGGGCCGTGGAGTCGCCGTCGGCGACCAGCGCACGTCCGTCGGCCGCACGCAGGGCGAAGCGGTCGCGCGAGGTGCCCGGCTGGTCGTCGATGAGCGAGGCCGTCCAGGTCTGCACGGGGATCAGTTCGGGATCCCTGGCGCTGCCGAGGAGGGCGCCGTCATCGGAGGCGGTCAGGGCATGCCCGCTCTGGACGCCGGTGATCGTGTAGGTCTCACCGTCGCGGAGCGCCGGTGCCTCGGTGGCGATGCCTTCGACGCCGGAGACGACGAAGGTGGTCACCGACTTCGCGGGAACCGTGAGCACGGCGGTCCCGTCTGCGCCGACCGCGACCGCTGTTCCGGTGCGCAGAGCGTTCGCCGTCGGGTCGGATGCCGGAGACTCCGTCGTCACGACGGGGGTCACCGTGGCGCCCTGATCGATGTCGCCGAACAGGGACAGGTCGATCGTGATCGTGCGGGCCTGGTCGCTCTCGTTCGTGTGCACGAGCGTGGCGCCGGAGCCGTCGGCGTCGATGGCCGCCGTGGTGTCGTTGTCGGCGACCCGCACCAGCTGGTCGCCGGGTTCGATGTAGTGCGTGAAGTTGCGCAGGGTGTTGTACTTCGCGTTCGTGCGGATGTGGCATCCCGCGTCCGCGTCGCCGTCGGCCAGGCGACGGGCGGAGTCGCCCTCGGCGTTGCAGTCGAAGTCGATGAACACCGAGCCCCAGTTCTTCTTCTCGACCTTCTCCATGTTGTAGAGGTCTTCGACCGGCTGCCACAGCACCCAGGCCTCCGGCTCGAGCTCGCGCAGGTCGGAGCTGACGAGCTGGGCGATGCCGAGCCCGTTCTCGATGGCATCCGGGTTCCAGCTGTCGCCGCCCCAGTTGCCCTCGACCTCACTCATCCACAGCGGCTTGGCCGCGCTCTTCGCGATGTCACGAGCCAGGTGGCGGCCTCCCGTGGAGTAGGTGTGCACGTTCAGCTGGGCGACGGCGTCACGCGCCGCGGTGTCCCATCCGTTCCAGTCCTCCACGAATCGCTGCGGATTCGTCTCGTCGGGGCCGGAGATCACGGCGTCGGTCGTGGTGTCGGAGGCGGCCAGCTCAGCGGCGAGCGCCTTGATCACGTCGGCCTGCAGCGCGGGGCCGGCGTGGGCACCCTCCTGCCTGCTCGCGCTCGTGGGCCAGCCGTCGCCACCGATCGTGGTGCCCCAGTAGTTGGTGTTCGGCTCGTTCAGCGGGTCGATCGTGTCGAACGAGATGCCCTGGGTGTCTTCGACGTGCTCGACGACGGTCTTGAGGTACGTCGCGAACGTGTCGAGGGAGTCGCGGCGGATCTGGTCGGCCCAGGGGTCGGTACCGCCGCTGACGAAGCCGCTCTCGGTCATGAAGTAGGGCGGGGAGTTGCTGAAGGCCTCCCAGGTGTCGACCTGGTCCTTGATGGCCGAGACCCAGGCGCGCTGTGCGGCATCGGCCGAGAAGTCGTAGTCGCTCGCGTTCTCACCCGTCCAGGCGGCGCGGAAGCGGTCGCGGTCGGCGAAGCTCGACGTGATCGCACCGTCGTCGTCGGTGAGCGGAGCATCCGGGTTCCACCACCCTGGGACCGCGCCGCCGGGGCGCAGGTAGTCGGGCACATCGGTCGCGTTGCCGCCGCCGATGTTGTAGCGCGCGATGTTGAGGTTCAGGCCCTCGTCGCCGAAGACCTTGTCGATGAGCTCATCGCGCAGCTCTGCCGGGTACGAGCCGGTCGCGTTCGCCATCCACACCAGACTCGAACCCCACCCCTTGAAGGGGGCGCCCGCATAGGCGGGATTGGGGGTCAGGGTGACATCGGATTCGGCAGCCGTGGCCACCTGCGGGAAGGCGGCGAGACCGCTCGCGGTCGCGGCGAGCACCGCGGCCATGGCGAGTGCGCGCCGGGATGTGGTCGCTGTTCTTGCAGACATCGTTGTCCATTCAGATTGTGTTGACGTTAACATGTCGACGTCAACACAATCTAGCGGATCTTGATCGGCCGGACAAGTTCCCGCTCGCGACAACTAGGCTGGTGCCGTGCTTCTCAGCGACCGCGACATCAAGGCAGAACTCGCATCCGGCCGCATCGGCCTCGACCCTCGCGAAGACGGGATGATCCAGCCGTCGAGCATCGACGTGCGCCTGGACCGGTACTTCCGGTTGTTCGACAACCACAAGTACCCGTTCATCGATCCCTCGGTCGACCAGCCCGAACTCACGCGCCTGATCGAGGTCGACCCCGACGAGCCCTTCATCCTGCACCCCGGGGAGTTCGCACTCGGTGCCACGTTCGAGCAGGTCACGCTGTCCGACGACATCGCGGCACGCCTCGAGGGCAAGTCGTCCCTGGGGCGCCTCGGGCTCATCACGCACTCCACCGCAGGGTTCATCGACCCGGGCTTCACGGGGCATGTGACGCTCGAGCTCGCGAACGTCGCGACCCTGCCCATCAAGCTGTGGCCGGGGATGAAGATCGGGCAGCTGTGCTTCTTCCGGCTCACGTCTCCCGCCGAGAACCCGTACGGCTCCGGCCCCTATGGCAACCGGTACCAGGGGCAGCGCGGACCGACGGCCTCGCGGTCGTTCCAGAACTTCCATCGAACGGATGTCGGCAGCACCGACATCGGAGCAGTCGGAGGCTGAGATGAGTGACGTCAGCGGCACACCGCCGGAAGAGCCCGTCGTCCCCGAGGGGGCGGACCTTCCCGACGCGCGGGAGGCCATGCCGGATGAGCCGCTGATCCCGCCCGCCGACGTCGTCATCCCGCCTCCGCCGCCCGAGATCCCGATCCCGGAGGGATTGCTGGCGGAGCCTGCGTCGGACATCCCCTCGGACGTGTCGTCCGTCGATGCGGTCATCCCGCCGCCACCCGCGACGCGTCGCGGTTCCGACCGTGCACGCCCGACCCCCGCCATCCTCGAAGGAGAGCCGCCCGCCGCGGTGGCGGACGACTGGTCCCAGCCATCGGTCGCGCCCGAGGCGCCGACATCCGGCGGCTATCGCGTGCTCACCGTCGTGATCTTCGCGTTCCTGTTCGTGCTCCTCGTCGCCGCGATCATCGTCGGGGTGTACCTGCTGAACACGACGACCTTCCCCTTCGCGGGTGCCGACGAGGCCGTCACGACGGCGATCACCTTCGCGCTGCGTTCCTGAACCTCGGCGCAGGCGAACTCAGGCGCGTGTGCGTCCCTGCCGACGCCGAAGCGCCGCCGATGCCACGGCGACGAGAGTGCCGATGGCCACGCCGATCACGGTCTCGATCGCGCGGTCCTGAAGGAGCATGTCGACGGGGGTGGGTGCGGCGAGGTGCACCATGAGCAGCGCGAGTGGGGTGATGAACACCATCGCGATGCCGTAGTTGCGGCCGACGAACAGCTCGGCGGCGGCCTGCAGCATGACCACGAGCGCGATGACGGCGAGCGGCGGCAGATCGATCGCGAGGATCGCCGCCGCGACGAGCACGCCGAGAAGGGTGCCGACGAGGCGCTGGATGCCGCGGATCACCCGGGCGTTCAGCTGCGGTCCGCTCACGGCGGCGACCGCACCGACGGCTGCCCAGTACCAGTGGGAGTCCATGATCAGCAGGCCGGCGAACCCTGCTCCCACGATGGCCACTCCGACCGATGCGGCCATCTCTCCGGCAATGGGCCCCACGGGTTGCCGGGACCTCGACGACGCATCGGCCGTGCTGCGCGTGAAGACGCCGATGAGGGCGGTGATGGCCAGCCCGAACAGTACGCTCGGACCGCCGACCAGCAGCACGTCGCCGAAGGAGGCGGTCGTCGCCGGGATCGTGGCGCATGCCCCGACCGCGAACACCGGGAACAGCGGCCCCGGAGGGTGCCACCGCATCGTGTAGGCGAGCAGGGTGACGGCGGATGCGATGACCGCGACGACGAGGATGCTGACCGGGGCGGGAGCGGCGAGGACCGACAGGGCGGTGCCGACGAGCATCGAGGCGAGGATCACTCCGCCGGCGGTGGCCTGCATCCGCAAGCGATCGCGGAACACGTCATGGCGCCCGTAGAGCGCGGCGAAGGCGCCGAAGCTCGCATAGATGCTGAGGTCGAGGCGCCCCAGCATCCAGAGCACGAGGAGGGGGACCGCGACGCTGATCGCGGCGCGGAGCGCGACCCGGTGGTCACCGCGGTGCGGTTCGACGCGCAGAACGCCCGTCCACACTCTGCCCCGCGAATCCGCCACCGATCCAGCCTACGTCCGAGCCCGGGCCTCCATCGCTGCTGGGCCTCCATCTCGGCCGGGCGGTCGCTCGATACACGAAACGCCCCACCCGGATGTCGGGAGAGGCGTTTCGAGGGTGGTGCGGATGTCAGGCGTCGCGGCCGCGGGTGAACCCCGCGTCGAAGCCACGCTCGAACGCGTGCTGAGCGATCCGCTCTGCACGGTGCGCGCCGTGTCCGTGTCCGTGTCCGCCGTGTCCGTGTCCGTGTCCGCGGCCGTGACCGCGGTGACCGGCGCCGGGCTCGCCGCGGCGGCATCCGTTCTCGGCGTCCTCGTGCGGGCCGAAGCCGTGTCCGGGGCCGAAGCCGTGCTCACGGTCGTGTCCGAAGCCGTGCACGGCCTCGCGCTCGGGGCCGCGGCCGAAGCCTCGTCCGAACGGGCGTCCGAAGCCGCGGGGAAAGCCGCGACCGTGGCGGGGGCCGCCGAAGCCGTGCCGACGTGCGCGGGGAAGAGGAGTCTCCTCGTCCCAGCCGAACGCACGGGCGATCTTCTCGAGTGAGGCCAGCGTGGTGGCCATGTCCTCGGGGGACACGGCCTCGGTGACCGTGGTGCGGATCTCGTCGACGAGGGTGCCGAGGCGTTCCTTCGCCGCGCGGCCGTCGTCGGTGAGCGTCCAGCCCTCTCCCTCGGGGGAGACCCAGCCGCGCTCGACGAGTCGATGCAGCTTGTGGCTGTTCAGCGGGCGGTCGGATGCGACGGTGCCGTCGACGATGTTGAGCAGGCGCCAGTCGCGGCGACTCGCGTGCTCGCTGTCGAACGCGGTGGCGAACTCGGCCGCCATGAGGCGGTCGGCGGCCTTCAGCCAGTAGCCGAAGGGGCGGGAGGTGTTCTCGGGGTTCTGTGATTCAGAGGTGTTCATGGGAAGTCCTTCGTGTCGGGGTGACTTTGTTGTCAGTGTGCATGTGTATGTCACAGTGCATGTACATGTAGTGTGACATGGACTCGCAATGCATGTCAAGTCGCATGTAAAATCGATCCGTGACCACCGAATCGAACGATGCCGCGAACGACGCCGCACCGGACGCGGCCCAGCGGGATTCCGCACAGCCGGACTCCGCACAGCCGGACTCCGCACAGCCGGACTCCGCACTGCCGGATTCCGCCGAGGCCATCGCGCAGGCGCTGTCCCGTCTGCGAGGACGCCGACCGGGGGAGAGGGGCGCGGGCGAGCGGGGTCAGGGCGGCCGTGGTCATGGCGGACCGCGCGGATGGCACGGAGGGCCCCACGGCGTCGCGCCGGGGGAAGATCCTCGCGACCACTTCGAGCACCATCGCGGTCGCCCCGGGATGCCGCCGTGGATGGCCGACCCCTCGGGTCGCCTCGGCGGCCCCGCCCGCATGCGGATGCTGGAGGCGCTGGCCGCGGCATCCGCGCCGCTGAGCGTGAGCGACCTCGGTGCCGCGATCGGGGTCGATCAGCCCCGCGCGTCACGGCTCGTGCAGCAGGGCGTCGAACGCGGTTACGTGCGCCGCGAGGCCGACCCCGACGACGCGCGGCGCACACGTATCGCGCTGACGGACGAGGGGCGTCGCCTCGCCAGGGGCATGCGCGGCGAACGTCGCGAGATGCTGGCGACGGCGCTCACCTCCTTCACGGAAGAGGAGCGCGTCGAGCTCGCCCGGCTGCTGAACAAGCTCGCCGACAACTGGCAGCGCTGACCCGGACTCGGATCAGCGCGGCGCCTTCACCGGGAGCAGGAGCAGGAAGCCGACGATCAGGACGATCACGATGCCCAGGATGCCGAACGCGGTCTGGGCCGTCAGCACGATCAACAGGGTCCAGGCGCCGGAGGCCATCCAGCTCGCGGCCCGACCGGTCGTGGCGTACAGGCCGAAGATCTCGCCCTCGCGGCCGGCCGGGGTGACCCTGGCCAGGAACGACCGTGCCGCCGCCTGCGCGGGGCCGACGAACGCGCAGAGGATGAGTCCGCCGATCCAGAACACGATGGCGCCCGCGTCCCTCAAGAAGAAGACCGCGAGGCCGGCGACGATCATCGACCCGATCGAGGCGAGGATGATCCGCTTCGGCCCCAGGTAGTCGTCGAGTCGTCCGGCGGCGATCGTCGAGACCCCCGCGATCAGGTTCGCGGCGATGCCGAAGATGATGATCTCCTGCGTCTCGAACTTGAACACTGCTGTGCCGATGATCGCACCGAAGGCGAACACGCCACCGAGGCCGTCGCGGAACACGGCGCTCGCCAGCAGATACCAGAAGGTGGGCCGGGTCTCCGGGTCGCGGTACAGACCGGCGACGTCCTTCACCAGCAGCGGGTACGAGGCGAAGAATCCGACTCTGCGCTCGGGGCGTCCGAGTGAGGGTTCCGGCACGTTGAGGAAGATCGGGATGCTGAAGATGATCGCCCAAACCGCGCATCCGACCGCGATCAGCCGGTAGGCCAGGCCGTTGTCGGTGGACATGCCGAACCAGTCGAAGGTGTCCAGCACGACCACGATCACGAGGGCGATGATGCCGCCGAGGTAGCCGAAGCCCCAGCCGAGGCCCGAGATGCGACCGACGTTCTTCGGGTTCGCGATGCCGATGAGCATCGCGTTGGAGTTCACCGCCGCGATCTCCTGGAACACCGTCGCGGCCGAGATCAGGGCGACTCCCAGCCAGAACAGGCTCGGTGTGGGTTCGACGAACCACAGGCCCAGCATGCACATGACCAGTGCGCCGGTGCCGATTCCGAGCCACAGCTTCTGGCGCCCGGCGGCGTCCGCGCGCTGACCCAGCACGGGGGCCAGCAGCAGGATGCCGAAGGCAGCGATCGTCGACCCCAGGCCGAGACCGGCCGCGAGATCCGCCTCGGCGGCGAGCCGGACCGGGTCGTCCACATCGAGCGACGCGACCTCTGGTGGCAGGAAGCCCTCGCCGACGAGATACAGCGCCGTGAACACGAACGTCAGGATGACGGTGTTGAAGGGCTGCGTCGCCCAGTCCCACAGCGCCCAGGAGTACACCTGCTTCTTCGGCGCGGGTGTGTCGCCGCGCAGATCCAGGCCGACGACGGCCACGGCGCCGCTGTTCGCGGTCGCCACGGGCTCGGGAACGCCCTGGCGAGGTTCGGGTTCGCTCATGGGGGAAGTCTGGCGGGCCACGGTGAACGCCCGGTGACGGCGCGCCGCGCCAGGGGGCAGAGATCGGAGCCGCAGTGAGGCTCAGGCGTAGAGCAGATCCGCCTCGACGGCCGCGGGCCAGTCCGGTACCGCGAGTGTCGCCGGGTCGTTCCAGCTCCCGTCGGCGATCTGGCGGAATGCGCCGCGGACGCCGAAGAGCTTCTCCAGCGGCGACCAGTTCGACTCTCCCGGCATCGGGATCAGCGACCGCTCGGCGAGGGACTCCGGGTACATCTCGGCCAGGAGTGACAGGAGGCGCACCCCGGTGTGCACCGGCCGCAGGGCCGCGGCATCGGTCACGTGCAGGATCACACCCTCGCACTGCGCGCCGGCATGGTCGCGCACGAGGGGGGTGAATCCGTAGGGGGAGGCGGTCACCCCGGGGAGATCGAGGTCGACCACCGCCTGCGCATAGTCCTCGGCGTCGATGAAGGGTGCCCCGATCACACGGAACGGCACCGCGGTGCTGCGCCCTTCGGAGACGTTCACGCCCTCGGCGAGGCACGTCCCGGGGTAGAGCAGGGCTGTCGCCGCGCTCGGCAGGTTCGGTGACGGCGGCATCCAGCGGAGCTCTTCGCGACCGATCGCGGTGTCCCCGCGTCGCCAGCCGTCGAGCTCGACGACGTCGAGCTCGACATCGATGCCGCGGGTGCGCACCCAGTGCCGAGCGAGTTCTCCGATGGTGAGTCCGTGACGGATCGGCATCGACCAGCGCCCGACCAGCGATTGCGCCGCCTCGTCGAGCATCGGACCCTCTGCCTGTTCGAGGAGACCGCCGAGCGGATTGGGGCGGTCGAGCACGATGACGGCGACCCCCGCATGCGCGCAGGCTTCGAGCATGTGGCTCATGGTCCAGATGTAGGTGTAGAAGCGTGCGCCGACATCCGGGAGATCCACCAGGACGACGTCGAGGTCGGCGAGGTCTTCCGCGGAGGGGCGCACGGAGGGGCCGTACAGGCTGCGCACGGGAACGCCCGTGACGCGGTCTCGCACGTCGTCGATGAGCGCTCCCTCTTTCGCCCGTCCGTCCATCCCGTGTTCCGGGCCGAAGAGCAGGTTCAGCGACCACCCCTCCGCCACGAGCGCGGCCCGCCCACGCGTGAGCTGCGACGTCAGCGCCAGGTCGTTGGTGAGCATCCCGATCCGCGCGGTGCGCAGCGTGGTCAGCAGGCGCGGGGGCAGGTCGTGCCGGAGGAGCCGGTCGATACCAAGGTGCATGGTCAGTCGATTCTGTGAGTGGTGACGGCGTCGAGGGTGCGCTGCAGGTTCGCCGAGATGGTGTCGTAGTCGGCCTGCGCGATGCGGGTGTAGAGGAAGTCGAGGATCGCGAGCTGCGCGATGCGGCTCGCCATCGCGCCGGAGCGGAACGTCGATTCCGACACCGCGGTGACGAGCACCAGGTCGCACGCTCTGGCCAGAGGCGACTTCGGGTTGTTCGTGATGGCGATCGTGGTCGCCCCGGCTCTCCCCGCGACCTGCGCCGCCTGCACGATCTCGAGCGTGCGTCCGGAATGGGAGATGGCGATCGCCACATCCCGCCCGTCCAGCAGCGCGGCGCCCGTCAGCGCGAGATGGTGGTCGGTGCGGGCCTGGGCGACGAGTCCTGCGCGGTGCAGCTTCTGCTCCAGATCCTGGGCGGCGAGTCCGCTGGAGGCGGCACCGTAGATGTCGATGCGTCGCGCGTCTCGGACCTCGGCCACGCAGCGTTCGAGTTCGTCGAGATCGATCTGGCGGGCGGTGCGTTCGATCGCGGCGGCCTCCGCGAAGGCGATCTTGCGCACGGTCGTCGCGACGTCGTCGTAGCGGCTGACATCGCCCGCGGACACCTGGAACCTCTCCTGGTCGGAGGCGCTGCGGCTGAGCTCGGTCGCGAGCGCCAATCGCATGTCCGGGTAACCCCCGAAGCCGACGCTGCGGGTGAAGCGGGCGACGCTGGCGACGGAGACCTCGCACTCCTCGGCCAACCGGGTGATGGAGCTCTCCACGACGGCCTGGGGCTCGGCGAGGACGTACTCGGCGATACGGCGCTCGGTCGGGGTCAACTCGGAGAGACGCTGATGGATGGCTGTCACGACACTGTTCGGCACGTGCCCATGATGTCAGGCCGAAACCCACTTCGGAAGAAATTTTCAGATTTGCTTGCATTTCTGTAAGAGATTGCCCAAAGTGGGCATGTCGGCATCTCCCCAACCACGGGAATGCCGCATGACATCGACGTCACGCGACGTGTCCTCAGCACCGAGGGCACTTCGAAGGGCGTTCCCCCCGAAGTAACGGCAGCCCACGACGTGCCAGGCAGCTGCCACCGTCCGAGAGGAACATCATGCGAAACCGCCCCGTCCGCCTCGCATCCACAGCAGGCATTCTCGTCGCTGGGCTCGCTGTCGCGGGCTGTGCCCCCGCCGCGTCCAGCGGCGAAGCCGAGAGCGATGTCACGCTCACGATCTGGTCGTGGCAGGCTTCCTCCTCGCCCAAGTGGGAGGCCGTCTTCGACAAGTACGAAGAGTCCCACCCCGGGGTCACGATCCAGTTCGAAGGCTTCCAGCCGACCGAGTACAACCAGATCCTGGCGACCGGTCTCGAGGGGAGCGATGGACCGGACATCGCCATGCTCCGCGCGTACGGCGGCATCCAGCCGGCGATCCAGTCGGAGCAGATCGTGCCGATCGACGACATCGTCGACGGACTCGATCAGTTCGATCCGACCGTGCTGCGGGCAGCTCAGGGCAAGGACGACGGCAAGACCTATGGCGTCCCGTTCGCGTACCAGACGATGCAGATGTTCTACAACAAGACCATGTTCGACGAGATGGGTCTCGAGGAGCCCACCGACTGGGACGAGTTCATCGACCTGCAGGAGACCTTGCTGAAAGAGGGCGTGACCCCGATGGCACTCGGTGCCCGCGAGGACTGGGTGCTGCCGATGTTCCACGACATCATGGGCTCGGCGAACTACGGCGGATCCGAGTTCGAGGAGAAGGTGCTCGCCGGCGACATCGACTTCACCGACCCGACGTACGTGTCGTCGCTGCAGATCGTCAAGGACATGCAGAAGTACCTCGACAAGAACGTCAACGCGATCGCCGTCGCCGACGCCGTGCTGCAGTTCACCTCGGGGCAGGCGGCCCAGTGGCCCGGTGGATCGTTCGATCTGCCGACGTTCCAGAACTCCGCGCCCGACACGGAATGGGGCGTGTACGAGGTGCCCCCGGCCCCCGGCAGCGCTCTGGACCATGCGGTCACCCCGGGCTACGCCGACGGCAGCTTCGGCATCAACGCCTCCAGCGAGAACCAGGAGGCGGCGGCAGAGCTGCTGAACTGGATGACGACCTCGGAATTCGGTCAGCTCGTCGCCGATGAGGTGGACCAGTTCTCCGCCCTCCCCGGAGTGAAGTACTCCGACCCGCTCATGCAGGAGATGAACGAGCAGTACACCGCCAACCCGGCGCCGTACCTGCTGCTCGTCGACTTCCGCTACGGCGACCCGACCGGAACCGCGGTCCTGGGCCCGGACATCCAGGCGATGTTCCTCGGCGACAAGACGCCGGAGCAGCTCGGTGCCGACCTGCAGTCCGGGGTCTCCACCTGGTTCACCCCTGGTTCCTGATCCGAACACGAGGGGGCGTCGATCCGGCGCCCCCTCGCGGAGCGAAAGACACACCATGGCACTGACCATCCCCGTCCGGCGCGACCCCGCGAAGCGCGAGGGCACGAAGCGACGCACACGCGCAGGCATCGCCCTGTCCACCCCTACGGCCACCCTGTTCGTGCTGCCGGCCGCCGTGCTGTTCGCCGTGCTCATCCTCTATCCGATGCTCGCTGCGCTCAGCTATTCGTTCTTCGACTGGCAGGGCACGAAGCAGGGCGGTTTCGCAGGGGTCGCGAACTACATCACCCTCCTCACGAAGGAGCCCTACGCCTCCGAGCTGTGGAACGCGTTCGGGCACAACCTGCTGCTGTTCGCGGGTGCGCTGGTCTTCCAGAACTCGCTCGGCCTCGGTATCGCCACCCTGCTGCACCGCCGCAAGCGCACCAAGCGCTTCTTCCAGACGATCTTCGCGCTGCCCTACCTGGTGAGCCCCATGGTCATCGGCTACCTGTGGTCGCTCATGCTCTCGCCGCTGTTCGGCCCGGTGAACGCGATCCTCCGCGGTGTGGGCCTCGAGAGCCTCGCCCTTCCCTGGCTCGGCGACCCGCAGCTCGCGATCTGGGTGATCGTGCTCGTGAGTGCCTGGCAGTGGATCGGCTTCCCGATCCTGCTGTACGGCGCCGCTCTCGGCGGGATCCCGGAGGAGATCGAAGAGGCCGCCTCGCTCGACGGGGCGACCGCGGCGAAGCGTTTCCGCTACATCACGCTGCCCATGCTCACGCCCACGATCGGCATCATCACGGTGCTCACCTTCATCGGCAGCATGGAGGCGATGGCCATTCCATTCGCGCTCGCCGGCTCGAACGGGGCGCCCGCCGGGTCGACCGACGTCATGATGCTCCTCTTCTACCGGACCGCCTTCGAATCGGGGAACCCGAACTCGATCGGCGTCTCCTCCGCGCTCGCGACCGTCCTGTTCATCTTCATCATGGTGATCTCGGTCGTGATCACCTCGACGATGCGTCGCGCTGAACGAAAGCTGTTCTGATGAGCACTGCCCTCGACACCCGTCCGGAGCCCACCACCGAAGCGATCGTCTCCGGTCGTTCCTCCGCCCCACGCCGCCGCTCCAGCCGTACCGCCGATGCTCCGTTCATCGGGCGGTTGTTCGCGAACGTGTTCCTCTGGGGCTACGCGCTCGTCGCCATCGGCCCGCTGCTGCTGATGGTCAACAACTCGTTGCGCACACAGCAGCAGATCGCGACCGAGCCGCTCGGACTCCCGGTCCCGCCGACGTTCACGAGCTTCCAGAGCGCGTGGATCACCGCGTCGTTCGACACCTACTTCCTCAACTCGATCACCGTCACCGTCGGCTCGGTCATCGTCACGACCGTCGTCTCGGTGCTCGCCGCGTACGCGTTCGCGAGGGCTCGGGCGAAGTTCTTCCGTGGCATCGAGGCGGTCTTCCTGTCCGGGCTCATGCTGCCGGTGCACCTGGCGATCCTGCCGCTGTTCTACCTGCTCGACTCGCTCAAGATGACGAGCAACGTGTTCAGCCTGATCCTCGTCTACGGAGCCCTCGGCATTCCGTTCACGACGTTCGTGCTGACGGTCTTCTTCCGCGCGTTGCCGATCGAACTCGAAGAGGCCGCGCGCATCGACGGCGCCGGTCCGTTCCGCACCTTCGTGCAGATCCTGCTGCCGCTCGTGCGTCCGGCGCTCGCGACCGTGATCGTCTTCCGTTTCGTGCCGGTGTGGAACGACTTCTTCTACCCGCTGATCCTGCTGCGCGACCGGGACTCGTACACCCTTCCCGTCGGACTCACCCGCTTCTTCGGCGAGTACTCCACCGACTGGCCGCAGCTGTTCGCCGGGCTCACGATCGCGACGATCCCGCTCATCGTGCTGTTCCTGCTCGCGACCAAGCAGATCATCAACGGACTCACCTCCGGCATGAGCAAGTGACGGGAGAGCGGCCGTGGTGAACGGGGCGCCGGGGTCGGCGTGGGCCTCCCTGCGCACGACGCCGGGGCGGGGAGTCGACGAGCTGCTGATCCTCGGCACCCCGGCCCACGACGATCGGACGCCTCTGAACGAGCGGCACCTGTTCGATCTCGCGTCGCTCACGAAGGTCTTCACCGCAGTCGCCGCGCTACGGCTCGTCGACCAGGGCAGGGTCGACCTCGACGCGCCCGTCGCGCCGGTCCTGGATGCCGGTTCGGGTGAGGGCGCTGGACGCATCACCCTCCGCCACCTCCTCACGCACAGCTCAGGGCTGCCGGCCGAGGGACGCGAGTGGCGGGACGGGATCCGCGGCGATGAGTTGCGCGCGCGGGTGCTGCAGCGACCGGTCGGATATGAACCCGGTGGTTGTCACCTCTACTCCGACGTCGGGTTCATCGCCGCAGGGGAGTACCTGGAGCGCGTCGCGGGGAGACCCCTCGCCGAGCTGTGGGCGGAGGTGGCGACGGCCATCGGCGCGGGGTCGCTGACATCGTCGCCCGATCCGCGCGAGGCCGTGGCGACGGAGGATCAGCCGCACCGCGGTCCGGTGCGCGGAGACGTGCATGACGAGCTGGCGCACGCGCTCGAACGCCCGGCGGGTCACGCCGGGCTGTTCGGGTCGGTGCACGACGTCGCCGCATTGGCGCGGATGATCCGTGAGGACGGGCAGGGGCCGCGGGAGCGCGTGCTGTCGGCGGACTCCACGCGCGCACTCCGCGTGCCGACCGTGCGTGCCGATGCCGGTTACGGCCAGGCGATCGGGTTGCGGGTACGGGACGAGTCGTGGATGTCCGGCATCGACGCGGTGGGGCATACCGGATTCACGGGTACATGCTTCGCCGTCCACACCGGTTCCGGCGGCTTCGGTGTGCTGCTCGTCAACCGCGTGCATCCATCGCGTGAAGACGCCGACATCGCCGCCGTCCGTCGCGCCTTCCTCGCACCGCTCGCGTCCTGAACCTCAGTCCGTGCGCAGCGGCCGCAGCGTGCGCGCGTAGTCCTCCTTCAACACGGCGAGGTGCAGCCAGGCCTCGATGCGCGTCACCCCTGGCAGTGCACGCAGCCGCTCGAGGCTGGCGTACAGCGCCCCCGCCGAGGGCTCGACCAATGTGGCCACGGCGTCGAACCGGCCGAGCGTGCGGGCGGCGAAGTCCACACCGCGCCCCCTTCGCAGTTCGTCGATCACGGCCTCGTCGTCGTCGCCGAGCGTCATGCCCACCCCCATCGACAGCTGCCGGTGCGCGAGCCCGCGCGCCTCGACCGCGCTGATCTTGATCACCCCGGCGTCGATCAGCCGCTGCACCCTGGTCGCGACGGCCGAGGGCGACAGGCGCACCTCCTCGCCCAGTGCGCGGAAGCTCTTGCGTCCGTCGGCCTGCAGCTGTTCGATCAGCGCCTCATCGATCGTGTCGAGGGTGACGCCGCCGTGGTACTCCGAGACGAAGAAGCCCTTGATCACGGTCGAGTAGATGATCGTGCTGATGTCGAGCACGCCGTCGATCGCACGGATCAGGGCCAGCAGGTCGTGCAGCTCCGACATCGAGCCCACGCGCACCTCGGTGACCACGTCGTGCGCCCCGCCGACGGCCGACACCAGCACGGTCTCGCTCATGTCGCGCAGGTGCTCTGCCACGAGCTCGACCGAGCCGTCGGTGCGGATGGAGACGTGGGCGAGCACGTGCTGACCCAGGAAGACCGGGTCGACGGCGGCGACGACCCGCACCGTACGGTCGGCGAGCATCGTGCGCAGCCGCGCGGCGACGGCGGCCCGAGACTGCCCGAGTCGCTGTGCCAGCGAGAGGATGCTGGCGCGACCGTCTTCCTGCAGCGCACGGATGAGTTCGGCGTCGAAATCCATGGTTCCGCTCGATTCGGTCAGTTTCCCGCGATCGCACGCTTCGTGGTGCGTAAAGCCAGTGTAGGAGCCTTCTCGGCGACCGGGTAGGCGCGCATTGCACGAATGCGCGATCATATATTCAGTGAATCCGCGTTATCGCTGGAGTTCTGCGCTTGCTGGCCGGGCCGCACGTCCGTAGCATCCTTCGCTATCCGACATCTTCCGCAAAGGAGCGGGCACCCCATGACCACTACCCCCACCAGCGGCACCCACAGCCGGGCGCGACGCGCCGGCATCGCCGCCTTCGTCGGTACCACCATCGAGTGGTACGACTTCTACGTCTACGCGACCGCCGCGGCGCTCGTCTTCGGCCCGCTGTTCTTCCCGAGCGGCGACCGGCTGGCCGAGACCGCAGCGGCCTTCGCGACCTTCGCCGTCGCCTTCCTCGTCCGCCCGCTGGGTGGCATCATCTTCGGCCACATCGGCGACAAGCTCGGTCGGCGCACATCGCTGGTCATCACGCTGGTGATGATGGGCGCGGCCACGGTTCTCGTCGGCTGCCTGCCGACCTACGAGAACATCGGCATCCTCGCCCCGATCCTGCTGATCCTGCTCCGTGCGGTGCAGGGGCTCGCCGTCGGCGGCGAGTGGGGCGGTGCGGTGCTCATGAGCGTCGAGCACGCCCCCGAGAAGTCCAAGACCTTCTACGGCGGCTTCACGCAGCTCGGCAACCCGGCCGGCGCGCTGCTCGCCTCTGGCATCTTCGCGATCATGACCCGCATGGGCGACGACTTCATCATCAACGGCGGCTGGCGCATCCCGTTCCTGCTGTCGATCGTGCTGGTCGGCGTCGGCTTCTGGGTGCGTTACCGCGTCGAGGAGACCCCGGTCTTCGAGGCGAAGGTGGAGGGCCGCAAGCAGTCGATGCCGTTGGCCTTCGCGCTGCGCACCAACTGGCGTCCGATCCTCCTCGGCATCGGCATCCTGCCCATCTCGACCGGCGGCTACTACCTGGCCACCACCTTCGCCACGGCGTACGCCACCGGTGACACGGTGGCCATCAGCGAGCAGGTGATCCTGGACGCCATGACGATCGCCTCCTTCGTGGAGTTCGTGGTGACCCTCCCCGTCGCCTGGCTGGGCGACAAGTGGGGCCGCAAGAACGTCATGTACATCGGTCTGGTCACCTCGGTGCTGACCTTCGTGCCGTTCCTGCTGATCCTGCCGGGGCGGGTGGAACCCCTCATCTTCCTGTTCGCCTCGCTGGTGCGCATCGCGATGAGTGCGACGTACGCGCCGATCGCTGCTCTGCTCTCGCAGATGTTCCGCCCGCAGGCCCGCTACACCTCGATCGCGCTGTCGTACGGCGTCGGCGCGGCGGTCTGGGCCGGCTTCTCGCCCTGGTTCGCGACGCAGCTCATCGCCTGGACCGGAAGCATCTGGTCGGTCATCGCGATGTTCATCGGCATGGCCGTCATCGCCGGCATCTGCACGCGCCTCGCACCGCAGCACTCCGACGAGGCCCCCGTCACCGCCTCCTTCACCGCCCGCACCGACACGACCGCGAACAGGCTGCCATGAGAAAGCTCACCCACTTCGACCGCTCGGCCCAGACGGCACCCGTCCTTCTGACCGCGCACGCGATCCACGCGGCCGATGCCGCGGCCACCACCTCCACGGCGATGCTGACCGATCGCGGGCGGATCCTCGCGATCGGCACCCCCGCCGAGTGCGAGGCGGCGGCCGAACGGGGTGGGCTCTCTCCGGAGCGCATCGACCTCGGCGACGGCGTCGTCGTCCCCGGCTTCGTCGACGCCCATGCGCATCCGCTCATGTTCGGGCAGATGATGAGCTGGGTCGACTGCGGCCCGGAGAAGGCCGGCAGCATCCCCGAGATCGTGGCCCTGCTGAAGGCGGCGGCCGCCGACCTCCCCGAGGGGCGCCCCGTGCGCGGCTATGGCTACGAGCAGCGCAACCTCGCCGAGAAGCGGCATCCCACCCGTTTCGAGCTCGACGAGGTCGCGGCCGATCGCGAGGTGTACCTCATGAACGCGTCGGGTCACGGCGGCGTCGTGAACTCGCACACCCTCACCGTCAACGGCGTCGACCGGGACACCCCGAACCCCGACGGCGGCGAGTTCTTCCGCGACGCGGAGGGCGAGCTGACCGGAGAGCTGTCTGATGCCGCGTGCAACATCCTCACGGGCGTGCACGGCGTGAAGATCGGTCACCACGGTCCGAACTTCCACTTGGCCGATGAGCCGGAGGAGCACCTGCGCCAGCTGGATGCGGCGACGCAGCGCTTCCTCGCAGGCGGGGTCACCTCGATCGGCGACGCCCAGGTCACGCGTCGGGAGTTCGACATGTACCTGCGCCTGGCCGAGGCCGGACGCCTCGAACTGCGCGTGTCGATGTACCTGCTCTCGCACCTGCTCGACGAGGCCCTCGAGATGGGACTCGTCGGACAATTCGGCAACGCCCACCTGAGCTTCGCGGGCATCAAGTTCTACGCCGACGGCACGCTCGGCGGCTGGACCGCGTACTTCCCCGACGGCTACGTGGGCGACCCGTGCCGCACCGGCCAGCTGTACCACGAGCCCGCGGAGTACGCCGGCCTCATCCGCAAGGCGCACGCCGCCGGTCTCCAGACCGCCACGCACGCGCAGTCGCCCACCGCGATCGAGATGGTCGTGTCGGCGATCGAGGCCGCGCTCGCCGAGCATCCGGATGCGGACGCCCGGCACCGCATCGAGCACTGCGGGCTGCCGACCCCCGAGCAGATCGGGCGGATGGCCGCCTCGGGCATCCGCCCGGTCAACCAGACCCAGCACTACTTCAACTGGGGCGAGGGCGTCGAGGAGGCCATCGGCACTCCGGGCGAGCGCTTCAACCCGCTGGGTGAGTTCGAGCGTGCGGGCGTGCCCTTCACGATCTCCTCCGACGCACCGGTCGCCGAGCCCATCCCTCTCGAGGCCATCCAGACCGCCGTCACCCGCGTCACCCGCCGCGGGCACAAGCTCGGCCCCGACGATCTGCGCGTCTCCGCGCTCGCAGCCCTGCGCGCCCACACGATCGAGGGCGCCGTGTCGATCGGGCGCGAAGACGACCTGGGCTCGCTCGAGGTCGGCAAGTACGCCGACTTCGCGGTGCTCTCCGGCGACCCGCTGGCTGTTCCCGCCGAGGAGATCTCGGCGATCACGGTGCGCGAGACCTGGGTCGACGGCGTTCGCCGTCACCGGGTGTGAGGATGATCCGATGAACTCCGAGCAGTACACCGACACCGCCGGCCGCGCGGTGCTGGAGACGATCCGCGCCTACGGCGTGACCGCGATCTTCGGCATTCCCGGCACCCACAACCTCGAGCTCTACCGGCCGCTCGCCGACCTCGGCATCCGCGCGGTGACGAACCGCCACGAGCAGGGATCCGGCTACGGTGCCGACGGCTGGGCGCAGCAGACGGGTCTCCCCGGCGTCGTCATCACGACCTCAGGCCCCGGTCTGCAGAACGCGATGAGCGCGATCGGCACGGCGTTCTGCGAGTCGCGACCGCTCATCGTCCTCTCGCCCGGTGTGCCGCTCGGCGCGGAGTTCGCCGACGTGGGCACGCTGCACGAGACGAAGGATGCCACGGCCATGGTCGGCGCGATCGCCGAGTGGTCGCGCCGCGTGACCAGCGCCGCCGAGGCGGTCGATGCCGTGCACGATGCGTTCGCCCTGTTCCGCACCGGTCGCCCTCGTCCCGTGCACATCGAGATCCCCCTCGACGTGCTGGAGGCGCCGGCCGGGGTTCCCGCCGAGGCGCGGCGGCCGCGTCCGGTCCCCGCGCGGGCCTCCGGCGATCCGCAGGCGCTGGCCGAGGCCGCACGCCTGTTGGCCGGAGCGAAGACCCCGGTGATCGTGGCGGGTGGCGGAGCGGTGGATGCCGCGCACGAGGTCACGGTCGTCGCCGAGCGCCTCGGCGCGCCGGTGCTGACGACCCTGAACGGCAAGGGCGTGGTGGAAGAGCGGCATCCGCTCGCGCTCGGCTCGAACCTGCGTCTCGCTGCGGCGCGCACGGTCGCAGAGGACGCGGACGTGCTGCTCGTGGTCGGCTCGAAGCTCGGTGAGGCCGAGCTCTGGGCACCGCGACTCGAGGCGCGAGGATCCGTGATCCGCATCGACATCTCGCCGGCGCAGCGCGACAAGAACCTCGCAGCGACGGTCGGGATCGCCGGCGACGCGGCCGCGGTTCTGGAAGCGCTGCTCGCGGTCCTCCCCGCAGAGACCCGCCCGCCGCGTGAGCTGACCGCAGAACGCGCCGCGATCGCCGCCGAGATGCGGGAGACCGCCCCCGAGACGGTCGCGCTGGCCGAGATCATCGCCGGCGCCCTGCCCGACGACGCGATCGTCGCCGGCGACTCGTCCCAGATCGTCTACATGGCGCTGGGCAGCGTGCTGGCGTCGGCGCATCCGCACTCCCTGCTCTACACCCCCACCTACGCGACCCTCGGCTACGGCCTGCCCGCGGCGATCGGCGCACGGGTCGCGCAGACCGAGCATCCGGTCGTGACCGTGATCGGCGATGGCGCGCTGATGTTCTGCGTGAACGAGCTGGTCACGGCGATCGAGCAGCGTCTCGACCTCACGATCGTGTGCGTCGACAACGGCGGCTACGCCGAGATCCGGCAGAACGAGCTCGACAGGGGGATGACCCCGATCGGCGTCGACCTGGTGCAGCCCGACTGGGCGGCCCTCGCCACGGCCTTCGGCGCGACCGGGCGGCGGGTGGAGAACCGCGATGACATCGCCTCCAGCATCCGCGCCGCGATCGCCGACGGGGGAGTGCAGCTGGTGCACCTCCCGCAGAACGCCCTCTGACCTCCAGCCGCTGGAACTCTCCCGCACCCCGACGAACAGGAACGAGCAATGACCGAGAACGTGGGCCCCATCGACGCGTCCGTGAACCCCCGCTACTCCGGCATCGCCACCTTCGCGCGCCTGCCGCGGATCGAAGACGTGCCGCGCGCCGACATCGCCGTCGTCGGCATCCCCTTCGACTCCGGCGTGAGCTACCGGCCGGGCACGCGGTTCGGTCCGTCGCATGTGCGCGAGTCGTCGCGACTGCTGCGCCCGTACAACCCCGCGCAGGACGTGTCGCCGTTCGCGATCGCGCAGGTGGTGGATGCCGGTGACATCCCGGTCAACCCGTTCGACCTCACCGAGGCCGTGAGCGAGGTCGAGCGCGCGGCACTGGCCCTCGGCGAGCAGGTGCAGCACATCGTGACGATCGGCGGCGACCACACGGTCGCGCTGCCACTGCTGCGGGCTGTCGCCGCGAAGCACGGCCCGGTCGCTGTGCTGCATTTCGATGCCCACCTCGACACGTGGGACACCTACTTCGGGGCTCCCATCACGCACGGCACACCCTTCCGTCGCGCGAGCGAGGAGGGGCTGATCGACCTCACCGCGAGCTGCCACGTCGGCACCCGCGGTCCCCTGTACTCGAAGCAGGACCTCGAAGACGACGAGCGCCTGGGCTTCTCCATCGTGTCGAGCGAGTACATCGAGGAGCACGGCGTGGAGGCCGGCATCGCCCGCATCCTGCAGCGCATCGGCGACAAGCCGCTGTACGTGTCGATCGACATCGACGTGCTCGACCCCGCCCACGCGCCCGGCACCGGCACCCCCGAGGCGGGCGGGTTGACCAGCCGCGAACTGCTGCGGATCCTGCGCGCCCTGTCCTCGCAGAACATCGTCGGCGCGGATGTGGTCGAGGTCTCGCCCGCCTACGACCACGCGCAGATGACCGGCATCGCCGCGAGCCACGTGGTCTACGAGCTCGTGTGCCTGCTGGCAGCCCGCGTGGGGTCTGACTCTCAGTAAAGCGCGGCGAGGAGCTCCGCGAACAGCTCATCGGCGTCGCATTCGACACGGCGCCGGGTGAACCAGTCGCAGATGTTCACGCAGTCGCGATGCAGCAGATCGAGCCCCTGCGGATTCGCGATGATGTCGACGATCTGCGGCAGGTCGATCACGCGCACCCGCCCCTCGTGCACGAGCAGGTTGTAGGCCGAGAGGTCGCCGTGGGCGAACCCCGCCGCCGCGAAGATGCGCATCAGGTCGACGACCTGCGCGTAGTACCCCTGCAGTTCGGTGCGGTCGCCGCGGGCCTGGGCGAGGCGGGGTGCGGCCGTGCCGTCGGCGTCGCCGAGGAACTCCATCAGCACCTCGGTGCCGTTGACCTGCACGGGATACGGCACCGGGGCCCCGAGCTCCCACATCCGGCACAGCGCCTCGAACTCGGCGAACGACCACTGCGCGGCGGCCACCTCCCGGCCGTGGTCCGACTTCTTGGCGAGGGCGCGCGCGTCGCGGGTGTTCCGGATGCTGCGCCCCTCTGTGTAGACGGATGACCGGTGGAAGCTGCGATGCTCCGTGCTGCGATAGCGCTTCGCTGCGAGGAGGGTGTGCCGGCTCGGGTCGCCGGGCACGCCGCGTTCGAGCAGGAACACGTCGGCCTCCTTGCCGGTCTTGAGGATTCCGCGCTCGGTGTCGAGTGCGCCGGCCGAGGTCACCACCCATGCCGGCCACGGCTCGGGGCCGCGCTCGGACGGGGTGATCGCCGGCCACGTGGACCAGCGCTGGCCCTCGCCGGGGTCGACGTCGGCGAAGGCGAGCTCGGTTTCGAGGGAATCGAATGCGGCGGTGTCGAACAAGGGTGTGTTGAACGAGAGTGCGTCGAAGGACGCGGCTTCCGAGGAAGCGAAGGGATCAGACAAGATGTGGCTCCGGGAGCAGGAGGCCACACCAGGATCAGGAGCGGGTGGCCTCGAAGGGAAGGTGGTCGGCGGAGAGCGCGACAGAGACGGTGTTCATGTCCTCGGCTCCTTCCGCTCGGGCTTCCCGGGCCGGTCCCGGTGCGTCGTCGAGCCTAGGGCGTCGATGCACCCCTGTCCAGAGGCGGGGGTCAGCCTCCGACGGGCGGGGTGAGGCGGACGAGCACTCCGTCGCCCTCGCCGCCGGTCGCGACCACCCACGACCCACCCGTCCACGCGGCGGCGTTCGCGCCGCACAGGAACGGCAGCGGATGCTGTCCGGCGGCGTCGCCGAGACGGAGGGCGTCGTCGCGGCGGAGGATGTCACCGTTCGAGGTCTCGGCGCAGTGCAGGCGGCGTTCGACCGCCGTCCGCGCGTCGGGGGAGCCGCCGACGATCACACCCTGAACGTCGCTCTGCTCCAGCTCTCCGCCCCACCACAGCGCCGTGCCGTCGGGAGCGACGGCGACGAGGGGGTGCTCAGCGACCTGCCGATCCCGACTCAGCTCGGTGCCGTCGGCCGCGAGGACGATCCGTGCGGAGGGGGTCGCCAGATACACCCGTCCCGCGCTGTCGACGTCGATGCCGATCGGTGGTATGCCGGGTCGAGCGCTCGGCGCCTCGTCGAGTGCGACCGGGCCGCTGTGCAGCAGGGTCCGTGTCCCGCTGTCGAGATCCACGCGCAGCACCTCGTAGTCGAGGTAGGCGTCGGGAGGGCGCGGCTGGTAGCGCACCACGATGGCGTCGCCGTCGTGCACGGCCACATCGCCGAACTCGAAGTCCCCGTAGTCGAAGTCGCCCTGGTCGCCCACGACATCGCCCGGCAGGTCCCTCATCGTCATGGTGGTGGTGTCGAGCACCGAGATCATCGGCATCACGTGGGCGCGGTCGCCCTGCAGCACGACGAGCTCGGTGGCCGAGAGCGGAGCCATCGCCCCGATCCGCGAGACCGGGGCGCCGGGATCGGTGTCGAACCTCGCGAGCGTCTCGCCATCGGCGCCGACGTGCAGCCACGATCCGGAAGATGTGGCCCAGAACCCGCCTGCGCCGTCGGCCGACAGCACGTGCCTCCCGTACGACAGGTCGGTCGGGGGACCGGCGGGGGTGGCCTCCGGTCCGGAACCGACGAAGGAGCTCTGGAACGAGATCGGCTCGAGGGCCCAGTCGTCCGGACCCGCGGCGCGCTGCCCGGTGCATCCGGAGGTGAGCATGATCGCCGCGACGGCGGCGGCACCGCACCACAGGCGCGCCCGTCTCCGTCTCCGATCCCGCATGCTGACACTCTGCAAGCTCGGGCTGGGAACCGACCGGGAGCGCGTCGGACGAATGGTCGGATGCCGCGGACGACCGGTCGGGCGACGGCCTCCGGGTGCTGCGAACGTGGAACCATGACCACGACAGCGCCCGTTCCCACCATGCCGCCCTCCGCGGCCTCCCGCATCCGCTACGGCGGACTCATCGTGCTGATGCTGATGGGCTTCCTGCTGGTCACGGCCGAGTTCCTCCCCAACGGCGTGCTCACCGAGATGGCCGACGGGCTGGGGGTCACTCCGGGTCAGGCCGGACAGACCGTGACCGTGACGGCGCTGGTCGGACTCATCGTCGCGCCGACCGTCGGACTCATGTTCCCGCGGCTGGATCGGCGGTCGCTGCTGGTGTGGATGGCGCTCGCCGCCGCCGTGTCGAACCTGATCGTGGCGATCGCGCCGAACCTGATCATCGTGCTGCTGGCGCGGTTCCTGCTGGGTGCCGCCATCAGCGCCTTCTGGGCGATGTCGATCACGGTCGCTGCGCGCCTGGCGGGACCGGAGAATCTCGGACGCGGTGTCATGTTCACCTCGGCGGGAGTGTCGCTGGCGACCGTGGCCGGCGTGCCGCTGGGCGTCATGCTGAGCGAACTCGTCGACTGGCGGATGGTCTTCGCCATCGCGGGCGTGCTGATGGTCGTGCTCGCGGTGGTGCTGCGGTTCGCGCTGCCGTCGGTGCCGGCCGAGCGGGCGTCGAGCCTGCGCCTGCTCGTCGACACGCTGCGCCGCCCCGGCATCGGTCTCGGCATGGTCGGCCACGTGCTCGTCGTGCTCGGGCACTTCCTCGCCTACACCTACGTGCGGCTCGCGCTGGAGCGGATCCCCGAGGTCGACGCCTCGACCATCGTCGTGCTGCTCGCGCTGTTCGGCGTCGGCGGCCTCCTCGGCAACATCACGATCGGGCTCGTGATCGACCGCACGTTCGCCTTCTTCGCGGTGTTCGCGCCGCTCGTGATCGCCGTGTCCGTGATGTCGATGATCCTGTTCTCCGGGTCGATCGTGGGTGTCGGCATCGTCGTACTGGTGTGGGGCTTCTTCTTCTCGTCCTGGCTGATCGTGGCGAACACGTGGGTCGGCCACCGGATGCCGGATCGGCTCGAAGCCGGCGGCAGTCTCGTCGTCGTGGGGTTCCAGGGGGCGATCACCCTCGCGGCCGGCATCGGCGGACTGCTCGTGGACACCCTGAACGTCGAGCTGGTCTACGTGATCGGGGCGATCGCGCTGCTCGCCGGCGCGGTGCTGTTCGGCGCGTCCAACCGCGTCAGCAGCAGGGCCTGAAAGGCCGAGATCCTCAGGCCGAGATCCTCAGGCCGAGATCCTCAGGCCGAGATCGGCGTGCGGTTCGCCAGACGCCACGACGAGGGGGTCTGCCCGGTGCGGCGGCGGAAGGCCCGGCTGAACCCCTCGTCGGAGGCGTAGCCCAGCTCGCGGGAGATGTCCGAGACGCTTCGCCCGGCCTCGAGCATCCGCTTGGCCGCGTCGACGCGCACCTCGGTGACGTAGTCCGCGGGGGAGCGGCCGACGGTGCTGCGGAACCGTTCGGCGAAGGTCGAGCGCGACATGGCGCCGATGCCGGCGAGGCGCTCCACCGTCCAGTCCCGGCCCGGTTCCTCGCGGATGGCGTCGACGACGCGGTCGAGGAACGGGTCGTTCGACAGCGAGGGCCAGCCCGTCGGGGCACAGCCGTTCGCAGCCCAGGCGCGGATGACCGACAGCAGCACGGTCGTCGCCATCATGCGGCAGATGATGGGGTCGCCCTGGCGGGCGGGCATCACCGTGTCGCCGAGCACCCCCATGTTCAGCGCCAGGGCGGCGGCGGCGGGCTCCACGGCGTCGAACCCGGTGACGGTGAGGAACGGCGGCAGCAGGGCGGGCAGCGGCGAGGCCGCATCGGCGAGCTCGATGTCGGCGATCATCAGGCTCGTGTCGGCCTGCGCTTCGAGCACGAACGGCGAACGGCCGAGGGTCAGGAACGCGTCGCCCGCCACGAGCAGGTCATGGCGGGCCTTCGTGTCGACCCTGAGTCGCTGCGAGTCGGGATCGACGTCGAGGCGGCAGCCGTCTCCGAGCGGAGGATGCCCCTGCACAGCGCCCTCGGCGATGTAGACCAGGGTGATGGTGTCGGCGGGGATCGGCAGCAGCGCTCCCGCAGCTACCGAGGTGCGACGGCCGATGCCGATGCGCAGGTCGACCGCACCGAGCACGTTCGAGAGCGCGTCCGCATCCACTGTCACCATGCCTTCGGCAACGTCGTCGCGCGGCGTGCTATTCCGCCGTCGGCCGCGTCGAGGCACGAAACGGGTCGCGTCGTGCTGACGGACTCAATCATTCGGTTGATTCGAAGGGGGTGACCGCCGGATACGGTGGAGGGACACCACCCGAGGAGTACCGTGTTCCGCACCCCCGACCGACTGTTCCGAGTTCTCGCGATCGCGGAGGCGATCACCTGGACGATCCTGATCGCCGCGATCATCGCGCGCGCCGTCGGCGCCCCCGGAGTCGTGGTGACCGTGGGTGGAGGCATCCACGGGTTCATCTTCCTGAGCTACGCGGCGACGGCGATCCTGGTCGCGCTGAACCAGCGCTGGCATGTCGGTGTGGGTGTTCTCGCCGTCGCCAGCGCCGTCATCCCGTACGCGACGATCCCGACCGAGATCTGGCTGCACCGCACCGGGCGGCTTACCGGGGCCTGGCGTCTCGAGGCGACCGACGACCCGCGCGATCGCCGCTGGTACGACCGGCTGATGCGGTGGTTCCTGCAGCGGCCGTGGGTTCTCGCGCTGCTTCTGGTCGTCGGTATCGTCGCGCTCTACGTGATCCTGCTGCTGGTGGGTCCTCCCGGCGGCAAGTGACGCCCGGCGGGGTCGGATCCCTCGCCGGGTTCAGGGCGTGACGACGACCGCGTTCTTCTCGTTGATCGCAGCCAGCGTCGCCTCTGCATCCGCGGCGGTGCAGTCCACGACCACCGACAGGCCCACTCCGGTCTGCGTGAAGGCACGCGCGGCCATGAGCCAGGTGCGGCTGCCGTCCACGCCGACGACCTGGCGCGTCTCGACGCCTCCGCTGCCGCCCGCCATGTAGCTGAACTCGCCGGTCGTGGCGAGCGGGGTGACCTCGCTGGTCGGAGTCTGCAGCAGCACACCGAGGATCGCGTCGGACGAGGCGCTGTCGTCTCCGGCGACCACGGGAACGTCTGTCGTGTACCCCTGCCAGAACCGCGCAGTACAGGTGCCGTCGACCGTGCCGTACGTCCAGGCGCCGTTGCCGTCGTCGGGCGAGACGATCTTCCAGCCCTCGTCGACCACGAGCCCGTCGCCCCATTCGATGTAGGTGTCGCTCGCGAGATCGAGGCCTTCGGTGAAGGTCAGGGTCGAGCCGGACGACTCGTCGCTCGGCGCATCGGTCTCCGGGCTCGACGAGGGGATGTCGGTGGGCGACCCCGCCGGGATCTGCGCGTACAGGCATCCGCTCAGTGACAGCACGGCCACAGCGGCGATCGCGGTGCTGGCCAGGCGCAGGGGGATCGAGGAGGAGGTGCGCGTCATGCCGGTCAGCCTAGTCCCGGACCGTCACCGTCTCCGGTCCACGGTTCCACCCGGGCCGACTGATCAGTGGGCGCTGACGACCCCGATCGAGTCGTGCACGATGACCGTCGCGACCCGAGCGCCGGCACCCGCCGCGACGATGAGCTGCTGCGGACCGGGTGTCGCGGCGTCGCCCGCGGCGTAGAGCCCCGGCACATCGGTGCGACCGGAGCGGTCCGTGCGCAGATGCCCGGCGTGATCAAGCGTGGGCGCGATCCCGTCGAGGAACGTCAGCGCGTTCTCCCACTCGGGCCGCACGAAACCGCCGTCGACCGGGACCGATGTGCCGTCGGCCAGACGGATGGCGTCGAGGCTTCCCCGCTCACCCACGAGCTCGACGATCGTCTCGCGACGCACGTCGATGCCGGAGGCGGCGAGCTCCGCCTCCTCGTCCGCGGTCACGACGTCCGCCCCGTGCGTGAACACGGTGAGGCTCTCGGTCCAGCGTCCGATGAGTCGCGCGCGGTCGGCGATGTCGGGCGTCTCGCCGATCAGGGCGAGGCGGCGGCCCTGCAGCTCCCACGCATCGCAGGTGGCGCAGCTGAACAGGCTCATGCCGTAGTACCCGCGCAGGTTCGGGACATCGGGGAGCGTCTCGCGCAGCCCGGTGGCCAGCAGCACCGCCCTGGCCGTGACGGTGGTCTCGGCATCCCGGCGGCCGATGTCTGCCGCGAACACACGTCGATCGCCGTGCGGTCCCGTCCCCTCTCCGTCCGTCTGCCGGAGGGCGGTGACGCGCGTCCGCGATCGCACCTCCACGTTCGGATAGGCCGCGAGCTCTTCTCTGGCGAGGCGCCGCAGTTCGTGCGGCGGGATGCCGTCGCGGGTCAGGAACCCGTGCGATCGCAGCGTCGCCGCATTGCGCGGACGATCGGCGTCGATCACCAGCACGCGCGCGAGCGCGCGACCGAGGTTGAGGGCGGCGGAGAGACCGGCCGGTCCGCCGCCCACGATGAGCACGTCGTAGTCGGCGCGCTCGTTCATGTCCGCCATCGGTGATGTCATCCGCACGGTCCTTCCGAGAAAGGGGCGGATCCATCGCACGGCGTCTGCCGGGGCGACACCGCCGGGCGGCCGCTAAGGCTCGCCTTACTCTCATTTTGCCACTGTTCGACGCTGTCGCGGCCTGTTCGACGGTGTCTCGGGCACCCGAGGCCAGGGACCCGTGCTCGATAGGATCCCCCTATGCGGCTCCGTGCCATCGACCTCGTCGACGTCCTGATGTACCTGATCGTGCTCGGCACGTTCAGTCAGCTGTTCCCCGCGGTCATCTCCGAGACGTTCCTGCTGTCGCTTCTGACGGCGATCCTCCTGAAGATCGTCCTCGAGGCCGTCGTCTGGGTGAAGGGGAGGGCGATCGCCCACATCCGATCCGACGGCACGGCGGCCAGGCGAGCGGTCGGCGTCGTCGTGCTGCTGCTGATCCTCCCCGGCAGCAAGTTCCTCGTGCTGGAGCTGGTGGACGTCGTGTTCGGAGATGCCGTCCAACTCGGCGGTTTCTTCCTGGTGACCCTGCTGATCGTCGTCCTGATGCTCGCGCGCGGCGCCGCGCGACGGCTCCTCTCGCCAGCGCCGACCGTCGAGAGCGCCGCCTGAGCGCGAAGGGCTCGGTGCGCTCAGCTGCGACGGACGGGCTGCTGCAGCTCGGTGACCCAATCGGACTGGTCCTCGGAGACCGCGCGCACATACAGCTCGCGACACGGGCCGTCGTGCACCAGGCCCCGCGCGAAGATCTCGGTGTGGATCGCGTGCCAGCTCTCGGCGATGTGCTCCATCGCTCCGAGATGGATGCCGCACACGGCCTCCGTCGCCGCGGGGAGCTCGACGATCTCGAAGCCCTCGCGCGCGGGGCCGCTGTACGTGTAGCCCGCGATGACCTGCAGCCCGTCGTCGAGCGTCTCGTACTGGGCGATCGGGGTGGCCAGGGAGTGCGTGTCGCCGATGATCTCGGCCACGGCGTCGAAGGCGGGCCCGACCACTCCGGCGACGGCCGGCTGGTCGGCGACGACCGTGCGGATGGCGGCGAGGCGCACAGCGGGGAGGGGCTTGTCGATGATCTCGATCTGGGACATGTGCTTCTCTCTCTCGATGAGGTGGAGACGCCTCTCCACGTCGACGAGTCTCTCCGCGGCGATCCGATGCTCCTGCTCGACTTCTGCGCGACGGATCCTCAGCAGGGCGGCGATGCGTTCGGCATCGACGCCGCGTTCGAGGATCGCCGAGACGTCATCGAGACCGAAACCCAGCTGGCGCAGGGCGACGATCCGGTGCAGCCGTTCCAGCTGCGAGGGATCGTAGGAGCGGTATCCGGTGAACTCGTCCACGTGGGCGGGCTCGAGCAGGCCGGCCGTGTCCCAATGCCGGAGCATCCGGTGGGTCACCTGGCCGATCTGCGCGAACGCTCCGATGGACAACATGTCTCAGTTCTCCCGTCTGCCACTGTGTCAGAGTCAAGTATCGCGTCGGGAGGTGGAGGCCTCGGCGCGCTAGCGTCGACGGATGAGCGAAGAGGTACTGGCGGGCGGGAACGCGAGCGGCATCGTGGTGCGGCTCGGCGAGACGGTGCGAAAGTCGTGGTCGGAGGCGACCCCGAGCGTCACCCGCTTCGTGCGGGCATTGCGGGCAGCGGGCGTCGATGTGCCGGAGCCGCGAGGGCGGGATGGGCAGGGCCGGCAGGTCGTCGAATTCGTGCCGGGCACGCCGGCGATCGAGAGAATGCCACTGGACGCCGACGAGCTGCGACGAGTCGGTTCGATGATCCGCGAGATCCATGACGCCAGCGCCCACTATGCGCCGGAGGCCGATGCCGTGTGGCGGACAGCGATCCCCGCGCCCGCCGCCGAGCTTGTCTGTCACAACGACCTCGCCCCCTGGAACCTCATCACCGGCGACCGCTGGGTCTTCATCGACTGGGACGCCGCAGCCCCGAGCACCCGCCTGTGGGACCTCGCCTACGCGGCCCAGGCGTTCGCGCTGTCCGGCGGTGAACGCGATCCGGAGAGTGCGGCTCGGGATCTCGCCGACATCGTCGACGGATACCGCGCGGACGACGTCATGCGACGTGATCTGCCTCAGGCGATGGAGGAGCGGACGGCGGCGATGCTCGCGCTGCTCGAAGGGGCGCACGCGACCGGCGACGAGCCGTGGGCGTCGATGTATGCGAACGGCCACGGCGACCACTGGGCGAAGGCGCTGGCATTCGTGCGAGAACATCGGGCGCGGTGGGCACGGTCGCTCGGCGGGGTCTGAGCTCGGCCGCGTGGGCGGTGCGCCGTGCGTGGTGCGAGAACATGCCGGTATATCGTTTTCCGGCTCTGATCTGGGCCTTTGAATGTCGGTGGCTCCTGGTTCACTGAAGGTATGACGGCACTGGCGGATGCGACTCTCGAGCAGGTGGATGCGCTCGCTGCGCTCACCGAGATGCTCGTCGAGGTCGAGCGCACGATTAGCAGTCTGCAGGCCGCACGCGACGGCATCCTGGCCGTGGGCTCGCGGCTCGCACTCGAAGTCGCTGAGCAGGCGGAGCATCCCGATCAGGGGGAGATGTCTGCGCGCACCGTCGCCGCGGAGTTCGCCACAGCCCTGCGGGTGAGCGATCGGACGGTGCAGCGGCGGATGGCGGATGCGGCGTGGGTCGTAGAGCGCTTCCCGATGGTCTGGGAAGCGCAGGGCGCCGGTCGTATCAGCGCGGCGCACGCCCGCGTCGTGTGCGAAGCGGGCGAGCATCTCGACGATGCGGCGAGCCGCGATGCCTACGCGACGCAGATGATCGTCTTCGCCGAGACCGAGTCTCCCGCCCGCGTCGGCCGCATGGCTCGGCGGGTGGCCGAGCGGTTCCAGGCGCGGTCGATCGAGGAGCGGCATCTCGACGCGCGGGAGAAGAGAGCCGTGTGGGTGAAAGACGTCGGCGACGGGATGACACAGCTCGGGGTGCTCGGTCCCTCGGCGCTCGTCCACGGTGTCTTCGATCGCCTGACGCAGATGGCCGACGCGATGCAGGAGCCCGAATCCCAGGAGCCCGAATCCCCGGAGCCCGAGTCCCCGGTGCCCGATCGGCGCACCATCGCGCAGCTCCGCGCCGATCTCGCCCTCGACCTGCTCCTCACCGGTGCCCCGGTCGGGCACGACGGCGCGGAGGGGCCCCTCGCGGCGATCCGTGGAACGGTGTCGATCACTGTTCCCGTCATGACCCTGATCGCGGGCGACGCGACACCGGCCGAGCTGAACGGCCGCACCCCGATCGACCCCGTGACCGCCCGCCGGTTCGCCGGTGCGGCATCCGGATGGGACCGTATCCTCACCCACCCCATCACCGGGACGGTCCTCGCGGTCGACCGCTATCGGCCGGGTTCGGATCTGCGGAGGCATCTTCGCGCCAGGGATCAGCGCTGCAGATTCCCCACCTGCGGGTATCCGTCCACCGATTGCGACATCGATCATCATCGCGATGCCGTGCTCGGTGGCTCCACCGACGAGTCGAACCTCGGCCATCTGTGTCGACGCCATCATGTGCTCAAGCACCATTCGCCGTGGACGGTCGAGCCTCTGGGCGGTGGCCTCTACGCCTGGACGAGCCCGACCGGCAAGGTCTACATCGACCGGCCGCCTCCCCAGAACACCGTCACCTTCACCGAGGATCCCGAGGTCGCCCCGTTCTGAGTGATGCCGCCGAGCACCCGGAACAGCGCCGTATCTCAAAGTTGAGCCAATTCATATCAAGTTCATTTGACTCCTTCTCGACCCCTGGGTACACTTGAGTCATCGCGACTCAGGTTTTCCTGATCGCCGCAGATTTTCCGAACCACAACGAACTTCCAACAAAGGAGAGAACACATGGCACGTGCTGTCGGTATCGACCTCGGAACCACCAACTCCGTCGTCAGCGTCCTCGAGGGTGGCGAGCCCAAGGTCATCGCCAACGCCGAGGGCTTCCGCACGACCCCCTCGGTCGTGGCCTTCACCAAGGACGGGGAGGTGCTCGTCGGTGAGACTGCGAAGCGCCAGGCCGTCACCAACGTCGATCGGACGATCGCTTCCGTCAAGCGCCACATGGGCACCGACTGGAGCTTCGACGTCGACGGCAAGAAGTGGACGCCGCAGGAGATCTCCGCGCGTATCCTCATGAAGCTCAAGCGCGACGCCGAGGCGTACCTGGGTGACACGGTGACCGACGCGGTCATCACCGTCCCCGCGTACTTCAACGACGCCGAGCGTCAGGCCACCAAGGAGGCCGGCGAGATCTCGGGCCTCAACGTGCTGCGCATCATCAACGAGCCGACCGCGGCCGCGCTCGCCTACGGTCTCGACAAGGGCAAGGAAGACGAGCTCATCCTGGTCTTCGACCTGGGTGGCGGAACGTTCGACGTCTCGCTGCTCGAGGTGGGCAAGGACGACGACTTCTCCACGATCCAGGTGCGCTCGACCGCCGGTGACAACCGTCTCGGTGGAGACGACTGGGACCAGCGTCTCGTCGATTACCTGATCAAGCAGTTCAAGGAGACCACGGGCGTCGACGTCTCGGGTGACAAGATCGCCCTGCAGCGTCTCAAGGAGGCTGCGGAGCAGGCGAAGAAGGAGCTCTCCTCCTCGACGTCGACGAGCATCAACCTGCCCTACCTGTCGCTGACCGAGTCGGGCCCGGTGTCGCTTTCCGAGACCATCACCCGCGCGAAGTTCGAGGACCTCACGAAGGACCTTCTCGACCGCACCAAGAAGCCGTTCGAGGACGTCATCCGCGAAGCCGGCATCAAGGTGTCCGAGATCGACCACATCGTGCTCGTCGGTGGATCCACGCGTATGCCTGCGGTCGCCGAACTCGTCAAGCGCGAGACCGGCAAGGACGCGAACAAGGGCGTCAACCCGGATGAGGTCGTCGCCGTCGGCGCCGCGCTCCAGGCCGGTGTCCTCAAGGGTGAGCGCAAGGACGTTCTCCTCATCGACGTCACCCCGCTGAGCCTCGGTATCGAGACCAAGGGCGGCATGATGACCAAGCTCATCGAGCGCAACACGGCCATCCCGACCAAGCGCAGCGAGACCTTCACCACGGCAGACGACAACCAGCCGTCCGTCGCGATCCAGGTCTTCCAGGGCGAGCGTGACTTCACGCGCGACAACAAGCCGCTCGGCACGTTCGAGCTGACGGGTATCGCTCCGGCTCCCCGCGGCATCCCGCAGATCGAGGTCACCTTCGACATCGACGCCAACGGCATCGTGCACGTGTCCGCCAAGGACAAGGGCACCGGCACCGAGAAGTCGATCGTCATCTCCGGCGGCTCGTCGCTGTCGAAGGAAGACATCGAGCGCATGGTGCGCGAGGCCGAGGAGCACGCCGCTGAGGACAAGGCGCGCCGCGAGGCCGCAGAGGTCCGCAACCAGGCCGAGACGCTCGCGTACTCGATCGACAAGCTGATCACCGAGAACGACGACAAGCTGCCCGAAGACGTGAAGACCGAGGTCAAGGCCGACGTCGACGCGCTCAAGACGGCGCTGGCCGGCGAAGACGACGAGGCCGTGAAGACCGCGTTCGACAAGCTCAACCAGTCGCAGTCCAAGCTCGGCGAGGCCATCTACGCCTCCTCGCAGGCGGATGCCGCTGCCGGCGCTTCGGCTGACGGCGAGGCCCCGGCCGGTGACGCTCCCTCCTCCGAGGAAGACGTCATCGACGCCGAGGTCGTCGACGACGAGGACGAGAAGAAGTAATCATGACGGACAAGAACTTCGACGAGAACCAGTTTCCTGAGTCCGCCGAAGGTCGCAGCGAGGGGTCGGATGCTCAGGCATCCGGCCCCGTGCCGCAGAACCCGGACTCCACCGAGGCGAAGGCCGCCGAGGGGTCGGACGAGACTCCTGACGACGGCGCCGATGACCTCACGGTCGACGACATCCTCGGTGCCACGCAGACCGGTGAGGCCGCGGCGGAAGACGCCGTGCTCGCCGACCTCGAGTCCACGCTGCTGAACGACCTCAAGCGCCTTCAGGCCGAATACGCGAACTACCGTCGCCGCACCGAAGAGCAGCGTCAGGTCGAGATCGAGCGAGCGAAGGGCGAGGCCGCCAAGGGCCTGGTCCCCGTGCTCGATGACCTCGACCGCGCGGCTCAGCACGGTGATCTGGTGGAGGGCACGCCCTTCGCCGTGATCGCCGACAAGGTGCGCACCGTCGTGGAGCGTCTCGGAGTGGTCGCGTACGGCGCGAAGGGCGAGGAATTCGACCCGCAGCGCCACGAGGCCATCTTCCAGCAGCCGACCCCCGGCGCCGAGAAGACCACGATCCTCGAGGTCGTCGAGGTGGGCTACCGCCTCGGAGACGTCGAGCTGCGCCCCGCGAAGGTCGTCGTCGCTGTCCCTGCGGAGTAGGTGATCGATGGCCAGCCAGGATTGGTTCGACAAGGACTTCTACAAGACCCTCGGGGTCTCCAAGGACGTCAGTGATGCGGATCTGAAGAAGACGTATCGCAAGCTCGCGCGGAAGTACCACCCGGACTCCAATCAGGGTGATGCCAAAGCCGAAGCGAAGTTCAAGGAGATCAGCGAGGCCTACTCGGTGCTCTCCGACGCCGAACAGCGCAAGGAATACGACGAGATCCGCGCCATGGGATCCGGCGCTCGCTTCACGGCGAGCGGTGCGGGTGCCGGCGGCTTCGAAGACGTGTTCAGCCGGTTCGGACAGCAGGGCCGCGGGCAGACGGCGGACTTCGAGGACATCTTCGCGATGTTCAACCAAGGGCAGGGCGCGAGCTTCGGCAACGGACGCTTCGGGCAGCCGAGCGGCGGATACCGCGGCTTCGGCGGCCCGCAGCGCGGAGCCGATGTCACGGCCCGCACCACGCTCGACTTCGTCACCGCCGTGCAGGGCGAGACCATCTCCCTGCAGGGCGAAGACGGCAAGCCCTTCAAGGTGAAGATCCCGGCGGGCGTCGCCGACGGACAGAAGATCCGTCTCCGCGGTCGCGGTCGTCCTTCGCCCGATGGGGGAGAGAGCGGCGACATCGTCGTGCAGATCGCGGTGCGCCCGCACCCGGTCTTCACGCGCGACGGACTCAACCTGCGCGTCGTGGTGCCTGTGACGTTCACCGAGGCGACTCTCGGTGCGACCATCGAGGTCCCGACCCTCGGCGGCGACGTGGTCAAGCTCCGCGTCGCACCCGGTACTCCCTCCGGGCGGGTGCTGCGGGTCAAGGGCCGAGGGGTTGCGACCTCGAAGGGCACGGGCGACCTGCTCGCAGAGCTCCAGGTCGCGGTGCCGACGCACCTCGACGACGCCGCGCGTGCGGCTCTGGAGAAGTTCCAGGAACTCGAGCCCGACGAGAACCCGCGGGCCGAGCTGATGGCGAAGGCGCGGCGATGACCGATCGTCGAAGCGGGCACCGGGGGCGGAGGCGTTCATGATGAATGCTGACACCCCGGTGTTCGCGATCGCGGCCGCCGCCGAGCTCTCCGGCCTTCATCCCCAGACGCTGCGGCAGTACGACCGCATCGGGCTCGTCGTCCCCGGACGCACTTCCGGCGGTTCGCGCCGGTACTCCCCCCGGAACATCGAGCAGCTGCGCGAGGTCGCCCAGCTCTCTTCCGAGGGCGTGAGCCTCCCCGCGATCGCCCGTCTGCTCGACCTCGAAGACGAGAACAGGGCGCTGCGCAACCGCATCGCCGTGCTCGAGAGTGCGTTGCGCACCGAGCGCGAGAGCCGCCCCGGAGTGCGCGTGTTCGCCGCGGGTTCCGCCGGAGTCGTACCCATGCCGACCGGACGGCGCCTGCGTCGCTCGACGGAGGTCGTGCTCTGGGACCCGCGCGGGAGCGCCTAGGCCCAGGCACCGCCGCGGTGTGTATCCTGTCAACTGTTAACAGGAGGTCACCATGACGCAGACCGTCACGCGCGGAGAATCCCTCGGCGCCCAGGTGGCGCGGGTGCTCCGCCAGCGCATCGTGCGCGGCGAGCTCGCCCCCGGCGCGCGCATCACCGAAGAGGCGCTCGCCGAGGAGTTCTCGGTCAGCCGCGGACCGGTGCGCGATGCCCTCACCCAGTTGAGTTTCGAGAAGCTCGTCGAGGTGCAGCGTCCGCGCGGGGTCTACATCGTGGGGCTCACGCACGACGACGTCGATCAGCTGTACAGCCTGCGCGGTGCCCTCGAACAGCTCGCCCTCTCGCGCGCCATGCGTGTCGACGACGATGCGCGCTGGGCGGCGATGGCTGCGGCGGTCGGACGCATGGGCGAGGCCGCGGATGCCGGTGACCACGCCGCTTTCGTGGCGGCCGACCTCGAGTTCCACTCGCAGATCTACGCGCTCGCCGACCATCCACGCCTCGAGGGGGCGTGGAACCAGTACCTCCCGACGTTCACGGCGCTCCTCGAGGTCACGATCAACCACGATGAAGATCTGCACGAGTCGTCCGGCGACCACGTGAAGCTCATGGACGTGATGCGAAGCGGTACGCCGACGCAGGCGGCGAAGGTGCTGTCGGAACACCTCGACGGCGCCCGCGAGCGCATGCTGAGCGAGATCGCCACCCGCGCCTGAGCGGGGCGGGCATTTACTCGTCGGGGGAGGGGCGCACGCTTGTCAGTGTTGACTGTTAACAGTCAACACTGCTACGGTCGGGGAGTCGACAACAAGGTCGACCCACGTAGAGGAGCAAAGATGCCCCGCAAGCGCATCACCCGGGCGGCTGCCGCGATCGCCGCCCTCGCAGCCACCGCTCTCATCGTCTCGGCCTGCACCAAGGTCGAAGAGGGCGAGGAAGCCGGATCGGCGTTCCCCGAGAACGACATCCGACTCATCATCCAGGCCAACCCCGGCGGAGGATCCGACCTCTCGTCGCGCGCGCTCGCCACGGAGCTCGAGAAGATCCTCGGCGTCAGCGTCATCCCGGAGAACATGCCCGGTGCCGCCGGCGCCCTCGCGATGGAGTACGTGGGCGCGCAGGATGCCGACGGCTACGTCATCGGATTCGCGCCCGTCGAGATCGCGATGCTCAACACCACGCAGAGCGCGAACGTGCTGCCGGACGACTTCGACCTGCTCGGCCAGATCATGCTCGCCCCCGGGGTCGTCACGGTCGGCGCGAACAGCGGCATCGAGACGCTCGAAGACCTCGTCGCCCAGGCGAAGTCCGGCGCCGTCACGGTCGCCAACTCCGGTGCCGGCTCCATCTGGGAGGCGGCGACCCTCGGACTCGGTGCCGCGACCGACGCCGACTTCACCCCGGTCCCCTACGACGGCGGAGCGACAGCCGTCGCTGCAGCCGCATCCGGTGAGACCGTCGCGGCCGTCTCCGGCCTCGGCGAGGCCCTGGCGCAGGGCGAGGCCGTGCGCATCCTCGCCGTCATGAACGACGAGCGTCACCCCGACGCCGAAGACGTCGAGACGGTCGAAGAGGCCATCGGCGAAGACGTGGTCTTCGGTGGCTGGGGCGGCATCTATGCCCCCAAGGGTCTGCCCGACGACGTGAAGTCGACGCTCGAGGCCGCGGTCAAGGAAGCCGTCGAGTCCGACGGATACCAGAAGTTCCAGGCCGATGCCGGAAACCTCGTCGTGTACCGCGACTCCGCCGAATGGACGACGTTCGTCGACGAGCAGTTCGACCTCTTCAAGGATCTCCTGGGCTGAGAACACTGCGGGGCCGGTGCAGACCGGCCCCGCAGCCGTTCCCCTTCGACGAAGGAGAAGGAGCATGATGTCCACCCCCGACACCGCTGCAGAACCGGCAGGCCGCGACGAATCCGCCGGTGACGAGTACGAGGGCGCGCCCGCGTCGCGAACCCTCGAGATCGTGTTCGCCGTCGTCGCCCTGGCGTTCACCGCCGGATACCTCTTCCTCTCGACGCAGATCCCGCTGCGCCGTGAGGCCGCACCCGGGCAGATCGACGCCCGCTTCTGGCCGCTCGTGATCGGGGTCACCGGAGTCGTCGTCGCCATCGCGCTGCTCGCCGTCGCGATCACCCGCCCGGCACCCACCCGCGAAGACCTCGAACGCATCCAGCCCGGCGGCTACCTCCGCGTCATCGCCACGCTCGCGATCACCGGCGCCTTCATCGTGCTGTGGTCGCTGGGCTCGGTCATCCTCTTCGGCTACCGCATCGAGGTCTTCCCGATCGCCGCAGCTCTGCTGATGGCCTCCCTCATGCTCCTCTACGGCCACCGCCGCTGGCTGAGCCTGATCATCTACTCCGCCTCCGTCACGGCGTTCGTCTACGTCGTGTTCGGGATGCTCCTGAGGATCCCCCTGTGAACGCGCTCATGGAGGGGCTGAACTCGCTCCTCGACATCTCGATCCTGCTCTACATGCTCGTCGGCCTCGTGCTCGGCTTCATGGTCGGCGCCTTTCCCGGCATCACCGCGACCATGGCGGTCGCGCTTGCCGCCGGCTTCACGATGACCCTCGAGCCCGTGCAGGGTCTCGCGGTGCTGCTGACGATCTACGTCGCCGCGAACTTCGGCGATCGGGTGCCCTCGATCCTCATCAACACCCCCGGCACTCCCGCGTCCATCGCGACGACGCTCGACGGCTATCCCATGGCCAAGCAGGGGCGGGCCGGTCTCGCCCTGACGATCTCCGCGATCGTCTCGGCCGTCGGCATCCTCGCCTCGCTCGTGCTCTTCGCAGTCGCAGCCGTGCCGATCGCCAGCTTCGCCCGCGACTACTTCAAATCCCCGGAACTGTTCGCCCTGGTGGTCTTCGGCATCTCGATCATGATCGGCATCTCGTCGAAGTCGATGCTCAAGGGCATCCTCGCCGGGCTCTTCGGCCTCATGCTCGGCAGCGTCGGCACGTATGCGGCGACGGCCGATCAGCGCTTCACCTTCGGAGTGCTCGAACTCGTCGAGGGCGTGAACTTCATCGCCGTGATCATCGGACTCTTCGGCATCGCCGAACTCTTCGACCAGCTGCTCACGCACCGGAAGTCGCACGTGCGGCCCATCTCGAGCCTCGGCCGCTGGTGGCCGAACCGGGCCGAGCTGAAGCAGAGCGGTCGGGCCACGGCGGTCGGCGGTGCGGTCGGACTCGGCGTCGGGCTCATCCCCGCGGCCGGCGGCGACATCGCGGGACTCATCGGGTGGGAGCGGGCGCGCAAGGTGTCCAAGCACCCCGAGATGTTCGGCAAGGGATCGATCGAGGGCGTCGCGGCCTCCGACACCGCCTCGAGCGCCACGCTCGGTGGCTCGCTCACCACGACCATGGCGCTGGGCATCCCCGGCGACTCCGTGATGGCCGTGATGATCGGTTCGATGATCATCTGGGGCATCACGCCCGGTCCCACGCTGTTCACGAACCGCCCCGACCTGGTCGTCTCGATCGTGGGAATCATGCTGATCGCGACGATCCTGTCGCTCGTGCTGAGCCTGATCCGCATGAAGGGCATGGTCAAGCTGCTCGACGTGCCGCAGCCGTATCTGTGGAGCGGCATCCTGATCTTCTGCATCATCGGCACGTATGCCACCTCGAACAGCCTCTCCACGGTCGTGACGATGCTCGTCTTCGGTGTGATCGGAGTGATGCTCAAGCGCATGCAGGTGCCGGCGGGCCCCGTGGTGCTCGGGCTCCTACTCGGACCCCTCGCCGAGGAGAACCTCGCCCGGACGCTGGCGATCCTGCCCACGCGTCCGTTCTTCGAGGTCGTCAGCCCCATCGCGCTCGTGCTCCTCGCCCTGGCCGTGCTGTCGATCGTGATGCCGGCGATCCGTGCCGCCCGTCGTCCCCGTGCCGAGCGCGCCTCGCTCGCGGACTCGATCCTGCACGACGACAGCATCCAGCAGATCGAGAAGGCGCACGACGAGCTCGCCGCGCAGCCGGACCTGCTCACCTCCACCGTCCGCAACGTCGACGCCCCGCGGCGTCGTTCCCGCAAGCCCCGCAAGAACTCCGAGGAGACCGAGAAGTGACCCGCTACGACATCCTGACCGCCGTGCCCACCGCGTTCCACCGCGACGGCACCCTCGACATCGAGGGTTCGCGTGCGATCTTCCGATTCGTCGCCGACTCGGGGAACGAGGGAGCATTCGTGCTCGGCACGACGGGGGAGTTCCCCGCGGTGGACGCCGAGGAGTTCGCGGCCATTGTCGACGCGGCGCTGGCCGAGCTGCAGGGGCGCATGCGCGTCGTCGTGCACGTCGGCCGCCCCAGCACGTTCGAGGCTGTGCGGCTGACCCGCATCGCCCGCGAACTGGGCGCCGTGGAGTTCGCCGCGCTGACGCCGTACTACCTGCGAGCCACCGACGACGCGATCTTCGACTACTACCGCGCGGTGTCGGATGCCGTCGGCGACGGTCGACTGTACGTGTACATCTACCCGGCTCGCAGCGGCAACCCGGTCTCGCCGGAGCTTCTGGTGCGGCTCGCCGAACTGCCCAACGTCGTCGGTGCCAAGATCAGCGAGCTCTCGCTCGACGACATCGCCGCGTACCGGGCCGTCGTGCCCGCCGACTTCGACCTCTACACCGGCGCCGATCGCGACCTGATCGCCGCCGTCGAGGTGGGCGCGCAGGGCGTCGTCTCCGGGGTGTCGTCGGTCACACCGAAGCCCTTCCGCGCGCTCGCCGACGCGGGCCGAGCGGGAGACGCGGCGGCCATCGTCGCCGCCCAGGCCGCCGTCGACGACGTCGTCGCGCTCATCGGGGGCGACATGGCGCGCATGAAGGAGGCGTACCGCGTGCTCGACGTCGTCGACACGCACTGCCGCATGGCCATCGCCGAGCCGAGCGCCGCCGAGCGCACCGCCGTCGCCGAGGTGGTCGCCGCGCACCGGTGACCCGGTCACAGGAGATGGAAATGTCGCCTTCCTAGCGTGGAAGCAGGGAACGACCCTGCTCCGCGCCTGGCGCGCGGGTGTCCTGCCACGAAGGAAGAACTCCTCATGACGAACACCAAAGCCCCATCCGCCGCACCCTCGCTGGGACTCCTGGTCCTCCGCGTGGTCGTCGGTGCGATCTTCGCCGCACACGGCGCACAGAAGATCTTCGAGTTCACGCTTCCCGGGACGATCGGCAGCTTCGCGGGCATGGGGGTCCCTCTGCCGGAGATCGCCGGTCCGGTCGTCGCCTTCGTCGAGCTCATCGGCGGCATCCTGCTGATCCTCGGGCTCCTCACCCGTCCGGTCGCCATCCTGCTCGCGATCGACATGATCGTCGCCCTCGTCGCCGTGCACCTTCCCGCCGGTCTCTGGGTCGGTGACGGCGGCTACGAATTCGTCGCGGTCCTCGGCGCGGCAGCTCTCGCCCTCGCGCTCACGGGTGCGGGGCGGTTCTCCCTCGACGGAGCGTTCCTGCGAGGACGCGCGCCGGCCTGGCTGAGCTGAAGAACCTCAGCAATACGACGGATGCCGCGACCGAGGGGTCGCGGCATCCGTCGCGTGGGCGGGTGAAGATGTGCGCGGCATCGATTTCACCGAGGCGCTGATCCTCGGCCACCGCGCGATACTGTTGCAGCACCCGCCGCGCTCGGCGGGAGCAGGAGTCCGCGGGGGAGCAGGGGAGCGCATGGCAACGATCTACGACGTCGCCGAGCTCGCGGGGGTCTCACCCGCGACGGTCTCGCGCGTCTTCAACGGCACGAGCGTCTCCGATGAGAAGGTGGCGGCCGTCCGTGCGGCCGCGGCGACGCTCGACTTCACCCCCAACCGCGCCGCCCGCTCGCTGCGTCGACAGAGTTCCGAGGTCATCGCCCTCGTGATCCCCGACATCGAGAACCCGTACTTCACCGAGATGGCGCGCGGGGTGGAGGACGTCGCCTCCGAAGCCGGATACTCCGTCGTGCTCTGCAACTCCGACGCGCAGGTGGAGAAGGAGGCGACGTATCTCCGCATCGCGATCGCCGAGAACATGTCCGGCGTCATCATCGCGACAGCCGACGAGCACTCCGACCTCGACGGCATCCTCGCCACCGGCCGGCCCGTCGTGGCCGTCGATCGCAGCACGGCCTACGACATCGACGGCGTCACGATGGCCAATCGCGCGGCGGGTACGTCGGCCACGCGGAGCCTGATCGATGCGGGCCACCGTCGCATCGCCTACATCGGCGGCCCCGCGCACATCGACACCGCCGCCGAGCGCGCCGCGGGGTGGCGCTCCGCGCTCACCACGGCCCACCCCGACCTCGACCTCGACGGGCTCGAGCGCTTCACGACCTTCCGCGTCGACGGTGGCCGGTCGGCGATGGAGGAGCTGCTCGCGCTGCCCGAGCCGCCGGATGCGGTGGTGGCCGGCAACAACCTGATCGGGGTCGGCGCCATCCAGGTGCTCACGGAGCACGGGCGCACTCCGCCGGACGTCGGCGTGGCGGTGATCGGCTCTCTGCCGTTCACGACGCTCTCGCCGACGGCCGTGACCGTGGTGCGACTGCCGGCGCGGCACATGGGCGTGACCGCGGCGCGGATGCTGCTGGATCGCATCAAGGGTGACACGCAGCCGGCGCGGACGGTCGTGCTGCGCAACGAGCTCCAGCCCGCGAGCGCGACGCGGAGCTGAGCGGGCGGTCGGGCGGACTACTGTGAGCGCCAGAACCGCGTCGCGAGGTTCGCCACCTCTTTGTCGAGGCTGTCGACCTTATGCTCCAGGGCGTCTATGCGGCCGGTGAGCCGGCCCTCGAGGCTCTCCAGCCGCCCGCTCAGATCGCCGCGCAACCCGCCGATCTCACCTCGCAGCTCGCCGTGCAGACCACCGATCTCGGCGCGGATCACGCGGCTGAACTGCATCGTCATGAGGGTCATGCCGCCGAGCATCATCGTCGTGAACACGCCGATCAGCGTCCATACCTGCGGGTCATCCAAGCGCATGCCTCCAGTCTGATTCGGGGTGCCCAGAATGTCACGGTATTCCGGTGCTGGTCAGCCAGAAAGCCGCTCTCGGTGGGCAGATCACTCTCTGGCGCGAGTGGTGCAGGACTACTCGTGCCTTGCGGCATGAAATCGATTTCGCGTACAGTGGCGATCAGACCGAGGACTCCGTCGTCCCGGCACGAGGAGGACTCCATGCGCTGCACCCTGGGGGTGGACATCGGCACGTCCAGCAGCAAGGGCGTGCTGGTCGGTGCCGACGGCGGCATCCTGGCGACGGCGACCAGAGCGCACGACGTCGAACGCCCTCGCACGGGCTGGGTCGAGATGGACGCCGCGATCTGGTGGGACGAGTTCGTCGCGATCGCGCGCGAACTGCTCGCCGGAGTCCCCGATGCCGAGATCGTCGGTGTGGGCGTCAGCGGCATGGGGCCCTGCATCCTGCTCGCCGACGAACGCGACGAACCCGTGCGCCCGGCCATCCTCTACGGCGTCGACACCCGCTCGACCGCGCAGATCGAGCGCATGACCGCCGAGCTCGGCGTCGACGAGATCACGCGCATCGGCGGATCGACCCTGACCTCGCAGGCGGGCGGGCCGAAGATCGCCTGGATCGCGGAGGAGGAGCCCGAGGCATGGGAGCGAGCGCGACGGCTGTACATGCCCGCGTCCTGGCTCGCGCGCCGGCTCACCGGTGCGTACGTGCTCGATCACCAGTCCGCCAGTCAGGTCTCTCCCCTCTACGACATCGAGGGCGAGTGCTGGCACGACCCGTGGTGGACGCGATATACGGGGGAGATCGAGCGGCCGCGGCTGCACTGGGCGGGCGAGGTCGCCGGAGAGGTCACGGCCGAGGCGGCAGCCCTCACCGGGATCCCCTCGGGCACGCCCGTGATCGCCGGGACGATCGATGCCTGGACCGAAGCCGTCAGCGTCGGCGCGCACGAGGTCGGCGACCTGATGCTGATGTACGGCACGACCATGTTCCTCGTGGCCACCGGCGAAGAGACCCTGCGGACGCCGTCGATGTGGACCACGGCCGGGGCCTTCGCCGGCACCCGCAACCTCGCAGGCGGCCTCTCGACGTCCGGCGCTCTCACCGCATGGCTCAAAGGCCTGACCGGTGCCGACTATCCCGAACTGCTCACCGAGGCTGCCGCGTCGGGTGCCGGCGCGAACGGCCTCCTCGTCCTGCCCTACTTCGCGGGCGAGCGCACGCCGATCCAGGATCCGGACGCTCGGGGCGTGATCGCGGGCCTCACCCTCGCGCACACGCGCGGCGACCTGTACCGTGCGGCGCTGGAGGCGACCGCCCTGGGGGTGCGGCACAACGTCGAGACCATGCGGGCGGCGGGTGCCGACATCCGCCGCATCGTCGCGGTCGGCGGCGGAACGCAGGGACGGTTGTGGCTGCAGATCGTCTCCGACGTCACCGGCCTCGTGCAGGAGGTGCCTGCGACGACGATCGGCGCGAGCTACGGCGCGGCCTTCCTGGCGGCGACCGCGACCGCTGCACAAGGCGAGGAGCCGACGATCACCGCCTGGAACCCGATCTCGGAGCGCATCAGCCCGGATGAGGCGCTGCGGCCGCTCTACGACTCCCTGTTCGAACGCTACGTGCGCCTCTATGAGGGATCGAGATCCGTCGTGCACGAACTCGCCGCCGCGCAGCGCGGTGCCGCCCCGACCACCCCGACCACCACCCCCATCGCCCCGGAGGCATCATGACCACGTACACCCTGCCGACCGCGGCTCCCCGCCCCGCCACCGCGCCGAAGACCGCGTACATCATCACGTCCGGCGACCTGCGCGAGTCGGCGAACATCGCCGGCTGGCCGACGCAGGTCGAGCTCGAGAGCGGCGTCACCGGAGTGCTGAACGCGCTCGGCTGGGAGGTCATCCGCCCGTTCGGGGTGGACCCGCAGACCGGGCACGGCTTCATCTCGAGCCAGCGCATGGGCCTCGAGGTGTTCAAGGGCATCCCCGTCGATGCTCCTCTGATCGTCGCGATCGCCAACTGGCAGTACTCCCACCACGTGCTCGCCGGTCTCCGGTCGCATGAGGGGCCCATCCTCACGGTCGCGAACTTCGCGGGGGACTGGCCCGGCCTCGTCGGGCTGCTCGGTCTGAACGCGGGGCTCGCCAAGATGGACAAGCCGTACGCGACGACCTGGTCGGTCGACTTCACCGACGAGTGGTTCACCGACGGCATCAGGGAGTGGACCGAGACCGGCGCCATCACGCACGACGCCTCGCACGTGCGGGCGCTGCCCGCGCTGCCGGACAGCCCCGAGAAGCAGCTGGGCGAGGCGCTCGCGGCAGAGCTGCTCGCCGAGAAGGCCATCATCGGCGTCTTCGACGAGGGCTGCATGGGCATGTACAACGCGATCTTCGACGACGAGCTGCTCAACCAGACCGGCATCTACAAGGAGCGCCTGTCGCAGTCGGCGCTGTACGCCGAGATGCTGAACGTCACCGAGGACGAGGCGGATGCCGCCTACGACTGGCTGATCGAGGCGGGCATGACCTTCCGGTACGGCGCGGACGCCGCCACCGAGCTCACGCGCGAGCAGGTGCAGTGGCAGTTGAAGATGTACATCGCCGCGCTCCGCATCGCCGACGACTTCGGGCTCGACGCGGTCGGCATCCAATATCAGCAGGGGCTGAAGGACCTGGTGCCGGCATCCGACCTGGCCGAGGGCATCCTGAACTCCACCGAACGCCCGCCGGTGACCTCGCGCGACGGCTCGCGCGTGCTGCACGAGGGCCGCGCCTTCCCGCACTTCAACGAAGCAGACGAGGGCGTCGCGGTCGACGCGCTCGTCACCGACCGGGTGTGGCGCGCGATGGGTCTCGTGCCCGACAACACCCTGCACGACGTGCGCTGGGGCGAGGACTACGACGGTCGGTTCGTCTGGGTCTATGAGATCTCCGGCTCGGTGCCCGCCTCACACCTGGGCGGGTGGCAGAACGCCGAGGGCTGGCGTCAGGGCCACGTGTTCTTCCCCGCGGGCGGTGCCACGATCAACGGTGTCTCGAAGCCCGGCGAGATCGTGCTGTCGCGCGTCTTCATCGCCGAGGGCATCCTGCAGGCCGACATCTTCCGGGCCTCGGTCGTGGAGCTGCCGGAGGAGGAGACGCAGCGCCGCAAGGACGCCACCAACCCGGAATGGCCGATCGCCCACGTGGTGCTGCACGGCATCTCGCGCGACCAGTTCATGGCCCGCCACAAGGCCAACCATGCGCAGCTGGTCTACGCCCCGGATGCGGAGACGGCGGACAAGGCCCTGATCGCGAAGGCCGGGATGTTCGCCGGGATGGGCATCAAGGTCAACCTGGTGGGAGATGTGACGGTCTGACCCGCCGGTGAGCCTCTCGGCTCGGGCCGTCTCAGTGAGAAACCGCTGCGGCATCCTGCCGCTCGATGAGCCGAGTGCTCCACGAGAAGTCGGACTCGGTGATGGTGTCGTCGCCGGGGACCTTGCCGTCGCGGTCCACGGCGTAGGAGAAGATGCCGGCCTTGGTCGCGCCCGTGGGCTGCCAGTCGGCGTAGCGGGCGGCGCGGGAGGCGTCGAAAGGCTCCGTCGTGTCGCCCCAGTCCTGCCCGCGCTCCTCGTAGAACGAGAACCCGATCAGGTACTGGCACGCGTCGAAGTAGGGTGCGTAGCTCTCCCATGTCGATTGCAGCCCGGAGACCGAGCGGCCGTAGGACTGCACGAGGACGTAGGAGACGTAGGGGGCGATCCCGGCCGTGAGCGGGTGGGTGCCTTCCTGGTTCGTGTCGTAGATGAAGAGCCGCTCAGTGCCGGACTGCGGTCCGAGGTGCTCTGACAGGGCCCGGAAGACTCCGGTCACGCGAGCGACCTGGGCGGCCGTGAGAGAGCGCTCCATGTCGACGTCGAGGCCGTCGAGGCCGTCGTCGGTGACGTATTCGGCGAGGATCTCGTCGGCTGCCGCGGCATAGGCGGCCGGGGTGTCGGCCGTGGGTGCGTCGAGGATCACGCCGATGTCGATCGTGCGGACGACACGGGTGCCCTGCGCGTGCAGGTTTGGCACGTACTCGTTCTTCAGCACGTCCCAGAACCCGGAATCGTCGCTCACATAGGCGTTGAACACGAAGGCGACGTCCACGCCGTCGGGGAGATCGTCCATCCGCTGCGTGTTGTCCGCCGGGTTCTCCGGGTCGTTCTCGCTGCCCGGCCAAGATGCGTTCGCGTCACGCCACGTGCGGTAGTAGGCGAAGTACTGCGGGTCGGCTGCGCACGAGGCGGCGGATGCGCCGTCTGTCGAGGCAGTGTCTCCGGTTGCGGTAGCGGACGCGGGCGCGACGGCCACCAGCAAGGACGCGGCGAGCCCTGCGGCTGCTGCGGCGGACCATGACTTCTTCATCTTCACACTCCAGACTTCGTCGTCGGATCGCAGAGGTTAAGCGATTTAGTAGCACGGTAGCAGCGTTGGGCTGTTGTGCACAGTCCAAGAACCGCCTCAGACCTGTATCGCTACAGTTGGGGCATGTCCAAAGCGAAGCGCGTGACCATCACGGACATCGCCCGGCTGGCAGGGGTGTCGCCGGGAGCCGTGTCCTTCGCGCTCAACGGCCGCCCGGGCGTCAGCGAGCAGACCCGGCAGCGCATCCTCGACATCGCCGAGGAGCACCAATGGCTCCCCAGCTCCGCCGCCAGGGCACTCGTGGGAGCCCGCGCCGGCGTCGTCGGATTCGCGGTCAACCGCCCGGCAGACACCCTCGGCACCGAAGCCTTCTTCACTGATCTGATCGCCGGAGCGCAGTCCGCCCTCGCCGCCAGACGCATCGCGATGCAGATGGTGCTGGTCTCCTCGATCGAAGAGGAGGTGGCGACCTACAGGCGCTGGCGCAGCGCCAATCAGGTCGACGGAGTGATCGTGATCGACCCGCGAGACGACGATCCCCGCCTCCCCGTCCTGCGCGACCTTCCGCTGCCGGCGGTCGTGATCGGCAGCGACGCCTCGGAGGACGGGCACCCCGCGACGATCTGGCTGGATGACAGTCAGGTCGCCCACTCGCTCTTCGACTACCTCGTGGCCTTGGGGCACCGTTCGCTCGCCTACGTCGCCGGGCCCGCAGAGTTCCAGCACACGCGTCTGCGCACCGACGTGCTCCGCGGGTTGAGCAGCCGCGGCGTCACGGGAGAGACCATCGCCACCGACTTCTCGCCGGCCGCAGCCTCCGCCACCATGCGTCGTCTGCTGAGCCGTGCCGACCGGCCCACCGCGGTCGTGTTCGACAACGACGTGATGGCGATCGCCGGACTGCGCGTGGCTCAGGAGATGGGGCTGGCCGTGCCGTCCGATCTCTCCATCGCCTCGTTCGACGATTCCGTCGTCGCCGGACTCGTGCACCCTTCGATCACCTGCATCACCCGCGACACGTTCGGGCTCGGGGCGGATGCGGCGGAGTTCCTGCTCGAACAGATCGACGCCGCCGAGATGCTCCCCGATCGGGTGGCCGCGGTCCCGCAGCTCACGGTTCGCGAGAGCACGGCCGCGCCGCGCTGAGGGGGAGGGCTCAGACGACGGTGTTCCGTGAGGCGTACTCGGTGCGCTCGACGACCGGTCTGATCAGTTCGGTGATCCCGCGCGCGGCGAGCACCTCGGGCCGGGCAGCGTCGCTCGACGTGACGATGGCGGGGTCCGCGCCCGCCTCGCAGGCGTCGACCCAGGCCTGGAAGATCGTGCCGCCGGGGCTCATCGCGCCGCGGCTGACGGGCGTGTCGTTCTCATCGACCTCCACGACGATGCCGACGGGGCGGGCGGGGGCGGGTCTGCGCTCGCGCAGTTCGGGGATGAGGTCGGCGAAACGGCGGCCGATCGGCTTGGCCTCGCCGTTCTGATCCACGAGCCCGAGCGTGTACTCGAGCTCGGGGAAGTCGGCGAGACTGCGGCTCACGTCGTGCGAGCACCACCAGGTCACGCCCCAGAGGTTCTCGGTGCGGGCGACCGAGCGCAGGGTCGCCTCGAGGAAGTCGGGGGTCTGCGCGGGCGTCAGGCAGTTCGACGGGGCGCCGACCTCCTGCAGCCAGATGGGCTTCGCGGGGTCGGTGGCGAATCCGCGGGCGAGCTCGATCATGTACTCGGCGTGACGGTCGGACGCCACCGACCGCCCGCCGTACCTCTGCGCGGTGCCGTTGAAGATCCACGAGTGCACGGTCGTGATGTCGCCCAGGCGCGAGGCCAGTGCGGGGGTGAAGCCGTGTCCGTCCATGTACCAGGCGGCGTCGTACTCGCTGTGCACGTGCTGCTGCGCGGGGGCCGCGGCGTGCGCGGCGTCCAGGAGCGTCGTGATCCAGTTCGCGGCCTCCGCCTCGGTGACCGGCCACGGGGAGGGATGCGTCTGCGCCGAGAACTGATTGGTCTCGTTGCCGAGCGTGAAGCCCAGGAAGTTGGAGGCACCTCCGAGTCTCTCGCCGAGGCGGGTGACGAGTTCGGCTTGGCCGCTGAGTGCATCCGGGTGCGTGAACATGTTCTTGTCGTGCCACGTGAACAGCCACGACGGGATGAAGTCGAAGCTCGACAGGTGTCCCTGGATCACGTCGACGCTCGCATCCAGCCCGAACTCGGCAGCGACATCGACCACGGCCCGCACGTCGTCGACGGCCTCGTCGCGGATCAGCGTGCGGTTCGGCTGCAGAACGGTCCACAGGGGGAAGATGCGCAGGTGGTCGAGGCCCAGGTCGGCGAGGGCGGCGAAGTCGCGGCGCACCTCGTCGAGATCCAGCGACATCCACGCGTGCATCCACTGGGAGCGCGGGGTGTAGTTGGCGCCGAAGCGCAGCGGGGCGGCGGAGGTGGTCATCGCTGTCCTTTCCGGGACCGACGGTGGCGGAGCGGCGTGCGGCGGGGCTGGACCCCGAGCGCGCCGTTATGGCATGCTATGGTCACTATATCGTTTTAGTAGGGGTTGTCACAGCGACTCGAACGAGACGCCGCAGCCTGGATCACTTCGAAGGAGAATGTCCATGAAGATCCGCACCAGTGTCGCCGCAGGCATCGCGGTGGCCACAGCATTCGCGCTCACGGCCTGCACGGGCGGGGCCTCGACCTCCGGCGGATCGGCCGCGGACGGGGAGGTGGGGGGAGAGATCTCCTTCCAGACCTGGTCGCTCAAGAACGACAAGTTCACCCCGTACTTCGAGGGCGTCATCGATGCCTTCGAGAAGGAGAACCCCGGCACCACGGTGAAGTGGATCGACCAGCCCGCCGACGGGTACGAGGACAAGATCCTGCAGCAGGCCGAGTCCGGCGAGCTGCCCGACGTCATCAACCTCCCGCCCGAGTATGCCTACTCGTTGGCCTCGGCGGACCAGCTGCTCGACCTGGGCAGCGCCTCGAAGGTCATCGGCGACTACGTCGACGGCGGTGTCGAGGCCTACACGTACGACGGCATCGACGGGTCGTTCGGCTTCCCGTGGTATCTCGGCACCGAGCTCAACTACTGGAACACGGCGCTGCTCGCGCAGGGAGGCGTCACCGCGACTCCGCAGACGTTCGAGGAGACGATGGATGCGGCCGAGCAGCTCGCCGCCGCCGGTATCCAGACCATCTCCGACGTGCCGAGCCCTAAATCGCTCCAGATCATGGTGTCCGACGGCGGGGGCACGCAGGATGTGTACAAGGACGGGAAGTTCGTCTTCAACACTCCCGAGGCCGTCGCGATCGTCGAGCGCTATGCGGAGCTCTACAAGGCCGGCGCGATCTCGCCGGAGGCGCTGCAGAACGCCGGCACCGCGAACGCCAACATCAACAACTTCAACAAGGGCACGGTGGCCTGGGCGACCGCAGGCCCGAACTACATCGACAAGGACATCGCGGTCAACGCCCCGACCCTGCTCCCCGACGTCGACGTGACCAACGGCTTCGGCAACCCGCCGCTGTTCGTGCAGGGCATCAGCGTCTCGGCGAACTCCGACAACGCCGCCACCGCTGTGGCCTTCGCCGAGTTCCTCACGAACACCGACAACCAGATCGAGTTCGTGAAGCTCGCCACCGGGTTCTTCCCCGGCACCAAGGCCGCGAACGAGGACCCGTCGGTGTTCGCCGAGACCGCCCAGAACGAGATGCAGGCCACGGCCAACGACCTCGCCGCCTCGCAGATGAACGACGCGCGGATGCTCGGCGCCCCGCAGTTCACCGAGGCCATGGAGACCTACGCCAAGCAGCAGATCGCTCTCGCGGTCAAGGGCGACATCACGGCGCAGGAGGCCCTGGACAAGGCGGTCGAGTACGCGGAGCAGAACGTCGTCGGCTGAGCCGATGACGCGGAGATGAAGGGGGTGGATGCCTCATGAGACGACAGCGCTGGTACACGCCGTACCTGCTCGTGCTCCCTGGTGTGATCTGGGTGTTCGTGTTCGCCCTCTGGCCGTTCCTGAACACGATCGCCCTCGCGTTCACGGACGCCCGCCCCCTTCGTCCCGCGCAGTTCGTGGGACTCGACAACTTCGAGAAGATGCTCGGCGACGACCGGTTCGGCTATGCGCTGACGACGTCGCTCGTCTACGTCGTGGTGTGCGTGCCGCTGCTGACGTTCCTCCCGCTGCTGCTCGCGCTCCTCGTGCACAGCAAGATCCCGGCGATCGGCTTCTTCCGCACCACGTTCTACTTCCCCGTGATCGCATCGGCGGTCGTGGTGGCGATCGTGTGGGAGTTCTTGTTCTCCGGAAGCGGCACGATCAACTCGGCGCTGAGCTTCTTCGGGCTGATCGATCGGCCCGTCGAGTTCCTCTCCGATCGGTGGCTCCTGATCGGCTGCGCCATCGGACTCACGGTCTGGAAGGGGCTCGGGTACTACATGGTCGTGTATCTCGCCGCGCTCGGAAACGTCGGACGTGAGCTGCATGAGGCCGCGGCGATGGACGGAGCCGGACGCTGGCGCCGCTTCTGGTCCGTCACCGTTCCGGGTGTGCGCGGTCCGATGATGCTCGTCTCCGTGCTGGTGTGCGTGGGGGCGATGCGGGTGTTCACCGAGCTGTACGTGCTCTCGGGCGGCTCCGGCGGCCCCGGCGGACAGGCGATGAGCATGGTCATGCTCATCCAATCGATGGGCAAGGGCCTCAACGGTCAGGTCGGCTACGCATCGGCCATCTCGCTCGTGCTGTTCCTACTCACCCTGGTGCCCCTGGCGATCGTGGGCGTCGCGAACAACAGCGACACGATCAAGGAAGCCCTCGCCGGACGGCGCGCGGCCAAGGACGCGAAGCTCGCCAGACTCGCGGCGGCAGAGGAGGCCAGGCGATGACGACGACGCGAGCGATGGTCACTCAGGAGAGCACTCCGAAAGAGCGGCGCGATCGGCCCTACCGCACGCGGGGTTCGGCCGACATCATGAAGCCGTCCCTCGTTGGACTGATCGGCAAGTACGCGCTGCTTATCGGTGTGCTCGCCATCATGGTCTTCCCGTTCCTGTGGCAGATGTCGACCTCGTTCAAGGGCGCGGCCGAGAACATCTACGACTTCCCGCCGTCGCTGATCCCGAACGCGCCGACCCTCGACAACTACGCCGAGGTGTTCCGCACGATCCCGGTGCTCGACTACGCGTGGCACTCGCTCCTCGTGGGCGTCGGCACCGTGCTCACCAACGTGGTCTTCGCCACGATCGGCGGCTATGCGCTGGGCACCATGAAGTTCCGCGGCAAGTGGATCGTGCTCGCGATCTTCTTCTCGACGCTGCTCCTGCCCGGCGAGGTCACGCTGACGAGCCAGTACCTCACGGTCAAGTCGCTCGGCCTCGCGAACACCCTGTGGGGCGTGTTCCTCCCCGGAGCCATCGCGGCGATCAACGTGCTGCTGATGATGGCCGCCTGCCGCATGATCCCCCCGGATACCCTGGATGCGGCGACCATCGACGGCGCCAACACGATGCAGCGTCTGCGCCACATCGTGTGGCCGAACGTCCGCGGCATGGTCTCGGTCGTCGCGCTGTTCGCCTTCATCGGCGCCTGGGACGACTTCCTCTGGCCTCTGGTCGTGCTGTCGGATCCCGCGAACTACACGCTGACCGTCGGCATGCAGTATCTGAGCTCGAACTTCGCCGCGAATCCGCGCGTGATCGCGGCGGGGACGATGATCGCGCTGGTGCCGATCATCCTGCTGTTCGCGGTACTGCAGCGGCAGTTCTTCAAGGGCGTCGAAGAGGGAAGCGTCAAGGGGTGACTGCACTGCACGACACCGGCCGCGCCGACAGCCCGCGTCCCTGGCTCGCGATCCCGCAGCCGACGACGGCGGAGCTGTCGAGCGGCGCATGGAGACCCTCCACGGTCAGGGTCGCGGCCGATGACCCGATGCTCGCGCGGGAGGCGGAGCGGTTGACCCGGGAGCTCGCAGCCCTCGGCATCCCGGACGGCGAAGGTTCCGTCGTGCGTCTTCGGCGAGACGACAGGGCCGACGAGTCGTTCGAGATCACGGTCGGCGAGGACATCGCGGTGTCCGCAAGCACCGCGGCCGGGGCGTTCCGGGCGACACGTCAGCTGCTGCACAACCTGCGGGCGCAGGGCCTCGTGCCGCACGGCCGGGTCTGCTCCGCGCCCGTGGTCACGGAACGAGGGTTCCACCTCGACGCCGCCCGCAAGCACTTCCCCGCGCCGTGGATCGTCGACCTGCTGCACGCGCTGGCCGACGTCGGCATCACGACCTTCCAATGGCACGTGTCCGAGAACGAGGGCTTCCGGATCGGCTCGGAGGCCTTCCCCGAGATCGTCTCGAGCGCTCATGTCACCCGCGCCGAGGCCCTGGTCGTGGCCGACACCGCCGCCGACCTGCACATCGACCTCGTGCCCTCCCTCGACATGCCGGGCCACCTCCGCCACGCCCTCGCCGCGCATCCGGAGCTCCGGCTGCCGGACGCCGGCGGCCTGCCGACCGATCATGCGCTGGACATCACCCGCACCGCAGCGGTCGACTTCGCCGCGGCGCTGATCGACGACGTCGCCGCGCTGTTCCCGCGCAGCACGCGCTGGCACCTCGGCGGCGACGAATTCGTCGACTTCGCGCGCATCGAGGAGTATCCCGCGCTGGCCGCCGCCGCCAGGGAGAAGCACGGGCCCCGCGCCACCGGCTTCGACCTGCTGACCGCGTTCGTGAACGCCATGTCGGCGCACCTCCGTGCACGCGGCCTCGCCCCGCGCGTCTGGAACGACGGGATGCTCCGCAGCGAGACCGTCGCCCTCGACCCGGATCTCGTGCTGACCTGGTGGACGAACTGGCACGTCGAGATGCGGCCGCTCGCCGCCGCCGTCGACGCGGGGAACCCCCTCGTGAACTTCCACGACGCGCTGTTGTACTACGTCCTCGGAGAGAAGGCGGGCTACACGTATCCGACGAGCGCGCGCATCTGGGAGTCCGAGTGGCATCCGGGTCTGTTCCCTGCGCTCCCGGACGGCACCCGGCAGGAGATCCCGATGCCCTACCCCGCTCGGCTCCTCGGGGCCTCGTTCTCCGTCTGGTCCGACGATGCTTCGGCGCAGACCCCCGAAGAGGTCGCCGACGGCGTCCGCAGGCCGCTGCGGGCGATGGCCGAGCGCGCGTGGAACGGCACCAGCGCACTCTCGCACGATCAGTTCTGCGAGATCGACGCGGCGATCGGTGTCGCGACCGCCCCGGGGCCGTGCGCCCGGTAGCGTCGAGCCGTCTGCACCGATCCGAGTCATCCCCGTTCAGAACCCCGTCCCCCACCCACCGTCGAGCCCGGAGACCCACCCATGCATGACGACACCTCGCTCACCGTCGGCCGCGTCAAGCGCGTGCTCGAGGAGCGCATCCGCCCCGCGATCCACTCCGCTTCCGTGCCGCTGGGCGTCGAGATCCACGAGCTGCCGGGCGAGCCGATCGCTCCTGCCGAGGGACTCGCGCTCGACTTCGAGCCCGGTGCGGTCGGCGCTCCCTGGGGGCCGGCCTGGGGCACCACCTGGTTCAAGCTCACCGGCCGCGTGCCGGCCGAGTGGGCGGGGCGTCGTGTCGAGGCTCTCATCGATCTCGGCTTCGACGTGAACATGACCGGCTTCCAGTGCGAGGCGCTGGCCTATCGCCGGGGCGCCACGGATTCCGATCCGATTCCCGTGAAGAGCATCAATCCGCGCAACCAGTGGGTGCCGATCGCCGAGGCCGCCGCGGGCGAAGAGCCCGTCGAGCTGTATCTCGAAGCGGCATCCAACCCGGTGCTGCTCGATTACCACCCCTTCCTGCCGACGCAGGAGGGCGACATCCTCACCTCCTCGAAGGAGCCGCTCTACCGCACGCGCCGGATGGATCTGGCGGTGTTCGAGGAGGAGGTCTTCGACCTTTCCCTCGACCTGGAGGTGCTGTTCGAGCTGCAGGCCGAGCTGCCGGCGACCTCGCCACGGCGCATGCGCATCCTGCAGGCCATGGACGACGCGCTCGACGTGCTCGACCTGCAGCGCATCGTGGCGACCGCGCCCGCCGCCCGCGCCCGCCTCGCCGACGTGCTCGCCGCGCCCGCCGAGGCGAGTGCGCACCGCATCTCGGCCGTCGGACACGCGCACATCGACTCGGCGTGGCTGTGGCCGGTGCGGGAGACGATCCGCAAGGTCGCGCGCACCACGTCGTCGATGACGACGCTCATCGACGAGCATCCGCAGTTCCAGTACGGGATGTCGAGCGCGCAGCAGTACGCGTGGATCAAGGAGCACCGCCCCGAGGTGTGGGAGCGGGTCAAGGCCGCGGTCGCCGCGGGGCGCTTCCTGCCGCTCGGCGGCATGTGGGTCGAGTCCGACACCGTGATGCCGACGGGGGAGTCGCTCGTGCGGCAGTTCTCGCACGGGCAGCGGTTCTTCGAGCGCGAGTTCGGCATCCGCTCGAAGGGCGTCTGGCTGCCGGACAGCTTCGGGTACTCGCCGGCCCTGCCGCAGCTGATGCGCCGCGCCGGGTTCGAGTGGTTCTTCACGCAGAAGATCTCCTGGAACCAGCAGAACGTCTTCCCGCACCACTCCTTCCTGTGGGAGGGCATCGACGGTTCGCAGGTGTTCACGCACTTCCCCTCGATGGACACCTACAACTCGCAGCTCAGCGGCATGGAGGTCGCGAAGGCCGCTCGCCAGTTCAAGGAGAACCGCCTCAGCTCGCGGTCGATCGCCCCGGTCGGCTGGGGTGACGGCGGCGGTGGCACGACCCGCGAGATGACGGGCAAGGCCGAGCGCCTGCGCGACCTCGAGGGCAGCGCGCAGGTCGTGTGGGAGCACCCGGACGACTTCTTCGACGCCGCCAAGGCCGAGCTGCCGAACCCGGCGGTGTGGGTCGGCGAGCTGTACCTCGAGCTGCACCGCGGAACGCTCACCAGCCAGCACGCCACCAAGGCGCTGCACCGGTGGGCGGAGCACGCGCTGATCGAGGCCGAGCTGTGGGCCGCGACCGATGCCGTGCGCACCGGCGCCGCGTATCTCCAGGCCGAGTTCGACCGGCTGTGGCAGGCCGTGCTGCTGCACGAGTTCCACGACATCCTCCCCGGCACCTCGATCGCGTGGGTGCACCGCGAGGCGGTCGCGGTGCTGTCGGATGTGCTCTCGGATGCCCGCGACATCGCCGTCGCCGCCCGCCGTTCTCTCGCCGGCGAGGGCGATCGGGAGCTGCAGTTCGAGCCGACATCGGTCGGCCGCGGCCGCGCACTCGGGGCGGCCTTCGTGGCCGAGTCCACGGCGGCGCCGGTCTCGCTCACCGAGGAGGATGGCGGCTGGCGGCTGGAGAACGAGCTCGTCTCGGTGCTCGTCTCCGCCGATGGCCTGATCGTCTCGGCCGTCGACAAGGGCACCGGTCGCGATGCCGTCGCGCCGGGCAAGGCTGCGAACCTGTTCCAGCTGCACCAGGACTTCCCGAACATGTGGGATGCGTGGGACATCGACCGGTACTACCTGGGCAGCGTCGCCGACCTCACGGCCGTCTCGTCGATCGAGGCCTCGATGGTCGGAGGCTCCGCCCGGATCGTGGTCGTGCGTCCGTTCTCGGAGTCGACCATCGAGCAGACGATCATCCTCCAGCCGGAGTCGCGCACCGTGCTGCTGCGCAACGAGATCGACTGGAACGAGACCGAGAAGCTGCTCAAGCTCGCCTTCCCGCTCGACGTGCAGGCCTCGCACACCGACGCCGAGACCCAGTTCGGCTATCAGTCGCGCGTCACGCACACGAACACCAGCTGGGAGGCGGCGAAGTTCGAGACGTCGATGCACCGCTTCGTGCTGGTGCGCGAGCAGGATTTCGGCGTGGCCCTGGTGAACGACTCGATCTACGGCTACGACACCTCGCGCGAGGTGTCCGACGACGCGGTCGTGACGACCGTGCGGCTCTCGCTGCTGCGGGCGCCGCGCTTCCCCGACCCCGACACCGACCACGGTCACCACGAGATCGAGGTCGGCTTCGTGATCGGAGCGGATGCCGCGATCGCGACGGCCGAGGGCATCCGGATCAACGCGCTTCCGAGCGTCGTGCGCGGTGAGCGCGAGGTCGAGCCCCTCGTGTCGGTGGAGGGAGAGGGCATCGTGGTGTCGGCGGTCAAGTTGGCCGACGACGGCTCGGGCGACGTGATCGTGCGCGTGTACGAGGCGCTCGGACGGCGTGCGGCCGGCGAGGTCTCTGTCGGGTTCGAGCACCGCGAGGTACGCGAGGTGAGCCTGATCGAAGACGACATCGACGACGCCAGGACCGGTGGCGAGCTGAAGCTGCGTCCGTTCGAGGTGCGGACGCTGCGCATCGTGCGCTGAGAGGGGCGTCCTGGTCGGGAGTCGTCAGAGGGACGCGCGGAAGGCCTCGTAGTCGGCGAGCGACACCGCGGCGTAGGCGCGGGCCCACTCGAGCAGCGCCTGCCCGAGCACCCGCCCGTTGCCGATGTAGCCGGCGACCTCGGTGGCTGTCAGCGACTGGCTGTGGGCGCGGGCGATGGTCGCGGCGCACGCCTGCCCGTACGTGATGAACGGCCCGTCATCGAGGTCTTCGACGTCGATGCTGCCCTTCATGTCGTGGAACTGCCGCACGTAGAAGTCGGCGTTCGTGTTGCGCATGTGCCCGAGGAACGGGTCGGAGAGGGCCTGCAGGATGCGCTGCATCGCGACGACGCGCGCTCCTTCGCCGTCGGCGTCGATCACCTCCTGCAGCGCGGCCGGCTGGGGGATGCGGCCGTACTCCACCAGCACGCTCTGCGACGCCTGCTTCGGCTGCATCAGGATCGTGGCCCCCTCGCCATCCTGGAAGAGCACCAGGTAGCAGCGCGTGCCCACGCTGCCGACGCCGACCACGCGGCGTGCGACGTCGCTCACGGTGAAGTGGTCGAACAGCAGGGCGACGTCGGGGCTGGTGGTGCGGCGATACTGCGACAGCAGATCGTGCACGGCGTCGAGGAGTGCGGGGCCGACCGCGGTGGTGGTCGGTTCGTCGGGCACGAAGCGACGGCGGCCGTCGGCATCCTCCACCGTGAGCCGGCGCACCGCACGCTCGCCGGTGCGTCGCTCCGCCTGCTTCACCGCCCGGCGGATCGCCTTCTGCGAGGCCTTGTCGAGCATGGTCCGTGACGAGGCGACGTCGAAGTGCGTGAAGTAGCGGGCGGTCGGGCTCAGCTCGGTCGCGCGTGCGATGCCGCGGGCGTAGCCGGAGACGGCGGTGAGGACGGCGGTGTCGATGACCTCATCGGAGCGGCCGCTCGCCCTGCCTCCGACGACGATGCTCGCGACGAGCCTCTTCACATCCCACTCCCACGGCGCCCATGCGGCTTCATCGAAGTCGTTGAGGTCGAACATCAGTCGTCGTTCGGCCGAGGCGTAGAACCCGAAGTTCGACACGTGGGCGTCGCCGCAGGAGGCGACGAGGATGCCGCTGTGCGGCGCATCCGCGAGGTCGGCGGCCATCAGCGCCGCGGTACCGCGATAGAACGCGAAGGGACTCGTCGACATGCGTTCGGCCCGCAGGGGGAGCAGCTCGGCAATGCGGGAGCTGTTCTGTGCGGCCAGGATGCCGAGGGGATCGCGCGTGCCGCTCGCGAGTTCGGCGAGGGCGCGTCGTGGCGCGCGCTTTCGGGCCTCCTCGCCGCGTTCGAGGAGTTCGCGATGCGACAGCGGGCGTGTCCAGGCGGGGAGCATGAGGACATTGTGGCAGGACCGCGGGCACGGAGCCCGGGTCCGCGCGCTCAGGCGGGATCGAGTCGCAGCACGTCGGGCGATTCCCCACCCGCGAGGTCGTCGGCGATGCGGAGGCTGCGCGCCAGATCGTCGAGTGCGCCGATCAGCGTGCCGAAGCGTTCCTTGTCGCTGCACACCGCCGTCAGGGTGACCAAGTGCGTTCCCGTGTCCCAGGTGTAGGTCGCGAAGGGCGGTGACGCCGGCGAGGGCGGCATCGGGACCAGCAGTTTCTCGCCCACCCCGAGCCGGGTGGGGAACGACTCGGTGTCGTCGTAGTCCATCGGCATGGATGCGCGTGCGATGCGCACGTCCGGGGTCAGCACCTGTGCGGTCGCCATCGCCACGATCAGTTCGGGCTCCGCCTTCCACGTCCACACCAGCACGCGGCCGTCCGCCCGCTTCATGAGCATCGGCGCCGCCTGGCTCATCGCCCACGCGCCGAACTTCGAGCCCGGCCGCTCGGTCGCACCGACGGCCGCGTTGACCTGGCCGAGCAGCATCCGGATCGCCGCCTTGCGGTGGCGGCGCCCCTTCCAGCCGAGCGAGTCCGTCACGGGAATCCACAGCTGGGGATCGGCCTCGGCAGTCAGTCGCATGGCTCCACGGTATCGGCTGCGCCTGGGCGATGCCCGGTACGCCTCGGCCGTGCGATCAGGCCCCTCGGGTAGAGTGGCCAGCGCCCGACCAGGGCTCTTCCTTGGCCGCCACATCGTAAGGCAGCATGTCTGTGACCTCCTCCGACGATCCGATCGATCCGTCGAGCGGCTCCGCCGCCGAATCCTCGCCCCGACCGTTGAAGATCGTGATCGGCTGCGACACCTTCTCGCCCGACATCAACGGCGCCGCCCGCTTCGCCGAGCGTCTCGCCGCCGGCCTGGTGCAGCGCGGCCACGACGTGCACGTCGTGGCCCCCAACCAGGCGTATCGGCGTACGCAGCCGCACACCGAGGTGATCGAGGGCGAGCCGATGACCCTGCACCGGCTGCCGTCGCTGCGCTGGGCTCCGCACGACTGGCTGCGGTTCGTGTGGCCGTGGCGCTCGAAGCACTACGCCCGCAAGGTTCTCGACCAGGTGCAGCCGGATGTCGTGCACATCCAGTCGCACATCGTGATCGGCCGCGGGCTCGCGTACATCGCGAACGAACGCGGCATCCCGGTCATCGCGACCAACCACGTGATGGCCGAGAACATCCTCGACCACACGACCATGCCGAAGTTCATCGACGACCTGGTGCTCAAGTTCGCCTGGGCGGATGCGAAGCGCACGTTCGACATGACCCGCGCCATCACCACGCCCACGCGCCGCGCCGCCGACTTCCTCGAGAAGACCGTCGAGGTGGAGGGCGTCATCCCGGTCAGCTGCGGCATCGACCGCACGCAGTACACGCCGGTGATCGCCCCGCGCGAGAAGAACAGGATCATCTTCGTCGGCAGGCTCACCGCCGAGAAGCAGGTCGAGGTCATCCTCAAGGCGATGACGAAGCTCGACCCGGCACTCGCCACGACGTTCGACATCGTCGGCGGCGGCGATCAGCGCAAGCAGCTGGAGCATCTGACGGCGCAGCTCGGCCTGACCGATCGCGTCACCTTCCATGGCCGCACGAGCGATGAGGAGCTTCGCGCGCTGCTCTCGCGAGCGAGCCTGTTCGTGATCGCCTCGATCGCCGAGCTGCAGTCGATCGCGACCATGGAGGCGATGGCCTCGGCCCTGCCGATCGTCGCCGCGGATGCCGTCGCCCTCCCGCACCTCGTGCACGACGGCGAGAACGGGTACCTGTTCGAGCCCGGGAACGTCGATGAGCTCGCCGCACGTCTGACCGACGTGCTCACTGCGGAGCCTGCGGAGTACGAGCGGATGCAGCGTGCCTCGCTCGACGGCGTCGCGATCCACGACATCAACCGCACCCTCGACACGTTCGAGGCGCTGTACCGCGACGAGCCGCTGCCGGAGTAGCCCGCCATGCACATCGTCTTCTTCGGCGATCAGCACCTCGACTCCCTCGGCGGAGCGCAGGTGTCGATGCGACTCCAGCGCGAGTTCCTCGAGCGCGCCGGACACACCGTCACGGTCGTCGCTCCGAAGATGCACGGGGCGCGCTCCTCGTCCGGCTCGCACGGCGGGGCGTACGTCGATCTGCCCTCGATGCCGATCACGAGCGACCGCGAGTACTCGATGAGCTGGCCGGGTCGCGCGACCGACCGTTTCCTCGACAAAGCGATGACCCGCCGGCCGCCCCTGGACCTGGTGCATGTCCAGGCCGACTTCTGGGGCGCGTTCATCGGGCACCGCTACGCGCAGCGTCACGGCATCCCCGTCGTGCACACGATGCACAACCGGGTCGATGTCGGCATCGCGGCCGTCACTCCGCTGCACCGTCCGGTGCTCGCCGCATTGAACATGTGGCGCGGCATCGCGATGCGCGGCGTCGCCACGAGCAGTGGTCGCGACCGGGTGCGCGGCAGCGACGGGTGGGCGTTCCTGCGCGGCCTGGCCGCCGGGGCCTCCGCCGTCACGGCGCCGTCGACGCACTTCGCCCGACGCCTCGAACAGCACGACGTCTTCCCGCACGTCGACGTGATCTGGAACGGCATCGACGACGACCTGCGCGCGCAGACGCTGGCACAGGGCCCCGCCGAGCGTGCCCCCGGGCGTCCACGGTTCGTCTGGCTCGGTCGGATGAGCCCCGAGAAGCGGCTGCTGCCGTTCCTCGAGGCGTTCGTCGCCTCGGGGGTCGACGCCGACCTGGAGATCATCGGTGGCGGGGCCCAGCGTGCGGCCGCCGAGAAGATCGTCCGCGGACGCGACGGCGTGCACTTCGCCGGACGGCTCACCTACCCGCAGACCCTGGCGCGGATCGCCGCCGCCGACGCGCTGGTGCAGACGTCGATCGGCTTCGAGACCCAGGGGATGACCCCGTTCGAAGCCGCCACGCTGGGGACGCCGTCGGTGATCTGCGACCCCGACATCGCCGCCGAGCTGGGGGGCGGGCTCTGGGCTGTTCCTGATGCCGCCGGTGAAGACCGGCGGACCGCCGCGCTCGCCGAGACCCTGCGGCGGGCCGCATCCGACATCGCCGACGGCACGGCTCCGACGCCCCTTCCGGGGGTCGCCGAGGCGTTCCGGCAGTCATCGCGCACGGCGGCGATGGTCGAGGTCTACGAGCGGGTGCTCGCCGGCGGCTGACCCGGCGGCTTCCCGGAGCGGGCGCCGGCTCAGTAGTACTGGTACAGGGCGATCGTGAGACCGGTGAATGCGAGCCCGATGGCACCGGCTCCGGCCACCCCGATGGCGATCCCGGCGAGCAGTCGCGCGGAGGAACGGCGCACCGCCACCAGTGCCAGCACCAGCGCCACGACGTAGGTGAAGAAGCTGAGGATGCCGATGCCGTTGTCGAGGGCGAGCATGAACTCGAACCCTCCGTCGCCGCTGTAGACCAGCGGCCGGGCGACGGCACTGAACAGGTTGACGGCGAGAGTGGCCACCGCGATCACGAAGGCCGTGACGCCGAGCGGGTTGCCCTCACGGGCCTGAGGCCGGTACGCGAGGTGACCGGGGAACAGCGGGTTCGCGGGCGGGGAGGCCGGGGAACCGGGCGCGGGCGTCGGGTACGCGGTCGGGTGTGCCGTCGGAGGAGCCGGGGCTCCGGCAGCTGGGGCGGGGTGCTGCGCGGCGGTCGAATATGGCGGAGCGGTGGGGTGCGGGACCGCCGGGTACTGCGGCGCGGCGGGCAGATGCACGGCGGGCGGAACGGGAGGCTGCTGAGGCTCGCTCATGACGACGAGCGTAGCCCCGGGTGCTGTGTCGCGCACGGCGACGAGCGCCGGTGCGGTCTCAGCTCTTGGCGCCGCTGAGGGCGAGCGTGCCCCCGAGCCCGATCATCATCACGCCGCCGGTGCCGGACAGCGTGGACATGCGGCGGGGCGAGCGGGCGAACCAGGTGCGCGCGGTTCCGGCGGCGAGGGCCCACACGCTGTCGCAGACGAGCGCGAGCGCTTGGAAGGTGAGCCCGAGCAGCAGCAGCTGGGCCCACACCGGGCCGGTCGACGGGGAGACGAACTGCGGGAGCACCGCGACGAAGAAGGCGATGGTCTTGGGGTTGGTGATCCCGACGATGAACCCCTGGCGCAACAGCCTTCCCGTCGAGGCCGGTGTGCGGTCCGCGTCCGTCGTGTGGGCATGGCGGTGGCGGATCGCCTGCACCCCGAGCCACACGAGGTACCCGGCGCCGATGATCTTGATCACCGTGAACGCGACCACCGACGAGGCGACGATCGCACCGACTCCGAAGGCCACGGCGAGCACGGCGGGCACGGTGCCGAGGGCATTGCCCACGACGCTGAGCACACCTGCGCGGCGACCGAGCGAGAGGGACCGACCGATCACGAACAGCACGCTCGGTCCGGGGATCGCGATGATCACGACGGAGGCGACGGCGAACGCGACGAGGTTGTCGAGCGGGATCATGAGCCGACGATACACCGCACAGCACCCGGAGCGTCCGGGTGCTGTGCCGCGGTGATCAGCGGTAGACGTGGCCCGATTCGGCCTGCTGGTCGATGTCGCGGCCGGCGACGCGCGTCCAATCGGTGGGGGTGCGTCGGTAGCCGTCGCGGCGCAGCTCGATGACGGTGGCGACGGTGGCCCACGCGGCGAGGATGAGGAGTGCGATGAGGAGTACCATGGCAGAAACGCTACGTTCGATGTCGAACCGCCACGAGTGGCAGGATTGACTATCAACGTCAGAAAACCGCCAACGGGAGTGTGAGCATGAAGACGGTCGCCTGCGTCATCCAAGACGGATTCGCACCCTTCGAGTTCGGCGTCGCCTGCGAGGCGTTCGGCCTGGACCGCGCCGATGACGGCGTGCCGAATTTCGACTTCCGCATCGTCGCTCCCCGTGCCGGGGTCGTGACCTCGAAGATCGGCTTCTCGGTCAACGTCGAGCACGACCTGGCCTTCGCGTACGAAGCCGACCTCGTGGTGTTCTGTCCCCTTCCTCGCGAGCGGTGGGGCGACATCGATCCGCTCCTGCTCGACGTCGCCAGGCGCGCGGTCGACCGCGGCGCCTGGGTGATGAGCGTCTGCAGCGGCTCGTTCATCCTCGCCGCGGCAGGAGTGCTCGACGGTCGGCGCGCCACCACGCACTGGATGTACGCGCACGTCATGGCCGAGATGTACCCGGAGATCGACATCGACCCCGACGTGCTGTTCGTGCAGGACGGCAAGATCATCACGAGCGCGGGAACGGCCGCAGGGATCGACGCCTGCCTGCACCTGCTCCGGCAGGAGGTGGGCGCCGAGCTCACCAACCGCATCGCCCGCCGGATGGTCGTGCCGCCCCAGCGCGACGGCGGCCAGGCGCAGTTCATCGACCGTCCGATCCCGGTGGTGCCGACCGACTCGCTCGCCGCCGTCGCCGACTGGGCGGTCGCGAACCTCCGTGACGACCTCGGCGTCGACCAGCTCGCGGCCAGGGCGTTGATGTCGCCGCGCACCTTCGCCCGCCGCTTCAAGGCCGAGTACGGCGCCACGCCCGCGGCCTGGCTCGCGCGTCAGCGCATCATCCACGCGCAGCGGATGCTGGAGCGCACCGACCTCCCGCTCGAGCACATCGCCGACGAGTGCGGATTCGGCTCGGCGGCCGTTCTCCGGCAGAACTTCGCCAGGGTGCTCGGCCTCACACCGACGGCCTACCGCGCGCGGTTCTCCTGCGCCGAGGAGTCGGCGGTGCCCGCAGCCTGAGTCCGGGTCGGGCCGGACGATCCGCCGGTCGCGCCGGCTACTCGGTCCAGTGCGCCGGGGTCGGGAGGGTGACGTCGCGCACCTCGACACCGTCGCCGGTGACCGTGGCGACGCAGTAGAGCAGTGACTGCGTCGGGTAGCCGTGCGGACGGTTGTCGCGGATGATCGCCCGGTCATCCTCCGGGGCCAGGGCGGTCGAGGATGCGAGCAGCGCGGTCCACTCGGCCGTCCAGTCCGCGCTGTCAGCGGTCGGCCCGAGGGCGCGGAACTCCGGCAGCCAGGCCTCGATCCTCGGGGTCGTCACATCGTCGAGGTCGTCGTGAGCGATCATGTGCGTGCCCGGATCGATGGGCGTCTCACGCAGGTCGACGCCGTCCCACGACAGCACCCTGGCGCCCTCCGGCCGCACTTCGAGCAGATTGAAGCCATGCATCGACAGCGGTGCGACGGGGGAGCGGCCGCTGACCGACTCCAGCGCGAGGGCGCCGCGCGAGACGACGTGCGTCTCGGGGAGGCCCTCCACATCCGCGCGGTTCAGCAGTACGGCGAGGCGACGTTCGGCGGGGTTCACGGCGAGCCAGGCCCCACCGGCCCGACGGTCGCGGATCCCGATCACGCCGGGGTGCTCCTGGGGCCACCAGGCTCCGAGGGAGTCCCACGCCCGCAGCGGGTCTTCGTCCCGGACCGCGAGAAGTCGTGCGGAGCCGGCATTCTCGACATCGATCACGACCGTGCACACGGTGCCAAGTCTAGGTCGAGGACGCCGACGTCGGCCCACGACGGCGGATGCTGGGGCAGAATCGAGACGTGAACATCGTCGTCGGAGTCACAGGCGGCATCGCCGCGTACAAGACGGTGCACCTCGTGCGCCTGCTCACGAAGGGCGGGCACGACGTGACCGTGGTGCCCACCGAGGATGCACTGCGCTTCGTGGGTCTGCCCACGTGGGAGGCGATCAGCCGGCACCCGGTGACCACGAGCGTGCACGACGACGTGGCGAAGGTGCGGCACGTCGCCCTCGGCCAGGCCGCCGAACTCGTGATCGTCGCCCCGGCGACCGCGAACTCGATCGCGAAGATCACCGCGGGCCTCGCCGACGACCTCCTGGGAACGACGGTGCTCGCCACCGAGGCCCCGGTGCTGCTCGCCCCGGCGATGCACGCGGAGATGTGGCGGAACCGGGCGACGCAGGCGAACATCGCCACCCTGCGGGAGCGCGGGGTACATCTGGTCGGACCCGCCGACGGCGAGCTCGCCGGCGGCGACAGCGGTCCCGGCAGGATGTCGGAGCCGGAGGAGATCTTCGCCGCCGCGCAAGCGCTGCTGACTCCTGGCGACCTCGCCGGGGTGCGCGTCGTGGTCTCGGCCGGCGGCACGCGGGAACCGATCGATCCGGTGCGCTTCCTCGGCAATCGCTCCAGCGGAAGGCAGGGGGTGGCGCTCGCCGCCGAGGCCGCCGCCCGTGGGGCCGAGGTCACCCTGGTGTCGGCCCATATCTCCGGCGATGTGCTCGCCGAGGCGCGGCATCCGTCGATCCGCATCGTGCCCGTCGGTGCCGCCGCTGACCTCGCCGAGGCGATGACGCGTGAGTCCGAGGTTGCCGACGTCGTCGTGATGGCGGCGGCGGTCGCCGACTACCGACCGGTGCAGGTGTCGGAGCGCAAGCTCACGAAAGAGGGCGGCGGGGTGCCGGCCATCGAACTGATCGAGAACGAGGACATCGTGGCGTCTCTGGCCGCGGCGCGGCGACCGGGGCAGCTCGTCGTCGGCTTCGCCGCGGAGACTCCTGAGGATCAGGCCGAGATGCTCGCACGTGCACGCGGCAAGCAGCAGCGCAAGGGCGTCGACCTCCTCGTGGTGAACGAAGTCGGGTGGGAGCGCGGCTTCGAGTCCGTCGAGAACGCGGTGCACATCCTCGGACCGGGCGGCGTCGAGGCGGGTGCGGCTTCGGGATCCAAGCGGGCGGTCGCCGCCGCGATCTGGGATGTCATCGCGGAGGAGCGCGTGCTAAACTTGAGTCAACAACACTCAACTTTGATCCCGTCTTCCGATCCGGCAGGCGGGAGACGACCAGAAGGAGCATCTCCAGGAGGAGCGCATGACCACCCCGCAGACCGGTAACCAGAATCAAGAGCAGCAGTCCGCCCTCGAGCAGTTCGGCATCAACCTCACCGACCGTGCCCGCGAGGGCAAGCTCGACCCCGTGATCGGACGCGACAGCGAGATCCGTCGCGTCAGCCAGGTGCTCACCCGCCGCACGAAGAACAACCCCGTGCTGATCGGTGAGCCGGGCGTCGGCAAGACCGCCGTCGTCGAAGGGCTCGCCCAGCGCATCGTCGCGGGCGACGTCGCCGAGTCCCTCAAGGACAAGGAGCTGGTCACGCTCGACATCTCCGCACTCGTGGCCGGCGCCATGTACCGCGGGCAGTTCGAAGAGCGGCTGAAGCAGGTGCTCAAAGAGATCACCGAGTCCGACGGTCAGGTCATCACGTTCATCGACGAGCTGCACGTGCTCATGGGTGCGGGCGGCGGCGAGGGCTCCGTGGCTGCGTCGAACATGCTCAAGCCCATGCTGGCCCGTGGCGAGCTGCGCCTGATCGGTGCGACCACGCTCAACGAGTATCGCGAGTTCATCGAGAAGGACGCCGCTCTCGAGCGCCGCTTCCAGCAGGTGTACGTCGGCGAGCCGACGGTCGAGGACACGATCGCGATCCTCCGAGGCCTCAAGGGGCGGTACGAGGCGCATCACGGCGTCACGATCTCCGACAGCGCCCTCGTGGCCGCGGCCGCGCTGTCGAGCCGGTACCTTCCTGCGCGCCAGCTTCCCGACAAGGCGATCGACCTGATCGACGAGTCGATGTCGCGGCTCAAGATGGAGATCGACTCGTCGCCGGTCGAGATCGACCAGCTCAAGCGCCAGGTCGACCGGATGAAGCTCGAGGAGCTCGCGCTGAAGCGGGAGAAGGACGCCGCCTCCAAGGAGCGCCTGAGCACTCTGCGTGAGCAGCTCGTGGGCATGGAGCGGCAGCTCGCCGAGCTCGAGGCCCGCTGGGCGCGCGAGCGTCAGGGGCTCAACAGGGTCGGTGAGCTGAAGAAGCAGCTCGACGACGCGATCACCCAGCGCGATCTCGCGATGCGCAACGCCGACTACACGAAGGCCTCGAAGCTGGAGTACGAGACCATCAAGCGGCTGGAGCGCGACATCGCCGAGGCCGAGCAGGCCGAGGCGGCGACCCCCGCCGAACCCCGCATGGTCAACGAGCAGGTGACCGATGAGGACATCGCCGCCGTGATCGCCGCGTGGACCGGCATCCCCGTCGGGCGTCTGCTGCAGGGCGAGAGCGAGAAGCTGCTGCACCTGGAGAACGAGCTCGGCAAGCGCCTGATCGGTCAGAAGGATGCCGTCAAGGCGGTGTCGGACGCGGTTCGACGCTCGCGCGCGGGCATCAGCGACCCCGGTCGCCCGACCGGTTCGTTCCTGTTCCTCGGACCGACCGGTGTGGGAAAGACCGAGCTGGCCAAGGCCCTGGCCGAGTTCCTCTTCGACGACGAGCACGCCATGGTGCGCATCGACATGTCGGAGTACGGCGAGAAGCACTCGGTCTCGCGGCTCGTCGGTGCCCCTCCCGGGTACGTCGGCTACGAGCAGGGCGGTCAGCTGACCGAGGCCGTGCGGCGTCGTCCGTACAGCGTGATCCTGCTCGACGAGGTCGAGAAGGCGCACCCCGAGGTGTTCGACGTGCTGCTGCAGGTGCTCGACGACGGTCGACTGACCGACGGGCAGGGCCGCACGGTCGACTTCTCGAACGTGATCCTGATCCTGACATCGAACCTGGGATCGCCGATCCTCATCGACCCGGTGCTCGCACCCGATGAGAAGCGCGACCAGGTCATGGCCCTCGTGCGACAGGCGTTCCGTCCGGAGTTCCTGAACCGTCTCGACGATATCGTGATGTTCTCGGCTCTGAGCGAAGACGACCTCGCCCAGATCGTCGAGCTGTCGATCGATCAGCTGCACAAGCGTCTGAAGGATCGCCGGCTCACGCTCGCAGTCACCCCGGATGCCCGGTCGTGGCTCGCCGAGCGCGGGTACGACCCGATGTTCGGCGCCCGACCGCTGCGCCGCCTCATCCAGAGCGAGGTGCAGAACAAGCTGGCCACCGCGCTGCTCTCGGGCGGCGTGCACGACGGTGACACGGTGCGGGTGGATGTGGCCGCCGACGGGATGGGCCTCGTGCTCACCTCGACGACGCCCGAACCCGCGGCCGACGACGATGTGATCGAGGCCGAACTGCTCGAGGACTGAGCTGCTCGAGGACTGAGCATCACCCCCGTGCACAAGAGCGCCGCCCCGGATGAAACCGGGGCGGCGCTCTTGTTCGTGCGGTCTGCGCTCAGGCGCTGAGGATGACCGTCTCGGCGATGGGGCGACGCACGCGCGGGGCGACCTCGCGCTCCTGCAGCACCTCAGGAAGGGCTTCGATGTCGCCGAACTCGCCGACGGCGAAGACGGTGAAGGGCACGAAGCGCTCTTCGAGGTCGGCGAACTCGCGGACGACCTCCGGGTCGAAGCCGCTCATCTGGTGAACGACCAGTCCGTCGTGGTGGGCCTGCACCGAGAAGTGTGCAACGGCCTGGCCGAGGTCGTAGAGAGCGTGGGTGATCGGGGTGCCGGAGGCGTCGGCCGTCTCGGCGATCGCGACCACGAGCACGGCGGCGTTGCCCGCCCATGCCTGGTTGAAGCCCATCAGGGCGTCGACGACCTGCGCGTGCAGTGCCGTGCCACGGCGGGCGACGATGAAGCGCCAGGGCTGCGAGTTGTTGGCCGAAGGGCTCCAGCGGGCGGCCTCGAGGGCGGTGGCGAGCTTGGCCTCGTCGATCGAGTTCTGCGCATCGAAGGCGCGGGGGCTCCAGCGACCGGCGAGAACGTCGAGGACGGGGTGCTCGGTCGGCGCGGTGCGGTCGATGACGGGAGTGCTCACAGAATTGCCTTTCGAAAGGAGTGGATCGGACTCCTTCGTCCGGGTACACGGGGGTGAACAGATGCATGTGCATGCATATTCCCGCTGGGTGCCTCTGCGTCTGCTCAGGGTGGTGCCCGCTCAGACGGGCAGGTTGTGGGATGCCGCGTCTGCCAGCGCGCTGCGCACCGCGCGGATGGAGGGGGCGTCGGCCGACACCCGCCGCGCAGAGGAGAAGATCTCGCGGCGGGGCTCGTGGGGGAGCGGCGCCAGATCGACGGTCGGAGTGTCGCCCGCCCACACGAGTTCCGGCAGCAGCCCGACCGCGAGCCCGGCGTGGATCAGCCGCACGTGCGCGGTGAGGTCGGCGATCTCGAACCGCACGTCGGGTTCGAACCCCGCTGTGCGGCACAGCTGCTCGGCCCAGGCGCGCGAGGCGGTGCCGGCGGGCTCGAGCACCCAGGGCTCCTCCCGCGTCGACCACAGTGCAGCGAAGGCGTCGGCGTGCGCGGGGGTTCCGGGGCGTCGGGCGAGCGCGATCGCGTCGTGTGCGAGCACCACCCGGTCGAGGTCGGCGTGGATCGGACGTGTGCGGCCCGGGTACTGCTCGGCGAGGATCAGGTCGAAGTCGCGGCTGGACACCCCGACCAGCCCGGTCTCCGGGTCGCACTCGGTGACTTCGACCCGCAGCGCGGGGTGCCGGTCCTTGAGGGCTTCGAGCGCGCGGGGAAGCAGGGAGTGCGCCGTCGACTGGAACACCGCGATGCGCACGGTGCCGGTCACTTCGGTGAGCGATTCGGCGACGGCGACCTCGGCGTGCTCGAGCTGATCGAGGATGCCGATGGCCTCGGCCACGAGCACGTTCCCCTGCGGGGTGAACTGCACTCCGCGCCCCACCCGGCGCAGCAGCGGCACGCCCACATCGCGCTCCAGCGCGCTCAGCTGCTGCGACACCGAGGCCTTGCTGTACGACAGGGCGTCAGCGACGGCCGACAGCGTTCCGCGGCGCGAGAGCTCCACCAGCATCCGGAGTCGATTCACATCCAGCACGGCGGCATCCTTCGTTCAGCTTGAGTGAACAGAATCCACGCAAATCGGTTGATAGACGGAGCCTACCGAGCGGCAGGACAATGATCCAGCCCGCACACGAAATCCCGGTGTGCGCTCTCTTGGAAGGTCCCACCGATGCCTGTCGCCGCCGACACCACCACTCCCCGTACCGAAGACGTCGCCGCACTGGTGCAGCGCTGGCTCGTCGAGAGCGAGACCCACCCCGTCGAGCCGGCCGCCCAGCGCCTGTCCGAAGTGCTCAAGGACCCGAACGGACTCGCGTTCACGGTCGGCTTCGTCGACGGCGTGATGCGTCCGGAAGACCTGCGCGTCGCCGGCCGCAAGCTCGCCGAGCTGAGCGACATCACCCCGGCGCTGCTGCCCGGCTACCTGCGGGCCGCGATCAAGACCGGCGGCTTCTGGGCGCCGAAGATCCCCGGCGTCGTCGTGCCGATCTCGCGTCGCGTGCTGCGCGCCATGGTCGGGCACCTCGTGCTGGATGCCACGCCCTCCAAGCTCGGCCCCGCGATCGCGAAGCTGCGCAAGAGCGGCAACCGCCTGAACCTCAACCTCCTCGGCGAGGCCGTGCTCGGCGAGCGCGAAGCGGGGCACCGTCTGCAGGGCACCCGCGACTTCCTCGCCCGCGACGACGTCGACTACGTCTCGATCAAGGTGTCCAGCGTCGTGAGCCAGCTGTCGATGTGGTCGTTCGACGAGGCAGTGGCCGATGTCGTCGAGAAGCTCACGCCTCTCTACGAGCTCGCCGCCCGTGCCGAAGCCCAGGGCAAGGCGAAGTTCATCAACCTCGACATGGAGGAGTACCGCGACCTCGACCTGACGATCGCGGCCTTCACGAGCATCCTCGACCAGCCCGGCCTGGAGAACCTCGAAGCCGGCATCGTGCTGCAGGCCTACCTCCCCGACGCCCTCGGCGCCATGCAGCACCTGCAGGAGTGGGCCGCCGCCCGCCGTGCGAAGGGCGGAGCCCCGATCAAGGTGCGCGTGGTCAAGGGCGCGAACCTCGCGATGGAAGAGGTCGACTCGAAGGTGCACGGCTGGCCGCTCGCGACCTACGGCACCAAGCAGGACTCCGATACGAACTACAAGCGCGTGCTGGACTGGGCGATGACGCCCGAGCGGCTCGACGCCGTGCGCATCGGCGTCGCGGGTCACAACCTGTTCGACATCGCCTACACCTGGCTGCTCGCGCAGGCGCGCGGTGTGGCCGACCCGACCGGTGCCGACCCCCTCGTCGAGTACGAGATGCTGCTGGGTATGGCGACGGGTCAGGCCGAGGCGGTCCGCAAGGATGTCGGACGCCTGCTGCTGTACACACCGGTGGTGAACCCGGCCGAGTTCGACGTCGCGATCGCGTACCTCGTGCGCCGCCTCGAGGAGAACGCCAGCCCCGAGAACTTCATGTCCGCGGTGTTCGAGCTGGCCTCGAACCCGACCCTGCTCACCCGCGAACGGGAGCGCTTCGAGCGCTCGCTGGCCGCGCTCGCGACCGATGAGGCGGGATTCGTCCCCGGCCCCCACCGCGTGCAGGACCGTACCGTCGAGGCGCGCTCCGGAACCACCACCGGCTTCGAGAACCAGGCTGACACCGACCCCGCCATCGCCGCGAACCGCGCCTGGGGTCGTGAGATCCTGAGCCGCTCGGTCGGCTCGACGCTCGGTCTCGACACCATCGCGCTCGCCAAGGTCGACACGGATGCCGAGCTCGACGGCATCTTCGCCGCAGCGACCGCCGCCGCCGAGAAGTGGGCCGCGTTGCCGGCCGCCGACCGCGCCGCCGTCTTGCACCGCGCCGGAGACGAACTCGCCGCGCGCCGCGGTCAGCTCATCGAGATCATGGCGAACGAGGCGGGCAAGACCATCGCCGAGGCCGACCCCGAGATCAGCGAGGCCATCGACTTCGCGCACTACTACGCCGAGCGCGCGAAAGATCTCGAGACCGTCTCGGGTGCGGAGTTCGTGCCGTCGAAGGTGACCGTGGTCACCCCGCCGTGGAACTTCCCGGTCGCGATCCCCGCCGGCGGCGTGCTCGCGGGGCTGGCCTCCGGCTCCGCCGTCATCATCAAGCCGGCCAAGCTCACCCAGCGCTGCGGCGCCGTCATGGTCGAGGCGCTGTGGGCCGCCGGTGTGCCGCGCGACCTGCTGGCCCTCGTCGACTTGGCCTCGCGCGACCTCGGAAAGCGCCTGGTCGCCGGCCCCGCGGTGGACCGCGTGATCCTCACGGGAGCGTACGAGACGGCACAGCTGTTCCGCTCGTTCCGCTCCGACCTGCCACTGCTGGCCGAGACCAGTGGCAAGAACGCGATCATCGTCACCCCCTCCGCCGACCTCGACCTCGCGGCCGCCGATGTGGCGCGCAGCGCGTTCGGCCACGCGGGGCAGAAGTGCTCCGCCGCGTCGCTGGCGATCCTCGTCGGATCGGTCGCCGACTCGAAGCGGTTCGAGCGTCAGCTGGTGGATGCCGTGACCTCGATGCGCGTCGGCCTGCCCGATGACCCGGCCACGCAGATGGGTCCGATCATCGAGCCCGCGAACGGCAAGCTGCTCACGGCGCTCACGAAGCTCGAGAAGGGCGAGCGCTGGCTGGTCGAGCCGCGCAAGCTCGACGAAGACGGGAAGCAGTGGACGCCCGGCGTCAAGACCGGCGTGCGCGAGGGCTCGTACTTCCACCTGACCGAGTTCTTCGGCCCGGTGCTCGGCATCATGCACGCGAAGGACCTGGATGAGGCCCTGCGCCTGCAGAACGCGGTCGACTACGGCCTGACCGCCGGCATCCACTCGCTCGACTCCGAGGAGGTCGCCACCTGGCTCGATCGCGTCGAGGCCGGCAACCTGTACGTGAACCGCGGCATCACCGGGGCGATCGTGCAGCGTCAGCCGTTCGGCGGCTGGAAGCGCTCGGCTGTCGGAGCGGGTGCGAAGGCCGGTGGGCCGAACTACCTCTTCGGACTGGGCGAGTGGGCCCCGGCCGACCTGCCGGCTGCGGCGCCGAGTGCGGCCGTCGTGCCCGTGGTCGCTGCGCTGCTGGATGCGGCCGGAGCCGAGGTCGACGCGGCAGAGGCCGAATGGCTGCACCGCGCCGCGGCGTCCGACGAACGGGCCTGGGTCGATGAGTTCGGCGCGGTGAGCGACAAGTCCGGGCTCGGGGTCGAGCGCAACCTCTTCCGCTACCGTCCGGTCGCGGTCGACGTGCGCATCGCCGAGAACTCCCCGCTCGTCGACGGCATCCGCGTGCTCGCCGCCGCCCTGCGCAGCGGCAGCCCGTTCACGGTGTCGGCGCAGGCGTTGCCCTCGCGCATCGAGAAGGCGCTGCGTGCGCACGGCGTGAGCGTGAAGCACGAGTCGGATGCGGCATGGACAAAGCGCTACGCGAAGGCGGCGAACTCCTGGCACCGCGTGCGTCTGGTCGGTGGCGACGCCGCCGCTCTCCACGAAGCGCTCGACGGAAGCCCCGACGTGGCGGTCTGGTCGCACGCCGTGACCGGTGCCGGTCGCGTCGAGATGCTGCCGTTCCTGCACGAGCAGGCCGTGTCGATCACGAACCACCGTTTCGGCAACCCGACGCCCCTCGCCGACGGCGTGATCTGACCCGCGGGGCAGCCGAGACCCATCGGCCACAACGAAACCCACCGTCGCAGACGTCTGCGACGGTGGGGTTCGGCGTGCGGTGTGGGTTTCGGCATCCCCGGTGTCAGCCGCGCAGCGCCTCGGAGAGCTTGACCCGGGAGCCCATGCGCAGCAGCGAGTTCTCGTAGATCTTCGCGCCGATGACGATCGCGGCCACGCAGCTCGCGAGCAGGATGACCAGGCTCAGCAGCGGCTCCCACCACTGGGCCTCCCCGACGAAGAGGCGCATCGGCATGCCGACCGGGGCCGAGAACGGCACGTACGACATGATCGTCAGCACCAGCGGGTTGTCGTTGAACACGATCACCAGGATGTACGGCGCCATGATCAGCATCGTGATCGGGGTGGTCGTGGAGCCGATGTCCTCCTGGCGAGAGACCATGGAGGCCGCGGCCGCGAACATCGCCGCGAGCAGGATGAAGCCGAACAGGAAGAACACGGCGAACCAGATGATCGGCGCCCCGAGCGTCGTGAGCACCTCGCGTTGACCCGTGACGATCAACCCGATCGTGGCCACCGCTGCGAGGGCGAGGATCTGCCCCATCGCCAGCACCGTGTTGCCGATGACCTTGCCCGCCAGCAGTGTGCGCGCCTGGATCGCCGACAGCAGCACCTCGACCACGCGGGTCTGCTTCTCTTCCACGACGCTCTGCGCGATCGTGCCGCCGAACGTCGCGGCGGCCATCATGAACACCAGGCCGAACGCGATCGCGATGAAGTACCGCAGCAGCGGGTTGGTGGTGGCCGGCTCCAGGATGACGACCTCGGGAGAGATCGAAAGGGCGGAGATGATCGAACCAGGGGCATCCTGCAAGGCGATGACCGTGTAGCCGGAGGGGCTGTCGCCCGGCAGCACTGCGGCATCGACCTTGTCGTCGCGCACGAGCTTCTCGGCCTCGGCCTGGTCGGCGACCGTGGTGACCTCGACGTTCGGGATGGCGGAGACGGCGGCCGCGGTCTCCGCCGTCGCGGCGATCGGCGTGGTGTCGGTGTTCTTGCTCGCGAAACCGCCGAACAGGATGCCGGCGAGCGCGAGGACCAGCAGGATGCCGGTGGAGATCAGGAACGCCTTGCTGCGCAGTTTCGATCCGATCTCGCGCTCGGCGACGAGCCAGATGCCGTTGGAGGCGCGGACGGGGGTGGGGGCGCTCACTGGATGACCTCCTTGAAGATCTGTGCGAGGGACGGATGCTTGGGGGCGAAGCTCGCGACATCGCCGCGCTGCACGGCGGACTGCAGCACGCGCTGCGCCGTCTCGGGGCCGTCCGCGTCGAACAGCGCGTAGCCGCCTTCGAAGTCGACGACCGTCACTCCGGGCTCGGTGCGCAGCCATCCGGCGTCGCCCGCGGAGACGAGCTCGTAGCGGTCCCTGGCGTGCTCGGAACGCAGCGCCTCGCGGGAACCGGACGCACGGATCGTGCCGCCGGCGAGGATGACGAGGTCGTCGCACAGGCGCTCGACCACGTCGAGCTGGTGGGAGGAGAACAGGATGGAGGCGCCCTTGGCGGCACTGGCCTGCAGGACTCCCGCGACCACGTCGACCGCGAGCGGGTCGAGGCCCGAGAACGGCTCGTCGAGGATGAGCACCTCGGGGTCGTGCACGAGAGAGGCGGCGATCTGCGCGCGCTGCTGGTTGCCGAGCGAGAGCGACTCGATCGTGTCGTTCAGCCGCTCGCCGAGACCGAGCTCGGTGAGCAGGGCACTCGCCCGCTCCGTGGCCTCCTGCTTGCCGAAGCCGTGCAGGCGGGCGAGATAGACGATCTGCTCGAGGACCTTCATCTTCGGGTAGAGCCCGCGCTCCTCGGGCATGTAGCCGAAGCGGCGGCGGTCCTCGGCGGTGAGGGCGGCACCGTCCAGGTCGACCGTGCCGCCGTCCGACGACAGCAGGCCGAGGACGATGCGCATGGTGGTGGTCTTGCCGGCGCCGTTGCCGCCGACGAAGCCCGTCAGCCGCCCGGGGGCGACGCTGAAGGACACGTCATCGAGCACGCGCCGAGAGCCGTAGCTCTTGGTGATGCCGGAGAGTTCGAGCATTCCTGTGGTCATACCCTCACGCTACGGAGCGCAGGCATCGCGGGGCATCCCCCCTGCGGTGGACGCGAGGGGATCACCCGTCAGGGGGAGGGGAGGATCAGCGGCGTCGGGTGTGCAGCACCGTGCGCACCAGGAGCCCTGCCACGAGGGCCCAGAACGCGGCGCTGACACCGAGGACGGCGATCCCGGATGCGGCCACCAGGAAGGTCACCACGGCGGGGATCCGCTCGTTCGGATCGTCGATCGCCTGCTGCACCGCCGAGCCGAACGCGGCGAACAGAGCCAGCCCCGCGACGGCGGGGATCACGGCGGCGGGCGCGAGCACCACGAGGGCGGCGAACGCGGCGGAGAACACGGCGAGCACGAGGTACGACGCCCCGGTCGAGACCCCGGCGACCCACCGTCGCCTCGGGTCGGGATCGGCGTCCGGCGACGCGGCGAGTGCGGCGCTGATCGCGGCGAGGTTGATGGTGTGTCCGCCTGCCGTCGCCCCCAATGCCGTGCCGATCCCGGTCGCCAGCATGGCCGGACGCCACGGCACCTCGTACCCGAAGCTGCGCATGATCGCGATGCCAGGCACGTTCTGGGAGGCCATCGTGACGATGAACAGCGGTAGCGCGAGGCCGACGAGAGCGCCGACCGTGAACGTCGGTGCCGTGAACTCGAGGCGCGGGAGGAGCAGTGCGGGGTCGAACGGTGCGCCTTCTCCGATCAGCGACACGGCGACCACGACGGCCGCGGCGACGAACGCGAGCGGCACCGCCCAGCGCGGTGCGAGACGGGCGAAAAGCAGCCAGGTGAGCACGACCGGCACCACGCCCCAGGGGTTCGCGACGATACCGGTGATCGGTGCGAGACACAGCGGCAGCAGGACACCGGCGAGCATCGCCTGCGCGATCGAGGGCGGGATGCGGGCGATCAGCGCACCGAGCGCCGGCCAGAGAGCGGTGAGCAGGATGAGGGCCGCGGTGATCAGGAAGGCGCCGACCGCTGCCGACCACCCGCCTTCGACAGCGCCGGTCGCCACGAGGAGGGCGGCACCGGGCGTCGACCAGGCGACCGTGATCGGCATCCGATACCGCCAGGCGAGCACCACGCAGGCCAGGCCCATCGTGAGACTGACGGCGAGGAGTCCGCTCGCCGCCTGCGCCGCGTTCGCCCCGACGGCGTCGAGCCCGGTCAGCACGACCGCGAACGAGCTGGTGAAGCCGACCAGTGCCGTCACCACCCCCGCGAGGATCGGGCGGGACAGGGGTGCGGCGTCGGACATGGCTCCGAGGTTATCGCGGAGCGGGAGGTCGGCGCGGAGCCCGGGTGCGCCGCGTTACGCGAGCCCCATGCGATGAGCCAGCACCACCGCCTGCACGCGATCCCGGGCGCCCAGCTTCTGCAGGACGCGCGAGACGTGCGTCTTCACGGTCGCCTCGCCGATGAACAGCGCCTGCGCGATCTCGGCGTTGCTGCGGGCATCGGCGAGCAGCGTGAGCACCTCGGCCTCACGGTCGGTGAGGGGCTCGGCGAGCGCGACTTTCGGGAGGGCGCCGCTCGTGGCCGATGCGGCGGCGGGAGCGGGTGTCGCGGCGAAGCGCGCCAATACGCGGCGGGTCACCTCGGGGGCGAGCATGCCATCGCCCGCGGCCAGTGCCCGCACCGCCGCGATCAAATCCTCGGCGCCGGCGTTCTTGAGCAGGAACCCGCCGGCCCCCGCGTCCAGAGCCCGGTACAGGTAGTCGTCGCGGTCGAACGTGGTGACGATCGCGATGGCCGCGTCGACGCCCGGGTCGGCGACGATGCGCCTGGTGGCCTCGATGCCGTCCATGTCGGGCATCTGCACGTCCATCATGATGACGTCGGGATGCAGGGCCGCGGCCTGCGCCACCGCCTCGGCCCCGGAGGATGCCTCCCCGACCACGGCGATGTCGGTCTGCGTGTCGAGGATCGTGCGGAAGCCGGCGCGCAGCAGTGCGTGATCGTCGACGAGCAGCACGCGGATCGGGGCGGTCATCGGTTCACGCTCGATTCGCTCGTGAAGGGCAGGGGCACACGGGCGCGCACGCGCAGCCCACCGAACGTACGGGGGGTCACCTCGAGGGTGCCGCCGGAGGCCGCGGCACGCTCGCGCATCCCGAGCTGTCCGAGGCCTGGGCGCACCTGGGCGACCGGGCGCCCGGTGTTGACGATCTCGACCTCGACGCCGTCATCGTCGTAGCGCACGCGGACGTCGGCGGTCGCATCGGGCCCGGCATGGCGGCGGGCGTTCGTCAGCGACTCCTGGGCGATGCGATACAGATTCACGGCGACGAGCGAAGGCACGGGCGTCGGGTCGCCGATCACCGTGTACGCCGTCGGCAGCCCCGCCTCGGTCGAGGCGTCGACGAGTTCGGGGATGTCGTCGAGGGCCAGGGTCGAGGCGGCATCCGTCGTCTCTCCTCCGGGGGTCCGCAGGGTCTCCAGCAGCTGGCGCAGCTCGTGGATGGCGTCACGCGCCGACCCCTCGATCCCGGTGAGGATGCGTGCGGACTCTGCCGGGTCCCGGTCGAGCACCAGGCGCGCGGCTCCCGCCTGCACGCCCATGACCGACACGTGGTGGGCGACCACGTCGTGCAGCTCCCTGGCGATGCGCACCCGGTCGAGGGCGACCGCCTGTGCCGCGGTGACCTCGCGTTCGCGCTCGAGCTCGGCCGTGCGCTGCTCGAGCACCGCGAGCTGTGTCGCTGCAGCCCATGACCGCTCGCCGAAGTAGTAGGCCCCGCCGAAGTAGAGCACGTTCAGCAGCAGCTGGATGAGCATGAAGGCCACGTAGGGAGACATGGCTCCGGCGATGACATCCGCCTTGTCGGCTTCGAGGATCGCGTCGCGGTACATCGTGATCAGCAGCCAAACGAACATGCTCACGATGATCCCGATGCGGACGATGACCGCGCGGCGACGATCGTTCATCCACGCCCCCGCCGTGTAGATCGCGATGAACATCGCGATGTTGCCGACGTAGATCTCGGGGACGCGGATCGTCACCGCGATGAAGTAGGCGACGACCACGATGATGGCGACCGTGCCGGGCCAGCGGCGGCGGACCGCGAGAGGAGCGGTCACGACGACCGCGTACACGAGTGCGGTCCACAGCGGGGCCTGTTCGTCGCCGTACACCTGGGCGATCGAGGAGAGCCCGGCGCTCAGCACGGCTCCCACGAACATGACCACGGCGAGGACGATGTCGCCGCGCCGTTCGCGCTCGGTCGGCGTGCGGAGGAACGGGACAGCGGGCATCCCTCCACCGTAGGGCGGGGCGTGTCGGCATCGCATCCCCCGTGCGGGGGATCGGGGATGGAGGGATCGAGTGCTGAGGACGGGGTGTTTCCTCACCCGAGCACGAGTAACTCCTGTGTATCGACTATTCCTTTCCTCTGCACCGAGCCTCTAGATTCGATGTGAGCGTTACCGGGCGATCGGCTCGGGCTCGAGGTCGACCGCGACATCCTTCGCGAGATCGTCCTTCTTCGGAGGGTGGGAACATGGCGCGACGACGCGCATTCATTCGGGCGGTACTCGGCGCAGCGGCGGCACTCGCGCTCGCTCTGGGCGGCGTGACGGCGGCCGCCGCGGAAGACGACCCGGTCGTCACCGGTTCGATCTCCGGGACGGTGACATCGACCGTAGGCGGAACAGCCCTGGCCGGCATCGAGGTGCGGGCGCAGCGCGATAGCGATACCGGATGGCACACCGTCGTCACCAACGCGAGCGGCACCTACACGTTCAGCGGCCTGGCCGACGGCAGCTACCTCGTGCGATTCTTCGATCCGGCGGGCGACTACGCCACCGATTACTGGGACGACGCCAGGGACTCTCTGGGCGCGCAGCGCGTCGCCGTCGTCGACGGCTCCGCGCATCCTGGTGTCGATGCCGCGCTCGCACCCACTCCGACCTCATCGATCAGCGGCACTGTCACGCGTGCCGATGACGGCACGCCCGTCAGCGGGGCCCGTGTGACCGCGGACGGCACGGACGGGTACTGGACCTCGACCCTCACCGACGGGGCCGGGCGATACACGCTCGGCAGTCTTCCCGGCGGCTCCTATGTCATCGGATTCCACGCGGAGGGGACCGACCTGAAGCGCGGATACTGGAGGAACGCCTCCGAATACTCGCAAGCCGAGCCGATCGTGATCGCCGAGCACACGACGACCTCCGGGATCGATGCCTCCCTCGCGGCGGGAGGATCGATCGCCGGCGTCGTCACGCGCACCGACGACGGCGAAGCGCTCGCGAACGTCACGGTCAACGCCCTCGACATGAACGGGGAGATCGCCGCCTTCGCCCGCACCGATCTCACGGGCGGATATCACATCGACGGACTCCCCGCGGGTTCCTATCGTGTGCAGTTCGCCGAGCCGGGCCCCGGGCTCTCTGCGGAGTACTGGGAGAACGCGTACAGCTTCGACGCTGCGAAGATCGTCGTCGTCACCGAGTCGCAGACGACCACCGGCATCGACGCGGCGCTCGAGACGGTGGGATACATCAGCGGTTCGGTGACCAAGAGCAGCGACGGGACCCGCGCGCTCGGCAGAATCACCATCACCAGCGTGGACGACGACCGTCACGCGTACTTCTCCGGGGCCTCGAACGACGGCACCTATCAGGTCGCCGTCGCCCCAGGCGAGTACCGCGTGCTCTTCGAGCCTTTCGACTCCGACCTGCGGGCGGAGTACTGGGCGGACGCCTTCACGAAGGCATCCGCGACGCCCGTCACCGTGCCGTCGGGAGCCAGCGTCGTGGGAATCGATGCGCAGCTCGACGCAGCTGCCATCGTGGCCGGCACCGTCACCCTCGACACCGCCATCGAGCGCGAGGTCATCGTCGAGGCCTGGTCCGGAAACCAGATCGTCGGCACGACCTTCGCCGACGCTCAGACCGGTGCATACTCCCTGGCGCTCCCCGAAGGATCATTCATCCTCAAGGCATCTGCTCTGTTCCACGACGGCACCACGATCGCGCAGCCTCAGTTCTATGACGGTGTCGCCACCTCGGCGCTGGCGACGCCCGTCGTGGCGACCGTGGGTGCCCCCGTCACGGGGATCGACTTCACCCTCGTCGCGGTCACGAATCCCGGGCCTCAGCCGAAGCCCACCCTCGCGCTCGCCGCGGGCTCGATCCGCGCCGGCAAGGACATCACGATCTCGGGCACCGATTTCGCGCCGGGAGCGTCGATCGCGTTCGAGCTGCACTCCGACCCGATCGCGCTCGGCACGCTCACGGCTGACGCGGACGGAGCGCTCCAGGGCACCCTCCGCATCCCCGCGAGCGCGCCGGCGGGCGCGCACACCCTGGTGGCGCTGTCGGGGACCACGGTGATCGCCCGTACGGCGCTCACCGTCACCGCAGCGGCGGGCACGGGCGTGGGTACGGGCACGGGCGCCGCCGGGCAGGCGGGCGGCAGTGCGGCGGCACCGGGCGCGGGGCTGGCCAGCACCGGTCTCGACGCCCCGGTGGCCGTCGTCGCGATCGGCGTCATCCTGTCGGTGATGGGCGGGATGCTCGTGCGTCGTCGTCGCGTCGAAAGCTGATCCTCAGCCGAGCAGCCGCTCGATCACCTGCGCCACACCGTCTTCGTCGTTCGACGCGGTCGTCTCGTCGGCCGCGTCGTGCACGAGCGGCTCGGCGTCGGCCATGGCGACCCCGTGCCCTGCCCAGCGGAGCATCTCGACGTCGTTGAGCGCGTCACCGAAGGCCACGACGTCGGCGCGGTCGATGCCGAGGTGCTCGCAGAGGCGGGCGAGACCCGTGGCCTTGGTGACGCCTTCGGCCATGACCTCGACGAACGGCGCACCCGAGAGCGTGACCTCGAAGCCGGTGAGCCCGAGCGAGCGCACCGTGTCGAACAGGGCGGCCGGGGCGAGCTCGGGGTGCCGGATCACGAACTTCAGGCTGGGAGCGGCGAGCACCTGATCCAACGGAACGCCGCCCATGGTGGCGGGGTCGCGCTTGTGGTCGGCGAGAGCGGCGATCGCGGCATAGCCGTGCTGGGCCACGAACGTCTCGCCGGCGTCGCGCACGCTCGCGAACAGCAGGTCGGGGATGCTCGCGCGGAGGGCCTCGGCCAGGGAGCGGATCGTCTCGGGCGGAAGCTCTTCGGCGAACAGCATCCGCCCGTCGTCGAGGCGCACGGCGTAGGCGCCGTTGCTGCACAGAGCCCAGCCGTCGAAGCCCGCATCCGCCGCGATGGCACGCAGGCCGATCGGCTGACGCGCCGTGACCGGCACGACGTGGATTCCGCGTTCCCGTGCCGCGTCGAGGGCCGCACGGGTGCGTGCGGTGACGGCGGGCGTCGAGTCGAGAAGGGTGCCGTCGAGATCGGTGGCGATCAGCCGCACGCTCATCAGACCGGCACTCAGGAGAAGATCATCGGGAGGTCGTCGTCGTCATCGGCGCCACCGAAATCGAGATCGACGACCACCGGGACGTGGTCGCTGGGCTGCTCGCCCTTGCGCTCGTCGCGGTGGATGGACGCGCCCTTCACCGCTTCAGCGAGAGTGCGCGAACCCAGCACGAAGTCGATGCGGACACCCTCGTTGCGGGGGAACTTCAGACGCTGGTAGTCCCAGTAGGTGAAGCCCTCGGGGATGAGCGGGCGCACGACGTCGGTGACCCCGGCGTCTTGGAACGCGAAGAACGCGTCGCGCTCCTGCGGGGAGACGTGGGTCGACCGACCGATCACGATGTCGGGGTCGCCGTTGTCGACATCGAACGGGATGATGTTGAAGTCGCCCACCAGAGCGAGCGGAAGGTCGGGGTTCGCCGACAGCTCGGCGGCCGTGGACTTCTTCAGCTGCTCCAGCCAGTGCAGCTTGTAGAGGTAGTGCGGGTCATCGAGTGCACGGCCGTTCGGCACGTACAGGCTCCACACCCGCACCCCCTCGACCATCACGCCGAGCGCGCGGGCCTCGAGCGGCGCATCCGGCCCCTCATGCCCCTTCGCGAAGCCCGGCATTCCGTCGAACGACGTGCGCACATCGGTGACCGGCAGCCGGCTCGCGATCGCGACGCCGTTCCACTGATTCAGCCCGTGCACCTCGACGTGGTAGCCGGCCTCTTCGAACGGAGCGTAGGGGAACTGCTCGGGCTTGCACTTGATCTCCTGCATCGCCAGCACGTCGATGTCTTCTCGGACGGCGAACTCGACGGTGCGGGTGACGCGGGTGCGGATGGAGTTGACGTTCCAGGTGGCCAAGCGCATGCCTCAAGCCTAGGGCCCACCTCCTACACGGATCACCGCCGAACGGACGTCCCTCGCCGACATCTGCATGAGTGCTGGACGGGCGCATGAGCGGTGCGGCCCCGGTTCTCATGCATCCGGTCGGGCCTCATGCATCCGAGTCTCGGATCCCGTCGACGCCGGCTTGCCTCCTACACTGGATGCCGTGACCGCACTCGACGCAGACCGCCAGACACTTCTCGACCTCATCAAGGCGGAGGCGGTGTTCCACGGCGACTTCACCCTCTCCAGCGGCAAGCAGGCGACGTACTACGTCGACATGCGAAAGCTCACCCTGGACCACCGTGCCGCTCCCGCGATCGGTCGCATCATGCTCGACCTGATCGGCGACCTCGATGTCGTGGCGGTCGGCGGCCTCACCCTCGGTGCGGACCCGATCGCGAACGCGGTGCTGCATGCGTCGGTCGCCACCGACACCCCGCTCGACGCCTTCGTCGTGCGCAAGGAGCCCAAGGACCACGGGCGTGGCCGTCAGATCGAAGGCGCAGATGTCAAGGGCAAGCGCGTCGTGGTGCTCGAAGACACCTCGACCACCGGCCAGTCCGCGCTCAAGGCCGTCGAAGCCCTGCGCAAGGAAGGCGCCGAGATCGTCGCGGTCGCCGTGATCGTCGACCGCAAGACCGGCGCACAGGCCGCGATCGAAGCCGAGGGCCTGGAATGGCGCGCGGCCTTCGACCTCGACGACCTCGGGCTCGACCCCCAGTGACGCGCTACGCGCTCGCCGTCGATGTGGGCGGCACGAAGATGGAGGCCGCGCTCGTCGCGGAGGACGGTCTGCTCGTCGAGGGCAGCAGGAGCCGGCAGGCGACCGGTCGCGAAGCCACGCTCGCGTCGCTCACCGCCTCGGTCGTCGCCATCGTCGAGCACGCCCTCGCGGCTCTTCCCGCGGACGCCGAGCTCGTCGGAGCGGGAGTCGGCAGCGCCGGACCCATCGACCGCACAGCCGGCGCGATCATGCCGGTGAACATGCCCCTCGCCCGCGGCTTCGGCCTCGAAGAGGCCGTCCGTGCTGCGACATCCACCGTCCTCGGACGCGACGTGCCCACCGTGCTCGGTCACGACGGCGGTGCACTCGCGCTCGCCGAGTCGTGGCTCGGTGCCACGCAGGGCGCCGGCGCCTCGCTGTCGATCGTCGTCTCCACCGGTGTCGGCGGCGGGTTCGTCGCCAACGGCGCCTACATCCCCGGTGCCACCGGCAACGCCGGCCATCTCGGTCAGGTGCGTCGTCACGGTGGCCTGACCCTCGAGGAGATCGCCTCGGGGCCTGCGAGTGCCGCCTGGGCGCAGCAGCAGGGCTGGACAGGAGCGACCGGCGAGGATCTGGCTCGCGACTCGGCCGCAGGCGACACGATCGCACGGGCGGCGATCGAGCGTTCGGCCCGCGAGGTGGGCGAGGCTCTCGCAGATGCCGCCACCCTCGTCGACCTCGACGTGGTGGCCATCGGCGGCGGATTCTCACGGGTGTCGGCGGACTACATCGACCTCGTGCAGCAGGCTCTCACCGCGAGCGCCGCGCATGAGTACTCGCGCCGAACCCGGGTCGTGCGATCGGGGCTGGGCGACGAGGGGCCGCTCATCGGCGCCGCCGCCCTCGTGCTCCGGTAGGCGCTTCCAGTCGCGCTGCTCAGCGGCGCGCGGTGAGCAGGTGCCGGGGTGGTCCTTCGAGCCGCGCCACGGAGATCTTCAGGTCGGTGACGTCGGCCGCGACCGCATCGATGCGGGCGGTCAGTTTCTCGTCGACGGCGTCGATGCGGCGGACCATCCAGGCGGCGCCGACGAACATGCTCGTGCCGAGCGTCACCACGACGCCGACGGCGCTGATGATGATCGCGAGGACCTCCGTGGACACGCGTACTCTCCTTGCTCGGATGGGTGTGTCGACGACGTTACGCCGCCCTCACCGGTGTGCGCGCCGGTATTCCAGCATCTGTGAAGAGGTCGTCGGCGGTGCGAGGTGTGGACGAGGTGTCAGTTCGCCGTCGAGGTCCGCTGCGGCGACCGCGCGGCGACCAGCACCAGCGCCGGCACGAGCGCGCACAGAGCAGCGGACGCCAGGAAGGTCGTGCTCGATGCCGGGTCTCGGCCGATCAGCAGGATCAGGGTCGGCACGAAGGTGCCGCCGACCGCACCGCAGGCGACGAGCGCGCCGGTCACCGCGGCGCTGCGAGCGGGATCGAGGCGGTCGAGGGCGAGTCCCAGGATGAGGCCGTAGCTGGGAGCGAGGAGCACGACCACGGCGGCCAGTGCGACGAGCGCGCCCACGGGAGCGGAGTCCACCAGCATCCCCGCGGCGGCCATCAGGAGGGCGGCGACGCTCGTGGCGCCGGCGAGGATCACGATCGGCGATACGGACAGTCGCCGCAGACCCGCTGCGCCGAAGCGGCCGATCGCCATGAGCGTCCAGAACGCCGAGGTTCCCAGTGCGGCGAGGCCGGGATCGACCGCGAGGATCCGCTCCGGGATCACCGCCGACCAACCGGACAGCACGGTCTCGACGCCCACATACAGCGGCAGCGCCACGGCGAACGGCAGGAGGACGAGCAGCCCGCGCACGTCGCGCTGCGCGGGAACCTCGGCGCGGGAGGAAGGGGCTGCCGCTCCGCAGAGGATCGCGACCGTGAGAAGCGGCACGATCGCCAGGATGCCGAGCAGCGCACGTGCAGGCGACCCCACGGCGACGAGCAGCGGGGTGACGGCCGCGCAGACGGCGACCGTGCCGAGCAGGGCGCTGAGCAGTCCCGTCGCGCTGCCGGTGGCCAGGGACTTCGCGGCCACGGATCCGGAGGCCTCGACCAGTCCGAACCCGACCCCGGCGATCGCGGCCGCGACGATGAAGACCGCGGGAGTGCCGGAGAGTGCCACCACGACGACGGCGGCGGCCTGGAGGGCGCTGCCGAGCATCAGCGCGGTGCGCGGCGGCCATCGCGTCAGTAGCGGGCCCGACGCCAGGACCCCGACCAGGAGCCCGGCGAAGAGTGCGGGCACGGCGGCGCTGAGGTCGGCGGTCATCGCGCGCTCGGCGGAGGGGAGGATCGCGGGAACGAAGGCGGCCGTGACCCCGAGACCTGCGAATGCGGTGAACAGCCCCGCTCGCGCGCGTCGGGTGTCGTCGGTCACGCCCCCGCCGTCCGCACGCGGTGGACGGCGGCGAACGTGTCGCGCAGCGCCTCCATCGAACGGTCGTAGTTCGACTGGGCGACGCCGATGAAGATGCAGTCGACCACCATGAGCTGAGCGATCCGGCTGCCCAGTGCGCCCGAGCGGAAGCCGGTCTCGCGGGCGGCGGTCGTCAGCACGATGTCGGCTTGATCGGCCAGGGGAGCGCCCGCGTGGTTCGTGATCGCGATGGTGGTGGCTCCGGCCTGACGGGCGAGCAGCAGGAACTCGATCGTGTCGGTGGTGGCGCCGGTGTGCGACACCGCGATCGCGACGTTGCCGGGCCCGAGGGTCGCCGCCGACGTCCACGCGGCATGCGGGTCCGACCAGTCCAGAGCGGTGCGCCCGATGCGGGTGAGCTTGCGCTGCAGGTCGAGACCGACGATGGAGCTCGCGCCCACACCGAAGATGTCGACCCTGGTCGATGAGGTGATGGCGTCGACGGAGGCCCGCAGCGACTCGGTGTCGAGCACCTTGGCGGTGTCGGCGAGGGAGAGGGTCTCGGCGAGCGAGACCTTCGCGACGATGTCGGCCAGGGTGTCGTTGCGGTCGATGTCGCCGGAGACGGCGGGAAGCGCGGCCGTGTCGAACGTCTCGCGCTCGACGTCGCGCAGCACGTGGTTGCGGAGCTCCCGCACGTGCTCGTAGCCCAGGCGCTTGCAGAATCGCACGACCGAGGTGGTCGAGGTGTCGCAGCGCTGGGCGAGTTCGGCGACGGACAGGCCAGCGGTCCCCGCGGGATCGGCGAGGAACAGGTCGGCGATGCGCTGCTCGCTCGGACGCAGTTCGGGGCGGATCGCACGCATGCGGACGAGCACGGGGTGTGCGCCGGCGTCGTCGCGGGCGGCTTCATGGGGCATGGGGTCTCCGATCGCTGTTCATAACAGTAGAGGAACTTCTGTTACATCAGTAGTGTCTGTCGTGTACTTTTAGTACCAACCAAGACCGACGATGTTCGCGGGGCGGCAGGCAACAGCGCCTGACCCGACGCCACGGCGACGCGTCCCAGCCAGGAGGAATCAGCAATGAGCACAGCACGGCGGGCGTCATTCGGCGCTCTCACTGCCACGGGTGTCGCTTTGGCGCTCGTGATCACAGGTTGTTCCGCACCCGCATCCGACCCCCAGCCGTCAGCGGGTGCTGCAGGCGGCGACCTCGTCATCGGCGTCACCAGCGACCCAGACACGCTCTTCCCCTGGAAGGCGACCCAGTTCCAGGCCGTCAACGTGCTGCAGAACCTGTACGGCACCCTGACCGAGTTCGACGAGGACCTCAACGTGGTCCCCGGCCTCGCCGAGTCCTGGGACGTCTCGGAAGACGGCCTCACCCTGACCTTCCACCTGCGGGAAGGCGTCACGTTCGCCGACGGCAGCACGTTCGGATCCGAAGACGTGAAGTACTCGCTCGATGCGATCGCGGCCGAAGCCACCGCCGCTGTGTCGCGCAGCTCTCTCGCCTCCGTCACCGCGGTCGAGGCCACCGACGAGAACACCGTCACCCTCACCCTCAGCGCTCCCGACGCCGCGCTTCCGGCGAACCTCGCCGTGATCAACATGGCGATGCTGTCCTCGGACGACACCGAAGAGGGGCTGAACACCACCCCGAACGGCACCGGTCCCTTCATCCTCGACGACCGCAAGGCGAGCCAGTCGATCACGCTCGCCAAGAACGAGGACTACTGGGGAGACACCGCGCTGCTCGACACCGTCGAGTTCCGCGTGATCCCCGACGAGTCCTCGATCGTCTCGGCGATGCAGTCCGGCAACGTGCAGCTGGCCGTGTTCGATGACCCGCTGGTCGCGCAGACCGCCGAGGGTGCGAACGTCGAGGTCGCCACGACCCCGCAGCTGAGCTACCACGCGCTGCAGCTGAACGCCACGCGCGGCGACCTCACCGACGTCAACGTGCGCCTCGCGATCCAGTGCGCGATCGACCGCCAGGAGGTGCTCGACACCGCAGCCCTCGGCGAGGGCGAGGTCACCGGTCCCATCACGTCTCCCGCGTACAAGTCCGACCCCGACGCACGCCCGTGCCCTGAGCGCGACCTCGACAAGGCGGCCGAGTACCTGAAGAAGGCGGGCAAGGAGGACGGCGTCACCATCAAGACGATCGTCTCCCAGGGCGAGTACGCGACCTCGGTCAACGAGGCGCAGAACCTGAAGGCGCAGCTGGCCGACGCGAACATCACGCTCGACCTCGAGGTGCTCGAGTCCGGTGCCTTCGTCGATCGCTGGATCGCGGCCGACTTCGACGCCGCTGTCGCCCTCAACGGCGGTCGCCCCGACCCCGACGGCATGTACGGCCGGTACTTCACCAGCACGGGCAACCTGAACAAGGTCGCCGGCTACTCCTCGCCCGAGCTCGACGCGCTGTTCGCCGAGGGCCGCCAGACGGCCGACCCGGAGAAGCGCAAGGACATCTACGCGCAGGTCTCCGAGAACCTCGAGGACAACGCCGCGTGGATCTGGCTGTTCACGAGCTACACCTACACGGCGACCGCGTCGAACGTCGACGGCTTCGTCCCGATGGTGAACGGCTCGCTGCAGTACCTGCGGACCACCTCCATCAAGTAGCGGATCGAGGGGGCGCGGCCACCCCGCGCCCCCTCCCTCCCCGACGACAGGCACCCACACACGCGCATGTTCAGACAGATCCTCCGCAACAGCGTGCTGCGACGCATCCTCGCAGCCCTCGGCACGCTCCTCGGCGTCGCCATCTTCGTCTTCCTGATGCTGCGCGCCATCCCCGGCGACCAGATCAGTTCCGGCCTCGGCACCGAGGCCGCCGCCCTCACGCCGTCGCAGCGCGCCGCCCTCGAGTCGTACTACGGTCTCGACCAGCCGCTCTTCGTGCAGTTCTTCTCGTGGCTGGGCAACATCTTCACCGGCAACCTCGGCTTCTCGTCGCGGGCGCAGACGAGCGTGCTCGATCTCACCGCCGCCGCCCTCCCCGTGACGTTCGAGCTCGCGATCTTCTCGATCGTGATCGCGCTGGCCATCGGCATCCCGCTCGGAATGCTCTCCGCCTCGAAGCCCGACTCGTTCCGCGACGGCGTCGGACAGGTGGTCGGTCTCGCCGGTCTCTCGATCCCCGCGTTCCTGCTCGGCACGGCGCTGCTGGCGATCCTCGCCTCGTCGTTCGGTTTCAACCCCAACGGCCAGGCCTACGCCACGCTGTTCGAGAACCCGTTGCTGAACCTCCAGCAGATGCTGCTGCCCTCGATCGTGCTCGGCTTCGGCATCGCCGCGCCGATCATGCGCACCACCCGCACGGCCGTGCTCGAGATCCGCTCCAACGACTTCATCCGCACCGCCAGGGCGAAGGGCGTCCCCCCGCGTCGCCTGCAGGTGCGCCACGTGCTCGGCAACGCGCTCGTGCCCATCGTCACCATGACCGGCCTGCAGTTCGGCTACCTCCTCGGCGGTGCCGTGGTGGTGGAGCAGATCTTCTCGCTCCCCGGCATCGGGCGTCAGGTGCTGCTGGGCATCCAGCAGAAGGAGTACGCGCTCGTGCAGAGCACCGTGCTCGTGATCGCGCTCGCCTTCGTCATCGTCAACCTGCTCACCGACCTGCTGTACCGGGTCATCGATCCTCGGGTGCGTGCCGCATGACCGACATCTCTCAGACCCCGGCCCTCGCCCCCGGCGGCGGGCGCACCATGGAGCGCGTGCGTCTCCTGCTGCGCAGCCGCAGCGGGCTCACGGGACTCATCATCGTCGCACTGCTCGCCGTGCTGAGCCTCGTCTCGGCGTTCGGGCTGCTGCCGTTCGACCCGCTGGCGCAGGATCCGCCCTCCCGCCTGCAGCCGCCGTCGGCCGTGCACTGGTTCGGCACCGACCAGTTCGGTCGCGACGTGTTCTCCCGCGTCGCCGCCGGCGTCGCCAACTCGGCGCTGATCTCGGTCGTCGCCGTGGCCTTCGCCACCGTGGTCGGTACCGTGTGCGGGCTCATCGCCGGCTTCTACCGCGGCTTCTCCGACGGCGCGATCACCGCGGTCACCAACGTGCTGTTCGCCTTCCCTCCGCTGCTGCTCGCGCTGTCGCTCGCCTCGGTGTTCGAGCGCAACTGGTTCACCATCGCCGTGGCCATCGCGATCGTCTACGTGCCGATCTTCATCCGCGTCACCCGAGGGCCGGTGCTGTCGCTGCGCGAGGTCGAGTACGTCAAGGCCGCCAAGAGCACGGGTCAGAGCCGCATGGCGACCATGTTCCGGCACGTGCTGCCGAACATCACGTCGATCATCATCGTGCAGGTGACGCTCTCGCTGTCCTGGGCCGTGCTCACCGAGGCCTCGCTGAGCTTCCTCGGCCTCGGCACACCTCCGCCCGCGCCCTCGCTCGGCTCGATGATCTTCGAGGCACGCACGCTCGTGACGATCGCCCCGTGGACCATGATCGCGCCCGGTGTGATCGTGGTGCTCCTCGTCGTGGGATTGAACCTGCTCGGCGATGGCCTGCGCGACAGCCTCGACCCCCGGAACAGAGGAAAGCGATGACCATGGAGGACCTCGGCGCACTGGCGACGGAGGCCAGCGATCCCCGCTACGCCGAACTCGACCTGATGAGCGTGGCGGAGCTCGCGCAGACCATGAACGAGGCGGATGCCACGGTGCCGGCCGCCGTGCAGCGCGCACTCGGGGAGATCGTTCCGGCGATCGAGGCCACGGCCGCCCGTATGGCGCAGGGCGGACGCCTGGTCTACGTCGGCGCGGGAACCCCCGGCCGCATCGGCGTGCTCGACGCCTCGGAGTGCCCTCCCACGTTCAGCACTCCGCCGGAGCTGGTGTTCGCGATCATGGCGGGCGGTCCCGGCGCGATCGTGAACCCCGTCGAGGGCGCGGAGGACGACGCGGAAGCGGGCGCTGCAGCCATCGACGCGGCGGGCATCGGCCCGCTCGACACCGTGATCGGCATCGCCTCGAGCGGACGCACGCCGTATGTGATCGCCGCCGTCCGCCGCGCGCGCGAGCTCGGAGCGCTCAGCATCGGCCTCTCGTGCAACGTCGGTACCGCTCTCAGCGCGGCGGCGGAACACGGGATCGAGGTCGAGGTCGGCCCCGAGGTGCTCTCCGGTTCGACCCGCCTCAAATCGGGCACGGCGCAGAAGCTCGTGCTCAACATGTTCTCGACCATCTCGATGGTGCGAAACGGCAAGGCCTACGGCAACCTGATGGTGGATGTGAAGGCCACCAACCACAAGCTGCGCGAGCGTGCGATCCGGATGGTGCAGACCATCGCCGAGGTCGACCGCGACGCGGCGGTGGCTGCGCTGGAGGCCGCCGCCTACGACGTGAAGCTCGCGTCGATCATGATCCGCCGCGGTGAGGATCTCGCCGCGGCGACCGCTCGACTGGGCGCCGCCGACGGTCGGCTGCGCACCGCACTGGAGGAGAACTGATGCGCGTCCTCGGACTGATCTCCGGCACCTCGCACGACGGGATCGATGCCGCCGTCGTCGACTTCACGACCAATGGCGGCTTCACCGCGCACGGGGTGGATCTGCACGGCACGGTGCTCGCCGCCACGAGCGTGCCCTACGCGCCCGAGCTGCGGGCGCGGCTGATCGCTGCGCTGCCACCGGCGCAGACCACCCTCGCCGAGGTGTGCGAGCTCGACACCCTCATCGGACAGGCGTTCGCCGAGGTCGCCGCCGACATCGCCGCCGAGGTGGGCGGTGTCGACGCTGTCTGCTCGCACGGGCAGACCGTGTACCACTGGGTCGACGGAGCGCACGCGCTGGGCACCCTGCAGATCGGGCAGCCCGCCTGGATCGCGGAGAAGGTCGGTGCCCCCGTGGTCTCCGACATCCGCATCCGCGACATCACGGTCGGCGGGCACGGTGCCCCGCTGGTGTCGTTCCTCGACGAGCTGCTGCTGCGCTCGCGCGCCGGAGTGTCGGCGGCCCTGAACCTGGGCGGCATCTCGAACATGACGGTGGTGCGGCAGGACGGCCTGGTCGCCTACGACATCGGCCCCGCGAACGCGCTGGTGGATGCGGTCATCGTGGAGCACGGCCTCAACCCGCTCGGCTACGACGACGATGCCGCGATCGCCCGCACCGGTCAGGTCGACGAGGCGCTGCTGGCCGCGCTGCTGGAGGACTCGTACTACGCCCTCACGCCGCCCAAGAGCACGGGCAAGGAGCATTTCCACCTCGGTTACGTGCAGGAGCACCTCGCCGCGCAGGGTCGCGAGATCGCCGTCGCGGATGTCGTGCGCACCCTGACCGAGCTGACGGTCCGCACGGTCGCGCGTGATGTGGAGGCTGCAGGTATCGGTTTCCTCGCCGTGTCGGGCGGCGGCTGCCGCAACCCGCTGATCCTCGACGGACTGCGCGCCGCGCTCCCTGCGACCGAGGTCGTGCTGGCGGACGAGCTGGGCGCGGCCGCCGACAGCAAGGAGGCGATCCTCCTCGCGCTGATCGGTTGGTCCACGATGCACGGTATTCCCGCGATCGTCCCGGGGGGAACAGGTGCGCGCGAGCCGCGCATCCTGGGCACCATCACCCCGGGGGTCGGTCCTCTGCAGATGCCGGAGCCGGTCGCTGCCATCGACTCCCTCGTGCTCACGGAGGCCGCAGCATCGTGAGCCTCCAGGTGCGCCCCGCCACCCCGGACGACCTGTCCGGGGTGATCGAGGTGTTCCTCGCCTGCTGGCGGGAGAGCTACCGCGGCGTGCTGCCCGATGGGGCGATCGATGCCATGACCGACGAGCGCGCCGAGGCGCTGTGGCAGCGGGTGCTCGCCGATCCGGTGGGCGTCGTGCTCGTCGCGGAGCGCGATGGCGGGATCGTCGGACTCACCCGGTACGCCGCGACCGCAGGCGGCGAGGGTCGGATCGACGGTGCCGTGCACTCCCTGTACGTCTCGCCCCGTGCCCACGGCGGGGGCATCGGCGGCGCGCTGCTGGCACGGGCGACCGCTGACCTGCAGGAGGCCGGGGCCGAGGCCGCGACGCTGTGGGTGTTCGCGGCCAACGCGCCGTCGATCGGCTTCTACGAGGCGAAGGGCTGGCACCCCGATGGAGCCACCCGCACGCAGCCGGAGTTCGGAGAACCCGAACAGCGCATGCGCAGGGAGTGGACATGAGCGGGGTATCGCCATGAGCGCGGTGATGCGCCTGCGCGTGCTCCGGGTGCCGTCGCCCCTGGTGCGGCCGTTCATCACCGCCGTGCGCCAGACCGATCACCTCGACGTCGTGCTCGTCGAGGCGACCGACGCCGACGGGCGCCGCGGATACGGTGAGGCCGCCACGAGCTGGCGCGTCACGGGGGAGAGCTCGCAGAGTGTCGCCGCCGCCGTCGCAGGTCCGCTCGCCGAGGCCGTACGCGGTCGCGACGCCGGCGACCCCGGGCTTGCTGTCGACATCACGCGGTCGATCTGGGGCAACGCCGCCGCCCGCAGCGCGGTCGAGTGCGCCGTCGCGGATCTCGCCGCACAGCAGCAGGGGGTCTCGCTCGCGGCCGACCTGTCTCGCGCGCACGCCGTACACGACTCCTCGAGGACGTCGCGCATCCGCACCGACATGACCCTGTCCGTGGGGGAGCCGGATGCGGTGGCAGCGCTTTCCGAGGAGTACGTCACCGCGGGGTTCGGGTGCCTCAAGCTCAAGGCCTCCGCTGCGCACGACACGGTCGCCGGACTCCGCGCCGTTCGTGCCGCGGTCGGGCCCGACGTCACGCTGCGGATCGACGCGAACCAGGCCTGGGACGCCGAGACCGCGATCCGCGTGATCCGTGCCGCCGAAGACGCAGGCCTCGGGATCGAACTCGTCGAGCAGCCCGTCGCCGCGCACGATCTCGATGCTCTCGCCGCCGTGACAGCGGCCGTCGACACCCCGATCATGGCCGATGAGTCGGTGCGCACGGCCCAGGACGTGCGCAGGGTCGCCGAGCGCGGAGCCGCCGATCTCGTGAACATCAAGCTCGCCAAGACGGGTGGACTGGCCGAGGCCCTCGCCGCCGCGGAAGCCGCACGAGAGGCGGGCCTGGGTGTCGTGATCGGCTGCATGATGGAGTCGCATGTCGGAGTGAGCGCCGCCGCCCACCTCGCAGCTGTCGTCGCCCCCGGTGTCGTGCACGACCTGGATGCGGCGTTCTGGCTGCAGAGGTCGCCGGTGATCGGCGGCGTCGTGCCGTCCGGAGACGTTCTGCTGCTGGAGGCGGACGCGGGTCTCGGCATCAGCGCCCTCGCCGCGGATGCGCACCCCGAGGTCCTGCTCGACCTCCCCGTCGGTGCGGAGGTGCGCGCATGACCGCCGCCGAAGCCGTCGGCGCCGTGCTCGCCATGGAATCCGCCCCTCGCGGCGTGGTCGCGGGTGTCGTCACCGATGCCGGGCGCGACATCGCCGCCGGCGGTCTGGCGGACCTCGCCGGAACGGCGATGACCACAGAGACCGCGTTCGACATCGCCTCGGTGTCGAAGGTCGCCGCGACCACCACCGCGATCCTGCGACTCGTGAGCCGGGGCGAGCTGGGCTTCGACGACCCGGTCGAGCGGTTCGTCCGCGGCACCGCGTGCGCGGCGGGAACCACCGTGCGCCACCTCCTGCAGCACCGCGCAGGACTCTGGGAATGGCAGCCGCTCTACCTCGATCGTGAGCACGCCATCGACCCCGCCGCCGCGGTCGATGCGATCCCGCTGCGCTACGGCCTGGACGAAGGCCGCCACTACTCCGACCTCGGCTTCATGCTCCTCGGCCGCATCATCGCGGCCGTCACCGGCGCGCCGCTGGATGCCGCCGTCCGCGAGCTCGTGACCGCACCCCTCGGCCTCGACCGCACCGGATACGGCCCGTTCGCCCCGCCCGTCGCCTCCTCCGCCGTCGGCGATGCCGCCGAGCGTCGCATGGTGGCCATGGGTGAGCCCTATCCGATCCTCACGACCGCGCGGGAGTTCACCTGGCGCGACGACGAGATCGCCGGAGTCGTGAACGACGGCAACTGCTTCCACGCCCTCGGCGGCGTCGCAGGTCACGCCGGACTCTTCAGCACCGCCGGTGATCTGCTGACCCTCGGTGCTGCGCTGGCCGCGCCCGAGCGGCACCCTGAGCTGTGGGATCCGGATGCCGTCGCCGAGCTGTTCCGGGACGGACCGGACCACGGACAGGCACTGGGCTGGCGTAGCGATGCGATCGCGGTCGCCGGTGAGCGGACCCGTCTGCTCTGGCACCCCGGCTACACGGGATGCGCGCTCGGACTCCTTCCGGGCACCGGCACGGCGGTGGTGCTGCTGAGCACCCGCCTCTTCGCCGTCGAGCCCTCACCGACCGAGGCGCTCTGGCGCACGGCACTCCCCGCGCTCGTGCCCGACGACCACGATCCCGACGACAACGATCCCGACGACAACGATCCCGACGACAACGAAGGAACGAGAACACCATGAGCACCACCGAGCCCGTGCTGAGCATCAGCGGCCTCGCCGTCGCCTTCCGGACCGGTTCCGAGCTGGTCACCGCGATCAGCGACGTCAACATCGACATCGCCGCCGGTGAGACCGTCGCGATCGTGGGGGAGTCGGGGTCGGGCAAGTCCACCACCGCGGCCGCCGTCAACCGTCTGCTCCCCGAGAACGGGGTGATCACGGCCGGCAGCATCCGCTTCGACGGGCGCGAGCTGACCGACCTCCCCGAGAACGCCATGATCTCGCTCCGCGGTGCCGGGATCGGCCTCGTGCCGCAGGACCCGATGTCGAACCTCAACCCGCTCATGCGCGTAGGCGAGCAGATCGGCGAGGCGCTCGAGGTGCACGGCCACACGCACGGCGACGCCACCAAGGCCCGAGTCGTCGAGCTGCTGGAGATGGTGGGGATCGCGGATGCCGCGCAGCGCGCCCACCAGTACCCGCACGAGTTCTCCGGCGGCATGCGCCAGCGCGTGCTGATCGCGATGGGCCTCGCCTGCAAGCCGCGCCTGCTGATCGCCGACGAGCCCACCTCCGCCCTCGACGTGACGGTGCAGCGCCGCATCCTCGACCAGCTCGACACGCTCACCGACGAGCTCGGCACCGCGGTCTTCCTGATCACGCACGACCTGGCCCTCGCCGCCGAGCGCGCAGATCGCATCGTCGTCATGTTCCGCGGTCGGGTGGTCGAGGAGGGCACCTCGGCGCAGGTGCTCTGCGCCCCGCAGCACGAGTACACGAAGCAGCTGCTCGCTGCGGCGCCCAGCCTCGCCTCGCGCCGCGATGTCCTGCCGCAGCGCGAGGCCGCCACGGGGACGCCGTTCGTCGAGATCCGCGACCTCCGCAAGGAGTTCGCCCTCCGCGCCCCCAAGGCCGGGGAGCCGCAGACGTTCACGGCGGTCGACGGCGTGAGCTTCGAGATCCGCCGCGGCACCACGGTGTCGATCGTGGGCGAGTCGGGCTCCGGCAAGTCGACCACGGCGAACATGGTGCTCGGACTCGAAGACGCCACGTCGGGGTCGATCCTGTTCGACGGGCTCGACCTGACCACGCTCCGCCGCAAGGAGCTGTTCGCCCTGCGCCGTCGCGTGCAGCCGGTGTTCCAGAACCCCTACGCCTCGCTCGATCCGCGCTACACGGTCGAGCAGTCGATCGCCGAGCCGCTGCGCGTGCACCGCATCGGCACCACGGCGTCGCGGCATGCCCGGGTGCTCGAGCTGCTGGAGCAGGTCGCGCTGCCCGCGGCGATGGCGGAGCGCCTGCCGCACGAGCTGTCGGGTGGGCAGCGTCAGCGCGTCGCGATCGCCCGCGCCCTGGCGCTCGAACCCGAGCTCGTGGTGCTCGACGAGGCGGTGTCGGCGCTCGACGTGCTGGTGCAGGCGCAGATCCTCGACCTGCTCGCCGACCTGCAGAAGCGCCTGGGGCTGAGCTACCTCTTCATCAGTCACGACCTCGCCGTGGTGCGGATGATCTCCGACGAGGTGCACGTCATGCAGCGCGGCGTCGTGGTCGAGAGCGGCACGCCGGAGCGCATCTTCGACGACCCGCAGCATCCCTACACGCGCGAGCTGCTCGCGGCGATCCCTGGAGCCTCGCTGGCGTCCTGAACGGATGTCTCCGGCGACCGCAGGCTCAGTGCCTGCGGTCGTCGTCGTCCCAGGGGCCTTCCCACCAGCCGGCGCGGCCGTCGTCCGAGCCGCCGCGTCCGCGGCGCGAGCGCACGAACTGCACGACGAACACCGTCAGCGAGCTGAGCAGGATCAGGAAGACGACGAGGAACAGCAGGTCGTTCTGGTTCATGGACGTTTCCCCTCCGCGGCATCCGCCACGATCTTCGCGATGCGGGCGGTCTTCGTCTCCGGCCGCTTGGCCATCGCGATCTGCGTGAGACCGAACTTCTTGATCGACTTCGGGAACGCATCCCAGTTCGCACGCGCGACGGGCACGGCATCGAGCGCGGCGGTGAACTCGTCGGGCTCGATCCCGGCTTCCGGTCCGTCGAGCAGCGTCCAGGAGCCGTTCGCCTTCGCCGCCTCGAGCACGCGGATGCCTGCCGGGGCGAGCAGTCCCGCGGCTTCGAGCTCGGCGATGCGCGCCTTGTTCGTCGCCGCCCACCCGCTGCCGGGGCGACGAGGGGAGAACCACTGCCCGGAGGCACGGTCGTCCGTCCCGTCGTCGAACACACGCACGGGCCCGTCGATCCAACCGAAGCAGAGGGCGTGCCGCACGGCATCCTCGTAGCCGACGCCGTCGGAGGCACCTCGCACGCTCAGCAGCCAGACGCCTCCCGTGCGCTCGTGGTTCTCGGCGAGCCAAGCGCGCCAGGCCGCGGCATCCGCCGCCCTGATCCGCTCGCCGTCGTCCAGTGCGCCCATGGGCTACTTCTTGGTCTTCACCGTCGTGATCGTCTCGGTGATCCGCGGCAGCAGGTCGGCCACCGACTGCACGATCTCGTCGGGGCGGAAGGGGTACTTCTCGATCTCGGCCTGGTCGCTGATGCCGGTCAGCACCAGCACGGTGTGCAGGCCCGCCTCGATGCCGGCCACGACGTCGGTGTCCATGCGGTCGCCGATCATGCCCGTGCGCTTCGAGTGCGCGCCGATCTTGTTCAGTGCAGAGCGGAACATCATCGGGTTCGGCTTGCCGACGACGTAGGGCTCCTTGCCCGTGGCCTTCGTGATGAGGGCGGCGATCGCGCCGGTGGCCGGGAGCGGTCCGTCGGTGCTCGGGCCCGTGGCGTCCGGGTTCGTGACGATGAAGCGCGCGCCGCCGATGATGAGGCGGATCGCCTTGGTGATCGCCTCGAACGAGTAGTTGCGCGTCTCGCCGACGACCACGAAGTCGGGGTTCGTCTCGGTCATGATGAAGCCGGCGTCGTGCAGCGCGGTGAGGATGCCGGCCTCTCCGATCACGAACGCCGAGCCTCCGGGAAGCTGCTGCTTCAGGAAATCGGCGGTCGCGAGCGCCGAGGTCCAGATGCGCTCCTCCGGCACGTGCAGTCCGCTGATGCGCAGGCGTGCCGACAGGTCGCGAGCGGTGAAGATCGAGTTGTTGGTGAGCACCAGGTACGGGATGCCCGCGCTCTCCCATCCGGCGAGCAGTTCGGACGCTCCGGGGATGGCGTCGTTCTCATGGACGAGCACGCCGTCCATGTCGGTGAGCCAGCATTCGATGTCATCACGTTGTGCCATGTGCACAGCCTAGAGGGCAGGGGTGACGCGCACCTGACCGTGTTGCAGAGGGAGCTAGGCGCTGAGCCAGACCACCTGTGCCGCCTCGTCGGGAAGAGCCGTCTGCGCGCCGTCGATCTCGACCCCGGATGCCGTGACCGTCACGGTCGATGCGACCGTCAGCCCGAGGGGCTCGAGGGCTCGGAGCAGCTCGGGGTCGCGGTCGTCGACCCGCAGCACGCGCCCCGTGTGCCCGACCGGCGCATCCGCGAGCAGCACGAACGGCTCGCGCTCGATGCGGCCGTCGGCGTCGGGGATCGCATCGCCGTGGGGGTCGAAGCGGGGGCGTCCCAGGCGGGCGTCGATGCCCTCGAGCAGTCGGTCGCTGATGGTGTGCTCGAGCACCTCGGCCTCGTCGTGCACCTCGTCCCAGCCGTAGCCGAACTCCTGTACCAGCCAGGTCTCGACCAGCCGGTGCCGGCGCACCATGGCGAGGGCGCGGGCGGTGCCGGCCTCCGTCAGTCGCACCGCACCGTAGGGCACGTGCGACACGAGTCCGGCGGCGGCGAGCTTCTTCACCATCTCGGTGACCGACGACGGAGCGATGCCGAGCTTCGCGGCGAGCACCGAGGGAGTGATCGGTGCGTCCTGCCACTCGGTGTGCGCGTAGACGGTCTTCAGATAGTCGTCAGCTGCAGGGGATGCCACCGGACCAGCCTACGTGGTGCTCTCGCGTGCCCATGCGGTGAGTCCGTGGATGAGGGCGCACACGCCGATCTCGAACGTGCGCCGGGCGGGATCCGTGCTGAGCCGCGCGCGGGCGGCCTCGGCCTCGGCGAAGGTGGGGAACTGCGCAGCGAGGGCGCCCGGAGCCATGTTGTCCGCGGGGGCGAGGGCATCCAGTGCGGAGCCGATGATGAACGACTCCAGGGCGACGATGGCGTCCACGATGGTGTCGATCGGCCAGCCGTCGGCGGAGAGCAGTCGGGCGATCTGCTCGTAGTCGGCGAACGAGCCCTCGTCGGCGTCGATCGGCGAGGTCGCGAGCATGACCATGGCCTCCGGTGCGGCGATCGCGGCGTCGCGGTAGCTGTGCGCCCAGGTGAGAAGCGCGTCTTCGATCGGCATCTCGTGGAGCACGGGGGAGACGAGTGCGCGGCTCACCTGCCCGCGCATCGCCCGGATCACGGCGTCCCGGTTCGCGAAGTGGTGGTAGAGCGCCGAGGTGCGAACACCCAGCGATTCGGCGAGTGCGGTCATCGTGAACTGGCGCGGAGTGCGCTGAGCGCTGAGCGCGAACGCGGCCTTCAGGATGCGCTCCTCGGTGAGCACCTGGGTCGACGGGCGACCGACTCTGCGCGGAGATTTCGTCATCGTGCTCGATTCTGCTCAGGCGTCTGGTATTTTATTGAAACTCTTTCAATACCGAACGATTCACCACGACGAAGGTACAGCCCATGACCGGTTTCGACGCCGACACCATTGTCACCGGCGCGCACGTGGTGACGATGGACCCGCGCCGCCCGCACGCCACAGCCTTCGCCGTGCGCGACGGCCGCTTCCTCGCCGTCGGCGACGACGACCTGGTGCGTGAACTGCGCGGACCCCGCACCGTCGTCCACGATCTCGGCGGCGCAGCGGTGACCCCCGGACTCATCGATGCGCACCTGCATCCCATTCAGGGCATCGAGCTGACGGCGGGGATCGACCTCGGCGGCCTGACCACCGGCTCCGCTCTCCTCGCGGCGCTTCGAGCCGAAGCCGATCGCGCGCTCGCCGAGGACTCCGACCCGTGGGTGCGCGGCTGGAACCTCGACTACGACGTGTTCCACGAGCTGCCGATGACGGCGGCGGCGATCGAAGACGCGGTGCGCGGACTCCCGGCGCTGCTGATCGTGTTCGACGGGCACACCGCCCTCGCCAGTCGTGCGGGACTCGCGCGTGCGGGCATCACCGGCGCGCGCGCGTTCGAGGACTCGTCGTGCGTGGTCGTCGATGCCGATGGCCGCCCCACCGGGGAGCTGCGCGAGCTCGGCGCCTACGAGCCCGTGCGGCTGAGCGCCCCTGCGCTGACCCGCGATCAGACCCTCGCCGTCGGACACGAACTGCTGCGTGGCCTGCGCGACTCCGGCCTCACCGGCGGCACGATCATGGACGGCGGCTTCGCCACGCTCGACCTGCTCGACGCCCTGGAGCAGGGACCAGGACTGCCGATCCGCATCGTGTCGGCCATCGACCACGAACCCGGTTTCGACGAGGAGCGCACGGCCGCCAACCTCGCCATGCGCGACCGCCGCGGCGACCGGTGGCGCGGCGGCGTGGTCAAGCTCTACGCCGACGGCGTGGTCGAGACCGGAACCGCCTGGCTCCACGAGCCGGATACCGCAGGGGCGGGCCTGGAGCCGTTCTGGAAGGATGCCGCCGCATACGCCCGCACCGTGCGGCGATACGCCGAAGCCGGGTTCCAGGTGGCGACCCACGCGATCGGCGATCGTGCCGTCGGGGAAGTCGTCGACGCCTATCTCGCCGCCGGTGTGCGCAGCGCCGGTGGAGCCCCGCACCGCATCGAGCACCTCGAGACGACGACCGACCGCGACGTCGCACGCATCGCCGCCGCGGGGATCACCGCCTCCATGCAGCCTCTTCACATGCAGTGGCGCAAGGCCGACGGTTCGGACGACTGGTCGCACCGGTTGGGTCCCGTTCGCGCCGCCCGCGCCTGGCGAGTGCGCGACTACTGGGAGGCCGGAGCGCCCCTCGCCCTCGGATCCGATTGGCCCATCGCGCAGAACGACGCCCGCATCGGCCTCGCGTGGTCGATGCTGCGCCGGCGTCCCGGCGACCCCGACGCCCCGGTGTTCGAGCCCGCCCAGGCGCTCACCCCCTACCAGGCGCTGCACGGCTACACCGTGGGCGCCGCCCTGGCCCAGGGAGATGCCGACCTCGGCCGCATCGCCCCCGGGTTCCGCGCCGACTACGCCGTGTGGGCGGAGAACCCGCTGCACGTCGCCCCGGACGACCTCCCCGACCTTCCCGTACAGGGGACGGTCGTCGGCGGCGTCGAGCCCTGACCCCCGGCTCGACCGCACCACTCGCACGCTCTTCGCACCCGCATCCCTTCACACTGAGGTGACTCCCATGCCTGAATTCGGCGCTCTCGCGCTCCTGCCCATCGTGGTGATCCTGATCGTCGCGGTCGCCACCCGCCGCACCCTGTTCGCCCTGTTCTGCGGCACCGTAGCCGGGGCGCTGATCCTCGGCGGCTGGGGTGGCTTCGACGTCTGGGTCGAGTACACCGGCAAAGCCCTCTCCAACGCCACGGCGCAGTGGCTGCTGCTGATCGTCGCGCTGTTCGGCATCCTGATGATGCTGTTCGAGAAGTCGGGCATCGTCACCGACTTCGCACGCTGGGCCGAGCGGTTCGTCACCTCGCGGCGCAAGTCGACCGTGCTGACGTTCCTGCTCTCGGTCGTGCTGTTCGTCGACGACTACTTGAACGTGCTGACCACGGGTACCTCGATGAAGCCGGTGACCGATCGCTACCGCGTGCCCCGCACGCAACTCGGCGCGATCATGAAGATGACGGCCGCGCCCATCGCCGTGCTCGTCCCCGTCTCGACGTGGGCGCTGTTCTTCTCCGGTCTGTTCGAGGCGCAGGGCGTCACGGTCGGTGGCACGGGGTTCGGCGCCTACCTGCAGGCGATCCCGTTCATCTTCTTCGGGTGGGCGGCACTCGCCGTCGCCCTGCTGATGAGCATCGGCTGGCTGCCGAAGCTCGGCGTGATCAAGCGCGACGCGATCCGGGCGGAGCGAGACGGCGACGTCTTCCCGCTCGGCACCACTGACGATGAGCGGCGGGCCGAGGGGGCCGCTCTCCTCGCCGAGCTCAAGGCCGACGACCCCGACGGATCGACCGCCCAGCGGGTGGCCACCGCGCTCGCGACCTCTGCCGACGCCGAGCGCAAGCCGCAGCCCTGGGGCTTCCTGATCGCGATGGCCGTGCTGGTCGGGGTGACGATCGTCACCAACGCGAACGTCGTGGCCGGCACGGCCGCGGCTCTCGCCGTCACTCTGGTGATCGTGCTCGTGCAGCGCCGGCTCAGCATCCGTGGGGTGCTGGATGCCGCGCTCGAGGGTATCGAGAGCATGCTGTTCGTGATGATCCTCACGGTCCTCGCGTTCATGGTGCAGGAGATGAACACCACCCTGCAGCTCGCGGAGTTCGTGATCCAGGTCACCGAGCCGGTGCTCACCCCGGCACTGCTGCCGGCGATCGTGTTCGCGGTGTGCGGCATCTACGCGTACGCCACCGGATCGTTCTGGGACCTCGCCGCGGTGATCACCCCGGTCGTCCTGCCGCTGGCGCTCGCGCTCGGCGCCGACCCGATCCTCGCGGGCGCAGCGGTGTTCTCCGGTGCGGCGCTGGGCAGCACCACCTGCCTCTACGGCGACGGCATCATCCTCGCGTCGAGATCGATCGGCATCAAGCCGATCAACCTGATGCTCGCGATCCTGCCGTACGCGGGCATCGCCGCAGGGCTGTCGTTCGTGCTCTACCTGGTCACGGGCTTCGTCATGGCGTAGTCCGCGCCGACCCGATCCTCGCGCGGATCAGCCCAGTGTCGTCAGGATGATGAAGGCGGCCTGACCGGCGAAGAACAGGACGAGGAATCCGAGGAGGGCGGCGGCCAGTGACAGTCGGCCGTCGAACCCCTCGACCTCGGCCATGCCGATCTTGCGCGCACGGAATGCCATCACGAGCGTGGCGACGCCGAGCGCGACCTGCACCCAGGGGCTGGCGAGGCCGATGACCGTGGGGAAGGCGATCAGCAGGCCGCCGATCACGCCGGTCGCGAAGCCGATCCAGGTGAGGATGCGGACGTTGCGGCGGGCGCTCTCGGCAGACATGCATCGAGCCTATCCGGGCTCAGGCTCCCGTCAGCACCAGCCAGAGCAGGGCGCCGTTGAGCGCGATCAGCAGCACAGAGGCGAGGACCCCCGCCGCCGTCGTCCACCGTCGGTTGACCCAGGCGCCGAGGGTGCGTCGCTGCGCGGTGAGCACGACCAGGGGGATCAGCGCGAACGGGATGCCGAACGACAGCACCACCTGGCTGAGGACCAGGGCGAGCGTCGGGTCGAAGCCGATGCCGAGGATCACGAGCGCGGGGATCAGCGTCACCAGTCGACGCACGAGCAGCGGGATGCGCACATGCAGCAGGCCGTGCATGATCTCCGCCCCGGCGTAGGCGCCGACCGAGGTCGAGGCCAGGCCCGAGGCGAGCAGACCCACGGCGAAGAAGGTCGCCACGACCGGTCCGAGTCCTGCGGCGAGGGCGGCATGGGCCCCCTCCAGCGAGTCGGTGCCCTCGACACCGGCGAGGTTCGCTGCGGCGAGCAGGAGGATGCAGAGGTTGACGGAACCGGCGATCACCATGGCGATCGAGACATCCCAGCGGGTGGCCGTGAGCAGGCGGCGGATGCGAGAGGTCTCGGTGCGCACGGCCTCGTCGCCGGCATGGGAGGTTGTCGCACCGAAACGGTCGCGGGCGAGCGAGGAGTGCGCGTAGATCGCGTGCGGCATGATGGTCGCCCCGAGGATGGACGCGGCCAGCAGGACCGAACCGGTGTCCTGGAAGCGGGGGACCATCCCGCCGATGACTCCTGCCGGGTCCGGTGGTGCGACGAAGACACCGGCGACGAAGCCGATCGTGATGATGGCCATGAGCCCGATGATCACGAACTCGAACGGACGGGCGCCGCGTCGGCTCTGCACCGTGAGCAGGATCATCGAGACCGCGCCGGTGATCAGGCCGCCGAGCAGCAGCGGCACATCGAACAGCAGATTGAGGGCGACCGCGCCGCCGATGACCTCGGCCAGGTCGGTGGCCATCGCGACGAGCTCGGCCTGCAGCCAGTAGGCGCGGCGCACCCAGGGCCGCTTCAGCCGTGCGCCCAGCACCTCGGGAAGGCTCTGCCCGGTGACGACCCCCAGCTTGGCGGAGAGGTACTGGATCAGCCACGCCATCACGTTGCCGGCGAGCACCACCCACACCAGCAGGTAGCCGTACTGCGCGCCTGCGGTCATGTTGCTGGCGACGTTGCCGGGGTCGAGGTAAGCGACGCCGGCGACGAGGGCGGGTCCGAGCAGCCACAGGCTCCGCGGAGCCCGGGCCGCGGGCGCGGCGGGAGCCGTCATCGGGAGTGAGGAATTTTTAGGCACACCGAAACCGTAGCGCATTTTTCGGTCCACCTAAATATCTCGGGCGCTCATTGCTCGGGTCGCGTTCGCAGGGGCGAGGGCAGGCAGGAGTGCGCGGCGGCGATAGCCTGGCGGGATGGAAGACGCCGCGCCGGACAGCACGACCCCCGACGTTCCCGCGGACGCGGTGAGCACGGGTTCGATCGCCCAGCCCGGCTACGGCGTCGGCCCCTGGCCGGGGGGCGAGGATGCGTGGCCGGCCGGTGAGCAGTACGACCCCGAGCTCCTCGCTGCAGGAGACACCCGCAACGTGATCGACCGCTACCGCTACTGGCGGATGGAGGCGATCGTCGCCGACCTCGACACGCAGCGGCATCCGTTCCATGTCGCGATCGAGAACTGGCAGCACGACATGAACATCGGGTCGATCGTGCGCAGCGCCAACGCCTTCCTCGCCGACACCGTGCACATCATCGGTCGCCGTCGATGGAATAAGCGGGGGGCGATGGTCACCGACCGCTACCAGCACGTCGTGCACCACGAAGACGTCGAGACGTTCGCCGCCTGGGCCGCCTCCGAAGCGCTCCCGATCATCGCAGTCGACAACGTCGAGGGTGCGGTGCCGGTCGACAGAGCCGACCTGCCGCAGCGCTGCGTGCTGCTGTTCGGTCAGGAGGGACCGGGGCTCTCGCACGAGGCGCTCGCCGCTGCCTCCGCGCACATCGAGATCACCCAGTACGGCTCGACCCGTTCGATCAACGCCAGCGCGGCAGCCGCCGTGATCATGTACGAGTGGTGCCGGAGATACGCGGGCTGACGCTCTCCAGCCTGAGAGCGCACGGCGTCACCCGCGGTCGATGCCGAACAGGTGACGGTAGATCGCGTTGACGTCGCGATCCAGGTGATCGATTCGCCCGTGCACCGCTCCGATCTCTGTCCGCACATTCGCGAACTCGCTCCGCATCTCGGTGCGTACGCTCGCGAACTCGTTCCGGAACTCGGTCCGCACGCTCGCGAACTCGTTCCGCATCTCCGTCCGCACGCCGTCGAACCCGTTCTGCATCGTGCGAAGGAACATCGTCGAGATCAGCGTGATGGTGCCGAACATCCCCGCGGCGAAGACGCCGATCAGTGTCCAGACCTGTGGTTCCGTCATCCCCAGCATCCCTTCAGTGTCACCCGATCATCGTCGAAGGCACCAGGGGTCGGCGACGTAGTATTCCGCGGATTCCGGCGGTTGTGGAGAAGTGGTGAAGGTGCAGATCAGTGCAGCATGAGACCACTCGCCGTCAGGCCGCGGCGGCAAGCCAGCGCCCCGATCGCACGCGCCACCCCAGGGTGCCGAGCCGTGCGAGAAGGTAGACGCCGAAGAAGGCGAGCGCGAGCCAAATGAGACCGGCGGTGCCGTCGACCCCGGTCGCGGCCACGATCCAGAGCGCGGGCAGGAACGGCACCAGGTTGAGGCCACCAGCGATCGCGAGGTATCGGGCGTCGTTCGCCCCCATGAGCACCCCGTCGAGCACGAAGACGACACCGGCGATCGGCTGGGCGACCGCGAGCACGAGCAGCGCGGGCTGCACGAGCGCCGCGATCTCGGCATCGCCCGTGAAGACGATTCCGAGCACCCCGGAAGCTGCGGCGATCAGTCCGCCGACGATCACGCCGAACCAGGCTCCCCAGGCGACGGTGCGGGCGAGCACACGGTGCACCTGCTGCTCGTCTCCGGCTCCGAGCTCCTTGCCGATGAGCGCCTGGGCCGCGATCGCGAGCGCGTCGAGGGCGAAGGCCGCCGCCGAGAAGATCGTGAACACGATCTGCCATCCGGCGAGCTCGTCGGTGCCGATGCCGGTCGCCACACCCACGGTCGCGAGCAGGGCCACGCGCAGGCTCACGGTGCGCAGGAACAGCCATCCACCCGACGTCGCGGTGTTGCGCAGGCCCGCGCTCTGCGCGCGCAACGAGGCGCTGTGACGCGTGGCGAGGCGGCGGACGACCAGCACGTAGGCGGCGACCATCCCCCACTGCGCGGTCACGGTTCCGGCGGCGGATCCGGCGATGCCCCAGCCGAGTCCGTAGATGAACAGCCAATTGAGCAGGGCGTTCGCACCGAAACCGAGTCCCGCGATCCACAGCGGCGTCATGGTGTCCTGCATGCCGCGCAGCAGTCCGGTCGCGGCGAACACGATGAGCATCGCCGGCAGGCCCCACATCGAGATCACCAGGTACTCGTTCGCCTGAGCGGCGACGGCTTCACCCGCACCGAACAGCGAGACCAGCCACGGAGAGGAGACGGCGCCGATCACCGCGAGCACGGCGCCGAGCCCGAGCGCGAGCCACATGCCGTTGACGCCGACGGAGACGGCCTCGCCGGGCTGCCCCGCCCCGAAGCGTCGGGCGACAGCGGGGGTGCTCGAGTAGGCCAGGAAGACCATCAGCCCGACGATCGTCTGGAGCACGGCGCCCGCGATGCCGAGACCGGCGAGTGGGGTGGTTCCGAGGTGTCCGACGAGCGCGGCATCCACGATCAGGAACGCCGGCTCCGCGATCAGAGCGCCGAGGGCCGGGACGGCCAACCGCAGGATGTCTCGATTGAGGGAGGCACGCGCGGTCATCCTCCGAGCCTATGACCTGGGACCGACCCCGCCTTCCGTGCTGTCTCCGTCTGCGACCGCCGTCATAGGGTGGGAGGGAGCTCGGATGCACGGAGGTGCCTCATGACGGATCCCCGAGACGCGGCGGCGCGGTATCTCGCGAGCAGGCAGGACGGTGAGAGCGCCGACGGCGACGAGGAGTCGGGTACGCCGCCGGGGATCGCCGCGGCCGTCGATCGTGCCGCGTTCATCGAGACGGCCATCCAGGTGGCGATCCGCCGCGGAGAGTTCGACGACCTGCCCGGCGCGGGCAAGCCCCTCGAAGGACTCGGCACCCACCACGACCCCGACTGGTGGATCCGCCGGAAGATCGAGACCGAGAACCTGACCGGTCTCGGGCCCCCGGCGATCCTGCTGCGCACGGAAGACCGGGAACTGAACGATCAGCTCGATCTGCTCGGTCGCGAGTCGGATGTGCGCACCGTCGTCGAAGACTTCAACCGGCGTGTGCGGGAAGCGCGCCGACAGCTCCAGGGCGGACCGCCCGTCGTCACGTCACCCCGCGACGTCGACGCCGAGGTGGCCGCCTGGGCGGAGCGTCGGGCGGCGCGGCCGAAGGCCGCCCCCGCCGAGCAGCCGCGACGCCGACGCTTCCGCGTGCGGCGCCGCAGCTGACGGATTCACCCGGGTCCCCGCCCGGTCGCTCGCGACCGACGTGCACGAAACCATCCGTCCATCCCGAACCGTCCCGAACCGGGCAGGAGGAGGACGACCGCGGAGAGCACGACCATCGCCGGATACTGTGCGATCAGCTGATCGGCGCTCCAATAGAGCATCAGCGTCCCGATCGACACGAAGGCCGCGATCCTGGTCAGCGATCCCGCGACCAGCAGCACTCCGAGAACGACCTCGAGAGCGGGCATCACCACACCGAACAGGGCGGGCGCCGTCCCCATGACCGACCCGAGCGGCTCGAAGAACCACGGCACCCGAGGGTTCCCCTCCGTGCTCTGCGCCACCAACTCGATGTCGGCCGCCCCGAATCCGGCGCGGTACTTCAGAAAGCCCTCGATCATCCAGAGCACCCCGACCGCCACCCTGGCCCCGCCGCCGAGCAGCGACAGGGTCAGGGCGCCTGCGGATCGCGATCCGGTCATGAGAGCTCGGCTGCTCCGAACACGGCCTTCGCCTTGTCGCAGTGGATCACGACATACGAGTACTTCGAGGTGTCGACACCGTCGAGCGTGAAGGTCTGCGTGGCGGTGTCGAACGAGACGGCGTCGACGAGCATGCCGGCGGAGACGGCGGCCTCATCGGTGCCGTCGGTGAGATAGACGTGCAGATCGGGACCCTCGTCGGACGAGAAGCCAGACAGGGTGATCTCGTCGTCGGTCACGGTGACGGTGCCGGACACCGTCTTCTCGTTCAGGCCCATGAACGCCCCGGTCTTCTCTGTCATCGTCATCGCGGCACCCGAGTCCGCGCTCTGCGACGCCGACGAGGAGGGCGTGGTGTCCTCGGTCGCTGCGGGCGAGCTGCACGCCGACAGGGCGAGGGCGAGGGTGAGGGCCGCTGTGGCGGCGAGAGCGATCTTGCGCATGAGGTTCTCCTGTTCACTGTGTGTGCGACGGTGTGGCCGCGACGACGGATGCCGCGGCGGATCGCACTTCGAAGAACGCTACGAACGAGACGAGCGCCGCGGGGAAGACCTTTCGGGACCGTAAGGAACCGCACGATGGCGCGGATCGCGCGACTAGTGTCGACCCCATGCAGGAGGCAACCGAGGTCGTCGTGGTCGAAGACGACCCCACCGTCAGGGAGGCGGTGGGGGCGTACCTGCGGGCCAACGGCTACGCGGTCTCCAGCTTCGGTGACGGGGTCTCGGCGCGCACGGCGCTGCGTGACACCGTCCCCGATGTGGTGATCGTCGATCGAATGCTGCCCGGCATCAGCGGCGACGAGCTGTGCCGCGATCTGCGCTCGTTCTCCGACGTGCCCATCATGATGCTCACCGCGCTCGGGCAGGTGGATGACCGCATCGAGGGCTTCGAGTTCGGCGTCGACGACTACCTCGCGAAGCCGTTCTCGCTGCGGGAGCTTCTCCTGCGGGTCGGGGCGCTCGTGCGCCGCTCGCAGGTGGTGCAGGCCTCGGTCGGCGAGGTGCGCGCCGGCGTCTTCGTGATCGATCCCCTCCGGCGTCGGGTCTGGGTGCGCCAGGAGGAGGTCCCCCTCACCGCGCGCGAGTACGACCTGCTGCACTTCCTGGTGCGCAACCAGGGGCGCCCGCTCGGGCGCGACGAGATCCTCCGTGAGGCCTGGGGGTGGAGCTTCGGTGAGGCCTCGACGGTCACCGTGCACGTGCGCCGGCTGCGGGAGAAGATCGAGTTAGATCCTCGAGACCCCATCCACCTGCGCACGCAATGGGGCGTCGGCTATCGATTCTCGGCGGAGGGGGACCGCTCGTGATCATGCTCTCCGCAGCCGACGTGCTGCTGATCGTGCTGACGTGCCTGCTCGTCGCCGCGTGCGTCGCGGCGCTCACCCTCGTCCTGCTGCGGGTTCTGCGCCGCCGGTCGGTCCGTGCGCAGCTGATGCTGGTCGCGAGCGCGGGTGTCGTCGCGATGGCGGCATCCGTCGTCGCGATCTCGCTGGAGATGTACATCTCCACGCATGACCTGACCGTGCTCCTCGCCGTGATCGCGGTGTCCCTCATCCTGGGCCTCGCGACGGCCTGGGTCGTGGCCAGGGCGATGCGGTCGTCGTTCGATCGCCTGTCCGCATCGCTCGACGAGGTCGGCCGCGGCGGCGTGATCGACGCCGAGCAGGGCGGGTCCCGCGAGCTGGACGACCTGTCGGCGCAGCTGGCCGAGGTGTCGGGGAAGGTGGACGCCGCGAGTGCCGAACTGGAGCGGCTGGACTCGGCGCGGCGGCGGTTCTTCGCCTGGATATCACACGATCTGCGCACTCCGTTGACGGCGGTACGCGCGCTCGCCGAGTCGATCGAGGAGGGGGCTGCCGATGCCCCTGAGCGCTTCGCGGGGCAGGTTCGGGTGCAGGTCGACACCATGAGCCGCATGGTCGACGACCTGTTCGAGCTGTCCACGTTGACCTCCGGAGCGGTGCAGCTGCAGACGCAGCAGGTCGACCTGCTCGATGTGGTCTCGGATGCCGTCGCGGATGTCGCGGCCGCCGCCGCCCGCCACGGCGTGCGCATCGTCGAGCGCGGGGTGGGCGCGCACGTGCTCTGGGCGGATCCGCATCAGCTCGGACGGATCATCGTGAACCTGCTGACCAATGCGATCCGGCACGCCCCACGCGGCACGGAGATCGTCATCTCGGCCACCGAGATCGACCGGAACCGTCTCGTGCTCGGCATCCTCGATCACGGCGCCGGGGTCGCGGTGGAGGATCTGGACCGCATGTTCGACGTCGGCTGGCGCGAGGATGCGGCGCGCGCGGCTCCGACCGATCGCGACGGGGTGGCCTCCGGCGCGGGCCTCGGGCTGTCGATCGCGCGCGGTCTCGCACGTGCTCACGGCGGAGAGGTGTTCGCCGAGCGCACCGATGAGGGGTTCCGCATGAACGTGCTCCTGCCGTCTGGGGGAGGCGGGTCATAGGCTGGGGAGCATGACTGACGTTCTTCCCGTGGGCCTCGCCCTTGATGAGTTCAGCTCCGACATCCGCCCGCAGGACGACCTCTATCGTCACGTGAACGGCGCCTGGCTCGCCCGCACCGAGATCCCGGGCGACAAGGCGCGCTGGGGCTCGTTCCATCTTCTCGCCGAGCAGGCAGAGAAAGACGTGCGCGCGATCATCGAGGAGTCGCAGGATGCCCCGGAGGGGACTCTCGCCCGCAAGATCGGCGACCTGTTCGCGAGCTTCATGGACACCGCGCGCATCGATGCCGCCGGCGTCGCGCCGCTTGCCGACACGCTCGCCGAGATCGATGCGATCGCCGACGTCCCGACGTTCCTGCGCACGGTGGGCGCCTACGACCGCGACGGCCGTGCGTCGATCATCGGCCTGTACGTCGACGGCGATCCCGGCGACCCCGAGCGCTATGTTCCGGTGCTCGTGCAGGCCGGTCTGTCGCTGCCCGACGAGAGCTACTTCCGTCTCGACACCTTCGCCGACACCCGGGCCGCGTACCGTGCGCACCTCGAGCGTCTGCTCGGCCTCGCGGGCGTGGCCGATGCCGCCGTGAACGCCGACCGTGCGATCGCGCTCGAGACCGAGCTCGCCGGTCATCACTGGGACAACGTGCGCAGCCGCGATGCGGTGGCGACGTACAACCTCAAGACGTGGGAAGAGCTGCAGGCGCTCGCCGGCGTCGACCTGACTCCGTGGCGAGAGGCGGTCTCGCCGTCGAACCCCGCGGCCTTCGACGAGGTCGTCGTCTCGCAGCCCAGCTTCTTCGAAGGCCTCGGCTCGCTGCTGACCCCCGAGCGCCTGGACGACTGGAAGGCGTGGCTGCGCGCCAAGGCCGTGCACGCCGCGGCCCCGTACCTGACCGACGATCTCGTGCAGGAGAACTTCTCGTTCTACGGCACCGAGCTCACCGGCGTCCCCACCATCCGCGAGCGCTGGAAGCGCGGCGTCTCGCTCACCGAGGGTGCGCTCGGAGAGGCGATCGGCAAGGTGTACGTCGAGCGTCACTACCCGCCGACGGCGAAGGCCGCGATGGACGAGCTGGTCGCCCACCTCATCGAGGCGTACCGGCAGAGCATCACCGAGCTGGAGTGGATGACGGCCGAGACCCGCGAGCGCGCACTCGCCAAGCTCGACTCCTTCACCCCGAAGATCGGGCACCCCGAGGTCTGGCGCGACTATTCGAGCCTCGAGATCGACAGGGCCGACCTGTTCGGCAACGTGCGCCGCGCCTCGATCTTCGAGCACGACCGCAACATCGACAAGGTAGGCACGCCCATCGACCGCACCGAGTGGCACATGCCGCCGCAGATGGTCAACGCGTACTACAACCCGTCCATGAACGAGATCGTGTTCCCCGCGGCGATCCTGCAGTACCCGTTCTTCGACGCCGGTCGTGACGCGGCGGCGAACTACGGCGGCATCGGTGCGGTCATCGGCCACGAGATCGGCCACGGCTTCGACGACCAGGGCAGCCGCTACGACGGCGACGGACGCCTGCAGGACTGGTGGACGGATGCCGACCGGTCGGCGTTCGAGGAGCGCACCAAGGCGCTGATCGCCCAGTACGACGCGCTGGTGCCCGAGGGCCTCGACGCCGAGCACCACGTGAACGGCGCGCTCACGATCGGTGAGAACATCGGCGACCTCGGCGGCCTCGGGATCGCGCTCAAGGCCTATGAGCTCTCGCTCGGCGGCGCGGAGGCCCCGGTGATCGATGGATACACGGGCGTGCAGCGCCTGCTGCTCTCGTGGGCGCAGGTGTGGCAGCAGAAGAGCCGTGACGCCGAGACGCTGCGCCTGCTGACGATCGACCCGCACTCGCCGAACGAGTTCCGCTGCAACCAGATCGTTCGCAACATCGACGCGTTCTACGAGGCGTTCGGTGTGAGCGAGAACGACGCCCTCTGGCTGCCTGCGGCGTCGCGAGTGACCATCTGGTGACCAATCGTCACACTCTGTGAACCGTCCCCCGGCGGTGGGGTTACGATAGCCCTGCCGCTGGGGAGCGTCTCCCCTCGGTATCCCGCACATCCACCCCCCTAAGGATCAGCGTGGGCGCTCTCGAGCCTGGTGAAGGTCTCCGAAACTCCTCGGCCCCCGAGTCTCTCGGCGCTGCCCAGGAGGCCTCCGGTGCGGGTCGCCGCTCGCAGCGCACCAGTCGCCGGCTTCCCCGACGCGCCGCTGCCGGACGCCGGTCGTTCACCGCCACGCTGCGTTCGCTGGAGGGCCTGGTCGACTCCGGGGCGCAGGTCTCGGTGCACGTCGTCGACCTCGACAACCATGTGCACGTGCTCGCCGGCGACGACCATGTCACGATGCCGATCGCGGGTCTCGGAGTGGTGCCTCTGCTGATCGAGGTGGCTGCCGGCTTCCAGAGCGGTGCTCTCGATCCGTTCGAGATCGTCGAACGCGAAAGCCTCGAGCCGGTGGAGACCTCGGGTCTGTGGCGGCATCTGCACGCACCGGCCCTGCCGTTGGAAGACCTCGCCGTGATGGCGGCGACCGCGGGGGATCCCATCGCGGTGAACGCTCTGCTTCACAAGGTCGGCCACGACCGGGTGCGCGAGCGCATCGAGTCGCTGGGTCTGCGCCGCACGGCCCTTCTCGACCGCTTCCGCGACCGCCGTGGTCCTGACGACGCCCCGCAGGTGGCCGTGGGATCCGCACGCGAGCTCGCCGGACTCTTCTCCGCCCTCGTGAACTCGCAGGTGGTCGATGCCGCCGTCAGCGCACAGGTGTCGGAGTGGTTGAGCCTGAATCAGGACCTGAGCCTGGTCGCGGCATCCACGGGTCTCGATCCGTTCGCGCACGATCACGATGCCCACGGCCTGCTGTTCGTGAACAAGACCGGCCGCGATCGCGGGGTTCGGGCCGAGGCTGGTGTGCTGGCCGGGCCCCGCGCCGGCGTCGCCTACTCGCTCATCGTGTGCTTCGACGATCTCTCGATCACGCACCGCCTGCGTGCGCACGACGCCTTCCGGGTGCTCGGCGTCGAGCTCATGGAATACACGCACTGACGCCGTCGTCACGTCGCTAGCATCGAGGGATGCCACGACCTGACTGGACCCCGCACCGCCGCGACGACGGCGAACTGCTCGGATGGATCCACCCCGCCGGCGACGACTGGGTCGGCGTCGATGTGCTCGGGCGGCCCGTCACCGCAGCGACGGAGTGGCTCGAAGCCGAAGCGGCGCTGGAGGAGCACGGGATCGCCTGGCTCGCCGATCCGTGGATGCTGGAGGGCGAGGACGAGCGCCCCTTGCGGGTGCGCATCCTCGAGGTGACGCCCGACGAAGACGGCGTGCCAGGGCGGATCGTCGTCAAGATCGACGACTTCGGCGACATGACGCGGCCTGCGACGGCGCAGTTCATCCTGGCGTGGCCGATCCCTGACCGGCTGCGCACACCGCGCGACGACGACCCCGACCCGCGCACGATCTCCCGCTGAACGCGCGAGGCGTCCTCACCCCGGCAGCGACGGATGCTGCTCGGACGCGCGCTGCTTCGGGATGAACAGCGACAGCACCATCGCGATCACCCCGGCGGCGATCGCGAGCCAGAAGCACACCTCGAAAGCGGCCCTGGTGGGTACGGCCACGCCGTCGATGTCGATGCTCATCGCGGCGAGCACGCCGCCCATCACGGCAGAGGCTCCCGACGTTCCGATCGAGCGGAACAGCGCGTTCAGGCCGTTCGATGCGCCGGTCTCGTTGGCCGGGACCGAGCGCATGATGATCATGGGCATCGCGGCGAACGTGAACCCGATGCCCACGCCGATCAGCAGGTTCGCGACGAGGACGTGCCACACCTCGGAAGACCACAGCAGCACGAAGACGTAGGCGAGCACGATCGCGGTGGCGCCGACCGTGAACAGGGGGCGCGGACCCACGGTGCGCTCCAGCCAGCCGGAGAGCGGCGAGATCACCATCATCACGAGGCCCGCAGGCATGATCACGAGCGACGCGGCGACCATGTCGAGGCCGAAACCTCCGCCGATCGACGGAGCTTCGAGCAGCTGCGGGAACGTGACGTTCGAGGCGAAGAGCGCGAATCCCATGCCGATCGCAGCGATGTTCGTGAAGAGCACGGCGGGTCGCGCGGCGACCCGGAGGTCGAGCAGAGGATCCTTCGTGCGCAGCTGATACCAGCCCCACCCCAGCAGCACCGCGAGTCCGCCGAGGATGCAGGTGAGGGTCAGCGGCGAGGTCCAGCCCCACTGCGCACCTCGGGAGACGAAGAGCAGGACGCCGGTGAGACCGATCGCGAGGCCGATGGCGCCGATCACGTCGAGGCGGCCGGGGGAGCGCAGCACGTCTTCGGGGATCACCGCCAGCACGAGGACGAGGCCGACGACGCCGAGGGCTGCCGCGAGCCAGAAGAGCATGTGCCAGTCGGCGTTCTGGGCGAGGATGGCGGCGACCGGCATGCCGATCGCTCCGCCGACACCCATGGTGGCGCTCATGAGGGCCACGGCGGTGCCGAGTCGTTCCGGAGGCAGCACGTCGCGCATGATGGCGATGCCGAGCGGGACGACGCCCGTCACCGCACCCTGGAGTGCGCGACCGATGATGACTCCGACGATCGAACCGGAGACCGCGGCGATCACGGAGCCGAGGATCAGGATCGCGAGCAGCGCGATCACGACCCGGCGCTTGCCGTACATATCGCCCAGCCGGCCCGAGATGGGGGTGGCGACGGCGGCGACGAGCAGCGTGATGGTGACGACCCAGGTGGTGTCCTCGCGGGAGGCGTTCAGCAGCTGCGGGAGCTCGGCCTGCAGCGGGACGACGAGCGTGAACATGAACGAGGAGCACAGGCCCGCGAAGGCGAGCACGGCGACGATCGCCCATTTGGGTGGGGTCCGGGAGAGACGTTTCCTGGCTCTGTCCTCGCTCGCACCCACCGACTCAGGCTATCGGCGATCAGGTGGCGCGGGGTCGAACACCCGGGCTCGATCGACCGGGCGGCACGCGGTCCGTGATTGCATGGGGGGATGAGCGACGACGCCACGATCGACCAGCATCCCGCCGATTCCGCGTTCCACCGCAGGCTCCCGATCGGCGAGGCACTCGACGCCTCTGCCGTCGCCGAGGGACTGCCGTGGGCCTTCGAGACGATCACGATGCGACCGCTCGAACCGATGCTGGTGCCGGAGAAGCCCCGCGGCGGCGAGCTGGACCCGGCCGAATGCGGACCCTGCGCCCCGAGCGAGTTCACGATCTGGCACGACGAGCACTGGCAGGTGCGCGCGGGGTGGGAGATCGGTGGGCTGCCGTTCATCGGCGCGATCGCCCCGCGTGAGCATTGGCTGCTCGAGAACGCGCCGGTCGAGGTGCTCGCGGCGCTCGGGCCCCTGATGCAGCGGGTCTCGCAGGCGGTCAAGAGCGTCCCCGGTGTCGCGCGGTGTCACTTCGGGCGGTGGAACGACGGCTCGGCGCATTTGCACCTGTGGGCGATGGGACGCCCCGCCGGCATGATGCAAGGGCGAGGTGCGGTGCTGTCGTTCTGGGACGGGATCCTGCCGCCGATCCCGCAGGAGATGGCCGAGGAGCACATCCGCATCGTCGCCGAGGCGCTCGCCGCGGGTGGGGGAGAGGCATTCCCGATGCGGTGACATCGAGGTTCCGATTCCTCGAACGGGCCGAGGAGGGGCAGACTGGGTGCGTGCGAACCATCCGTGACCTCGACACCGTTGAACTCATCCTCGACGCCCAGGGCCTGCTCGACTCCATCCGGGGTCCGCAGCGCGTGGTGGATGCCGGAACCCTGCGCGCCCTGCAGCAGTCGGGCAACTACGTCGTCGGCTTCTTCGACGGCGAGGGTGACGAGGAGCGCATGGTCGGCGCGTCGATCGCGTTCTTCGGCGAGCCCGCCCGCCGTGCGATGCACTCCCACATCACCGCGCTGCTGCCCGAGTACCGCGGTCGCGGCTGGGGTCGCGAGCTCAAGGAGCACCAGCGGCAGTGGGCCTTCTCCCGAGACGTCGGCCGCATCACGTGGGTCTTCGATCCGCTCGTGGCACGCAACGCCCACTTCTTCTTCACCGTGCTGGGCGCCCGCGCGACCGGCTACTCGGTGAACCGCTACGGCATCTTCGGCGGCGGCGACGCGGGCGATGAGAGCGACCGACTCGATGTCGAGTGGGCGCTCGCCGACATCGCCAAGCCCCCGGCTGATGACGCGGTCGTGGAGACTCTGGCCATCCCCGCCGACATCGAGGCGCTGCGCGAGTCCGACCCGGCAGCCGCCCACGAGTGGCGTCTGCGTCTGCGGGCGCAGATGGAGGGCCTGCTCGGCAGCGGGTTGCGCATCGCCGGCTACGACACCGCGCGGGGCTACCTCTTCACCGCGTGAGCACGCTCTTCACGGCGTGATTCTCGTGGCCCGTGCGCTCAGCGCACTCCGCGCATGAGCTTCAGCACGGGCTTGACGCTCAGCAGCAGTCCGATGCCGACCACGATGGCGATGCCCCCGAGGATCGAGAAGAACGGCACCTCGTCGGTCGGATCGTAGAACCGGACGAGCTCGCCCGAGATGGCGGTGCCGAGCGCGATCGACAGGAAGAAGAGCGCGACCATCTGCGTGCGGAACACCGTCGGTGCGAGCTTGGTGGCAGCCGACAGGCCGACCGGCGAGATGAGCAGCTCGGCGACCGTGAACACGAAGAGGATCCCGACGATGGCCAGCAGTGGCGTGGAGTTCGCCCCTCCGCCGGCGAACGGCAGGAAGAGCAGGAACGCCGATCCCATGATGATCGCCGCCAGAGCGAACTTCACGGGCGTCGAGGGCTGACGCTTTCCCAGGCGGGTCCAGATCGCCGCGAAGACGCCGGACAGGATGATGATGAACACCGGGTTGATCGACTGCACCCAGGACACCGGCATCTCCCATCCGAACAGATTCCGATCCAGGCGCTGGTCCGAGTAGATCGTCAGCACCGTGAACTGCTGCTGGTACAGCGACCAGAACGCGACGCTGGTGATGAACAGCGGCAGGAAGGCCCACACCCGCGATCGTTCGGTGGCATCGATGCGACGGCTGCCGAGGATCACCGAGAAGTACGCGACCGCGGCGACGATCGTGACGACGATCACCAGGGTGGCCAGATTGTCTGCGCGGATCACACCGGTGAGCACCAGGACGGCGATGGCCACGATCGCGGCGCCGGCGATGAGCCCGACCAGGCCGTAGCGGGACTTCGGAAGCGGGTTGGGCACCTCCCGTGCCGAGGCGGGAAGGGCCTTGCGGCCGAACGAGTACTGGATGAGTCCCAGGGTCATGCCGATGGCGGCGAGCCCGAAGCCGTAGTGGAATCCGAGAGACGACTGCAGGATGCCGGTGAGGATCGGTCCGAGGAACGCGCCGAGGTTGATGCCCAGGTAGAAGAGCGAGAAGCCGGCATCCCGCCGGGGATCTTCCGCGTTGTAGAGGCTGCCGACGACCGAGGTCGCGTTCGCCTTGAGTCCGCCGGAGCCCAATGCGACCAGCACCAGACCGACGCCCACCCCGACGGCGCCGGGCAGGAACGCGAGAGCCAGGTGACCGGCCACGATCACCATCGCGCTGACGAACAGCACCCGCTCGGAGCCGAACAGTCGGTCGGCAAGCCAGGCGCCGAGGATCGTCGACAGGTAGACCGAGCCCCCGTAGGCACCGACGATGCCGCCCGCGACCGCCTCGGGGATGCCGAGGCCGCCCTGTGTGACCGAGTAGTACAGGTAGATGAGCAGGATGCCCTGCATGCCGTAGAAGCTGAAGCGCTCCCACATCTCCACGCCGAAGATGTGCACCAGGGCCCACGGTTGCCCGAAGAAACGGGTGTCGTCGTCGCGGGTCCGCGGTGTTCGCGCTGCAGTGCTCATCCCAAGGACGGTACTCTGACGCAGCCGTCGAGGCCAGGGAGCGCGCGGGAACCACGGATAGAATGAGGTGCCCGTGTTCACGGGTTTTTCCTCCCGCATCCGACCATTGGAGCCACCATGGCCGAACAGTCCCGCCTCGACAAGGTCATCGCCCTCGCCCGCCACCGCGGGTTCGTGTTCCAAGCGGGTGAGATCTACGGCGGTTCCCGGTCGGCCTGGGACTACGGCCCCCTCGGCACCGAACTCAAGGAGAACATCCGCCGCCAGTGGTGGCAGACGTTCGTGCGCGGCCGCGGCGACATGGTGGGGCTGGACTCCAGCATCATCCTGCCCAAGCGCGTCTGGGAGGCCTCGGGTCACGTCGCGACCTTCACCGACCCGCTGGTCGAGTGCCTGCAGTGCCACAAGCGCTTCCGCGCCGACAACCTGATCGAGGACTTCGAGGCGCGCAAGGGCCGCAAGGCCGAGAACGGGCTCGCCGACATCCCCTGCCCGAACTGCGGCACCAAGGGGCAGTACACCGAGCCCAAGGCCTTCTCCGGTCTGGTGAAGACCTACCTCGGCGTCGTCGATGACGAGTCGGGCCTCTACTTCCTGCGCCCCGAGACCGCACAGGGCATCTTCGTGAACTTCTCGAACGTGCTCACCGCCAGCCGCAAGAAGCCGCCGTTCGGCATCGGCCAGGTCGGCAAGGCGTTCCGCAACGAGATCACGCCGGGTAACTTCATCTTCCGCACCCGCGAGTTCGAGCAGATGGAGATCGAGTTCTTCACGCCGCCCGCCGAGGCGCAGGAGTGGTTCGAGCACTGGGTCGAGGCGTGCTGGAACTGGTTCATCGACCTGGGCATCGACCCCGAGAACATGCGCCAGTTCGACGTGCCGGAAGACGACCGCGCGCACTACTCGGCCGGCACGATCGACGTCGAGTACAAGTTCGGCTTCGCGGGCAAGGAGTGGGGCGAGCTCATGGGCGTCGCCAACCGCACCGACTACGACCTCTCCAGCCACAGCGAAGCGTCCGGCCAGAGCCTGACGTACTTCGACCAGGCCACCGGCGAGCGCTACACCCCGTACGTGATCGAGCCGTCGTTCGGTCTCACGCGCGCGATGATGGCGTTCCTCGTCGACGCGTACCGCGAGGAGCAGGTGCCCAACGCCAAGGGCGGCACCGACGTGCGCACCGTGCTCAAGCTCGACCCGCGCCTGGCTCCGGTCAAGGCCGCCGTGCTGCCGCTGTCGCGCAACGAGAACCTCTCGCCTCTCGCTCGCGAGGTCGCCGACACGCTCCGCAGCTCCTGGGCCGTCGACTTCGACGACGCGGGGGCGATCGGCCGCCGCTACCGTCGCCAGGACGAGATCGGCACCCCGTTCTGCGTCACGGTCGACTTCGACTCGCTCGACGACCGTGCCGTCACGGTGCGCGACCGCGACACCATGGCGCAGGAGCGCGTGTCGATCGACGAGTTGCACGCGTACCTCGCGGAGCGCCTGCGCGGCGCCTGAGCACGCTCAGTCATCGTCGAGACCCATCCTCATCGCCGAGACCCATCGTGGTCAGCGGGTGTGGGAGTGGGTCTCGACGGGGAGTGTGGGTTTCGACGCGTCTCATGATCTCGCCACGGCGCGCGCGTAGCGCTCGGAGAGCAGCTGCAGGCGGGGGAGCAGCTCGGGTGGGCTCTCGACCGTGAAGTCCATCATCAGCATGCCGATGTAGGCGGCGACAGTGTCGAGGCTGTCCGCACCCGTGACGAGGATGCAGTGCTCGTCGTCGACCGGCTCGACGATCCCGACCGCAGCGTGGATCCGGTCGAGTACAGCCTCAGCCGGCGCGTCGATGCGTAGCCGGGCATGCACGATCCACCCGCTCACGGCGATGGTCCGCATGGCGAAGGCCGTGTAGTCACCCCCGGGCAGCGGCTGCGGCGTGAAGGAGCGTCGCGTCGGCATCCGCAGCTGCATCCAGTCGATCCGGTACGTGCCCCACTCGTCGGTCTGCGGGTCGCGTGCGACCAGGTACCAACGGCGCACCCAGGTGAGCAGCCGATAGGGCTCGACCAGCACGGGTGCGCCCTCGTAGTCGAAGCGCAGCCACTCCTCGTTGCGGATCGCACTCGCGATGGCCTGCAACGACGCGGCGTCGACCTCGGGGTCCGGGGCGTCGGTGTCGTTGTTCTCCGGGGCGCGGTCGACGCTCGAGCGGAGCGCATCGACCGTGGGGCGCAGGTGCGATGGCAATACCTGTTCGAGCTTGGCGAGCGCCCGTGCTCCGGCCTCCTCGACGCCGGCGATCCCGGCTGCGGCCCGCAGGCCCACGGTGACGGCCACGGCTTCCTCATCGTCGAGCAGCAGCGGAGGGAGCTTGCCACCGGCGCCGAGGCGGTAGCCGCCGACGGATCCTCGCGTGGCGTCGACGGGGTAGCCGAGGTCGCGCAGCCGCTCGACGTCGTGCCGCACCGTGCGGGAGGAGACGCCGAGCCGGGCGGCGAGGTCGCTTCCCGAGCGCTCGGGGCCGGTCTGCAGCAGAGCCAGCAGTGCGAGCAGTCGTGCGGTCGGATCGGCCATCGGAACTCCTCGAAAAGTCAGGCATCCATTAGGAACGAATCTAACCTAATGCCCTCGTACCTTCGAGATATGGATAACACGACGCTCGCCTTCCGCCCCTTCACCGTCTCGGTCTCCGCCGCCGAGGTGGCCGATCTCCAGGATCGCCTCGCCCGCACCCGCCTTCCGCAGCCGTCGCCGACGGATGACTGGGATGCCGGCACTCCCAACTCCTACCTCCGCGAGGCCGTCGCCGCCTGGCGCGAGTTCGACTGGGCCGCAGCCCAGGAGCGGATCAACGCCGTCCCGCACTTCACCACCGAGATCGACGGCCAGACGATCCACTTCCTCCACGTGCGCTCGGCTCACGAGGGTGCGACGCCGCTGCTGCTCGCGCACACCTACCCCGGTTCGTCGGTCGACTACCTCGACGTGATCGATCGCCTCGTCGACCCCGTCGCGCACGGCGGTCGTGCCGAAGACGCGTTCGACGTCGTGATCCCGGATGCTCCGGGCTACGGCTTCTCGCAGCCGCTCGCCTCTGCCGGGTGGACAACGGCGCGGGTCGCGGCTGCCTATGACCGTCTGATGCGCGGGCTCGGCTACGACAGCTACGGCATCCACGGCTCGGACAACGGCGCCATGGTCGCGCGTGAGCTGGGCCTGCTCGAGCCTGCGGGCTTCCTCGGACTGCACGTGCTGCAGCTGTTCTCGTTCCCCTCGGGCGACCCGGCCGAGTTCGAGAAGCTCGAGCCCGCGGACTACGCCGGCCTCGAGCACATGCAGTGGTTCCAGTCGGTCGGCGGGTACAACACGATGAACTCCTCGCGCCCGCAGACCGTGTCGGTCGGGATCAGCGACTCCCCGGTCGGGCTGCTCGCCTACAGTGAGCTGTTCAACTCGTTCGGCAACGGCACCTCTCTGGTTCCGCTGGAGAAGATCCTGCTCGAGGTGAGTGTGAACTGGTTCGCGAACGCGGCATCCGGCATGAACCGCAGCTATCTGGAGAACGCCAGGGCCGACGCCGCGGCCGACGCCGCCGAGGATGCCGGGCCGCGGATCAACGCCGCACGCACGGGGGTCGCCGTGTTCGCGGACGACTTCCAGACGATCCGGGTCTTCGCCGAGCGCGACAACGCGAACATCGTGCACTGGAGCCGCTTCGATGAGGGCGGGCACTTTGCCGCTCTGGAGCGTCCCGACCTGCTCGCCGACGACATCCGGGCGTTCTTCGCCGACGTCCGCTGACTGTCGAACCCCACTCTGCTGCCCAGACCCACCCGTGCGTCCGTCGCACGGGTGGGTCTAGCATGTCGGCATGTTCGAGCCGTGGAGCGAGTTCAACGTCGCGATGGCGGGGGCGACGGCCGCGCTCGTCGGACTCGTGATCGTCGCCGCGAGTGTGAACATCGCCGAGATCGTCAAGTCCCGCACTCTGACAGCACGGCTCCTCGCCGGGATCGCCGCCCTGCTCCTGGCGCTCGCGGTGTCGGCGCTGGGGTTGATCCCCGACATCGACGGCCCCTGGTTCGGCGCGGCCGCCGTCGTCGCGTCGCTGCTGGCTGCCGTGTTCCAGGTGCACGCGACGCGCCTCATCGCGACCGATCCGAGCCCCGAGGATCGCGCCCGTCCGCTCAAGTACCTGGTCGGCTTCCTGCCGATCTTCGCCTATCTCGCCGCGGGCGTGCTGGTGTGGATCGGGCATCCGGCCGGGCTGTACCTCGCGGCGGCGGGCTGTCTGCTCGCGATCGTCTCGGCCGTGGTGGTGTCGTGGGTGGCGCTCGTCGAGGTCCTGCGCTGAGCGGGTACGCGGAGAGGGGTCTCGCGCGTCAGCCCGTGACGGTGAGCTGCACCTCGGCGGTGCCGCCCGCCTCGACCCAGGCGAGTGAGCGTTCCAGGATGCCGCGCAGCACGTCGAGGTCGATCTGCTCCAGGTCCTTGATGTAGAGGCACCCGACGCCCGTGGTGTGCGGTCCGAGCTTCGCCAGGGCTTCGGTGTGCGCGCCGACCCCGTCGAACAGATAGATCGTGGTCGCGGCCTTGCGTGGAGCGAAGCCGAGCAGTCCGCTGTCGCCTTCGGTCCCCGTCGGGTAGCGGTAGTGGCAGGAGCCGAACCCGATGATCGTGCCCCACGTCTGCGGTTCGCGTCCGGTGACCTCCTGCATGAGCGCGGTCAGAGTCTCGGCGTCCCTGCGGCGCACGGCGGGGGAGGAGCGGGCGATGAGCCCGGCGACGTCGTCCCCCGTGGGCTTCACTTCGGAGCCTTCGCTGCGGCCTTCATCGCCTTCTTGTGCTCGCGCACCTTCGCGAGCGAGTCGGGCGAGACGATGTCGGCGACGCTGCGGTACGAGCCGTCCTCGCCGTAGGGAGCGGATGCCTCGCGCCAGCCTTCGCCGGTGAAACCGTACTGCTTGCCGAGGAGGGCGAGGAAGATCTTCGCCTTCTGCTCGCCGAAGCCGGGGAGGGCCTTCAGTCGCTTCAGCACCTCGGGCCCCGACGGGTCGCCCGCGGTCCACAGGGCTGCGGCATCGCCGTCCCAGTCGTCGACGAGGGTCTGGCACAGCGTCTGCACGCGCGTCGCCATGGACCCGGGGAACCGGTGCACCGCGGGGGTCTGCTTGAAGGCCTCGAGGAACTCGTCCGGTGCCATGTGGGCGATCGTCGCGGCGTCGGTCGCGCCGGTGCGCTGCTCGATCTTGAGCGGGCCGGCGAACGCGGTCTCCATCGGAACCTGCTGGTCGAGGAGCATCCCCACCAGCAGAGCCAGCGGATTGTCGGTCAGCAGCTCGTCGGCGGCGGTGTCTCCGGTGATGTGAAGGGCCATGCCTCCAGTGTGCCACCGGTGAACGGAGCGTGTCAGGCGGTCGCGGCGTCGTCTGCGGCGTCGGCTTCGGGGGCGATGCCGTACAGGGCGGCGAGCGCCGCGGTGAACTCGTCGGCACGGCCGGCCGCAGCGAGCTCGTGGGCGCGCACGGTCGGGGTGTGCAGGAGCACGCCGGAGAGGTGACGCAGAGCCTGCTCGACCTTGCCGTCCTCGTCGCCGCGCGCGCGGGCACGGTCGATCTCGCGTTCCAGGAGCTCGAAGATGTGCGACCGCAGCGCCACCACCGACGGCGTGACGCTCTGGCGGGCGCCCACGACGTGGAAGGTCTCGGCGGCTTCCCGGACCACGCTGCGCGCGGCATCCGTCGCCTGCAGCTCTTCGAGCGGTGCGTGCAGACGGATGGTCTCGAGGTCGAGCAGAGCTACACCTTCGAGGCCGGCGATGGCGGGGTCGACGTTTCGCGGCATGCCCAGGTCGACGACGAGCTGACGGTGTGCGCCGACGGGGCAGCCCGCCGCGGCGGGGCCGGTCGGCAGCTGCAGGTGCTCGGGGCCGAGCACGGGCTCCGTCGCCGTGGTGCAGGTGATGAGCAGGCTCGACCGCGCGGCGGTGCGGGCGTACTCGTCGGCGGCGATCGGACGGATGCCGTGCTTCGCGGCGAACACCTCGGCGCGGCCGGAAGGCGAGTACACCGAGATGTTCGCGGCACCGCGTTCGCGGAGCGTGGCGAGGGTGACCGCGGCGTAGGCACCGGTGCCGACCAGCAGCACGCGTTCGGCGGACCAGTCGGCGATGCGGCTGTCTGCCAGCTCGAGCGCGAGACGCACGAGCGAGCGGCCGGCGCGACCGAGGGCCGTGACGTTCTTGACCTTGCGCTGGGCCTGGCTGGCGCGCTGGAAGAGGCGCTCGAGCTCGGGCGAAGTGGTGCCGTCCTTGCGGGCGGACTTGAGAGCGCGGCGCACTTGCCCTGCGATCTCGCCCTCGCCGGAGACGACGGATTCGAGACCGGAGGCGACGGAGAAGAGGTGCTCGGCGACGCGGCGCCCCGAGTGCACGGTGTAGGCGCCGTCGAGGTCGGCGGCCGAGATTCCGGTCGCGGATTCGACCGCTTCGATCACGGCTTCGACGCCGATGGCGCCGGCGGCGGTGACCGGTTCGTCCATTTCCACGTACGCCTCGAAACGGTTGCACGTCGCCAGCACGACCGCACCCTGCACGCACGGCGTCATGCCCACGATGGTGGGAGCGACGTCGTCGGGGGTGCGGCTCAGGCGTTCGAGCAATTCGAAGGAGGCGGTCTTGTGACTCGCCGTCACACACAGCAGCACACATCGATTGTACCGGAGGGTCTGCGGGGGAGGGTTCGACCGGTCGCCTCGGCGGCTCCATAAGGGTCGGGTGGGAGGATGGACGCATGGCCCTCTCCGACGCCCCGCTCCTGCGCGCCCTCGCCGGCGACCGTCCCCCTCACGCCCCGGTGTGGTTCATGCGGCAGGCCGGCCGGTCGCTTCCCGAGTACCGCGACCTGCGCGTCGGGACCCGGATGCTCGACGCCTGCCTCACCCCCGATCTCGCCGCCGAGATCACCCTGCAGCCGGTGCGCCGTCACGGGGTCGACGCGGCCGTGTTCTTCAGCGACATCGTCATCCCGCTGCGCCTCGCCGGTGTCGAGGTCGAGATCGAGCCCGGTCGCGGCCCGGTGTTCGCGAACCCGGTGCGCACGGCGGCCGACGTCGGGCGCATCACCGCCATCGACCCGGACGACCTGGACGGCACGGCGATCGCCGAGGCTGTGCGGCTCGTCACGGCCGAGCTCGGCGACACCCCGCTGATCGGATTCGCCGGAGCGCCCTTCACGCTCGCGGCCTATCTCGTCGAGGGTGGCCCCTCCAAGGAGCACCTGCGCGCGCGGGCCATGATGCACTCCGACCCGGATTCGTGGAACCGTCTCGCGGGCTGGCTTGCGAAGGTCTCTCGCCGCTTCCTCGAGACGCAGCGCGACGCCGGAGCATCCGTCGTCCAGCTCTTCGACAGCTGGGCCGGATCCCTCAGCACCGCCGACTACCGCGCCTTCGTCGCCCCGCATTCGCACGCGGCGCTTGCGGGCATCGGACTGCCGACCATCCACTTCGGCGTCGGGACCGGACCGTTCCTCGCCGATATGCGCCTCGACGGTGTGGCCGATGGCGTCGGCGTCGACTGGCGCCAGCCGCTCGACGAAGCCGCCGCGATCCTCGGACCGGATGTCACGGTGCAGGGCAACATCGACCCCGCGCTGCTCTCGGCCCCCTGGTCGGTGCTGGAGGCGCACGTGCGCGACGTCGTCGAGCGCGGCCGCGCGGCGCGCGCCCACATCCTGAACCTCGGCCACGGCGTGCCCCCGGAGACCGACCCCGACCAGCTCACCCGCATCGTCGAGCTGGCGCACACGATCTGACCGTCAGGCCACGCGCCGAGAGCTATCTAGCCAAGGTGCTATATTGCAACCATGACTGACAGCGCGACGGACATCTTCGCGGCGCTGGCCCACCCCACACGACGTCAGATCCTGCAGGACCTGAAAGACGGTGAGCTCGCGGCCGGCGAGATCGCGTCGCGCTTCTCCGCGAGCGGCCCGACCATCTCCCGTCACCTGAGCGTGCTGCGCCAGGCGGGCCTCATCAGCGAGCGCCGCGATGCCAACCGCATCCTCTACTCCCTCGTGGGTGAGCGGCTCGCGCTCTCGGTCGGCGACTTCCTCTCGACGGTGTGCCCCGAGCAGATCGTGCTGCGCGAGGTCCGCAAGCGCGGACGCGGAGCCTCCGAGCCCGTCGAGGCCTGAACCGCCCCGGTGCGAGAATTGAGGGCATGAGCCCCGAGCCCTCCTCCGCCGAGCCGTCCGACCTCGCCGCCCGCGCGGCGCACACGCATGTCGTCGTGGTGGGCGGTGGCATCGGGGGTCTCGTCGCTGCGCGGGAGTGCGCGAAGGTCGGAATGCGCGTCACCGTGCTCGAGGCGGAGGAGACGCTGGGCGGCTCGATCCGCCGGGTCGACCTCGACGGTGTCACCATCGACGCCGGGGCCGAGAGCTACGCCACCAGGGGTGGACTCGTGCGCGCCCTCGTGGAGGAGCTCGACCTGGCGGACCGCATCGTGCTCCCGAAGCCGGGCGGGGCATGGCTGGCCGGAATCCCCGGTGTGGGTGCGGCGCCGCTCCCTGTGGGCGGCATCCTCGGCATCCCCGCCAATCCGTTCCAGCCCGACGTCCGCCGCATCATCGGATGGTCGGGCGTCTGGCGCGCCTACCTCGACCGCGTGCGTCCGCCCCTCACGATCGGGCACCAGCTCAGCCTCGGAAAGCTCGTCGCGTCGCGCATGGGGGCGAAGGTGCGGGATCGACTCGTCGCCCCCGTGACGACCGGCGTCTACTCGGCGTCTCCCGACGATGTCGACATCGATGTCGCAGCCCCGGGGCTCAACGCCGCACTGACCCGGGTGGGATCCCTCTCCGGCGCGGTGCAGACGCTGCGCGATGACGCCGCGGAGAAGGCCTCGGAAGCGCAGGCGGCCGCGAAGACACCGGGAGCGGCCGTCGAGGGGCTCTCGGGAGGCATGAGCACGCTGGTCGATGCCCTCGCCGCCGACCTCGTCCGCCTCGGTGCCGAGGTGCGCACGGGAGTGCGGGTGCGCACCGTGCGCAAGATCGGGGCGCGCTGGTCGGTCGAGGCCGAGGCTGAGGTCGCGGCCGAGGTCGAGGTGAGGGCGGAGGAAAGCGGCGAGAGCGCCGCAACGGATCCTCTGGAGCCGGTGGTCGAGGAGCTCGACGCTGACGCCGTCATCATCGCGACGCCCGAGTCGGCCGCACGGAAGCTCCTCGCCTCCGCGGTGCCGGCCCTCGCCACGACGGAGGCTGCGTCATCGCCCGAGATCGAGATCGTCACCCTCGTCCTCGACGCGCCGGAACTCGCCGCCGCCCCGAGGGGAACCGGCGTGCTGACCGTTCCGGGCAGCCACACCGCCAAGGCGCTCACCCACTCGACCGCCAAGTGGGGCTGGGTGCGCGACGCCGCGGGTGCCCGGCAGATCGTGCGGGTGTCGTTCGGCGCCCAGGGGGAACCTGCAGCGACCGCGGGCCTGGACGACGCCGCGGCGGCAGACCTCGCACGGCGCGAAGCCGCCGCCCTGCTGGGAGTCGCCATCGCCCCCGAGGCTGTCATCGCCTCGCATCGCGGCCGTTTCATCCAGTCGCAGCCCGCCTCGATCATCGGCTCAGGGGGGCGGCGCACCGCAGCACGCGCAGCGGTCGAGGCGGTGCCCGGTGTGGCCGCGGTCGGCGCCTGGCTCGCGGGGACCGGACTCGCCCAGGTGATCCCCGACGCACGGGACGAGGCCGACCGTCTGCGCCGCGCCCTGTTGTGGGACGGGGAGTCCTGAAGTGCGGGAGCGGTCTGTGTCAACCCTCTGACCCATAGATGCCGAAATCGGCATACGGGGTTACGCTGGGTACCTGGTCGCGGGGGGCGAATGCCTGCGGTCGGTCCCAACCGGGCGAATCTGGCCGGACTACCGGAACAAGGTGAGGAGACCCCATGAAGGGGAAGATCGGACTCGTCGTCGGGCTCGGCGTGGGCTACGTGCTCGGCACCCGTGCCGGACGTGAGCGCTACGAGCAGATCAAGACGCAGTGGCTCAAGGTGTGGCACCTCGACCCCGTGCAGGAGCAGGTCACCAAGGTCAAGGGTTTCGTCGGCGACAAGGCCGCGGCCGTTCCCGGTGCGCTCTGGACCGGTGTGGTGAAGGTCGCGAAGTCCGTCACCGGCTCGGGCACGCCCGGTCAGCGACTCGACTCCGCCATCGCCACCGGCCGTGAGGCGGCAGAAGATCTCGCCGAGGCGACCGAGGAAGCGGTCGAGGCTGCGAAGTCCACCGCGACGTCGACCAAGCCCGCTGCGAAGAAGCCCGCCGCCAAGAAGCCGGCTGCGAAGCCCGCCCCCAAGAAGTCCGGCGCCTGAGATGCCCCGCGGATACCGCGATCGCGCCGACGACAGCCTGCTGACTCTCCTCGGAGATCTGCCGGAACTCGTCACGAATCTGGTCAAGGCCGAGATCGATGCCGCCAAGGCGTGGGTCTCGCGGACCTCGAAGGATGCCGGCATCGGTTCCGTGTGGTTCCTCGTCGCGCTGTTCTTCCTGTTCTGGGCCGTGCCCGTCATCCTCGTCTTCGCGATCGCCGGGCTGTCGTCCTGGTGGCCGGTGTGGCTCTCGGCGATCGCGGTGTTCGGCATCCTGATCCTCGCGGTGCTGCTGTTCGCGTTGCTCGGGATCCTCAAGTTCCGCAAGGTGCTCGCGCGCCAGAACCCGGCGCAGGCCGTCGCCGAAGACATCCGACTCGTGAAGGAGGCCGGCGATGACGAGTTCTGAGTCGCTGCCGCGCACCGCCGTTCCCGGCGGGATCGTCGACCCCGTCGCTTCGGCCCGTGCCGAGCTGAAGGCCGCCCTCGCGGCGATCGAGGTCAAGGGGAACATCCCGCGCCGGGTCGAGAAGGCGTCGACGCGTGCGGTGGCGAAGGCCCGCGTGTTCGCCGATCGGAACCCGATCGGCGCGATCGCCGCCGCCGTCGGAATCGCTGCCGCAGTCGGGGGCGCGGTCTGGGCGATCGCGCGCTTCATCTCGCGCTGAGGCGCAGTATTCCGGGAAGCCGCGAGCAGCCCTCCGGGGTGATTAGCGGCTCCTGCGCAAACGAGGCAGACTGGGGAGCATGATGTCCGAAGAGCGCGATGAGAACCCGTCCGGCTTCACCCTCTGGGCTGTCTGGCGACGAAACCCCGACCTCCCCGTGACGGAGAACGACTCGACCGAGCTCGAGACGATCGTCTCCTACATCGAGGACTCGGGTGTCACCGTCCGCGGCTTCTACGACGTCTCCGGACTCAAGGCCGACGCCGACCTCATGGTGTGGCTGCACGGCGACACCGCCGAGGAGCTGCAGAAGGCGCTGCGTCGCCTGCGTCGCACCGAGCTGCTGCGTTCGCTCCTCCCGGTGTGGAACGTCATGGGCGTGCACCGCGATGCGGAGTTCAACCGCTCCCACGTCCCGGGCTTCCTGCGGGGTATGGACCCCAAGGACTGGCTGTGCCTGTACCCGTTCGTGCGCACGCCGGAGTGGTACCTCGCCCCGGAGGAGGAGCGTCGCAAGATGCTCGCCGACCACGGACGCAAGGGCGCCGCGTTCACGGGCGTTCTCGCCAACACCGTCGCCTCCTTCGCTCTCGGCGACTACGAATGGCTGCTGCCGCTCGAAGCCGATGAGCTCACCGACCTCGTCGACATGATGCGCGATCTCCGCTACACCGACGCTCGCATGTACGTGAAGGAGGAGGTGCCCTTCTACACCGGGCGCAGGCTCCGGTTCGACGAGATCGCGGACGTGCTCCAGTAAGCCCATGAGTACCCCCATTCGTCTGGGCACCCGCCGCAGCGCGCTCGCGCAGGCGCAGTCGGGTCACGTCGCCGCAGCCCTCGAGAAGCTCTCGGGGCGCCGCGTCGAGCTCGTCCCGATCACCAGCGAGGGCGACACGAATCGTGCCTCGCTCTCCGAGATCGGCGGTCAGGGCATCTTCGCCACGCGTCTTCGCGAGGCTCTGTTCGCGGGCGAGTGCGACTTCCTCGTGCACTCCCTGAAGGATCTGCCGACGGCCGTCCCCGAGGGCCTCGTGATCGCGGCGACGCCGAAGCGCGAGGATCCGCGCGATGTGGTCCTCACCCGCGACGGCACCCCGCTGCACGAGCTGCGCTCCGGGAGCACGGTGGGCACAGGGTCGCCGCGTCGCATCGCGCAGGTGCATCGACGCGCGCCGAAGGCCGAGGTCGTCGACATCCGCGGGAACGTCGACTCCCGTCTCGCCCGGGTCACATCGGGTGAGCTGGACGCGGTCATCCTCGCGGCGGCAGGTCTCTCCAGGCTCGGCGCGGAGACGCCGCTACGGCGCGAGGAGCTCGGTCTCGCCGAATGGCCGACCGCGCCAGGGCAGGGCTCGCTCGCCGTCGAGACCCGCGCGGATGCGCCGGAGGAGCTGCTCGCGGCCCTTGCCGGTCTCGACGACACCGACACTCGTCTGGCCATCACGGTGGAACGCGCGATCCTGCAGGGATTGGACGCAGGATGCCAGGCGCCGATGGCCGCGCATGCGGTGGTCGAAGGCTCCTCGATCCGGGTCAGGACGGTCGTCTACGCCGCCGACGGAGGGCGCCGGATCGGGCTCGACGTCACGGAAGACCTGAACGGGGAGTATATTCGTCGGAACGGCAGTGGCAATGGAGCGGATGCTGCCGATGGTGCAGACCCGATGCACGCAGCGCGCGAGCTCGGGTTCACTGTTGCCCGTCGGCTGCTCGATCAAGGGGCGGCCGGCCTCGTATCCCGAGAGCAATCCTCATGACCACTTCCGAAATCAAGCAGGACCGACCGTTGGACGGCTGGCGCATCCTCGTGCCCCGTGGCGGGCCGTGGGGCGACAGCGTCGCCGCGAGCCTGCGGGCTCTGGGCGCCGTGCCGGTCGTCGCACCATTGATCAACTTCGCCCCGACGACGGATCAGGCGACGCTCGACACCGCGCTGGCGCAGTTGGCCGCGGGCGAGTTCGACTGGCTGACGGTCACGAGCGCCACCACCGTCGACGTGCTCTTCGCCCACCGGGCGGCGGTGCCGCGGGAGACCAAGATCGCCGCCGTGGGCGAGACGACCGCGGCGGCGCTGCAGGCGGTCGGCTACGAGGTCACACTGGTCCCCGAGCAGGACAACTCGGCAGAGGGCATGGCGCAGCAGCTCATAGCCCTCGAGAAGGAGCCGCGTCGCATCCTCGCCCTTCGCAGCGAGATCGCGAAGCCCGTGCTCAGCAGACTGCTCTCCGAGGCGGGTCATGACGTACATGGCGTCGTCGCCTATCGCACGGTCGGTGTGCCGGTCACGGAACGGATCCGCCGCGACGTCGAGAACGGCCGGATCAACGCGATCCTCATCACCAGCGGCTCGGTCGCCGAGCAGGTGCGCGAGCAGTTCCCGGAGATCCCCGATGACACGCTGCTCGCGGCGATCGGACCACGCACGGCGAATGACGCCCAGCGTGCCGGTCTGCCGGTGTCGGTCGTCGCCGACCGTCAGACCATCGACGCCCTGATCGATGCGGTCTCGCACTTCACGCTTCCGCACGCGGCCGACGAGTTCGCGCCGTGAGCTTTCCCGATGTCCGGCTGAGGCGAGTGCGTCAGTCTCGTGCGGTGCGTGATCTCGTGCGCGAGACCTCGCTGCAGCCGCGGCAGCTCGTGCTGCCCCTCTTCGTGCGCGAAGGCATCGCCGAACCCGTGCAGATCGGGTCGATGCCCGGTGTCGCTCAGCACTCGCTCGACTCGCTGCGCGCAGCCGCGGTCGAGGCCGCGGAGGCGGGGGTCGGCGGCGTGATGCTGTTCGGCGTGCCCGCGGTGCGCGATGCCGTCGGCTCCGGCGCCGATGATCCGCGAGGCATCCTGAACGTCGCGACGGAAGCGCTGGCCTCCGAGGTCGGCGACGCGCTCGTCGTGCAGACCGATCTGTGCCTGGACGAGTTCACCGATCATGGTCACTGCGGCGTGCTCGCCGCCGACGGGTCCGTCGACAACGACGCGACGCTCGAGCGGTACACCTCGATGGCGCTGGCGCAGGCCCGTGCCGGCTCTCAGCTGCTGGGGCTGTCCGGGATGATGGACGGCCAGGTCACGGTGATCCGCAGGGCGCTCGACGCCGAGGGTTTCACCGACACGCTTCTGCTCGCCTACGCCGCGAAGTACGCGAGCGCCTTCTACGGACCCTTCCGCGAGGCTGTCGACTCTCAGCTGAAGGGCGACCGTCGCACGTACCAACTCGATCCGGGCAACCGGCGCGAGGGCGTGCGCGAGGCTGTCGTCGATGAGGCCGAGGGCGCCGACATCGTCATGGTGAAACCGGCCATGGCCTTCCTCGACGTGCTGCGCGAGGTTCGCGACACGGTGAGTATTCCCGTGTGGGCATATCAGGTGTCCGGCGAGTACGCGATGATCGAAGCCGCCGGCGCGAACGGCTGGATCGACCGTCGTGCGGCCATCCTCGAATCCCTTCTCTCCATCCGCCGCGCCGGTGCGGATGCGGTGCTCACCTACTGGGCCACCGAAGCGGCCGGCTGGCTGCGCGACTGACTTCTCCGAGGAGCTCTCCTTCATGACCGACCGCAATGACGACCTGTTCTCCGCTGCCCGCGCGGTGATCCCCGGTGGGGTCAACTCGCCGGTGCGCGCCTACGGTTCGGTCGGCGGGACGCCGCGGTTCCTCGCCTCCGCGAAGGGGGCGCGGGTCACTGACGCGGCTGGTCGTGAGTACGTCGACCTCGTCGCTTCGTGGGGTCCTGCCCTGCTCGGTCACGCGCACCCCGAGATCGTCGCGGCGGTGCAGGAGGCGGCGTCCCGCGGCCTGTCCTTCGGCGCGCCGACCGAGGGCGAGGTCGAGCTCGCCACGCTGATCGCCGACCGCGTGCGGTTCGGCGAGGTCCGTCCTGTCGAGCGCGTGCGTCTGGTCTCCACCGGAACCGAGGCGACCATGACGGCGATCCGCCTCGCGCGGGGCGCCACCGGTCGCGACCTGCTCGTGAAGTTCGCCGGGCACTACCACGGTCACTCCGACGGTCTTCTCGCCGAAGCGGGTTCGGGTGTCGCCACGCTCGCCCTTCCCGGTTCTGCCGGGGTTCCGGCGCCGATCGCGGCCCAGACTCTCGTGATCGGCTACAACGACCCGGATGCGCTGGCTGCGGTGTTCGCCGAGCATGGTCCGCGCATCGCCGCCGTCATCGTCGAGGCATCGGCGGCGAACATGGGCGTCGTCGCGCCGATGCCCGGGTTCAACCGGCTGATCGCCGAGACCGCCCACGCGCACGGTGCCCTGATGATCATCGACGAGGTGCTCACCGGATTCCGCGTGCACCCGGCAGGGTTCTGGGGTCTGCAGGCCGCAGCGGGCGAGGACTATCTGCCCGACATCTTCACCTTTGGCAAGGTCGTCGGCGGGGGGGTGCCGTTGGCGGCGCTGGGTGGACGAGCCGAGATCATGGACCTGCTGGCTCCGCTCGGACCGGTGTACCAGGCAGGGACGCTGTCCGGGAACCCGCTCTCGGTCGCTGCGGGGCTCGCGACGCTGCGGCTCGCGACGCCCGAGGTCTACGCGACCGTCGACGCGGCGGCCGCACGGGTGTCCGCTGCTCTCGATGCCGCTCTCACATCGGCGGGTGTGACGCACGCGGTCGCCACCGCCGGCAACCTGTTCAACGCGTCTTTCCGGGCATCGGCGCCGAGGGACTATGCCGAGGCTCAGGCGCAGGAGTCGTACCGCTATGCGCCGTTCTTCCACTCGCTGCGTGAGCAGGGCGTGGCTCTTCCGCCGAGCGTGTTCGAGGCCTGGTTCCTCACCGCAGCGCACGGCGAGGAAGAGCTGCAGCAGATCGAGGCCGCCCTCCCCGCTGCTGCGGCTGCCGCGGCAGCTGCACGCCCGTAACGCGACTCCGGTCAGAAGGACATCGGTCGGCGCGGCGCGCTGATCGGTGGCATTCGCGCACCCGGCAGTGAATCGAGTATGGTACATATGTTCGAGTCACGGGGAGGGAATCATGATGACTGGTGCTGATCGACAAGGGATCGTTGCGTTCCTGTGAACAACTTCCAGACAACTGGCAGGACGGCGCTGGCAGACTGGGTGACATGGTGACGTTGTTGCTGGACCAGACGCAACTCGAGGTCGTTCTCTCGCCGATCGAACGTGCCGCCACCTTCCACCGCGACAACCTCCGGATCGCGCGCGACACCATCACCAAGGTGCAGCTGACAGAAGATGCCTGGACCTGGCTGCGTGGAGTCCCCAACCCCGGGACGCACATCCCCGGTGTGCTCGCTGCGGGCAGCTGGAAGGCCGCGGGCAGCCTCGACTTCGTGCTGATCCGCCGGCGTCGCCCGAGTGTCGTGATCGACCTCGAGGGCGATGAGCAGTACCGACGGCTGATCCTCACCACGAGTCACGGGCTCGCGCTCACGCAGGCACTGCGCCTCGACGTGACCGACGAACCGGCGAACGTCGAAGAGATCGTGGCGACCGCACCGGTGCCCGTCTCGAAGGGCCGCCGTCGGCCCGTCATCCGGCCCCGGCCCGCCTGACCTGCAGCTCCGGAGCTCACGCCGGGTGCGGCGACCTCCTCTGAACGAAGAACGCCCTCCAGACCTGCGGGTCCGGAGGGCGTTCCATGTCAGCTGAAGCTCAGTTGTGGTGGTGCTCGTCGCCGTCGTGGTTGTCGTTGTCGGCATGGTTCTGATCGCCATCGGCAGGGCCGGATTCCTCGGTGCCGGACTCCGGGTGCTCTGACGTGTCGTCACCGGCCTCGTCCGTCTCGGAGTGACCCGAGGACTCCGCGAGCGGCACGGTGTCGATGACGCCGGTGGATGCGACGGTCCAGTGCGCGCCCTCTAAGGGGGTGTCGTCGCTGGCCGCCGTCTCGCTCTCCGCGCTCAGCGGGTAGTCCTTGGGCTCGTCCTCGTAGTACGCACGCGCCGCCGCAGCGAGCATCGAGCTCACCGCCGCAGAGCGGGGGTCTTCGTCGTCGACGTCGACAGGGGAGGAGTCGGAGCCGGCGTCGGACGCGGGGGCCTCGTCATCCTCGGATGCGTCGTGGAGATCGGCGAAGATCTCGACACCGCTGTGGTCCTCGTCGCCGTGCACCTCCTCGGAGCCGGGGGCGTCGACCGATACGGCGGTAACGCCGTCGGCGTCCTCGGCAGAGGCGTCGTTCACCGCGGTCGGTGCTGCAGCACCGAACAGGATCTCATCGAACGACCGTTCCGGGGCCTCCTCGAAGGAGACTGCGTCGTCCTGAACGTCGTGACCCGGCTCGCCGTCGGTCTGCTCGCCGTCGGTCTGCTCGCCGTCGGTCTGCTGGTCGTCAGTCTCCAGTCCGTCGACCACCGCGGCGTCCGCGGATGCGTCGCCTTCAGCAGCATCGCCCGCCTCTTCGGTCGCCGCGTCCACGTCCACGTCGGCGGCAGGAGCGTCAGGCTCATCCGCGACCTGCTCGGTGTCGACCTGCTCGGTGTCGACCTGCTCGGTGTCGACCTGCTCGGTGTCGTCGTGCCCGGTGTCGTCGTGCCCGGTGTTTTCCTGTTCCGTGCGGTCGTGGTCCGTATCGACGGATGCGGCGAGGTCGTCGGCCACGGCTGCGCCCGCGGGAGCAGCGGCGGCCTCGGCCGCCCACGCGGCAGCTGCGGCGACAGGGATGGCGACAACCGAATCGGCGGGAGCCGGTGCGGAAGCGTCTGCCGCTTCTTCGGAAGCACTCTCGTCGGCAGCGGCCTCTTCGGAGGTCGCCTCCGAGGGTGCCGGCGCGGCGAGCTGCGGCGGGGTCGTCGCAGTGTTCGGTGCGAAACGGCCCCCGCGCATCAGATCGATGAAGACGTCTTCGAGCGTCGGTCCGCGCTGCACCAGGGTGCTCAGCGCGATGCCCGCTTCGGCGGCGACGGCGCCGACCGTGCCGGCATCCCCGCCACGCACCGTCAAGCCCGAACGCAGCACCTCGATGTCGAATCCGGCCGCCATGAGCGAAGCCGTCAGCGCGGCGCGATCAGCGGCGTCGACGATGACGGAGCCGCCCTTGGGGTCGGCGAGAGTCTCGATGCCGCTGGCAAGTACGAGCGTGCCCTTCGAGAGCACGAGCACGTTGTCGGCGACCTGCTCGACCTCGCTGAGGACGTGCGACGACACGAGCACGGTGCGTCCCTCATCGGCGAGACGTCGCATCAGCAGGCGCATCCAGCGGATGCCCTCGGGGTCGAGCCCGTTGGCCGGCTCGTCGAAGACGAGGGCGCCGGGGTCGCCGAGGAGCGCGTGGGCGACGCTGAGCCGCTGACGCATGCCGAGGGAGAAGCCGCCGATGCGGGAGTCGCCCTCGCCCTCGAGGCCGACCAGCGAGAGCACCTCGCCGACGCGCGACAGGGGGATGCCGTTCGCCTTGGCGGCGATGGTCAGCTGGCGTTCGGCGGTGCGGCGAGGACGGTAGACCGTCTCCTCGAGCACCGCGCCGATCGTACGCAACGGCTGGCGGAGCTCGGCGTAGGTGGCGCCGCCGATGGTCGCCGTGCCGGATGTGGCGCGCACCTGACCGAGCAGGATGCGCAGCGTCGTGGTCTTGCCGGCTCCGTTCGGGCCGAGGAAGGCGGTGACGGCACCGGGCTCGACGCGCGCGGAGAAGTCCGAGACGGCGGTCACCTCATTGAAGCGCTTCGTCACGTGCGTGAACTCGAGCACCTGTCCTTCAGGCATCCGTGACCTCTCGTCGCATTTTGAACAGTTCCTCCCTATCCTGCCGGAAAAGCCTGTCGGATCCCGCATTTCGCGCGGAATACCGCCGTTTGCCGAAAGGGGTAGCCTGGCGAGCGTGACCGATTCTCACGCTGCATCCCGTGTCCTCGTCCGCACCGAAGGGGCGCTCGGGCGGCTCACGCTCAATCGCCCCGAGGCGATCAACGCCCTCGACGTCGAGATGATCCAGGCCCTCACCGCGGCGTTGAACGCCTGGCGCGACGACACTGACGTGCAGATCGTGCTGCTGGACGGGGCAGGCGGGCGTGGCATGTGCGCCGGCGGCGACGTGCGCGCACTGCACGCGCAGATCGTGGCAGGGCAGGCCGAGCAGACCGCCGAGTTCTTCCGCGCCGAGTATGCGTTGAACGCCATGATCGCCGAGTACCCCAAGCCGGTGGTGGCTCTCGCCGACGGCATCACGATGGGCGGCGGGATCGGGCTCGCCGGTCACGCCGCGATCCGCATCGTCACGGAGCGCTCCCAGCTCGCGATGCCCGAGACGCGGATCGGATTCACGCCGGATGTCGGCGGCACCTGGCTGCTCGGCCGTGCGCCCGGACGGCTCGGCGAGTACTTCGGCCTCACCGGGGCAGTGATGAATGGAGCGGATGCCGTCTATCTCGGGTTCGCCGATCACTACGTGCCGTCGGAGCGCCTCGAGGCGCTGAGCGAGGCTCTCGCGTTCCGCGCCGACCCGACGAGCCCCAGCGAGATCGTGCTGCTGTTCGACGAGACGCCCGAGCCCTCGCAGCTGCCCGCGTCGAGGGAGTGGATCGACGAGGCCTTCTCCGCTCCCACCGTGGGCGAGATCATCGAACGCCTGCAGGCACAGGGCACGACGGATGCCGCCGCAACCGCGGATCTCCTCGAGGGTCTCGCGCCGACCGGCCTCACGGTCACGCTCGATGCCGTGCGCGAGGCGCGCGACCTGCCGGGGCTTCGCGCGGCACTGGAGGGCGAGTACCGCCGCGTGATGTGGTTCGTGAACGAGCACCCCGACCTCGTCGAGGGCATCCGCGCGCAGATCGTCGACAAGGATCGCAACCCGAAGTGGGACCCGGCGACCCTGGCCGAGCTCGCTCCGGACGCCGGTGCCCCTGCGCGCGCGTACGTTCCGCAGCCCGCCCTGTTCTGAGCCCGGGTTGTTCTGAGCCCGGGTTGTTCTGAGCGAGGGCGTGTTCACCTGTCGGGAGGATGCACGGTTGTCGGGTTGAACCGGCGGTTTCGGCACGCTGGACGCCGGAACTCCCGACGGACGAACTCCGGTGAGCTCGAGGCCTACTCGGAGGCCGCGGGGGCAGGGTCGGGGATCGACCGCGACTGCCAGATCGCACGGAGCACATCGACGACGTCATCCGGGTCGGACCCGCTGGCATCGGCCTCGTCGACCAGATCGCGGATGCGACGGATCACCGAGGCAGGAAGAACCCCCGCCGTCTCGGCGACCCTCGTACCCGCAGCCGTGCGCGAGACGACCAGCCCCTCGCCCTCGAGCATCTTGTACGCGCGCGCCGCGGTTCCGGGGGCGACGCCCAGGTCGCTCGCCGTCTGTCGGACAGTCGGCAACCGCTCCCCGGTGCCCAGCTGACCCGACACGATGAGGCCGCGCAGCTGCCGGTAGATGTCGAGTGCCGGATTCGCATCGTCTGCCGGGGAGAGTCGGGGGGTCGCGCTCATCGCACGGCCTCCCGATCGGCGGAGGTCTCGGCGTCGTCGGTCCGCTCGAAGTCGTAGCCCGGCGGGCACAGCTGCGCGGTCACGAGGAGCAGCAGCACGAAGGCCGCGATCTCGAGCGCAGGCGCCAGCCATCCGCCGACGGCCGCGATCTCGCCGTATCGCCAGGCGGCGTCGTAGGAGTCGCTGCGACCGTCGCCCTCGATGGTGAGTCCGCCGATCGAGCCGGCCTCGGCGATGAACCGCCATGCCCCCGCGAGGGCGAGGAGCGCGCTCGAAATCGCGAGCCGTGTGATCCCCGTCGCGATGTCGCGGCGCTCGCGCTGCTCGGTGAGGACGCTCTCCGGGCGTAGGAAGGGTCGAGCCGCGTTGGCGTGCAGCGCGGCGACGCTCACGGCGACGAGGGCGGCCGTGCAGATCAGGACGGGGACGCCGTAGGCCCAGCCGTAGAACCAGGGGCGGATCGGATCGATCGTCTCGTTGGGCACGTCGATCTCGAGGAACACGTACGGACCGCCGTCGATGTTCGAGGAGGCGAGCCCGGCGAGCACGGTGGTGGCGGTGAGTGCGAGCAGCGCGACGGCGGCGCCGGCCGAGCCGATGCGCGAACTGAAGCTCAGCCAGGTGCGACGCGGGGACACGACGGGCCGCTCGGCCGGCCTGCTGCCCCTCGTGACGATCAGGGTCAGCAGGACGGCGATGCCCACCCCTGCCGTGAACACCGGAGTCGCGTATCGCCACCAGGAGACCACGTTGTAGAGGTTCAGGGCGTAGCGGGTGATCAGGTTCTCGGCGACGAAGATCACGATCACCGAGATCGCGACGAGACCGAGGACGCGGTGCTCTGGCGCGTAGCGCGCGAAGACCCCGCCGGATGAGGCCGGGGTGAGGCGCGCGCGGCTCTCGCTCCGTGCGCGCCAGCGCGGCGAGACGGTGACCGCGATCGCGATGATCGCCGCGACGATCAGCGACACCCACGGCATCGAGAGGAGAGCGCCGAACAGCTGCCAGGGGTCGAACAGCCACGGGCCGGGTTCGATCCGCTGGCCGGCGTCGATCGGGGATGCGGTGGTCGTGAGCATGGGAGTCCGTCCTCTTTGTGTCATATGTCTATCACAAGTTGTATCAGTGAGTAAATACAAATGAGGGGAGGATGCTCGTCACGCTCGTCGTTCGTCCGCGCGGAGAAACCGCTGATCGGAGCGGGAGGCGGTTCGCTGTGAGCGAAGGTCCACCGTGAGGGGGATACGAATGTCCGTGGATCGTGGCACTCTGTCTTGTGGCCGATTGTCGGTCGGCATCCGTCTGCCGAGAAATCCGCCGCTTCATCCTTCCTAGAAAGTCCGCCTGTGCTGGGAAAAATTCTCCTCCGCTATCTCTCCCGATACCGATGGCTGCTGCTCGCGGTGCTGGTCTTCCAGCTCGCCAGCGTGGCGGCGACCCTCTACCTCCCGCGCCTGAACGCCGACATCATCGACAAGGGCGTCGCCCGCGGTGACACGGCGTACATCTGGAGCACCGGTCTGTTCATGCTCGCGGTCTCGCTGGGGCAGATCATCGCCTCCGTCACCGCGACCTACTTCGCCGCGCGCGCCGCGATGGGCGCCGGCCGCGACATCCGTGCCGACGTGTTCGGCAAGGTCAGCGGCTTCTCCGAGCGCGAGGTCTCGCAGTTCGGCGCCGGCTCGCTCATCACCCGCAACACCAACGACGTGCAGCAGGTGCAGATGCTCGCGATGATGGGCGCCACCATGCTCGTCACGGCCCCGCTGCTCGCGATCGGCGGCATCATCTTCGCCGTGCAGACCAACGTCGGCCTGAGCTGGCTCATCGCCGTCTCGGTGCCGCTGCTGCTGATCCTGGCCGCCGTCGTCATCGGGCGCATGGTGCCGCTGTTCCGCAGCTACCAGGGCAAGCTCGACAACGTCAACCGCATCATGCGTGAGCAGCTCACGGGTGTCCGTGTTGTGCGCGCCTTCGTGCGCGAGCGCATCGAGGAGGAGCGCTTCCGCGGCGCCAACACCGACATCATGGTGGTCGGGCGCAAGGTCGGCTCGCTCTTCGTGCTGCTGTTCCCGCTGTTCATGCTCATCCTCAACGTCACCGTCGTCTCGGTCATCTGGTTCGGCGGCATCGAGGTCAACAACGGCACGGTGCAGGTGGGCACGCTGTTCGCCTTCATGCAGTACATCGGCCAGATCATGGGCGGCGTCATCATGGCCAGCTTCATGGCGATGATGATCCCGCGCGCCGCGGTCTCGGCCGAGCGCATCGGCGAGGTGCTCGACTCCGAGTCCACTCTGGTCCGCCCCGAGAACGGCGTCACGGAGTTCCCGGTCCCCGGTGCCGTCGCACTCGACGACGTCGAGTTCACCTACCCCGGAGCCGACTCCCCGGTGCTCACCGGCATCAGCTTCGCCGCGCAGCCGGGCGAGACGGTCGCGATCGTCGGATCCACCGGATCGGGCAAGACGACCCTCGTGTCGCTCATCCCGCGTCTGTTCGACGTCTCGGGGGGTGCCGTGCATGTCGGCGGCACCGATGTGCGCGAGGCCGACGTCGAGTCCCTCTGGGACAGTATCGGCCTGGTGCCGCAGCGTCCGTTCCTCTTCACCGGCACCGTCGCGTCGAACCTGCGCTACGGCCGCGAAGAGGCGACGGACGAAGAGCTCTGGCACGCACTCGACATCGCTCAGGGCCGCGACTTCGTCGAAGAGATGCCCGACGGCCTCGAGTCCCGCATCGCCCAGGGCGGCACGAACGTCTCCGGCGGTCAGCGTCAGCGACTCGCGATCGCCCGTGCGATCGTGCACCAGCCGCAGATCCTCGTCTTCGACGACTCGTTCTCGGCCCTCGACCTCACGACCGATGCCCGGCTCCGCCAGGCACTGTGGCGCGAGCTCCCGCACGTGACGAAGATCGTGGTCGCGCAGCGCATCTCCACGATCACGGATGCCGATCGCATCGTCGTCCTCGACGGCGGCACCATGGTCGGCGTCGGCACACATGAGGAGCTGCTCGAGACGAGCGACACCTACCGAGAGATCGTCGAGTCGCAGCTGGGGGTGGACGCATGAGCGCGCAGGACAACGACCAGGCCAAGGCCAAGCGCGGCCGCGGCAAGGCGGCGCCCGCCGTGGCCGAGGTCGAGCTGAGCGCCGAGGAGAAGTACGAGGCCGAGCTCGCCGAGCAGGCGCGTCAGAACTCCGGCGATTGGGACAGTGTCGCACCCGGCAAGGCCGACAACTTCGGCCCCAGCTTCGCGCGCATGATCGGGCTGCTGAAGCCGTCGGCCATCTGGTTCGTCTTCGTGTCGATCCTGGGCGCGATCGGCGTGGTCCTGACGGTCGCGGCGCCCAAGGTGCTCGCCGAGGCGACGAACCTCGTCTACAAGGGCTTCATCTCCATCCAGCTCGGACAGCCGACCGACGGGTTCCCCGGCTTCCCCGCCGGCACGTCGCAGGACGTCGTGGTCGAGGCCCTGCGAGCCGGCGGCCAAGACGACTTCGCGAACCAGGTCGGGGCGCTGGGTGACTTCACCGTCGGCCAGGGCGTCGACTTCGACGCGCTGCGGCTCGTCATCGCGGCGGTCCTCGGGATCTATGTGGCCGCGGCCTTCCTCACCTGGATCCAGGGCTACGTCATCAACGTGATCATGGTCCGCACCATGTGGCGACTGCGCGAGTCCGTCGAGGCGAAGATCAACCGCCTGCCGCTGGCCTACTTCGACAAGGTGCAGCGCGGCGAGCTGATCTCGCGCGTCACGAACGACATCGACAACATCACGCAGACGATGCAGCAGTCGCTCTCCGGTGCCCTCACCTCGGTGCTCACCGTGATCGGCGTGCTCGTCATGATGTTCTCGATCTCGTGGCAGCTCGCGCTCGTGGCCCTGGTCACGCTGCCGCTCATGGGAGTGATCTTCGGCATCATCGGACCGCGGTCGCAGAAGGCCTTCGGCATGCAGTGGCGCAAGGTCGGTCGACTGAACGCACGTGTCGAGGAGGCATTCTCGGGCCACGCGCTGGTGAAGGTCTTCGGACGCGAGAAGGATGCGCTTGACCGGTTCCAGGTCGAGAACGAAGAGCTGTTCCAGGCGAGCTTCAAGGCGCAGTTCCTCTCCGGCATCATCATGCCGGCCATGATGTTCGTCGGGAATCTCAGCTACGTGGGCATCGCGGTGCTCGGCGGTCTGATGGTCGCGAACGGTCAGCTCCGTCTCGGTGACGTGCAGGCGTTCATCCAGTACTCGCAGCAGTTCACGCAGCCGCTGTCCGAGCTGGGTGGCATGGCCGCGGTCGTGCAGTCCGGAACGGCATCGGCCGAGCGTGTCTTCGAGCTGCTGGACGCCGACGAGCAGGAGGCCGATGACGCCGACGCTCCCGATCTGGTGGAGGGCAAGGGCGTGATCGAGTTCGAGAATGTCGCGTTCTCCTACACGCCGGAGCGTCCGCTCATCCGCGACCTGTCGTTCCGGGTCGAGCCTGGGCAGACGGTCGCCATCGTGGGCCCGACCGGGGCGGGGAAGACGACGCTGGTCAACTTGATCATGCGCTTCTACGAGCTCAGCGGCGGGCGGATCATGCTCGACGGCCAGGACATCGCCGAGGTCACCCGCGACGAGCTGCGCTCACGCACCGGCATGGTGCTCCAGGATCCGTGGCTGTTCGCCGGCAGCATCCGCGAGAACATCCGCTACGGGCGCTCCACCGCGACCGATGACGAGGTTCTCGCCGCCGCCAGAGCGACCTACGTCGACCGCTTCGTGCACGCCCTCCCCGAGGGCTACGACACGGTGCTCGACGAGGATGCAGCGAACGTGTCGGCGGGTGAGCGCCAGCTCATCACCATCGCGCGAGCCTTCGTCGCGCAGCCGTCGATCCTCATCCTCGATGAGGCCACCTCGGCGGTCGACACCCGCACCGAGCTGCTGCTGCAGCACGCGATGGCCGCGCTCCGTGAAGGACGTACATCGTTCGTGATCGCGCACCGTCTGTCGACGATCCGCGACGCCGACCTCATCCTGGTGATGGAGCATGGCGACATCGTGGAGAAGGGCACGCACGACGAGCTGATCGCCGCGCAGGGCGCCTACTGGCGTCTGTACCAGTCGCAGTTCGAGCAGGCGGCGACCGACATCGACGCCGACGACGCTCTCACCGGGGCGACCCCGGTCGTCGTCACGGGTGAGGCGACCGACGCCGAGGGCGCCGCTGCGGAGGCCGCTGCCGCCGTGGCCGGAGCCTCGGTGGGTGCCCAGGTGCCGGCCGCGGAGACAGCGGCCGCGCAGGCTCTGCTGGAAGACGGAGCGGACGGCTCCGCCCGCCGCTCCTGATCTGCGGGCACAGCACAGGACGACGCCCCATTCCGCTCACGCGGGGTGGGGCGTCGTCCTGCCCCGGTCACGCGACCGGGAGGCGCACGACGCGACCGGGAGACGCGCGAGCGGAGAGGGCGGTCAGGAGCGGTCGGTCGTGATGCCGAGCAGTTCCAGCGGGTGGGTCAGACGCCACCACGGGCTCGGGCCCTCGACGTCTTCGGCCAGCACCAGAGGCGTCGTGATGGTGTTGAGGGGGCCAGCTGTGGTCAGCGTCCCCACCGCGTCGTCCTGCTCACGCTCGTCGCCGAGGGCGAAGTCCGCCGTGGCCGTGGCGGTCGCTGCGTTCCAGAGCACCACGTCGGCGTCGGATTCGGTGATGACGTCGACCTTCTCACCCCAGGGGGTCGTGACCTGACCGACGACCGTGTTCTTCGCGACGGCCGGGGCCTGAGCTTCCAGCGCGGCTTCCGCCTCGGTGAACAGGGAGCGGGTGAGGGCGAGTCGCTGGTCGTTGCCGGCCTGGTTCAGGGCCGCGGCGTAGAGGTGCACGGTCGTGTCGCCGATGACCACATCCTTCGCGGTGAGCAGGTTCCAGCCCACGAGCGTGCCTGTCTTGATGCCCACGACACCGGGGTCGTCGAGCATTCCGTTCGTGTTCACGACGGTGCCGGCACCCGGAAGATCGACCGACCTGGTCCCCACGATCTCTGCGAACACCGGGTTCTGCATGGCGCGCTCACCGAGGGCGATCAGGGCCTCGGGAGTGGCGACGTTGCGTTCGTCGAAGCCCGACGGCGTCACCACGGTGATGCCGGTGAGCCCGCGTTCTCGCAGCCAGACCTCTGCGGCACGGGCGAACTCGCGATCGGAACCCCAGATCTCGGTTGCCAGGCGGTCGATGTAGTTGTTCGCCGAGCCCATGAGCGTGCCCTGCAGCAGCTGATACTCCGTCAGAACGCCGCCGATCGGCACATCGAGGGCGGACTGGTCGCTGCGGCGGTAGTCCCAGTACTTCACGCTGTCGGCGCGGGTGAAGGAGAACTCGGGGCCCTGCTCGCCGAGCGCGAGCGGCATCCGGTCGAGCACCATCAGGCTGCTCACCACCTTGGTGATGCTCGCGATGCTCACCGCATCGGGGACCGATGCCGCGGTGCCCATGCCGGCGATCCCCACGGCGCCGGCGCCCTCGGTCGGCCAGGTGACCGTGGCAGCGGCGGCGGGCGTCGTCGCAAAATCGACCGACTGCACCGTGGGCGGCACCTCGTGCAACGGCCACAGCAGCGTGGTGCCCGCGTATACGGCGACGATGCCGACGAGCGTGGCCAGAGGCACCAGGATTCCGGGGCGGGCGATGGCCGGACGAAGACGCGCCCCCCGCAGCAGGCCGTCCGTCGGTTCGGCTTCCGACGTCTCGTCGAGAGTCGCGGCGTCGGTGCCGGCGGCGACCGTCGCGGTGTCCACCCAGGTCAGAGCTGTGGCGGTGGTGGTGTCATCCGCCCACCGGGGTGACGCGCCGTCCAGCAGGGCGAGGGCGTCGTCAGAGGTCTCTGCGGCGACGGGCTCGCGAGGAACGAAAGGCGGCTTGGTCAGGGCGGGGGTCGCCGGTTCCGGCGACACCACCGGCTCCGGCGGCACGACCGGCTCCGGCGGCACGACGGGATCCGGCGCGACCACCGGCTCCGCGGCGAGCGCGGGTGTCGACGTCTGCTCGGCCGTCAGCACCGAACCGGCTGCCGCAGCATCGACAGGTCCGGAGGGGGAGGCGTTCGCCGGGCCGTCGTCGCCGACGACGCCCGTCGCCTCGTCGGCGGGATCTGAAGCGGTCACTCGTTTACGGTACCCAATCCCGGGCGAGTTCCGCGGTGCGCGGCCTTGTCGCCGTGTGGGTGTCGCCGGCGGTAGGATCGTCAGCACAACCACGGGAGTCCGGCGAGCCGGGCTGAGAGGGAGCGAATCGCGCTTCGACCGTCGAACCTGATCTGGGTCATGCCAGCGCAGGGAGGAGTTCAGATGAGTACGTCCACGTCCACATCCGCGACCGCGAAGACGCAGGGGAAAACCCCGGGCCGGAGCTACCTGCGCTGGCGGATCGTCGACATCGTCGTCGCCAGCGTCCTCGGAGTCGCAGCCGGCCTGATCTTCCTGGCCTGGAACGTCGGGTACCTCGGGCCGAAGGCCCTGCTCGAGCCGCTGCTCCCCGGCATCCAGGGCCTCCTCGACGGCCCGTGGCTCTTCGCCGGCGTGCTCGGCGGACTCATCATCCGCAAGGCCGGGGCGGCGATCTACGTCGAGCTGCTCGCGGCGGTCGTCTCGGCGCTCATCGGCAACCAGTGGGGCGGGTTCCTCACCCTCGAGGCCGGACTCGTGCAGGGGCTCGGCGCCGAGCTGGTCTTCCTGCTCTTCTTCTACCGCCGCTGGTCGCTGCCCGTCGCGATCCTCGCGGGAGCCGGCGCCGCCCTTGCCGGTGGCATCAACAATCTCGTGCTCTGGTACGCCGGCTCCGGCCCCGCCTTCACCATCATCTACCTGATCAGCACGGTCATCTCGGGTGCCGTCATCGCGGGTGCCCTGTCCTGGGTGCTGGCGCGCGGCATCGCCGCGACCGGGGCTCTGGACCGGTTCGGCTCCGGGCGCGAGGCGCGCGTCCGCGTCTGATGTCGGCCGATCAGACGGCCCCCGCCGCCGTCGAGGCCCGCGGCTGGGGGTGGCGTCACGCGAGTCGCCTCGCCTGGGCGCTGCGCGACATCTCCTTCCGCATCGAGCCCGGTGAGCGTGTGCTCGTGCTCGGTGCGTCGGGTGCGGGCAAGTCGACCCTTCTGCACGGCCTCGCCGGCGTGCTCGGGGGTGAGGAAGAGGGCGAGAGCGAGGGCACGCTGATCGTCGACGGCGCTCCTGCCGTGGCCACCCGCGGACGTGCGGGGCTCGTGCTGCAGGACCCCGACTCCCAGGTGATCCTCGCGCGAGTGGGCGACGACGTGGCGTTCGGCTGCGAGAACCTCGGAGTGCCGCGAGCGCAGATCTGGCCGCGGGTGGAGGCGGCCCTGGATGCCGTCGGCCTCGATGTGCCGCTCGGGCATCCGACCAAGGCCCTGTCCGGTGGGCAGAAGCAGCGGCTGGCGCTCGCCGGGGTGCTGGCGATGGGGCCGGGTCTGGTGCTGCTCGATGAACCGACGGCGAATCTCGATCCCGCCGGGGTCATCGAGGTGCGCGATGCCGTGGAGCGGATGTTGCAGGCTCAGCCGTCGACGCTCATCGTCGTCGAGCACCGCCTCGAGGTCTGGTTGCCGCTCATCACGCGCGTGATCGTGATCGGGAGCGGCGGTGTGGTCGCCGACGGTGCACCGGCGGAAGTCCTCGGAGTCCGTGGTGCACAGCTGGCCGCGGATGGCGTCTGGGTGCCGGGGCATCCTCCCGCCGCGCCGCCGCCCCCGCTCTGGCCGCCAGGGGAGACCCTGCTCTCGGCGCGCGACCTGGCCGTCGCCCGCGTCAAGGGGCGTCCTGTCGCCACCGGTATCGACCTCGACGTGCACGCGGGGGAGGCGCTCGCGATCACCGGACCCAACGGGGCGGGCAAGTCGACGCTCGGTCTGACCCTCGCCGGGCTCCTTCCTCCGGCGAGTGGCGCGGTCGAGGCATCCGCGCTCCTCGCGAACGGTGCGGAGTCCGCGCCGATCCGCTGGAGCTCGCGGGATCTGCTGACCCGCATCGGCATGGTGTTCCAGGAGCCGGAGCATCAGCTGCTCGCGAAGACCGTGCGCGAGGAACTGGCCGTCGGGCCGCGGGCGCTCGGCATGACCGACGACGAGATCACCGCTCGCAGCGACGAGCTGCTCGCCCGTCTGCGCCTCGCCCACCTCGCCGCCGCCAACCCGTACACGCTCTCCGGCGGTGAGAAGCGCCGGCTCACGGTGGCTGCGGCTATCGCGACCAGACCGCGCGTGCTCGTGCTCGACGAGCCCACCTTCGGGCAGGACGCCCGCACCTGGGCCGAACTCGTCGCCATGCTCGCCGCGCTCCGAGACGAGGGTGCGGCCATCGTCACGATCACGCACGACCTCGAAGTCGTGCGCGCCCTGCACGCCGCACGGTTCGAGCTGGGGGGTGCGTCATGAGCCTTCTCGAGACACGGGCACGCACCGGAGCGCTCGCCACGGTCAACCCGGTGGCCAAACTCGGGGTGAGCGCGCTCATCGCGGTACCCCTGATCCTGACTCTCGATCCAGTCTCGGCCTCCGTCGCCCTCGCCCTGGAGTTCGTGCTGTTCCTGTTCGCCGGGATCGGCTGGCGCGAGTTCTGGGTGCGCACCTGGCCGGTGTGGCTCGCAGCGCCCCTCACCGGTCTCACGATCGCGCTCTACGGTCAGACCAGCGGCGTCGTCTACGTCGACTGGTTCGTGCTGCGCATCAGCGAGGGATCGCTCGCGCTGGCGCTCGCGACGATGCTGCGTGTGCTGGCGATCGCGCTGCCGTCGGTGGTGCTCTTCATCACCGTCGATCCGACCGACCTCGCCGACGGTCTCGGCCAGATCGTCCGTCTGCCCGCCCGATTCGTGCTCGGCGCACTCGCGGGCCTCCGGATGGTAGGCCTCTTCCTCGACGATTGGCGTGCGCTCGAGCTGGCGCGTCGGGCCAGGGGCGTGGCCGATCGCGGCCGCATCCGTCGCTTCCTGGGGATGGCCTTCGCCCTGCTCGTGCTCTCCATCCGCCGCGGCGCCAAACTGGCGACGGCCATGGAGGCGCGGGGCTTCGGGGCGCCGGGCCGGCGCACCTGGGCGCGCGAGTCACGCTTCGGGGCGGCCGAATGGCTGCTGCTCGCCGTGGGCGCGGCCATCTCCGGCATCGCGGTCGCTGCCGCCGTCGTCACCGGGGCGTGGAACTTCATCCTCGGTCCCTCGGCCTGAGTCAACGCAACTGCGCGAACCTCTCGACCTTCGTGGTCGGACCGACGACGAGCACGGTGTCTCCTTCGCCCAGCACGGTGTCGGCCTCGGCGTTTCGCCATTCCCCTCGTTCGGGTCGATACGCGGCCACCGTGATCCCGTGGGTGCTGCGCACGGCGGCCTCTCTCAAGGTGATGCCCTGCAGGTGCCGGGGTGCGACGGTCTTGACGATCGCGTAGCCGCGGTCGATCTCCAGGTAGTCGGCGGCGGCGCCGCGCACGAGGTGGGCGACGCGTCGGCCCATGTCCTTCTCCGGATAGATGACGCGATGCACGCCGAGCTGTTCGAGGACCGCCCCGTGCTGCTCGTCGACCGCTTTGGCCCAGATCACGGGTACCTGCAGCTGGAGCAGCAGGGACGCGGTGAGGATCGACGCGGTGATGTCGTTGCCGATCGCGAGGACGACACGATCGAACTCGCCGACCGCGAGCTGTCGGAGCACGTCGAGCCGCGTCGAGTCCGCTCTGACCACCTGCGTGAGCTCGCCGTTGAGGGACTGCACGATGTCCTCGTCGGCGTCGATGCCGAGGACCTCGGTGCCCGACGACATCAGTTCGAGCGCGAGGGAGGTCCCGAAGCGTCCGAGGCCGATCACCGCGACGGAATCGGCTTCGGCGATGCGCCGGGCGTCAGGGGTGAAGGAGAGGAACTTGGTCATGTGGTGTCCTTGTCGTCGAGCGATCGTGCAGGGGAGACCGGTCAGCCGATCGCCGGGCGTTCCTTGGGCAGCTCGTACGCCGTCTGCCGTTGGCGCAGGGCCAGCGCGGAACCCAGTGTCAGCGGTCCGAGCCGGCCGAGGAACATCAGGAGAACGAGGATGAGCTGCGCGGCCGCCGGCAGATCGGCCGTGATGCCGGTGGACATGCCGACGGTACCGAACGCCGAGACGACTTCGAAGAGCACGCGATCGAGGTCGAGATCCGTCATCGCGAGTATCGCGATCACTGCGCTCATCACCGCGGCGAGGGCGACGATCACCACGGTGATGGCCTCCCTGTGCACAGACCGCGAGAGCCGCTTGCCGAACACGTTCACCGCGGTCCCGCCGCGAAACTCGGTCCACATGATGAACAACAGGACGGCGAAGGTCGTCACCTTGATGCCGCCGGCGGTGCCTGCCGGTCCGCCTCCGATGAACATCAGCACATCTGTGACGAGCCAGGTCTCATCGTGCATGAGCGAGGTGTCCACGGAGTTGAAGCCGGCCGTGCGGGCCTGCACCGAATGGAAGAACCCCGCCAGCATGCGGGAGGCGGGATCGAGCGGTCCCAGCGTGCCGGGATTGTTCCACTCCACGACCACCGTGAACCCCGTGCCGAGGGTGAGCAGGACGAGGGTGGCGACGAGCACGATCCGCGTGTTCATCGACCAGTGCAGCGGGTTCCTGAACTCCTTCCGGAGCTGTCGAAGCACGGGGAAGCCGAGCCCGCCGAGGATGATCGCGATGCAGATCGGGATGCAGATCCACGGGTCGGACACGAACCCGATCAGGCTGTCGGTGTACAGCGCGAACCCCGCGTTGTTGAAGGACGACACGGCGTGGAAGACGGCGTGCCAGGCGGCTCGGCCCACGTCGTAGTCGTAGCCGGTCCAGAAGCGGACGAACAGGACCGTCGCGACCGCCGCCTCGATGATCAAGGTCGTGATCAGGATGCCGATCGCGGTGCGCTTCATGTCGCCCACACCCGTGGACTTCGTCTCGGTGCCGGCGAAGATCCGTGAACGCACGCTGAGCTTGCGAGCGAGCGCGAAGCCGATCAGGGCCGCGAAGAGCATGATGCCGAGCCCGCCGAGCTGGATCAGGAGCAGGATCACGACTTTGCCGAACGGGCTCCAGTAGGTCGCGGTGTCGACCACGATGAGTCCCGTCACGCACACCGCAGAGGTGGAGGTGAAGAGCGCATCGACGAAGTTCGTCCAGACGCCGCTGCGCGACGAGAACGGGAGCATCAGAAGCGCGGTGCCGACGAGGATCGCCGCCCCGAAGCCGAGGGCGATCGCCTGGGCGGGGGCGAAGCCCCGCCGACGCGGGAGGCGACGCGCCGGAGCGGGGAGGGTCAACACGAGAAGTGACGTTACTCCTCGAGACGATCATCCGGGTGCCGCCGGGCGGACGGAGACGGTGCACGACGGCCTCGACGGCCGCCTCGGAGAGGTCCGGGTCAGGTCTCGTTCCAGAGCCGCCGGTAGTACGCGAGTCGGTCGCGGTCGGGGTCGACGCCGTACGCCTCGATGAGGGTGTCCTCCCATCCGGTGCCGAAGTTCCACATCGTGCTCATCGATGCCACGGCGATGTCGGCCCAGCGGTCGGCGACTCCGAGGGCGGCGAGATCGACGAAGGCGGTGGGGCGTCCGTCGGCGTCGAGAAGCGTGTTGGGCATGCAGGCGTCGCCGTGGCACACCACCGGCCGGTCGATCGGCGGTGCCTGGAGCAGGTCTTCGGCCACGATCGTGCCGCGCTCCGCGGCGTCGGCGATCCGCTGGTGCGTGCTCCATTCCCAGGGGCACTCGGCCACCGGCAGTGCATCGTGGAGCGCGCGAAGGCCGACGCCGACCGCTCGCACCGCGGTCTCCGGTTCGGCGGCCCAGCGAGGGTCGACGGCGCTGCTCGCATCGATCGCGACCGTGACGAGCCACTCGTGCGCGTCATCCTGGCCCTGCTCGAGCACCTCGGGCACCGAGATCCAGGTACGCGCCCACCTCATGCGCTCGGCTTCGTCGCGCATGTTCGCCTCGTCGTCGAGCGGCCCCCACTTGATGTACCGGCCGTCGTCGGTGCGGAAGGTCAGCCCCCCGATCCCATTGAGCCAGACCGGTGTGAGCGCGGCGCCGCGGGCGAGCTCGCGAACCCGCACCGGGACGTCGACGGAGGTGGAGGGGATGCTCATCCGTCCATCCTGCCCGACCACGATGAGCGGGATCCTGCCATCGATCCAGGCGGTGTCGTAGGCTCGCTCTCGATGCAGTTCCCCCGGTCGTGGTGAAACCAAGAACCACGTAGGCTGATACTGCGTTCCATCAATGCATGTCGCACGACGACGTTCGAAGGAGAACATCAGATGCAGATCAGCGGACAGGGTGCACTCATCACCGGTGGGGCCTCGGGGCTCGGGCTCGCCACGGCGCGTCGGCTGGTCGCCGCGGGAGCGCACGTCACGATCATCGACCTCGCCTCGTCGAAGGGTGCCGAGACCGCGGACGAGCTCGGCGGACTCTTCGTCGCGGCGGACGTGACGAACGCCGATGAGGTGCAGGCGGCCGTCGCGGCCGCGCAGGCGGCGGCTCCGCTGCGCGTCGTCGTGAACTGTGCAGGGATCGCTCCGCCTGCGAAGGTGCTCGACCGCGAGGGCAATCCCGCCGTGCTCGCCGACTTCGAGCGCGTGATCCGCATCAACCTCGTCGGCACGTTCAACGTCATCTCGCAGGCCTCTGCCGTGATCGCCAAGAACGAGCTGCACGACGAGGAACGCGGCGTCATCGTGAACACCGCGAGCGTCGCCGCGTTCGACGGCCAGATCGGCCAGCCCGCCTACTCCGCATCCAAGGGCGGCGTGCACGCCATGACCCTCCCCGTGGCGCGCGAGCTCGCCCGCTACGGCATCCGGGTCTGCACGATCGCTCCCGGCATCATGGAGACGCCGATGCTGATGGGTCTCCCGCAGGCCGCGCAGGACTCCCTGGGCCAGCAGGTCCCCTTCCCGTCGCGGCTCGGTCGCCCCGACGAATACGCCGTGCTCGTGCAGCAGATCGTCGAGAACGGCTATCTCAACGGCGAGACCATCCGCCTCGACGGCGCCATCCGCATGGCGCCGCGCTGACCCCGCGGCTGCCTTTCCCTTCGCGATCGAGAACCCAGGAGAACCCATGTCCCTTGCAGGCAAGACCATCCTGATGTCGGGCGGCAGCCGCGGCATCGGCCTCGCGATCGCGCTGCGGGCTGCCGCAGACGGTGCGAACATCGCGATGCTCGCGAAGACCGACACCCCGCATCCGAAGCTCGAGGGCACGATCCACACCGCCGCCGAGCAGATCCGCGCGGCGGGTGGCCAGGCCCTGCCGATCGTCGGCGACGTGCGCGACGACGACGACATCACCGAGGCGGTCATGAAGACGCAGGGTGAGTTCGGCGGCATCGACATCGTGATCAACAACGCCAGCGTGATCGACCTCTCGCGCTCGCTCGACCTGAACGCCAAGAAGTACGACCTGATGCAGGATGTCAACGTGCGCGGAACGTTCATGCTCTCGCGAGCGGCGGTGCCGATCCTGAAGGATGCCGAGAACCCGCACATCCTGTCGCTGTCGCCGCCCTTGAACCCCACCCCGAAGTGGCTCGGCGCGCACACCGGGTACACGCTCGCCAAGTTCGGCATGACCATGGTCACGCTCGGCCTCGCCGCCGAGTTCGCGCGCGACGGGATCGCCGCCAACACGCTCTGGCCGCGCACCACGATCGCGACCGCTGCGGTGCAGAACCTCCTCGGGGGCGACAAGGTCATGGCCGCCAGCCGCACGCCCGACATCTACGCCGATGCCGCCTACGCCGTGCTGCTCAAGCCCGCGGCGTCGTTCACCGGGCAGACGCTCATCGTCGAGGACGTGCTCGAAGCCGACGGCGTCACCGATTTCTCCGGCTACGCCGCGATCCCCGGCACCCCCGACGACGCGCTCTTCCCCGACATCTTCCTCGACTGAGACGCGGGGGATCTCCCTAGAACAGCAGGTACACGGCGCCGACGATCGTGAGGACGATCACGATGCGGTCGAACACCCGCTGATTCATCTTCCGCGCGACCCACAGGCCCAGGAGCGCACCGGCCACGACGAGCGGGGCGAGGACGGCATCCATCAGCAGCACGGGTGTCTCGAACAGACCCAGGCCTGCGAGGAACGGCACCTTGATCGCGTTGATGATGGCGAAGAACCATGCCGACGTGCCGAGGAACACCTGCACCGGGGTGCGTGTGGCCAGGAAGTACATCGACATGACCGGCCCCCCGGCGTTCGCGACCATGGTGGTGAAGCCGCCGAGCGTGCCGTAGGTACCGGCGAGCACGATGCCACCGGACGGCGGAGCCGCGGCGTCCGCCCTGCTCTGCCGCCACCGGCGCCACAGCGTCACCGCGATCATCAGCAGCAGGATCACCCCGATCGCGCGGCGGACGATGCCGTCGCCGGCGAGCGCGAGGAAGGCGAATCCGACCAGGAGGCCGGCGATGACCGCGGGGGCGAGGCGCAGCAGCGTGGGCCAATGCGCATGCCGACGGTAGGCGATGAGCGCGAACACGTCGCCGACCATGAGCAGCAGCAGCATCGCCGCCGTGGAGGTGCGTGCGGGCAGGACCGCCGCGAACAGCGCGATCGCGAGGATGCTGCCGCCGGGAAGCGCCGTCTTCGAGATGCCGATCGTCACCGCGGCCAGGGCGAGCGCCGACCAGGCCCACGGATCGAGCGCGATCACCTCTCGAGCTCGGCGACGATCGCGTCATAACCGCGCGCTGCGGCGAGCAGATCGCGGGTGGCGTCGATCACAGTGGCCTCCTGGGTCGGCGGGTGCGGGGCGATCAGTCTCGCGTGGCGGCGAGAGCCGCCGCGAACCGTGCAGCGCGCTGCTCGATGTCGGCCCAGTCGGCAGCCTTGATCGACGCGCCGTTCGCGAGGTCGCCCCCGGCGCCTACCGCTACCGCGCCGGCGGCGAACCACGCGGCGAGGTTGTCGGGGCTGACGCCGCCGGTGGGCATCAGTGGAGCGTCGGGGAACGGTCCGCGCAGGGCGCCGAGGTACGAAGGGCCGCCGAGGGAGGCCGGGAAGATCTTCACCACGTCGACGCCGAGCTCGAGTGCGGCCATGACCTCGGTGGGCGTCATGGCTCCGGTCATCACGACGCGACCCGTGTCGAGCATGCTGCGGGTGAGGTGGGGCAGCGTGCCGGGGCTCACCAGGAACTCGGCGCCCGCCTCTGCGGCCTGCTCCGCCTGCGCTGCCGTGGTCACGGTGCCGGCGCCGATGTGGGCGGCGTCGCCGTGGCGTGCGATGAGCTCGCGGATGACGGCGGGTGCATCGGGCGTGGAGAAGGTCACCTCGATGCCCGTGACACCGCCGCGGATGATCGCCTCGGAGGCCTCGAGCGCCAGTTCAGGGGAGGGGGCGCGGAGAACGGCGAGGATGCCGGTGGTGCGGGCGCGGTCGAGACGGTCGGGCATGGGGCTCCTTCATCGGGCGGGCTCGTCCATTCTCCCGGGCGCAGCCTGTAACGACAAGTTGGTCAGGAGGCGTGGGTGCGCGGCCAGGCCTCGATCAGTTCCTTCGACTCCTTGAGGCCGAGTCCGGTGTGTTGGCGCAGCGTCTTGATCGCGGCGATGGCGGAGTCGCCGGCGACCATCCTGTCGATCTCGGTGGCGACCGACGGCGGCAGCGACGCGCGCACAGACGACGGGGTCATGGCGGTCGGGGTGATCGAGGAGCGTGTGGCCGTGGCGTTCGACACGGCTGCGAGGTGCGGCGCCGTGGTGCTGACCGACCAGTGCTCGATGCGGTCCTTCGCCTCCTTGAGGCCGACGCCCGAGTGGTCGCGGTAGAGCTTGATCGCGTGGATCTTCTGCCCGGCTGAGACGAGCCGGTCGATCTCGGCGATCACGGTCGGCGTCAGACCGGAGGCCGACGCCGACGCCGACGAGGCCGGAGCCGTGCGCGCGGTCGTGGGCGACGGGGTGAACACCTGTGGCTCCGGCAGCTTCGGGCGCATGCCGCGCAGTGCGACCGCGAGGATCGCGACGACCACGATCAGGCCGACGACGATCGCGATGATCCACAGCACGGCATCCATGGTCTCAGTCTAGAGAGGTCGCCCCCAACGCCCCAGGGCGTTCCCATCCGCCACCGCGTACCCTGGAGGGTATGACCGAGACTCCCCGCACGCGCGAGACGCGCCCCGCAGCATCCGCGTCCGCCCCGCAGGGTCGGCCCGCCCAGGGCAAGGTCCGCGAGACGCGCACGGCGCAGGTGCGCCCCGCGACCGAGGGATGGACCCAGCAGAAGGATGCCGAGGGGCGTCCGCTGCTGCAGTTCGCGAGCCCCAAGCGCGGCAAGCCGCCGGTGCACCTGGCCGACCTCACGCCGGCCGAGCGCACCGAGAAGGTCAAGGAGCTCGGGCTTCCGGGCTTCCGCGCGAAGCAGCTGTCGACGCACTACTTCCGTCACTACACGTCCGACCCCGAGCAGATGACCGACCTCCCGGCCGACACCCGGGAGCAGCTCGTCGCCGGCATGCTCCCGCCGCTGCTCACCGAGGTGCGACGCCTGGAGACCGACCGCGGCGACACGATCAAGTTCCTGTGGCGCCTGCACGACGGCGCCCTGGTCGAGTCGGTGCTCATGCGCTACCCCGGCCGCATCACGCTGTGTGTGTCGAGCCAGGCCGGCTGCGGCATGAACTGCCCGTTCTGCGCGACCGGACAGGCGGGGCTCACCCGCAACATGTCGACGGCCGAGATCATCGAGCAGATCGTCCGCGCCAACCGTCTGATCGCCGAAGGCGGGCTCGGCGGCAAGAAGGCCGATGACCACAGCATGGAGCGTGTCTCGAACATCGTCTTCATGGGCATGGGGGAGCCGCTCGCCAACTACAAGCGCGTGATGGATGCGGTGCGCTCGATGGTCGCCCCGCAGCCCGACGGCCTCGGCATGAGCGCGCGCGGCATCACGGTGTCGACCGTGGGCCTCGTGCCCGCGATCAAGAAGCTCGCCTACGAGAACATCCCGGTCACGTTCGCGCTGTCTCTGCACGCGCCCGACGACCACCTGCGCGATGAGCTCATCCCCGTGAACTCGCGGTGGAAGGTCGACGAGGCCCTCGATGCCGCCTACGAGTACTACGCCAAGACCGGTCGCCGCGTCTCGATCGAGTACGCACTCATCAAGGACATGAACGACCACGCCTGGCGTGCCGACCTGCTCGCCGAGAAGCTCAATCAGCGTGGCCGCGGCTGGGTGCACGTGAACCCGATCCCGCTGAACCCGACGCCCGGCTCGATCTGGACCTCGTCGGAGATCCCGGTGCAGAACGAGTTCGTGCGCAGGCTCAACGACGCCGGTATCCCCACGACCCTCCGCGACACCCGCGGCAAGGAGATCGACGGCGCCTGCGGTCAGCTCGTCGCCACGACCGAGGACGAGGCCGCTTCCGCCGCGATCGGCTGAGGCGCACCCGCTCGGCGTCCGTCCGCGGCACCCAGCCGTTCGGCGCGGTCGAGCCACCGCGTGATGGTGGCATCGCTCGCGTCCTTCACACCGAGCATGCGGTGCGTGCGCACCGAGCGGATCCCGCAGAAGCGCATCGTCCCTCGGGCGACGTGGGTCTGCGCGGGCAATCCGGTGAACGGCACGAAGTACCAGGGTGTGTCCGCGAGCAGGAGCAGGCGGCCGTGGCGTGCCGGCAGCAGGCCCTCGACGAGACCGAGCTTCGTGTACCGGTACTCCTGCTGCGGCAGCAGGGCGCGGTCGAAGAAGCCCTTCAGCAGGGCGGGGACCGACCCCCACCACAGCGGCGTCGCGATGACGACCGTGTCGGCGCTCTGCAGTGCACGCTTCGCCTCGACGAGGTCGGGCTCGAGCGTCATGCGCTCGCGGTAGCCGAAGCGCAGGTTCGGGTCGAAGTCGAGGTCGCGGAGGGCGAGCACGCGTGCGTCGCCGTGGGCTGCGGCGTAGCGCTGCGCGAGCGCGGCGGTCAGGGAGCGGGCATCGGGATGGCCGTCGATCACGAGAGCGGACATGGCGGGATTCCTATCTGGACAGTGTCAAGCTGGTGGACACTGTCAAGATAGGAGAGGATGTTGCTCATGTCAAGTTCGAAGGACGGCTACCACCACGGCGATCTCGCCCGTGCGCTGGAAGACGCCGCGATGCAGCTGCTGGAGCGCATGCCCGCGGCGGAGATCAGCCTGCGCGAGGTCGCTCGGGCCGCGAACGTCAGCCACAACGCTCCCTATCACCACTTCTCGGACCGGCTCGGACTGCTGAAGGCGATCGCCGAGCGCAGCATGGCCGACCTCCTCGACCGGGTCCGCGCCGCCGCCGAGAACGCCCGCACCCCGCGGGCCGCGCTCACCGAGGGGGGATCCGCGTACATCCGTTTCGCGGTCGAGCATCCGCACGCGTTCGATGCGGTCTACGACCCGACCGTCTGCGTGCCCGGGGCTCCCACCCCGACGATGGCGCCTCTGATCGACGGGCTCGAGGCCGTGCTCGCCGAGAGTGCAGCCGCCGCGGGCCTGGACCGACCGACCGATGTCGTCGCGCTGTGGGGTCTGATCCACGGGCTCGGAACGCTGGCCGCCGCCGGGCACTTCACGCTCGACGACGGGCTCTCCGCCTATGCCGCCGCCCTCGATCGGCTTCTGCGCGCAACCTGATCTGCCCGGTTCCGCCGCCCAAGCTGTGAGTCGCTCAAAGCACTCTTCCACGCGATGCACAGGCGACCTTTCGTAGATTGTTCGGATGCCCTATTCCGCCCATCGACCGGGTCGCTACGACTCGCAGGGTCGGATCATCCTCGACAGCGAACCCGACGCCGTCACGGATGACCTCGACTTCCTGCGCGAGTTCGAGCCCACCGGCACGGACGACGCCACCCGTGAGGCGTCCGCATCCGCGCCGTCGGAGGCGACCCCGATCGCCGACGCCCTCGTCTCAGAAGAGCCCGCCCCGGTGAAGCCCCCGCGCGCGCGCCGGCCCCGCAAGACGCGCCCACCGCGCACTCCCGGTTCGCGCGCGCGGACCCTCGCGATCCTCGGAGGAGCGGAAGGCGAGATCCTCGACCGCGTCCCCGGCGAGACGCCGCGCTTCGTGCAGATGTTCTTCGTGCTCGCCGGCACCGCGCTCGTCTCGGCGATCTCGATGCTCTTCGCCCTCACCACCGGTGTGCAGGCGGCCATCTGGCTGGCCGTGCCGCTGGCGCTCGTGTGGGCGCTCATCATCTTCAACCTCGACCGCTTCCTCACATCGACCATGAGCTCGACGAGGAACGTCTGGCGCCTCATCGGCCTCGCGATCCCGCGTGTGATCATGGCCGCGATCATCGGCTTCGTCGTCGCCGAGCCGCTCGTGCTGCAGATCTTCCACAACGACATCGCCCGCGAGGTCGCCTCCACCAACATCACGCAGTCGCAATCCGACCAGGAGGCTCTCGAATCGGGGCCGGAGAAGATCGCGCTCGACGCGGCATCCGCCAAGGTCGCCGAGCTCGAGAACCAGGCGGCGACCGGCATCGTCGCGGGGACGGACGCGTCGTCGGCCACGGAGTCTGCTGCCCAGGCGACGGTCGATGACGTGACCGCGAAGATGACCGCTCAGCAGGCCGTGATCGACCAGGCTCGTGTGCTGTACCAGTGCGAACTGACGGGTGAGGGTGCCGGCACCGTTCCCGGCTGCACCGGCGTCAACGGCCAGGGCGCCAGCTCGGATGCCGCCAAGGCGCAGCTCGCCGAGGCCCAGCAGACCTACGACGCGCTCGCCGCGCAGCTGCGCACCGCGAACGAGGAGCTCGCCGCTGCGGGAACCGCCGCGAAGGAGAACACCTCGTCGTCGGAGGCGCAGAACCGCGAGCAGGCGAAGTCGCAGCTGCCGACCGCCCGCGACTCCTACGACCAGGCACTCGCCGCGTACAACGCGCGGGCCGACGCCGTGGCGCAGGGCAACGCCGGGGCCGTCGGGCTGCTCAGCCAGATCAGCGGACTCAACCGGCTGAGCGAGAAGGAGCCCTCTATCCTGTGGGCGCACATCCTGATCGCCGCGCTGTTCTTCATGATCGAGCTGCTGCCGGTGCTCGTGAAGGTGCTCACGAGCTACGGTGACCCGAGCCTCTACGAGAAGGCCGCGGCGATCCGCAAGCAGGTCGCACTCGACCGGGTGACGGCCGAGGGGTTCCGTGACCGCGCCAAGATCGTGACGGACCAGTCCCAGGAGGTACAGGCCGAGGCGGGCTCCGGTGAGCCGCAGACGCGTGCGGAACGCCGAGAGGCGGCCGAGGCGCAGGAGCGGGAACGGGCGGAGAAGCGCGCGCAGGCGCAGACGCTCGAGGAGCAGGAGCAGCTGGTTCGTCCGACGATCGGCTGAGCCGGGCACCGCGGTGCGGCGAGGCTCCGCGAGGCTCCGGTCAGGCGAGTTGAGCAATGCGCTCCGGCATCCGTGGCGCCTGCTGCGGGGAGAGCTCGCTGATCCGGATGCTTCCCCGCGCCGGGTCGTCGCGGACAGCGGCGGCGATCGAGCGGATCAATGCAACGGTGGACGGGGTGCGTGCCCAGCGCGCTCCGGTCAGCAGTGCCTCGATGCGGGCGAGCGGATGCTGAAGCGTCACATCGTGCTGGCGGACATCATCGCTGAGCCACTCCAGGAGCTGTGCGATGGTCCAATCGGGGTTGATTGGTCCAGGCTCTGAAGGACTGCTGGCGAAATGCGTGTTCATTGGTCCAGAATCGGTTCTCATGAGCGTGAAAGACAGGGCCAATGGCGGGCCAATGGATCAGGTATCGGCCATTGCTGCGGGACGAGCGGCATCTCTCGTGCACGCAGGTGACGTGTCGTCGGAGGCGCTCTCGGCACGGCTCGGCCGCTGGACACAGGGAGACGGCACTCTCGCCGCCCGGCTCTCGAGGGGCATCGAGAGCCTCATCGCGAGTGGCGAGCTGCGCCCGGGGGACCGGCTGCCCGCGGAGCGCGCACTGGCAGCCGCAGGCTCCGTCTCGCGCGGCACGGTCGTCGCCGCGTACGCCGACCTCGCCGAGCGCGGTCTCGTCGACCGGCGGCAGGGGAGCGGCACCCGCATCGCCGGGACAGCCGCAACCGCCGTGCCCGCCCAGCGACCGGGGCGAGGAGAAGCCCTGTTCTCCGCACTGCCGAACGCGATCGATCTCCTGCGCACCGTGCCGCAGATCTCCGACCTCGGGGTGCAGCTCATCCGCGATCACAAGCCGCGGCTCGACCTCGCTCTGCTGCCCGAGACCGACCCTGCGGGCCTGCCTGCCCTGCGCGCCCTCATCGCCGACATGTACACCGCGGAGGGGACCCCGACCACACCGGAGCAGATCCTCGTCACCCACGGCGCGCAGCAGGCCATCAGCCTCGTGGTGAATGCGCTCGTGGGGCCCGGCGACATCGTGCTCGCCGAGGAGATCACCTGGCCGGGAGTCACCGACTCGGTCGGACTGCGCGGTGGCACGGTGCACGGCGTCCCGATGGGTGACGACGGTCTCGACGTCGACGCGCTGGAGCAGGCGCTCGCCCGACTGCGCCCCGTGCTCGTCGCGCTGAACCCGCATCACCAGAATCCCACCGGGTCGCGCCTGCCAGCCCCCGCGAGGCACCGGGTGGCCGAGCTCGCCGCGCAGTACGGCGTTCCCGTCATCGAAGACCGCGTGCTCGCGGGCATCTCCTTCGACGGGGTCGTACCGCCCACGCTCGCGGCCGAGCGCGCGGATGCCCCCGTCATCGTGGTCGAGTCGGTGTCGAAGTGGGTGTGGGCGGGGCTGCGGATCGGCTGGTTGCGCGCCGACCCCGTGCTCGTGCGACGGCTGCGCGGTGCGCGCCAGCTCGCCGACCAGTCCACCAGCGTGCCGGCCCAGCTGCTCGCGCTCGACCTAATCGCCCGCGCCGACGACCTGCGCCGGGCGAACAGCCGCATCCACCAGGAACGGCTGAGACTGCTCCAGGCGCTCATGGCCGAGCACTTGCCCGACTGGACGGTCGAACCGCCCCGTGGCGGGCTCTCGCTGTGGGTGCGGTTGCCCGCGGGGTCGGCGGCGGCGCTCGCCAGGACAGCCGCAACGCACGGCGTCTCGGTCGCGGGGAGCGCGGCGTTCGCGGTATCCGCGTCGCCGGACGACCACATCCGCATCCCGTTCACCGCACCCGACGACGTGCTGGCAGAGGGGGTCCGCCGACTCGGAGCGGCCTGGCGCGAGTATCGGGAGACTCTCGGGATGTCCTCTTAGGCTGACCCGCATGACTCGGATGCAGCGTCGGACCATGCGGACGCAGACGCTGTGGATCTCGATCGTCGGCGTGCTCGCCGTCACGATCTATGCCGCGCTCGCCGCGGTGCAGATCCTGGTGCTCAATCCACTCGCCGCCGCTCCCGGTAGATCACTCGACGAGATCCATGCGGAGATGTCGAACGCCGGTGAGAGCCTGATGCCGGGCCAGGCGTTCTTCATCCTCGGTGTCGGCATCGCCCTGGCTGTGGCGCTCGCGGTCGTCGCGGTATGCACCGCTGCGCATCCGCTGATCCCGGCGATGGGTTTCCTGGTGCTGCTGATGCTCGGGGCGGGGGGTTACTTCATCGCCTCGTTCGGCGCCGGCATGGGACTCGCCGACGCCTTCGGCATCGGCGGGGGCGACTACTCGCCATGGGCACGCCCCCTCTATGCCGTGAGTGCGCTCTCCGCCGTCGCGCTCGTCGTCGTCGGAGTCATGGCCGCGGTACGACCACGCTCCGCTCCTGCGACCGCCTGACCTCTTCCCTCGCATCCGGCCCGGCCATAGTGGGCAGCCAGTAGCGTTGATCCATGGTCAACTATCGCTATCTCGGCAACAGCGGTCTCAAGGTCTCGGAGATCACCTACGGCAACTGGGTCACCCACGCCTCACAGGTCGGCGACGACGCCGCCGTGAAGACCGTGCATGCCGCCCTCGACGCCGGCATCACCACCTTCGACACCGCCGACACCTACGCCAACACGGCCGCGGAGGTCGTGCTCGGCAAGGCGCTGGAGGGTCAGCGCCGCGAGGGGCTGGAGATCTTCACGAAGGTCTACTTCCCGACCGGCCCCAAGGGACCGAACGACACCGGCCTGAGCCGCAAGCACATCTTCGAGTCGATCAACGGCTCGCTCACGCGCCTCGGCACCGACTATGTCGACCTGTACCAGGCGCACCGCTTCGACTACGAGACCCCGCTCGAGGAGACGTTCCAGGCCTTCGCCGACGTCGTCCGCCAGGGCAAGGCGCTCTACATCGGCGTCTCGGAGTGGACCGCGGAGCAGCTGCGCGAAGGGCATGCTCTCGCCAAGCAGCTCGGCATCCAGCTCATCTCGAACCAGCCCCAGTACTCGATGCTGTGGCGTGTCATCGAGGGCAAGGTCGTGCCGGCATCCGAAGAGCTCGGCATCTCGCAGATCGTCTGGTCGCCGATGGCGCAGGGCGTGCTCAGCGGCAAGTACCTCCCTGGTCAGCCGGTGCCGGAGGGCTCGCGTGCGACCGACCCCCACAGCGGCGCCGACTTCATCAAGAGCTTCCTGCAGGACGACATCCTCACCGCCGTCCAGCGCCTCAAGCCGATCGCCGAGCAGGCGGGCCTGTCGATGCCGCAGCTCGCGATCGCGTGGGTGCTGCAGAACCCGAACGTGGCAGCGGCCCTCGTCGGAGCCTCGCGTCCGGAGCAGCTCGCCGAGACCGTCAAGGCCTCTGGTGTGAAGCTCGACGCCGACACCATGACCGCGATCGACGAGGCCCTGGGCGACACGGTCAACCGCGACGCGGAGGCGACGTACTCGACCTCCCCGAAGACGCGCCTGGTCTGAGTGCCCTGATCTGACGCCGAGACCCATCGGTAGCGTCGAGACCCACCCCCGCTGACGTATGCGGGGGTGGGTCTCGACGTTGGGCGTGGGTCTCGGCGCTCGTCTTACTCCTTGACGGCGCCGGCGGTCAGGCCCTGCACGATCCAGCGGCTCGCGAGAGCGAACATCGCCATGGTCGGCAGGATCGTCAACACCGCGGCGGCACTCATCGAGCCCCAGTCGATGTTGAAGGTGGAGATGAAGCCGTTCAGCGCCGAGGGCACGGTGCGGTTCGCGTCGGTGTTCATCAGCACGACCGAGAGGAACAGCTCGTTCCAGCAGTTGACGAAGTTGAAGATGAACGCCGCGATGATGCCGGGGGTCATCACCGGGACGAGCACGCGGAACAGAGCGCCCAGGCGTGAGCATCCGTCGATCATCGCCGCCTCTTCGAGCGCATCCGGCACGTTCTCGAAGAAGCCCCGCAGCATGACGGTCGAGAACGGGATGCAGATCGCGATGTACACGAGGATGAGCCCCGGCTTGGTGTCGACCAGGCCGAGGTCGGTCATCATCGAGTAGAGGGGCCCGAGCGCGATGAACGCCGGGATCATCTGGGTCAGCAGGAACGCGATCAGGATCGCCCCCTTGCCGCGGAACTCGAACCGGGCCAGCACGTAGGCGCTCAACAGGGCGATGAGGGTGGCCACGGCACCGCCGACGACCGCGACCAGGGCGGAGTTGCCGAGGAAGACCCCGAACGAGCTCTTCTGGAACAGGCTGATGTAGTTCTCGAGCGACGGCTCGCTCGGCCAGTACTCGATCGGGAAGCGGTTGATCGTGCCCGGCGACTTGATCGACGTCAGCGCGATCCAGTACAGCGGGAACAGCGTGATCACGAGCCAGAGCCCCAGGCCCACGACACGGATGATGCCGCCGATCGTGACGCGCGGCTTCGGGCGCGGTGCGGATGCCGGGTCGGGCACGGTGATGCGGCGGGTCTCGGTGATCGAGGAGCCCGTCCGCGAGGCGTCTGTCATGGTCATCGCTGCACTCTCCGCATCGCCATCAGGTAGAACGCGCAGAACACGAACAGGACCGCCATCACGATGAGGCCGATCGCGCTCGCGAAGCCGTAGTTGCCCTGTTGGGTGTAGTTGATCATCCAGGTCGTGATGATGTGCGTCTGGTTGGCGGGTCCGCCGTTGGTCATCGCGTAGATGATGTCCGGGAAGTTGAAGATCCAGATAACGCGCAGCAGGATCGTCAGCAGCAGCGTCATCGAGATGTACGGGATGATGATCGAGAACAGCTGACGGAACTTGCCGGCGCCGTCGAGGCTCGCCGCCTCCAGGATCTCGTCGGGGACCGACTGCAGGGCCGCGAGGATCATGATCGCGAAGAACGTCACCCCGTACCAGACGTTCGCGACGATCACCGCGAACATCGCGAGCTTCGGGTCGGCCAGCCAGGGCAGCGGTGCATCGATCAGCCCGGCCTTCATGAGCAGGTCGTTGACCACGCCGAACTCGGCGTTGAACATCCAGCGGAACAGCATGCCGATGAGGAAGCCCGACACCGCCCACGGGAAGAACACGAGGGCCTGGTAGAGCCCGCGGAAGCGGAACCTCTTGCGCAGGGCGAGCGCGATCAGGAACCCGATCACGAGCTGCGGAACGAGCGAGCCGACGACCCACAGCACGGAGTTTCCCGCGACGGTCGGGAAGGCCGGATCGCGGAACACCGCGAGGAAGTTGTCGAAGCCCACGAACGGCGTCGACGTGAGATCCCACAGGTTCCAGTCGTGGAAGGCCATGCGCGCGCCCTGCAGCATCGGCCAGTAGGTGAACCAGCAGACGAAGACGATCGCCGGCGCGAGGAAGGCCAGCAGCGTCCATGCCTGGCGGCCGCGGAACGGGCGCCGGCGCGATGCCGGGGAGGCCCCGACGGCTGGCTGCTGCGAAGCAGTGCCGACGGAGCCTCCCTTCTGAGCGGTGCGGGCCACAGGTCAGCCCTTTTCCGCGGCGTACTTCTCGGTCCAGAACGCATCCCACGACGCCAGCAGGTCGCTGGTCGACATGTTGCCCAGCAGCACGTTCTGCACGTCCTGGTCGGACTTCTGGATCCACTCGGTCCACCAGCTGACCCCGCGCGGCTGACGCACGTTGACGTACGTCTCCGGGTCTTCCGTCATGGTGACGTAGCTGGTCCACGGGCCCGACGAGTAGAAGTCGTCGTCGGCTGCGGCCGTGATGATCGGCACCAGGCTGTTGGCCTGAGCGAACTCGGTGGCGGGCTCGGCCGACGAGAGGAACTCGACCAGCTTGACGGCCGCCTCCTTGTTCTCGCTGTTCTCGGCCACGCCCCAGCCGGCGACGGCGAGCGGCTGGGCGGCCTTGCCCGACGGGCCGACGAGCAGCGGAGCGGTGTCCCACTGGTCCTCGGTCAGCGAGGAATCCTGCACGGTCGCGATGACCTCGGGGTCCTGCAGCAGGAAGGCGGTGGTGCCGTTCGTGAAGCCGGCGACCATCTCGGGGTAGCCCCACGAGACGGCGGAGGGCGGGGAGGCCTTCTTGAACAGGTCGAAGTAGTCGTCGACGGCATCCTGCGCCTCGGGGGCGGCGAAGATCGTCGAGCCGTCCTCCATCAGGAACGCGTCGTCGACGTCGAGTCCGTCGATCGTGTACGCCTCGATGGCTGCGACCACGTTGCTGTTGGCGTTCTGGCCGCCGCGGAAGGCGTAGCCGTAGATGTTGTTCGACGGGTCCTGGATCGCACTGGCCTGCTCGAGCAGGTCCTTCCAGCTGTGCGGCGGGCCGTCGAACCCGGCGTCCTTCACGAGGTCGGTGCGGTAGAACAGCGACAGCCCGTAGAAGCCGTAGGGAACGAAGTAGCTCTTGCCGTCGGCGGCGACCGAGGCGGACTGGGCGTTGTCGGTCAGGGCGTCCCAGCCGTCCCACTTCTCGAGGTCGGGGCCCAGGTCGTACAGCCAGCCGTTGTTCGCGAACGGTCCGACGGTGATGTCGCGCACCTCCAGCACGTCGACGCCCTTGCCGGACTGCAGCATCTGCTGGATCTTCGCGTCGGCCTGCTCGGTGGGAGGGGAGACCAGGTTGACCGTGATCTTCGGGTTCGCCTTCTCGAAGTCGTCGAGCAGCCCGCGCAGGAGCTCGGTGCGGGCGGGGTTGGTCAGGCTCTCGACCATCTGCAGGGTGACGGCGCCGTCGGCGGACGGGCCGGAACTTGCGGAACAGCCGGTGAGAGCGAGGACGGCGACGGTGCCGAATCCCGCTGCGGTCGTCAAGATCTTGTTCTTCACGATGTGCCTCTCGGTGGGGTGGGGGTGGATGTTGCGGTCGGGCGGGGGATGGACGCGGTCAGGGAAGGACGAGGGAGTCGGCGCGGCGGATGCCGGCACGGCTGAGGATCTGCGGGACGCAGCGCTCGACGAAGGCCTCGTAGTCGGCGGCCTCGTTGTAGAGGTGGGCGGAGAGTCGGAAGTAGCCGACGCCGCGGAAGCTGGTGAAGGCCGTCTCGACGCCCACCTCGTCGAGCAGGTCCATGCGCAGGGCATCGGCCTCTTCGCGGGTCGCGCCGAGCCCGAGCGGAAGGCGCACGAGTCGCATCGACGGCACGGGCGAGGGGAGCGGGGTGAGCGGGTCTTCGTCGCCGTAGGGGCGCAGGGCTTCGGCGATCACCGCGGCACCGGCATCCGCGATCTCCGCCATCGCCGTGCGCGCGGCCGCCCAGCCGAACTCGCTCTCGATGAAGTCGATCGCGGTCGGGGTCGCCAGGTAGGTCGTGGCGTCGATCGTGCCCTGGGTGTCGAAGCGGGTGGGATACGGCTCGCGCGCGGACCAGGAGTCGATGAGCGGCCAGAGCTCGTCGCGGTCGGGAGCGGTCGTGACGAGCAGGGCAGAGCCGCGCGGGGCGCAGGGCCACTTGTGCAGGTTGCCGAACCACCAGTCGCCCCCCGCGACCGCTGCCGCGTCGGGGATGAGGCCGGGGGCATGGGCGCCGTCGACGAGTGTGCGCACGCCGCGCTGGGACGCGGCGTCGGCGATGCGCCGCGTGGGCAGCAGCCGCGCGGTGGGGGAGGTGATCTGGTCGACGACGATCAGGCGGGTGCGGGGCGTGAGCGCATCGGTGAAGAGCTGCACGATCTCGTCGTCGGAGGCGAGCAGGGGCAGGGCGACGGTGCGGACCGTCGCACCGAACCGGCGGGCGAGGCGCTCGGCTCCCATCGTGATGGCCCCGTACCCCTGGTCGGTCACGAGGATCTCGTCACCGGTCTCGAGCTGCAGCGCGTTGTAGACCACGGTCGCCGCCGCGGAGGCGTTCGGCACGAAGGCGCTGTCCTCCGCACGCGCGCCCACGAACGGGGCGGTGCGCTCGCGAGCCTCCTGCACGCGTTCGGCGATGCGCGGGAACCACTCGACGGGGCTGAGATCGGCGCGGCGGCGCAGGGCGTCCTGATGCTCGACGACGACGGACGGGACCGCGCCGAAGGATCCGTGGTTGAGGTGGATCACTTCCCGGTCGAGGGGCCAGGCGTCGCGCGCTCGCATGCCGGAGTTCAGCGTGAGCGGTGCGGGGAACAGCGGTGCGGGCATCAGTCCTCATCGATGAGTCGGGCGAGTTGTTGCACAACTTTGCCACATGCCGTGGAAAACTGCCACGAAAAGGTGAAGATGAAACATAGTTGTCATACGAGTTCCCTGCGAAGGGGAGTTCCGACAGACTTCACGAGGGGCGGGGGAGTGTCAGAGAGGATGACGATGAGCGCACTCGACACGGCGCTGCACGGGCTGCGGGCGCTGATCGCCGACGGCGCGCTGCGGCCCGGCGACCGGCTGCCGAGCGAAGGCGAGCTCTGCGAACGGCTCGGCGTCTCCCGGGGATCCCTGCGCGAAGCGATCCGGATGCTGGCCGCTCTCGGTGTGCTCGACACCCGTCACGGCTCCGGCAGCTACGTCAGCGAGCTGCGTGCCGCCGACCTGATCGGCAGCCTGTCACTCACCGTCGGACTGCTGCCGATGGCCGGAGTGCTGGAGCTGACCGAGCTGCGCCGCGTGCTCGAACCGCATGCCGCCGCTCTCGCCGCAGCCCGCATCGACGAGGACACGGTGGCGTCGCTGGACCGTGTGCTCGACGAGATCGAGGCGACCACCGACTTCGAGGCGCAGTCGCGGCTCGACCACGAATTCCACATGGCGATCTCCGGCGTTGCGGGGAACGAGGCGCTGACCAGTCTGATCGACGTGCTGCGTTCGCGTTCGAGGGCCTATCGGATCTCCGACCCCGAGGACGCCGCCGAGCTGAAGGTGCACTCGGATGCCGGCCACCGTGCGATCCTGCGCGGACTCGCCGCCGCCGACCCTGTCGCCGCGAGTGCTGCGGCCTCGGCGCACGTGGCGTACACGGAGTACTGGGTGCGGAGGTACTCCGGCCTCGAGGACTGACGCGCGTTCTGGCGGAATGCTCAGCCGAGGGTGATGTCGACCTGGATCTCGGCGGCGATGCGCTCGAGGTCTGCGCGCAGGGCGTCGAGGTCGACGGAGGCCGGAACCTTCGCGGTGACCGATGCCTCGAACAGGCGGCCTCCGGCCATGGCGGCATCCCTGGTCTCGGTGGCGAGCTCCTCGATGCTCAGGGCATGCGCGCTCAGCACGCCGGAGACTTCGCGCACGATGCCGGGGCGGTCGTTGCCGAGCACCTGGATCTCGAGCAGCTGATCGTCGTCTGCGGCGGCATCCGGGGTGCCGGTGAGCACGGCGAGCGTGAGGAGCCCCTGGCCCTGGAGGCCGCACAGAGCGCTCTCGAGCTCCGCCGCCTGCTCGGTCGGCACCGAGACCTCGATCACGCCCGCGAACGTGCCGGCGAGTTCGGCCAGCGAGCTGTTCTCCCAGTTGCCGCCGTGCGCGTCAACGACATCGGCGACAGTGGCCACGAGGCCAGGACGGTCTGCACCCGCGACGGTGAGGATCAGAGTAGTCATGCGGCCAGCGTAGCCCGCAGCCCTCACTCCACCCAGACGCCGGACTCCAGGAACCCGTCGAGTCGTGCCCGGTGCGGGGCGAGGTCCCAGCCTTGGGCGGCGACCCACTCGTCGGAGTAGTAGGTGCCGGCGTAGCGGACACCGCTGTCGCAGATCAGGGTCACGACGCTGCCGGTCTCGCCCGCGGCCCGCATGCGGGCGATGAGCTGGAACGCGCCGTAGAGGTTCGTGCCCGTCGAGCCCCCGGCCCAGTGCAGGGTGCGTTCGCGCAGCAGGCGGATCGCGGCGATCGAGCCGGCATCCGGAACCTGAATCATCTCGTCGATCACGGTGGGCACGAACGAGGCCTCGACCCGGGGGCGGCCGATGCCCTCGATGCGGCTCGGACGCCCGGCCGGCGGGTCCACGGTGCCGGCCCATCCGTCGTAGAAGGCCGAGCCCTCGGGATCGACGACCGCGACCTTGGTGTCATGTCGGCGGTACTTCACGTAGCGGCCGAACGTCGCGCTCGTGCCACCGGTGCCGGCGCCCGTGACGATCCAGGAGGGGATCGGATGCCGTTCCTGGGAGAGCTGGCTGAACACGCTCTCGGCGATGTTGTTGTTGCCGCGCCAGTCGGTCGCGCGCTCGGCGAACGTGAACTGGTCGAGGTAGTGGCCGGTGCAGTCGGAGGCGAGGCGCTGCGCCTCGGGCGACATGTCCTCTGCCCGGTCGACGAAGTGGCAGGTGCCGCCGTAGAACTCGATGAGGTCGATCTTCTCCTGCACGGTCGAACGGGGAACGACCGTGATGAACGGCAGCCCCAGCATGCGGGCGAAGTACGCCTCGGAGACGGCGGTCGATCCGCTCGACGACTCCACCAGTGTGGTGTCTTCGCGGATGCGTCCGTTGACCAGGCCGTAGAGGATCAGCGAGCGCGCGAGGCGATGCTTGAGGGAGCCCGTGGGGTGCACGGACTCGTCCTTCAGGTAGAGGTCGATGCCCCACTCGGAGGGCAGCGGGAACAGGTGCAGGTGGGTGTCGGCGCTGCGGTTGGCATCGGCTTCCAGCAGGGCGATCGCGGTGCTGGTCCAGTCGCTCATGCCCTCGACATTACCGGCCGCTCAGCCGACCGTCCCGGCACGGGACGCCCCGCCTTCGCCATCGACGTGCAGCAGCGAGGCCTGCGACTGCTCCTGCTGCAGTTGGAACTCGAAGCGCGAGCGGTCGCCGCGGTGATACGCGATGAAGTACTCGATCGGCGTGCCGTCGGAGCTGCGGCTGATGCTGCGCAGACGCAGCAGGGCCGAGCCGGCGCTCACTCCCAGGTGCTGTGCCTGCTCGTGCGTGGCCACGGTCGCCTCTGCTGAGCGCACGCCGTGCGTCGCGACGATGCCGTTGTCGGCGAGCAGTCGGTACAGAGAGCCCTCGGTCAGGTCGGCGCCGAGCGTCACGGAGCCGACGGCCTCCGGCATCCAGGTCGTCGACAGCGACCACGGCTCGCCGTCGACATGGCGCAGACGCTCCAGTGCGACGACGGGCGACCCCACGGGCACCTCCAGCGCCAGGGCGACCTCTTCATCCGCCGTCGTCTGCTCGTGCCGCAGCACGTCGCTGTGCACATGGCCGCCGCGGCGCTCGACATCGTCGTACAGACCGACCAGCGTGTGCACCAGGCTCTCGCTCGTGCGGGGACGGGAGACGAAGGTGCCCTTGCCCTTCACCCGCTCGACGAGTCCCTCGTGTTCGAGCTGGGCGAGCGCCTGGCGCACGACGGTGCGCGAGATGCCGTAGCGCTCGCACAGTCGATGCTCGCCGGGCAGCGGGTCGCCGGGCTGCAACCCGTCGCGCGCGATGCCGTCGATGATCAGCTGGCGCAGCTGGTCGTACATCGGTGCAGCGGAGTGCCGGTCGATCGCGTCGTCGACGAGGGCCATCAGTACGCCACTCCCGCGTGCAGGATCACGTTCGCGTAGGGGGTGAACTCCCCCGACCGCACGAATGCGCGGGCGCCGTGGCTGAGCTTCTTGAACTCGACGTGCGGGAGGAGTTCGATCTCGAATCCCATCCCGGCGAACCGCTCCCGCAGCGCGGCCAGCACCTCCGGGCTCTTCTCGGCGACCTCTGCCGAGACCGTCGCCCCCTCCACGACCAGCTCGGCGAGCACGGTGTCGAGCACGTCGAGGAAGCCCGGAGCCCCCGGCCGATATGCAAGGTCGATGCGCTCGGAGCCCGGGGGGATCGGCAGGCCCGCGTCGGTGACGACGAGCAGGTCGGTGTGGCCGGTCTCGCTGATCACGCGGGAGAGCGCGGGATTGATCGTGGTGGCTGTCTTGCGCATGTGGCTCCTCGGTGCTCCGCAGGTTCGGTTCGCGAGTTCGGTTCGCGAGTTCAGTTCGCGACGGGTGCGGCCGCGCGCTCCGTCAGGAACGCATCGACCTCGGCGCGGTGGGGAAGGCTCGGCGACGCCCCCTGCTTGGTGACGGTGAGCGCGCCAGCCGCGGTGGCAAGGCGCACGGCATCCGCCAGGGTGCTGCCGTTCGCGAGCGCTGCACCGAGGTATCCGGCGTAGGCGTCGCCCGCCGCGGTCGTGTCGACGGCCTCGACCGGGAACGGAGGGATCACGGATGCGCCCTCGGCCGTGACGACGCACGACCCCTGGCCCGCGAGGGTGATCACGGCGGCGCCGACGCCCTGGGCGAGGAACCAGCGTCCGGCGCGTTCGGCCGATGCGGCATCCGTCACCTCGATGCCGCTGATCAGCGTCGCCTCGGTCTCGTTGGGGGTGACGATGTCGATGCTCCGCCAGATCTCCGCATCGAGCTCGGCGGCCGGTGCCGGGTCGAGGATGACCGTCATCCCGTGCTCGCGTCCGCGCGCGGTGATGTGCGCCGTGAGTGCCGACGGCGTCTCGAGCTGGGTGAGCAGCACCGAGGTCGTGGGGGCGAGAGCTGCGAGCGCCTCGTCGATCTGCGCGGCGCTGAGGGCGGCGTTGGCGAGCGGCACCATCACGATGTCGTTCTGCGCCGAGGAGTCGACCCGGATGTGCGCGATGCCGGTCGGGCCGGGAACCGTGCGCAGGTGCGTGAGGTCGACGCCCGCTGCCGTGAGCCCGTCGACGACCAGGTCGTGGAAGAGGTCGTCTCCCACGCAGCCGACGAAGCTCGTGCGTGCACCGGAGCGACCGGCGGCGACGGCCTGATTCGCGCCCTTGCCCCCCAGCATGAGGGTGAACTCGTCGCCGAGGATCGTCTCGCCTCTGGCCGGCAGGCGCCCGGAGAAGGTGGTCACATCGGCCGTGACGCTGCCGACGATGACGACGCCGGTGCGGTCCTCGGGGTGTGCGGGGGTCATCTCGCTCCTGATCTTCCTCGACGGCAGGCATGGCCGTCGCTTTGACAGACCGCGATGGCTGTCATTACATTAGCCGAATCCGCACCTGTAACGACAGGTTGTCCGCGAGGAGACCCCGATGACCCCGATCGCGCCGCGTCTGTACGTCGACAGCGCCAATGTCGACCGTGTCTCCCCGCTGCTCGCCGCGGGGGTGGTGCACGGCGTCACCACGAACCCGACCATCCTCGAACGCGGTGGCCGCACCGCCGCCGAGATCCCTGATCTCTACGCCCGCTGGGAGTCGGAGGGGGCGCGCGAGATCTTCTTCCAGACCTGGGGTGGCGACACCGCCTCGTTCCTCCGCAACGCCGAGGGCATCCGCGCGCTGGGTGACCGGGTGGCCGTGAAGGTGCCGGCGACGGCTGAGGGTTTCGCCGCCGCAGCCGCGCTCGTGCGCGAGGGGGCGACCGTGCTGGTCACCGCCGTGTACTCGGTCGCGCAGGCCCTGGCGTGCGCGTCGATCGGCGCGCAGTACATCGCCCCGTACCTCGGACGCATGCGCGATGCCGGGCTCGACGGCGACGCGACGATCGCCCGCATGCAGGAGGTGTGCGCGGGGAGTGCGTCGAACGTGCTCGCCGCATCCCTGCGCTCGCCGGATGACATCACGGGCCTGCGACTGGCGGGGATCCCCTACTTCACCGCGGCTCCCGATGTGCTGGACCGGCTGCTCTTCCATGAGGTGAGCGACAGCTCGGCGGCCGAGTTCGACGCCGCCATGGTGCGCCTGGGGGCGTGAGCGGCTGCTCCCGCCGGCGTCAGCTCGCTGCGGCCTGACGCAGCCAGCGCTCGACGCCCGCGATGTGCGCCGTGGCCAGAGAGGTCGCGAGGGCGGAGTCATGCTGGGCGATCGCGTCGGCGATGGCCCGGTGCTCCGACAGGGTGCGCTCGACAGCGCCGCCCTCGGTGAGGCCGCGCCAGACGCGGGCGCGGACGGTCTGGCTGCTCAGATGCTCGATCAGGCTCGCGAGGTAGGCGTTGCCGGACATCGCGACGATCTCGCGGTGGAACCGGATGTCGTGGTCGACCAGGGACTCGATCGTGACCGCCGCATCGATGGAGTCGACCTCATCCTGCAGCTCGGCGATCTGCTCATCTGTCCCGAGCGTCGCCGCGAGCCCGGTCGCCTGCGACTCCAGCATGCGCCGCACTGCGAAGATCTCGAGCATCGAATCGTCGTCGTGCATGTCGACCACGAACGAGATCGCCTCCAGCAGCAGATGCGGCTCGAGGCTCGTCACGTAGGTGCCGTCGCCGCGACGCACGTCGAGGACCCGGATGACCTCCAGCGCCTTGACCGCTTCGCGCATCGAGCTGCGGGACAGGCCGAGTCGTTCGGACAGCTCCTTCTCGGGGGGAAGCCGATCACCGGGGGAGAGCTCGCCCGCCACGATCATCGCCTTGATCTTCTCGATCGCCTCGTCGGTGACTGCCATGGCGTCATCCTAGCGATTGATCGGATGTCTCCGGCAGGATGGAGCCATGCGCGTTCTCGATTCACATCTGCACCTCTGGGATCCGGAGGTTCTGACGTACACCTGGCTCGAAGGGCCGATGGCCTATCGGTTCGCCGACCTCGAGCTCGAGCATGCCCGCCTGGGCCTGGCCGAACCGGAGAGGTCGGTCTTCGTGCAGGCGGAGACGATCGAAGACGACTTCCTCGCCGAGGTGGACTGGGTCGCAGGTCTCGCCCCCGCGCTCGGCATCGTCGGGATCGTCGCGGGCGTCCGCCTCGACAGGGGGACCGACACGGTCGCGCACCTGGAGGGACTCCTGGCCGAACCCCTCGTCGTGGGCGTGCGGCACAACCTGCAGGGGGAACCGGACGGACTCGCGGTCTCGGCGGCGTTCGTGACCGGTGCCAGGGAGGTCGCCGCTCGTGACCTGAGCTTCGACGTCTGCGTGCGCGAGAACCAGCTGCCCGACATCGCCCGCCTCGCCGGAGCCATCCCCGAGCTGCGGCTCGTGCTCGATCACCTCGGAAAGCCCGCCGTCGGCACGGCGGCGTCCCCGCTCGCGCCTTCCGCGGAGTGGGCGCGCGACCTCACCGAGCTGGCGCGGCATGCGAACGCCTTCTGCAAGCTCTCGGGGCTGCCGGGAGAGGCGGGCGGCGACTGGAGCGCCGAGCAGCTCGAGCCGTTCCTCGACGTCGCGGCGGATGCCTTCGGCGTCGAGCGGCTGATGTGGGGGAGCGACTGGCCCGTCTCCGTGATCGGTCCGGCCGAGGACGGCGACCCGCATGCGCCGGAGGATGGGTCCGCCACCTACCAGGCGACGGCGCGATCGCGCTGGGCCGACACCGTGATCGCCTGGGCGCAATCGCGTGGGCACGACCTCGATGCGCTCCTGTGGCGCAACGCCGAGCAGTTCTACCGCACCGATCGGCCGCGGCAGCTGCCGACGGAGGGGGCTCCGCGCTCCGGCCTCCGGGGCTGGCTCCGCGGCCACCGCGGCTGAGCGCCGTCTGACCGGCGTTCCGGTCGCAGTTGCTGCCATCCCCGCGCGTCGGATGCGGCGTCAACTGCGACCGGGAGGAGGAAGCGGGGGCTACTTCGCGCGCAGGCGCAGCTGGGCCATGCCGCCGTCGACCTCGATGAAGGTTCCGGTGGTCGAGCCTGCAGCGGGGCTCACGAGGTAGGCGACAGCCGCGGCGACCTCGTCGGGGCTGACCAGTCGCCCGTGGGGCTGGCGTGCCTCGAGGGCCGCACGCTCGGCGGCGGGGTCGGTGGCCGAGTCGAGCAGGCGTCCCACCCACGGAGTGTCGGCCGTGCCCGGGTTGACCGCGTTCACACGGATCCCCTCGCGCAGGTGGTCGGCGGCCATCGCGCGGGTGAGAGCGGAGACGGCACCCTTCGACGCGCTGTAGAGCGCGCGCTGCGGCAGTCCGGTGGTCGATGCGATGGATGCCGTGTTGCACACCGCCGCCGACGGGGACTTCCGCAGCCACGGGAGAGCTGCCGAGGTGACACGGGCGATGCCGGTGACGTTGACGGAGAGCACTCGCGCCCACTCGTCGTCGTCGTTCGCGGCGATGTCGCCCTGCGCGCCGATGCCGGCGTTGTTGACGACGATGTCGATGCGCCCGAACCTCTCGGCCACGGCGGCCACCGCCTCGTCGACGCTCGCGCGGTCGGAGACGTCTGCCGTGAAGGCGGCGAAGGCGGGGTCGGCCGCTGCGGTGTCACGGTCGAGCACCGCGATGGTCGCGCCGTCGGCGTGCAGGCGCTGCGCGATCGCCGCGCCGATTCCGGATGCTCCGCCGGTGACGATCGCCACCAGTCCGTTCAGTGCGCTCACTTCTGGGCCTCCCATGCCACGAACTCCTGTCGTTGACGGCCGAGGCCGTCGATCTCGATCTCGACCACGTCGCCCGCGGCGAGGTACGGGTACTTGCCCGAGAGGGCGACGCCCTGCGGGGTGCCGGTGAGGATCAGGTCGCCCGGCTCGAGCGTCACGTACTGCGACAGGTGGTGCACGATGTGCTCGACCGTGAAGATCATGTCGCTCGTGTTCGAGTCCTGCCGCGGCTCGCCGTTCACGAAGCTGCGAAGTCCGAGCGCGTGGTGGTCGACCTCGTCGGGGGTGACGAGCCAGGGGCCGGTCGGGTTGAAGCCGGGCGCGATCTTCCCCTTGGACCACTGGCCGCCGGAGACCGTCATCTGGAAGTCGCGCTCCGAGACGTCGTTCGCGGCGACGAAGCCGGCGACGTGCGCGAGCGACTCCTCGGGACTGTCGAGATAGGCGGTGCGGGTGCCGATGACGATGCCGAGCTCGACCTCCCAGTCGGTCTTCTCGCTGCCCCGCGGGATCGTGACCGTGTCGTTCGGGCCGACGACCGTGTTCGGGGTCTTGAGGAAGAGGATCGGAATGGTCGGCGGCTCCGAGCCGGACTCGGCCGCGTGAGCCGCGTAGTTCATGCCGATGCAGATCACGGCGCTCGGGCGGGCGATCGGGGCGCCGATGCGCATCGACGCGGCGTCCGCGAGCTCGGGGAGCTCTCCGCCTTCACGCGCGGCCGTGACCCGGGCGACGAAGTCGCTCTCGAGGAAATCGCCGTTCACGTCGGATGTTACGGAGCGGAGGTCGAGGTATCGGTCGCCCTCCACGAGGACGGGGATCTCATTCCCGGGGGTGCCGAGCCGCGCGAACTTCATGTTTCTCCTGATCGGTCGGGAGGCCGCGATGAGGCGGCCGGTCTCGTTGACAGTATAGACATCGGATGTTTACACTCCAAGAGATCCGCACGGAAGAAATCACCCGTGCATGGAGAGGAATCCCGTGAGCCGTATCGTCGCCCTCGACACCACCGACATCCGCTTCCCCACGTCCCTGAGCCTGGACGGGTCGGACGCGATGAACCCCGACCCCGACTACTCGGCCGCGTACGTCATCGTGCGCACCGACGCCGACGACGACATCGAGGGGCACGCGTTCGTCTTCACGATCGGTCGAGGCAACGACGTGCAGGTCGCGGCGATCGACGCGCTCGCCGGGCACCTCGTCGGGCGCGAGATCGAGCCGCTGCTCGACGACATGGGCGGCACGTTCCGCGACATCATCGGCGACTCGCAGCTGCGCTGGCTCGGCCCCGAGAAGGGGGTCATGCACATGGCCATCGGCGCGGTCATCAACGCGCTGTGGGACATCAAGGCCAAGCGCGCAGGGCTTCCGCTCTGGCAGCTGCTCGCCCGCATGACGCCGGAGGAGCTCGTCGACCTGGTCGACTTCCGCTACCTCACCAACGCTCTCACCCCCGAAGACGCCCTCGAGATCCTGCGTGCGGCCGAGCCCGGACGAGCTGAGCGCGAGCAGCAGCTGCTGGCCACCGGATACCCCGGCTACACCACGAGCCCCGGCTGGCTCGGCTACTCCGACGAGAAGCTCGAACGCCTCGCCCGCGAGGCCATGGCCGACGGCTTCACCCAGATCAAGCTCAAGGTCGGCGCCGACCTCGACGACGACATCCGCCGTTTCCGCAAGGCGCGGGAGGTGTGCGGACCCGACTTCCCCATCGCGATCGACGCCAACCAGCGCTGGGAGGTGTCGGAGGCGATCGAGTGGGTGAACGCGCTCGCCGAGTTCCATCCCGCCTGGATCGAGGAGCCCACGAGCCCCGACGACGTACTCGGCCACGCCGAGATCGCCAGGGGCGTCGCGCCCATCCGCGTCGCGACGGGTGAGCACGCGCAGAACCGTGTCATCTTCAAGCAGCTGCTGCAGGCCGACGCCATCTCGGTCATGCAGATCGACGCCGTGCGCGTGGCCGGGGTGAACGAGAACATCGCGAACCTGCTGCTCGCCGCCAAGTTCGGCGTGCCCGTGTGCCCGCACGCCGGTGGTGTCGGCCTGTGCGAGGCCGTGCAGCACCTGTCTATGTTCGACTTCGTCGCGGTCACCGGCACCCGCGAGGGCCGCATGATCGAGTTCGTCGACCACCTGCACGAGCACTTCGTCGTGCCTACCGACATCCAGGGCGGCTCGTACATGGCGCCGACCGCGCCGGGAACGGGCATGGAGATGAAGGCCGACAGCATCGCGACCTACACCTGGACGGGTGCACATGTCGGTGCCTGATCGCGGGGGAGTGCGCGACCGCCTGGAAGTTCCCGCCCTCGGGTACGGCGCCGCGAACGTGGGCAACCTGTTCCGTCCGCTCAGCGACGACGAGGCGTGGGCCGTGCTGGATGCCGCGTGGGAGAGCGGCATCCGCTTCTACGACACCGCGCCGCACTACGGTCTGGGCCTGTCGGAGCGCAGGCTCGGGGCGTTCCTGCAGACCAAGCCGCGCGACCAGTACGTGCTCTCGACCAAGGCCGGGCGCCTGCTGCGGCCGAACCCTGACCACTCCGGCGGCCTCGACACCGCGAACGACTTCCACGTGCCGGACGACCTGCAGCGCGTGTGGGACTTCTCGGAGGCGGGCATTCGCGCGAGCGTCGACGAGTCTCGCGAACGGCTCGGCATCGAACGCATCGATCTGCTCTACCTGCACGACCCCGAGCGGCACGACCTCGACCTCGCGCTCGCCGAAGCCCTGCCCGCGATGGAGCAGCTGCGTGCCGACGGCGAGGTCACCGCGATCGGCATCGGCTCGATGGTGTCGGATGCTCTCGCCGCAGCCGTGCGTGCCGCCGACCTCGACCTGATCATGGTGGCCGGCCGGTACACGCTGCTCGAGCAGCCTGCCGCCGTCGATGTGCTCCCCGCCTGTCGTGAGACCGCGACCGGGATCGTGGCGGCGTCCGTCTTCAACTCGGGGCTGCTCGCATCGAGTGAGCCGCGCCGCGACGGACGCTACGAGTACGGACAGCTCCCCGACGAGCTGTGGGACAGGCTCGTGCGCATCGCCGCCGTGTGCGCCGATCACGGTGTGCCGCTGCCCGCTGCGGCCATCCAGTTCCCCCTGCAGTCCGACGTCGTGCGCTCCGTGGTGGTGGGCGGCAGCCGGCCGGCGCAGCTGCAGCAGAACGCGGAGTACGCCGCGCTCGAGATCCCGGCTGGGCTGTGGGAGAACCTGGCCGCGGAAGGGCTCATCCCGGCGGCCTGAATCCCCCGCCGTCTGCGGCAGGAAGTTGTCCACGGCGGCGGCGGGCCGAGACTCAGCGCCTCAGCGGCCGACGGTCGACTCGCGCACGATGAGCTCGGCGGGGAACGGGGTCGTCGCGGGCGGCGGTGCGCTGGGGTCGGCGAGCTGCTGCAGGAGCGCTGCTCCCGCGGCGCGGCCGATCTCGTAGCCGGGCTGCCGCACGCTCGTGAGCGGAACAACGCTCTGGTGCGCCTGGGCGACGTCGTCGAAGCCGACGAGCGCGATCTCCTCCGGCACCCGGATGCCGTGGCGCAGCAGCTGCGTGAGCACGCCGACCGCCACCATGTCGTTCGCCGCGAACACGGCGTCGGGGCGCTCGGCCGCGGGCATCGCGATGATCTGCTCGCCGGCGTGGAGCCCGTCTTCCGTGACCAGGTGCGGCACCTCGATCGTCGTCACGGTCGCGGAGGTCCCTGAGACCGCTTCCCGGAGCCCTTCCAGACGGTGGTTCGATTGGCTCACCGCCGGATTGCCGAGGAACAGGATGCGCCGTCGGCCGAGTGTCACGAGATGCTCTCCTGCGAGTCGCCCGCCGTCTCGGTCGTCGAACAGCACGGATGCGACCTTCGAGGAGTCGGGGGTCGGGCCCACCACGACCGAGCGGATGCCGCGATCGGCCAGGGCTTCCAGGCGCGGCACCACGTCACCGAGCGGGTAGATGACGATGCCCTGCACCCGGTGCGCCTCGAACATGTCGAGATTGCGCCGCTCCTGTGCGTCGTCGCGGTTGCTGTTGCTGAAGAACAGGGACCAGCCGCCCTCGCGGGCGACGTCTTCGACCCCGCGCGAGAGGTCGTGGAAGTAGGGCAGCCAGGCGTCGAGCAGGATGAGGGCGAGCGCCTTGCTCGATCCCGCACGCAGCTGCCGAGCCGACTCGTTGGGCACGAAGCCGAGCTGCTCGATCGCCGACCGCACCCGTTCGCGGCTCGCGGCTCCGAGCACGTGCGGGTGGTTGAGGTAGTTCGAGACGGTGGAGGAGGAGACTCCGGCGAGGGCGGCGACGTCCTTGACGCTCGCGGGCATGGGACTCCTTGGTCGGGCCGCGTCGATCGGGGTTCCTGACGGCGTCGGCGGCATCAGGATATCGGAGGACTTGCAACGTGCCAAGAAAGTTCTTGACAGGGGTCGGTCGACCGACGTAGCGTGACTCGCACGCCGGAGTTGCAACGTGCCAACTCCGGGACGGCGACGGTGCCGCACACCCGCTGCGAGAGGTCTCATGAACATCGGCTGCCACGGGCTCGTCTGGACGGGGAACTTCGATGCCGAGGGCATCCGTCTGGCAGTGCACAAGACCAGGGAGGCGGGTTTCGACCTCATCGAGTTCCCGCTCATGGATCCGTTCACGTTCGACGTCTCCGTCGCGAAGGACGCGCTGGAGGAGTACGACCTCGCCGTCAGTGCTTCGCTCGGACTCTCCGAGGCGACCGATGTCACCAGCGCCGATCCGGCGATCGCGGCGGCGGGCGAAGCGCTCCTTGTCAAGGCCGTCGACGTGCTCGCCGACCTCGGTGGAGAGCATTTCTGCGGGGTGATCTACAGCGCCATGAAGAAGTACATGGAGCCCGTGACCCCTGAGGGCCTCGCGAGCAGCAAGGCCGCGATCGCCCGGGTCGCCGACCATGCGGCCGCGCGCGGGGTGTCGGTCTCGCTCGAGGTCGTGAACCGCTACGAAACGAACGTGCTCAACACCGCACGACAGGCCCTCGCCTACATCGCCGAGGTGGATCGCCCGAATCTCGGGATCCACCTCGACACGTATCACATGAACATCGAGGAGTCGGATATGTTCACGCCCGTCCTCGATGCGGCACCGGCGCTGCGCTATGTGCACATCGGGGAGAGCCACCGCGGCTACCTCGGCACCGGAACGGTCGACTTCGACACCTTCTTCAAGGCGCTCGGTCGCATCGGTTACGGCGGCCCCATCGTTTTCGAGTCGTTCTCGTCGGCGGTCGTCGCGCCTGACCTGAGTCGCATGCTCGGCATCTGGCGGAACCTCTGGAACGACAACGACGAGCTCGGCGCGCACGCCAACGCGTACATCCGCGACAAGCTCGTCGCGGTCGATTCGATCCGCCTCCACTGAGCGGAATCACGGGGAAGGAGAGCGGAAGATCAAGATGTCATTACAGGTCTTCCCAATCCCTCCGACCTTAGATACATTTAGATACAACTTGCGCTGGCCGTGGCGCAGGACGCAGAATTGATCCGATGTTTGCGGCGGAATGATCCGCCGACATCGAAGCAGAACCTTCAAGGAAGCAGGTGAGCGCATGAGTGGACCCATCCTCCGGGTCGAGGGGATCAGCAAGGGATTCCCCGGCGTGCAGGCGCTGAAGGACGTGCACCTCGAGGTGCACGCCGGCGAGGTGCTCGTGCTCGTGGGCGAGAACGGCGCGGGAAAGTCGACGCTGATGAAGATCCTCTCCGGGATCTACACCAAGGACGAGGGCACGATCACGTTCGAGGGTCAGGAGGTGGAGCTCACCAGCCCCCTCCAGGCGCAGGAGCTCGGCATCACGATCATCCATCAGGAGCTCAACCTGATGCCCGATCTGACCGTGGCGCAGAACATCTACGTGGGGCGAGAGCCCACCACCGGGCCGTTCCTGTCGGAGCGCAAGCTGAACGCGCAGACCGCGGAACTGCTGCAGCGCCTGGACATCCACCTGAACCCCCGGCAGCTCGTCGGCGAGCTCACGGTGGCCGAGCAGCAGATGGTCGAGATCGCCAAGGCGCTGTCGTTCAACGCCAAGGTGCTCATCATGGACGAGCCGACCTCCGCCCTCACCGACACCGAGGTCGAGACGCTCTTCGTGCTGATCGAGCAGCTCAAGGCGCGCGGCACCGGGATCGTCTACATCTCGCACCGCATGGACGAGCTGCGCCGTCTGGCCGACCGGGTGACCGTCCTCCGTGACGGCACATACATCGGATCACTCGACAGGTCCGAGATCACCATCCCGACCATCATCGAGATGATGGTCGGACGTGTGATCGATGAGGGGACCCGTCCGCAGGCCCGAGAGCACGCGAACGATCCCGTTGTCCTCGAGGTGCAGGGTCTGTCGACCAAGAACCTCCTGAAAGACGTCTCGTTCCAGCTGCACAAGGGCGAGATCCTCGGCTTCGCAGGGCTCATGGGCGCCGGGCGCACCGAGACCGCGCGTGCCGTGATCGGCGCCGATCACCGCGACAGCGGCACGATCGCGATCGACGGTCGCACGGTGCGGATCGCCCAGCCAGCCGACGCCGTGCAGCACGGCGTCGGATACCTCTCGGAGGACCGCAAGCTCCTCGGCCTCATGCTCGAGCAGGACGTGACGTTCAACACCGTGCTCGCCTCGCTCGGCTCCTACGCCAACGCGATCGGCTGGATGGGCGACAGCAAGGCGAAGAACCGCACCAAAGAGTACGTGCAGCAGCTGCGCGTGAAGACCCCCTCGGTCAACCAGGTCGTCAAGCTCCTCTCCGGAGGGAACCAGCAGAAGGTCGTCATCGCCCGCTGGCTGATGCGCGACTGCGACATCCTCATCTTCGACGAGCCGACCCGAGGGATCGACGTCGGCGCGAAGGAGGAGATCTACCGCCTCATGCAGCAGCTCGCTGATGCAGGCAAGTCCATCATCGTCATCTCATCCGAGCTCCCGGAGATCCTCCGTGTGGCGAACCGCATCGCGGTCTTCGCCAACGGCCGCATCACCGGGACGCTCCGCAACGAGGAAGCAAGCCAGGAGAAGATCATGCAACTCGCAGCCCACGGGGAGGAAGACTGATGAGCGCTCCGCAGCAGCCCGGATCGTCGACGACGACGATCATCCAGACCGCCGTGAACGAGAACACCGACAAGAGAGACGTCGGCGCGTTCCTGAAGCGGCAGTTCCAGCAGTCGCTGGCGTTCGGCACGCTCATCGTGCTGATCATCTTCTTCTCGATCGCCAGCCCCAACTTCTTCACCTTCAGCAACATCGCCACGGTCCTGCTGTCGACCGCCGTCATCGGCATCCTCGCCCTCGGCACCACCTTCGTCATCATCACCGGCGGCATCGACCTGTCGATCGGCACCGGCATGGCGCTGTGCGCCGTGATGACGGGTGTGTTCGTGACGAACATGGGGCTCCCGGTCTGGGTCGGCGTCATCGGCGGCATCCTCACCGGTGTGCTGATGGGCCTGATCAACGGTGTGAACATCACGTTCCTCCGGCTCCCGCCGTTCATCGCGACCCTGGCCATGATGATGATCGCCGGTGGCCTCGCCCTCGTGATCTCGGGTGTCGCGCCGATCTACTTCTCGACGTCGGCCCCCGACTTCAAGAAGATCGCCCTCGGCGTGATCATCCCCGGCATCCCGAACGCCGTTCTCGTCACCGCCGTGCTCGCGATCATCGCGTACCTCGTGCTGTCGAAGACGCTGCTTGGCCGGTACACCTTCGCGATCGGCTCGAACGAAGAGGCCACGCGCCTCTCGGGCGTCAACACGCGTCGCTGGACGATCCTGATCTACATGTTCGCCGGGGCGTTCACCGGCGTCGCGGGCATCGTCATCGCCTCCCGCCTCGACTCGGCGCAGCCGCAGATCGGCACCGGGTACGAGCTGCAGGCGATCGCCGCGGTCATCATCGGCGGAACCTCGCTGCTGGGCGGACGCGGCTCGATCCTCGGCACCGTGATCGGCGCCCTCATCATGAGCGTGCTCGTGAACGGTCTGCGCATCATGTCGATCCAGCCCGAATGGCAGAACATCGTCGTCGGCGTGGTCGTGCTGCTCGCGGTCTTCCTCGACTCGCTCCGCAACCGACAGCGCACCTGAGACCTGGACGGCGACGAAACCCGTGCCCGTCGTCGTCCTCCGGCCACGGCCGGCTTCCGCGGAGACATCCGCACAGGCACCTGGAATGTCCACAGCGCCGGCTCGTCCGGCATCCACACAGAACAAACCGAGTCGTACCCAAACAATGGAGTTTTCATGAAATTCGGGAAGAAGACCGCACTCGTGGCCCTCATGGCCGCATCCGCACTGGTGTTCGCCGGCTGTGCCGGTGGTGGCGACGTGATCGAGGAAGGCTCGAGCAGCGGGGGCAGCAGCGACGGCGAGATGTACATCGCCATGGTCTCGAAGGGCTTCCAGCACCAGTTCTGGCAGGCCGTGAAGAAGGGCGCCGAGGACAAGGCGAAGGAGCTCGGCGTGAAGATCACGTTCGAGGGTCCTGCCGCCGAGACCGAGATCGCCGCGCAGCTGGAGATGCTGACCGCAGCGATCGACAAGAACCCGAGTGCCATCGCCTACGCCGCCCTCGACCCCGAGGCGTGCGTCGCCCCGCTCGAGCAGGCCAAGGCGAAGGACATCCCCGTCGTCTACTTCGACGCCCCCTGCAACGGCGACGTCGGGCTCAGCCTGTCGGCCACCGACAGCAAGGTCGCCGGTGCGCTCGCCGCCGAGCACATGGCCGAACTGATCGGCGGCGAGGGCCAGGTCGCGATCGTCGGCCACTCGCAGATCAACTCCACCGGCGTCGAGCGTCGCGACGGCTTCGTCGACAAGATCGAGGCGGACTACCCCGACATCGAGATCGTCGACATCCAGTACGGTGACGGCGACCACCTCAAGTCGGCCGACATCGCCAAGACCCTGATCGCGGCCCACCCCGACCTCAAGGGCATCTACGGCACCAACGAAGGCTCCGCCATCGGTGTCGTGAACGCCGTGAACGAGCTGGGCCTCGAGAAGGGCAAGATCACGATCGTCGGCTTCGACTCCGGCGCCGCACAGATCAACGCCATCAAGGACGGCACCATGGCCGGCGCGATCACGCAGGACCCGATCGGCATCGGCGCACAGGTCGTGCAGGCCGCGTACGACGCCGCGAACGGCAAGTCGGTCGAGAAGTTCTACGACACCGGCTCGTACTGGTACGACAAGACCAACATCGAAGACCCGAAGATCGCGGGCGTGCTCTACGAGTGACACCGCATCGTCGAAGAAGCCCCTCACCTTCGGGTGGGGGGCTTCTTCGTGTCCGGGGTGTGCGCGTGCCGTGGTGTGGGCGTGCCGTGTGCGTATGCCGGATGCGGGTGCGTGTGCCCGGTGCGGGTGCATGTGCCGGATGTCGGGAGGAATCACGGATGCAGGAGCGGATGCCGGCGATTCCTCCGACATGCGTGCATTCTCCCGACAGGTGAGCAGGGCGGAGAGGCCGGGATCCAACGCGCCGCCGCGTCACGGCGTGACGGCGTCAGAGGCGGCGGAGGAAGGTGAGCTGCGACGACGGTTCGACGATCAGCTCCTGCAGCGCCGCGTTGAAGGGCACTCCGGCGGGGGCGGCGATGTGCGCCTGGAACGCCGCTTCGTCGCGATAGACCTCGTAGACGAAGAAGCGGTCGGGGTCGTCGACGAGCCGGGTCGCATCGAAGACGACGTTGCCCTCCTCGGCGCGCACGACCTCGGCGAAATCGCGCAACAGGGCCGCCACACGGTCGCCCGCTCCGGGCTGGGCGGTGAAGGTGGCGTGCAGGATGGTCGGCTCGGACACGGTGTCTCCTCGGGGATGTCGGGCGTGGAGTCGGATGCTCATGGTCATGCTCGTGTGCAGGGGGAGAAGATCACGGCGCGAGGGTCAGCAGGCGGGCCGGGGTGGTCACGAGCATCCGGTGCACGGCGTCGTCGCCGACGGCCGCGCGGAGGCGCGGGAGGTAGCGGTCGCCGAGGTAGGCGAGTCCGGGCATGCCGCCGTAGGCGATGTACCGCGTGCGCCGGGCGACGTCGCCGCCGAGCACGATCCGGTCGCCGGCCCCGCGCTCCACCACCGCGACCGTCAGAGCGAGCAGCTCGGCGTCGGAGCGGGTGCGCGGACGCGCGAAGCCGTCGTAGCCGAGGTGGGCTCCGCGTTCGGCGAGTGACACGTGCAGACCGGGGTCGGGGTCGCGGTCGGCGTGCGCGAGCACGACCCGATCGGCGGGCACCCCTTCGGCGTCGAGCAGGTCGAGCACCTCATGGGCCGCTGTGCCGAACTCCAGATGCACCATGATCGGAGCGCCCGTCGCGCGGTGCGCCTCGGCCACGGCGATCAGGGTGGTGCGCTCGAACGCACTGATGCGCCAGTAGTCGGCGCCGCCCTTGAGCAGACCTGCGCGCACGGGTCCGCCATCGGGCGCGGCAGCGAGGGACACCTCGGGCGTCTCGAAGATCTCCCCGTCGTCGGCGGGCATCCCGCGCGTGATGTCGGCGATGAAGAGGGCGGCCAGACGCTCGGCGGTCCACACCTGCATCGGATGGTCCGCGCCGTAGTGGGCCTCGCGGTGTCGGCCGGTCGTCGCGACGATGTGCAGTCCGGTCGTCGCACTGATCCGGGCCAGGGCTGCGGGGTCGCGGGCGAGGCCGAACGGTGTGGCATCCACCATCGCCTCGAACCCGCTCGCCTGCAGCAGGGCTGCTTCTTCGCCCGAGGCCTTCTCGTCGTCGAGCTCGTCGCCCGGAAGCAGCGGCGACACCTGGAACAGGTGCTCGTGATAGTCCACCCGCCCGAGCAGCGCCGGGTCGATATCGCCGAGCACCGTGCGGACGAGGGCGGACATCAGCGCACCGACTCCGCGGCCTCGGCGAGCCGTTCGACGATCTCGGGCGTCAGGTCGAGATCGAACACATCGGCCACGACCTGCGACCAGCCGTGGATGAAATACTGCCAGCCGTCGACCACGTGCAGCCCGCGTGCAGGCGCCTGCGCCTCGGCCTGGTGGAGGAACTCGAGCGTGCCGCGGTAGTTGAACTCCCACGCGTACGCGCCCTCGGGGAACACCACGGCGTCGGTCAGAGGAGAGCCGGGCCGGTCCTTGCCGAGCCCCGTCGCGTTGGCGATCACCGATCCTGCGGGGGCGGCGGCCACCAGCGCGTCGGCATCTTCGGCCGAAGCGGTCACCACGTACTCGATCAGCCCCTCCCTGGTGCCGTGCTGACGGTGCACCTCGCGCAGGTGGTCGAGCTTGTCCTGCGTGCGGGCCGTCACCGTGATCTTCGCCGGGGCGTCTTCGCGTTCGGCCAGCGCCCAGCTCAGGGCGGTGCCCGAACCTCCGGCGCCGAGGATCACGACCGCGGCCCCGGTGCGGGCGAAGTGGTCGGCGGGAAGGAAGTCGTTCAGGGCGAGGTCGACCGTGATCGGGTCCTTCGCCCGCCCCGACAGGACCGGGCCCCGTTTGGAGATGCTGGAGATCTCGGAGCACGACACCGCGAACGGGTCGAGCTCGTCGAACAGGTCGGAGGCGGCGGAGTACACGTTCATCTTGTGCGTGGTCACGAGCGCCCCGCGGTGATGCGGGTCATCGCGGATCTGCTCGACCATGGCGCGGTACTGCGCAGGCTCGGCATCCATCGGCAGGTCGTGGCCGAGCAGGGTGCGGGTCGGCAGGCCCAGGATGTCGGCCCAGAGCGGGAAGACCTTCATGATCGACGATGACGCGGTGGTCACCCCGACGAACCCCATGTAGTCGGCGGATGCCGTGGCCGGAGTCGCGGCCTCTGTGCGGACGGCGTCGATGGTCATCGGGTCTCCTCGGGGACGGGGACGGGAACAGGGACGGGGTCGGGGACGGGGACGGGGATGGAGGCGTCGGGCACGGGGTGGGCGGGCTCGGCACCCGACAGCACGGCGATCACGTCGGCGAGCGAGAGGGAGCCCATGTTGTCGACGGCCTGCGTGGTCTGCGCGCCCAGGTGCGGGGTGACGATCACGCGATCGGCGAGTTCGGGCGCGAGCAGCGGACTGTCATGTGCGGCCGTGTCGCCGTCGAGGGTGTCGGCCGCGTAGCAGGCGAGGATGCCGTCGTGCAGCGCCCGTGCCACGGAGGCTTCGTCGATCAGATCGCCGCGGGCGGTGTTGACCAGCACGGTTCCCGGTCGCATGTCGGCCAGACGCTCGGCGTCGACCAGCCGCTGGCCCCCGGGGGCGTGCAGGGTGATGACGTCGGCTCGGTGGAACAGGTCGTCGAGCGCGACGGGTTCCGCACCGCGGGCACGCACCACATCGTCGGGCAGGAACGGGTCGGCGGCGAGCACGCGCGGCCCGAAGCCGCGCAGTCGCGCGGCGACCCCCTGGCCGATCCGTCCGAAGCCCACGATCCCGACCGTGGCGGCCCCGAGTTCCCGCCCGCGACGCACGCTCCAGTCGCCGGCGCGCACGCGGCGGTCGCCGTCGGGGACGAAGCGGAGGGCGGCGAGCATGAGACCGACCGCGTGGTCGGCCACCGCATCGGCGTTGGCGCCCGGAGTGTTGGTCACCGGGATGCCGCGGTCTCGCGCCGCTGCCAGGTCGACCGACTCGGTGCCGACGCCGTACCGGGCGACGACCTTGAGCTTCGGAGCCGCGGCGAGATGCTCCTCGGTGACCGCGCCGGTGCCGGCGATCCACGCGTCGGCGCCGTGCAGCAGCGACCGCAACTCGTCGAGGTCGTGGTGCGCCGGACCGCGGAGGATGCGGTGTCCCGCCTGAGCGGCGCGTTCCACCAGATCCAGGTCGCCGTCCGAGAACGAGCGGCTGGTGACGAGGATGACGCCCATCAGCGCGGCCGTCCGGCGAACCACGGCGCGAGGGCCGTGTAGGCATCGACGAAGCGGGTGTGCCGCTCGGCGTAGACGGCGTGGCGCCCGGCATCCGGGGTGAACTCGGCGGTGACCTCGCTCAGGGCGCGGGCGGCAGAGAAGTCGGTGAGTCCGAGTCCGACCGCAGCGGTGACCGCGGCACCGAGGCTGTTCGCCTCTTCCACGATCGTGCGTCGGCGCACCGGCACTCCCCACACATCGGCGAGCACCGAGAGGTACACGTCGCTCTGGGCTCCGCCGCCGACGGCATCGATGCGGTCGATCACGGCGCCTGATTCACGGAACGCCTGGATGCAGCTGAGCAGGTTGAACGCCGTGCCCTCCAGCACGGCCCGCACGAGGTGTGCCCTGCCGTGGTGGCGGGCCAGCCCGATGAACGCACCCCGGGCATCCGGGTCCCACATCGGGGAGCGTTCCCCGAGCAGGTAGGGGAGGAAGTAGAGGTCGTCGGTGTCGACGTCGGCGGATGCCTCGGCCGTGAGCCGCGAGGTCTCGGGGTGCGCGGGGTCGGGCGAGAGCGCCTCGGCGATCCACTGCACGGAGGCGCCGCCGGCCTGCATGGTGGCGGTGGGCACGAACGAGCCGGGAACGACGTTGTCGAACGTGAACGTGCGCATCGCAGGGTCGTGCAGCGGGGCGTCGGCCGCGAACGAGATCCACGACGAGGTGCCCAGGCACACGTACGCGCCGTCTTCCGGGGCGACGACACCCGAGCCGACGGCGGCGAGCGGTCCGTCGCCGCCACCCATCACCACGCGCACTCCCGTGTGGAGTCCGAGAGCAGCGGCGGCGGCATCGGTCAGTGTGCCGGCGGTCTGCGTGGATTCCAGGATCTCGGGGAACAGAGCGGGGTCGAGGCGCGCGGCCTGCAGCACCTCGTCGGACCAGGTGCCGCGCGCCTGGTCGTAGGCGTTGGTGCCGGATGCATCGGAGCGGTCGGTCGCGAGGCGCCCGGTCAGACGCAGCACGATGAAGTCCTTCGCGACGCACACCCGACGCACGCGCGTCCAGGTGTCGGGCTCGTTGTCGCGCACCCACATGATCTTCTCGACCGAGTAGGTGGGGTTGAGGCGGTGGCCCAGGATGCCGTAGGCACGCTCGGCGCCGATCGCGACCTCGAGCTCGCGTTGCTGGGCGCCGGCCCTGGTGTCGGCCCAGATGATCGCCGGACGGGCGGGTTCGCCGTCGGCATCGAGCAGCACGGCCCCCATCATCTGGCCGCTGACCACGAGTCCGGCGATGTCGGTCGCGGCCGTGCCGGTGCGCGCGATCAGGTCGCGCGTGGCGGCGACGACCGCGTTCCACCAGTCCGCAGGGTTCTGCTCGGCGACCCCGCCCGCGGCGAAGTGCGCGGGGTAGGGGACGGTGACCGAGGCGACGAGACGGCCGTCGTCATGATGCAGCGAGGCCTTGTTCCCGGTCGTACCCAGGTCGTGCGCGATGATCATGGCCGGAGCCTATTCCGCGTAGGGACGCAGGTCGACGCCGGAGGCTGCGCGATAGGCACGCGAGCCCATTCCGTGCTCCAGCACCCAGCCGTAGTCGTGCCCTGCTCCTCCCGGATACACCGCGAGGAAGGCGTAGGGCTCGTCGCCGGTGTTGACTGAGCGGTGCGCCCAGCCCGGCGGGATGTAGCCGATGGTGCCGGGGAGCATGTCGAGCCATTCGGTGCGCTCGCCGTCGAACATGAGCAGGCCGCCGCGGCCCTGCAACGCCAGGTAGATCTCGCCCTGGTGGTTCGGGTGCTGGTGCCCCTTGGTCATCCAGAGCTCGCCGCCGGTGTCGCCGGGCATGATCGTGGTGATCGACTGCGGCAGCTCGCGGTCGGCCTCGGGCACGGGGGAGCTCACGACCGTGTAGACGACGGGGTTCTCGCCGGCGGATGCTTCGGCCCAGGCCTCGGCGTCGAGGAAGAGCCCCTCGAGGTCGGACATCCGCCGGGTGAGGGTCGGCCCCTCGGGTGAGAGCGTCAGCTTCTCGGCGTCGAAGGCGATCGCCATCGGAGAGATCGGCGGGGTGTGGAACTCGGGCATCGGTGCTCCTCGTAACGGATGCTGCGGCGCTGCGCAACCTGTAATGACAGGTTCACTGTACCTGTTATGACAGGTTGCGTCCAGGGGTGCATGCCTGCTGCCGCTCCGGTCGCCGTTGGTGCCGCCTGATCGCGAAGAATCCGGCAGGAAGTGCGACTGGAGCGCGGAGGGGTCGCCGGCGTCAGTGCCGGGTCACTCGGCGGTGCGCCTCGCGCGGTACGCGGCGACGGCGTTGCGGTTCGCGCACGTCGTGGAGCAGTAGCGCTTCGAGCGGTTGCGCGAGAGGTCGAGCGCGATCGACTGGCAGGTGTCGTCGTCGCACACGGAGAGGCGCGAGCCCTCGTCGGCGCGGATGACGTCGATCAGGGCCATCGCGGTCTCGATCAGGATGCGCTCGGCGAAGGGCTGCTCATCGGCGACGGCGTGCAGGTGCCAGTCCAAGCCGTCATGGCGACGCAGCGCCGGGGTGAGCCGGGACTCCGCGAGCGCGTCGTTGACGTGCGCGGCCATCTCGTCACGCGGTGCCAGCAGCATCGCGCGCAGGCGCGGACGCAGATCGCGCAGCGAGGCGACCTCGACCTCATCGCGGTCGAGGCGCCCGGTGTAGGGGAACTCGCGGAGGAAGGTGTCTTCATCGTCGAGGTCGGTCAGCGCGTCCGGCTGTTCGGCGGAGTTCGCGAGCCAGACGGCGGAACGCAGCGCCTCCTCCGTGTCATCGGTGAAGATCATGTTGACATCTTACAGCGCGCGCGAGTAGCGTCATCGATCATGAGCAAGGTGAGAAGTGACACGGTGGTCTCCTCCGCACGAGGCGTGCGCCTCGGACTGCCGCTCGCGCTCGCCGCGGCCTTCGCCTTCGGCATGTCGGGCGGGTGGGCGCGAGGGCTCATCGATGCCGGATGGACGCCCGGGGCTGCCGTGACCGCCCGCATCTGGGTGGCCGCTCTCGTGCTGCTGATCCCGACGATCCTGTCCCTCCGAGGGCGGTGGGTGCTGCTGCGTCGCAACGCCGGCATGATCCTCGCCTACGGACTGCTGGCTGTCGCCGCGACCCAGCTCTTCTACTTCCAGGCCGTGGCCGTCATGGACGTGGGTCTGGCTCTGCTCATCGAGTACACCGCCCCGGTCGCGGTGCTGCTGTGGCTGTGGCTGCGAAGGGGTGAACGGCCGACCCGCCGCAGCATCCTCGGCGCGGCCATCGCCTTCGTCGGGCTCGTGCTCATGCTCGACATCCTCACGGGGGCCGACGTGAACGTGGCCGGCATCCTGTGGGCACTCGGGGCGATGGTGGGCGCGGCGACCTACTTCGTGCTCTCGGCCAAGGTCGACACCGGGCTGCCGCCCATCGCCCTCGCCGGGAGCGGTCTGCTTCTCGGCGCGGTCGGGCTCACCGTGGCCGGTGCGATCGGCGTGCTGCCGATCGCGTGGACCACCGACGACATCGCGTACCGGTTCGGCAGCGTGCCCTGGTTCGTGCCGGTGCTGGCGATGGGGGTCGTGGCGACCGCGCTCGCCTACCTGCTCGGCATCGCCTCCACGCGGATGCTGGGTTCGCGGCTCGCCTCCTTCGTCGCACTCGCCGAGGTGGTGGCGGCCCTGCTGTTCGGCTGGCTGCTTCTCGGGCAGCTGCCCGACCTGCTGCAGGCGCTTGGCGGCGTGCTCGTGCTCGTGGGCGTCGTGGTCGTGAAGCTGGGTGAGCCCGTCGCGGCGGAATTCGTCGAGCCGATGCCCGCGGGGGCGCCGGCGCTTCCTGCGAAGAATGTATACGAGAAGCCCGCTCAGGAAGAACTCTGACCCTTCAATCTCGGTTTATGTATACACTGAGGGCATGACCCTCGCTGTGGAACGCACCTCCGCGAGTGATCGCGCGTACGCGGCTCTGCTCGATGACATCCAGTCGGGCACGCTCCCGGCCGGTTTCGTGCTCGGCGAGGTCGAACAGGCCGAGCGCCTGGGTGTGAGCCGCACCCCGATGCGTGAAGCGCTGCGTCGACTCATCGCGGATGGGCTCGTCGTGCAGCAGTCGCCGCGGGTCACCGTGGTCGCCGATCTGGATGCCGACGACATCCGCTCCCTCTTCGAGATCCGCCGCGCGCTCGAGGAGAGCTCAGCCCGCCTCGCCGCCACCAGGGGAGACGCCGCCCTGTTCGCCGCACTCGCCGACGAGTTCGCGCACGTCGACCTCGACGCCGTCGAAGGCCGTGACGCCTACTACGCGCTGATCGCCCGCTTCGACGTCGCCCTCGACGCGGCCGTGGCGAACGACTACATCGCCTCGGCGCTGCGCACCGTGCGCACCCACCTCGTGCGTGTGCGCCGGATGGCTCGCGACAAGCCCGCCCGGCTCGCCGCCTCCGCCGCCGAGCACCGCACCATCGCCGAGGCGCTCGCCGCCCGCGACGGCGACCTCGCCGCCCACGCCACGCACGTGCATCTGCACAACGCGCTCACCGGCATCCTCGATTCCCTCGAATCCCGCAACAGTGAAGGATAAGAAATGACCGTCACCCACCACGTCCGTGTGCACCGCAGCGACGAGAACCTCGCCAGGGAAGAGCAGCTCGCCTGGAAGATCGCCGAGGTCGCCGCCGACCAGGTCGAGGTCGAGCAGGACGTCGTCGACATGATCATCAACCGCATCATCGACAACGCTTCGGTGGCTGCGGCCTCCCTCACCCGTGCGCCCATCAACGCGGCCAGGGCCCAGGCGTTCAGCCACCCCGTCTCGACCGGCGGCGTCGGTGCGAACCTGTTCGGTGCGGCGCTCGATCACCGCACCAGCCCCGAGTGGGCCGCCTGGGCGAACGGCGTGGCCGTGCGCGAGCTCGACTACCACGACACGTTCCTCGCCGCGGAGTACTCGCACCCCGGCGACAACATCCCGCCGATCCTCGCGGTCGCGCAGCACACCGGGAAGGACGGGCGGGCGCTCGTGCGCGGCATCGCCACCGGCTACGAGATCCAGATGGACCTGGTGCGCGCGATCTGCCTGCACAAGCACAAGATCGACCACGTCGCCCACCTCGGCCCGTCCGCCGCCGCCGGCATCGGCACCCTGCTCGGCCTCGACGTCGAGACCATCTACCAGGCCGTCGGGCAGGGCCTGCACACCACGACCGCCACGCGACAGAGCCGCAAGGGCGAGATCTCGACCTGGAAGGCGCACGCTCCGGCGTTCGCCGGCAAGATGGCCGTCGAAGCCGTCGACCGGGCGATGCGCGGACAGACCAGCCCCGCCCCCATCTATGAAGGCGAAGACGGCGTGATCGCCTGGATGCTCGACGGCAAGGACGCGTCGTACGACGTGCCGCTGCCCGCCGCCGGTGAGCCCAAGCGCGCGATCCTCGACTCGTACACGAAGGAGCACTCGGCCGAGTACCAGGCGCAGGCGCTCATCGACCTCGCCCGCAAGCTCGGGATCGAGAACCCGGCACTGCGCGACCCGGCGAACATCGATCAGATCGTGATCCACACCAGCCACCACACCCACAACGTGATCGGCTCCGGCGCGAACGACCCGCAGAAGTACGACCCGACCGCGTCGCGAGAGACGCTCGACCACTCGGTGCCGTACATCTTCGCGGTGGCCCTGCAGGACGGCGGGTGGCACCACGTCGACTCCTACGCCCCCGAGCGCGCGGGCCGTGCCGACACGGTCGCGCTGTGGCACAAGATCACCACGGCGGAGGACGCCGAGTGGACCCGCCGCTACCACTCCGAGGACCCGGCCGAGAAGGCGTTCGGCGGTCGTGTGGAGATCCGCCTCGCCGACGGCTCGACCGTGGTCGACGAGATCGCCGTGGCCGATGCGCACCCGCTGGGGGCTCGTCCGTTCGCCCGAGAGAACTACATCGCGAAGTTCCGTCTGCTGGCGGAGCCCGTGCTCGAGCCCGCCGAGATCGAGCGGTTCCTCGCCCTCGTGCAGCGCCTGCCCGAGCTGACGGCTGCCGAGGTCGGCGAGCTCTCGATCGTCGCGAAGCCCGGCCTGCTCGAGGCTGCTCCTGCTCCTGCGGGACTGTTCTGATGCTGTACTCCACCGTCACGCCCGCCGAGAAGCGCCGACTGTTCCGCGAGCGTCTCGCGAGCGGGGAGCTGCTGCGCTTCCCCGGTGCGTTCAACCCGCTGAGCGCGCGCCTGATCGAGCAGAAGGGCTTCGACGGCGTCTACATCTCCGGCGCCGTGCTCTCGGCTGACCTGGGCCTGCCCGACATCGGCCTCACGACGCTCACCGAGGTGGCCGGAAGGGCGAAGCAGATCGCCCGTATGACCGACCTCCCCGCGATCGTCGACGCCGACACCGGCTTCGGCGAGCCGATGAACGTCGCCCGCACGATCCAGGAGCTCGAAGACGCGGGCCTCGCCGGCACGCACATCGAGGATCAGGTCAATCCGAAGCGCTGCGGCCACCTCGACGGCAAGGCCGTGGTCGACGAGAACACCGCGATCAAGCGCATCCGTGCCGCAGCCGACGCTCGTCGCGACGAGAACTTCCTCATCATGGCGCGCACCGACATCCGCGCGGTCGAGGGTCTCGACGCCGCGATCGACCGTGCCAAGGCGCTGGTCGACGCCGGTGCCGACGCGGTGTTCCCCGAGGCCATGCGCACTCTCGCCGAGTTCGAGGCCATGGCCGCGGCGCTCGACGTGCCGATCCTGGCGAACATGACGGAGTTCGGCAAGAGCGAGCTGTTCTCGGTCGACCAGCTGCGTGACGCGGGCGTGAACCTGGTGATCTGGCCCGTGTCGCTGCTGCGCATCTCGATGGGGGCCGCAGGCCGCGCACTGGATACTCTGAACGAAGAGGGGCACCTGACCTCCGCGCTCAGCGAGATGCAGCACCGCGCCGATCTCTACGATCTGATCGACTACGAGTCGTACAACCACTTCGACTCTGGCGTCTTCAACTTCACCATCACGAAGGAGTGACCATGACCGAGCCGGACATCAAGAAGGGCCTCGCGGGCGTCGTCGTCGACACGACCGCGATCTCGAAGGTCAACCCCGAGACGAACAGCCTGCTGTACCGCGGCTACCCCGTGCAGGAGCTGGCGGACACGCAGCCGTTCGAGGCCGTCGCCTACCTGCTGTGGAACGGCGAGCTGCCCACTCCGGAGGAGCTCGCAGCCTTCCGGCTCGAGGAGCGCAAGCACCGGACGCTCGCCGACAACGTCAAGACCGCGATCGACCTGGTCCCGCTGGATGCGCACCCGATGGACGAGGTGCGTACCGCGGTCAGCCTGATCGGCGCCTCCGACCCCGGCGCCGGCGGCTCGGTGCTCGACGCGGGCGGCAGCCCCGAGCAGAACCTCGAGCGCAGCATCCGCCTGTTCGCCGCGCTTCCTGCGATCGTCGCCTACGGTCAGCGTCGTCGTCGCGGCCAGGAGATCATCGCTGCACGCTCCGACCTCGACTACTCCGCGAACTTCCTCTGGATGACGTTCGGCGAAGAGGCGGACGACGTTGTGGTGGATGCCTTCAACCGCTCGATGATCCTCTACGCCGAGCACTCGTTCAACGCCTCCACGTTCACCGCGCGCGTGATCACCTCGACCCTGAGCGACATCTATTCGGCGGTCGTCGGCGCGATCGGCGCGCTCAAAGGTCCGCTGCACGGTGGCGCCAACGAGGCCGTGCTGCACATCTTCGACGACATCGGCACGGCCGACAACGTCGTGCCGTGGCTCGACAAAGCACTCGCCGAGAAGCGCAAGATCATGGGCTTCGGGCACCGCGTCTACAAGAAGGGCGACTCGCGTGTGCCGACCATGAAGGCCGCGCTCGACACTCTCGTGGAGCATTACGACCGCGCCGACGTCGCCGCTCTGTACGACGCTCTCGAGTCGGAGTTCGTGGCGCGCAAGGGCATCTACCCGAACCTCGACTACCCCTCGGGCCCGGCCTACAACCTGATCGGCTTCGACACGCTGACCTTCACGCCGCTGTTCGTGGCGGCGCGGGTGACGGGCTGGACCGCGCACGTGATCGAGCAGGCCGGATCCAACGCGCTGATCCGTCCGCTGTCGCACTACGACGGCCCGGACGAGCGGCACGTCGCGGTCTGAGCGTCGCGGTCAGCGGGTGAGCCAGCTCCGCAGGGACCGGGTCACGAACGGCAGCACCCAGTACGCCATGATCGGCGTGAGCACGAGGGTGGTGGCCAGCACCCGCGCCCAGATCGGCAGCTCGTTCCACCCCGGCACGGGGCTCATCGCGTAGGTGAACGCGAGGTTCACGGGGAAGAAGCCCAGCCAGATCGAGGTCGCCTGCTTCCACCGCGGGGGAGCGGGGGCGACGGTGACCGTCTCGGTCGTGCCGTCGGCGGACGGCAGCGTGATCGTGCCGGTGGTCGGCTCGTCGAACCAGCCCTCGATCCCGGTGCGGCGCTTGGAGCGCTCGCTGCGCACGAAGCCCTGGCCCATCGACAGCCACCAGGCCCGCTCTGCCGACTGCTCCCAGGCGGTGAGCGAGTCCTCGCTCGCGAACCGGTAGAGCATGTGCCACACCTGCGAGTCCTCGCCGGCGCGCACCCAGCCGGAGCCGAGGAAGCCCGGGTACTTCGTCGCGAGGTTCACCCCCGTCTGCACCCAGGCGGTCGCCTCGACGATGCGCTCGGGGTCGACTTCGCGGCGAATGGACACGGTGAGGGGTTCGGACATGGTGGGGTCCTCGGGGAACGGGCGCCCGGGGTCGGGGCGTCGAAGCGGATGCGCCAAGGGTGGCGGCGCACCGTCGATTCTAATTCGGATGCGGCGTGCTCCCGGCCGCTCCCGCCTCCACGAGGAGGACCCCCGCCGACCCGATTCGGCGGGGGTCTCGCGGCGTGGAGCCGCGACGGGAGCGAGAGCGCTCACCGTGTGCGCGGTAGACGTGACACCCGATCCGGTCTGAGTCTCTGTCCGCGCACCTGCAGTTGTACCCGGTCGAGATGACGCGGCGGTGAACACGGCGCGAACAACCTCGATCGACGCAGACGCCGCCGTGCGCGCGGAATACAAGGATGTCCTAGTAAATGTCCGGCCCTCCGAGTAAACTCCCCAATGTGCCAACGACGGCACGGAGGGATGTCACACAATGACTCGTACTATCCCGCACTTCGTGGGCGGATCGCTTCTCACTCCCGACTCCGGTCGGTTCGCCGACGTGTTCGATCCGAGCACCGGCGCCGTGCAGGCGCGCGTGCCGCTCGCCTCGGCCGACGAGGTGCGCCGCGTGATCGCGAACGCAGAAGAGGCGCAGGTCGCGTGGGCCGCGACCAACCCGCAGAAGCGCGCTCGCGTGCTGTTGCGGTTCCTCGACCTGGTGCAGCGGGAGATGACGTCACTGGCCGAGCTGCTCGCGAGCGAGCACGGCAAGACGGTCGACGATGCGAAGGGCGACATCCAGCGCGGCCTCGAGGTCATCGAGTTCGCAGCCGGCGCTCCGCACCTGCTCAAGGGCGAGTACTCCACCGGTGCGGGAACGGGCATCGACGTCTACTCGATGCGGCAGCCGCTCGGGGTCGTCGCCGCGATCACCCCGTTCAACTTCCCCGCCATGATCCCGCTGTGGAAGGCCGGCCCCGCGCTCGCCGCCGGCAACGCGGTGGTGCTCAAGCCCAGTGAGCGCGACCCCTCGGTGCCGGTGCGCATCGCCGAGCTCTTCCTCGAAGCGGGTCTCCCCGCAGGTGTCCTCAACGTCGTGCACGGCGACAAGGAGGCGGTCGACACGCTGCTCACCGACGAGCGCATCCGCGCCGTGGGCTTCGTCGGATCGACCCCGATCGCCGAGTACATCTATGCGACGGCCGCGGCGAACGGCAAGCGCGCGCAGTGCTTCGGCGGCGCGAAGAACCACATGATCGTGATGCCCGACGCCGACCTCGATCAGGCCGTCGACGCGCTGATCGGCTCGGGGTACGGCTCGGCGGGCGAGCGCTGCATGGCCATCTCGGTCGCTGTCCCGGTGGGACAGGAGACGGCCGACGCGCTGGCCGCCAAACTCACCGAACGCGTCGCCCAGCTGCGGGTCGGCCCCTCTCTCGCAGCCGATGTCGACTACGGCCCCCTGGTCACACGGGCGGCCGTCGAGCGGGTCGAGGGCTACATCCAGCAGGGCATCGACGAGGGGGCGACACTCCTCGCCGACGGTCGCGGCTTCACCGTGGAAGGGCACGAGGAGGGCTTCTACCTCGGACCGACCCTGTTCGACCACGTCACCACCGACATGGCGATCTACCGTGAGGAGATCTTCGGCCCCGTGCTGGTCATCGCCCGCGCCGCCGACTACGAGGAGGCGCTGCGGATGGCCTCGGAGCACGAGTACGGCAACGGCGTCGCCATCTTCACGCGCGACGGCGACGCGGCCCGCGACTTCGCCGCCCGCGTCGAGGTGGGGATGGTCGGTGTGAACGTGCCGATCCCGGTCCCGATCGCGTACTACACGTTCGGCGGCTGGAAGCGCAGCGGATTCGGCGACCTCAATCAGCACGGAACCGACGCCTTCCGGTTCTACACGAAGACCAAGACGGTGACGAGCCGCTGGCCCGCAGCAGGCATCCGCGATGGTGCCAGCTTCGTCATCCCGACCATGCACTAGCCCCGGAAACCTCCCACAAGGAAACCACGATGACCATGACCACCGTCACCACCACCGCCGAGGAGCGCGAGGCGATCATCGGCGCCGTCCGCGAGTTCGCCGAGACCGAACTCGCACCCTACGCCGCCGAGCGCGACGAGAAGCACCTGTTCCCGCGGGAGTCGCTCAACCGTGCCGGCGAGCTCGGGCTCGGCGGCATCTACGTCGACGAGGAGTTCGGCGGCAGCGGCCTCAGCCGTCTCGACACCGTCGCGATCTTCGAGGAGCTCGCGAAGGGCGACCCCGCGGTCGCGGCCTACATCTCCATCCACAACATGGTCGTCTGGATGATCGACACCTACGGCGACGACGCCCAGCGCGCGCACTGGCTGCCGATGCTGACGGCCATGTCGGAGTTCGGCGGCTACTGCCTCACCGAGCCGGGTGCAGGATCGGATGCCGCGAACATCGCGACCAGCGCCGTCCGCGACGGCGACGACTACGTTCTCACCGGAGTGAAGCAGTTCATCTCCGGAGCGGGCGAGGCTGCCGTCTACGTCGTCATGGCGCGCACGGGAGAGCCGGGTGCGCGCGGCATCAGCGCCTTCCTCGTCCCCGGCGACTCCGAGGCGCTGAGCTTCGGCGCCCCGGAGAAGAAGATGGGCTGGCACGCGCAGCCCACCCGCCAGGTGATCCTCGACGGTGTGCGGGTTCCCGCCTCCTCCATGCTCGGCGACGAGGGTCGCGGGTTCGCGATCGCGATGTCCGCGCTCAACGGAGGCCGTCTCAACATCGCCGCCTGCTCGCTCGGGGGCGCCCAGTGGGCACTCGATCAGGCCGTGAAGTACGTGCACGAGCGGATGGCGTTCGGCGAGCCGCTCGCCGAGAAGCAGTCCATCCTGTTCGCGATCGCCGACATGCGCACCGATCTGCACGCCGCACGTCTCATGGTGCGCGACGGCGCGCAGGCGGTCGACGAGCACGCACCCGACGCGACGATGCGCTGCGCCATGGCCAAGCGCTTCGCGACCGACGCTGGCTTCGACGTCGCCAACAGGGCGCTGCAGCTGCACGGCGGCTACGGCTACCTGCAGGACTACGGGATCGAGAAGGTCGTCCGCGACCTGCGCGTGCATCAGATCCTGGAGGGGACGAACGAGATCATGCGACTGATCGTCGGACGTGAGATGCTGCGGCCGGCGGGTTCCGCCTCCCTCCAGCGCAACGGCGGAGATCAGATGCGGAGCGGATCATGACGGCGCCGTCCTCCCCGGTGGTCGTCGCGTTCCTCGGCCTCGGGCACATGGGACTGCCGATGGCGAAGAACCTCCTCGCCGCGGGACATGAGGTGCACGGCTTCGATCTGGTCCCCGCGGCCATCGAAGCGGCGCAGACGGCCGGCATCCCGGTGGCGGCGAGCGGCGCGGATGCCGTGGCCGACGCGGATGTCGTCATCACCATGTTCCCCGCCGGAAAGCACGTGATCGAGGCCTATCGCACCGAACTGCTCGCGGCCGCCCGCCCCGGCACGCTCTTCATCGAGTCGTCGACCATCGCCGTCGATGAGGCTCGGGCCGCCCACGCTCTCGCGCTCGCCGCCGGGCACCGCAACGTCGACGCTCCGGTGTCGGGAGGCGTGGTCGGCGCGGAGAACGGCACCCTCGCCTTCATGGTCGGCGGGTCGGACGACGACTTCGCAGCCGCCCTCCCGCTGCTCGAGGTCATGGGAAAGCGCATCGTGCACTGCGGCGGTCCCGGCCTCGGCCAGGCGGCGAAGGTGTGCAACAACATGGTGCTCGCGGTCTCGCAGATCGCGGTAGCCGAGGCGTTCGTGCTGGGGGAGCGGCTCGGGCTCGAGCATCAGGCGCTGTTCGACGTCGTCTCGCAGGCCTCGGGCCAGTGCTGGTCGATCACGACCAACTGCCCCGTGCCCGGCCCTGTGCCCACGAGTCCTGCCAACCGCGACTACCAGCCGGGTTTCGCCGGGGCGTTGATGGCGAAGGATCTCGGCCTCGCGCTGCAGGCGATCGAGCAGACGTCGACGGATGCCAGGATGGGCCGTCTCGCGCAGGAGATCTATGCCGCGTTCGCGGCCGGCGACGGCGCGGGGCGCGATTTCTCCGGCATCATCACCGACATCCGCGACGACCTCGTGTGATGATCGGTACTTCGACGGAGAGGGTGACATGACCGAGTACGAGACGATCCTGGTCGAGCAGCGCGGACGAGTCGGGTGGATCACCCTGAACCGTCCGGAGGCGCTGAACGCGTTGAACAGCCGGCTCGCGGACGAGGTCACCGCCGCGGCCGTGGCCTTCGACGCCGACGAGGGCGTCGGCGCGATCGTGGTGACCGGATCCGAGAAGGCCTTCGCCGCCGGCGCCGACATCAAGGAGATGGAGGGCATGTCCGCGGCGCAGATGCTCGAGACCGATCATTTCGGGGTCTGGCACGAGTTCGCCGCGGTGCGCACGCCCGTGATCGCCGCGGTCTCCGGCTTCGCCCTGGGCGGCGGATGCGAGCTGGCGATGATGTGCGACATCATCCTGGCCGCCGACAACGCGAAGTTCGGACAGCCCGAGATCAACCTCGGCGTCATCCCTGGCATGGGCGGAACCCAGCGACTGATCCGCGCGGTCGGCTACTACAAGGCGGCGGAGCTGGTGCTCTCCGGTCGATTCATGGGAGCGGAGGAGGCCGAGCGCTCCGGCCTCGTCTCCCGCGTCGTCGCGGCATCCGACCTCCTCGCCGAGGCGACGAAGCTGGCTGACACGATCGCGTCGAAGTCGCTGCCGTCGGTCTATGCCGCGAAGGCCGCGCTGGATGCGGCCATGGAGACGCCCCTGGCCGAGGGACTCGCGCACGAGAAGCGGGCCTTCGCCGCCCTGTTCGACACCGCGGATCAGAAGGAGGGCATGTCGGCCTTCCGCCAGAAGCGGTCGCCCGACTTCCAGAACCGCTAGCGCGTCGTGAACAACTCCTCGGAACAGAGTGCGCCTCGCCGGAAGCGGCTCTCAGCGCCGTGCCCGACGAGAATTCCTGCGGAGATGTGCACCACCTCAGCCGCGGAGCGCGTCGACGATCTTCGCGATCCGGCGCTCGCGCGTCGCTTCCTGCTTGGCCTCGGCCACGCTGCGCGCGTGCTCCTTGCGCACGGTGTACGACAGGGCGTCGAAGGCCGCGCGCACAGCAGGGTCGGCATCGAGGGCCGCGGCGAGTCCCGGCGGTACCTCGACCGTGCGCTCGGCCGAATCCACCCGGATCACGGCGTCGACCTCCTGGCCGATCTCGAGCCCCAGGTCGGCACGCACGGCTTTGCTGAAGCCGATCATGTTCTCGCTGCCCATCCGCGCCAGGCGCAGGCGGGCGGTGCGTCCGCCGACGGTGACGGCCACGGGGAAGGCCTTGCCGGCGCCGAGGGAGGCGACCTGCTCATCCGTGAGGAGGATCGCCGCAGCGGGGCCACGGCCGGTGAGGACGGTGTGCAGGCGCAGTTCGCTCATGCCGAAAGAGTACGCCCGGGGCCCTCGAGTTCGGCGGTGAGAATCGCGTTGCGCTCCGTGATGAGGCGGCGCATGTACTCCCGCATGAACAGCGCGTCGACGAGCCGGCCGAGCGGGCCGAACGGCGAGCGGAAGGTCACCGTGTCGTGCATGAGCGTGCCGGACGGGTGCTCCTCGAACCGGTGCTCGTGCAGGAACGCAGCGAACGGGCCCGAGATCTGCCGGTCCGAGAATCCGTTCGGGGGATCGATGTCGAACACGATCGAGCGCAGCCGGAGCGGGACGCCGAAGTGGCGTGCCCGCCAGGTCGCGGTCGTGCCCTCGGTGAAGGCGCCGCCGGCCGGTGCCTCGATCATCGTCTCGCCGAATCGGGCCATGCTCTTCACGTGCAGTGCAGGGTCGAGCGACGCGGCGAACACCTCCGCGGGGGCCGCACCGACGACCGTCTCGAGTGCGAACCGGGCCATGTCAGAGGGCTTCGGGCTGCGGACGCGGATCGGCGAAGTCGCCCGCGTCCTTGCGCAGCCTGGCCACGATCGCGACGAGCTCGGCGGCGTCGTCGCGGCTCAGACCGGGCTGGGCGAAGACGTCGGCGTTGAGGGCCTGGGTGGCGCGCTCGACCAGTTCCCGGCCGGACTCGGTCAGGACCAGGAGCGCGGCGCGTCCGTCGTGCGGGTGCGGTTCACGCGCGATCAGGCCGTCGCGCACCAGCCGCTCCGCCGTGCTCGTGACCGTGGTCGGGTGCACCTGCAGTCGGGCGACCACGCTCGAAAGCGGAAGGCTCCCCGCGCGGCTGAAGGCCAGCAGGCGCAGCACCTCGTAGCGGGCGAAGCTCAGAGCGAAGGGCTTGAGGGTCGCATCGACGCGGGCGAGCAGCAGCTGCTGGGCGCGCATGACGGAGGTGACCAGGGCCATGCCGTCGGCGGCATCCGTCCATCCGTGCGCGAGCCACTGCCGCTTCGCCTCGGCGAGCGGATCGATGGGGAGCGGACGGGGTCGGGCCATTTCTCTACGGTAGTGGCGGGAGGGTGGGGTGCGGCGACGGCGCGCGACGCATCCTTCGCTGTAGCCGCTGAGTCTCAGTCGCATGTGAGCTGGAACTCAGTATCGCGGTCTAGAATTGCAGCAGTCGTGAGGAGCAATCGATGAAGATCTTCGTCCTGGTCAAAGAGGTGCCGGACACCTATGGCGATCGCAAGCTGAATCTCGAGACCGGACTCGCCGATCGTGCGGCGGGGGATGTGGTCCTCGACGAGATCACCGAGCGCGCTCTCGAAGTCGCACTCAGCTACGCCGACAAGAACGACGGCACCGAGGTGGTGGCCGTCTCGATGGCTCCGGAGGGCTCGACGGCCTCCCTTCGCCGGGCGCTCGCGATCGGTGCCGGCTCCGCCGTGCACATCGCCGACGAGCAGCTCGCCGGTGCCGACCTCGGCCTCACCGCCGAGGTGCTGGCCGCGGCGATCCGCCGCGGCGCCCCCGACCTCGTGATCACCGGCAACCTCTCGACCGACGGCTCCGGTGGAGTGATCCCCGCGATGATCGCCGAGCATCTCGGGTTCGCGCAGGTCACCGCCCTTTCCGCGGTGGAGATCACCGCAGACGGCGTCTCGGGAGTCCGAGGCGCGGACGCCGGCAGCCAGCCGGTCTCGGCGCCGCTGCCCGCCGTGATCTCGATCACCGAGGCGCTCCCCGACGCCCGATTCCCCAACTTCAAGGGGATCATGGCGGCGAAGAAGAAGCCGCTCGAAGTGCTCTCGCTCGCCGACCTCGATGTGTCGGCAGATCCGTCCGCCGCCCCGCGGACCATCATGACGACCGTGTCGGAGAAGCCCCCGCGGGCTGCCGGCGTGAAGATCACCGATGAGGGCGACGCGGCCGACAAGCTCGTCGACTACCTCGTGCAGAACAGGCTGGTGTGAGATGACTTCCTCCGAGAACCCGATCCTCGTCCTCATCGACGTCGATCCTTCCGGCTACGTCGCGAGCAGCACGGCGGCGCTCCTCGGCGCTGCTTCCACGATCGGCTCGCCCGTGGCTCTGATCGTCGGCGGGAGCCCCGCCGCGGTGGACCAGGCTGCCGCGGCAGGAGCATCCGTCGTGCTGACCGCCGACGGCGACCCCGCAGCGCTCACCGTGCCGATCGTGGACGCCCTGCAGGCCGCAGCCGCGCAGGTGCGCCCCGACGCCGTGCTGATCTCGAACTCGATCTCCGGTCGTGATGTGGCCGGACGCTTCGCGGTGCGCACGAAGAGCGCGCTGTCGGTCGACGCCGTCGGGGTCTCACGCGACGACGAGGGAGTGCTCGCGCATCACTCGGTCTACGGCGGGGCGTATCTCGTCGATTCGGCTCCCACCTTCGGCACCCCCGTGATCACGGTGCGTCAGGGTGCGGTGGATGCGCGTGCCGAGGCCGTGCCGTCGCACTCGGTCGAGGTGCTCGATGTCACGCCGTCCGGCGCCGTCGCGGCGACGGCAGGTCCGGTCGAGGCGGTCGAGGTCGCCTCTTCCCGTCCCGAGCTGCGCGGAGCGACGCGCGTCGTCTCCGGCGGTCGGGGCCTCGCGTCCAAGGAGAAGTTCGTGCTCGTCGAGGAGCTCGCCGACGCACTCGGCGCGGCCGTCGGCGCCTCCAGGGCAGCCGTCGACGCCGGGTACATCCCGCAATCGCACCAGGTCGGTCAGACCGGGGTGTCGGTGTCGCCGCAGCTGTATGTCGCGCTCGGCATCTCCGGAGCGATCCAGCACCGCGCGGGCATGCAGACGTCGAAGAACATCGTCGCGATCAACAAGGACCCCGAGGCGCCGATCTTCGACGTCGCGGACTTCGGCATTGTCGGCGACGTGTTCGCCGTGGTCCCGCAGGTGATCGCCGCCCTCGAGGCGCGGAAGAAGTAGCCATGGCGACGCGGATGCTGCGACGCGGTCTGCCGCGCGTGCCGGGTGGAGAGCCCTGGCCTCCCGCCGATGCGGTGGCCGTCGACGCGGCCGCAGCGGAACCGGAGGCCGGTGCGGCCCCGGAGACGGTGGCGCACGCGGTGACGCCGGCTGCGGTCGCCGCCGTCGACAGCGGGGTGACGACCGGTGCGGTGGATCCGGCACGGGCGGTCGCTCCTGCGCCGCCTACGGATGCCGCTTCTCCGGCGACCTCCGGAGCACTGCGCATCCGTCGCGGTCTGCCGCGGGTCTCGGGCGGCGAGCCCTGGCCGCCGTCGCAGACCCCCGCCGCCCTCGCTGCCGCGGCCCCCGCTCCGCACGCGACGACGGCGGAACCGGCCGCAGAGGCAGCATCTCCCGTGTCGACGGCGATGGCGACCGCGCCGGAGGCGGCCGCCGCATCGACCGCCCCCTCGTCCGCAGTCGCCGAACCCGAGGCGCAGCCCGCCGCGGCCGGCGGTGTCCGTCGTGGCCTGCCCCGAGTGGTCGGTGGCGACCCCTGGCCGCCCGCGGACACTGTTCCGCTCGTGCGGACAGCCGCAGGATCCGCTCTTCTCGAGCCCGTCGCCTCCGAGAGCACGCCCGCTGCCACTGTGGAAGCGCCAGCCGTGGAAACGCCCGCAGCGGCCGCGACCGCCGTGGCCGTCGCCGGCTCTGCTCCGGCCATCGCCGACGTCTCGATGCCTCTGCCCTGGACCCGCACGGTATGGAACGGGCGCGCACCGCGTCACATCCTTGCCGCATCGGCGCCGGCAACCGACCGCCGTCGTCCGACCTGGACGCAGGCGATCGGCGTGCTGTTCGGCGCCGCTGCGCTCGGAGTGCTCGCAGGAGCGGCGATCGCCTTCGTGCGGACGCTCCTGAGCTTCCCGTTCATGCAGGACTTCCTCGCAGCCTTCCCCGGCGAGTACGAACCCGCGATCGCGGTCGAGCCCGGGTTCTCGCCCTGGATCGGCTGGCAGCACTTCTTCAACATGTTCCTGATGGTGCTGATCATCCGCTCGGGCCTGCAGGTGCGCACCGAGAAGCGGCCGACCGTGTTCTGGACGCCCCGGGGCAACCCCAAGGGGAAGATCAGCCTCAACCTCTGGTTCCACCAGTCGCTCGACATCCTGTGGCTCGTGAACGGCGTGATCTTCGTGGTCCTTCTGTTCGTCACCGGGCACTGGGTGCGCATCGTGCCGACGAGCTGGGAGGTGTTCCCGAACGCGCTGTCGGCGGCACTGCAGTACGTCTCGTTCGACTGGCCGCACGAGAACGGCTGGAACAACTACAACAGCCTGCAGCAGCTCGCCTACTTCGCGACCGTGTTCATCGCCGCACCGCTCGCGGCGATCACCGGGTTCCGCATGTCGGGGCTGTGGCCCAAGAAGGCCGAGAAGCTGTCGAAGGCGTACCCGGTCGAGTGGGCGCGGGCGCTGCACTTCCCGATCATGCTCTACTTCGTGGCGTTCATCATCGCCCACGTCGCGCTCGTGATGCTGACCGGATTCCTGCGCAACCTGAACCACATGTTCGCGGCGCAGGATGCGGTCACCTGGACCGGATTCTGGGTGTTCGTCCTCTCGCTCGTGGTGATCGCGATCGCGTGGGTGGCCGCCCGCCCGCTCGTGCTCGCCCCCATCGCGAAGGCGTTCGGGAAGGTCTCCGGACGCTGAGCCGGAGCTAGCCTGAGGGAGTGAGTGACAGCATCGACATCGAGACCTTCTGGCGACGGGCGAGGGCGGATGATCCCCGCCTGCCCGAAGCACAGCCGGAGGCGTGGGGTTTCGGTGCCACACCGCAGCAGGCCGACGAGCTTCTGGCGCTGGTGATCAGCGGAGTGAAGGTGGGTACCGCCTCCGCGCTGTGGGACTACGAACAGGCCGGGGAACCGCTGCCGCGCGTGGGCGAGCTGAGCATACTCCTCGACGGTGCCGACGTGCCGCGAGCCGTGATCGAGACCGTCGCGGTCGAGGTCGTGCCGTTCGACCAGGTCGACGAAGAGCACGCTTTCGCCGAGGGAGAGGGCGACCGCACGCTCGCGCACTGGCGTGAGGTGCACGAGCGCTTCTGGCGACTGCACTCCGAGAACCCCCGCGGATACGAGCCGGACATGCCCGTGGTGTGCGAGCGATTCCACCTGCTCCTCCCGTCGGATGCCGCGACTGCACCCACACGGTGAAGGATCATTCTCGACGACGGAAGGAAGATCATGGCCGAGGCGTACATCATCGATGCGGTCCGCTCCCCGGTCGGACGGCGCGGCGGATCGCTCTCCGGCATCCATCCGGCTGATCTCGGCGCGCACAGCCTCCGCGCGCTGGTCGATCGGGTCGGGATCGACCCCGGGGCGATCGACGACGTGGTGCTGGGGGCGATCGACGCGATCGGCGGACAGGCGGGGAACGTGGCACGCACCGCCGCCCTGGTCGCCGGATTCCCCGAGCATGTGCCCGGTGTCACGATCGATCGCCAGTGCGGATCGAGCCAGCAGGCCGTGCACTTCGCGGCGCAGGCCGTGATGAGCGGCGTGAACGACCTCGTGATCGCGGGCGGTCTGCAGAACATGTCGCAGGTGCCCCTGACCGCGGCGGCCATCGTGGGCCAGGCCTACGGATTCACCACCCCGTATGCGGAGTCGCCGGGGTGGCGCGAGAGGTACGGCGACCAGGAGATCTCGCAGTTCGCCGGTGCGGAGCTGATCGCCGAGAAGTGGGACATCTCCCGCGAGGATATGGAGCAGTTCGCCCTGGAGAGCCACCGCCGTGCGGCCGTCGCGCAGGACGAAGGTCGCTTCTCGAACGAGATCGCCCCGCTGAACGGTCTCGACCACGACGAAGGCGTGCGCCGGGACACGACCCTGGAGCGGATGGCACAGCTCGCGCCGCTCAGGGAAGGCGGACGGATCACGGCCGCCGTGTCGTCGCAGATCAGCGATGCCTCCAGCGCCGTGCTCATCGCGAGCACACGGGCCGTGCGCGAACACGGACTCACGCCGCGCGCACGCATCCATCAGATGACGGTCCGCGGCGCCAGCCCCGTGCTCATGCTCACGGCGCCCATCCCGGCGACCAGGCACGCTCTGGAGCGTGCGGGGCTCGGCATCGGCGACATCGACCTGTTCGAGGTGAACGAGGCTTTCGCTCCCGTGGTCCTCGCCTGGATGCGCGAGCTCGACGCCCCCTACGAGAAGGTCAACGTCAACGGCGGCGGCATCGCGCTCGGCCACCCGATCGGTGCGACCGGCACGAGGCTGCTCGCGACCATGCTGAACGAACTCGAGCGCACCGGCGGACGCTACGGCCTGCAGGCGATGTGCGAGGGCGGCGGTGTCGCGAACGTGACGATCATCGAGCGCCTCTGACCTGCCGTCGCCCGAGCACCAGCGCAGACAGCGAGAGCGGGCCGCCTCCTCGGGGAGACGGCCCGCTCTCGCGCGTGTGATCGATCAGGGGCGGACGAAGCGGACCTCGGTCAGCGTCTCGCCCAGGAACGGCTCGGTGTGCGATGCGCCGTCGAGGCGGAAGCCGTTGCGCGCGTAGAACCGGTGCGCGCGGGGGTTGTCCTCGGCGACCCACAGATACAGCGGTTCGTCCTTCTCGACGGCCGCGTCGAACAGCTTCTGGCCGATGCCGGTGGAGTGCCACGCATCGAGCAGGTAGATGAAGTAGAGCTCGCGGAACGCGGGAGCGTCCTTGTCGCGGGCGGGACCGGAGCCGACGAAGCCGACGATCTCGCCGTCGACGAGCGCGGCGTTCATCGTGAACTCGGGGCCCTGCGAGGCCCAGTGCGTCCACAGCTCGGCCATGCGGCGGGGCGAGACCTTCTCCAGCGCCGCCTTGCTGATCAGGTGGTCGTAGGTCTCGTGCCAGCACTGCGCGTGCACGCGACCGAGGGCTTCCGCATCCACATCACGGACCGGACGGACGATGACTTCAGGCTGGGCTTCGGCGCTCATGTTCGTGACTCTACGCGCGGCGTCCACGAAGAGGAAATCGAGTGGATGTTCGATGACACCCGATGCGCGGGCATGGAGGGTTCGCACAACGATGTTCGCCGATCGTGCGCTCCTGGCTACGATCGATCCTCGTGAACGTGATCTGGCGGACCCTCCTGGTAATCCTCGGCGCTCGCCGCCGCGTGCGACGGGGGAAGACCCTCGATGCGTCGGCTGTCAGCAGCATCCGCCTGACCACGCTGCCGACTGACATCGATATCCTGCGCCACATGAACAACGGGCGCTACCTGTCGCTCTTCGACCTCGGACGCTGGGATCTGCTGATACGAACCGGGCTGTTCGACGCGATGAAGGAGCACGGCTGGTACGCGGTCGTGTCCAGCGAGACCGTGACGTTCCGCAAGTCGCTGCAGCTGTGGCAGCGCTTCGACGTGCAGTCGCGCTTCATCGGCCACGACGACAAGGCGGTGTTCCTCGAGCACAGGGCCGTCGTCGACGGAGAGATCTACGCGCGGGTGATCGTGCGCTCGCGCATGCTGCGCCGCACCGGCGGCACCGTCAGCAACGAAGAGCTGTTCGCCGCCGTGGGCAAGCCCGAAGGCGTGCCGGAGATCGATACGTGGGTTCACGACTGGGCAGCGGCATCCGCCCTCCCTCCCGTGCGGGTGAAGGCTCCGAGCGTCTGGGGGTGAAAGAAGCGACGGGGTAGCCGGCCCGGGACGGGCCTGTATACCGTGCAAACCAGAGCACGGACCTAGGCTGAAATCCATGGCTGACTCCCTGTCGGATGCCGTGGCATCCGCACCCCTCGCAGACCGTGCCGTCGAGCTCGCTCGTCGGTGGGCGATCGAGGCCGCGGCGATCGAACCCGACCCTGCCGCCGCCCGTCTCGCCGGGGTGCTGCAGGACGTCAACGGTCTGCCGTTCACGCTCGGCTTCGTCGACGGCGTCATGCGCCCGGAGAGCCTCACCGCCGCGGCCTCGCAGCTGCACCGGATCGCCCCGATCGTGCCTGAATTCCTGCCCTGGTACCTCCGCTCGGTGGTGCGTCTCGGCGGCGGTGTCGCGCAGATCCTGCCTTCGCCCGTGGTGCCGATCGCCCGCCGGGTGCTGCGCGACATGGTCGGCCACCTCGTCGTCGACGCGCGCCCAGCGAAACTCGGAGCGGCGATCGAGCGGATCAGGGCGAACGGCTCCCGTCTCAACCTCAACCTGCTCGGTGAGGCCGTGCTCGGCGAGACGGAGGCGCGGCGGCGGCTCGACGGCATCCACGCGCTCATCCAGCGCCCGGATGTGGACTACGTCTCGGTCAAGGTCTCGGCGATCATCAGCCACCTCTCGATGTGGGCGTTCGACGAGGTCGTCGACGAGGTGGTCGCTCGCCTCCTGCCGCTGTACGTCACCGCGGCGGCCGACGGCACCTTCATCAACCTCGACATGGAGGAGTACCGCGACCTCGACCTCACGATCGCGGTCTTCACGCGCATCCTCGAAGACCCGCGCCTGACCGGGCTCGAGGCCGGGATCGTGCTGCAGGCCTACCTGCCCGACGCCCTGCCCGCCCTGCAGGAGCTCACCGCCTGGGCGCAGGACCGTGTCGCGCACGGCGGCGCCCGCATCAAGGTGCGACTGGTCAAGGGCGCCAACCTCGCGATGGAGCACGTCGAGGCGCGCATGCACGGCTGGACGCCCGCGACCTACGACACCAAGCTCGACACCGACGCCAACTACCTGCGCTGCCTGGACTGGGCGCTGCAGCCCGAGCACGCCGCAGCAGTGAAGCTCGGCGTCGCGGGGCACAACCTCTTCGGCATCGCCTACGCGTGGCTGCTGGCGGGGGAGCGGGGTGTGCGCGAGGCCGTCGAGTTCGAGATGCTCCTCGGCATGGCACAGGGGCAGGTGCAGGCCGTCTCGCGCGAGGTCGGCCCGGTGCTGCTGTACGTGCCGGTCGTGGAGCCCGCCGAGTTCGACGTGGCCATCAGCTACCTGGTGCGCCGGCTCGAGGAGAACGCCTCGTCGGAGAACTTCCTCTCCGCCGCGTTCCGCCTCGGCGAGGACGAATCGCTGTTCGTGCGGGAGCAGGACCGCTTCCTCGATGCGCTCGACAGAGCGGGCGACCCCACGCTGCGTATCGGGCCGCGTCGCACGCAAGACCGCAGCGCGCCCGTGCACGAGTCCGTGCGGACGGCCCCCGCAGCTCCGGTGCCCGAGACCGACCTCACCAAGGCGGTGCTCGGCATCTCGCGCGGCTCCGACGACGGAGGACGGGAGGCGTTCCTCGAGACCGCCGTGTACTCCGCCCGTGAGCTGGATCAGGATGCCGGCGGAGCGCCGGGCTTCTCGAACACCGCCGACAGCGACCCCGCCCTCCCTGCGAACCGCGAGTGGGCGCGTGAGGTGCGCGAGCGCATCCCCGCATCCGACCTCGGCGCCGCCACGATCGCGGTCGCGCGGGTCTCGGACGCGGAGGATCTCGAACGGATCGTGCAGGGCGTGCATCGCGCGGCCCCGTCTTGGGGCGCGCGGCCCGCCGCCGAACGCGCCGAGGTGCTGCTGCGCGCTGCGGCCGCGCTCGAATCGCGCCGGGGGGATCTCATCGAGGTCGCGGCCTCCGAGACGGGCAAGATCTTCGCCGAAGCCGACGTCGAGGTGAGCGAAGCGGTCGACTTCGCCCGCTACTACGCGGCCAAGGCGCGCGAGCTCGACGCGATCGCCGGAGCCGTGTTCGTCCCGGCGGCGGTCACCGTCGTCGCACCGCCCTGGAACTTCCCCCTCGCGATCCCCGCCGGTGGCGTGCTCGCCGCGCTCGCCGCAGGTTCCGGCGTCGTCTTCAAGCCCGCGCCGCAGGCCCGCCGCTGCGCTGCCGTGATCGCCGAGACCCTGTGGCAGGCGGGGGTGCCGCGCGACCTCCTCGCACTCGTCGACATCGAGGAGGGCGAGCTCGGGCGCGCGCTCATCACGAACGACGCCGTCGATCGCGTGATCCTCACCGGAGCGTGGGACACGGCCGCGCTGTTCCGTTCCTGGCGGCCCGACCTGCCGCTGCTCGCCGAGACCAGCGGCAAGAACGCCATGATCATCACCCCGTCGGCGGATCTCGACCTCGCCGTCGCCGACCTCGTCAAGAGCGCCTTCGGGCATGCCGGGCAGAAGTGCTCGGCGGCGTCGCTGGCGATCCTCGTGGGTCCGGTCGGACGCTCGGCTCGGTTCGCCCGCCAGCTGGCCGACGCCGTGCGCTCGCTGCACGTCGGGCAGCCGACCGATCCGTTGGCCGAGGTGGGCCCTGTGATCGAGCGGCCTCACGGCAAGCTCGCCTGGGCGCTGAGCGAGCTCGAAGGCGATGAGCAGTGGCTGATCGAGCCCGCGCTCGCACCCGGAGACGACGGCAGCGGGCGGCTGTGGCGGCCCGGCATCCGTGTCGGTGTGCAGCCGGGGTCGCGCTTTCACACCGAGGAGTTCTTCGGGCCGGTGCTGGGGGTGATGCACGCGCCGACGTTCGCGCGCGCCGTGGAGATGCAGAACGCCGTCGCCTACGGGCTCACCGCAGGTCTGCACACCCAGGACCCGGGGGAGCTGTCGTACTGGCTCGGACGGGTGCAGGCCGGCAACCTCTATGTGAACCGGGGCATCACCGGGGCGATCGTGCAGCGCCAGCCGTTCGGCGGGTGGAAACGTTCCTCGGTCGGTCCCGGTGCCAAGGCCGGTGGCCCGAACTACCTCATCGGCCTGGGGTCGTGGCGTTCGCAGCCGGGCGGACCGGCCTCCAGCACCCTGCATCTGCGGGGGCTCGACTCCCGCATCACGGCCCTGATCGAATCGGCCCAGTCGTCGCTCGCCTACGAGTCGTTCGAGTGGCTCCGGCGCTCCGCACTGTCGGATGCGCTCGCCTGGGACCGGGAGTTCGGGCAGGTGCGCGACGTCTCGCGTCTGGGCGTGGAGCGAAACCTCTTCCGCTACCGGCCAGTGCCCGTCGAGGTTCGCGCGACCGACGACGCGGCTCTGCAGGACCTGCTGCGCGTCGTGATCGCCGGAGTGCGCTCGGGTGCGAAGTTCGTCATCTCGACACCGGTGGGGGTGCCCGCCGACGTGCGTCGAGCCCTCGGCGACCTCGATGCCCCGGTGTTCCTGGAGAGCGACGACGAGTGGCTGCAGCGGATGCTGCGGCAGGATGATGCCTCCGACGGCGTCGCGCTGCCGGCGAGCGATCGGGTGCGGCTGGTCGGCGGCCGTGACGGGGTCGCCGCTCTTCGCGCGAAGCTCGCCACCGCCTCGGCCGGTGATCCCGATCTCGCGGTGTACGACGGCGAGGTGACGGCCGCCGCGCGCATCGAGCTGCTGCCGTTCGTGCACGAGCAGTCGATCTCGATCACCGCGCACCGTTACGGCAACCTCGACCCGTGGAGCAGCGATGTGATCTGATCTTCGTGTAAAGAATTCTTGACACACCTCCGGCATCGACGTACGCTGAGCGTGTCAACAATCTTTTACATCGGAGTCGTCATGGTCTTTGAAGAACGCAACGCCTGGGCCGGGCTGATCCTCACCCCCCTCGTGATGATCGTGTACGTCGTGCTGGTGCTCCAGGACGCCGGGGGAGGTCCGCTCACGGACGTCGATTGGTTCCCGCTCATGCTGTGGGTGATCGGTGGGGGCATCGTCGTCACCATCGCGGTCACCATCGGCTGGGGGCTCATCGCCGGGATCAAAGACCCCGACGGCGTCGGTCGCTCCGACATCCGCGACCGCGACATCAGTCGGATGGGCGGCCGTGTGGAACAGGGCTTCGTGGTGATCGCCGGACTCGGCGTCATCGCGCTGTGCGCGGTCGGCGCCGATGTCTTCTGGATCGCGAACACGATGTTCGCGGGCTTCGCGGTGTCGGCCTTCATCGGCTGCATCGCCCGGGTGATCGCCTACCGGCGGGGCCTCGTCTGATGGTCAAGCCCACCCGCGTCTCGAACACCATCCGCATGCATCGCGAACAGGCCGGACTCACCCAGGCCGAGCTCGCGCGCACGGTCGGCGTGACGCGCCAGACGCTCATCGCGATCGAACAGCAGAAGTACTCGCCGACGCTCGAACTCGCATTCCAGATCGCCCGCGCCTTCGGCGTCGGCCTCGACGACATCTTCGAATACCCCGACACCTCAGGAGCAGCATCATGAACCGATCGATGAAGGCGTGGAGCCGAGAGACCTACGGTTCGGCCGACGGCGTCGCACTCGAGCGCATCCCGGTGCCCGTGCCCGGCCGTGGGGAGGTGCTGCTGCGGGTGCGCGCCACGGCCCTGAACGCGGGCGATGTGCGCCTCCTGCTCGGGGATCCTCTGCTGGTGCGGCCGGTGTTCGGCATGACCCGTCCCAAGTACCCCGTGCGCGGTATCGAGGTCGCCGGCACCGTGGTCGCCGTCGGTCCCGACGTCGTCGGCGCCGAGATCGGCGAGGAGGTCGTCGGCGAGCTGGTCGGCGGTGGCGGGCTCGGAGAGTACGTGACCGTACCCGCGTCGCGACTCGTGCCGATCCCCACCGGCGTCGAGCCGGAGGCCGCCGCATGCCTCCCCGTCGCGGGAGGAACCGCGTGGCAGGCGCTGGATCTCGCCGGGTTGGGCATCTCGGAGGGCGGTCGTTCCGGCGGTGCGACGCCGCGGGTCCTGATCATCGGCGCCTCCGGAGGCGTCGGCACGTTCGCGGTGCAGCTCGCGGCCCTTCGTGGCGCCGAGGTCTGGGCGAGCTGCCGTGACCGAAACGCCCCCCTGGTCGAGCAGCTGGGCGCCGTGCGCACGTTCGATCACCGGGTGTCGCCGCTGAGCGCGCTACTGGACGGGCGATTCGACGTGATCATCGACATCGCCGGAGGCATCCCGCTTCGAGAGCTGAAGCGCCTGGTGGTTCCCGGCGGCAACGTCGTGCTGGTCACGGGCGACGGCGGACACGTGCTCGGTCCTCTGCCGCGGATGCTGCGCGCCGTGTTCCTGTCGATCGGCTCGCGGAGCATCCGACCGCTCGCCGCGTCGCCCCGCGCCGAGGTGCTGGCGAAGCTCCTCGAGCTCGTCGCCGAAGGTCGCGTGGTGCCGGTGATCGAGCGCGAGTACCCCTTCGGCGAAGCATCCACCGCCCTCGCGCGGCAGGAGGCCGGTCACACCGTCGGCAAGGTCGTGGTCACCGGCTCCTGATCCCGCCCGGATGGGGGTGGCACCGCACGGCGCTCTGGCGGCGCACAGGGGGCGGGTGACACAATGGACCTCGGCGTGCCCGAGTCGCATCTTCCCCGAAGCCCGCTCTGAACGAGTGAAGGGTCGAAGGACCGCCGGGCCCCTGGACAGCGTCCGCCGCGCCCGTCCTCCGAGGAGAGCACCCATGTCGACGCCTGAAGCCGCCGTCTCCACCGCCCCCGCCCGCACCGCGCACCACCGCCGCTATCTCATGTGCAAGCCGGATCACTTCACCGTCAACTACTCCATCAACCCGTGGATGGAGCCGACGAAGCCCACCGACACCGCCAACGCGGTGGCCCAGTGGCAGAAGCTCTACGACCTCTACATCGAGCTGGGCCACGAGGTCGAGCTCATCGAGCCGCTCGCCGGGTACCCCGACATGGTCTACACGGCCAACGGCGGTTTCCTCATCGACGGCCGCGCCTACGTGCCCGAGTTCCGCTTCGTCGAGCGCCAGGGCGAGTCGCCGGCCTTCGCCGAGTGGTTCCGCGCCGCGGGGTACGACACCGTGATGCCGAAGGAGGTCAACGAGGGCGAGGGAGACTTCCTGCTCGTCGGCGACGTGATCCTGGCCGGCACCGGTTTCCGCTCCACGGGCGACAGCCACCGCGAGGTCGGCGAGGTCTTCGGTCGCGAGGTCGTCTCGCTCAACCTGGTCGACCCGCGCTTCTACCACCTCGACACCGCGATCGCCGTGCTCGACCCGGTGCAGGGCACGGAAAACGGCGGCCCGGAGCGCGCGAACATCGCCTACCTTCCCGGTGCCTTCGACGACGCGAGCCGCGCCATCCTCGAGGAGCGCTTCCCCGACGCGATCCTGGTGTCGGACGAAGACGGTTCGGTGTTCGGCCTGAACTCGGCGAGCGATGGCTACAACGTGGTCATCTCGCCGCGTGCGAAGGGCTTCGAGAAGCAGCTGCGCGAGCGCGGATACAACCCCATCACGGTCGACCTGTCCGAGCTGCTGCTCGGCGGCGGCGGCATCAAGTGCTGCACGCTCGAACTGCGGGGTGCGAAGTGACCGCGCTCGACGAGACCACCGCGGCAGGCGCCGAGCCGCACGTCGCACACAACTACCACCCGCTGCCGGTGAACATCGCCCGCGCGGAGGGGGCATGGGTGACCGACGTCGAGGGCAAGCGCTACCTCGACCTGCTCGCGGCGTATTCGGCCGTGAACTTCGGCCACCGGCACCCGGCCCTCGTCGCGGCGCTCACCGAGCAGCTCGGTCGGGTGACGCTCGTCAGCCGTGCGTTCCAGAGCGACCGGCTCGAACCGTTCGCCGCGGCGCTCGCCGAGCTTGCCGGCAAAGACCTCGTGCTGCCGATGAACACGGGGGCCGAGGCCGTCGAGACCGGCATCAAGGTCGCCCGTGCATGGGGCTACCGGGTCAAGGGCATCCCCGAGGGCAAGGCGCGCATCATCGTGGCTGCCGGTAACTTCCACGGCCGCACGACCACGATCGTCAGCTTCAGCGACGACGAGACGGCCCGCGACGACTTCGGCCCCTACACGCCGGGCTTCGACGTCGTGCCGTACGCAGACGCGGAGGCCATCGCTGCGGCCATCACCGACGAGACGGCGGCCGTGCTGGTCGAGCCGATCCAGGGCGAAGCCGGCGTCGTGATCCCGCCGGAGGGGTACCTGCGCCGCATCCGCGAGATCTGCGACGAGAAGAACGTGCTGTTCATCGCCGACGAGATCCAGGCCGGACTCGGGCGCGTGGGCGAGACGTTCGCCTGTGACCGCGAGGGCGTCGTGCCCGATCTCTACCTGCTCGGCAAGGCGCTCGGCGGCGGCATCCTCCCGGTCTCGGCCGTGGTCGGCGACGCCGATGTGCTCGGCGTCATCCGTCCGGGCGAGCACGGCTCTACCTTCGGCGGCAACCCGCTGGCTGCGGCCGTGGGCCTGCGCGTGGTCGAGATGCTGCAGACGGGCGAGTTCCAGGAGCGGGCGCGTGCACTCGGCGCCCATCTCGAGCAGGCGCTGCAGCCGCTGATCGGCCACGGCGTCACCGCCGTGCGCATCGCCGGGCTCTGGGCCGGCGTCGACATCGATCCCGCCAAGGGCACGGGGCGCGAGATCGCCGAGAAGCTCCTCGAACGCGGTGTGCTCGTGAAGGACACGCACGGACAGACCATCCGCATCGCACCGCCGCTCGTGATCCGCGCGACCGAACTCGACTGGGCGGTGGAGCAGCTCAAGCTCGTGCTGGGCGCCTGATCAGGCGCATCCCGCCTCCGCGTACGCGGGCACGGGCAACGCCACCGCAGGGGAGGGCCGTGGCCTGGGGATGGCGACGGCTGGCGGTGGCGCTGCCCTCGTGCGTGCTCAGGCCGGCGGCGAGTCCGGGTCGAGCGTCTTGAGGGTGTCTTCTTCTGCTTCGTTGTCGGCGTCGAGCTGATCCTCGGTGGTCTCGTCGCCGCCGAGCGCCGCGCGGTGTCCCTGGCCTGCGTCGCCCTGGATGGCGCCGCCGGTCGACTCTCCGCGCGAGCTGTCTCCCTGGATCGCGCCGCCGGTGCCGTCGCCCTGACCGGAGTCCTCGTCGGCTCCTCCGACGCGGCGCGCGCCCTCGGCCGGATCCTGCGGGTGGGGGGTGCGTTCCGTGTTCTCGTCCATGCATCGACGGTACGTCGAGGCGTTCGTCTCGGAGAGGGCGTTGACAAACGCCCTGACGCGGGTCAGTTCTCGCGCTCGCTCTTCTTGGCGCTGCGGATCGGTGTGGTCACAGCCGCCTCGTCGCTGAACTCGATCGGGTCGACCTCGATCACACGGAGGGGGCGGGTCTCGTCGAGCGTGAGCAGGAAGCGCCGATTCTCATCGCGCCGGAGGCGGCCAGAGGTCGCCACCCAGATCACGCCGATCGCACACGCGACGAATCCCGCGGTGCCGCCGAGCATGATCGCGGCGCGCGGTCCGAAGGTGTCGGCGACCCATCCGGCGATCGGCGCCCCGACGGGTGTCGAACCCATGATGACCGCCATGTACAGGGCGAGCACACGTCCGCGCAGAGCGGGATCGGTGGTGATCTGCACGTAGCCGTTGGCGGTGGTGAGGAGGGTCACGATCATGAACCCGGTGAAGGTCAGGGTGACGGCGTAGGACGCGTATGTGGGCATGGCCGACGAGACGAAAGCGGCGATGCCGAACCCGCCGGCGGCGAGGATCACCACGCGCACGCGGGCTCGATCGCGTCGGGCGGCGAGCAGGGCTCCGATCAGCGAGCCGATCGCGAGGACCGAGCTGAGCACGCCGTACCCGTCGGCCCCGGCGCCGAACTCGAGAGCCATGGTGGAGGCGAAGATCGGGAAGTTCATGCCGAACGCGCCGATCAGGAACACCGTGACGAACACCACGCGCAGGTCGCTGCGCCCCCACACGTAGCGGAATCCGGCCGCGAGTCCGCCGCGGTTGCGGTTCTTCAGACGCGGAGCGAGCAGGCTCCGGCGCATCAGCATCAGTGCGAGCAGCATCGCCAGGAAGGTCGCCGCGTTCACGATGAAGACCCAGCCCGAGCCGATCGCCACGATCAGCAGGCCGCCGACGGCAGGCCCCACCATGCGGGCGAGGTTGAACGATGCCGAGTTGAGGGCCACCGCGTTGGAGGTGTCGCCGGTGGAGACCATGTCGGAGACGAACGCCTGCCGGGCCGGGGCGTCGAACGCGTTCACGATGCCGAACCCGAGGGCGAAGCCGAACATCATCGGCAGCGTCATGAGGTCGTTCAGCAGCAGTACGCCGACGGCGATGGCCAAGGCGAGCAGTGCCGACTGCGTGGCGAACAGGATGTGCCGTCGGTCGAAGCGGTCGGCCACCCACCCGGTCAGACTCACGAGCACGAGCGGAGGCCCGAACTGCAGGGCCATCGTCACGCCCATCGCGGTGGCGTCGTTGTCGGTCAGCTCGGTGAGCACCACCCAATCCTGAGCGGTGGCCTGCATCCATCCCCCGACGTTGGAGATCAGGGCGCCCGCGAACCAGATCCGGTAGTTGATGTTCGCGAAGGAGCGGAACATGGCGCTCATCGTTCGACCACCCGCCTCATCAGCGCGCTGGCTTCGCGCAGCGTGGTGAGCTCGGCCTCGGTGTATTCGACCTCGCGCAGCATGTCGGCGAGCAGCTCGTCGCGTCGACGGATGGTCTCGGCGACGATCTCGGTGCCTGCCGCGGTGATGGCGACCTGCACACGGCGGCGGTCGTCTTCATCGGGCGTGCGCACCACGTAGCCCTGCTCCTCGAGGCCGTTGATCGTGCTGGTCATCGAGGGGGCCGTGACGCGCTCGCGCTCGGCGAGGGTGGAGACCGTGCGGCGGCCGTTCATGCGCAGGTCGGCGAGCACCGCCAGCTGCGCGTCGCTCATCGAGTCGGCGGCGCGGGCGCAGCGGAGGCGGCGGGCCAGCCGGAACGTGGCCATGCGAAGGTCTGTGGCGGTGAGGTGGAGTGATTCATCAGACGCAGACATTACTTAGATAGCCTATCTAATTTTTCGGATGCCGTCTCGGCAGCGGGCACAATGGAAGGGTGACCCGAACGCTCGCTCTCGAAATCGCCGTGCAGGACCCCGCTGGAGTGCGGATCGCCGCAGAAGTCGGCGCCGACCGCGTCGAGCTCGCCACGGCCCTCGCCCTCGGCGGGCTGACCCCGTCTCCCGCGACCCTCGAGCTCGCCGTCGAGGCGGCAGGTGCCGACGGCCCCGAGGTGCACGTGCTGATCCGGCCCCGCGCGGGCGGTTTCCACTACACCGAGGACGAGCTCGTCGTCTCCGAACGCGACGTCCGCCGCGCGGTCGCCGCCGGTGCCGCAGGCGTCGTCATCGGAGCCCTCGACGCCGAAGGGCGCCTCGACCTCTTCGCGATGGCCCGTCTGCGCGACGCCGCCGGGGGCGCGCCTGTCACCCTGCACCGCGCCATCGACGTGACAGCCGATCCTGTCGCGACGCTGCAGAGCGCCCGCGAGCTCGGCCTTCGCCGCGTGCTCACCTCGGGCGGGGCATCCGCCGCGATCGACGGCATCGAGACGCTGCGCGCTCTGGTCGCCGCCGCCGAGGGCGAGATCGAGATCATGGCCGGCAGCGGCGTCGACGTGACCAGTGCTCCGGTGCTGGCGGCGGCGGGCGTCGACGCCATCCACTTCTCCGCGAAGCGCGCTGTGACCGAGGACGGGGGCGTGCGCATGGGGTCCGCCTCCGACGGGGTCGGCGGCTACGAGGTCACCGACCGCGACATCGCCTTCGCGATCCGGGACGCCCTCGCGCGGTAGCCGCCCTCTCGGAGGGTGAGTAGGCTCGCACCGTGATGGATACCCGCGAGTTCACCGACGCCTATGGCGTCGACATCGTCTATGACGTCCATCCTGCGCACGGGACGCCTCGGGGCGTGATGCAGCTGTTGCACGGCGTCGGCGAGCATGCCGGGAGGTACGGAGCGCTGATCGCCGCGCTCACCGGCGCCGGGTTCCACGTCTACGCCGACGACCACCGCGGGCACGGACGCACCGGCATCCGTCAGCACGGCGGACCCGAGAAGCTCGGACGCCTGGGCAAGGGCGGACTGCGCGCGGCCGAAGAGGCGGTCTGGCAGCTGACCGGCATCATCCGCGAGGAGAACCCCGATCTCCCGCTCGTGCTGCTCGGGCATTCCTGGGGCTCGTTCCTCGCGCAGATGCTCGTCAACGATCACCCGGAAGCCTGGGACGCCGTGATCCTCTCCGGATCTGCACTGCGGATGCCCGGTTCGCTGAACGCCGCGCCGCTCAACGCGCGCTGGGCAGGCGAGGGGGCCACGGGTCTCGAGTGGCTCAGCCGCGATCCTGCCGTGTGGGCCGCGTTCGACGAGGATCCGCTGACCACCGACGTGCCGCTGCTCAAGCTCTTCGGCCCGATCGAGGCCGCGAAGCTCTACGGCCGCCCGGCCAAGGACCTCGGATACGACATCCCGATGCTGCTGCTCGTGGGTCGGGACGACCCGGTGGGCGGACCCCGCAGCGTGCACAAGCTCGCCGACGAGTACCGCAACCGTTCCGGCCTCACCGACGTCACGACGCTCGTGTACCCGGATGCGCGTCACGAGATCTTCGCGGAGCTGCAGCAGGAAGAGGTGCGTGCCGACGTGCTCGCCTGGCTCGACACGCACATCCCCGCGCGCTGAGATTCGCGGCTTCCTCGCCGAGACCCATGCTCCTCGCCCATACCCACGGTGGCGACCGCTTGTGACGGTGGGTCTCGGCGAGGACCGTGGGTGCGGGCGTGAGGCGTTCCCGGATGAGGCCGGTGTGACGCGGCGTTACGCGCGGTGAAGACGTGTGACGCTGCTGCCTCGACCGGCGCGGAGCCCCCGTAGATTCGGGGCAATATTCCGCGCATGAGCGAGGAGTGCCCCGTTCTGCGGTGCCCTCGCACGGGAGGGACCGCTCCGATGAGCTTCGTGAAGGACTGGCAGGACTGGCACGCGTCACGCGAGCGCTACGCGGGCTCGGAGTACGGTCCGTCGGCATTGGAGTCGACGAACTGGCTCATCACCGAGGCGGCGGCCGTCGACGGCATCCCCGGTCTCTGGGCGCTCACCGGTGACGGGGGCATCCGCGGCAGCGAGCTCGGTCGGGTGGGATCCACCGTCGTGCTGCGCGGAGGCGAGAGCATCCGCCTCGGACGCCGCGAGCTGCGCGTGTTCGAGCGCCACGGCACGCTCGCCCTGCGGGTGCTGAATCCGGCCCGTCCGCAGCGCGAGTGGTTCACGGCGATCGACGCCTACGCCCCCGACGAGCGCTGGCGGCTGCCGGCCGTGTTCGAGGAGACGCCCGGCGAGCAGATCGTGATCACGTCGGTCGACGGGGATGCGCGGGAGACGCCCGTCGCCGGTCGACTGCGGTTCGAGCTGGCAGGGGCCCCGCAGACGCTGACCGTGACCCGGAGCGCGCATGGAGCGCTGGGCGCGGTCTTCGCCGACGGCACGAACGGGCTCGAGACGTACCGCTTCCGGTTCCTCCCGGTCGACGAACCCGCCGCCGACGGCACGGCCGTGATCGACTTCAACCGCGCCTACCTGCCCCCGTGCGCGTTCTCGGACCAGTTCGTGTGCCCGCTCCCGCCCGTCGGCAACCGGTACTCGACGCCCATCCGCGCCGGGGAGCGCGTGGTGGTGCTCGGAGGCTGACCCGCCGGAACCGGGGCTGCGCGCCTTAAGCTGGAACCGTGCACGGTGAATACAAGGTCCCAGGTGGAAAGCTCGTCGTCGTCGACCTCGAGATCGAGGACGATCGGATCGCCCGCTTCCGCCTCGCCGGCGACTTCTTCCTCGAGCCCGACTCGGCGCTGGACGACATCAACGCCGCCGTGAACGGACTGCCGGTCGAGTCGGACGCGACGGTGATCGCGAACGCCGTCCGCGGCGCTCTTCCCGACGGCGCCCAGCTGCTCGGCTTCAGCCCGGAGGCCGTGGGCACCGCGGTACGCCGTGCGCTCGTGACCGCTCCGGGCTGGCGTGACTTCGACTGGGAGATCGTGCACGATGAGGCCGTCTCGCCGCGCATGAACCTCGCCCTCGACGAGGTTCTCACCTCGCGGGTGGGCGAGGGCCGCCGTCGACCCACCCTGCGCATCTGGGAGTGGAACGAGTCGGCCGTCGTGATCGGGTCCTTCCAGTCGTACCGCAACGAGGTCGACCCGGAGGGCGCGGCGACCCACGGGTTCGACGTCGTCCGCCGCATCTCCGGCGGAGGGGCGATGCTGATGGCGGCCGGACAGATCATCACGTACTCGCTGTACGTGCCCGCATCGCTCGTCGCCGGCATGACCTTCGCCGACTCCTACGCGTTCCTCGACGACTGGGTGCTGCAGGCGCTGCGCTCGCTCGGTATCGACGCGGTGTACCAGCCGCTCAACGACATCGCGAGTCCGACCGGCAAGATCGGCGGTGCTGCCCAGAAGCGCCTCGCCAACGGGGGAGTGCTGCACCACGCGACCCTGTCGTACGACATCGACGGACAGGTGATGACCGAGGTCCTCCGCATCGGTCGCGAGAAGCTCAGCGACAAGGGCACGACCTCCGCCGCGAAGCGCGTCGATCCGCTGCGCAGTCAGACCGGGCTCGAGCGCGCCGAGATCATCGAGCGTTTCAAGGACACGTTCCGCTCGCTGACCGACGCCGAGACCGGATCGATCTCGGCCGACGAGTACGCCGATGCCGAAGCCCTCGTCGAGTCGAAGTTCGCCACCGAGGCGTGGCTGCATCGGGTGCCGTGACGGCGCCGGATCCCGACCTCTCCGCCGCAGCGGACCCGCCGGACGCCGCGCCGGCGATCGAGCCGGTCGTGCCTGATCCCGTCGTGCCCGATCCCGTCGTGCGCGGTGCGGTCACGATCGTCGAGGGCGACAACCTCGCCGTGGCCGCGACCCTGCCCTCCGGATCGTTCACCCTCGTGTACCTCGACCCGCCCTTCAACACCGGTCGCACGCAGGAGCGGCAGGTGGTCACCGCGCGGCGGACGTCCACAGCTCCTCGAGAGTCCGTACCGGACGTCGACCCGGCCCCGGAATCCGGCGACCGCGCGGGGGCGGCCGGCTCGGATCCGAGGAGTTCTGCAGAGGGGACGCCCGAGACCGAGGTGCGGCACGGATTCCACGGCCACGCGTACGAGCGGGTGCGCGGGATGCTGCGCGCCTATGACGACCGCTTCGACGACTACGGCGCCTTCCTCATGCCTCGGCTCGAGGAGGCGTGGCGGCTGCTCGCCGACGACGGCACCCTCTATCTGCACCTCGACTATCGGGAGGCGCACTACGCGAAGGTCATGCTCGACGCGGTGTTCGGGCGGGACTGCTTCCTCAACGAGCTGATCTGGGCATACGACTATGGCGCCAAGTCGCGCAGTCGCTGGCCCACCAAGCACGACACGATCCTGGTCTACGTCAAGAATCCGCGCGAGTACGTCTTCAACTCCGACGAGGTCGACCGCGAGCCCTACATGGCGCCGGGACTGGTCACCCCTGAGAAGGCCGCGCGCGGCAAGCTGCCCACTGACGTCTGGTGGCACACGATCGTGCCGACGACGGGGCGGGAGAAGACCGGCTATCCCACGCAGAAGCCGGAGGGGATCCTCCGCCGCATCGTGACGGCATCGAGTCGTCCCGGAGACCGTGTGCTCGACCTGTTCGCCGGGAGCGGCACGACGGGAGCGGTGGCCTCGGCGCTGGGCCGGGACGCCGTGCTCGTGGACGACAACCCCGAGGCGGTGCGGATCATGAGGGCGCGGATGCCGCACGCCGAGGCGACGACGCTCGACTGACGCGGGTCGTCAGGACGGACGCAGCAGCACGAGGAACTGCTCGATCTCGGCGGCCATGTCGAGGGACGGATCGAGCATCCACGCGGCCTGGAGCCCATCGGCCAGGGCGTGCAGAGTGCGCACCACCCAGGCGGGGTCGAGGTCGTCGCGCATCCGGCCGGCCTTCTGATCCTCGGCGACCTGGGCGCGGGTGAGGGCCTCGACCCGCTCGGTGCGCTCGCGGAAGTAGGCGTGAGCGGGGTGCGAGGGGTCTCCCGCCTCGGCGGCCAGCTGCGCGTAGAGCTGCACGAGTCCGGGGACGGAGGTGTTGTGGCGCATGACCGCGAGGAAGGCGCTGGAGGCGTCTTCGCCCGCGTACTCCTGCTCGTCGCGGTCGTCTCTGGCGCGGAGAATCGCGACGAAGAGCTCTTCCTTGCTGCCGAAGTAGTGCAACAGCCCCGCGGGGCTGAGGCCGGCGGCATCCGCGATCTCCCGCACAGAGGCCTTGCGGTATCCGTGCTCGGCGACGACGGCGAGAGCGGCTTCGAGGATCTCCTCGCGCTTGGCGACGCCCTTCGCATACGCCCCTCGTGTCGCCATGGCTCCAGGGTAACCGGCGCGACGAGATCACAAAAACCAAACAACGTTCGTGAATGGCTTGCGAGGATGACCTGCGATCTGCCAGCATGTCGGATTAATACCGAACGACGTTTGGTATTAACCTGATTCCGCTCGATGAGGAGCCGACATGTCCGTGTCCCCGCTCGACCCCGCCGCCGAACTCGCCCCCACCGGCACGATCCGCTCGGCTCCGCCTCAAGCGGGGGAACCGGCGGCGAGTCCGCCCGCGAATCGGCGCCTGCTGCCCAGCCTGTTGATCGCCTCGCTCACCCTTTTCGCCACGTACGGCGGGCTCATCGCGATCCTCCTGCCGAGCCAGGTGCTGATGATCGACGAGGCGAACAAGGTCGCGAACCTCGCCGTCGTCACCACGATCTCCTTCGTGTTCACGCTGTTCGCCCAGCCGATCGTCGGGGCGCTGAGCGACCGTACACGCTCGCGTTTCGGCCGCCGCGTGCCGTGGATGGTGCTCGGTGCGATCATCGGCGGCATCTTCCTGTTCGGCATGGGGTCGCTCACCGACATCCTCTGGATCACGGTGTTCTGGGTGATCATCCAGGTCGCGCTGAACTTCTTCCAGGCACCTCTCACCGCCATCACCGCCGATAGGTTCCCCCGCGCGAAACGCGGTGGGGCGAGCGCGATGATCGGACTCGGCACACAGGTCGGCATGACGGTCGGCATCATGCTCGCCGGCGCGTTCGCCGCGCAGATCGGCATCGGCTATGCGGTGTTCGGCGGCGCCGTGATCGTGGCGGCGCTGCTGTTCGCGCTCGTGAACCGCGACTGGTCGTCGAAGCAGGCCGCGGTCGACGCGTTCCGCTGGCGTGCGTTCTTCGCCGGCTTCTGGATCGATCCGCGCCGTCACCCCGACTTCGCCTGGGCGTTCGCCGCGCGGTTCCTGCTCATCCTCGGCTACTTCGTCGTCAGCGCCTACCAGCTGTACATGCTCACGGACTACATCGGCCTCCCGCTCGCGGACGCCCAGGGCGCGGTCGTCACCCTCACCCTCGTCGCCTTCGTCCCGACCCTGATCGCGATCGCCCTCTCCGGCTGGTGGAGCGACAGGGTCGGTCGTCGCAAGGTGTTCATCTACGCCGCATCCGTCGTCATGGTCGCGGGATTCGCCATGCCGCTGCTGCAGCCGAACATGACCGGCATGATCCTGATGAGCGTCATCAACGGCATCGGTTTCGGCCTGTACATGTCGGTGGATGCCGCGCTCATGACCGAGGTGCTGCCGGACGAAGGCGCCTCGGCGGGCAAGGACCTCGGGATCCTCAACGTCGCGACCAACGTGCCGCAGGCGCTGAGCCCCGCGATCGGTGGTGTCATCATCACGTCCCTCGGCGGCTACGCGATGCTCTTCGTCTTCGCGATCGTGTTCGTGATCCTCGCCGCGGTCGCGACCGCGCCGATCAGGGGAGTGCGCTGATGACCAGGAACGACCGGGAGAATGCTGTCATGACCAATACCGACTTCGAGACGACCGCCGACTATGTCGAGGTGAGCACGAGCGCAGGACGGGTGCGCGGTCGCTGGCGTGCGACCACGGGAGGGCGCGGCAATCCGCGCTCGGCCGGCTTCCTCGGCATCCCGTTCGCCGAGGCGCCGATCGGAGAGCTGCGCTTCCAGGCGCCTGTGCCCAAGGCGCCGTGGCAGGGGGTGCGCGACGCGCTCGAGTTCGCCGCCACCGCGCAGCGCGGGGACCCCGGTGTGACGCTCATCCCCGAGCCGAGCATCGAGGGCGACTCCACGCTCAACGTGAACGTCTTCACCCCGGACCCGACCCATGCCGAGCAGGGGACCGGTCTCCCGGTGCTGGTGTGGATCCACGGCGGCGGGTACTTCGCGGGCTCACCGGCGAGTTCCTGGTACGACGGACGCAACTTCAACCGCGACGGTGTCGTGACGGTGTCGCTGTCGTACCGCCTGGGCTTCGACGGCTTCGGCTGGATCGAAGACGCACCGTCCAATCGCGGCGTGCGCGACTGGCTGCTCGCCCTCGAATGGGTGCAGCAGAACATCGCGGACTTCGGCGGGGATCCGTCGCGGGTGACGATCGCCGGACAGTCCGCCGGCGGAGGCGCTGTGCTGACCCTGCTCGGGATGGAGAAGGCGCAGCACCTGTTCCAGGGCGTGTACGCGATCTCCGGTGCGCTCGCCGACGTGGCCCCCGCCCGCGCCGAGGCATTCGGGCGTGGACTCGCCGCAGCGGCGGGCGTCGAGCCGACCGTCGCGGGCTTCTCGTCCCTGAGCGAGGAGCGCATCCTCGAGCTGCAGAAGAAGGCGACCGCGCTCGGACCGGCTTCGCTCGGCAGCGTCGTTGAAGACGGCCTGCCGCTCGGGCCCGCCGTCGACGGCGACCTGCTGGCACGACCCACACGGGAGTCCCTCGCCGCGGGGGTCGGGGCCGACAAGCCGCTCGTGCTCGGTGCGACCGACGACGAGTTCACGATGGTGTTCGCAGGTTCCGAGAAGAAGCTGCGCTGGGTGCCGAGGTCGCTCCTGCTGAACAGGCTCGGGCTGCCGAAGAGCGTGCGACGGGAGTACCTCGCCGCCAACTCCGACATCACCGGGCTCGGCAACGCCAGGGTGGCCGGTCGGCTGTTGACGGACCGGATGTTCCGCTCGGCGCTGCTGAAGATCGTCGCCGACCGTGGCGATGCCCCCACCTGGCTGTACCGGTTCTCCTGGCCGTCGGGCCACTTCGGCTTCGCCGAGCACTGCCTCGATGTGCCGTTCTTCTTCGACTGCCTCGACGGTCCGGCCATGGAGCCGCTCGCCGGACCGCATCCGCCCCAGGAGCTGGCCGACGAGGTGCACGGCGCCGCTGTCGCCTTCATCACCGGAGGCGATCCCGGGTGGCCGCGCCATCAGGGGGCGAAGGGCGTCGCCCGGGTCTACGACGTGCCGACGCGCGACGTCGCCGACGCTTACGCCTCGGTGCGGCCGCTGCTGAGAACGTCGCCGTGACCACGGCCGTGGCGGTCGGGGACACCACCCGGCCGGTGGCGGTACTGCTGTGGTGGGCGTTCCTGCCGTGGCTGCGGCGCGATCAGGAGCGTCGGATCCGGTTCCTGCGGAAGGTGGATGCCGCGGGCTGAGGTCCCGGCACGATATCGAGAACGCCGGGAGCTCTCAGGGGCTCCCGGCGTTCTTCGCATCCGGCGTCAGCCCACGCGATGGGCGCGGTAGTGCACCGCGTGGGCCTGGCGCTGCGCGACCGCGATGAAGAGGCTGCGCTGGAGATCCGCGAGTGCAGGTGCAGCGGTCTCCACCTGCACTGTCGTGCGGAAGCAGTAGGAGCGGGGATCGACGTCCTCGCCACGGCCCAGCCTTTCGAGCACCTCGGGCGATCCCGTGCGCAGGCCTTTCGCATGCAGCAGCAGGAGCGCGCCCGATGCGGTGCGCGCCGAGTAGCGGCCGTCGATCTCGATCGTGCCGTCGGGGCGGACGAGCTGCCAGTCGGCGCCGCCGGGAAGGATCTCGGCCTCGACGGTGCCGGTGATGCGGCCGCCGAGGATCGGGACCACGCGGCGGTGCCCGGCACTGGTGGCGCCGTGGTCCTCCAGCACCCCGAGGTCGACGGAGACGTCGAAGGCGGCCTCGAGCGTCGGGGCGGGCAGCAGGTCATGCAGGGTGTTCACGGGGTGTCCTGACGGTTCGACGAAGTGGTGGCATCCGGCCCGGTGAGCGCGGCGCAGAGGCGTTCGAGTGCGGGGAGTGCGGCGTCGAGCGCAGCGCGATCCGCGTCGTCGAGTTCGCGGCCCACCCGTGCGACGAGGGCGGAGTTCACGGCATCGAAGCGGTCGAACAGGTCCAGCGCCCGGTCGGAGGCGCGCACCACGACTCGACGTCCGTCGGAAGGATCGGGGCCACGCTCGATCAGACCATCCGCTTCCATCGAGCTGAGCAGGTTGCTCACCGTCGGTCGGCTCAGGCGCAGCTGCGCGGCGATCTCCGCCGGACCTCGGCTCGCACCCGTCGGAAGGGTGCGGAGGACATCGATCTGCGCTTCCGAGAGCTCGGGGAGACCGGCTTCCGCGCGCGTCGCGGCCAGCAGTGCGCGACGCAGCGGAGAGATGACGGCGGCGAGTCTGGCGGCGTCCAGCCCGGTCATCGGCGCGCCTGCGTCGGAGTCGACGAGCCAGCAGAGGGCGGGGTGAGCGACGGCCGGTCGTTGAGCAGCTCGGGCAGGAATCCGGCCGCGACCTTGTAGTCGGTCGCGATCTGTCGACGCTCGGCGAGGGAGATCACCTGCTCGATGTCGTCGAAGCCCTGGGGTGCGCGCTCGCGGGCGAGCTGCATCACCCGCTCGGGCCCGGTGGCCCTGGTGCCGGCTAGCAGCGCGGTCATCGCGGGGCGACGAGCGTCTTCATAGCGGGCGAGCGCCTCCTCGATGCCGGCGGCGGAGTCGTCGGAGGCGGCAAGGTGGAACGCCAGCGTGCGAGCGTCGAGGATCGCCTGTGAGCCGCCGTTCGACCCGTTCGGGTACATCGCGTGCGCGGCGTCGCCGAGCAGGGTGGTGCGCCCGTGGGTCCACTGCGGGAGGGGATCGCGGTCGACCATCGGATACTCGAGGATCTCTTCGGCACGCGCGATCGCAGCGGGGATGTCGAGCCAGTCGAAGCTCCACTCGCGGAACAGCTCGGCGATCGGCGCCGGGTCGACGGCGCGGTTCCAGTCCGCATCGCCGGTGCCGCCGACGCGGCGCTCGGCGATGAAGTTCACGAGCATGTCGCCCGCGGCATCCTTCTCGCTCAGGGGGTAGGCGACGAACTTCTGCTCGCCGTCGCCGGCCATGATCATGGTGCGGCCGTCGAGGAACGCGGGAATGCGGGTGATGCCGCGCCACAGCGTGAGACCGCTCCAGGGCGGTGCGCCCTCGTCGGGGTAGCTCAGGGCTCGCAGTGCGGAGTGGATGCCATCGGCGCCGATGATCACGTCTGCGGTCTCTTCGACCTCGCCGTCGTCGGTCGCGAAGCGCGCGGTCTCGGTGCCGTCGGCGTTCGATGCCGCGGCGATCAGGCGGTGGCCGAGGCGGATCGGCTCGGCCAGACGGGCCTCGGCGAGGTCGCGCAGGGCGAGCTGGAGACGGCCCCGGTGCACGGAGAGCTGCGGCCAGTGGTAGCCGGCGGCGAGTCCGCGCGGCTCGCTCCAGATCTCCTCGCCGCGGCGGGTGAAGTAGCTGAGTGTCGTGGGAGTGACGCCCTCGGCGGCGATCGAGTCGGCGACACCGAGTTCGGTGAGCTCGCGCATCGCGTGGGGGAGGAGGTTGATGCCGACGCCGAGCCCGCGGATGGTGCTGCTGCGTTCGAACACGGTCACGTCGCGCAACCCCGCCTCGTGCAGGCTGATCGCGGTGGCGAGTCCGCCGATGCCTGCGCCGACGATGATGATCCTCATCGATCTCTCCTGCTCTCCGCTCGCCGTGAGCGGTGAACATAGTTTTGTCACAAAACTATGTGGAGCGCAAGAGGTCAGCGTGTTCAGGCGGCGGCGGTGCGTCTGGCGGAGTCGATGATGAGGTCGACCCCGCTCAGGAAGAGGTCCCGGTCCTGCAGCTCCGAGAGCAGCAGGGAGTGCTGCGCGATGAGCGGGAACCTGCGCGGGTCGGCGAGCAGCGGAGTGTCGAGCCAGGAATCGCCATCGTCATCGCTCGTGTTCTCGGCCCGTGCCCGAGCGATGCCGGCGGCGAGCGAGAGCACGTGCGCGGCCAGCAGGGCGTAGTGCCGCACCAGTTCCTCGCCGTCGAGTCCGCAGCGCTGGAACGCGTCGAGCATCAGCTCGATGGCGGCGAGTTCGCCGGGCCCGTGTGTCGTGAGCGTCATCGCCTCTGCGCCGATCGCCGGGTGCCGGGTGAACAGGTCGAGTGTCGCAAGCGACAGTTCGCGCAGGCGCTCGTCCCACCGCTCCAGCGGCGTCTGCACTGATGCCGCTGCGCGGCCGTTGAGCTCATCCAGGAGCGCACCCATCAGGGCGTCTTTGCTCTGGAAGTGGCGGTAGATCGCGGTGGGGTCGGCACCGAGCCTGGAGCCGAGGTCGCGTACCGAGATCGTCGTGACGCCAGGTGCGCCGGAGAGTTCGAGGCCGGCCTCGACGATGAGGTCTCGATCCAGTCGGGCGCGCTTGGGCGGCTGGTCCTTCTTCGTGACCGCGCTCATCGCCGCCTCCTTCCGTCTCGTCCATCATCGCAGTCCGATCGGATTCCGAGCGTGACGCGACGTCTTCAATCTAGGTCGAGTCCCGAGTGTGGTCAACACTGTTGACACCGGTGTTGTCGGGAGCTAGCGTGATCGCAGTTCCCCCTTCGATGCTGCAGAGAGGCAGAACGATGTCATCCGAGTTCGTCTTCCATGGCGGTGCGGTCTTCACCGGCACCGGCACCCCGCTGACCGGTCACGCCGTGATCGTCCGCGGCAGGCGGATCGCCGCCGTCCTCCCCGACGCAGATGCTTCGGCGCGTGCGGCGGGGGATGCGACCTGGGTCGACCTCGCGGGCGCGCTGCTCAGCCCTGGTTTCCAGGATGCGCACATCCACCCCGTTGGCGGCGGCATCGAACTGCTGCAGTGCAACCTCACCGAGGCCGAGAACGCCGAGCAGACGGCATCCCTCATCCGCGCCTACGCCGAGGCGAACCCCGACGAGGAGTGGATCCTCGGCGGTGGGTGGGGGATGGATCACTTCCCCGGTGGCAACCCGCCCCGCGGCCTGCTCGACGAGGCGGCGGGCGGTCGGCCTGTGCTGCTGCAGAGCCGCGACCACCACAGCACCTGGGCGAGCACCGCGGCGATCGAGCGGGCCGGGCTCACGGCCGAGACGCCCGACCCGGAAGACGGCCGGATCGTGCGGGAGGCCGACGGCTTCCCGGCAGGGACCTTCCACGAGGGAGCGGGCGAGCTGTTCGCCACCGTGCGCCCCGCCACCTCCGACGACCTCGCGTATCAGGGACTCCTGCGTGCACAGGATGAGCTCATCGCCCTCGGCGTCACGGGATGGCAGGACGCGATGGTCGCAGCGAACTCCGGCGGCATCGCCGACCCGCTCCCCGCCTACGAGCGCGCCGCAGCCGAAGGGCGCCTGCTGGTGCACGTCGTCGGTGCGCAGTGGTGGGCGCGCGACGGGGGGATCGACCAGGTCGCGCGGATGGCGGACCGCCGTGCCCGCGCCGCCGCCGAGTACCCCGATCGTCGAATCGATCTCGGGACCACCAAGATCATGGTCGACGGCGTGGCCGAGAATCAGACCGCCGCGATGCTCACGCCGTACCGTGACGAGACGGGGCACGACACCTGCAACCACGGCCTCAGCTTCATCGAGCCGGAGAAGCTGCGCGAATACGTGACGGCGCTCGACGAAGCCGGTCAGCAGGTGCACATGCATGCGCTCGGAGACCGCGCCGTGCGTGAGGCGCTCGACGCCCTGCAGATCGCTCGCGACGCCAACGGCGACACCGATGGCCGGCACCACCTCGCGCACCTGCAGATCGTCGCAGCGGATGACGTCGCGCGCTTCGCGCCGCTCGACGCCGTCGCCAACATCCAGGCGCTGTGGGCCACGCACGAGGATCAGCTCGACGAGCTCACGCTGCCGTTCCTGCAGGATGGACAGGTCGACCGGCAGTATCCGTTCGGCGACTTCGTGCGCGAGAACGTGCGCCTGGCAGCGGGCAGCGACTGGCCGGTCTCCACGGCCGATCCCCTCGCCGCCATCCACGTCGCGGTGAACCGCACCTACCCGGGTTCCGCGCAACCGCCCCTCGGTGGTGAGCAGCAGCGACTCGACCTCGAAACCGCATTCGCCGCGTACACCTCAGGCACCGCATACGTGAACCGGCGCGACGACGACACCGGCAGCATCCAGGAGGGCTACCTCGCCAACCTCGTCGTGATCGAGCCGAACCCGTTCGGCATCCCGTCCGCCGAGCTCCACACGGCACGGGTCGCGTCGACATGGATCGAAGGGCGCCTCGTGTACGACGCCTCCGCATCCGACCCTGCTGTACCCGACACCCACCGCAAGGAGTCCTGATGAACCGCACGCTCCTCTCCCGCCCCCTCGTCCGTGGCAGCGCGGCAGCTCTCGCCGGCCTGCTCGCCATCACCGCGCTCGCCGGCTGCGGCCCCGCCGGCTCGACCGACGCCGGGTCCGACGAACCGATCGACTGGAAGCTGACCGAGACCACGGCCGCACCCAGCGGCGACATCGACTCGTTCACCTTCGCGAGCTACGCCGAGCCGTACTCTCTCGACTACGCGTACGCCTTCGATTACGCCGACAACTCCGTGCTCGCGAACGTCTGCGAATCGCTGCTGCGGTTGAACCCCGACTACTCGCTCAGCCCGGGACTTGCCGAGTCGTTCGAGCACCCGACGCCCGACACCTGGGTCTACACGATCCGCGAGGGCGTCACTTTCCACGACGGAACGCCGCTCACTGCCGCCGATGTGGTCGCGTCGATGAGCCGACACCTGGATCCCGCCGTGGGTTCGTTCTGGTTCTCGGTCTATCAGAACGTGAAGTCCATCGAGCAGACCGGCGACCGTCAGGTGACGGTCACGATGACCGGGCCCGACTCGCAGTTCAACCTCGGCATGGGCGGGTCGGCCGGCGTCATCGAGTCGGCGGCGACGCTCGCCGAGAAGGGCGCCGACTACGGCAACTCGACCGGTGGCGTGAACTGCACCGGCCCGTTCCAGCTGACCTCGTGGGACTCGGGGGAGTCGATCACGATGACCCGCTACGACGACTACTGGGATGCCGATCTCAAGGCCCGCTCGGGCGAGGTGAAGCTCGTCTTCATGACCGACCCGACCGCGCGGATCAACGCCCTGAAGTCGGGCAGCGTCGACGGGTCGTGGATGGTGCCGATGGAGGCCGTGCCCACCCTGCAGTCCTCGGGCAAGGGTGACGTGCTGTTCGGCATGAACACGGCGGTCGGCAACGTCGTCGTGAGCAACCTCGAGGGCCCGCTCGGCGACGTCCGCGTGCGCAAGGCGCTGCTGCTCGCGATGGACCGCGACGGGATCCTCCAGGCCGCGTATCGCGGGGTGGGCGCGACGACCGATGTGATGACCACCGAGTCGGTCTGGCAGGACGCCTCGGATGCGGCTCGCACGGCGGCGTTCGACGACATCGCCTCCTACGACCAGAACGTGGAGGAGGCGAAGAAGCTCATCGCCGAGGCCGGTGCCGAGGGCGCGGAGCTCACCTACGTCACCGCGCCCATCAGCAACGACTTCGCCGTCATCTCGCAGGCGACCGTCGCCGCGGCGCAGTCGATCGGTCTGAAGGTGAAGGTCGAGACCGTCACCCCGAACGCCTACACCGCGCTCTTCTCCGACCCGAGCGCCCGCGAAGGCGTCGACCTGTTCTACACGAGCTGGTACCTCTCCAGCCCGGATGCGCTCGAGATGTACTCGGTGCTGCGCACCGGCGACTTCAGCAACTACGGCGGCTGGTCGAACCCCGAGTTCGACGCGATCCTGCAGGAGGCCGTCACGATCGACGACCCGGCGGCGCGCGGCGAGCTGACCGCGAAGGCGCAGCAGATCGCCAACGAGGAGCTGCCGTGGCTGCCGCTGTACCAGGCGCCGATCTCGCTCTTCATGGGCGAGCGCATCACGGGCGTGCAGCCATCGATCGCTTTCATGTACTACCCCTGGGCCGCCACGATCGGCGCCCGCTGAGCGGCTGCGGCGGCCGCCCCGTAGCGGCCGCCGCACCCGTCACCCCCGGCATCGCCGGAACCTCGACCCCAGAGGAGACCACCCGATGACAGCCGCACGTCGCGTCGCCGGAAAGCTCGGCGGCCTGCTGCTGACGCTGTTCCTGGCGTCGCTGCTCGTCTTCTTCTCGCGCTTCCTGGTGCCGGGAGATCCCGTGAGCTTCCTGCTCCGCGGGCGCAAGCCCAGCCCGGAGGCGGTGGCGCAGGTCACCGCCCAGTACGGGCTCGACCTCCCACCGTGGGAGCAGTACTTCCGGTGGGTCCTCGGCCTGCTGCACGGCGACCTCGGCCGTTCGCTGCAGTATCGGCAGGACGTCACGGAGGTGATCGGCGACCGGCTTCCCGTGACGCTGATGCTCGTGACGATGTCGGGGGCGATCGTGCTCGTGGCCGGCGTCGTGCTCGGTGCCGTCGCCGCGCTGAACCGAGGGAAGGCCCTCGACCGGTTCGTGCTGATCGGACTCACGGTGCTCGGCGCGATCCCGTCGTTCGTCGGAGCGATCGTCCTCATCGCGCTGTTCTCGGTGCAGCTGGGCTGGTTCCCCTCATTCGGGGCCGGCGAGGGCTTCTTCGACATGGTCTATCACCTGACGTTGCCCTCGATTGCGCTCGCGCTGGTGTTCATCGTCCTGGTCGGCAAGGTGACCCGCTCGGCCATGGTCGATCAACTGGGCCGCGAGCATGTCGAGGTGTCGACGAGCCGCGGCGTACGACGCCCGGTGGTCGTGCGCCGGCATGTGCTGCGCAACGCCCTGGGTCCGATCCTGACCGTGAGCGGCGTGCTCGTGGCAGGGCTCATCGTGGCGAGCTCGATCGTCGAGGCCGCGTTCGGGCTGTCAGGCATCGGCTCGCTTCTCGTGCAGTCCGTCGACCGGCTCGACTTCCCGGTCGTGCAGGCCATCGTCCTCCTCGTCGTGATCGCGTTCGTCGTGATGAACGCCATCGTCGACATCCTCGAACCCTGGATCGACCCGCGATCCGCTGCCGGAGCTGGTGCCCGATGACCTCCTCGACCCCCACTCTCGCGATGCGGGTGCTGCGTGCGCCCCGCCGGAAGCGTCCGCGATTCCTGTACCTCGCCAGCGTCGTCGTGCTCGGGGCTGTCGTGCTGGCCGCGGTCTTCGCGCCCTTAATCGCACCCTACGACCCTGATGCGGTGGACTTCACCGCCTTCCTTGCTCCGCCCTCGGCCGCGCACTGGCTCGGCACCGACTCGCTCGGGCGCGACCTGCTCAGCCGGTTGATCTACGGCGGGCGCACGGCGCTCATCGGCCCGCTCCTCGTGGTCGTCTTCTCCACGGTCATCGGCATCCTCTTGGGGCTCTGGGCCGGATGGCGGGGTGGGTGGATCGACGCCGCACTCAGCCGGGTCTTCGACGTGCTGTTCGCATTCCCCTCGCTGCTGATCGCGATCATGGCGGTCGCCCTGTTCGGCAAGGGGCTGGTCGCACCGATCATCGCGATGAGCATCGCCTACGCCCCCTTCGTCGCTCGGCTCACCCGCTCGCTGGTCGCCGCGGAGCGCACCCGTCCGTATGTCTCGGCCTATCGGGTGCAGGGCTTCGGAGGATCGTGGATCGCCCTGCGCCGCGTGCTGCCGAATGTCACGCCGATCGTCGGAGCCCAGTCCACTCTGAACTTCGGCTACGTGCTCGCCGAGCTCGCGGGGCTGTCGTTCCTCGGCCTCGGCGTGCAGGCGCCGACCGCCGACTGGGGCGCGATGATCAACGAGGCGCAGTCGGGGGTGGCGGCAGGGCAGTTCCTGCCGGCGATCGCACCCGCCGTCGCCGTCGTGATCGTCGTCGTGTGCGTGAACATCATCGGTGAGGAACTCTCCGATCGGATCGGCGGAGGGATCCCCGCATGAGCACTCTTCTCGACATCCAGGACCTCACGCTCGACCTCCCGAACGGCACCCGTCTCCTGCACGGCATCTCGCTGCAGGTCGCGCCGGGCGAGACCGTCGGGCTGGTCGGCGAGTCCGGCTCCGGCAAATCGCTCACGGCGCGTTCGGTGCTCGGGCTGCTGCCCGACCGGGCGATCACGGGCGGCACCGTTGAGGTGAACGGGCGGTCCCCGCTCGCGGGTGCGGCCGGTCGGCAGGAGATCCGTCGACACGAGGCGGCGATGGTGTTCCAGGATCCGCGGGCCGGCATCAACCCCATGCGCACGATCGGCGACCACGTCTCGGAGGCGCTGCGACTGTGCGAGGGGTGGTCGAAGGATGCCGCGCACGCACGGGCCGTCGAGCTGCTCACGGCCGTGCGTCTGCCGGCGCCCGCCGACCATCTGTCGCAGCATCCGTACGAGCTGTCAGGCGGCATGCTGCAGCGCGTCATGATCGCCGGAGCGTTGAGCGCGTCGCCGAGCCTGCTGGTGTGCGACGAGCCGACCACCGCGCTCGACGTCACGACCCAGGCCGAGATCGTGCAGGTGCTGCGGGACCTGTGCGCGCAGAGCGGGATGGGGATGCTGTTCATCACGCACGACCTGAACCTCGCCGGCTCCCTGTGTGATCGCCTCGTGGTGATGAAAGACGGCGCGATCGTCGAGGAGGGCACGGCGCGAGAGGTGCTCACGGCGCCTGCCGCCGAATACACGCGTCGTCTAGTCGCCGCGACTCCGCGCATCTCGGGGTCGATCACGCCGCCGACCGCGGCATCCGGTTCCGAACCGCAGCTCGTGGTGGCCGGAGTCGGCAAGACGTATCGGCGCCGAGGGAAGGATCCGGTCGCGGCCGTCGCCGATGCCGATCTCGTGATCGCCCGTGGCGGATCGCTGGCCGTGGTGGGCGAGTCGGGGTCGGGCAAGTCGACGCTCGCGCGGATGATCGTCGGGCTCGAGGAGCCTGACGCCGGGGAGATCCGCATCGGCGGACGCTCGATGTCGGGCATCCCGCGGTCGCGTGCGGAGCGTCTCGAGCGCGCGAAGAGCGTGCAGATGGTGTTCCAGGATCCGTATCTGTCGCTGGACCCGCGGATCCCTGCGGGGAGGGCGATCGAAGACGTGCTGAAGCTGCACACCGGGCGGACCGGGGCCGATGCCGCTGCCAGGGCGCTCGAGCTGATCACAGCAGTCGGGTTGGGGGAGGAGCATCTCGCCGCCCGACCCCGCACGCTGTCGGGCGGTCAGCGTCAGCGCGTCGCGATCGCCCGCGCACTCGCCGTGGAGCCGGAGCTGCTCGTGATGGACGAGGCGACCAGTGCGCTCGACGTCTCGGTGCAGGCGCAGGTGCTCGACCTCGTCGCCGGGATCCGTCGGGAGCAGGGTCTCACTCTGCTGTTCATCAGCCACGACCTCGCGGTCGTGCGCAAGGTGTGCGCCGAGACGATCGTGATGCGTCGAGGCGAGATCGTCGAGGCCGGTCCGACCGAGCAGCTGCTGAGCGACCCGCAGCACGAGTACACGCGACTGCTGATCGACTCGGTGCCGGTTCCGATCACCTGAGGGGCTGTTCGAATCGCGCGAACGGCCCCGTCTCCTCTCGGGATGGGGCCATTCGCGCGATTCGAGCGCGGGGCGGCGGCGTCAGGCCACGTAGATCTTGCGGAGCGTCTCGGTGACGGTCCAAGTCGTGCGCATGCCCTCGGCGAGGCGCACCACCGAGCCGGGGCCGACCTCGAGGTCGGGGAGGCCGGATGAGGCGAACGCGATCGTGGCGCGGCCGGACAGCACGACGAACACCTCGTCGGCCTCGGTGTCGGTCGCGGTGCCCGGGGTCATCTCCCAGATGCCGACCTCGATCCCGCCGAGCGTCGCCAGCTCGTGCACGGCGGTCGTCGGCGAACCAGCGAGCACCTCTTCGGCAGGGAGCGGCTCGTGATCGAGTGCCAGGGCGCCGGCATCCACTCCCGCCCCTGCGGCGAGACCGTTCACGAGTCGAAGCCCATTCCGACGGCGTCGAGCGTCTTGAGGAACAGGTTGCGCTTGCCTTCGTTGTGGTCGGCCTGGTTCATCGCGGCCCGCACCAGGTTGACGCCGATCGACGCCGCGGGCTCCGGCGGGAAGGGGATGGGCTTCTCGCGCACCATCCGCAGCTCGGTGCGCTCGGTCGAATCCCCCGACAGCTTGTCGAGCATGACGTCGGCCGCGAAGCGCGCGGCGCCGACGCCGAGACCGGTGAATCCGGTCGCGTAGGCGACGCGGCCCTTGCGAGCGGTGCCGAAGAAGGCGCAGAAGCGGCTCGACGAGTCGATCGCCCCGGCCCAGCGGTGGGTGAAGCGCAAACCCTCCAGCTGCGGGAAGGTGGTGAAGAAGTGCGAGGCGAGCCGGCGGTGGCTCTCGATGCGGTCCTCGTACTCCGGCCGCACCTTGCCGCCGAAGTGGTAGACCGCGTCGTAGCCGCCGAACAGGATGCGGTTGTCGCCCGTGAGCCGGTAGTAGTGGAACTGGTTCGCGCTGTCGGCGAGGCCCTGGCGGTTCGACCAGCCGATCGATGCCAGCTGTTCGGTGGTGAGCGGCTCGGTCATCAGCACGTAGTCGTACACGGGCACGGTCATCAGGCGGTTGCGCTTGAGGAGCGAGGGGAAGACGTTCGTGCCGAGGGCCACAGCATCGGCGACCACCCTGCCGTTCGGGGTCACCAGCGTGATCGGTCCCGATCCGTCGCCCTCGATCCCGCGCACCAGGCTGTGCTCGTAGATCTCCACCCCCAGGTCGGCGGCCACGCGGGCCAGCTCCACGCCGAGCTTGGCGGGGTGCACCATCGCGCAGCCGTCGCGGTCCCAGTCTCCGGCCAGGAAGGTGTCGGAGTGCACCTCGGCCTGCACGGCTTCTCGGTCGAGGAAGCCCGGCTCATCGCGGAACCACTCGACCTGGTGCGGCTCGACGGCGACGGCCAGCTGCCCCGTGCGCTCGAACTCCGCATCCATGCCGTACCGCTGGATCGTCTCGCCGATGCCGTCGAGGTTCGCGTGGCCCAGCTCTTCGAGTCGGTCGATCTCCTCCGGCCAGCGATTCACACCGTTCTCGTGGCCGTGGGTGAGGCTCGACTCGCAGAAGCCGCCGTTGCGTCCGGACGCGGCCCAGGCGATGCGCGAGGCCTCGAGCAGCACGACACGGCGCTCGGGGTCGCGCTCCTTCGCGCGCACCGCCGTCCACAGGCCGGCGTACCCGCCGCCGACGATCGCGAGGTCGGCGCGGACCGTGCCGTTGAGGCGGGGGTGCGTCGGCCGATCTACGTCGTCGAGCCAGAACACCCGCAGGTCGGTGTCGCGGAGCGAGGCGTCGATGACGGACGGCGACGGCGGCTGGCGTTCGAAGACGGTGGTGCCCATTGTTCTCTCCGTTGTGTGCGGGGCGCGCCTCAGCGCGTGCCCCAGTTGTAGAGGTCTTTGTAGAGGCCTGCGTAGAGCATGCTCTCGGTGTGGGTGATGCCCGGGATGGTGCGGATGCGGGTCGCGATGAGATCGATCAGGTGCTCGTCGTTCTCGCACACGGCCTCGACGAGGATGTCGAAGGTGCCGAGCGTGACGACCACATACGCCAGCTCGGGGATCGTGGTGAGCTCCTCGGCGATCTCGCGCGGGTCGCCCGAGACGCGGATGCCGATCATCGACATGCGGTGGAAGCCGAGCTGCATGGGGTCGGTGACGGCGACGATCTGGATGATGCCGGCCTCGGTCATCCGCTGCACGCGCTGGCGAGCCGCCGCTTCGCTCAGACCGACCTCGCGCGCGATCTCGGCGTAGGGGCGGCGGCCGTCTTCCTGCAGCAGTTCGACGATGCGCTTCGAGATGTCATCAAGGGCAGGCTGGGACGGCTTCGTGCTCATGTGTCGATATTGTCAGCCGGTTCTGCATTCTGCAACCGATTCAGTTGTTTCGTCTGATCAGATCTTCAGATTCCGTATGGATGTCGATACGATGACCCCATGTCCAGTCACCTCCTGAAGAACTCCGCGCCGCTGCAGAACTTCATCGGCGGCCGCTACGTGCCCGCGAGCGGCGCCGACCGCATGCCGCTCGTCGATCCTGTCACCGAAGAGACCTACGGGGAGCTCCCGGTATCGGACGGCAGCGACGTGGATGCCGCCTACGCCGCCGCATCCGCCGCCTTCCCGATCTGGCGCGACACCACGCCCGGCGAACGGCAGCTGGCGCTGTTCCGCATCGCCGACGAGATGGAGGCGCGAGCGGAGGAGTTCGCCGACCTCGAGTCGCAGGACACCGGCAAGCCGCGTGCCAGCCTCGTCGCGGACGAGATCATGCAGTCCGTCGATCAGCTGCGCTTCTTCGCGGGTGCGGCGCGAAGCCTCGAGGGCAGGGCTGCGGGGGAGTACCTCGCCGGTCACACCTCCTTCGTGCGGCGCGAACCCGTCGGCGTGATCGGCCAGGTCACGCCGTGGAACTACCCGCTGAACATGGCGGTGTGGAAGATCGCTCCCGCGCTCGCCGCCGGCAACACGGTCGTGCTGAAGCCCGCGGAGTCGACGCCGCTCACCACCCTGCTGCTCGCCGAGATCGTCGCGCTGCACACGCCGGCCGGCACTCTCAACGTCGTGCTCGGAGACAGGGACACGGGTGTCGCGCTCGTGGAGCACCCCACGCCGCAGATGGTCGCGATCACCGGCTCGGTACGTGCGGGAATGGCGGTCGCGCGTTCGGCGGCCGACGACGTCAAGCGCGTGCACCTCGAGCTCGGCGGCAAGGCTCCGGCGATCGTGTTCGCCGATGCGTCGATCGACAAGGCCGTCGAGGGCATCATCACCGGCGCGTTCTTCAACGGCGGACAGGACTGCACTGCTGCCACCCGGGTGCTGGTGCACGCCTCGCGGCACGATGAGCTGATCGCCGCGCTGGTCGCCAGGGCGAAGACCCACGCCCGCACCGGCGGCCCGCGCGAGGAGGGGGTGCTGTACGGCCCGCTGAGCAGTGCGGCACAGCTCGCGCAGGTGCAGGGCTTCATCGACCGTCTGCCCGCGCACGCGACGATCGAGACCGGCGGACGCCGCCAGGGCGACCGCGGCTACTTCTGGGAGCCTACGATCGTGTCGGGCGTGCGACAGGACGACGAGGTCGTGCAGGGAGAGATCTTCGGACCGGTGCTCACGGTGCAGGCGTTCTCCGAGGACGCCGAGGCCCTGGAGATGGCCAACGACGTGCCCTACGCGCTCGCCGCGTCGGTGTGGACGACCGATCATGCCAGGGCGATGCGCTTCTCGCGTGATCTCGATTTCGGCTGCGTGTGGATCAACACCCACATCCCGTTCGTGTCGGACATGCCGCACGGCGGATTCAAGCACTCCGGCTACGGCAAGGATCTGTCGCAGTACGGTTTCGACGACTACACCCGCATCAAGCACGTGATGAGCGCACTCGACTGAGGCGGCAGCCGGCGGCGTGCCCTCAGGCGGTCAGGACCTTCACACGGGGAGTGTCTTCACGCGGGGAGTATCTTCACGCGGCGGTGCTCGCGCAGGGTGAACTGAGGACGCTCCTCGATCTTGATCGCGCCGTCTTCGAGCCAGCCGTGGCGGGCGTAGAAGGCGTCGGCGCGCTCGTTGCCGTCGAGCACCCACAGGTAGGCGCGGTCGTGACCGGCCTCGGTGATCCGCTGCTCGGCGGCCACGAGCAGGGCATGACCCGCGCCGGTGGACCAGGCGGAAGGGTCGGCGTAGATGCCGTACACCTCTCCGTCGGCGAGGCCGTCGGGGTCGCGGCCCGAGCCGAGTGACGCCCAGCCGATGAGGCGGTTGTCGCGCACGGCGACGAGCGTTCCCAGGCTCGTCGGCAGCGGCCCGGCGAGTATGCGCCGCCAGCCCGCGGCTCTCTCATCGACGGAGAGGCCGTCGAGCACGGACTGGTCGATGAGTCCTCGATAGGCGGCCTGCCACGAACGCACGTGCACGCCGGCGATGTCTTCGGCGTCTTCGGCGCGTGCGTCGCGGATCACCAGTGCACTCATCCCGCCACCCTACGGTGATCGCAGAGGCGGCGTGGGGTCGTGCGGTGCCGGTCAGCTCACGTTCTTCTTGAGCCACGGAAGCGGGTCAACCGCCACCGTGTTGATGTGGACCTCGAAGTGCAGGCACGAACCGAACACGTACCCTGTCGAGCCGACGTCGCCGATGTACTGGCCCTCCTCGACGCAGTCTCCGACCTCGACCGCGCGACTGCCGTAGGTCATGTGCGAGTAGACGGTGCTCACGGCCTGCCCGTCGACGATGCTCTCGATCTGGATCGTGACGCCGTAACCCTGGTAGCTCTCGGTGGACCGCGAGACGCAGCCCTTCATCGCTGCGTTGATGGGGGTGCCGATGGGGGCGGCGAAGTCCTGGCCGAGGTGGGATCGGCCCGGCCGCGAGGCGCCGAAGCCATCGGTGAACGAGTAGGTCCCGTCGGCCATCGGCATCACGATGCGTCCGGCGAGGGGGATGTCCATCGCGCTGGAGAGAGGCATGCCGGCGGCGACGGCGGCGGCAGCGGCGCGGGAGCGGGTCTCCTTGATCTCCTCGGGCGTCGTCGCGGAGAAGTTCCCCCGGGGATCGATCTGGGCCCGGATTCCCGCCTTCGCCGTGTACGACTGCGCGGTTCCTTCGGCCGCGGTGGAGACGCTGGCGCTGGCGTTGGCGGCCTGGCCGCCGACGGGGTTGAGTGCGGGAAGAGCCGCGCCGGAGATCAGCACGCCGATCGCCAGTGTGGCACCAAGTGCCTTAGCCCTCGCCCACCGGCGCTTCTCTCGGCGCACCAGAGCTCGAGAAGTCGGCGCCGTCGGCGCAGCCAGGTGTCGCGGGCGCAGACGAGGATCCCAGGAGCGGGGAGCGCGGGGTGCCTGTGGGGTGGCCGGAGGGGCGTCGGAGGAAGGGGTGGGCGCTGCGGAGGAGGTGGGGGCTGCCTCGGGGGTGAGGGCCGCCTCGGGTGCGGGGGCTGCCTCGGGTGCGGGGGTGGGCAGTGCTGCCTCGGGTGTGGGTGCTGCCTCGGGTGTGGGTGCTGCCTCGGGTGTGGGGGCTACCTCGCGTGTGGGAGCCGTTTCGGTTGCGGTTGCCGGGGCTGCCTCCGCTCCCGGGGCGGGGTCAGCCGCGGAAGGGGTGTCGCGGGCGGAGGAGGCATCACCCGGAGTGGCTGCTTCGGGCGCAGAAGCAGCAGGAGCTGCATTCGCCCGGCGGGAACTCCGTGAATCTACGGTGGCGGAGCGCCTCAGGTCGCGCCGCAAGAGCGGTCGCGTCGAGTCAGGGACTTGTGCGGGGGCTTCCGAGGCGTCGTGATCGCGCTCGGGTGGCAGGGAGTTCGTGACGGGGTCCTTCCGGGAGGCAGGTGTGCGCGGCGGGCGATCCCCCCGGATGCCACCGTTACCGATCTGTAATCTAATTCGCGAAGTCGAGAGCGTCAAATCGAGAGCGCATGGATCGAGATCACACGTCGCGGAGGGGTGCTCGGGCTTCGATCGACCTCGGTGCCTGTGTGTTGCGGAGGACGATGCACCGATTCTGCGCCGGGAGCCCGACGTCCGGGCGAGCCGTGGGGCGCGATCTGCCGTACGTGGGGAAAGGCGGGAATCCGCCTCGCCTGTGGAGGAGTCGCGGACCTCTTGTGTGTTCCGGAATACCGCTCTGAACTGGCTTTATTCGGCAGCGAATGTCGGTGGCCCCGGGTTGACTTGCGCGTATGACGACCCCGGTGGAGATGCTCGGTCAGACGGCCGCTGATCTGGACGCGCTGCTGCGTTCCGACGTGGTGGCGGGGTTGCCGGATGACGCGAAGATGCAGCTCTTGCGTGTGGCGGGGGAGGTGCAGCGGCGCGTGGAGGCGCTGGTCGTGGAGACGGTCGCATCTGTCGATGCGCGCCCGGCCGGGTCGGGTGAGGTGGCATTCTGCGGTCGATTCGGGTGTCGGACGATGGGCGAGCTGCTGCAGCGGGTGCTGCGGACGGATGCCGCTGGCGCTGGTCGAGTGGGGAAGGCGGCGAACGCCGTGCGTCGCGAGGTGGAGCTGTCGTCGGGAGTTCGCTTGCCGGTGCGGTGGCCGGCGATGCGGGCGGCGATGCTCGACGGGGCGGTGGGGGTGGCCGGGCTGCTGGCAGCGACAGGACCGGTGGAACACGCTGCGGTCCGGGTCGGTACAGCTGACCGGCTGCTCGCAGATGCGGAGCTTGCGGCGTATGCCCGCGGGTGCGCGGTCGCTGCCCAGGGGGCTGACGACGGCCGCCGCGCCGACGCGGATGCGGCTGTCGACGGCGAAGAGGCACCACCGGCGACGCCGGAAGACCTCCGGATACTGGCGCAGGTGATCGTGCAGTACCTCGACCCCGACGGCGCGGAGCCGGCAGACGACATCGCGATGCGCGCCCGGGGGATCATCCTGGGCCGGGCGAAAGACGGGGTGATCCCGATCCGGGGCGGGCTGCTGCCCGAGGTCGCGGGACAGCTGCAGCGCATCTTCGACGCCTATCTGAACCCGAGAGTCGACGGGCCATCCGCGCCCGGGGTCGTCGTCTTCCAGCCGTCCGTCCTGGTCGACCACGATGAGGCCGCCTCCACCGGGGCGGTGGGGGGAACAGGCGACGATGTCCTCCCTTCCGACGATCCCGCCCGGATGGTCGACACCCGGTCCCGCGCACAGAAGCAGCACGACACCCTCGCCGCGGTGCTGGGGATCGCTGCGCGGCACGATGAGATGCCCCGTCTCGGTGGCGCCGCACCGACTCTGGTCGTGACCGTCACCGCCGACGACTACATCGCCGGGCGCGGGTGGGCGCACGTCGACGGTATCGACGTCCCCGTATCCGTGCGTACCGCCGCACACACCGCCTGCGCGGGTGGAGTGCAGCGGGTGCTGTTCGACCCGGCAGGGCGCATCATCGGAATCGACACCTCCGACCGGATCTTCAGCGCCCATCAACGCCGGGCGATCACTCTCCGTGACCGCGAATGCCTGATTCCCGGCTGCCACGTCCCCGCGACGTGGTGCGAGATCCACCATGTGCAGGAGCACTCGCGCGGCGGGCCCACCCACACCGATAACGGCGTCGCCCTCTGCTGGCACCATCACCGTACCCTCGACGCCTCCGGATGGGAGATCCGCATGCGACACGGCACCCCTCACGTCCGCGGCCCCGCGTGGTGGGATCCCACCCGACGATGGCGCGTGCCCCAGCCGGTGAGCAGGGCTCGCAACAGGCCGGCTGCCCGCCGCTCGGCACTGCTCAGGACGTGAACCGAGACATGCAGGCTCGGCGCGACGTGTCGACTAGTGCGACACGATGTGGCATGCTGGCGGGCGTTGCGCCCGGCTCCGTGTCGGCATCGCGTCGGAACGACACCTGGCGCGGTACACGAAAACCAGACAGGCAACCCAGGGAACAGATGTCCAGACCACTCGCGGGACCGCAGGGCCTGCTGCGCACGCTCAACGGCCGCGCGATCCTGGAGGCGCTCGCTCGCAGCGGGCCGCAGACCCGTTCGGAGCTGATGTCCACCACCGGTCTGTCACGCACCGCGGTCACGCAGGTGCTGCGGATGCTCGAGAACGCCGGGGCCGTCGCGTCGGCAGGCCTCGACCGGGACACGAGAGGCCCCGCCGCCGGACGGGTCGCCCTGCATCCGCGCCTCGGATTCGCCGTCGCCGTGCACGTCGATCACCATGCCGCCCACGTCGTGCTCGTCGACGCCGGCGGAACCGTGCGGGCGGAGGAGCACGCCCCGTTCACCGAGGCCGAAGACCGCGTGACCCACATCGTCTCCCTCGTCGAGCGGTGTCGCCGCACGGTGAAAGCGGCGAAGGGCGCCGTTCACCTGGGGGTCGTCGGAGTGCCCGGCATCGTCACGGCCGACGGCGGCATCCGCGACGACCTCGGCCCCGACGGCGGCGCATTCCGTGCGGCGCTGTCGACCGCCCTCGACTGTCCTGTGCGCATCGAGAACGATGTGAATCTCGCAGCCCTCGCCGAGCTCACCGCTGGAGAAGGAGCGGTCCTCGCCAGCTTCGCGCTGCTGCTCCTCGACGACGGGCTCGGGGCCGGCATCGTGATCGACGGCGCGCTGCACCGCGGCTTCTCCGGCGTCGCCGGCGAAGTCATGTACCTGCCGCAGACGCCCATCCCGATCGGTGCGCCCCTCGTGGGCGACGCGGTCGTGGGCGACCTGGCCCTCGGCGCCGGCCGCGATCCCGGGGCATCTTTCGCCGATCATCTGGAGGCGGCCGTCCGCGGAGACGCTGCGGCGGTACGGATCGTGTCCGAGATCGCTCGACGCATCGTTCTCGTGGCCGGCAGCGTGGGGCTGGTGCTCGATCCGGAAGCATTCATCCTCAGCGGCGAAGCAGCTCATCCGGCACTCGTCGCCGCGATCGTGCGGATCGCCGGCGAGTACGAGGCGCAGCTTCCCCTGCGGTTCCTCGTCTCCTCCTTCGGTCCGGAGGCTCCGCTGGTCGGCGCCGTCAACGAAGCGGCCGTTGCGCTCCGAGGCGAACTCTTCACCCGCATCCTCACGCCCGCCTCCCAGGCTGGCCGATGAACACCACCCGTTGCACACCACCATTCCGGGCACCGCCGCTCGAATCACCGACAGGATCCCCGATGACCGCACCTTCCGACCTCGCCGATCGACTCGGTCTCGCGCCCGGTGCGCGGGCGATCATCCTCAATGCGGATGATTTCGGCATGTGCCATGCGGCCAACACCGCCATCATCGACCTGCTCACAGCCGGACGCATCGACTCGACGACCGTGATGGTCCCGTGTTCGTGGTCACCGGCAGCACTCGCTTTCGCGGCCTCCCGCACCGACCTCGACGTCGGCGTGCACCTCGTTCTCACCAGCGAATGGGCCCGCTACCGGTGGCGCCCGCTGACCGGTACCGCCACGAGCCTCGTCGACGCCGCGGGCTTCTTCCCGACCGACGTCCTGTCCGTCGAGCAGAACGCCACCGATGACGATGTCGCCGCCGAACTCGCCGCCCAGTTGCAGACCGCGCTCGACGCCGGCGTCGACGTGACGCACCTCGACAATCACATGGGTTCGGTCTACGGGCTCGTGACCGGCCGAGGCTTCCTCCGCCCGGTGTTCGAGCTCGCCGCACGACACGGTCTCCCGTTCCGGCTGCCGCGCAGCATGGACGGGGTCGGCGAGGATTCCGCGCTGCAGGCCCAGCTCGACGCTGCGGCGGCAGCCGCCGATGCAGCCGGCGTCGAGATCATCGATCGGCTGTGGTCGCACCCGTTCGAGCTCCTGCGCGAGGCCACACCGGATGAGGAGACGTACGAGCAGATGCGCGACGGCTTCATCGCGCTGCTGCGAGCGGTGCCGGCCGGAGTCACCGAGATCTACCTGCATCCGATGGTCGACGACGACGAGCTCCGCGCGGCTGTCGATTTCAGCGCGGCGAAGCGCGGCTACGAGCTGCGACTGCTGAGCGATCCGGCCGTGCTGCAGGCGATCGAGGACGAGGCGCTCGTGCGCATCGGCTGGCGCGACCTGCGCGACCTGCAAAGGGGAGACGCCCGGTGACGTCGCTGAGCGAGCGGGTGCGCGACCGACGTCTGGACGCGGCGCCGACCAGAGCGCAGACGATCGCGTTCGGAGCCTCCGGCTTCCCGACGCAGCTCATGGCGCAGACCTTCTCGGCCTTCGTCGTCTACTTCTACGTCTCTCACCTCGCCGTCCCAGCCGGGTGGGTGGCTGTCGCGATGATCGCCCACGGCATCCTGAACGCCGTGCTGAACCCCGTTGTGGGCACGGTGTCCGACCGGCTGCGCACACCGTGGGGCCGGCGCATCCCCTGGATCGGCGTGGGCATCGTGCCGCTCGTCGTCGCGTTCGCGCTGGTGTGGATGCCGCCAGAGCTCCCCGTGAGCGGCCTCATCATCTGGTTCCTCGTCGTCGTCGCCGTATACGACGTGGCCTTCGTGGTCGTGGTGCTGAACATCTCCGCCCTGTTCCCCGAGATCTTCCGCACCACCGAGGAGCGCGCTCGCGGCAACGTGCCACGACAGATCTTCGCGATCCTCGGCATGGTCCTCGGAACAGCCGGTGCGCCGGCGCTGTACAGCGCGCTCGGCTGGCCGGGCATGGCCCTGGTGCTCGGCGCCGTGTGCCTGGTGCTGCTCGTGTGGTCGTTCTTCGGGGGGATGATCGAGCGGCGGGTTCCGGAGGCAGCTTCGGAGGCCATGCGCTGGGGCGACCAGCTGACGTACACCTTCCGCAACCGCGCGTTCGTCCCCTACGTGCTCGGGTCGCTGTTCGTACAGACCTCGATCGCCGTGATCCTGGCGGCGGTCCCCTTCTACGTCAGGTACTCCCTGCGCGCACCGGAGGGAGAGGGCAGCCTGCTGCTCGGGGTGATCTTCGTCACCGCGATCCCCTCGATCGTGTTGTGGAGCGCGGTCGTTCGCCGCACCTCTCCTCGCACCGCGCTGCTGTGGAGCGTCGCGGTGTTCGGCGCGGCCATGCTCGGCTACCTCGTGGCGGCAGACGTGCCCGGTGCGGTTCTGGTCGGTGTGGCTGTCGGCGTGGGCGTCGGCGGCCTGCTGCAGCTGCTCGAGGTCGTGCTCGCGCAGATCATCGACGAGGATGCCGCGCGCACAGGTCATCGTCGGGAAGGCGCCTACTTCGGAGTGAACGGCTTCGTGGTGCGCGGCTCGGTCGTGCTGCAGGCGATCGTCGCCGCGGTGGTGCTGACGGCATCCGGCTTCGACGCCGGTCTCGGCGACGCGCAGCCCGAGAGCGTCGACGGCGGCATCCGGCTGATGCTCGCGGTGATCCCGCTCGGGTTCACCGCGCTCGCCTGGTTCTGCTTCTGGCTCTATCCGATCAGGTCCCGCGACCTCTGACCGCTACGGACGAGCAGCCTGGCGCGCCTCCCACCCCGTGCGCACCATCTCGTCGACCGAGTACCGCATGGTCCAGTCGAGGTCGCGCGCTGCGAGTTCGCCCGTCGCCACGATGCGGTCGGGGTCGCCCGGCCGCCGTGGTCCGATCTCGGGGGTGAAGTCGATGCCGGTGACGCGGGCGACGGCGTCCATGATCTGCTTCACGCTGAGTCCGTCGCCGGAGCCGAGGTTGTAGGCGGCTTCGATCGGACGTCCGCCGGAGAGGCGCTGGGCTGCGGCGACGTGGGCCGCCGCGATGTCGCCGACGTGCACGTAGTCGCGCACGTTCGTCCCGTCTTCGGTGGCGTAGTCGTCGCCGAAGATCTTGGGGGTCGTGCCCGCGAGCAGCGCCTCGAACACGATCGGGAAGAGGTTGTGCGGGCTGACGTCGTAGACCGTCGGGTCGGCGGAGCCCACCACATTGAAGTACCGCAGCGACGTGTGACGCAGCGGCCGCTCGGAGTCGGCCGTGGCGATGCCCTGGTCGCGCAGCAGCCACTCGCCGATCAGCTTCGATTCGCCGTAGGGGCTCGCCGGCTTCTTGGGGGTGTCCTCGACGACGAGCGCGACGTCGGGGGTCCCGAACACCGCGGCGGACGACGAGAAGACGATGTTCGAGACGCCAGCGGCCTCCATGGCCTCCAGGACCACCCGCGTGCCCTCGACGTTCTGCGCATAGGTGTGCAGAGGGCGCTGCACCGAGACGCCGGCGTACTTGAATCCCGCGACGTGGATCACCCCCGCGGCGTCGTGATCGCGCAGCGCCTTCTCGACGAGTTCGCGGTCCAGGATGCTGCCCTGCACGAACGCCACCCCCTCGGGCACGAACGATGCGACGCCGCTGGACAGATCATCCAGTACGACCGGGGTGAGCCCCGCGTCGGCGAGGGCGCGCACCACATGGGCGCCGATGTATCCGGCGCCGCCGGTGACGATCCAGGACATTGCGTCTCCTCTCCCGCCGCGACATGGTCGCGGCTCGATGGGTCTTTCCGTCAGGCGTCGCGGCGCGGGCCGGCAGACGGGGTCACCGTGAACAGCAGGGGGGCCGCGAATCGGGAGGCCGCGAAGGCCGCGTTCACGGCATCCGAGACCGCCTCGACGGCATCCTGCTCGATCAGTGCGATCGCGGCTCCGCCGAATCCGCCGCCCGTCATCCGTGCGCCCAGGGCCCCGGCCGCCAGCGCGGTGTCGACCGCGGTGTCGAGCTCGGGGGTCGAGATCTCGAAGTCGTCGCGCATCGAGGCGTGCGAGGCGAGCAGGAGATCGCCGATCGCGCGCACACCCTTTTCGCGCAGCACTCGCACCGTGTCGAGCACGCGCTGGTTCTCGGTGACGATGTGGCGTACGCGCCGGAAGGTGACGTCGTCCATCAGCTCCTGGGCGCGCGGCAGGTCGTCGATCGACACGTCGCGCAGCGCGGAAACCCCCATGATCGACGCACCGAGCTCGCACGAGGCCCGGCGTTCACGGTAGCCGCCCGTGGAGTGCGCGTGCTTGACCCGTGTGTCGATCACGAGGATGGCGAGTCCGGCTTCGGCGACGGCGAGAGGTACGAGCTGGGTCTCCAGCGACCGGCAGTCGAGGAAGATCGCAGTGTCGGGGCGGCCGAGCATCGACGCCATCTGGTCCATGATCCCGGTGGGAGCGCCGACGGCCTCGTTCTCGGCACGTCGTCCGATGCGGGCGAGGGTCGTGCCGTCGAGCCCGGTGCCCCACAGCTCGTTCAGAGCGGAAGCCGTGGCCCCTTCGATCGCGGCGGACGACGAGAGCCCCGCTCCCACCGGCACGTCGGAGGCGATCGCGATGTCGAGTCCGCTGAACGGGCCGGCCTCCACCGCGGCCTGACGCAATGCCCAGGCGACCCCGAGCGGATAGGCGGCCCATTCCGGGACGGCCGGATGCGAGCCGGGTGCGGTGGGGAACAGGCCGTCGAGTTCGTCGAGGGCGACCTCGACCGGCTCGTCCGCGAAGGTGGAGCCGACCAGGACGCGACCGCGGTCGTCGTCGCGCCGGCCGACCGCGGCGACCGTGCGCTGCGGGATGGCGAACGGCAGGACGAACCCGTCGTTGTAGTCGGTGTGCTCGCCGATGAGGTTCACGCGTCCCGGTGCCGACCAGAGTCCATCGGGTTCGCGGCCGGTGAGCCGGGTGAAGAGGGTGCGGGCGTCGTGGGCGGCGGTCATGCGGATGCTCCGGGGTCGGTCTGGTCGTGCGAGGCGCGTTCGATCGCCTCGCGAAGTCGCGCGGCTCCGACCTCGGGCGGCACCTCGGCGGCCCACGCCCACATCGCGGCCTCGGAGCCGGCGAGGAACTTCAGCTTGTCGGCGGCGCGGCGGGGGCTCGTCAGCTGCAGGTGCAGGCGCACGGTGTCGCGACCGACGTGCACGGGTGCCTGGTGCCAGGCCGCGATATAGGGCGTCGGGGAGTCGTAGAGCGCGTCGACACCGCGCAGCAGCCGCAGGTACAGCGGGGCGAGCTCGTCGCGCTCCGCCTGCGTGGTCTCGGCGAGGTCGGGCACGTGGCGGTGCGGCATCAGGTGCACCTCCAGCGGCCAGCGCGCGGCGAACGGCACGAAGGCGGTCCAGTGCTCGCCGCGGAACACCACGCGCTCGGACGCCTGCTCGGACTCGAGGATGTGCTGGAACAGGTCGGGGGCCGTGCGATCGATCGACTCCAGCACACGGGTCGTGCGCGGAGTGACGTACGGGTACGCGTAGATCTGACCGTGCGGGTGGGGCAGGGTGACGCCGATCGCCTCACCACGGTTCTCGAACGGGAAGATCTGCTCGATGCCGGGCAGCGTCGACAGCGCCGCCGTACGGTCGGCCCAGGCCTCGATGACGGTGCGGGCGCGGGTGACGGACTGCGTGCCGAAGGATCCCGCGTGCTCGGGGCTGAAGCAGACGACCTCGCAGCGTCCGACCGAGGTGCGTGTGCGGCCGAGGCCGAGAGCTGCGAGATCGTCGAGTCCGCGGGGCGCGTTGGATGCCACGGGTGCGGTGCCCACTGCTTCCGCGAGGGCGGGCCCGAACGCGGGCGAGCGGTTCTCGAACACCGCGACGTCGTAGCGCGAGGGCACTTCCGACGGATTGCCCGGAGTCTGCGGCGCGAGCGGGTCGGCGTCGGCGCCGGGCATCATCACGCGGTTCTGCCGGTTCGCGGCGACGGTGATCCAGTCGCCGGTGAGCACGTCGAGGCGCATCGTCGCGGTGTCAGGGCGGGGGTCGAGAACGCGGGCGTCGATGGCTCGATCGGGTCCGAGCGCGGTGCCGGGGTCGTCGTAGTAGATGAGGTCGCGGCCATCGGCGAGGGTGGTGGCGCGTCGGACGACGCCGGCGCCGAGGGCGTCGGTGCGCAACTCAGGAAGTTCGGGCGTGTTCACGTAAACATGGTACGCACAGAGCCGTGATAACGTCAACATGCCGGAGTCGCGCACCAGCGGTCTGCCGGAGTGTCGAGACGGAGGATGCGGGTGGGCGAGAGCGGACGCGACCGTGTCGAGGAATCTGTCTCCCGCCGGAGGCGTCCGGCGTCCGGTCGCGTGTCGATGGCCATGGTCGCCGCCCGCGCGGGCGTCTCGGGGCAGACCGTCTCGCGCGTCGTCAACGGCAGCTCGCGCGTCGACCCCGACACCCGCGCTCGCGTGGAGCAGGCGATGACCGCACTCGGCTATCGTCCGCACCGCGCAGCCCGAGCCCTGCGCACCGGCCGCTCGCAGACGATCGGACTCGTGGTCACCACCCTGGCGACCGTCGGCAACTCGCGGATGTTGCAGGCGACGGCCGAAGCGGCGGCCGAACGCGGCTACGCGCTCACCCTCGTGACCGCCGCTCACGGGGTCGCCGAGGCCTTCGATCGACTCGCGGAGCAGGAGGTCGACGGCGCGATCGTGCTGAACGAGGCATCGGCCCTGGTCTCCGCCGCTCAGCGCCCCACGGGACTGCGGCTCGTGGTCGTCGACGCACCGACCGGCGCCGGGTTCACCTCGGTGCACAGCGACCACACGGGCGGGGCCGCCGCCGCCACGCGTCGACTCCTCGGCCTCGGGCACACCACCGTGCACCACCTCGCCGGTCCTGCCGACTCCTTCGCCGCCGTCGAGCGCGAACGAGGGTGGCGCGAGACCCTCACCGCTGCCGGCATCCATCCGCCCGCCGTCGTCCGCGGCGACTGGAGCGCCGACTCCGGGTACGCGGCTGGTCGAGAACTGGCCTCGGCCACTGCCGTCTTCTGCGCCAACGACCAGATGGCGCTCGGCCTTCTGCGGGCTGTCTCCGAGTCGGGTCGCCGGGTCCCGGAGGATGTCAGCGTGATCGGCTTCGACGATGTGCCGGAGGCCGCGAACTACCGGCCACCGCTGACCACGATCCGTCAGGACTTCACCGCGCTCGCGCAGCGCGCGGTCTCTGCGCTGGTCGATGCGATCGAGGGTATGCCGGAGGCAGAGGGCGCCGCCGTCATCCCGACCGATCTCCTCGAGCGTGCCAGCACCGCGGAGAGCGTGCGGTGACCAGGGTCGTGCTGGCCCCCGACAGCTTCAAGGGCACCATCACGGCAGTCGATGCCGCGGCCGCCCTCGCCGACGGCTGGGCATCGGTCGATCCGACCGCCGAGTTCGTGCATCGGCCGATGGCGGACGGCGGAGAGGGCACCATGGCCGCGTTCGAAGCGGCCGTGCCCGGCGCCGTGCGGATGCCGCTCACGGTCGACGGTCCGGCGGGGCAGAGGGTCGACACCTGCTGGCTGCTGCTGCCCCCGACGGAGAACGCCCCGGCGGGCACGGCCGTGGTCGATCTGGGCTCGACCTCCGGCATCGAGCTGCTGCACGAGCTGCGCCCGTGGGACGCCGACACCACCGGACTCGGGCAAGCCCTGGCCGCCGCCCTCGACCACGGTGTCTCGCGACTCGTCGTCGGCATCGGCTCCAGTGCGTCCACCGATGGGGGCACAGGGATGCTCACCGCGCTTGGCGCCCGCTTCCTCGACGCCGCGGGTGCACCTGTCGCACCGGGCGCGCGCGGTCTCGACGACATCGCCTCCGTCGATCTGAGCGCCTTGCGCGCGGCCCCCGAGGTGCGCGTCCTCACCGACGTCACCAATCCGCTCACCGGTCCGCGCGGTGCTGCCGCGGTGTTCGGCCCCCAGAAGGGGCTGCGCGCGGCCGAGGACATCGCTCTCGTCGACGACGGCCTGCGTCGCCTCGCCGACCTGTTGCGCATCGACCCTGCCGGTCAGGGCCACGGAGCGGCAGGAGGCACGGGAGCTGCGTTCGCGGCGTGGGGTGGCGTGCTCGCTCCCGGCGCCGCAGAGGTGGCCGCGCTCATCGACCTCGCCGGCGCGATCGCCGACGCCGATGTCGTCGTCACGGGGGAGGGGTCGTACGACGGACAGTCGGGCGACGGCAAGGCGCCCTCGTTCCTCGCCGGGCTCGCCGCAGCGGCGGGTGCCCGTGCGATGCTCGCCGCCGGGCGCATCACCGACGACGCCGACACCGCACCGTTCGCCGCGTGCGCCTCCCTCACCGCGCTCGCCGGCTCATCGGAGGCGGCACTCGCCGAACCGGGGCGCTGGCTGCGCGAAGCGGGAGCCGCCTTGGCACGCGCCGTGGTCTGATCCCGCTCCTGCCGGAGACCCCGGCCACGCGCGGCCGGGGTCGTCGCTCGCTGCGCGGGAGGGGTCAGCCGCCCAGCGCGGCCGACACCACGGCACGGGCCTCGGCCTGCACCTCGGCGAGGTGCTCGGGGCCGCGCAGGCTCTCGGCGTAGAGCTTGTAGACGTCTTCGGTACCCGACGGGCGGGCGGCGAACCAGGCGTGCTCGGTCTGCACCTTGAGTCCGCCGATCGCCGCGCCGTTGCCGGGCGCATGCGAGAGCTTCGCGGTGATGTCCTCACCGGCGAGTGCGGTCGCCGTCACGGCTTCGGGGGCGAGCTTGCCCAGGGTGGCCTTCTGCTCCGGCGTGGCCGGTGCGTCGACGCGCTGATAGGCCGAGGCGCCGAAAGCGGTCTCCAGCTCGCGATACCGCTCCGACGGGGTCTTGCCGGTCACGGCGATGATCTCGGCGGCCAGCAGACACAGCAGGATGCCGTCCTTGTCGGTCGACCAGACCGAGCCGTCCTTGCGGAGGAACGAGGCACCGGCCGACTCCTCGCCGCCGAACGCGACCGACCCGTCGAGGAGTCCGGGAACGAACCACTTGAATCCGACCGGCACCTCCAACAGGCGCCGGCCGAGCGATTCGGCCACGCGGTCGATGATCATCGACGACACCAGCGTCTTGCCGATCGCGGCGTCGCGCGGCCAGCCCTCGCGGTGCGAGAAGAGGTAGTCGATGGCGACGGCGAGATAGTGGTTCGGGTTCATCAGCCCCGCGTCAGGGGTCACGATGCCGTGCCGGTCGGCGTCGGCGTCGTTGCCGGTGAGGACGTCGTAGGAGCCCTTCTTCGCCACCAGCGAGGCCATCGCGGAAGGCGACGACGGATCCATCCGGATCTTCTCGTCCCAGTCCAGGGTCATGAAGCGCCAGGTCGGGTCGACCTCGGGGTTCACGACCGTGAGGTCGAGGTCGTGCATCTCCGCGATCAGCGCCCAGTACTCGACGGAGGCTCCACCGAGCGGGTCGGCGCCGATGCTGACACCGGCCGAGCGGATGGCGTCGATGTCGATGATCGACGGCAGGTCGCGCACGTAGGCGTCGCGGAAGTCGTAGCCGGTGAGGGAATCCCAGTCGATGTCGGCGAAGCGCTCCAGCTTCACACCCTCGAGGCCGGCGGCGATGAGGGCGTTCGCGCGGTCGGCGATCCAGCCCGTGGCGTCGGTGTCGGCGGGTCCGCCGTGCGGCGGGTTGTACTTGAAGCCGCCGTCGCGCGGGGGGTTGTGCGAGGGGGTGACGACGATCCCGTCTGCGCGACTCGGGTCGTCGGCCGCCTTGCCGCGGTTGTACGTGAGGATCGCGTGGCTGAGCGCCGGCGTGGGCACCCACGAGTCGCGGGAGTCGACGCGCACGTCGATGCCGTTCGCGAGCAGCACCTCGATCGCACTGCGCTCGGCGGGAAGCGACAGCGCGTGGGTGTCGCGGCCGAGGAAGAGCGGACCGGTGATGCCCTGCGCATCGCGGTAGTCCACGATCGCCTGCGTCGTGGCGAGGATGTGGTTCTCGTTGAAGCTGTTCGACAGCGAGGATCCGCGATGGCCGCTGGTGCCGAAGACGACCCGTTCGGCCGCGACCTCGGGGTTCGGTGTGCGGTCGTAGTAGGCGGCGATCAGTTCATCGACGTCGATCAGGTCACTTTCCTCCGCGGGGAGGCCGGCACGGCTGGTCATCCCCTCAGTCTGCCCCCTGATCGGCCCGATCGCATCCGAGAAGTCACCAGGAAGAGCGGTCGGCCCGCCGAGGGCTAAGGTGAAACCCGTGACTGAACGCCGCACCTACAGCTATCTCGGCCCTGCCGGAACCTTCACGGAGGCGGCGCTCGATCAGGTGGCCGAGGCCCGCGGCCAGGACTGGCGCCCCGTGCACAACGTGGGTGAGGCTCTCGCCGACGTGCTCGAGGGCCGCAGCGACGCCGCGATGATCGCGATCGAGAACTCGATCGAGGGCGGCGTCTCCACCACGCAGGACGCTCTCGCGACGCTCCCAGGGCTCCGCATCATCGGTGAGTACCTGGTGCGGGTGAACTTCGTGCTGGTGGCACCTCGGGGGACGACCCTCGATCAGGTCGAGGTGATCGCGGCGCATCCGGTGGCCTACGCCCAGTGCCATGGCTGGCTCGGCGCGAACCTGCCGTCGCACTCGCACGTGCCCGCATCGAGCAACGTCGCCTCCGCGATCGGCGTCCTCGACGGCACGCTGGCAGCGCAAGCCGCGATCGCCGCCCCCGGCATCGTGAATCACTACGACGTCGACGTCCTGGCAGAGGGCATCGGCGACAACGCGCAGGCCGTGACCCGCTTCGTCCTGGTCACCCGCACGACCCGCTCGCCCGAGCCGACCGGCGCCGACAAGACCTCCCTGATCGTCGAGCTCCCGCACGACCACCCGGGTTCGCTCCTCGAGATGCTCGAGCAGTTCTCCACCCGCGGCATCAACCTGTCGCTCATCGAGTCGCGGCCCATCGGTGACGAACTCGGCCGCTATCGGTTCGTGATCGACGCCGACGGCCACATCGAGCACGAGCGCATGGCCGACGCGCTGCTCGGCATCCGCCGCTTCAGCCCGCGTGTCGTCTTCCTCGGCTCGTATCCGCGTGCGGACCGGCAGATCGTGCAGTACCCGGACCGCTACTCGGACGACGTGTTCGTCGAGGCGCGCGATTGGCTGCGCGGCATCCTCTCCGGCGAGCCGGAGGCCTGACGCCGCCCGCCCCCCCCCGCCGCCCGGTGCGGCCGGGGCGTCGGGTGTCTCAGTGCTCCTGGAAACGCGGCCAGTCGCTGCCAGGGGCCATATGGGAGTGCAGGGCACCCTTCGCCGAGGCGAGGCTCGGGTACGTGCCCGTGGCCGCGTCGGATCCGACCATCGTGACCGTGTAGCCGTCTTCGTCGTGGCGGATGCTGCCGACGACGCCGTTGCGGCCGTAGGCGACCCAGAGGGCGAGAGTCTTGGTCGTGCTCATCGTCGAACTCCTTCTGCTGCTGCCGAGAGTGCGTTCGCCGAAGGGGCCGCGCCCCTGTCGACGGCACTGTTCGTGACGCTACGCCTGTGCCGCCGGGAATGCCAGGGGTTGACAGGCGCTCGACATCAGCGGTGCAGGGCGGCGGCGATGAGCTCCAGCGTCTGCGCGCGGCCGGTCGGGACATCGTTCGGCTCGGCGTCGTAGGCACCCGCGACAGGAGAGAGCATGACCTCGTCGACGCCGTAGCGGTCGGCGAAGGCGCGCACCTCGGCCGCGACGCTCTCGCCCGTGCCGACGAACCACCGCGAGCGGGCGGCCTGCACGACCTCGTCGGTCGCGGCGTCGGTCACGGCGGCCGCCGCCTGCTCGACGGTCTCGAGGGCGGCGAGGGGCTGGTTCAGGCGCAGGCGCGCCATCATCCGCAGCTGGGGGAGTGCACGGGCCTCCGCCTCCTCCTGGGTGGGGGCGGCGACGGCGTTCACGGTCAGGAACGTGCGCGGCTCCGGGTGCTCCTCGCTCGGGCGGTAGCCGGTGCGGTAGAGATCCAGCGCGCGCTCGAGACCCTGCCCCGAGAAGTGGTTCGCGAAGACGTAGGGCAGTCCGTGCGAGGCGGCGAGCTGCGCGGAGTAGTCGCTCGACCCGAGCAGCCACACCTCGGGGGTGCCGGTCGCGGCCGGTGTCGCACGCACCGTGTACTCGCCGCCGGAGGTGAAGCGCACGGTGGCGCCGTCGCCCGAGAGCAGTGCGGCGATGTCCTGCACATGACGCGGGAACTGCTCCACGTCGCTCGTGGTTCCGGAGCCGCGCAGCAGCTGCGTGATCACCGGATCGCTGCCCGGTGCACGGCCGAGGCCCAGGTCGATGCGTCCTGGCGCGATCGCCTCGAGGGCGGCGAACTGCTCGGCCACGATGAGCGGTGCGTGGTTGGGCAGCATCACGCCGCCAGAGCCCAGGCGCAGACGCGAGGTGCGGGTGGCCGCAGCGGCGATCAGCACGGGCGGAGTGGTGGATGCCACCGAGGGCATGTTGTGGTGCTCGGCGAACCAGTAGCGGCGATAGCCGAGGCGCTCGGCGGTCTCCGTGAGGGCGAGCGAGGCGGCGATGGCCTCGGCGCTGGTCTGGCCGGTGCGGACCGGAACGAGGTCGAGGACGGAGAGAGCTGTATCGGACATCATGGACCACAACGCGGGCCTGTGCGGCTCCATTCCCCCGCTACCGTGGGGGGCATGGAAGCAGGCATCTTCTACGTCCTCGTCGGGTCGGTCGCCGTCGCCGCGTTCGCGCGCTGGCGCGGATGGCCGGCACCGCTGCTCGTGACGGTCGTGGCGCTCGCCGCATCCTTCCTGCCGTTCGTGCCGGAACTCGACATCGACGGGCACCTCCTCCTCAGCCTGGTGCTGCCGCCGCTGCTGTACTCGGCGGCGCTGGACGTGTCGTTCGTCGGATTCAAACGGAGCCTGCCGCAGATCCGCCGCCTCGGCATCTGGCTGGTGCTGCTCACGGCACTCGCCGTCGGCTTCGTCGCGTGGTGGATCCTGCCCTCCCTCACCCTTCCCGGCGCGCTGCTCCTCGGTGCGATCGTGGCCCCGCCGGACGCGGTGTCCGCCGCGGCGATCGGCCGCCGACTCGGATTGCCCCGCCGCATCATGACGGTGCTCTCAGGAGAGAGCCTGATCAACGATGCGACCTCGCTCACGCTGTATCGGGTCTTCGCCGCGATCCTCGCGGGCGCCACCGTCTCCGTGCTGGGCGGCATCGGGCAGTTCCTCCTCGCGGTCGGCGTCGGCGTGGCCGTGGGCCTCGTGTTCGGCATCGTCCTGCACCAGCTGCGCATGCACATCAGCGATCCGGTCGTGATCGGCACGTTCGGGCTCCTCGCGCCGTTCGGGGCCTACGCGATCGCCGAGCATCTGCTCGGATCGGGAGTGCTCGCCGTCGTGGCGATGGGGCTCTACGTCGGCTACAACTCGCCGCGCACCGACTACACGACGCGTCAGCAGGAGAAGCCGCTGTGGCTCTCGGCCGATCTGCTGCTGGAGAGCTTCGTGTTCGCGTACATCGGCCTCCAGTTCCCGCGCGTGCTCAGCGACCTCGGGAGTGAATCGGTCGGGCAGATCCTGCTGCTCTCCGGGGCGGTTCTGCTCGTCGTGGTCATCGTGCGGCCCCTCTTCATCTACCCGACGAGTGCGTGGTCGAACTTCCAGGATCGCAAACGTCTCGAACGCTGGGATCGCGGTGTCGAATCCGGGGAGTTCGACAAGCGGCACCGCAGGTCCAGGCGCTGGGCGAAGTACACCGCCGACGAACTGCGCAGTCACATCGTGCGCGAGCAGATGGCAGGGCTCCAGCTCACCTGGAAGGACAGTGCCGTCATCTCCTGGGCGGGAATGCGCGGGGTGGTGACGCTGGCGATCGCGGTGGCGGCCGCCGACCTCGCAACCCTCGACACCGAGGCCTCGCACGCGATCGTCGTGGTGGCGTTCATCGTCACGGTCGGCACGCTGCTGATCCAGGGGCTGACGCTGCCGATGCTGATTCGCAGTCTCGGCATCGCCAGCGACGTGGATGAGGAGGAGGACGAGGCCGCCCTCGCCGAGGTCCGCGCGAAGAGCCGCGAGGCCGGGAAGAAGTACCTCGCCGAGAAGCGCATCGAGTGGGAGGCCAAGTACGGCGAGGTCGACCTCAGCGTCTTCGACGCCTTCACCAAGCGCATGACCCGGGTCGAGAGGGACACCGATGAGGCGCAGAAGGTGGAGGACGCCGCGAGCCGGCCCTCGTATGAAGACCTCGTCGCGCTGTCGAAGGGCTGGCTGCAGGTGCGTCGCGAGATCCTCCTCGCAGAGCGGGATGCGGGCAACCTCGACGAAGAGGTCATGCGCGAGCTGATCGCCGCGATGGATGCCGAGGAGCTCGCGCTCGACACCCGTGGAGCCACCCGCCAGCAGAGCCGGGCCTGAATCCCCGCACGCCTGAATCCTTGAACGCCAGAGCGCCTCGCCCCATGCAGGGACGAGGCGCTCTGGCGTCGCGGGGTGAGGTCAGCGGGCGCTGACCGGCTCCTTGTCGGTGGACGCATCCGCCTCGGGGGCGTCGTCGTCACCGGAGTCGTCGGCGAAGGGCAGCCCCTCGCGCGGCGCGTTGTAGAGGTCTTCGTTCAGGATGCCCTCGCGCTTGGCGACGATCGTCGGGATCAGCGCCTGGCCCGCCACGTTGACCGCGGTGCGGCCCATGTCGAGGATCGGGTCGATCGCGAGCAGCAGTCCCACGCCCTCGAGCGGCAGGCCCAGGGTCGACAGCGTCAGCGTGAGCATCACCACAGCACCGGTGGTGCCGGCGGTCGCAGCGGAGCCGACGACCGAGACGATCACGATCAGCAGGTACTGCACGAAGTTCAGCTCGATGCCGAAGAACTGCGCGACGAAGATCGCGGCGACGGCCGGGTAGATCGCGGCGCAGCCGTCCATCTTGGTGGTGGCGCCCAGAGGCACGGCGAACGACGCGTAGGAGCGGGGCACGCCTAGGTTGCGCTCGGTGACGCGCTCGGTGAGGGGCAGCGTTCCGATCGAGGAGCGGCTGACGAAGGCCAGCTGCACCGCCGGCCACACGCCCGAGAAGTACTGCTTGATCGACAGGCCGTGGGTGCGCACCAGGATCGGGTAGACCACGAACAGTACGAGTGCGAGCCCGATGTAGACCGCGGCGGCGAACCAGCCGAGGGAGGCCAGCTTCTCCCAGCCGTACTTGATCACGGCCGAGCCGATGAGACCGAACGTGCCGAGCGGGGCGATGCGGATGATCCACCACAGCACGCGCTGGATGACCTTGAGCAGCGACTCGGTGAAGACGAGGAACGGCTCGGCCTTCTTGCCGGCCTTGAGAGCGGCGATGCCGACGACGGCGGCGACCACGATCACCTGCAGGATGTTGAAGCCGACGCTCGACGAGAAGGTCCCCTCGACGGCACCGGGCGAGGTGTTGACGGTGAGGCCGAGGAAGTTCTGCGGGATGAGGCCCAGCAGGAAGTTCCACCACGTGCCCACGGTGTACGGGTCACCGGGCTCGAGGCCTTCGCCGGCGCGGTTGCCGGGCTGGATCACGAGGCCGAGCACGATGCCGATGATGACGGCGATGAACGCGGTGATCGCGAACCACAGGATCGTCTGGCCGGCGAGGCGCGCGGCGTTCTGCACGCGGCGCAGGTTCGAGATGCTGGCGACGATGGCGGTGAAGATCAGCGGCACGACGGCGGCGCGCAGCAGCGTCACGTACGAGTTGCCGATGGTGTCGAGTGTGGCCGACAGCCCTGTCGGGTTCTCAGCGGTGGCGCCGAGCTGGCGGCCGATCAGACCGGCGGCGATGCCGAGGACGAGGGCTGCGAGGATCTGGAAGCCGAACGAGGTCAGCAGCTTCCGGACCGGCCGGCGGGTGTCAGGCGCCTTCTGGGCGCGTGCGGTGGTGCTCATGAGGTGGGGACTCCAGAATCGCGGCGCGCCGAGTACGCGCCATGAGGCCCAACGCTATGGCTGCCTGAGAATTCCCTGGGTGGATATGACGAAGGATGACGCGCGAGCCGGGATCCGTTCGGTGTGGCCGCGCGGACGGGGGATCCCCGTCAGCGCGGCGCGAGCACCAGCAGGTCGCCGACCTCGCACTCGAGCGCCTCGCAGATCGCCCGCAAGGTCGAGTAGCGGATGGCGCGGGCCCGGTCGTTCTTCAGCACCGACAGATTCACGATGCTCACCCGCACCGCGGCACTCAGCTCCGTGAGCGTCATGCTCCGCTCGGCGAGCAGCTCGTCGAGTCGGCAGTGGATGCCGGTGAACTCGTCGTCGCTCTCGGCCGGGGTCATACCAGTCCCTCCGTGTCCTTCTCGAGAGCCGCCTTCTCGTTCTGCAGGCGGATGCCGCGGCGGAACGCCACCGCGATCAGGCCCACCGTCACCCCGGTGGCGAAGATCGGCGCGACGCTCCAGAACTCGATCGGATGCACCGGTTCCCCGTCGCCGATGCCGAGAGCGGAGGTGACGCCGTTGCGGCCCATCGTCTCGAGCATCACGATCAGGATCGGAGCGCCGACGAGCGTCCAGCCGATCACATCGAAGGCTCGCGCGTTCGGACGGACGAAGAAGCGTCCGCGCAGGAAGTTCCAGGCGACCAGTGTCACGGACGCGATGACCGCGACGGCCGCGAGAGCCCACAGCGCGATGGCGGCGACGATAGCCGTGACGGAGGCCGCGTTCACCCCGCCGGCGATGACCATCGCCTCGTCCGCGAACCCCTCGATCGAGATGGCACCGGAGTCGGTCGTGGCGGAGATCGGCTGCTGGTCGATGGGGACCGTCCAGGCGATCCCCGTTTCGCGGAAGGTGCTGGCGACGCGCAGGATCGTGGCGAATGCGACGGTGACGAGCGCCGCAGCCGCGTAGAGGATCACGGTGATGGCGTCCGCTGTCTCGGAGCGGGTGGCCGGGGAAGTCGTCTTCGTCATGGTCATCAGACCAATCCTTCCGTCTCGCGCTGCAGTCGATCGCCGATCACGAACGTGGTGCCGATGACCGAGATGATGAACGCGGCCAGGATGAAGGTGAACGGCTCGATGCTGATCACCGCATTGTCGACAGCGTTCTCGGTGACCGCGGAGACGGCGGCGTTGGCCAGCATGTTGTCGAAGAACCGCACGGCCGCGAAGCCGAGCAGGCCGACGATGCCGGCGACCATCACGAGTCGCGTGTTGCGTCGGCTGAACACCGTGCCGCTCAGGATGCTGCGCGCCAGCAGCATCAGGCATCCGATCACGACGATGATCGCGACGATCTGGGCGAGCTGTCCGATGACGCCCGCGCCGATCGCGATCCCCGGCAGGGTCGGGGCGGTGAGGATCGCCCTGTCCAGTTCGAGGGTGATGTTCGCACCACCTGCGCCGAGCGGAGCCTCGATCGGCTGATCCACGAACTCGACCATCACCGGGATCATCGTGCCGCTGAGCAGCGTGACGATGCGGATGATCGAGAAGACCGTGATGTACGCCGCGATCGCCACGCCGGCGATGCAGAAGGCGATGAGTGCAGCGGCGTCGCCGCGGGACAGCGTGCCCTGTTTCGTCGAGGTCATGATCGCTCCTTATCGATGATCGTTGTTAGCGATAAACGATAAGATAACGACAATCGATAAGCTCGTCAATCCCCGTCGCTTTCGACACCTCGTCACACCGCCTGCCATAGCCCCGGTATGCCCACGGCGAACACGGGCATACGTGCCCGATGTGGTGGTTACTCTCGATGTACAAGCGCTTCACGCGTCTTCGCCCCGTGCGAATAAGGAGTCACAGCATGTTCGAGAGATTCACGGACCGAGCCCGTCGAGTGGTCGTCCTCGCCCAAGAAGAGGCGAAGATGCTCAACCACAACTACATCGGAACCGAGCACATCCTGCTCGGTCTCATCCACGAGGGCGAAGGTGTCGCCGCCAAGGCGCTCGAAAGCCTCGGCATCTCCCTCGACGCCGTGCGCGAGCAGGTGCAGGACATCATCGGCCAGGGTCAGCAGCAGCCGACCGGGCACATCCCGTTCACCCCGCGCGCCAAGAAGGTGCTCGAGCTCAGCCTCCGCGAGGCCCTGCAGCTCGGCCACAACTACATCGGAACCGAGCACATCCTGCTCGGCCTCATCCGTGAGGGCGAGGGCGTCGCCGCCCAGGTGCTCGTCAAGCTCGGTGCCGACCTCAACAAGGTCCGCCAGCAGGTCATCCAGCTGCTCTCCGGCGCTCCCGGCCGCGAGCCGGCCTCCGTCGGCGCGCAGACGAACGACTCGCAGGCCAGCGCCCAGGGCGGCTCCGCCGTGCTCGACCAGTTCGGTCGCAACCTCACGCAGGCCGCGCGCGACAACAAGCTCGACCCGGTCATCGGGCGCGAGAAGGAGGCGGAGCGGGTCATGCAGATCCTCTCCCGCCGCTCCAAGAACAACCCCGTCCTGATCGGCGAGCCCGGCGTCGGCAAGACCGCCGTCGTCGAGGGCCTGGCCCAGGCGATCGTCAAGGGCGATGTGCCCGAGACGCTGAAGGACAAGCAGCTCTACTCGCTCGACCTCGGCTCGCTCATCGCTGGGTCCCGCTACCGCGGTGACTTCGAGGAGCGCCTGAAGAAGGTCACCAAGGAGATCCGCACGCGCGGCGACATCATCGTCTTCATCGACGAGATCCACACTCTGGTGGGTGCGGGTGCCGCTGAGGGCGCGATCGACGCGGCCAGCATCCTGAAGCCGCTCCTCGCCCGTGGCGAGCTGCAGACGATCGGTGCCACCACGCTCGACGAGTACCGCAAGCACTTCGAGAAGGATGCAGCGCTCGAGCGCCGCTTCCAGCCGGTGCAGGTCAACGAGCCGACGCTGCCGCACGCGATCAACATCCTCAAGGGACTCCGCGACCGCTACGAGGCGCACCACAAGGTGCAGATCACCGACGGCGCTATCGTGGCCGCGGCGAACCTCGCCGACCGCTACGTCTCCGACCGGTTCCTTCCGGACAAGGCCATCGACCTGATCGACGAGGCCGGCGCACGCCTGCGTCTGTCGATCCTGTCGAGCCCGCCCGAGCTGCGCGAGTTCGACGAGAAGATCGCCGCCGTGCGTGAGCAGAAGGAGGTCGCCTCCGAGGAGCAGGACTTCGAGAAGGCCGCATCCCTGCGCGATGAGGAGAAGAGCCTCCTCGCCGAGCGTCTGCGTCTCGAGAAGCAGTGGCGTGCAGGCGACGTCGCGACCTCCGCGGTCGTCGACGAGGGTCTGATCGCCGAGGTGCTCGCACAGGCCACCGGCATCCCCGTCTTCAAGCTCACGGAGGAGGAGTCCAGCCGACTCGTCTTCATGGAGAAGGCCCTGCACCAGCGCGTCATCGGTCAGGAAGAGGCGATCGCCGCCCTCTCCAAGACGATCCGTCGTCAGCGTGCCGGTCTCAAGGACCCGAAGCGCCCCTCCGGCTCGTTCATCTTCGCCGGCCCCACGGGTGTCGGAAAGACCGAGCTCGCCAAGGCTCTCGCCGAGTTCCTGTTCGACGACGAGGCTGCGCTGATCTCGCTCGACATGAGCGAGTTCGGTGAGAAGCACACCGTCTCGCGTCTGTTCGGTGCCCCTCCCGGATTCGTCGGATTCGAAGAGGGTGGCCAGCTCACCGAGAAGGTGCGGCGCAAGCCCTTCAGCGTGGTGCTCTTCGACGAGATCGAGAAGGCCCACCCTGACATCTTCAACTCGCTGCTGCAGATCCTCGAAGAGGGTCGTCTCACCGACGGTCAGGGTCGGATCGTGGACTTCAAGAACACGGTCATCATCATGACCACCAACCTCGGTGCGCGCGACATCGCCGGCGGTCCCGTGGGCTTCCAGATCGAGGGCAACGACTCGACCAGCTACGACCGGATGAAGGGCAAGGTGAACGAAGAGCTCAAGCGGCACTTCAAGCCCGAGTTCCTGAACCGTGTCGACGACATCATCGTGTTCCCGCAGCTCTCCAAGAGCGAGCTGGTGCAGATCGTCGATCTGTTCACCAAGCGCCTCGGCGAGCGTCTGCTGGACCGCGACATGACGATCGAGCTGTCGCAGGCCGCCAAGGAGCGCCTCATCGAGATCGGCTTCGACCCGGCGCTCGGCGCCCGACCGCTGCGTCGCGCGATGCAGCACGAGGTCGAGGACCGTCTGTCGGAGAAGATCCTGCACGGCGAGCTCAACTCCGGCGACCACGTGAAGGTCGATGCGAAGGACGGGCAGTTCCTGTTCGAGCACGGCCCGCGCGACGGCGGCCCCGTCGCGGTCGGCGTCAACACCGGCGGCGGCGCGATCTCCGGCACCCCCGACCTGGCGGTCGCCAGCGGGGAGTGACCTCGGTTGAATCATGAGAAGGGGCGGATGCTGCGGCATCCGCCCCTTTCCTGTGTCCGGCACAGGCGCCACCGGGTCACGGGTTCTAGGCTTGTGATGTGAGCGAGTACATCGTCCGGCCGGCGCGCAGCGCCGACATCGTCGGCATCCGTGACCTGCTGCAGCCGCTCGTGGAGCAGCGCATCCTGCTCGGCAAAGACCTGGCGGTGCTGTACGGCGCCGTGCAGGAGTTCGTCGTCGCGGAGGCCGACGGGGTGCTGATCGGATGCGGCGCCCTGCACGTGTTCTGGGAAGACCTCGGTGAGGTGCGCACGCTCCTGGTGCGCGACGACTGGCTGCACCACGGCGTCGGACGTGCGATCGTGGACCGCCTGGAGGAGAACGCCGCCACGCTCGGGTTGACCCGCCTGTTCTGCCTCACCTTCGAGGTCGACTTCTTCGGCCGCCGGGGCTACACGCCGATCGGCGAGCAGGTGGTCGACTCCGACGTGTACTCGCAGCTGCTGCGCAGCGGTGACGCGGGTGTCGAGGAGTTCCTCGACCTCGCCCACGTCAAGCCGAACACGCTCGGCAACACCCGCATGCTCAAGGTGCTCTGACTCCGCCTCCGCCCGTGCCGTGGGGCCTCCCAGGCTGAGGGCGGAGGATCGCTTAGCCTGGAGTCATGCCCCGTCGCTCCGCCGCCGTCTACCGTCGTCGGCGACTGGCCGTGATCGGAGGACTCGTCCTGGCCGTCGCGGCCATCGGCATCGGATCCTGGCTCCTGATCGCGCGCCCGTGGGCCGCCGCCGACACGGCTTCGCCCGCGCCGGCGACGCCGTCGATGTCGCCCTCGCCGTCTGCCGATCCGTCCGCCGGGGGAGAGTCGCCCGCTCCCGAACCCTCAGCCGTGCAGACCCCGGCGATCGTGGCCTGCGAGGCGGCCGACATCGAGGTCACGGCAGTCACCGACTCCGACACGTACGCGGCCGGGGTGCTGCCGAAGCTCTCGATCTCGCTGACGAACAAGGGCGCCAAAGACTGCACGATCGATGTGGGGTCGACGACCCAGGTCTTCACGATCTCCAGCGGCGCCGATGTCTGGTGGCGTTCGACCGACTGCCAGGAGAACCCGAGCAGCATGATCGCCACGCTCACGGCGGGCACCACGGTCACGAGCAAAGACCCCGTCACCTGGGATCGCACTCGGTCGAGCGTCGAGACGTGCGCGCAGGAGAATCGACAGCGGGCACCGGGCGGAGGAGCTTCGTACCACGTGGAGGTTTCGATCGGCGGGTTCACGAGCCCTTCGAGCGCGCAGATCCTGCTCTACTGAGGCCCGCTGAGTTCGAAGCGAACTCCGAAGACGCTCTTCGAAAATCGTCGCAAGTCGGCGCTGTTGATACGAAACCGGGCGATGTTTGCCGCCGTCGGCACGCGATGCTGACAACGGTGACTCTTTGGGATACCATAGAAGCGACTCTCCGCATCTGCGGCACCAAGCCATCCCCAGTGGCGTCGAACTACAGCGTCCCCAGCGCTTCGACACCGCCGCTCGAGAGTCCGAGGGCCCTCTCGAGTACCCCAGTCCCCAATGTGGGACTCGAGAGGGCCCCAATCGTCTCCGCTGCCGAATCGGCGCTTCGCGCTTCGTGCCGTGAATAAGCTGGACACATGGCAGCGAAGAAGGCGAAGGCCGCGAAGAACAAGCCCGCACCCGAGGACTTCCGTTCGGATGCCCTGGCGCAGGCCCTGGAGAAGCAGGACGTCGCTGCGGTCGCTCTCGCCCTCCGCCACGGCACCACGGTCGTACCGCTGATCAAGCCCGGCGCACGCGACAACCCGCTCGACAGCGGCGAGGTGTGGACCTACCGAGACCCGAAGACCGGCGACCTCGCGCTGCTGCTGTTCAGCGACGCGAAGAACAAGCCGGCCAACCTGCCCCCTGGCGTCGGCATCTACGGTGCCGACTGGCTGCGCAAGTTCCTCGCCGCACACCCGATCACGACGGTGTTCCTCGACATCGCCGGCCCTCACCCCATGCAGGCGGACCCTGCCGAGCTGCTCAAGGCGCTCGACGCCTGAGAGCCCCGACGGTTCGCGTCAGAACGGCGGTATGTCGCGATCGGAGCGGCGGGACGTGTTGCGCGCCCGCACATCGCCGAGCGCGGCGCGGAGTGTCTTCGAACGGTCGTCGACCACCTGCTCGTATCCCAGGCGTGCGGCCTCGGACCGTCGCTGCGCCGCCTGGGTGACCGGACGGATCTCGCCGGCGAGGCTCAGCTCGCCCACGGCGGCGACCGTGCGCGGCACCGAGATCTGCTGGATGGACCCTGCCACGGCGATCGCGATCGCGAGGTCGGCCGCCGGCTCGGTGAAGCGCACGCCACCGACCGTCGACACGTAGACGTCGAGACTGCCGGTGGGCACACCTGCGCGACGTTCGAGGATAGCCAGCACCATCGCCACCCGCGAGGAGTCGAGGCCGTGCACGATGCGGCGGGGGTTGGGCGCGTTGCTGGGCACCGTGAGCGCCTGCACCTCGACCGGAAGAGCACGCCGGCCTTCGAGCGAGATCGCGACGCAGGTGCCCGGCTCGGTGGCTCCCTGCGAGAGGAAGAGCCCCGAAGGGTCGGGCACCTCGGCGATGCCGTCTCCGGTCATCTCGAAGCAGCCGACCTCGTCGGTCGGCCCGAAGCGGTTCTTGAGGGCGCGGATGAAGCGCAGCGACGTCTGCCTGTCGCCTTCGAAGTGGCACACGACGTCGACGAGGTGCTCGAGCACCCTGGGGCCTGCGACCTGTCCGTCTTTCGTGACGTGGCCGACGATGATGATCGGCAGGTCGCGGTCTTTCGCGATGCGGATCAGCGTCGCCGCGACCTCGCGCACCTGGCTCGGCTGCCCGGCAGCACCGTCGATCAACGACGATGAGACCGTCTGCACCGAGTCGACGATCACGAGCTGCGGCTTCACCTCGTCGATGTGACCGAGGATCGTCGCCAGGTCGGTCTCACTCGCCAGATACAGCTCGTCGTGCAGCGCGCCCGTGCGCTCGGCGCGCAGTCGCACCTGGCCGGGAGACTCCTCAGCGCTCGCGTAGAGCACGCGGCGCCCGCCGCGAGCGGCCTGTGCTGCGACCTCGAGGAGGAGAGTCGACTTGCCGACGCCGGGTTCGCCGCTGAGCAGGATCGCCGCGCCCGGCACGATGCCCCCGCCGAGCACACGGTCGAACTCGCCGACGCCACTCGAGCGCCGAGGAGCATCCTGCGTCGTGATCTGAGTGATGGGCCGTGCGGCGCGATCGGCCGTCGGTGCGACCGGGCCGACCCGTCGGAGGATGCCGGTCTGCGCCGCCTGTTCCTGGACGGTTCCCCACTGCTGGCACTCGCCGCAGCGCCCGACCCACTTCGCGGTCGTCCACCCGCATTCCGTGCACACGTACGCGGGTGGAGCGGGTTTCCGGGTGGCCATGCCCCCAGGCTATCGCCGGCATCAGACATCCCTATCGGCCAGGTGTTTATTCACGGCCCATCCTCTCTGCAAACTCGCAGTCTCGCGGGATACTGGGTTCATGGCCAACGGCGGGCCCGTTTGCGGGCCGATCTCGAGCTACTCCCGGGTGCAGATCCTGCACTTGCTCTTCGAAGCGGGAAGTTCGCAGACCCGAGGCGAGCTCTCGATCACCGAGCTGTGCGAGGCCACGGGGCTGCACCCCAACACGGTCCGCGAGCACCTGGGGCGCTTGATCGAGGGCGGCTACGTGATCCCGACGATCGAGCATCGCACCACGCGGGGCCGGCCGCGCACGCTGTACAGCGCCGCGACCGGAGCACCGGGCGCCTCCAGCCCCGTCGCCCGCGACAAGGCCAAGGCCGCTGCGCGCCGCGGCGACCTGATGCGGAGCATGCTTCCCGATGTGGCATCCGGACTCGGTCGAGACGCCACGTACCAGCTCGACGCGCTCGTGGAGCACCTGGAGGAGAGCGGCTTCGAGCCCGTGCTCGACGACCAGCGGCTCACGGTCGACCTCAGCCCCTGCCCGCACGCCGCCGGACGCTCGGAAGATCGTCCGATGCTGTGCCGTGTGCACCTCGAACTCATGCAAGGCGTCCTCAACGAGGCAGGCGGACCACTCGAAGCCGAGTGCGTTCGCGATGCCGTCCTCGCCTCGGACTGCACCGTGCAGCTGCGCGACACCACCGCGTCGCTGATCGAGGGAACGGAGCCGCCGCGTCACCGCACGACGCCGCAGCACCACAGAACAGGAGTCGCGCATGGAATGGCTTGATCCGCTCGCTCTCGCCCGATGGCAATTCGGGCTGACGACCGTCTACCACTACCTCTTCGTGCCGTTGACGATCGGCATGGCGCTGGTCGCCGCGATCTTCCAGACCGCGTGGGTGCGCACCGCCAAGGTGCAGTACCTGCATCTGACCCGCTTCTTCGGCAAGATCTTCCTCATCAACTTCGCCATGGGCGTCGTCACCGGCATCGTGCAGGAGTTCCAGTTCGGTATGAACTGGTCGGACTACTCCCGCTTCGTCGGCGACGTGTTCGGCGCACCGCTCGCCTTCGAGGGCCTGCTGGCCTTCTTCTTCGAGGCGACCTTCATCGGGCTGTGGATCTTCGGCTGGGACAAGCTCCCGCAGAAGCTGCACCTCGCCACGATCTGGTGCGTCTCGATCGGCAGCATCCTGTCGGCGTACTTCATCATCGCCGCCAACGCGTTCATGCAGAACCCCGTGGGCTACACGTTCAACGAGGCGACGAACCGTGCGGAGCTGACCGACTTCTGGGCACTGCTGACCAACCCGGTCGCGCTCGCCGCGTTCCCGCACACGATCTTCGGCGCGTTCATGTTCGCGGCCGGTGTCGTGATCTCGGTCTCGGCCTGGCACCTCTCGCGCGGCCAGCACTTCGACACCATGCGCATCTCGCTCAAGTTCGGGCTGTGGGCCATGATCGTGTCGACCGCCGGCGTGGTGCTCACGGGCGACCAGCTCGGACTCGCGATGTACGCCGCGCAGCCGATGAAGATGGCCGCCGCCGAGGCGACGTTCAACACGGTGTGCGGGCCGGATGCCTCGTTCAGCATCTTCACGCTCGGCACACCGGACGGCAGCTCGGAGCTGTTCTCCATCCGCGTGCCGTATCTGCTCTCGCTGCTGTCGACCCACACGCTCGACGCGTGCGTGCACGGCATCAACGACCTGAACGCCGAGTACGCCCAGACGTACGCCTCCACCGGTCTGACCGACTTCGCCCCGATCCTGTGGATCACGTACTGGGCGTTCCGCTGGATGATCGGCCTCGGCATCGCCGCAGCGCTCGTGGCCGTCGCCGGTCTCTGGGTCACCCGCAAGGGCGCCAAGAAGCCTGTCGCCCCGTGGATGTGGAAGGTCGCGATCTGGTCGTTCCCGCTCGCGCTGGCCGCCAACATCATGGGCTGGGTCTTCACCGAGATGGGAAGGCAACCCTGGATCGTGTTCGGGCTGATGACGACGCAGGACGGTGTCTCGCCGGGCGTCAGCGGGCTCGAGGTGCTGATATCGCTCATCTCGTTCACCGCGATCTACGCGGCGCTCGCCGTCGTCGAGATCCGTCTCATCATCCGGGCCGCGCAGAAGGGGCCCGACACCGAAGAGAAGCCGCATGACGAGACGGCCCAGCTGCCGTCGGTCGTCTACTGAGAGGGAGGAGCATCATGGATCTCGCAACGCTCTGGTTCTTCATCGTCGCCTTCTTCTTCGTGGGCTACTTCGTCCTCGACGGGTTCGACTTCGGCGTCGGCATGTCACTGCCGTTCCTCGGCAAGGACGACGTCTCGCGCCGTCAGGTCATCAACACGATCGGTCCGGTCTGGGATCTCAACGAGACCTGGGTCATCGTCGCCGGCGCCGTGCTGTTCGCGTCGTTCCCCGAGTGGTACGCCACGCTGTTCAGCGGGTTCTACCTGCCGCTGCTGCTGATCCTGCTCGCACTGATCCTGCGCGGGGTGTCGTTCGAATACCGGCACCAGCGCGACAGCGTGAAGTGGAAGGCCGGCTTCGACCGGATGATCGTGATCGGCTCGGTCGTCCCCGCGCTGCTGTGGGGTGTCGCGTTCGGCAACATCGTGCAGGGAGTGGCCATCGATGAGAACCACATCTACGTGGGTGGCTTCTTCGCACTGCTGAACCCGTACTCGCTGCTGGTCGGCGTCACCACGCTGCTGCTGTTCTTCCTGCACGGCGTGCTGTTCGTGGCGCTCAAGACCGACGGACAGGTGCACGAGGACGCACGGAACCTGGCGAAGAAGGCCGCGATTCCCACGATCCTCGTCGCGGCCGCAACCGTGATCTGGACGGTGTTCATCGCGATGGGCCGTGAGGCTCCGCTGCTCTGGCTGGTCATCGGCACCGGGGCGCTCGCGGCGGTCAGCCTGATCGCGGCGGTCGGATTCTCGCTCGTCCGACGCGACGGGTGGGCGTTCTTCTCCGGCATCCTCACGGTGCTGTTCGCCGTGGTCATGCTGTTCTCCGCCCTGTTCCCGTACGTGATGCCCTCGACGATCGACCCGGCGTACAGCCTCACGATCGCGAATGCGTCGAGCACGCCGTACACGCTGCAGATCATGAGTTGGACGGCCTTGATCGCGATGCCGCTCGTGCTCGCGTACCAGGCCTGGACGTACTGGGTCTTCCGCAAGCGCGTCACCCGGAAGTCGATCGAGGGGGCTCCGGCGCACGCGTGAAACCCGTCGATCCGAGACTGCTGCGCTACGCGGGTGCCGCGAGGGGATTCCTCGCGGCATCCGCGTTGATCGGCGTTGTCCAGACGGCGGTCACGATCGCGTTCGCGTGGCTGCTGACCGACGCGATCACCGGTGCGATCGCGGGGCGCGACGTCACCTCGTCGCTGCTCTGGCTGCTGCTGACGGCGCTCCTGCGCGGACTGCTGATCGCCGCGTCGGACGCGGCGGGCACACGCGCTGCCGCGAAGACCGGGATGCAGCTGCGTTCGGCGCTCGTCGCGGCGGTCGGGAAGCTGGGCCCGGGGTGGCTGGCGCAGCGGAATCAGACCGAGCTCGCGGTCACCGCAGGTCACGGGCTCGAGGCGCTCGACGCCTACTTCGCCCGGTACATCCCGCAACTGGTGCTGACCGTGATCGCGACGCCGGTGCTGGTCGCGGTGATGTGGTGGCAGGACTGGCCGAGCGGTCTCACCGCGGTGATCACCCTGCCGCTGATCCCCATCTTCCTGATCCTGATCGGGATGGCGACGCGCACGGTGCAGACGCGCCAGTGGCAGACGCTCCAGCGCCTGGCCGCGCGCTTCGCCGACACGGTGCAGGGACTGTCGACGCTGCGACTGTTCGGACGCGATCGCCGCGCGGCCGATCGCATCGAGGTCACGGCCGACCAGTACCGCCGCGAGACCATGAAGGTGCTGCGGTTCTCGTTCCTGTCGGGCTTCGCGATGGAGCTGCTGGCCTCGATCGCCGTGGCTCTGATCGCGGTGTCGGTGGGGTTCCGACTTCTCTCCGGTGACCTGACGCTCGAGGTGGGGCTGTTCGTGCTGCTGCTCGCGCCCGAGGCATTCCTGCCGATCCGACAGGTGGGCGTGCAGTTCCACGCGGCGTCCGAAGGGGCCGCCGCGACCGAGGACGTCTTCGACGTGCTCGACGCCGCGGGGGAGCGCACGGGGGAGAGCTCGGAGGAGAGCGCACGGATGCAGGAGCGTTCGACGGATGCAGGAGGAATCGCCGTCGGAACCTCCGACATCCGGGAATCGGTCCTGCATGTGGACCACACGGATGAGGGAAGCCTCGTGGTCGCGGGGCTGCGCGTGCGCGACCTGCCGGCCGTGTCGTTCACGGCCGCGCCGGGGACCATCACCGTCATCGAAGGGCCGAGCGGGTCGGGGAAGTCGTCGCTGCTCGCGGCTCTCCGCGGCGCGGTCGAGTTCGAGGGGACGGCCGCCTTCGCGGGGAAGGATGTGCGGGGGCTCGCGCCGTCGGCATGGCTCGCGTGGGCGGGGCAGGCTCCCGGTCTGACGCGGGGGACCGTGGCGGCGAACGTTGCGCTCGGCGACCCGGTCCCCGACGCCGACCGGACCCGCGCCGCCCTCGACGACGCCTGCGCCGAGACCGTCGACGCCGATCTCGAGCTCGGTGTGCAGGGAGCGGGGCTCTCGGGCGGGCAGGCCCAGCGCGTGGCCGTGGCCAGGGCGCTGTACCGCCAGGCATCCGCCACCGACCGTGTGCTCGCACTCGATGAGCCCTCGAGCGCGCTCGACCCCGAGACCGAGTACCGGTTGTGGCGCTCGCTGCGACGGAGGGCCGATGCCGGAGCCATGATCCTCCTCGTCTCGCACCGTCGCACCGCACGGGAGATCGCGGATCAGATCGTGGAGCTGGGGGTGCGCGCATGACCGCACGCCGCGCCGCAGCCGACGCCGTACACCCGCGCACCCACCGGGTCCGCGACATCCTCCGCCTCGCGCAGCCCCCTGTCGGGCGCTTCGTGCCCGGTCTCATCTGGGGTCTGCTGTCGGCCGCTGCCGCCGTGAGTCTGCTCGCGGTCAGCGGCTGGCTGATCGTGAGCGCCTCGATCGTCGACTCGCTCGTGCCGCTGTCGGTCGCCGTCGTGGGGGTGCGCTTCTTCGCGGTCTCGCGCGCGGTCACCCGCTACCTCGAGCGACTGAGCGGACACGATGCCGCGCTGCGTCAGCTCGCCTCGACCCGCGCCGACATGGTGCGCCGACTCATCCCGCTGTCTCCGGCCGGCCTCGGCTCGACGGATCGTGGTCGGGTGCTCACTGCGCTCGTCGACGACGTCGAGAATCTGCAGAACCTGCCGCTGCGCGTGGTGCAGCCGCTCGGGGTCGCGGCCCTCGTCGCCGTCGGGGCCGTCGGTTTCGTGGCGTTCGTCTCGCCCCCGGCCGCGCTGACCCTTGCCGTGTGCCTGCTCGTCGCCGCAGCCGCCGCGATCGGTCTCGGCTGGGTCTTCGGCTCCCGCGCCGAGGTGCTGGTCTCGGCGCGTCGCGCCGACCTCTCCGCCGCTCTCGTCGACTACTTCGGCAGCCTCGACGTGCTCATCGCGTACGGAGCAGAGGAGCAGGCTCGCGCGCGGATCAGCACAGCGGATGCCGCACTGAGAAAGGTCGTCGACCGCGCCTCGCTCGCGCAGGCGATCGCCGCCGGTGTGGTCTCCGCGGTCGCCGGGGCCGCCTCGGTCTGTGCGCTCGCAGCCGCGGCTCCCGGACTCGTCGACGGGTCGATCGACGGCCCGTGGCTGGCGGTGGCCGTGCTCGTGCCGATGGTGGTCTTCGAGATCTTCGGTGCGGTGCCGGTCGCTGCGGCATCGTGGCGGAGTGTGCGCTCCAGCGCCGAGCGCATCGTCGACGTGCTGCCGGAGCGGATGCCGGACGAGCTGCGTTCCGACGCCGGCGACGACATCGAGATCGACGGCACCCCGACCGTGCGTCTGCGCGGCGTCCGGGCGAACTGGCCCGGCGGTGCCCCGGCCCTGAAGGAGATCGATCTCGACCTCCGTCCCGGGGAGCGGGTGTTGGTCACCGGCCCCAGCGGAGCGGGCAAGAGCTCACTGGCCGCGGCCCTCGTCGGCTTCCTGCGCGTGGAGGGCGAGTATCTGGTCGATGGGCGCGATGCTGCGGAGCTCTCGGGACCGGCGCTGCGTCGGGTGATCGGGCTGTGCGAGCAGAGTCCGCAGCTGTTCGACGAGGACATCCGCCAGAACCTGCTCTTCGCCCGGGACAGCGCCACGGACGAGGAGCTGCTGGATGTGCTCGACCGGGTCGGTCTCGGCACCTGGGTGCGTGAGCGCGGAGGTCTGGACGAACGGGTCGGCGACCGCGGCGCGCTGGTGTCCGGCGGCCAGGCGCAGCGGATCTCCCTCGCCAGGGCGCTGCTGCGTGGGTTCCCCGTGCTGGTGCTCGATGAGCCGACGGCCGGGGTGGATCCGGAGGCGTCGGATGCGCTGCTGCGCGACCTACTGCAGGCCGCCGGCGATCAGACGGTGCTGCTGATCTCGCACGTCGCGCCCCCGGCGGGAACCGTCGAACGCACGGTGCGGATCGAGGGCGGCCGCACGGTCTGAGGGCTCTTCGCTTCTGCGACGCCTCAGGCGTTCATGTCGACGGGCGGTTCCATCACGATGCCCTGCGCTTCGAACGCGCGACGGCGCTCCTCGATGCGCCGGTGCAGCTCGACCTGGGCGGCGTCGACGAACTGGGCGTCGAGGTCGACCGTGGGCGGGTGCGGGTCGCCGTGGTTCGCGGCGATGTACGCGTCGAGCTCCGGGCCGCTGGTCCAGGACGTGATGAGGGCGTATCGCGGCGCCGTGCCGCGGTGCCAGACCGCGTGCCAGAAGCGCTGGGTGTCGACGATGATGCGGGATCCGGCGCGCAGGGGCAGGCGGATCTCGGTCGCCGGGTCGAAGCGGTCGGCGCGCAGGATCAGCATCGACTCGGTGTCGTCGGAGAGGTTGAAGAACCCGCGGACCACCCAGCCGGTGCCCTCTTCATTGAGGCGGTTGTTGTCGTCCTGGTGCAGGTTGTAGATCGCGTCGGCGTACTCGTTCGGCTGCAGCTCGATCACGCGGCAGCGACCGATGCCGGCACCAGGCTCCTGGGCGCGGCGCTGGAGGGTGGGGGCGATCGCGACCTGCGAGTCGACCCACACACCATCCTTGTCGGCGCGCGGCGGCGTGTGGTTCCAGAAGCCGTTGCAGTCCACGTCGCCCGCATAGCTGGTGAGAGGTGCGAAGCGCGTGACGCCGGAAGAGCGCCAGCCGACGTATTCGAGGGCCAGCCACTCGGCGGGATCGGCGGGACCGGTGTGGTCGTCGAGCACGACGTAGCCGGTCTCGGCCAGCGCGTCGGACGTGATGAAGCCCATGAAGATTGCCCTTCCCGTCATCGCTGCCCCCACAGGCGGCGGGTTATTAGGCCATCCTAACTCGAATACCCCCGGTGTGAGCGGAGCCGCCGCCGGGGAAAAGCCCGTCGGGGTGCGTCGATATTCTGAGGACATGACTCAGCCCCAGGGTGCCCTTCTCGTGGGCAGCGTGAACTACGACGATGCCGAGACCACGATCCGTACCGCCGCGGACCTGCTCGGCACGCGACTGCGCCGCATCCCCGACGGCGAGGTCGGCAAGCGGTTCCACTGGATCATGTTCCAGCCCGACGTGATCGGCCGGGCCGAGGGCATCGAGCGCATCGGCGAGGAACCCATCCCGTTCCCCGCCGGCATCGACGCCCGCGGTCTGCGCATCGGCGAAGGGGTGGATGCCGCGAGCATCGAGCTGCCTCCGCTCGGCTATGCCGCTGCCGCGATCGAGTCCTACGCGGTGTTCACGCGGCTCCAGGCCGAGGGCGCGGTGCCCGCCGGTGTGCGGTTCCAGGTGTCGTTGCCGACGCCGCTCGCCGTGATCTCCTCGTTCTTCCACGGCGATGACCGCGCGGCGATCGAGCCCGTCTACACCTCCGCGATCGTGCGCGAGCTCGACCGGATCCTGGCCGCCATCCCGCACGAAGACCTCGCGGTGCAGTGGGATGTCGCGAGCGAGATGGGCATCATCGAACGCGCGGCCGGGTACGGCTCCGTCATGGAGGCGTGGTGGCCCGGTGACCCGTTCGACGGTCTCGTCTCGCGCCTGGCCGTGCTGGTCGACGCGGTGCCTGCCGACGTCGAGGTGGGTGTGCACCTCTGCTACGGCGACGCGGGGGAGAAGCACTTCTTCGAGCCGCGGGATGCCGGGAATCTCGTCCGCTACGCGAACGCCGTGGTGGCCGCATCCGATCGTCCGCTCACCTGGCTGCACCTGCCGGTGCCGATCGACCATGACGACGAGGCGTACTTCGCCCCGCTCGCAGACCTCGCGCCGGTCGGCGAGCTCTACCTGGGCCTCGTGCACCGGGAGGACGGTGCGGAAGGTGCCGCCCGTCGCATCGCCGCCGCCGCCCCCTTCGCCCCCGAGTTCGGGGTCGCGACCGAGTGCGGCATCGGCCGCGCGCCCGCAGGATCGACCGAGGGCATCCTGCGCACGCATGCCGAGGTCGCCGCCGCCTGGTGACCTGCGGGTCTCGATTCGCGTGCAGGCCCCGCGTCGCGTAAGCTATTCCGCGGTGACGTGTCCGAGCGGCCGAAGGTGCAACTCTCGAAAAGTTGTGTAGGGTAACCCCCTACCGTGGGTTCAAATCCCACCGTCACCGCCATGGAAACCCCCTCCTCGTGAGGGGGTTTTTCCGTATCTGAGCGCCAGAGGGGGTGCAGGTTTCTGGCCCCTCGTTGTCGAGCGAGGTGGCGAGCACTTGCCGATCAACGCGATGATGCCGTTGTCGTCGCTCCGAAACGACAACGGCATCATCGCAGTGGTCATTCTTCACGTAGGGTGCGCCTACAGCCGAACGTTTACGACTGCTGTGCAAGCCCGCACGCCCGGAACGAGGCAGTAGAGCTTATAGAAGTCCTCGCTTGTATACGCAAGGGTGCCCTCCGAGTAGAGCGGCGACCACCAGAACTGGTGTACCGGCATCCGGTCGTGGGTGCCGTATAGATCCCATGACCGCGGGGTCAACGTCAACTTCATCTGGCCATCGATCGCCGCGGCAAACGGTTCCAGCGGGTTGGTCGCATGCGCGGTGAAGTTGATGGTCGTCGTTGACCCCGAGATCGTCCCCGTTACTGCGAGTTCGTTCAATGAGGCGGTTGTCGTGCCAACGAGCGAGCACTCCGTCGTCTGGCGGAAAAAGTTCGGCCCACAGTGCCAGCGCTTCGTTTCTCCCATGAACTTGGTGGGGAAGATCTGGGTGTCGCCGACATACGCGCGGATGTCGAACTTCGTATGAACATTGTTGACGTCCCACCACGCCCGGTTGGAGCCGTTGTAGACGATAACGGGCTTGAACGGGTCCAAGCTGTGGCCGGGCCCGACGACAACGGCCTCAGGAATGTACGCCTGGTAGGAAAAGACGAACTGAGAGCCGGTCGCTGCGGCTGCCACCGCGTCCGGGACAGCGGCCCCCATCGTCTCTGCGGCCCCTGACGTGCGTAGCGCAGAGCTTTCAGCGGCGGCCACTTCGGGGTGGAGCTCCTCGTAGGCGAGCCGTTGGCGAGCTGCGTCCGAAAGAGTCTGCCCCGGTCGGGGCAGGAACGGCTGCGTGCTCGCGTCGCCTTGGCGCGGTTGCTGCAGATCCTCCGTCCCTCGTACTCCGATTCGAGCCTGCGCCCACGGATCCTGCGTCAGGGGCAGGCTGACGGCGGCGACCGGGAGGCTGGTTCCAGCTATGGGCGTGCCCGACGTGGCTCCACACCCGGATCCCGTGAGTAGGGTCAAGTTGACGACTTCGTACGTCCACTGGACCTCTGGGTCCAATCCGGTCTCCGTGTAGCTCGTGGTGCAGGTGATCGCGACCGTCTGAGGTGGGATCGGCTCGTCACCCAGCATGGCGTAAGGGTCGAACATGGTCCGGACGATCTTCCTCGGCACGCCGGCCTCACCGAGAATGCGGAGGTTGGCTGTGCCGTTCTGAATCGTTCCGGTAATCACAGTTCCGCGATCTGCGGGCGCGTTGTACGTGTTGCTTCGGTAGTACATCCGATCGATTTCGGTGTTCGACGGGCCGAATGCCGCCAGCGTCATGTAGTCAGGTGTTCCGGGCAGAGTGATGGTGGTGCTGGTGGTGGTGGCGATGACGGAGTTGTCCCAATCGAGGACGCTGTACTTCGTCGCACCGGCCCGGGCGGTGAACGTGATCGTGTACGTGCCGGTGCCGAGAGTCGTGTTGGTGACGGTCCATGCCGGGGCGGACACTCTCGCGGTCGCAGATGGCCCTGCGGCGGCGGTGAGCTGCGCGTTGGTCGTAGCGGTGCCGACCAAAGTCAGACTCTTCAACTCCGACTTGAGCAGCTGCAGATGATAGTCGGCGGGGCTGTTCGTCGTGATGCTCGAAGCTGCACCGGCCGGAAGTGTCACTGACCCATCCGCCCGCCCAACGAGCGTGGCGAGTGCAAACGACGCAAGATCGCCGCCGGGCGCGATCGACACGCTGTTGGCGGCCCGGCCCTTTCCGTCGACGTGCAACTGCACGATGTTGTCGTAGGACGAATTCGTGGAGGTGGCGCTGTCCACGAGGAGCTCGCCGTAGTGGTCCGTGTCGTCGGTGTCGAGTTGATCGGAGACTCCGGGATCTCCGGCCAGCGTCACCTTCGGATCAGCGATCGGTGACAGGAAGTCTCTGATGGAGTTCGCCGGTTCCGCGCCAGTCATGACCAACAGGGCGCTGCTCGTCGCCGAACTATAGGAGAGAGCTGCTTCCATTGCGGGAATGTTCGAGCTCTTCGCGATGACGAAAGCGGTCGTGTCGGCGGGAGCGAGTAGCTTTGACCGCTCGAACGGGCTGTTGTTCAGGACCGCCAATTTTGCGGTCACGCGTGAATCGATTGCGTCCCGGTAGCTCTGAGGAAAATCGGTCGCGGACCCGATGAACGTCAGGCCAGTGATGTTCTTCTGCGCGACAACTGTGTTTACGGCCGCCGCGTCGGTGGCCGATGACGAGACGATCACTGCCGCACCCGAGACGTTGGCGAGTGCGGCCGCTTGCGCAATTGCTATTGGATCGCTGGCTGGGCTCACTATTCCCGTCGTCGCGTTGCCAGGATGCGTGATTGCTCGCACGTTGTCCGAAGTGATCGCGACCGTGGATCCTGTGACGAGTCGCGTGATGGGAGCGGCCTGTGCTGGCTCGGCTGAAATGGTGTCTACCCCTGTGATCAATCCCGCCAGAAGAAGCACGGTGAGAATGGACGCCGAAGCTTTGCGCATAATGGACCTTTCGGACGAGAAGGCATAAGCCCTAGTCAGAGTGCTGGGATCTCGCAGCTCGTTTGGCTGCAATGCCGCGACCGCCACTTCGCTGAAGCTAGCAGAGAGCTGAAGCTCGTGTCTGTCCGCCAAACGGGGGACACCTCAGCGGTGATGATGCGTGTCCGAATGCGCTCCTGGCGTGTGTTTCTCCACCACGTGTGTATGTTGGCCCTGTGAGGATTACTCGGTGGAGCGTGAGCGTTTCTGCAGCCGTCGTGTTGGCGTTGTGCCTCGCTGGTTGCCAGGCGGGCGGGGTCGAGGTTCCACCTGGCGCGGAGCAGCTTTCACCCTGCGAGATCTCAGAGATCCCCATTGACGAACTCGACGAGATGGGCACCCCCGAGTGTGACCTGGCCGGGTCATCACTGGTTCTTTCTGATGGCACACCCACGATCATGATCCCGGCAGTCGGTGCCGCATTCAGTCAAGGCGACGGCAACGGGCGTGAGTTCCGAATTGTCAACTGGGGAGTCGCCGGCGTCCACGTCGCTGCGATTGAAGGTGACCGACTGGTTGGTCTCTGGGCCAGTGGTCCCGAGGCTGAGGATCTCGCGTGGCAGCAATTGGCCGTCGAGAGAGTCGAGACGACTGAGTGGTGCGCTCAGAATTGCTAGGTTCCGGTGATGATTCGACAAGTACGTCCCGGCGAGTGATCTCGGCTCGGTGAGCGTGCTTCATCACGAACCCGCCGGTCGTGGCTACGCTGACTTCGATGAACGGTTCTGTGGAGTTCGACGGGGTATTGACGCACCTTCCGGCAATATGCGGTGCCGTGAGCGGTGAGCAGGCGACGACGCGTGAGCAGCTCGTAGCCGAGCTCGCCGCCATCGGGCTGCACGAGGTGCGCTACGACGACGGTGAAGACGAAGACGAGGAGGTCAGCCCGTACCTGCGGATTCGCGCCGACCTGACCGGAGTCGATGATGACGCGGCGGCGGAACGGCGGCTGCGGACAGCGATCTCCCGCCAAGCCGGCAAGACCGTCGGATCCGACAAGCACTGGGACCTCGGCCCGTTCACGATGACCGCGCGGGTCATCGGCGGGGAGCTGGAGCTGCAGTTCACGTCGACGTACTCGCTGCGGGCGGTGCGTGCTGCAGCGAAGGACTTTCTGGACGGCGCAGACGGGAAGACCTGGCTGCTGACGCACGGGCTCATAGACGAGGGAGCCGTGCAGAACGACAAGGGGTTCTGGCCGAAACCGGCAGGAGTCTCGCAGAATCCGACCGGTCGGATGTTCCCGGACGGTCGTGTGCGCGCCAGTTTGACCTTCCCCGCCAGTCGCCGGCCGCCGGGGCTGATCGCGAAGAGTGACGATGACGCGTACGTGGCGACCTTGACGTACTTGACCGAGGTGCTCGGTGAGTGTGACGACCCGAGCCCGAACCGCACTCCGGTGTGGAACCGGGGGCAGCGGAAGTTCACGTTCTACCGGATGAGTTCCTCCTCCCGGTCCGTCACGTTCGAGGAGATCGCCGGGGCGCCCGAGACGGAGGACCCGGACGGTGAATGATCTGAAGTCGGGCCTGTTCTCCTACAGAGCTATTGATCGGCAGGAGGAGCTGCCCCTCTTCCGCATTGCACACGGGGGTACATACTCCGGTGTTCCGATCCAGATCGCTTCGGCCGGCGGAGGCCGAGTCCTCCTGGGCTCCAGCGACCGCGCTGCCGGTGGAGCGGGGTTCACGCGAGATGGCCGCAATGAGTGGCACAAGACGGTCGACCGCTCCGACGCGAACCTGCGGATCGAGACGACGCGGACGCCGGTCCGCGCCCCTTGGCTCACATAGAGGGAGAAGCCTTCACCGCAGGGATTCCCGATCTCCGGCATCCTTGCCCGCGTGCGGCTCGGCGGGACGCTCGGCCTCGACGACCTCAGCCGAGCAGTTCCACCCCGAAGCCGGAGACGACGGTGCGCAGTTCGGCGAGGTAGCGCTGCGCCTGTTCGGTGAGGGGGATCGCCGAGTGGCCGATCCAGCCGATCTCGATCTGTTCGTCGATGTCGAGGGGGATGGCGACGATCTCGGGATCGAGGTCATCGCTGATGATGCCTGTCGAGATGGTGTATCCGTCGAGCCCGATCATCAGGTTGAAGATGGTGGCGCGGTCGGAGACGCGGATGTCCCGCGGGCTCGACAGGGTGGAGAGGATCTCCTCGGCGAAGTAGAAGGAGTTGTTGGCGCCCTGGTCGAAGGTGAGCCTGGGCACGTCGGCGAGATCGGCGAGGGTCACGCGCTCTCGAGCGGCGAGGGGGTTCTTGCGGGAGATGAAGATGTGCGGTTCCGCGACGAAGAGCGGATGGAACGCGAGACCGGAGTCGCGGAGCAGCTTGTCGATGACGTTGCGGTTGAAGTCGTTCCGGTAGAGGATCCCCAGCTCGCTGCGGAGGGTCCGGACGTCTTCGATGATGTCCCACGTGCGCGTCTCGCGCAGCGAGAACTCGTACTCCGCCGCCGAGGTCGCCTTCACCATCCGCACCAGCGCGTCGACCGCGAACGAGTAGTGCTGGGTCGACACTCCGAGCAGTCGTCGCGACGGCGGTCGGCCGAGGTAGCGCTGTTCGAGGAGCGCCACCTGCTCGACGACCTGCCTGGCATATCCGAGGAACTCCACGCCGTCGGTGGTGAGCGTCACGCCGCGGGCGGAGCGGAGCAGGAGCGTGCGCCCCACTCTGCTCTCGAGGTCCTTCATCGCGGCGGACATGGTGGGCTGGGCGACGTAGAGCAGGTCGGCGGCGGCGCTGATCGAGCCCTCCGCAGCGACCTCTATGTAGTACGTGAGGTGCTGCAGGGTGATGCCGCTCGAGCGCTTGGCCATAGCCCCAGACTATGTCACGGCATAGTCGCGGCGCATTACCCGATGGGGTCCCTCCGGCAGCACGATGGAGGGATCCCGTTTCGTGAGGCCGAGCCCGGCCGATCACCCTCCGATTGGCCCTCATGGCATCCGAATTCACCTTCCGCATCACGACCACCCGCTTCGACGAGGACTACTCGCCGTCCGACAACTCCCGGATCACCACGAACTTCGCCAACCTGGCGCGGGGGGAGCATCGTCAGCAGAATCTCCGCAACGCCCTGACGATGATCGACCGCCGATTCAACGATCTGGCGCACTGGGACAACCCGGACCGGGACCGCTACACCGTCGAACTCGAGATCGTCTCGGTGGCGGTGCAGTTCGCCGCGGAGGGCGAGGACCAGGAGTTCCCGCTGCTCGAGGTCCTGGACATCCATGTCCTCGACCGTCTCACCGGGTCGCGCAGCCACGGCATCGTGGGGAACAACTTCTCGTCCTACATCCGCGACTTCGACTTCAGCGTGCGACTGCCGGCGGCCAGTGAGGCCGCAGGAGGGTTCAGCGTTCCCGCCGACTTCGGCGAGCTGCACGGCAAGCTGTTCCAGCACTTCCTCGACTCGGAGGCCTATCAGGAGCGCTTCACCGTGTCGCCCGTGATCTGCATCAGCGTCTCGACGAGCAAGACCTACCGTCGCACCGAGAACCACCACCCGATCCTCGGTGTCGAGTACGAGCAGAAGGATCCCTCGCTGACCGACGAGTACTTCGGCAAGATGGGCCTCTCCGTCCGGTACTTCATGCCGCGCGGCAGCGTCGCGCCGTTGGCGTTCTACTTCCGCGGCGATCTGCTCGGCGACTACACGAACCTCCAGCTCATCGGCACGATCAGCACGATGGAGACGTTCCAGAAGATCTACCGGCCCGAGATCTACAACGCGAACTCGGAAGCCGCGAGCATCTACCGGCCGACCCTGGAGCAGCAGGATTACTCGGTGACCAAGATCGCCTACGACCGCGACGAGCGCAGTCGGCTCGCGACCGAGCAGGGGCAGTATGCCGACGCGCATCTCATGAAGCCGCACGGTGCCTTGCTCGAGCAGTGGGCCGCCGACTACTCCGACGCGTGCCTGGTCCCCGTCGGATGACCAACGGAGAATCACCGATCATGCACACACTCCTTCCCACCTCGATCGTCGGCAGTCTTCCGAAGCCGTCGTGGCTGGCCGAGCCGGAAACGCTCTGGTCTCCGTGGAAACTGCAGGGCGACGCCCTGGTTGAGGGCACGCAGGATGCGCTCCGCATCGCCGTTCAGGAGCAGCGCCAGGCCGGCATCGACATCATCAGCGACGGGGAGCAGACGCGCCAGCACTTCGTCACGACGTTCATCGAGCATCTCTCCGGCGTCGACTTCGACCAGCGGGAGACCGTGCGGATCCGCGACCGGTACGACGCCAGCGTGCCGACGGTCGTCGGCGCCGTGAGCCGAGAGAAGCCCGTGTTCGTCGAAGACGCGAAGTTCCTCCGCCAGCAGACTGATCAGCCCATCAAGTGGGCACTGCCCGGCCCGATGACGATGATCGACACCCTCTACGATCGCCACTACAAGAGCCGCGAGAAGCTGGCCTGGGAGTTCGCGACGATCCTCAATCAAGAGGCGAAGGAGCTCGAGGCGGCCGGGGTGGACATCATCCAGTTCGACGAGCCGGCGTTCAACGTCTTCTTCGACGACGTGCAGGACTGGGGCGTGGCAATGCTCGAGCGGGCGGCCGAGGGATTGCGCGCGGAGACCGTGGTGCACATCTGCTACGGCTACGGGATCAAGGCGAACACGGACTGGAAGGCGACTCTCGGCTCGGAATGGCGGCAGTACGAGAAGTCCTTCCCGCTGCTGCAGCAGTCCAGCATCGACGTCGTCTCGCTGGAGAGCCACCACTCGCACGTTCCACTGGACCTGATCGAGCTCATCCGGGGCAAGAAGGTCATGCTCGGAGCCATCGATGTGGCAAGCCACACGATCGAGACCCCGGAGGAGGTCGCCGAGACCCTCAGGAACGCGCTCCGCTTCGTCGACGCCGACAAGCTCATCCCGAGCACGAACTGCGGCTTGGCGCCGTTGTCACGAGACCTCGCACGCGGCAAGCTGCGAGCGCTCAGCGCGGGCGCTGCTCTGCTTCGCGAGGAGCTTACCGCCGCCGGGGCCTGATCTACCGCGGCGGATCTCGACGGGTGCACTTAGGTCCCCGATCGAGACCCGGCGCCGACACGAGATGCGGCACGCGGGAGCGCGTATTCTCAGACCATGGGAACTCTCGAGTACAACAGCTCTCGTCCTCCGATCGAGGTTGATGATGCGACGTTGGCGCACCTGAAGATCGTGATCGGCACGAAGCTCCGCCGTCACGAGAGCTTCATGATGACCTGGCTGCCCGAGGAGAAGAACCCCGCCGGCCGACTCACCATCTGGATGCATCCGGCGATCCCGCTGATCCTCGCGTTCGACGGTTCGAGGATGCCGGAGATCGACACGAAGCGGATCGAGCGCATGATGGAGAACCTCAACGCCCGCGGAGAACTCGTCCTCGACCAGCTCGGATAGGCGACATCAGCGAGGTGTCAGGGGTCTTCCGCGCGTCGGGGATCCGTCGTTCCCTCAGCCGATCCGCGCTCGTCGTCGGTCTCTTCGTCGGTGCCGCGAGCATCGCCGGCATCGCCGACGCCCCCGCGCTCGCCGCGGAACCCGCCCCCACGGTCACCGACATCTCGGTGGCTCCGTATGAGGCGTCGAATCCGCTGGTCCCGTCGGCTGCCCTGCCCTTCTTCGCCGTCACCCTCACTGTCGAGCGGGAACTCCCGAACGCCGGCGACACCTTCGAAGTGCGCGCGCCCGCCGGCGCCAGGGTCGTCTTGAGCGAAGACGCATCGATCGTGGATGCGTCGGGAGCGGCTCTCGTCGACGTCGTCGTGACCGCCCACGGCGCCGACGGCGACACGATGACCGGAACGTTCACCGAGGCCGCCGCGAACAGCAGGAAGATGAGCGGCACGTTCACGTTCTTCCTCCAGGTCGTCGGCAGCGGGATCCTCGCCGCCGGGGGAGGGATCTACCACGCCGAGTTCGCCGCGGACGGTGCGCGTCACACCGTCGACGTCGCCTACGGGGTGTCCATCGACCTGTTCCAGCACGTCGGTGGGCACTGGGTCCACGGTGCGACGCCCTCCTCGGTCGGGAGGTTCGTCGTCCAGACGAAGGCGGAAGGCGATTCCGCGCTCGCCGCGCGGGGCGGACAGTGGGTGACCGCGAGCGCCGACCCGAGCCCTCCGTTCAGCGGATCGACACCGGACTGCGACGCCGTGCAACTGCGTGAGTTCGCCGCAGACCCCGGACCCGTGAACATCCCCGTCAGCGGCGGCACCGTTCTCGTCGCCGGCTCCGACTACATCCTCGACTGCGACGATTCCCTCGATGGTGTCCCGGTCGTGAGCGCCACGATCCCGAACCCGATCGATGGTGCCTTCTATCTGCTCTCGTCCCCGCGCGAGGTCACGGGTGCCGTCACCTACCTCCCCGCCGACAACCCCGCGGTGCCGGAGGCCGGTCGGTTCGTGGGGCTGTTCAACACCATCGGCAGCGTCTCGGATGCACTCCACGATCCTTCGGGATCGACCCAGACGTCGACCCTGCTGATGTACACGGGGCCAAGCGCAGGCATCGGCGTCACCGAGGCGGCGTCGCCGCGACTCGACCTCGACACGACCGCATCGCCGGCTGAGGGCACGTCGCTGCGGCCGGGTGACCGGGTCGGCTACGAGTTCACGCTCACGAACAGCGGGAACGTACCGCTGACGGATGCGGCCCTCACCGCCGATCTGGCATCGCTGCTGCGGGCGGCTCGCATCGATCGTCCGATCGGCGCGACCACGGGCGTCGCCGTTCTCGAGGGAGACGTGCTGCGCTGGACGGGAGCGATCGCGCCCGGAGACAGCGTGACGTTGTCGTTCTCCGCCCTGGTGATCACGGGCGGCGCAGCGATCGTGGTCGACGTGGAGGCCGCGAGCCCTGATGCTCGTGGCGGCGCCGTGCCGGTGGAGCGTCAGACGCTCACGCGCGAGGTCGTCGCTCTCACGCCTCCGTCTGTCGGGCAGGGCAACCAGGCACTTCCCGCAGAGCTCGCCCGCTCCGGCGGGGGCGGCCCCGGGGTCGTCGCGTTCGGAATCGCGCTCGCGTCGGCCGGTGCGATGCTCCTCGTCCGGAGGCGTGCGCGCCACCCGCTCGCCTGAGATCGGCGGGGACCGCGCTCCCTATAGTGGGGGCATGCACCGGCGCTCCGCTCTGATCCTCAGCCTTTCCGCCCTCCTCGTCTTGACGGGGTGCGCCACCGGCGCCGGTGACGATGCCGCAGCCCCGACCAGCGAACCCACCGCATCTCCGAGTGTCGAGACCTCAGGAGTCGATGCCGCCGCGGAGCAGCAGGCGCAGGCGTGGCTGGACGCGGCCGTGGTGCCACCGGGAGCCGTGCGCGTGGCGGACAGCCCCGCCTCGTTCAACTCGTATCAGGGGTGGCCGTGCCGGCCGGTCGCCGAGCTCGAGGGCTACTGGACCCTCGCCGACTCCACAGTCGCGCGGGCTGCCAACTGGCTGCGGGAGAACCCCACGGCAGACCTCGTCAGCACGGCGGGGGGCTCACCGTGGGAGGAGGACCCGAACCTCGACGGCGTGCTCGTGGGCTACATCCCGGCCGATGAGTCGCAGCAGGGCATCGTCTACACCGTCTCGAAGGTGGAGTCGGGCGTCGCGATCCGCGCAGAGGTCGCCGCCCTCAGTGCCTCCGCGACATGTCCGTCCCTCGCCCCCGGGGAGATGTGGGGAAAGCCCGGACAGGGCTGACCCGCCACTGCGTCTCCCGTCCGCGGGACCGCTACGGCAGATCGGCGACGTCGAGACCTTCGTCGTCGTCGTCTTCCTCATCGTCGTCGGAGTCACCGGTCGAGGGCATGTCGGGATCGATCCCCTCGGCCTCGACCTCGGGGGTGTCGCCGTCGTGGTTCTGCGGGTCTGACATCTGATTCTCCGATCGATGGATGTGGTGATCGATCAGTCTCGCCTCTGCGAGACGCACCCGCCTGCCCGTTGACAGGCGGGCGCGTCCACCCGCAGAATTCCGTCTGCGCGTGAGCCTCCGTCAGGCGGTGGCGAGGGGTGGCAGGTGCGGGATCGGGATCGGACGACCCGCGCGGCGGGGCGCGTGGAAGCGCTGCACGTCTTCCAACACATCGGCTGCGGACATGTAGGAGCTCGCGAGCGGGAGGTCGCGCAACCAGACGACCTCGACCTCGACGGCATCGACTTGATAGACGCAGGCGACCGTGCGCCGTGAGTCATCCTGGGCATAGCGGTGATCGAGGATCAGCCACTCGGTATCGGTGATCTTCCTCAGCTCGAATCGGGGATCGGGCATCGTGAACATCTCAACACTCCAATCGGTTGGCCGGTATCGGCTGCCGAGGAGCGCACCACCCCCGGGCGGTGCCGGTCGGGCATCCGCGCGGTCAACGGGCGCTCTTCAGCCCGCCAGAACTCAGCAGAATTGTACGTCGGAGCCGATATATTGCTCAACTCGTCCCGCGGTCGCGCAGCGATCGGGAACGCTATGCGGGAGGGATGCAGACCGAGGTCGACGTCAGGTGGATCAGCCCATCGAGGCTCGAGGTGTCCTTGATGCCCACGCGTGCCACCGGAAGGCTCTCGCTGTAGCGGATGTCCTCCTGCATCGCCCGGTCCTTCGCATAGCCAGCCTGGTCCCACACCGCCAGAATCCGTTCCAGAGATCGGCTGTTGTCGTCGGTGCGGAACGCGATCTGCACTTCGCGCTGCGTGCCGGGGCCTTCCGGGCAGGGTGTCGACGACAACGGCAGCGAGGAAGAGTCCAGCGGCGCACCCGAGGCATCGACGACCGCTCCCGCAGCGGCGTCGAACGATGCGCCGATCATCTCCCTCATCGCGCCGTCGACGTTCTCCATCGTCAACTTCTCCGTTTCGGGGGAGGGGATCGGCGGGTACGGAGCCTGATCGGCGCTCCTCGCTGTGTGCAGCCCGCACTGCGGCGTGCGGTCGTCGAGAACCGGCAGCGAGAGCGACGTGCCGGAACCGGCCGTGACCCCCGTGCTCGCGACAGGGCGGTTGACGGCGTAGGAGACAGTCAGCATGCCGCGCTCTTCCGTCACGGCGTAGCCGCCCATCGAGAACGGCTGGTGCCCGTTGTCACCGGATGACCACCCGACCTGAGTGACGATGAACGCCCCGTCCTGCCGGTACACCGTGCCGCTCGATCCCATGAGGAACGAGCGCTCGACGACCACGTACCCGGTGTCGCAGCCCCTGCGCAGTACGGGCGTCACGTTCGCGTCGACGGTGAAGACCGCAGCGAGGGCAGCGAGGGCCCCGGCGCACGTGGCCAGCACGACGCCGATGACCTTCAGCGGCAGCATCCTCCGCGGCGCTTCGATGCTCCACAGGCCGACGCCGAGGGAGCCGAAAGCCAGGAGTACAGACAGAGTGAGAAGACTGAGCTCGTCGAGCGGTCCGATCAGGACGGATGCCGCCCCCGAGGAGGCAGAAGACACCGACACGACCCAGAAGACGACGGCCGTGGCGCAGGCGAAGACACCGCCGGCGATCCACGTGATGGTCCGCCGAGGGGGAGGCGGGGGTGGAGTCACGTGGGAAGCCTATGCGGCAACGGGCGTCGAGCACCGGAATCCCCAGCCGACTCTCGGCTCTCCGGCTCTCGGCGGCGGGGGCTGCGGAACTCCTCCGGGCGGGTCAGCGGCGCACGCGGGCGCGGGTCTTCGCGACGCTCGCGAGAGTGGCGCGCACCGGGGTGCCCAGGTACAGGCCGAGTGACGCGCCGGATGCCAGGCCGATGCCGATGACCGCGGCATCGATGAGCGACCCGCCGGCGAGCAGCATGCCGGTGGAGGTGCCGGCGGCGTGGACCATCTCGAGCAGTCCCTGGAACACGGCGACACCGGGAACGAGGGGCACGATCGCCGCGGTGGTCACCGCGACCGAGGGCACGTGGAGGTTGCGGGCGATCAGCATCCCGAGGAAGCTCGCGAGCAGGGCGCCGATCGCGCTCGCCGCAGCCGGGTGCAGGTTCAGCGCGACCGAGGCGGAGTAGCCCGCGAGAGTGACGGCGCTGAGCAGCGCACTGACCAGGATGATGCGGAGGCCGGCGCCGTTGAACACGGCCACGGCCACGGCGATGATGATCGCCCCTGCGAACTGGTTCACGAGCGGGCCGAACGGCGCAGGGTCGTCGGGCAGGCCCATGGTGAACCCCAGGACGCCGCCGAGCTCCAGGCCGACGAGGATGCCGATCACCACGCCGAGCGTCTGCATCGTCAGATCGAGGATGCGTCCGCCCGCGGTCAACGCGAAGCCGTCGATCGCATCCTGTGCCGCACCGACCACGGTGAGGCCGGCGAGCATCAGCACGATTCCCGAGGCGACGATGATCGAAGGGCGGATGCCGACGAACGGCTCTATCCCCGCGGTGCCGAGGGCGGAGACCACGACGGCCACGACGGTCGTCACGAACCCTCCGGCGATCTGGCTGAAGAACAGGGGCACGCGCAGTCGGGCGAGACCGGCCTGCGTGAGTGCGGCGCACAGGGCCGCGACGAAGGTGAGGCCGACGATGATCGGCGAGGCGCCCAGCATGATGCTCACGCCCACGGCGAGAAGTGCCCTGGCGACGATGACGACGGGCTGCTGGTAGCGGAACGGCACCCGTCGGATGGCACGGAACGTCGTGCGTGCGGATTCGAGGTCGAGTCCACCGTCGATGTCGGCGACCAGGGCCTGCACGCGCTGCAGCTTCGCGTGGTCGGGGGCGGTGACGCGCACGACGCGCACGAGCGTCTCGGGCCAGACCTCGCCGCTCAGGTGGAACGACACGGTGATCGAGTTGTAGGTGACGTCGACCTGCACGCCCCGCATCCCGTAGGCGTCGCACACCCGGGTGATGGCGAGCGTGACCTCGTGCGCCGAGGCCCCGACCGCGAACATCGATTCTCCGATGCGCGTGGCGAGATCGAGCACCCTGGGAACCGTGCGCTCGTCGATGACCGGCATGGCCTCGGTGTGCGCGACCGCCGAGGGATCGGTGTGCAGCAGGCGGCGCACGGAGGAGAGCAGCGGCCGGCGGGATCTCGCGGACATATCGTCCATTCTCCCGTCCATGCCGTCGATCGGGGGGAAGACTGTCCGGTCCTCCGCGACCCGAACGCGGAGGACCGGCGAAATCGAGTGAGAAGCTGCGCATGCGCACCGACCCCCGGGCCGCATCCCAGACCCGAGAGAGAATCCGAATGCGCGCCGGTTCGACCGACTCAGAGCGCTGAAGCGACTCTTCGTGTCCTCCACGATACGCACGCACACAGCGAGTGCTCCTATCGTCGCCCGTCCCTTGACGCACGGGCGGCGACGCTGCTATCGCGCGGACGCGAGGGGACTGGCGTCGTCGGCGCGGTGCGCGCCATCCCCTCGGGCGTCCCGCTCATCGACGTCGATCACGGGTCTCGCGCTTCGCTCGCCCGCGGGCTCAGTCCTGGGCGAAGATCTCGGGGTGCGCGCTGATGAGCTCGGCCTGCTCCCTCCACGAGAGCCCCACGATGCTGAGCACGACGCGCACGACGGTCGAGTCGGCGTCGGCCGTGGTGAGCCGCAGCTCGCGCAGCGTGGCTCGTGCCGTCTCCTCGATGAGGAAGGCGAGCAGCTCGGCGGGCATATCGCCGCGGAACGCCCCGGAGTCGACACCGGCCCTGGTCAGATCGCGGATGCGGTGACGCAGCGGCGCGAGGGCGAGCACGGTGTCGGTCAGATGCGCGTCGTCGAGGGCGATGTTGGCCGATGCGCGCACAGCGGAGGCCTCCCGCCACAGACGCGTCGCCATCCGTGCCAGGGTCACCCGGGGGTCGGACTCGTCGGTGGTCTCGGCGATCGCGTTGAAGCGCTGAGCACCCGCGGCGATCACCTCCCGCAGCAGGGTGTCGCGGTCGGCGAAGTGGCCGTAGACGGCTCGGCGGGTGAGACCTGCGGCCTGGGCGATCGCGTCGAGCGACGCCGTGGGGTTGCTCGCGAGCACCGACTGCGCCGCGCGCAGCAGGGCCTCGCGGTTGGCCAGGGCGTCGCGTCGACGCGGCGGATTCGGTGCGGTCACTTCGGGTCCTTTCGCGGAGTCGCGGGGATCAGGACATCAGCTTGGTCGACGCGAGGGCTTCGACCAGCTTGCGGTTGTACGTCATCAAGGGGCGCCGCAGCACGAGCCCGAGGAGCAGTGCCGGGATGATGAACAGCGCGAGTGCGCCCAGCGCCCACCAGAAGTCGGCCTGATAGACGCCGGCGATCGCCGACCTCACCATGTTCACCGCGTAGGTCGCGGGAAGGAACGGGCTGATGCTCTGGAACCAGTCGGGCAGCAGCTGCAGCGGGTACGCGCCGCCCGAGCCCGAGATCTGGATCACCAGGAGCAGTACCGAGAGCGCCTTGCCCGCATTGCCGAAAGCGACCACCGCGGTGTACACGATGAGCGTGAACACGGTCGAGATCGCCCATCCTGCCAGGATCAGCAGAAGCGGATGCGCGGGTTCGACCTGGACGAAGAGGATCAGCCCGAGGGTCAGCAGCGTGCTCTGTGCGAGACCGACCAGCCCGAAGATGCCGTAGCGGCCGAGGTACTTCTGCGTCGGTGTGAGTTCAGGGCGGTCGGGGAGCGTCTCGGCGTTCACGTCCACGCGGATCGTCACGGTCATCAGAAGCGCGCCCACCCAGAGCGCGAGGATCATGTACAGCGGCGCCATGGCCGCACCGAATCCCGCCACGGGGAAGACCGCGGTGCGGTCGAGGCGCACCGGCTCGGCGAGAGACGTGGCGAGCACACCGGGGTCGGCGCCGGTCAGTTCGCTGAGGTCGCCGGTGTCGGCGGCCTTCGCGATCGACTGCTGGACGGCGTCGAACCTGTCGGCCATCGTGTTCAGCGATTCCGAAAGCTGCGTCGTGGCCTCCTGAGCGCGCGACAGCGTGGACAGCACGGAATCGGAGGCACCGGACAGGCCCGAGGTGATGCCGGACAGGTCGGAGCGGATCGCCGAGACATCGGACCCGATCTGGGAGAGAGTCGTCGACAGCGAACTCAGCTGCGCCTTCAGGCCGTTGTCGTAGGTGCTCCGTGCATCGGCGAGCGCCTTCTTGGCTTCGGCGATGGCGGCGGAGATCTCCTGGTGGGAGCTCTGCGCCGCGTCGTTGCCGGCGGCGATGTCGGTCGCCGCCGTCTGGAGGCGATCCTGCAGAGCCTGCTGCCGCGCGATCGCCTCGTCGAGTCGGCTGATCAGGGCGTCGAAGTCGGATTGCGCGGATTCCGGCAGGTTCGGGCCGACCTCGGTCTCCAGCGTGTTCTTGAGCGCCGCGTACTGATCGGCCTGCTGCTGCACACGCTCGGCGAGTGTGGTGATCGCCTGCACCTGGGCGCCGCTGAGAGTGTCGCCCGCGGCGTACAGCTCATCGATGCGCTGTCCCACGGCGTCGTAGCTGTTCGAGGTCGCCGCGAGGGCATCGGCGAGCGACTGTGCCGCCGTCTGCAGAGTGGACTTCAGCGTGTTCGCCGCGTCCACCCCGCTGCCGAGCGCGCCCGAGGTGTCCGTGAACGCGTCACCGGCCGTGTCGACCAGGGCCGAGGCGCTGTCGAGCAGCGGCCGGCTCCCCTCGAGCAGAGCCGTGAAGGTGTCGGCCGTGTGCGCACCGGAGCGCAGCTGAGCGCCCACACTCCCCAGGCGCGCCTCGACCCGGGTGAGTGCTGCCTGCGTGTCCTCATCCGTGAGGTAGTCCGACAACGACGAGACGAGGCCGAGCGCGACGTCGCCGAGCGTCTGGGCGAACGTGTCGCTGATCTCGGACGACACCCCTTCCGCGCCCTGTCCGGTGATCTTCGGCGCCAGCGCGTTCTTCTTCTCGTTCGTGTAGAGCGCGATGTGCGTGCGGTCGCCCCCATCGGCGTAGAAGGTCAGCATGTCCGCGCTGAAGGTCTCGGGCAGCACGATCGCGGCGTAGTACTCGCCCGACTTCGTCCCGTCGATCGCGTCGTGCTCATCGGTGATGACCCAGTCGAGCTGGTCGTTCCCGCGGAGCTGAGAGAGAACCTGCTCCCCGACGTTCACGCGGATCGGGACGAGGTCGCTCTCGTAGCCGGCATCGGTGCTCGCGACCGCGATCTTCAGGTCCTTCGTGTTCGCGAACGGATCCCAACTGGCGATCACGTTGAACCAGGTGAACAGGGAGGGGATGACGACGAGACCGAACAGGACGATGCATGCCATCACGTTCTGGGTGGCGTGACGAACGTCGCGCAGTGTCAGGTGCAGGATGTCCTTCACGCGCGGTCCTCTCCTTCTGCTCGCTGGTGCTCGGCCGGTTCGTCCTCTTCCGGTTCCGCCGTTCGTGTCGGTCCCTCGTCCTCCGGGGCGTCCACCGCCGCGGTCGTCTCGGGCTGCACGGGGTCGGCATCCGGTTCGGCGCCGGGGTCCGGTTCCGGGGCGGCGTCGGGCTGTGGTTCGGAACCGAACCACTCCGTGAGCAGGGCGTCGGCCTCGACACCGGCGGCCGGTTCGTCCCGCTCGGCCGTCGCATCCGTCACCGGGGCCTCGGCCTCGGTCGCGGCGATCGGGGCGGATGAGGTCGAGGGCAGCGGTTCGGCTGTCGTGACGGGCAGGACCGCCGCATGGCCGGCGGGGTCCGCGAGGGCGAGCTGACGCAGTTCCGCCTCGTCGAGAGCGGCGACCTCCTCGCCGTTCTCGAAACTGTGCTTGATGTACTCGATGGTCACGAGGAATCCGATGACCAGCAGGATCCAGAGGGTCCACAGTCCCAGCAGCAGTGCCTTCGACTCGGGAAGCGCCCAGGTGAGGACACCGAGCACGACGAGGCCCGCGGCTCCCGTGAGCACCGTCGCCTTCAACAGCGTCGGGTAGCGGCGGGTGAACGGCTCTGCCCGTCGAGCGAGGTCTTCGCGGTACTCGGCGCGGTTCGACAGCGCCCTGATCACGTCGGTGAGCCGGTATCCGCTGCCGACGACCTGCACCTTCTCGCCGATCAGGAGGTCGGTCGAGAGCACCTGGCGGTTGAAGAGCAGGGTGAAGTTGGCGAGACGGCGCCGCAGAACGAGCCCGACGAGGAACGCGAGAGCGACGAACACGGCGAGAGCGCCGAGGAAGCGCCAGTAGTGGTCGCCGTAGAAGCCCCCGATCGTCTCCCGCATCGCGTCGATGCCGTAGGAGAACGGCAGGAGCGGGTAGATCGCACGGAAGAACCCGGGCATCAGCTCGATCGGGTACAGGCCGGACGCGCCGGGGATCTGCATGATCACCAGCAGGATGCACAGGCCCCGGCCGACGTGGCCGAAGGCGACGCAGAGGGCGTAGATGATGCTCACGTAGGCGAGGGCGATGAGCACACCGGTGCCGACGAAGGCCGCGGCGGTGACGGTCTGCACACCGATGATGAGGTTGCCGATGCACACGATCAGCGCCTGGCCGATGGCGAGCGTCGCGAAGAGGAAGAAGCGGCCGAAGTAGGCCTGGCGCACGGTGACGTCTTCGACGCCCTCGGTGTCGACCTCGACGCGGAAGATCACCATGAGCACGAAGGCGCCGATCCACAGCGACAGGTTCGTGAAGAGCGCGGCCATCGCCGACCCGTAGGTGTCGACGGGGAACACCAGATGCTCGTCGACCTCGACGGGGGAGGAGATGAACTGGGCGATCTGCTCGGGCTCCAGATCGGTCAGGGTGCCGAGCAGACCCCACTCGGATGCGGCGTTGAGGGCGACGACGTCGGTGCGCGACGTCTGCAGTCCCTGCTCGATGCCCGCGAGGTCGTTGTCGAAGCTCTGCAGCGCCGACGACGTGGCCACGAGCTGCGAGTCCAGCCCGGCGAGCAGCTGATCGGCCTGTGCGAGCACGCCCTTCTGCGCGTCCAGCGCCGCCGAGAACGATCCGACGCTCGCCGACAGCTGCGACATGGCGCTGTTGAGCGAGGGGACGGTGCGGGTGAGGATGTCGCGCATCGCCGCCGAGGCATCCCGGGTGTCCTGCATCGCCCGGTCCACGGCGTCGGCTGCCGCCTGAACGGAAGCCACGGTGTCGGAGGCACCGGCCTTCAGGGTCTTCAGATCCGCGAGCAGCTGCTGGTCGGTGGCATTGCGCTGTTGGAGCGAGGCGATGACCTCGGTCAGGCGCTGCTTCGTGTCGTCGCTGAGGTCGGTGTTGTCGAGAAGCGTCTGCAGTCGGGCGGCCGCCGCCTCGTTCGCCTTCAGCACGTTCGAGACGTCGTCGATCCCGGCGTCGATGCGTACCCCCGCCTGTTCGAGGCTCTGGGTGAGACGGGTGATCGAGACGTTCGCCTTCGAGGAGGCGTCGGCGAGCAGGGTGGTGCCCTTCAGGAACGCCGTGGTGGCGCTGTCGGTGAAGGCGATCACCTCCTTCTGCGTCTCGGCGATGATCGACTGCGTCTGGGCGAGCGACTTCTGCACATCGCCGAGCGTCTTGTCGACGTCGCCGAGCGTGCCCCGCGCTGACGAGAGGGTGCCCCGGGAGGATGTGAGCCCCTCCTGCGTCTCTGCGAGGTTCTCGCGCGCTGACGAGAGGGTCTGGGTCGCCTGGTCGAAGGCGTTGAGGGTGTTGTCCCTGGCGTTCAGCAGCCGCAGCTCCGTGGAGTCGCCGACGTCTTTGAGGGCGTTCGTCGCTGCGAGCGCCACCTGCTCCTTGAAGGCGGTCGTGACCTGCTTGTCGAGTTCAGAGGCGCCGACGTCGGTGATCTTCGGCGCGATCGCGCCGGCCTTCTCGTTGACGTAGTACTGCAGTGCCGGCTGGGTGAAGTCGCCGCTGGTGATGCTGAGCAGATCTTCACTGAACTGTGCGGGAATGACGATGGCGGCGTAGACGTCTCCCTTCTTCACCGCCTCCTGGGCCTCGTCTTCGCCCATGAACTGCCAGCCGAGCTGGTCGTTGTCCTCGAGCTGCTCGGTCACCTGCTCGCCGATGTCGATGTGTCCGGTGAGGTCGGAGGTGGCGCCCTCGTCGAGATCGACCACCGCCACGCGGATGTTCGCGGTGTTGGCGTAGGGGTCCCAGAACGCGTTGATGTTGAACCACGCGTATAGGGCCGGGGTGATGAGCACCCCGATGATGATGATCCAGGCTTTGGGTACGCGGGAGAGTCTCTTGACGTCGCGCTTGTAGATCCGCCAGCTCTGTTTCACGGGACGAGTTTACACGTTACGTGCACACGAACGTGCAAGTTAGCTGAGGGGATGTGCGCAGACACGGGTCAGCCCAGAGACGTGACGGTCATCTCGTTCGTGGCGGTGTCGCACATGGTCAGCCGCCACGCGGGCGAGCCGTCTTCCATGACCCGTGCCATCTCGACGATGAGCGGACTCGGATATTCCTCGCCCGAGAGCTGGGCCGCGCTGTAGGCGCTGCTGCCGTTCATCTGCTGCTCCGCCTCGGTGAGCTCGGTCTCGCCCGTCGTGATGACTTCCAGCGTGCGGACGTCGACCAGTGACTCCCTGCCGAAGGCCGGATCGTCGACCCGTTCGCCGAACATGTCGACCCGGGTGTCGGCGCTGCGCAGCCGCCACACGAAGTCGGAGTCGACCCACTCGAGGCGAACGCCCACGATGGTGCCGCCGATCGCCTCCGATTCTCCGGGCAGGGACTCGAGGAAGTCGGAGGGCCAGGAGACCTCGGACGGCAGGCAGGTGCCGGGGAAGCCATCGCCGACAGCCGCCGGCGGGCTGGGCATCGCCGCGGAGCAACCGGCGCAGGCCAGCACTCCTGCGACCAGGAGCGCGCTTGCGCGCAGACGTACGGTGCTGGGCATCGGTGCCTCCATGATCGTCGCCGACATCCTGGGATCCTAGCCCGGAGCACCCCGCCGCCTCCGGGCGGCTCGTCGTAGAGTCACCTCATGAACGACATCGCACTGATCACCGGAACGTCATCGGGAATGGGCCTCCACGCCGCCGTCGAGCTGGCACGACGCGGGCTGCACGTGGTCGCGACCATGCGCGACACGGCGAAGGCAGGCGCCTTGCGGGCTGCGGCCGGAGAAGCGGGGGTCGAGGTCGATGTGCGCGCTCTCGACGTGGTGGATCATGCCGCCGCGGCACGACTGGTGGCGCAGATCGAGGCGGAGCTCGGGGGCATCCACGTGCTCGTGAACAACGCCGGGCAAGGCAGCGTGGCGACGGCCGAGCAGTTGACGATGGAGGAGGTCCAGGCGCAACTCGACATCAACTACCTGGCGCCGGTCAACCTCACCAAACTCGTGCTGCCGGGCATGCGCGAGCGCGGCAGCGGGCGCATCCTCACCGTGACGAGCGTCGGCGGAGCCGTCGGCCAGCCGTTCGCCGACGCCTACTGCGGAGCGAAGTTCGCGGTGGAGGGTTTCATGCAGTCGCTGGCGGTGGTCGCGGAACGATTCGGCGTCGGGGTCAGTGTGATCGAGCCCGCCGCGGTCGCCAGCGCCTTCGTCGACAACGCCGTCCGGCCGGAGAGCGGTGGCCCCTACGGCTCGCTCCTCGACGCCTACATCTCCCGCACCGCAGGCGCGTTCGCGAATGCGCAGTCCGCCGAATCCGCGGGGGCGGCGATCGCAGACGCGGTCCTGTCCGACGAGTACCGGTTCCGCTGGCAGAGCTCCGAGGGTGCCACCAGATTCGTCGGGGTCTCCCTCGCGGACACCGACGGCAGCGGGGTGCTCGGTTTCACGCGATCCTGGATCGCCGCCGGCTGATCGGCATCGACTGAAGTGCCCGACTCCAAGGGCGTGGTCCCGATCAGCGGACCTGGGGAGTTCGGCTCGGCGTCAGCCGAGCTCCCCCGAACCGTATGGGCGCACGGGTTGCTGCTTCTGGAATTCGTACTCGCCGCCCTGCCGCCCACCGAACGGGCGTCCGTGGTCGGCGAACTCCTCACGGTAGTAAGCCAGACGCCACGATCCGATCTCGATCCGTGACCCTGTGCGCAGGATCCTCGCGTCGTCGGAACTGTGCGGCAGGTTCGGCCGACCTCCACCGGTCGCGCCATACGAGTAGAGGACGTACTCGTCATCCTCGTTGCGACGCACCTCAGCGTGGATGGCCTTCAAGCCTTCGAGGCGGAGGTCGGCACTGGAATCGGAGCCGATCGTCGTCCGGTCGGGAAGCAGATCGAACTCTCGTGGTCGGCTGCGGTCCCAGTCGCCGTCACCGACGGCGAAGATCAATCGCGGCCTACCTGAACCCGGGAGATAGTGGGTCGTGGTCACACGCCGCGGTACTCGCCGGTTCAGAGTGGGCACGAGAGGGAACAGTGTGGGTGGGGGAAGCGGGAGCTGGAAGCCATCACCGCGTTCCCGTTGCTTCGCCTCGGACAGCAACGTGGTGAGATGCCCGAGCCGGATGTGCGTGGAGCCCGAGATCGCCCGACCGACCGGACCGGACTTCACGTCGCCGAACTGAACCAAAGTCCCCTTCGGACCCTCCACACGCACGCGGATACCTCGTCGGGCGAGCCCGTCGGCGAGTGGACCGAGCTGAGTGAGTTCGTGGCGTCCCATCCCTCCGAAGCCGGAGGAGGACTCGAAGGTGATGACGATCTCGCGGCCCGCAGCGTGCACCTCGAACCTCGTCGGAGGGCCGCCGTCCGCGGCGGCTTGCTCCACCTGCAGGTCGATATCGAGATGGATCATCGGCGTCGGTCTTCTCAGTCGGACCGAGATTCGCCCGAGGCGCTGTCGCTGGTGGTGACCCGAAGGGTGCCGTTGAACTTCCAGGTCGCCCGGGGCGCGTCAGGTCCGATGTCTCTGGGCACTTCCACCGTCATGTCCTCGAACGTGTAGTTGACAGCTGCCCCACGACCGGTGAGATAGGACCACATCTCCCGTCCGAGATCCGTCCAGTCGGTGATCGACGCACCGCTGGGACCTGAGGCTGAAGAGAACAGCCCCGAGTCTTCCGATTGGTCACTCATGGGAGCTCCTTCGCTGACGCCATGTCCTGTTGTTCAGATTATGCGCCCGAGAAGCGGGAATTACAATGCAGTCACACCCGTCTCCCGGGCTTCGAGCTATGCAGACGATCCCCGTGCGGAGCGCCCCACTGAGGCCCTCTCCTCAAGCGGGAGAGCAGCACACGATTACGTCGACGTGTTCTCACCGGAACAGCTCGTGGTGATCCACGACGTCATCACCCCCCCCGTGTCGGCACCTCCACGTCTGATCGCGTGTGGAGGAGACCTCAGGGCGTGGTGTGGGCCGCGGCGACCTGGCGTCCGATCTCGGCGGACAGGATCACGCCGGGGTGGGCGATCGCCAGGTGGAGGCCGGGCATGGTCGGCACCGGGCCCACGAGCGGCTGTCCGTTCGCCGGCATCGGTCGGTCGGCGATCACGGCATGTTCGAGGCGGACGTCGTCGGCATCGACGAAGGACCGGCGGATCGCGGCGAGAGTGGCCACGGCGAGCTCTCTCGGGTCACCGGAGAAACCTGCGGGAACGTCTTCCGCGGCGAGGAGCGTGGCGTCGTCCAGCTGGCGGACCTCGAACTCCGGGGCGGAGAGGATGCCCCGCACGAGCGGGCGGGGTGTGGAGAAGCGCAGCAGGCAACAGGGAGACCCCGCGACGTCGATATCGACTCCGACCGACGCGGCGAGGCCGGTCGACGCGGTGCCGGCCGCGAGGACGACGCTCTTCGCGGCGAGCACGCCTCGGTCGGTCGCAACCCCACGAACGCGGCCGTCATCGTGAACGATCCGCAGGACGGTGGTGCCGGTGCGCACCTCCGCCCCGTGCTCCTGTGCGCTCTGCAGAAGGGCGCGCGTGAAGGCGACCGGATCGACCCCCACATCGTCGGGGGCGTATGCCACCAGGTCTGGCACGTCGCGCAGGCTCGGCTCCCGCATCCGCGCCTCGTACGCCGTGATCAGCTTCATCCGGTGCCCTGCAGCCTGGTGGTCGGAGACGAAGGAGCGAGTCCGCTCCTCGGACTCCTCCCACGTGAGAGCACCGAACGGACGTAGCCCGATGGGCGCGGTGATCTCGGTGAGGACGCGATCGAACTCCGGCCGCGCACGCTCGCGGAGCGAACCCGCATACGCGTCGGCGGGGCTCTTGGCGATGCCGACCCAGGCGAATGACGCGGCTGTCACTCCCGTGCCCGGAGTTCCGCTGTCGAGCACGACCACCTCGCGTCCGGCGCGAGCCAGATGGTGAGCGATGGAGGCGCCGATCACACCGGCGCCGATCACGACGATGGGGGCGTTCGCGGGTGCTCGGAGGTCAGACATCGCCTCCAGCTTAAGGAGCGAGGGGATGCTCGTCTGTGCTCAGCAGTGAGAAGGTCTTGTGTTCCGAAATCTGTTACCGGTAACATCATGTCAGCAGTGATCATCACACCGGCCCGCTCGGGCCGCCGGACCCGCGCTCAGCGGGGCCCCGGTATCTCAAGGAGGAGAGTGCATGAACAGCGTCGCCGGTACCCATTCCTGTCGACACGGTCGCCGTGCCACGCGCCGTCGCCCGGAGCGCGGATCCCGCCAGGGGCAGCCCCCGAAGCACCGCTGAGCATCCAGGAGGGGCCCTGCTTCCTCTCCCGTGAGGCGACACTTCCGAGTGCGCGGACGTCCTGGTCCGCGTGCGGCGTTCGGTGCGCCCGCTTGACCTTCCCCTGAACCCCACCGACCCCACAAGGGGACCGAAGCCCGATCTGCGGCGATCCACCGCGGCGGGGCTGACGGTCGCTTCCCCACCTTCACCTGAGGTCACCGTCTTCCACGGCCTCCTCCTCCCTGAGGAGAAGGCCGTCATCGGCGCGCGCCCGCGCGCTCTCGGGTGAATCGATCTGCAAGGAGAAACTCCAGTGAAATCACATCTCAGATCCACCGATCGGCAGCGCAGCCGATCTGTATCGCGCCCCGGGGCGTTGCTGGGGGTCGCCGCCCTCATCGCGTCATCCGTGACCGCAGCGGGGATGCCCGTGGCGGCCTTCGCCGCTCCCGCGAACCTCATCCAGAACGGCACGTTCGAGAGCGGGCTGTCGGGATGGAGCGCGCCCCTGGGCGGGACGCTCGCCGAGAGCACGGATGCTCGCACCGGCACGAAGGCCCTCGCGATCAACGCTCGTTCCAGCTTCCAGTCCGGGCCCACCGCCACGGTGACCGGCCTGCTGAAGACAGACCAGTCCTACGACCTCTCGCTCTCGCTGAAGTTCGACGCCGGCCGCGCCACGCAGAACTTCAACGTGGTGCTGTGCACCTCGACGCGCAGCCGCTGTGATGTCGTGGCCTCCACGACGGCGACGGCGGGCGAGTGGTCCACGGTCGAGAAGACGTTCACGCCGCTGTCGGCCGATTACGACATCATGTTCGTAGAGACGCCCTGGAACACCGACATCCAGTCGTTCGTGATCGACGACGTATCCCTGACGACCGATGGCGGGGCCCCTGCGGTCACCGAGCCGCCGGCGGTGCCGGGCAACCTCCTGCCGGACGGTCGCTTCGTCTCGGACCTGACCGGGTGGACCAACACCCGCGGCGGCACGCTGGCTCTCAGCGATGACGCAGCGAGCGGCGCGCACTCCCTGAAGGTCACCGACCGGGAGAACACCCAGTCGGGTCCGTTCGCGAGTGTCGCGGACAAGATCGAGCTCGGTGCCTCCTACCGCCTCACCGGCAAGCTGAAGTACGACGAGGGCAACGCCACCCAGCAGTTCAACTTCACGTTCTGCCCCACGAACTTCAACGGATGCGCCGACTACGGGCATACGTTCACGAAGGGTGAATGGGGCACGTTCTCGCAGGAGTTCACGGCCGAGGCCAAGCATGTCGCCGCGGGATGGTTCTTCGTGGAGACCCCGTGGGGCTCTGCCGCCCTGCAGGACTTCAATGTCGACGACCTGTCGCTGGTGAAGATCGCCGATGCTCCGGAAGGTCCCGCGTTCACAAGCCTCGAGAAGGTCCAGACCAAGCCGATCGGCGACCACAACCCGCTCGTCGGTCACAAGTTCGGCGCTGACCCTCACCACCTCGTCTACAACGGTCGTCTCTACATCTACTCGACCGATGACACCCAGCAGTACGACCTGAACAGCAAGGACGAGAACGGTCTGCCGACGCAGTCGAACGGCTACGGCGGTATCACGCGGCTCAACGTGATGTCCACGACCGACATGGTCAACTGGGTCGACCACGGCACGGTGCCGGTGGCTCGTGAAGGCGGCGCCGCCCCGTGGGCGCGCAACTCTTGGGCTCCGGCCGCGATCGAGAAGGACGGCAAGGTCTACCTTTACTTCTGCGACAGCGGAACCGGCACAGCGGTCGTCGTCGGCGGCTCGCCGCTCGGCCCGTGGGAGGACCCGCTGGGCAAGAAGATCATCCCCGACACGGTGTCGCGCGACTACATCGCCGAAGGCGGCTTCCCCGCAGGCATGTGGCTGTTCGACCCCGAGGTCTTCATCGACGACGACGGCCAGGGCTACCTGTACTTCGGCGGCAACTCGCAGATCGGCACCTCGCCGAACGTGCAGGGACCGCAGAACCCGAAGTCGACGCGCGTCGTGAAGCTGAAGGACGACATGGTCACCCTCGACGGCGACCCGGTCGAGATCGACGCCCCCGGCATGTTCGAAGCCTCGAGCATGTTCAAGCGTGACGGAAAGTACTACTACTCGTACTCGTCGAACTTCCAGGTGAACGAGGCGCCGGGGCTGTACCCGTCGCGCGGTGCGATCGCGTACATGATGACCGATGACCCGATGAAGCTCGGCTCTTCGGAGTACGCGGGTGTGGCGTTCCAGAATCAGGGCACGTTCTTCGGGGCGGGCAACGGCGGCAACAACCACTCCGACATGTTCACCTACAAGGGCGAGACCTACTTCACGTACCACGCGCAGACGCGCGGGGCGGCGTGGGCCGCGGCTCTCGGAACCCCCGGTGCGACGCAGGGCTACCGATCGGTGCACATCGACAAACTCGAGTTCAACCAGGACGGCACCATCAAGCCGATCGTCGGAACCAAGGCCGGCGTGGCGCAGGTCGAGAGCTTCGACCCGTACCGCACCTTCGAGGCGGAGACCCTGGCCTGGCAGCTGGGCATCTCCACGACCAAGACGGAAGCCGCCTCGGTCGAGTTCCCCGAGCACAACGGCTCGGGCAACATGGTGCTCTCGGGCGTGGATGATGGGGACTTCTCCGGCATCTCCGGTGTCGACTTCGGCTCCGGGGCCCAGAAGGTGTCTGCGAAGGTGAAGCCGCTGGTCGCCGGAAGCAGCATCCAGGTGCGTCTGGATGACGTGGACGGCCCCGTCGTGGCGGAGATCCCCGTCGACGGCACGGTCGGAGAGTGGACCACGGTCGAGGCCGAGGTCACCGGTGCCACGGGCGAGCACGATGTGTTCTTCGTCTTCGCCGGTGCCGAAGGCGCGGATGCCGAGACCGACCTGTTCGAGGTCGACAACTGGGCGTTCACCGCGATCGACGACAGTCCGGGTGCCGAGCTGAGCGCGCAGCTGTCGGTCTCGACGGTCGCCGCAGGGGGCTCGGTCACCGTGACTGCCACCGGCGTGACGGCTGACGAGGTCGAGGTCGGCATCGAGAGCACCTACCGTGCGCTCGCGACCGCGACGACCGCGGATGGTCGGATCGAGGCTACTGTGACCATCCCCGCCGACATGGAGGCGGGTGCGCACCACATCGTGCTGCGTGACGGTGAGACGGAGCTCGCGCGGCTGCCGCTCACAGTCACCAGGGCGAGCGCAGGTGGCGGCGCCGACGGCGGCCCCTCCACCGGTGGTGGAACCGGGGGTAGCGATGGTTCCCTGGCGAATACCGGAGGGGATGCGAGTGCGTCGCTGACGGCGGCGTGGCTCGGTGTGCTGCTGCTGGCGCTCGGATCCGGGTTCTGGATCCTGCGCCGCCGAGGCCGCTCGGTCGCGGAGGCCGAGACGGAGTGAGGTGAGGTCACCGCCTCCCTGCGGTGACCGACCTCTCCCAGAGCCCGCCCCTTCTTGCTGCCCCCACAGCAGGGAGGGGCGGGCTCTCGCGAGCCATTGCGCGCCTACCGGTGTTCTCGGTAACATCGCTCCAGGCGGGGCCGACGGAGGTGTGTATGGTGAGCGTCGGCTCGGACAAGCCCAACATCCGACAGGTGGCGGTGATCGCCGGGGTCTCGCACATGACCGTGTCGCGGGTGTTGAACGACCATCCCAACATCAAGCCGGACACGCGTCGGCGCGTGCTCGAGGCGATCGAGGAGCTCGACTACCGTCCGAACCTGGTGGCGAGGGCGCTCGCGACGCAGCGGTCCCGCCGCATCGGAGTGCTCGTCGAGAGCCCGGGTGCCTTCGGTCCCACCAGCATTCTCAGCGCAGTCGAGCTCGCGGCTCGGGGCGCTGACTACTCGGTCGCCCAGATCGCTCTCCATGAGGGAGACGGTCTGTCGCCGCAGGAGGCGGTCGAGACCCTGATGACGCAGGGCGTCGATGCCCTGTGCGTGATCGCGCCACGATCGTCATCCGTGGCTGCGCTGCGGCGCGTCGTGATCAACGTGCCGATGCTCGTCGTCAAAGCCGATGCCGACCCCACGTTCCTGACGGTGTCGATAGATCAACATGCCGGCACCACGTTGCTCGTGGACCACCTGGTGGCCCTCGGGCACCGGGACATTCTGCACATCTCCGGCCCCCTGGATTGGCTCGACGCGCGCGCTCGCGAACGTGCCTTCCACTCTCGGGCGAAGTCGTGGGGCATCCGCGAGCGCCCGATCGTGGTGGGCGACTGGACGGCGGACTTCGCGTACGACTTCGCGATGGGTCTGACTCGGATGCCCGACTACACCGCGGTCTTCGCAGCGAACGACGACATGGCGATCGGTCTCATCCACGGGCTGCACGACAAGGGCTTCAGTGTTCCGAACGACATCAGTGTGGTGGGCTTCGACGACGTGCCGCTCGCTCGCCACATGCTGCCGCCGCTGACGACGATCCGGCAGGACTTCCATGCTCTCGGCGTCGCAGTGGTCGAGACGCTGCGCGCGGCGATCGAGGAGCGCGAGATTCCGGCGTTCACGCGCATTCCCACAGAGATCGTCGCGCGATCATCGACCGCGCCTCCCCGGGAGACGCGCTGATGACTGCGCCGGGGCAGCAGCAGCCCGTCGTCGAACTCTCCGGCATCACGGTGGAATTCCCGGGGGTGCGCGCGCTGGATGCGGTCGACTTCCGGTTGTTCCCCGGCGAAGTGCACGCATTGATGGGCGAGAACGGGGCCGGGAAGTCCACGCTCATCGCGGTGCTCACGGGAACCTGCACGCCAGTGGCCGGGACGGTGAGGATCGCAGGGGAGCGGCGCCGGTTCTCCGGTGTGGCCGACAGCCGTGCCGCCGGAATCGCGACCGTGTTCCAGGAGACGCAGCTGAGCCCGAACCTCAGCGTCGCCGAGAACGTGATGCTGGGCCATGAGCGTCGAGGACTGTTCGGTATCGATTGGCGCCGGACTCGAGCGGATGCAGCGGAGGCGCTCGGCAGGCTCGGGCTCGACGACCTCGACCCGAAGACGCCGGTCGGGATGCTGTCGCCGGCGCAGAAGCAGCTCGTCGCGCTTGCGCGCTCGGTCGTGGACCAACCCGACGTGCTGGTGCTCGACGAACCCACCTCGAGCCTCGATCAGGCCGAGGTCGCGACCCTCATGCGTGTCCTTCGCAATCTCCGCGAGCGCGGGGTCGCGATCCTGTTCGTGTCGCATTTTCTCGAACAGGCGTTCGCGATCAGCGACCGGATGACGGTCCTGCGCGGTGGCCGCCTGATCGGGGAGAACGCGACGCGGGATCTGGACAGGGCCGAGCTGATCTCCCAGATGCTCGGCAAGGACATCGAGAGCCTTCGCGCGCTCAAGTCCGAGCGAAAGTCGCATCACTACGCCTTCGACGGCATGCCGGCCCTTCATGCCCTCGACATCGGGCGCCGTGGCGAGATGGGCGGGACCGACGTCGAGGTGCAGAAGGGTGAGATCGTCGGCTTCGCCGGTCTGCGTGGATCCGGCCGCACGGAGCTCGCGAGCCTGCTGTCGGGCGCTGCCCGTGCTGACTCCGGCGAGGTGTGGGTGGAAGGTGAGCGAGTCGATCTGCGAAGTCCCTCGGTCGCGCTGCATCATCGGATCGCGATGTCGACCGAGAATCGCCGCACCCAGGGCATCATCGGCGATCTGACCGCGCGAGAGAACATCCTGCTGTCGCTGCAGGCGCTTCGGGGATGGTCGCGCCCGCTGTCGGCGGGGGAGGCCGGGGCGTTGATCGATGCTTACGTCGAAGGGCTGCACCTCGACCCCGTCGACCTCGATCGTCCCGTGAAGATGCTCTCCGGCGGCGCGCAGCAGAAGGTGTTGCTCGCGCGCGCACTCGCGGTGCGTCCGCACGTTCTGATACTCGACGAGCCGACACGGGGAATCGATATCGCGGCGAAGCTCGACATCCAGCGCCGTGTCAGCGAGCTCGCCGCCGGCGGTGTCGCCGTCGTGTTCATCTCCTCTGAGCTGGAAGAGGTCGTACGGGTCAGCGACCGCATCATCGTGCTGAAAGACCGCGAGAAAATCGGCGAGCTCAGCAACGGTCCGGGCGTGACTGTCGACACGGTGGTGGAGATGATCGCCGCGGATATCGACCCTCGTCTGCAGTAATTGTGCCCGGTAACACGACGGGCCTGACGATCTAGGCCCGGAATTCAAGTTACACGTTGTGTTCCAGTCTTTGTTCCCGGTAACATCGGCTCCAGGACACGACGTGAGTGTCCTGCAATCACCAGGACCATGATCGGTCCGAAACGGTTTGCCGGGTTCTTCCCGGCGTCTCAAGGAGGAGAAATGTCCGTGAAGAAGCGCATGCGCACGGCGATGGGCCTGGCAGCGGCAGGAATGCTCGCGATCGGTCTCGCAGCGTGCTCGACCGGCGACTCGGACGCCAACAGCGGCGGTGACGCGGGAGAGGTCACGACCGTCGGCTTCGTGGCCGTCGGGCCTGAGGGGGCATGGCGCGAGGCCAACGAGCGCAACATCCAGGACACGTTCACGAAGGACGCCGGATTCGACCTCAAGTACGCCCCCGCGACCAACCTCGACCAGAAGTCGCAGATCGACGCGTTCACGTCGTTCGTCGACGCCGGAGTCGACGTAATCCTGCTCTCGGCCACCGAGGCGTCCGGCTGGGAGGATTCGCTCAAGCGTGCTCAGGAGGCGGAGATCCCCGTGATCCTCCTGGACCGCGGCATCGAGCCGAATGACGACAGCCTGTACGTCACCCGCATCGCGCCCGACAACGTCGAGGTCGCCAAGGAGGTCGGCACGTGGGCTGCGGCGACCTTCCCCGAGGGCGGCAACTACGTCGTGCTCGAGGGACCCGCCGGCGTCGGCGTCGTCAACGAACGAAACAAGGGCTTCGACGAAGGCCTCGGCGATTCCTCATTGACCAAGGTCGATGCGCAGACGGCCAACTGGTCGGCGGAAGAGGGCAAGAGCGTCTTCGAGACGATGCTGAAGGCGAACAGCAACAACATCCAGTTCGTCTTCGCTCAGAACGACGAGATGGGTCTCGGTGCGGCTCAGGCCGCGGAAGAGGCTGGTCTGGTCATCGGCACCGACGTCAAGATCGCCACGATCGACGGCACCAAGAACGCAATGCAGGCGCTCGCCGACGGGCAGCTCAGCTACGTGCACGAGTACAACCCGCTGTTCGGCGAGACCGCTCTCGACGTGGTGAAGAAGACGCTGGCGGGTGAGTCCGTCGAGTCCTACATCATCGTCCCCAGCAAGGCGTTCGACTCCGCCGAGGCGGCCAAGGCCGTTCTGGCCGACCGCAAGTACTGATCAGACCGAGGCTTCGACCTCACGCCGGGTGGCGCAGCGCGATCTGCGCCACCCGGCTTCTCAGACGGAGAAACAGCGATGAACGAAGAACGGCCCATCGTCGAGATGCGCGGGATCTCGATCGAGTTCCCCGGCGTCAAGGCGCTCGACGGCGTCGACTTCCGCCTCTTCCCCGGCGAGGTGCACGCCCTCATGGGAGAGAACGGTGCCGGCAAGTCGACCCTGATCAAGGCGCTCACGGGCGTCTACACGATCGACTCCGGAACGATCGCGGTCGCGGGTGAGGAGCGCAGCTTCACCGGAACCGGCGACGCGCAGGCCGCCGGCATCTCGACCGTCTATCAAGAGGTCAACCTCGCCCCGAACCTCTCCATCGGTGAGAACGTGATGCTCGGGCACGAGGTGCGCGGCCTGTTCGACATCAACTGGCGGGCCACCCACCGTGCCGCCACCGTAGCTCTCAGCCGACTGGGGCTGCAGCACCTCGACACCCACAAGCCGCTCTCGACGCTGTCGATCGCGATGCAGCAGTTGGTCGCGATCAGCCGCGCGATGGCCGTCGATGCCAAGGTGCTGATCCTCGACGAGCCGACTTCGAGCCTCGACGCCGCCGAGGTCGACGGTCTGTTCGGAGTGATCCGTTCGTTGCGCGACCAGGGCGTGGCGATCCTCTTCGTCTCGCACTTCCTCGACCAGATCTACGCGATCAGCGACCGGCTCACCGTGCTGCGCAACGGACGATACGAGGGCGAGTACCTCACCAGCGAGCTCGATCGTCATGCTCTGATCTCGACCATGATCGGCAAGGACCTCGACACTCTCAAGTCGCTCGGTGGCAACCGTCGATCCGAGCCCCGCGACCCCGACGAGAAGCCCCTGCTCTCGGCATCCGGGATCGCGCGTCGCGGCGCGGTCGAGGCCACCGACCTCGAGATCCGTCGCGGCGAGGTGGTCGGGTTCGCCGGACTGCTCGGCGCAGGGCGCACCGAACTCGCGCGGCTGCTCTACGGGGCAGACCGTGCGGATGACGGCACCCTCACCCTCGACGGGACCCGCACCGACCTCAAGTCGCCGTCGGACGCTCTCGCCCGCCGCGTCGCGTTCTCGACCGAGAATCGCCGCGACGAAGGGATCATCGGCGACCTCACGGTACGCGAGAACATCATCCTCGCCGTCCAGGCGAAGCGTGGCTGGGCGCGACCGATGTCGCGCAAGGAGCAGGATGCGATCGTCGACAGATACATCGCCGAGCTCAACGTGCGCCCCGCCGATCCCAACCGCATGATCAAGAACCTCTCCGGCGGCAACCAGCAGAAGGTGCTGCTCGGACGATGGCTCGCCACGTCTCCCGACCTGCTGATCCTGGACGAACCGACCCGCGGGATCGACATCGGCGCGAAAGCCGAGATCCAGGAGACCGTGGCGCAGCTCGCGGAAGACGGCGTCGCCGTCGTCTTCATCTCCTCCGAACTCGAGGAGGTGGTGCGCCTGTCGGAGCGCATCATCGTCATCAAGGACCACCGCAAGATCGGCGAGATCCAGAACGGCCCCGACGTGACGGCGCAAGAGATCGTCGACATCATCGCCGCGCATGGCCTGGAGGCCGCCGCCGAGACACTCGACGACGCTGAGGGGACCCTCCCCGACGCCGTCGTCCACACCACCGAGAGCGAGGGCGCGCGATGACCGCCGCAGCCGGCACGACCTTCTGGCATGACCTCATCCGCAAGCCGTTCTTCTGGGGCATCGTCGCGATCGTGGCGCTGCTCGCATTGAACGTGATCAAGGATCCGACCTACCTCGCAGTGACGATCAACCCGAACAACGGCAACCTGGTCGGCAACGTCATCGACATCCTTCGTCAGGCAGCCCCGGTGATGATGATCGCGATCGGCATGTCGCTGGTGATCGCTACCGGAGGCATCGACCTCTCCGTCGGCTCGCTGATGGCGGTCGCGGGTGCCGTGTCGATGGAGTTCCTCAGCGCGGCCGGCAACTCGGAGTCCGTGGGCGTCGCCTTCGCCGCCGTCGGGCTCGCGCTGCTGGTCACCGCGATCCTGGGTGCGGTGAACGGCGTCCTCGTCGCCTACATCGGGCTGCAACCGTTCATCGCGACGCTCGTGCTGATGCTCGCCGGCCGAGGGATCGCGAAAGTGATCACGGGCGGCCAGAACACCTCGGCCACGAACGCCCCGTTCCGCTGGATCGCGAACGGCTACCTCATCGGGATCCCCGTCGTGTTCATCCTCGCCGTGGTCATCGTGCTCGCCGTCGGAATGGTGGTGCGCCGCAGTGCGCTGGGCCTCATGATCGAAGCGATCGGCATCAACCCCAAGGCGAGCCGCATGGCCGGCATCAAGCCGGCGGGGCTCTTGCTGACCGCCTATGTGCTCAGCGGCATCCTCGCCGGAGTGGCGGGCATCATGTCGGTGGGTAGCGTCATGACCGTCGACATCTCCCGCACCGGCTATCAGCTCGAGCTCGACGCCATCCTCGCGGTGGTCATCGGCGGGGCCTCGCTGGCCGGTGGCAAGTTCTCGCTCAGCGGGGCATTCGTCGGTGCGCTGCTCATCGCGACGCTCGACAAGACCGTGCTGTATCTCGGGGTCTCGTCGTCGGCGACGCCGGCCTTCAAAGCGATCGTGATCGTCGTGCTGTGTCTGCTGCAATCCGAACGGGTGCGCAGCTGGTTCAGCACACGTCGACGGGTCGTCACCGTCATCCCCGCCCAGGAAGCCGTCAAAGAGGAGGCGAAGGCATGACCGCTCTGATCGCTGCCCCCGTGCAGAACGAGCGTGTGGGTCTGGTGAGCCGCGTGCGGCGCCTGATCCTCGCAAACCCGTCGGTCCTCCCGACGATCGCATCCGTCGTCATCTTCGTCGCCATGGTCGTGTACGGCGAGGTCGCCTACGGGCGCGTGGTGCAGTTCAACACGCTGTCGAACCTGCTCATCAACAACGCGCACCTGATCGTGCTCGCCGTCGCGATGACGTTCGTCATCATCACCGGCGGCATCGACCTCTCTGTGGGGTCGGTCATCGCGTTCTCCTCGGTCGCCGGGGTGATGCTCGCCAACGCGGGCTGGAACGCCTTCGCCGTCATCGTGGTGATGATCGCCTCGGGGGCAACGTTCGGTCTCGTGTCCGGCATCCTGATCCGGTACTTCAACGTGCAGCCGTTCATCGCGACACTGGCCATGATGTTCCTCGGGCGCGGGCTCGCTTCGCTGCTCAGCACCACCCCGGAGCGTCTCGGCGAAGACTCCCCGATCCGCTGGATCGGGGTGCAGCTGAAGATCATCGACGGACCGAAGGTGAACGACCTCGTCATCACGCCGGCCGTGATCATCGCGATCGTGGTCGTGCTCGCGGCCTTCTTCGTGCTGCACCGCACGCGTACAGGACGCACGGTCTATGCGATCGGCGGTTCGGAGAGCTCCGCGCTCCTGATGGGCCTTCCGGTATGGCGCACCAAGGTGCTGGTCTACGTGATCAGCGGGGCGCTGGCCGGGTTGGCCGCGGTGCTCTACACCGCCCGTCTCGGCACGGCCCAGAACATCACCGGCATCGGCTGGGAGCTCGATGCGATCGCCGCCGCGGTCATCGGTGGAACGGTCCTCACCGGTGCCTATGGGTACGTGCTCGGATCCGTGATCGGCGCGCTCGTGCTCGGACTCATGAACGTGCTGATCACGCGCGACGGCGGCATCCCCCCGGAGATGACCACGATCATCACCGGCGGCATCCTGCTCGTGTTCGTCTTGCTGCAGCGCGTAGTGACTCGCAAGAAGGAGTAGGGACCGCCCCGCTCGACCGAGGAGGTCGGGCGGGGCGGTACCGGCCCGGGGGTGGGAGCGTCAGACGTGGTCGCGCCAGGAATGCTGCGGCGTATAGCCCAGTACTCGGCGCGCCTTGGCGATCGAAAGCAGCGTCTCGTTCGGGTCCACTTCGCGTGTGAGCGGCACGCCGGGGAAGACCTCGGCGAGCAGCTCCGCGTTCGGACGTGACATCACGGTGTCGGCGGCCGCGATGATGAACCTGTCGAACCCCGGGGCGGCGACCTCGAGTGCACGCTGCACGGCCTGTGCGCCGTCGCGGGCGTCGATGTAGCCCCAGAGGTTCCACTTGCGGCGCAGCGGGTCGGCATCGAACTCCGGGAACTCGGCGTAGTCCTCGGGGTTCATGACGTTCGAGAATCGCAGGGCCGTGATCGACAGGTCGGGATGCCAGCGCACCAGCTCGCTCGCCAGCTGCTCCTCGAGCGTCTTCACCAGCGAGTACACCGACTCGGGGCGGGCGGGATAGTCCTCATCGACAGGGGCGTACGGCGGCGGCACATCGAACGGCAGCCCGAGCACCGTCTCGCTGGAGGCGTAGACGATGCGGCGGATGCCGAGTCGCACCGCGGCCCAGAACACGTTGAACGTGGCAGGCATGTTGTTGTGGAATGTCGCGACGTCGCTGCGGATGCCCGGTGCCGGGATGGCGCCGAGATGCACGACCGCGTCGATGCCGTCGTGCCGGTCGCCCACGGATGTGAAAGCGTCGATGACCTGGCCGTAGTCGGTGAGTTCGACTTGGACGAAGTCCGGGCCGCGGGTGCCGGCGACATCCATGCCGATGACGTCGTAGCCTTTCGCGCGGAGCTCCCGCGCGACGACGCTGCCGAGCTTGCCGGATGAACCCGTGAGAGCGATGCGCATGTCACCAGAGTGGCACGGCTGCGGGTGCGTGGCATCCGTCGTCGTACACTCGTCGGCGTGAGCGACACGAACAATGAGCCCCGCCGAGCCGTCGGTGTGCGTGAGGTCGCTGCCCGCGCCGGCGTCTCGCGCCAGACGGTGTCGCGGGTGCTGAACGACCACCCTGACGTGGCCCCCGAGACGCAGGAGCGCGTGCGAGGGGCCATGGCGGAGCTCGGCTATCGCATGAACAACGCGGCCCGCGCGCTCGGTACCCGCCGCTCCCGCACCCTGGGCGTGCTGGCTTCGGACGCTCTCCAGTACGGGCCTTCGCGCAGCATCGCAGCGATCGAGGCATCGGCGCGAGGTGCAGGTTACTGGGTCAGCGCGGCGTTCGCGGATGCGGGGGATTCGGCTGCCGTCGTCGCTGCCGTCGATCACCTGGTGGCGCAAGGCGTCGAGGGCATCGTGGTCGTGGCGCCGCACGCCCGGACGCTGGCTGTGCTCGACGATCTTCGCATCGACGTGCCGGTGATCACGCTGCACTCCGCGGGACATGGTGCACGCGGTCTGTCGGTCGATCAGACCGCTGGTGCCCGCTTAGCCGTAGCAGCCCTCGCCGACGCCGGGCACACGCGCATCGCGCACCTTGCGGGTCCTGCCGACTGGCTCGAGGCCGAGTCGCGGTCGGATGGCTTCATGGCAGAGCTGGCCGCACGCAACCTTGAGATCGGGCCCGTGATCGAGGGCGACTGGTCTGCCGGGTCCGGATACGCCGCTATCGCGGCTGTGCGGGAATCTGGGGTCACCGCGGTGTTCGCGGCGAACGACCAGATGGCGCTGGGCCTGCTCAGCGGCTTGCACGAAGCCGGACTCGCGGTGCCGGACGACATCAGCGTGGTCGGCTTCGATGACATCCCGGATGCCGCGTACTACTGGCCCCAGCTCACGACCGTGCGCCAGGACTTCGAGGAGCTCGCACGCCGCGCTGTCGCCGTCGTAATCGGCACCGTCGAACCTGACTCCCTGGTGCCGATCCTGCCCGAATTGATCACGCGGGCCTCGGTGGCTGCTCCGCCTCGCTAGCCCTCCCCGGCCCCCGCGCGTGCGTTCGAGGAAGGCTGGCGCTCGGGTGTGCTTGACGCACGAGCGGAGCCCGTGACACACTTATGTGACCGGTCACAGTGACCGGTCACGATCCCCTTTCAGAGGTACCTGTGAGCACCGACGCCCCCCCTTTCGATCCCGCCGTCGAGCGTGCGATCACCGACGTCCGGGCCGAGGTCGCCCGACTGCACGGAGAGCTGGTCCGCTCAGGCCTGGTCGTGTGGACCGGCGGCAACGTCTCCGGTCGAGTTCCCGGCGCCGATCTCTTCGTGATCAAGCCCAGCGGTGTGAGCTACGACGACCTGGCGCCGGAGAACATGATCCTCTGCGACCTCGACGGCGCCGTCATCGCCGGCACGCCCGGCAGCGACCGCTCACCCTCGAGCGACACCGCCGCCCACGCGTACGTCTACCGGCACATGCCGACGGTCGGAGGCGTCGTGCACACGCACTCCACCTACGCCGTCGCGTGGGCAGCACGGGGCGAGGAGATCCCGTGTGTGATCACCGCGATGGCCGATGAGTTCGGCGGCCCGATCCCCGTCGGCCCGTTCGCGATCATCGGCGACGACTCGATCGGCCGCGGAATCGTGGAGACGCTCAGCGATCACCGCTCCCGCGCGGTGCTCATGCAGAATCACGGTCCGTTCACGATCGGGGTGGACGCGAAGAACGCGGTCAAGGCTGCCGTCATGGTCGAGGACGTCGCGCGCACCGTGCACCTGGCTCGTCAGGCGGGACCCCTGATCCCCATCCCTCAGGCCGCGATCGACCGCCTGTTCGACCGCTACCAGAATGTGTACGGACAGAGCGAGGACACGCGCCGATGACCGCAGCCGATGACATCCGCCGTGCCCGAACGAGCATCGGCATCGAGCTCGGATCGACGCGCATCAAGGCGTGTCTGATCGGGCCCGATGCGACGGAGGTGCTCGCGACCGGGTCCTTCTCCTGGGAGAACCGGCTCGAGGAGGGTCGATGGACCTATCCGATCGACGAGGTGTGGGCGGGGCTCCAAGCCGCCTATGCAGCGCTGGTCGACGATGCGCAGGAGCGTCACGGCGTGCGCCCCGAGTCGTTCGGCGCCATCGGGATCTCCGCGATGATGCACGGGTACCTCGCGTTCGACCAGGCAGGAGAGCCGCTCGTCCCGTTCCGCACCTGGCGCAACACCAGCACGGGTGCGGCATCTACGGAGCTGGGAGAGCTCTTCGGCGTCAACATTCCGCTCCGCTGGTCGATCGCGCACCTGCATCAGGCGGTTCTCGACGCCGAACCGCACCTGGCACGGATCGCGAGCGTGAACACCCTCGCGGGTTACGTGCACCAGCGCCTCACGGGTGAACGGGTGCTGGGTATCGGCGACGCGTCGGGGATGTTCCCGATCGATACCGCGACCGGCGACTATGACGTGCGGATGCTCGACGCCTACGACACGCTCCTCGGTGGGCGTCTGCCCGTCGACACCCGGCAGCTCCTGCCGATTGTGCGTACAGCGGGCATGCCGGCAGGAACCCTGACGGCGGACGGCGCCGCACTCCTCGATCCGAGCGGCGCTCTGCGTCCTGGCATCCCGCTGTGTCCGCCCGAGGGCGATGCCGGAACCGGCATGGTGGCCACGAACTCGGTCGCCCCCCGCACGGGCAATGTGAGTGCGGGGACAAGCATCTTCGCGATGGTGGTGCTGGAGCGTCCGCTGACCGGGTCACACCACGAGATCGACCTCGTCACCACTCCCGCGGGCGATGCGGTGGCCATGGTCCACTGCAACAACGGCGCCAGCGAGCTTGCCGCGTGGGCCGGGCTGTTCACACGTTTCTCGCGGGCTGCCGGTCACCCCGTGGATGAGGATGCGGCCTTCGATGCGCTGTTCCGAGAGGCGCTCTCGGGCGATGCGGATGCCGGAGGGCTGCTCGCCTACAACCACCTCGCAGGCGAGCCGATCGCGGGGCTGATCGAAGGCCGTCCGCTCTTCGTCCGTACGCCGGACAGCGACTTCACGCTCGCGAACTTCATCCGCGCCCAGATCTACGGCGTCTTCGGCACACTCGCCATCGGCATGCATGTGCTCGCAGCCGAGGGGGTCGAGCTCGATCGGATGTTCGCACACGGCGGCATGTTCAGAACCGCAGGGGTTGCGCAGCGCTTCCTCGCGGGAGCGCTCGACGCCCCCGTCGCCGTCGGCGAGCTCGCCGCGGAAGGCGGAGCCTGGGGCATCGCCGTGCTCGCCTCGTACCTGGCTGTGGCGGACGAGCTCTCGCTTGTCGAGTACCTCGATCAGCGAGTGTTCGCCACGGCATCGCTCTCGACATCCGACCCCGATCCGGGCGATGTCGCCGGCTTCACCTCCTACCTCGATCGCTATCGGACAGGTCTGGCCATCGAGGCCGCCGCCGTCGAATCCCTCTAAGGACCGTTCATGACCCGCACTCCGCTCACCACCTCGCTCGACGGCTTCGAGGTCTGGTTCCTCACCGGCAGTCAGCACCTCTACGGTCCGGAGACGCTCGCGCAGGTCGCGACGCAGTCGCAGGGGATCGCGCGGCTGCTCGACGAGTCGCCCGAGGTGCCCGTCAAGATCGTCTGGAAGCCGGTGCTGACAGACGCCGCGGCCATCAAGCGGACAGCGCTCGAGGCCAACGCCGACGACCGCGTCATCGGCCTCTTCGCGTGGATGCACACGTTCAGCCCCGCGAAGATGTGGATCGCCGGACTCGACGCGCTGCAGAAGCCGCTCGCGCACCTGCACACGCAAGCCAACGTCGAGCTGCCCTGGGCCGACATCGACTTCGACTTCATGAACCTCAATCAGGCTGCGCACGGCGACCGGGAGTTCGGGTACATCCAGACGCGTCTCGGCGTGCCGCGCAAGACCATCGTCGGCCACGCATCAGACCCGCGTCTGCGGCACGAGCTCGGCACCTGGCAGCGGGCGGCGGCCGGCCTCGCGGCTTCCCGCAACCTCAAGCTCGCGCGATTCGGTGACAACATGCGCTTCGTCGCAGTGACCGAGGGCGACAAGACCGAGGCCGAACTGCGCTTCGGTGTGCAGGTCAACACCTGGAGTGTGAACGAGCTGGCGGATTCTGTGGCCGCGGCGTCCGCAGCGGACATCGACGCCCTCGTCGCCGAATATGAGGAGCACTACGAGGTCGCGCCCGAGCTTCGCCGTGGAGGTGAGCGGCATTCCTCCCTGCGCGACGGTGCGGCGATCGAGATCGGGTTGCGATCGTTTCTGGAGGAGGGCGGCTTCGGGGCCTTCACGACCTCTTTCGAAGATCTCGGCACGCTGAAGCAGCTGCCGGGTCTTGCCGTGCAGCGTCTGATGGCCGAGGGGTACGGCTTCGGCGCGGAGGGCGACTGGAAGACGGCTGTCCTGGTGCGCATCGCCAACGTGATGGGTTCGGGCCTGCCGGGCGGTGCGAGTCTGATGGAGGACTACACCTACGACATGACTCCCGGCGACGAGCTGATCCTCGGTGCCCACATGCTCGAGGTCTCACCGTCTCTCACGACCGCGAAGCCCACCCTCGAGATCCATCCGCTCGGCATCGGCGGCAAGGACGACCCGGTGCGCCTGGTCTTCACGGCCGACCCCGGCCCCGCGATCGTCGTGGCGCTGAGCGACATGCGCGACCGGTTCCGCCTCACCGCGAACGTGGTCGAGAACGTGCCGCCCCGCGCCGCGCTGCCGAAGCTCCCGGTCGGTCACGCCGTCTGGAAGCCTCAGCCCGACTTCACCACTTCTGCCGCAGCGTGGCTTACCGCCGGCGCTGCGCATCACACCGTCATGTCGACCGCGGTGGGCCTCGACGCGTTCCGCGACTTCGCCGACATGGCAGAGGTCGAACTCCTCGTGATCGACGACAGCACCACGCTGCCGGAGTTCCAGAAGCAGGTCCGCTGGAACCAGGCGTACTACCGACTGGCGCAAGGGCTGTGACCGCGCTCCCACTCTCAGGGCGCCAACTGCGCATCGCCGCACACGGCTACCGCGCAGAGATCGCGAGCATCGGCGCGACGTTGCGGACCCTGACCTCGGGTGGTCGCGATCTCGTGGTGCCGTTCGAGCCCGACAGCCTGCGACCGGGCTACCGCGGAGCAACGCTCGCCCCCTGGCCGAATCGCATCGTCGGCGGGCGCTACCGCTATGCAGGGAGGGAGCATCAGCTGCCTCTGACCGAGCCAGAGCGTGCACACGCGCTGCACGGACTGCTGACCTGGGTCGAGTTCGAAGACCGGCTCGTTCTCGACGATCGGGTGGTGCTCGTCGCGGTGATCCTGCCCCAGGCCGGCTATCCGTTCCGCGTCGAGGTCGAGGTCGACTACCGACTCGATGCCGGGGGCCTGCACCAGACCGTGACCGCTCACAACGTCGGAGCGGATGCCGCGCCCTGGGGTACCGGGCCGCACCCGTATCTGGTCGCAGGGCCCGGGGCGGTGGACGACTGGTATCTGTCGCTTCCGGCATCCGAGGTCCTCACGGTGACGCCGGATCGGCTGAGCCCGGTGACGGTGGAGCCGGTGTCGCAGCACCCGCAATGGGACTTCCGCACCTCCCGTCGCATCGACGACGTCTTCATCGATCACGCGTTCACCGGTCTCGCCCGCACGGCTGGTGTCGCCGAGGTGCGCCTCCTCGCCGACGATGGACACGGCGTGGGCATGGAATGGGATGACCGTTGCCCCTGGGTGCAGGTGCACACCGCCGACACCCCGACCGTCGCGGAGACGCATCGTATCGGCCTGGCCGTCGAGCCCATGACGTGCCCGCCCGATGCTTTCAACTCCGGCGTCGACCTCGTGACGCTCGCCCCGGGCGCCACCTACGCCGCATCGTGGAGGATCTTCGCCGTTCCCGGTGCTCCGGTCGCGGGCTAGCGGCCCCTCCGGTGGCGGGTGCCTATGCCCCGTCGAAGACCGGGCTGAGGAAGCGGCGCTCGTAGCGGCGGATGCACCCGGTCCTGCGGGCGAAGTCGAAGGCCTCGACGCACTCCGGGTCGCTCTTGGAGGAGGTCCGATAGACCTCGTACTCCGCCAGGGAGGGGAAGGTGAACAGCGCGAAGGCCTCATCGCTGTCGCCCTCGCTCGGCAGGAAGTAGCCGTGGTGGGTGCCGCCATGCTTCTCCACGAGGCGGATCCACGTGCGGCCGTACGCGGTGAAGTCGTCGAGCTTGTCCGGATCGATCTCGTAGCGCAGATGAACGGTGATCATGAGGATGATCCTTCCAGATCGGCCAGGGTGCCGGGGAACCCCGACACTACGCTGAGCACGTGACGAACTCGCGCGACATGGTTCACATCCCGGGTGGCACGTTTCTGATGGGTTCCGATGACTTCTACCCGGACGAGCGACCGGCCCATCAGCGCGAGGTCGCCCCGTTCTTCATCGATCGCTATGAGGTGACGAACTCGCAGTACGCCCAATTCGTCGAGGTGACCGGATACGTGACGGTCGCCGAGCGCGAGCTCGATCCCGCGGCCTTCCCCGGAGCCGACCCCGCGGACCTGGTGCCCGGTGCGATGGTGTTCACGCCGACGTCCGGCCCGACGGATCTGCGCGAATGGCGCAACTGGTGGCGCTGGCAGCCGGGGGCGTCCTGGCGCCGGCCGTTCGGACCCGACTCCTCGATCGACGATCTGCTGCAGCATCCGGTCGTGCACATCGCGTTCGAGGATGCGGTCGCCTACGCCGACTGGGTGGGGATGCGGCTGCCGACCGAGGTCGAGCACGAGTACGCGGCACGCGGGGGAGTGGACGGCGCTCCCTTCGCCTGGGGTGACGAGGCGTACCCGGGCGGCATCGCCCAGGCGAACTCCTGGCTCGGACGCTTCCCCTACGACAACCAGGGTGTGGGCGGCACGGCCCCGGTCGGCTCGTACCCTCCGAACGGCTATGGCCTCTACGACATGATCGCGAACGTCTGGGAGTGGACGACCGATTTCTACACGCCGCGGCACCTCCGCCTCTCCGACGCCCCGGTCGACCCGGGCAAGCGCGCGAACCTGCTCGCCGCCGCGAGCGCGCAGGAGGGGTTCCCCGACATCCCGCGTCGAGTGCTCAAGGGCGGATCGCACCTCTGCTCGCCCGACTACTGCCTGCGCTTCCGTCCGGCCGCGCGCTCGCCGCAGGCGGAGGACACCGGCATGTCGCACATCGGATTCCGCCTCACCCGTTCCGAGTGAGGCGCCTCTGGGCGCACCCGTGAGGGAGTGCTTGGCTTCGACGGAGGGCGATCGCCCCCGTTTCGCGGGTCGAGCAAGGAGTCGTCATGGCGGACAAGCCCAACATCCTCATTATCTGGGGCGATGACATCGGCATCAGCAACCTGAGCACGTACTCCGACGGCCTGATGGGCTACCGCACGCCGAACATCGATCGGATCGCCGACGAGGGCGTGAAGTTCACCGACTACTACGGCGAGCAGAGCTGCACCGCGGGGCGCGCGGCCTTCATCACCGGGCAGAACCCGTACCGCACCGGACTCACGAAGGTGGGGATGCCCGGCGCGAGACTGGGTCTTCAGCCGGAGGACCCCACGATCGCCGACGCCCTCAAGCACCACGGCTACGCCACCGGACAGTTCGGGAAGAACCACCTCGGCGACCGCGACGAGCACCTGCCGACCGCTCATGGCTTCGACGAGTTCTTCGGCAACCTTTATCACCTCAACGCCGAGGAGGAGCCCGAGCACCCCGACTACCCGACCGATGAGGAGTTCCCCGGCTTCAGTGAGAAGTTCCGTCCCCGCGGCGTGCTCCACTCCTGGGCGAACGCCGATGGCACCCAGCGCATCGAAGACACCGGACCGTTGACGAAGAAGCGGATGGAGACGGTCGACGAGGAGTTCCGCGATGCGGCCGCGGGCTTCATCCGCACCCAGGCGCAGGACGACACCCCCTTCTTCGTCTGGTTCAACTCGACGCACATGCATTTCCGCACCCACACCAAGGAAGAGAGCAAGGGGCGCGCCGGACGCTGGCAGTCGGACTACCACGACACGATGCTCGACCACGATGACATCGTGGGAAGTCTGCTCGACCTGATCGACGAGCTCGGGCTGGCCGAGAACACGATCGTCATGTACTCCACCGACAACGGCCCGCACATGAATAGCTGGCCCGACGCCGGGATGACGCCGTTCCGCAACGAGAAGAACTCCAATTGGGAGGGCGCCTACCGCGTGCCCGCGATGGTCCGCTGGCCGGGGCGCATTCCGGCGGGGACGACGCTCAACGGGATCGTCAGCCACAACGACTGGTTCATCACACTGCTGGCCGCAGCCGGAGACGCGGACATCGCCGAGCGCCTGAAGGAAGGCACCGAGCTGCACGGCATGGATTTCAGAGTGCACCTCGACGGGAACAACCAGCTGGACTACATCACGGGTGCCGTCGAACACAGTCCGCGTCGCCACTTCTTCTACGTGTCGGACGACGGCGACCTCACGGCGCTGCGGTTCGAGAACTGGAAGGTGGTGTTCCTCGAGCAGCGCGCCGCCGGCACCCTGCTCGTCTGGCAGGAGCCCTATGTCGAGCTGCGCTTCCCGAAGCTGTTCAACCTCCGCGCAGACCCCTACGAGCGGGCCGACATCACGTCGAACACCTACTGGGACTGGGTGCTCGACCACATCTTCCTGTTCGTGCCGGCGCAGGCGTATGTCGCGCGGATGCTGCAGAGTCTCGTGGAGTTCCCCGCGCGGCAGGAGTCGGCGTCGTTCACGATCAACCAGGTGATGGCGAAGCTGGATGCGACGGCCGGCAGCTCCTGACCCACGAGCCGCGCCGATCGTCATGTTCCCGCCCGAGGTCGCGCGTTTCGGCGCGCCGTTCATCCCCGGTGATATCGGCCGCAGGAGGCCGTCAGGTGGAGCCGCTACCCTCAGGCCATGCGCCGAATCGTGGTCCTTCCTTTCGTCCTCGCCGCCGGACTCACCGCCGGACTCCTCTCCGGCTGCTCGCAGGTCACGCAGATGGCGGGCGACGCGATCGGAGTCGACGTCCAAGCGACGTGCACGACGATCGACGACGCCTACGGGCAGTACCAGGCGCTGCTCGACCAGGGCGAGATCTCGGCCGAGCAGGCCGACGCGGCGCGCGACGAGCTCGTCGCATCGCTCGAGGGGCTCGCGGCGAACGTCGACGGACAGCTGGGCGACCTCATCCGCTCCGGCGCCACCCAGATCGGCGGCATGACAGACCTGCAGGCCCCGGAGACGGTCGAGGCGATCGAGCAGCTCAAGGACTCGGCCTCGGCCTTCTGCGGCTGACCCGGCGGCCTGTGAGACGATGCCGGAGATGAGCACTGCGGCTGATGAAGAGCTTCGCGCCCTCCGGGCCCGCGCCTATGGTCCGACGGCGGACATCGAGAGCGATCCTGCAGCCCTGCATCGCCTCCAGCAGCTGGAGGCGATGACGAAGCCGAGGGCATCCACCGGTGATGCCGACGCCTCCGCGTCGGAGATCGAGCCCGTGCGGCAGCCCGAGCCGATTCGACCACCCGAGCCCCTTCGAAGGGATGCGCGGCCGGAGCAGAGCGCGCAAGAAGCGGAGAAGGACGAACTCGACGTGTTCGCCGATGCCGCCGTCGATGCGACGGATCCGCTCGCGCCGAAACAGGAACCAGCCGAGAAGCTGGCGGCCTGGTTCACGGTGCGCACGACCAGGATCCTGTGGGTGGTCGCGATCGTGGCGGCGGCCGTGATGTCGGCGGCCGTCACCTTCGCACTCGTGAAGGTCACCCCCGTCGCCTCGTCTTCGGGGGCTCCGCAGATCACCACACTCGACGCGACATCGACACTCAAGGTCCCGGCGGGGTGGATGGGAGCAGGCCCAAGCTCCGCTGTGTTCGACTTCTACGGCTTGGCTCTGGTGGAGACCACGGGTGGATACGGCGGCGGGGGTATCGGAAGCGAGTGCTTCACCGTCGCCAGGGCCGACCAGATCCCGAAGGCGGAGGAGTTCGACTCCTCCAACGGATGGAGCTACGACGGACCCGTATACACGGGTTGCGCCGTCGGCACGTTCCCCGCGACCGTCGAGGTGCCTTTCGACAGCAATGTCCCCAAGGAGCTGAGCGAGCGCTTCCCCTCAGCGACCGCACTGCAGTTCGTGTACGACGGTGAACGGGTCGGGGTCTTCCTCGACAGCGAGTAGGCGAACGGACGAGCTCTCCGACGGGACCGCTCGGCGAGCGAAGCCCCCACCGCGGGAGCGGTCCAGCGCGATGTTACGATGGCCGCAGCAGCTGCGGGGGAGTGACGACCCCCGGCCCTCAGGGGCAGGTGGCGGCTCGCGCGTCCGGCGTATCGACGAGAGGCCGATGAGCGATCGGCGAAGGTGTGGTGGCACCGCGATCTAGCCCCCGCCCGCACCTCCAGGGCTTTCGCCACCTGGAGGAATCATGTCGCCGACCGACCCCGCTCGCACGCTCGCCACTCAGCTTCCCGACACGCCCCCTGGCGTACGGATCACCCTCATGGGACACGTGCACCGGCGCAGGGAACTCGCCACCGTCTCGTTCCTGATCCTGCGCGACCGCACCGGACTCGCGCAGATCGTGTTCCGACCCGAGCAGCTCCCGACCGCCGGTCTGCCCGGTGAGGAGACGGTCGTGCGCATCGAAGGCACCGCGACCGCGAACGCGCACGCCCCCGGTGGCATCGAGGTGACAGCACCCGAGATCACCCTGCTCTCGGAGCCCGCCCGCACCCCGGTGGTCGAGCTGTGGCGGCCCACTCTCGACGCCGCGCTTCCCACGGTGCTCGACCATGCGGCGGTGACCTGGCGGCACCCCGCTCAGCGTGCGAAGTGGGAGCTGGCTGCGGCGAGCCTGCGCGGATTCCGTCGCACGCTCGACGCCGAGGGATTCACCGAGATCCAGACGCCGAAGCTCGTCGACTCTGTGACGGAGTCGGGAGCGAACGTGTTCCCGGTCGACTACTTCGGCACGACCGCTTACCTCGCGCAGAGTCCGCAGTTCTTCAAGCAGCAGCTCGTCGGCGTCTTCGAGCGCGTCTACGAGACGGGCCCCGTGTTCCGCGCGGAACCGCACGACACGGTGCGTCATCTCGCCGAGTACGTCTCCCTCGACGCCGAGCTCGGCTTCATCCGCGACCACCGCGATGTGCTCGCGCTGCTGCACCGGGTGCTGCTCGGCATGATCGAGAGCATCCGCACCGAGAGCGGGGACGCGGTCGCGCGCCTCGGCCTCGCGCTTCCCGCGATCCCCGACGAGATCCCGGTGATCCACTTCCAGGACGCGCTGCGGCGGGTCGGAGCCCCGGATGACGAGCCCGACCTGGCACCGGCGCACGAGCGCGCCCTCGGCGAGTGGGCCCAGCAGCGGTACGGCAGCGACGTGATCGCGGTCGAGGGGTACCCGATGCGCAAGCGGCCCTTCTACACGCACCCGCAGCCGGACGACCCGCGGTGGAGCAACAGCTTCGACCTGATCTTCCGCGGCCTCGAGCTCGTGACCGGTGGGCAGCGACGGCATCGGTACTCCGACTACGTCGCCGCCATCGAGGCGCGGGGCGAGTCGCCCGACGCGTACGCTTCCTACCTCTCGGCCTTCGCGCACGGCATGCCGCCGCACGGAGGGTTCGCGATCGGTCTGGAGCGCTGGGTGTCGAGACTCATCGAGGCGTCGAACATCCGGGAGGTGACGCTCTTCCCGCGCGACCTGCACCGGCTCACCCCGTGAGCCCGCGGTCGCGGTGCGCGATAGCATCTGTGGCATGAACTTCAACCGCTCCGCATGGTGGTGGCTGCGATAGCAGCCGGTTGAAGCATGTTCACGGGCTGCACGGCAGTTCGTGACAGCACCCGAGAACTCCGTGCGGCTCCCGATTCAGGGAGAGACAGATGGATTCGTTCACCGCGACCGCGCAGCGATCGACGGAGGTCGCCGACGCCGTGGCCCGGCACCCGGAGAGGTTCCGTGTGCTCACGGGCGAGCGCCCGACCGGGGCGCTTCACCTCGGGCACTATTTCGGGACCATCCGGGAGCGGGTGCGGCTGCAGGAAGCCGGGGTCGAGACGTTCCTCGTGCTCGCCGACTACCAGGTCATCACCGACCGGGATACGACGGCGCACGTGCGCGACAACGTGCACGGGGCCGTTCTCGACTACCTCGCAGCCGGGATCGACCCGGAGCGGACGACGGTCTTCACGCACTCGTCGGTCCCTGCGCTGAACCAGTTGCTGCTGCCGTTCCTCAGTCTCGTCACCGAGGCCGAGCTGCACCGCAACCCGACGGTCAAGTCGGAGCTCGAGGCCTCGGGGCGTGCGCTGAGCGGGTTGCTGCTGACCTATCCGGTGCATCAAGCCGCCGACATCCTGTTCTGCAAGGGCAACCTGGTGCCGGTGGGAAAGGACAATCTGCCGCACGTGGAGATGACGCGGGTGATCGCCCGACGGTTCAACGAGCGCTACGGCCCGATCTTCCCGGTTCCCGATGCCCTGGTCACCGCGGCGCCGGAGGTGCCGGGGCTGGACGGTCGGAAGATGTCGAAGAGCTACGGCAACGCGATCGCCCTGTCGATGACGGCGGACGAGACCGTCGCCGCGATCCGCCGTGCCCGAACGGATCAGGATCGGCGGATCACGTTCGATCCGGAGCATCGGCCGGGCGTCTCGGCGCTGCTGTCGACGGCCGCTCTGTGCCTCGACGTCGCGCCCGAGGAGCTGGCGGACGACATCGGTGACGGCGGCAGCGGCGAACTGAAGAAGGTCACTGCGACGGCGGTGAACGACTTCCTGGCACCCCTGCGGGAGCGGCGTCGAGGCTTCGCTGCAGACGGCGAGATCGTGCGCCGCGTGCTTCGTCGAGGCAACGAGCACGCCCGTGGGATCGCAGACGCAACCCTCGATGAGGTGCGCGAGGCGATGGGGACCGTGTACTAGGCGGCCTGCGCGCCGGCCGCCCGCGCGCTCGACATCGGCGACCATCCTCGCTCAATCGCCCGGCGAGGGCGTCCACGGTGGAGACTGTGTCTGAGTGCCGAGCCGTGCAGGGGAGGAGAACGATGACGACCGTGTTCCCGCGTTCCGTCTCCGTCGTCATCCCGGTGCGCGACGACGCCCGCCTGCTGGAGGTGTGTCTGAGCGCCCTCGCCCGGCAGACCCGGAAGGCCGACGAGATCGTGATCGTCGACAACGGCAGCAGCGATGACACGGCCGCCGTCGCCGAGCGGTTCGGCGCACGGGTCGTGAGCGAGCCGATCCGGGGGATTCCTCGCGCATCGGCCGCGGGCTACGACGCGGCGACCGGTGACATCATCGCGCGGCTCGACGCCGATTCCCGGCCGGCACCGGATTGGATCGCGCGGATCGAACGGACGTTCCGCACCCGCGACGACGTCGACTTCGTCACGGGGGAGCCGCGCTTCTACGGTGCGACGCCCCTGGTGCACTGGATGGGGGCGCACCTCTACATCGGCGGCATGTACGCCGCGATGGGTCCGCTTCTCGGGCATGCGCCCCTCTACGGATCGAACATGGCGATGCGCGCCGCCGCCTGGCGGATGCTGAGCGGGGAGGTGCACCGCGAGGAGCAGAACATTCACGACGACTTCGACCTGTCGTTCCACGTGCGGCCGGGGATGACGGTGCTGCGCGATCGAAGCCTCGTGGTCGAGGTCTCGGCGCGGCCGTTCCAGGACTGGGCGTCGCTCCGACGGCGGTTGAGCTATGTGGTGCCCACCGTGCGGCTGCACCTGTCGGAAGAGCCTCTGCACCGGCGGCGCCAGGCTCGCCGCGAGGCCGAGCGCTCTTCGGTCGGCCGGTGACGCCGTCGGTGGCTCAGTCGCGAGCCCGCGCGTAGAGATCGAGCAGGTCGGCGGCGAGCTGATGCGGGGTGGTCTCGCTCGGGCTGTGGCCGGTCGCATACGAGCGGAACTCGGCGTCGATGTCGCGGGCGTACCGTTCGTGGGCGGCGAGGGGCCACAGATCATGCGACCCGGCGACGACGAGCTTGGGCACGGGCAGCTCCCGCACGCGGCTGCGCACATCGGGCGCGATCACCATGAGGCCGACGATCTCGTCGACGCTGCGCCTGCTCGTGAGCGCGAACCGTGAGCGCACGAACTCCAACCGTCGGGGTGGGACCCGGTTCTTGTTCGTCACGATCCCCCAGATCATGAGGCCGGCTCCGCGCCGTGGGCTCGCGATCGGGGCGAGGGGACCCAGCCACTTCATGCTCGCGAACACGTTGCCGGACCCCGGAGGTGTGGTGAGCAGCGCGAGGGAGAGCACGAGGTCCCGGCGGTGGACGGCGACCAGCTGAGCAACCGTGCCGGCGAACGAATACCCCAGCAGATGTGCGGGTGTGCCCGCTTCGAGGAATGCGACCAGGTCGCCGATGAACAGCTCGTAGGTGTAGGCGGAGTTCGCACCGGCGGCGTGCGACTCGTACTGCCCAGCGAGGTCGAACGACTGCACGAAGTAGCCGGCCTCCGCCAGCAGCGGCAGGATCAGAGCGAAGTCCTCCTTGGACCCCGTCGCCCCCGGCACCAGCACCACCCGCGGATGTCCCGGGTCGCCGATCGAGATCACGGACAGCTCACCGCTCGGGGCGGAGAACCGCGACCGCACCGACCCGGGGGGAGGCGTCGTCCAGTCGATGTCGCCGATGGCCGCGTCGAGGGAGGCCGGGGTGCGGGATGCCCGCTCGCTCCTCGAATCTGTCGACACGCTCACAAGCTACCCCTCGGCTCCCTCGTGCAGAAGCACATCGGGAGCGTCTCGCCTTTAGTTGCACTTTGGCAACTAAAGGCGTATGGTTGACCTCGATCAACTTTCTACGCAGGAGCGCCACCCCGTGACAGACACCCCATCCGCACCCCCTGAGACGACCCGTTCGGCCCGCGAGGTCTTCACCGCGATCTCCGGTCTCGTCGTCGGCATGTTCGTCGCCGTGCTCTCGGGCACGGTCGTGTCGACCTCGATGCCGGTCATCATCGCCGACCTCGGCGGTACGCAGTCCCAGTACACCTGGGTCATCACCGCGAGCCTTCTGGCCACCGCCGTCTCCACCCCGATCTGGGGCAAGCTCGCCGACCTGGTCGACCGTAAGGTCCTGGTCCAGATCTCCCTCATCCTCTTCACGGTCGGCACCGTGATCGCCGGCTTCTCGACCGATACGAACATGCTCATCGCTGTGCGCGTCGTCCAGGGCATCGGCGTCGGCGGCCTGATGTCGCTCGTCATGATCGCCGTGGCCCTCATCATCTCCCCGCGTGAGCGCGGCAAGTACATGGGCGTCGTCGGCGGCATCATGGCCCTGGGCACCATCGGCGGCCCTCTGCTCGGAGGACTCCTCACCGACGTATGGGGCTGGCGCTCCAACTTCTTCGTCGGCGTGCCCTTCGCGATCCTCGCCCTCGTGCTGCTGCAGTTCACGCTGCACCTGCCCAAGCCCCAGCGCGACACCAAGGTCTCGATCGACTACTTCGGCATCGTGCTCCTCGCCGTCGGCGTCTCGACCCTGCTCATCTGGGTCTCCATGGGCGGCAACCAGTTCGACTGGGACTCCTCGACGAGCATCATGCTCGTGGTCACCGCCGGCGTCGCGATCGCCGCGTTCATCACGGTCGAGTTCTTCGTCAAGGAACCGATCGTGCCGATGTCGCTGTTCCGAAACCGCACCTTCACCCTGTCGGTCATCGCTTCGATCGCCATCGGCGTCTCGATGTTCGCCACGTCGGTGTTCCTCGCGCAGTACTTCCAGCTCGCCCGTGGCGCCACGCCCACCGAGTCGGGCCTCATGACCATCCCGATGATCATCGGCCAGATGGGGGCGTCGATCATCATCGGCCAGCTCGTGAGTCGCTTCGGCAAGTGGAAGGGCTGGATGGTCACGGGCTCGATCCTCACGACGATCGGCGTCAGCCTGATGGCAACCCTGCGCTACGACACCCCGTTCCCGCTCGTGGCCGTGTACATGTTCGTGCTCGGCGCCGGCCTCGGCATGGTCATGCAGAACCTCACGCTCATCGTGCAGAACGACACCGCGCCGCAGCAGCTGGGTGCCGCCTCGTCGAACGTCAACTTCTTCCGCACGATCGCCGGCACCATCGGCGTCACCGTGATGGGTTCGCTGCTGTCGACCAGTGTCGCGAACTACATCACCGACGCCCTCGACGGCTTCGTGCCCTCCACGCCGGCCGAGATCGACGCGCTCGAGCACCTCGCCTCCGGCGACGTCCCGAAGGTCGGTCAGCTGCCCGACACGATCCGCGCGATCGTCGAGAGTGCCTACGGTCACGGCATCGCGGACTCCTTCATCATCGCGATTCCGCTCGCCGTGATCGCCATCATCGCCATCGCGTTCATCAAGAACAAGCCGCTGTCGACGAAGAACGCCGCCGAGCAGATGCTCGAGCAGGCCGAGGAGTCGGTGATCGAGGTCTCCGAGGCTGAGGTCGGAGCCTCGCTCTCCACCGGATCCATCCGGATCCAGGGCGCGAGCAGCGGGCCCACGACCGGTTCGGTCCGCGTTCTCGAGCGCGAAGACCGTGAGCGCGAAGACCGGGACGGGGAGCGCTGAGGTCGTGGCCTCGGCAGCGGCTGCGCCGTCGGATGTCGACAGTGCTCTCGGCGACCTCCAGGCGCACCTGAACCTCATCTTCGCGAGGACTCGGTCGCTGTGGAGGGAATCCGCCGCCCGGGTCCATCCGGAGCTTCAGGTGGGCGGCTACAAGCTGCTCACGTTCATCGATCGGGCGGGCACCGCGAACGCGCACGAGCTCGCCGAGCGGTTCGAGATGGACAAGTCGGTGATCAGTCGTCAGGTGCGGATGCTCGAGGAGCTGGGGCTTCTCGAGTCCCGCCCCGATGAGCGCGACGGGCGGCTCCGGGTGCTGAGCGCGACGGCCTCGGCCTGCAGCGCGCTCGCCGAGGTGCGCCGCGACTACGGCTCCCGTCTCCAGGCCGTGATCGACGAGCTGACGCCCGAGGAGATCAGGGCGGCCTCCAAGGCCTTCCGGCTGCTCGCCGAGGTGTGACTCGAAGCCCCGCTGTCCCGATCGACAGCGGGGCTTCGCCGTACACTGGCGATCATGAGCGCCTCCTCCGACGCCCCTTCCGAGACCCCCGCATCCGCGTCAGCGCCGGGCCGCCTGGGAGACGACGACCTCGATCAGGCCGTCACCAGAGTGGAGCAGGAACTCGGACGGCTCTTCGCGCGGATCCGCATCGGCTGGCGGGAAGCCGCGGCCACCGTGCACCCCGACCTGCAGCCGCTCGGCTACCAGGTGCTGACCTCCATCGCGACGGGCAAGGCGACCTCGGCCGGCGCGATCATCGAACGGCTGCAGACCGACAAGTCGGCGGTGAGCCGCCAGGTGCGACAGCTCGAGCAGCTGGGACTCGTCGAGAGCGTGCCCGACCCCGAGGACCGCAGGGCCCGCGTGCTCGTGGCCACAGAACTCGCCCAGGAGCGGGTGGCTCTCGCCCGCTCGCGCTACGAGGGTCGTATCGGTGAGCGGCTGCGAAACTGGACCGCCGCCGACCTCGACCACTTCGCCGACCTGCTCGCCGGCCTCGGCGGCTGACGGGAACCGACCGGGCGGAAGCAGCCGCGGGAATACGGCGCACCGCTCGCGCCTTACCTCCCTCTGTGAGTCTCTACGAACCGGCCGTCTTCGGCGCCCTGCAGCTGTCCAACCGCGTCGTGATGGCGCCTCTCACCCGCACCCGTGCCGACGACGACGGAGTTCCGACCACCACCATGGCGGAGTACTACCGCCAGCGTGCCGGGCAGGGGCTCATCATCTCCGAGGGCACGTGGCCGGCGGTCGAGGGCAAGTCGTATCCCGGGCAGCCGGGCATCGTGACACCCGCGCAGATCGAGGGGTGGAAGCCGATCACCGCGGCGGTCCACGATGCGGGCGGAACGATCGTCATGCAGCTCATGCACGGCGGCCGTGTGGGTCACCCCGCGATCTCGGGGGAGCCGCGGGTCGTCGCACCCAGCGCGCTCGCCGCGCCCGGACAGACGCGCACGCCCGAGGGCAAGGCAGACCTCCCCGTCGCACACGCGCTCACCCTCGACGAGATCCCCGAGGTGATCGAGCAGTTCGCCCAGGCGGCGCGCAACGCGATCGCGGCCGGGTTCGACGGCGTCGAGGTGCACGGTGCGAATGGCTATCTCGTGCACGAGTTCCTGTCTCCGGTGTCGAACATCCGTGACGACCGCTACGGCGGGTCGCCCGAGAACCGCGCCCACTTCGCGATCGAGGTCACCGCGGCCGTCGCCGCGGCCGTCGGCGCCGACCGCACCGGCATCCGTCTCTCGCCGCAGCACAACATCCAGGGCGTGCTGGAGGAGGACGACGCGGATGTCCTCGCCACCTACACCGCCGTCGCCGAAGGGCTCGCGCCGCTCGGTCTCGCCTTCATCGACGTGCTCAACGCGCACCCTGCCGGTGAGCTCGTGCAGCACATCCGCCGTACAGGCGGCGCGCCTCTGATCGTCAACACCGGTTTCGCGACCGAAACCACCAAGGATGAGGCCGAGGCCCTCGTCGCCGACGGATGGGCGGATGCCGTCGCCGTCGGCCGACCCGTGATCGCCAACCCCGATCTGGCCGAGCGCTGGATCCAGGGGGCGGAGCTCAACGAGCCGCGGCCCGAGCTGTTCTACGGCCGGACGGCGGAGGGATACAGCGACTACCCGTCGCTGGAGTCGGTGCGCGCCGGAGTCTGAGGTCGCGCGGAGAAGCGCGTGAAGGCGAGGTCAACGAGGGCGAGCGCATCCCGGGGGATCACAGCCGTGCACGTGACCTGCTCATCGATCGGGAATCCGATGCTGTAGACGAGCGGGTCGGTGTCGATCTGCATCGCGGGGCGTTCCTCTCCGTCGACTTCGACCGACGCTTCCGACACCGACGCGGTCGTGGTGTTCGATTCGGGATCGACGCGCGGATCGGCCGAGAGGCCCAGCTCCTCGCGGAACTGGTTGCGCAGGATGTGATCGGTGTGGTCGACGAGCTGCTCCGGGAGAGACGATCGCGCTCGACCAGGTGACGCGTGCCACTTGGTGCGCACCGCTTCCCACAGCGTCGGGTACCGGAAGGCCTGCACGTGCGCGATCAGCCAGGCCGGACGACCCCAGGGGGGCTCCTCCATGAGGGATCGCCGCGTGGCCTCATCCAGCTCGATCTCGTTGCGAGGATCCGCGTGGTCGTCCGGGTACCGCCACAGTGTGTAGCTGAACGATGCCGAGACCTCTTCACGACCGGCCATGCCGGTGGTCTCCGTGAAGCCGGCGATCGGCGTGCGCGTGAGTGATCGCTGCGGCCTCAGCTCGAAGACGGGGAAGGGGAGACTCCTCAGCCGCTTCTCCGACTCGATGCTCGGATCGGGCGCGTCGGTCGGGACCACTCCGCTGTACTCCATCGGTCCAGTGTGCCTTGCGTCGCAGGCTTCGCGCAGGACAGCGTGGCCGTTCTGTTCACGACCGCGTCCGTGAACCGGTCGTAGCGTGGGGGCATGACATTGAAACTCGGCTTCATCGGCATCGTGACCCACGACATGGCGGCCTCCCTCGCCTTCTACCGCGCCCTGGGCGTCGACATCGCGCAGGGCCAGGACGACGCTGCGCACGTCGACGCGAAGCTCGATGACGGCGTGACCCTCGCCTGGGACACGATCGAGACGATCCGTGGGTTCGACCCCGGGTTCGTGCCGGCGACCGGTGGGCATCGCATCGCCCTTGCCTTCGACAAGGGGTCGGCGGCGGAGGTCGATGCCGCGTTCGCCGCTCTCGTGAGCGCCGGATACACGGCGCACGTCGAGCCCTGGGACGCGCACTGGGGTCAGCGCTACGCGACGCTTCTCGATCCCGACGGGAACTCGGTCGACCTCTATGCGGAGCTCGCTGCGAACTGACCGGGACTGACGCCGACCAGCCGCCGGAACTCGCGCGAGAGATGCGGCTGGTCGGCGAAACCGGCTTCGGCGGCGGCTGCGACGAGGGGTGCTCCTCGTCGCAGCAGCGCCTGTGCGCGGCGGGAGCGCTCGAGGCGCACGAGCGTGGCGTATCCGTAGCCGAAGGTCGAGAGCATCCGCCTCCGGAAGGAGCGCTCCGAGGTCCCGTATCCCGCGGCGGCACGGCCGGCCGGCTCGGCAGCCGCTGCCGAGCGGTGCACGGCGGCGGACCAGCGGCTCGATTCCGAGGCCTGCACCGCGAGTGAGGACAGCGCGCCCGTGGAGTGCGCGCCGTCGGCGAACGGCGCCATCGCCGCACGCAGGCGCTCGGCACGCCCGTGGGAGGTGAGGTCTTCGAGAGGGACGAGCTGGTCGGCGATCTCCTCGAGGTCGAGGCCGAGCAGGTGGCCGGCGCGCCCAGGGGGCAACCGGAACCCGAACGAGTCGCCAGCCCCATCACCACCCGCCGTGATCCACCGCGTGGAGGGACCGGCCACCGAGACGCGACCGTCACGCAGTATCAGGTCGACACAGCCGTCTGCGGGGATCGGAGCCCCACCCGCGCTGCCACGGGAGCGCCACAGCGCTGCTCCGTGGGGCAGGCGCGTCTCGGAGTACATCACGTCATTGTCTCAGGCGTGGTCTCAAGCGTGGGCGACCGGCATCAGAGCACGATGTCGCCCGCCGTGTCGAGGGCCCGCCATGCGGTCTCGCGGGCGCCCGTCCGCACGAGCACGTCGGCCGCGATCATCGCGGCGAGGTCGATGCAGGTCAGCGCCGCGATGTCGGCGATCGGCACCTGGAACGTGCGGAAGCCGCTGAGCGGCGCGACGTCGAGCGTCCCCTCCCGTGTGTCGACCAGGGCGGACTGATCGAGCACGAAGCCGGCTGCGGCAAGGCCGTCGTGGCCGTGCCAGGCCGCGATCTTCCAGAACCGGAGCGGCACGCGGATGCCGCGGTAGCTCGGGTCGTTCTCGGCGAGGACCGGGGCGGTGAACACCGACACGCGCTGCTCGGTGGTCTCGGCGTAGGCGAGCACGTGGTCTTCGAGGCCGAGCCAGAGCTGCTTCGACTGATTGAAGCCGGCGGCCTGCGGTGCGGCGTTGGGATAGAAGAACGTCGCCTCGCTCGCCGCCCGCGCGGTCGCGGCCGGTCCCCACCCCGGGTCGCGTCGACGCACGAGGTGCCCGCGATCGAGGTCGTTGCGGGCGTACACCTCGGGCCCCGCCTGCTCATCGGGCGGAAGGCGCTCGTCGAGTCGCCAGTCGCCGGTGCGCGGCAGGTCGCGCAGCGTGGCGCCGTCGATGTTCACGGCCGTCACCGCGGCGAGCCGCCGCTCGGGGTCGAGCAGCACCGTGAACCGGGGATACGGGAGTGTGCGCACGGTCTGGGTGGGGCGAGGGAGGGGGAGTCGCGTGCCGAGGAACTCCACGTCGTAGCCGTCGGTCATGATCCCATCGTGCACGGTGCCTCCGACGTCTGCACCTGTCAGCGCGGATCGACGATGACGTCGAGGGCCACGCCCGCGCACGCCACGCGCGGCAGGTCGGCGAGTCCGCTGCCGCGGACCGAGTCGCCGGTCGCCCAGCGGGGATCGGTCGAGACCACGACGCGGCCGACGCCGTTGGTCAGGGTGACCTCGCACCCCAGGGCGGCGAAGCGGTGCGTCAGATCCTGTTCGACGGACGAAACGAGCAGGTCGAGGCCGGCGACGCCGATGCGACGGCCGTCGACCTCGGCGGGGACGGCGATCGTGATCGTGTACTCGTCGCTGCAGAGGTAGTCGACGTAGGGGCCGGCGACGTGCGGTTCGCCGGTGGCCATCGGCACGCGGAACCACTCCAGGGCGCTGTAGTCGATGTTCTCCTTGTTCAGCGACTGCGAGGCGAGCACGAGCTGCCGGCGGTCCTCACCTTGCCACCACGCGAGATGGCTGTGGGCATCGGAGAGGAGGTCGATCGCGGCGATGAAGCCCGCGCCGTAGACCGGGACGCCGGGAAGGTCGAGTGTCCACAACGCATGCGGTTCCACGAGCGCGTCGATCCTCGAGCGCGTGAGCGGCCCGGCTGCCCTGGCGTCGAAGACCTCCGCGGCGAACGGGGCCACCCAGTCGAGCAGGGTGCGCACGGGCGCCGTGAAGTAGTCCTCCACGATCGCGGCTGCTGCCTGGATGGCGGTGTCGGTTGCTGTGTTCATCGCGTCCTCCTGTGCACGTCGATGCTGGTCCTCTGATCTACCCGGTCGCTGCCTGGAGCCGGATCAGCGCGTCGATGGTCTCGGCGGCCATGAGCTCGGTCCTCGCCCCGGCGGCATCGGGATCCCCGGCCTCCACGGCGTCGATGACGGCGGCCAGGTGGGCTCCCTGGCGCCGAAGGTTCTCTGTCTCGTGCGCGACGAGACGCAGGAAGGGCGAGAGCTCTGCCTGCAGCTTCATCTGCTCGCGGGTGAGGCGCGCCGACTGGCTCAACGCGACGATCTCGATCTGCACGTCGTCGAGCAGACGGCGCTGCGCTTCCGGGTCGAGCTCCTCGATCCGCTCCAGCCGGCGACGCACCCGCTGCGTCTCGCTGGGGTCGGCGCGTCGCGCCGCGAGGCGCACGCAGGCTCCGGTGATGGCGGCGTAGTGGGCGCCGAGGTCGCGCAGGGCCAGGCGTGATGTGCGGCCCACGGCCTCTCTGGCGAAGGTGAGGGGATCGGCGTGCGCGGCGACGAAGCTGCCCCCGTTGCGCCCACGGCGGGTGACGACCAGGCCGCGTCCGCGGAGGGCCAGGAGTGCTTCGCGCACGGTCACGGGAGCGACGCCGAGACTCTTGCTGAGATCGGCTTCCGACGGGAGGCGCTCGCCCGCGCGGAGGTGTCCGCGGGTGATGGCGTCGACGAGGCGGCGCTCGACGAGCTCCGCCCGTCCCTCATCGCCGATGGGCTGGAACAGCGCGCCCTGAAGACGGTGCGGCTGCTCGTGCTCGAGTTCCGGGGAGCGCTCAGCGGAGGCGTGCGTCGGGTGCGTCGTCGAGCTCGATGCCATCCTGCGATTCTCCCTTCCGTGATCACGATACCCAAGAAGTTCCTGTTGACATATTACCTCTGGGTTTATATGTTTTGGTGAATCTTCCCCGTTCGACGACGATCCGAGGAGCGCGAGATGATCGCCACGGCCCCCGCAGCACCCGCAGCCCCCGAGGCCACCCGCCCGGACGGGACGGTGACACTGAGCAGCGTCACGAAATCCTTCGGCGAGTTCACCGCCGTCCGCGACCTCGACCTCGAGGTCGCCTCGGGGGAGTTCCTGTCGATGCTCGGGCCCTCGGGCTCGGGCAAGACGACGGTGCTGCGCATGATCGCCGGCTTCGAGGACGTCACCGGTGGCAGCATCCGCCTCTCCGGCGTGGACGTGACACGGACGCCGCCGCACGCACGTCCGGTGAACACGGTTTTCCAGGACTACGCACTCTTCCCCCACCTCACCATCGCCGACAACGTCGGCTACGGTCTCCGCGTCCGCGGTGAGGGGAAAGCCGCCCGCGCCGCCCGGGTGCAGACCTCGCTGGAGCAGGTGCGACTCGACCACGTGGCCGATCGCCTGCCGCACCAGCTCTCCGGCGGCCAGCGTCAACGCATCGCCCTGGCCCGCGCGCTCATCCTGCGTCCGCAGGTGCTGCTGCTCGACGAGCCGCTCGGCGCGCTCGACAAGCAGCTCCGCGAGCAGATGCAGATCGAGCTCAAGCAGATCCAGCGCGAGGTCGGCATCACCTTCATCTTCGTCACCCACGACCAGGAGGAGGCGCTCACACTGAGCGACCGGGTCGCGGTGTTCAACGGCGGTCGGATCGAGCAGATCGGCACCGCGCGCGACGTCTACGAGCGCCCGCAGACCGAGTTCGTCGCGCGCTTCCTCGGGCTCTCGAACCTCATCGGCGGAGACCTCGCCGAGCGCCTCACCGGCGACCGCCGAACCATGAGCGTGCGTCCGGAGCGGATGCGGCTGATCGATCGTGAGGGCACGCTCGCCGCGGGCGAGGTCGCTCTCGACGGGACGATCAGCGAAATCGTCTACACCGGCCCGGCCACCCGCTACCTGGTCGCGACCGATGCCGGGATCGACCTGATCGCCGAACGCCCCAACACCCGACACGGTGCCGATGACGATCTCGCTCGAGGACACCACGTCCGTGCCGCTTGGTCTCCCGGCCACGCGGCACGGCTTCCCTGAAACACCGCAACATCCCCACCCCCAGCACTGATCACAAAGGAGCGATCCATGCGTAAGAAGATCCTGGCCACCACGGCGATGGCGGCCGTCGCCGTCCTCGCCCTCTCCGGCTGCGCCACCGGAGGCGAGACGGCATCCGAGGGCTCCGGCGAACTCCAGATCGACGTTCCCGACATCGCCATGCAGGAGGAACTCGGCGACTACGAGGGCGAGGTGAACATCGTCGCCTGGAGCGGATTCGTCGAGCCGGCGTGGAGCGACGCGTTCACCGCCGAGACCGGATGCGTGGTGAACCGCCGCGTCGCCGGAACCAGCGATGAGATGGTGCAGCTCATGCGCACCGGCGACTACGACCTGGTCTCCGCCTCGGGCGACGCGAGTCTGCGCCTGATCGCGGGCGGCGACGTGCAGCCGCTCAACCTCGAGCTCATCCCGAACTTCGGCGACGACATCGTCGAGGGCATGAAGGGCCAGATCTACGACACCATCAACGGCAAGTCCTACGGCATCCCGATCGGCCGCGGCGCGAACATCCTGCAGTACAACAGCGACGTCGTCACCGAGGAGCCCACCAGTTGGGATGTCGCATGGGAGAAGGACAGCCCCTACGCGGGTAAGGTCATCGCCTACGACGCCCCGATCTACATCGCCGACGCCGCGGTGTACCTCATGGCGCACGAGCCCGACCTCGGCATCACCAACCCGTACGCGCTCGACGAGAAGCAGCTGAAGGCCGCCGTCGAGCTGCTCAAGCAGCAGAACGAGATCGTGTCGGAGTACTGGTCCGACCCCGCCGCGCAGATCACGTCGTTCGCGGGCGGCACCACGGTGCTCGGCACCTCATGGGAGGTGCTGCGCAAGCTCACGGAGGACGACAGGTTCAAGAGCGTGCTGCCCGAGGAGGGCTCGACCGGCTGGTCGGACGCCTGGATGCTGGCCGCCGAGTCGAAGAGCCCGAACTGCGCGTACGCGTGGATGGACTACTCGTCCTCGCCGGAGGTGAACGGCGCGATCGCGATGAACTTCGGCATGGCCCCGGCCAACGCCGCGTTCTGCGACACCAGCGAGGAGGCGAAGGCGCACTGCGACTACTTCAACGCCACGGATGAGGAGTACTTCAAGAAGGTCTGGTTCTGGACGACGCCGATCGAGCAGTGCATCGACGGCCGCACCGACGTCACCTGCACCAACTTCCAGCAGTGGACGGACGCCTGGCTCTCGGTCAAGGGCTGAGCCGCATCGAGGGGGTGGGTCCTGCCGACCCGCCCCCTCACCCCCCGCATCTTCCGCAACCACGAACGGGATCGACATGAAGCGCCGCCTCCGGATCGCCGGGCTCCTGGCCCTTCCGATGACCTGGCTCATCGGGATCTACATCTTCTCGCTGGTCATGCTCCTCGTGACCGCCTTCTGGATCACCGACCCCTTCACCTCCAAGGTGAAGCCGGGGTTCACGCTGCGCAACTTCGAGCAGCTCTTCGTCAACCCCGCCTATCTGTCGACGTCGATGCGCACGCTGGGCATCGCCCTCGCCGTGACGGTGCTCGCCATCCTCATCTCGGTGCCCCTCGGCATCTTCATGGCCAAGGTCGCATCGCCGTGGCTGCGGGCGCTGTTGGCCGTGTCGATCACCCTGCCGCTGTGGGCCGGGTACCTGGTGAAGGTCCTCGCGATGCGGATCACGTTCACCGAGCAGGGGTTCGCGAACTGGCTGCTGGCGCCGTTCGGTCTCTCCGGACCGGGTTTCAGCGTGCTCACCGTCGTGCTCACCCTGACCTACCTGTGGCTGCCGTACATGGCCGTGCCGGTGTACACCGCGATCCGCCAGGTGCCGCCGAACCTCTTCGACGCCTCCGCCGACCTCGGCGCCGGGTCGTGGCGGACGATCGCGTCGGTGGTGCTGCCGATCATCAAGCCGGCCCTCATCGCCGGCTCCGTCTTCACGTTCTCCCTGAGCCTCGGCGACTATCTGGTCGCCCGGTTCGTCGGCGGAGACACCCAGATGATCGGCAGCGTGATCGCATCGAACATCAACCTGAACCCCCCGCTGGCGGCCGCGTACTCGCTGGTACCCATCGCGTTCGTCGTCATCTACCTGGTGAGCGTGCAGCGCACCGGCGCACTGGAAAGGATGTGAGTCGCGCATGCTGAGACTGTCCCGCACCTCCAAGATCGTCCTCGGGATCATCGTCGCGATCGTCCTCGCGTTCATGTACATCCCGCTCGCGCTGGTCGTGCTCAACTCCTTCAACTCCGCGCGTATCGTCAGCTGGCCGGTGAGCGGCTTCTCCCTCGAATGGTGGGGCAAGGCGTTCACCAGCGAGCCTGTGCGCGCCGCCCTCCTGAACTCGGTCCTCGTCGCATCCGGGGCGACCGTGATCGCCGTCATCCTCGGCACCCTCGTGGCCTTCGCACTGCAGCGGTACTCGTTCTTCGGGCAGCGCGCCGTGAACCTCCTGGTGGTGCTGCCGATCGCTCTCCCCGGCATCGTCACCGGCGTCGCCCTGAACAACACCTACAACCAGCTGCTGGAGCCGATCGGCATCCAGGTCGGCTTCTACGGCATGATCATCGCGCACGGCACCTTCTGCATCGTCATGGTCTTCAACAACGTGCTCGCGCGGCTTCGGCGGATGAACCCGAGCATCGAGGAGGCCTCGCAGGACCTCGGTGCGAGTCCGTGGCAGACCTTCCGGCTCGTCACGCTCCCGCAGTTCCGCAGTGCGCTGATCGCGGGGGCCATCCTCGCCTTCGCGCTCAGCTTCGACGAGGTCTACGTCACGATCTTCACCGCCCCGCCGGGCGTCGACACCCTGCCGCTGTGGATCATGAACCAGATGGCCAGGCCCAACGAGGCGAACGTAGTCAACGTGGTCGCGACGGTCGTCATCGTCGCCTCCTTCCTCCCGGTGTGGATCTCGCAACGGCTGGGGAAGGAGGTCGACGAGCGCGACTGACGCAGGGGCACCGCTCAGTCGTCGGTGCGGAAACCCGTCGCCTTGTGGGTGCCGTCGCAGAACGGCTTGAGGGCGGAGAGTCCGCATCGGCACAGGGCCACCGTGCGGCGGTGGGGTGCGATCGGCTCGCCCTCGGTCGTCTGCAGCTCCACGTCGCCGCGCACGAGCAACGGGCCGTCGGGGTACGGCGTGATCGTCGGGCGGTCGTGGCCGGCGCTCATGATGGCATCCGCGTGCGAAGCGAGGAGGTGCCCGTGGACCAGGCGTCCAGGATGTGTGCGCCTCCCCAGCCGTCGACGGTCAGGCACGCGGCGGCACCGAACATGATGTCGGGCAGTAGCTCGGGGTGATCCTCGGCGAGGCTGCCGGCGAGGTCTCGCGCGGCGATCTGCTCGTGCACCGCGTCGGCCTCGACGTGCTCGTCGAAGTAGTCCGAGACATCGGAGCCGAAGCCCAGACGACGCAGGCCGTCGGCATACAGACGGCACGGGATCGACGAGGTCATCTCGTAAGCGGCGAGGTGGCCGACGATCGAACCCACCAGGCGGCGGTTGAGGCCGAACATCGACATCATGTTGAGAGAGGCGAGAGTGACGGCGGGCAGGTCGTCGACATACGCACCGTAGGTGTCATCGAGACCTGCCGCCCGCATGGCGCGCGCGAAGAGCGCAGCGTGCACACGGTGCGGACGGCCACCGCCGTATTCGTCGGACTGGATCTCGACGAGCGCGGCCTTGGCGCGTCCGTCCAGTCGGGGGATAGCCCAGGAGTGCGGGTCCGCCTCGCGCAGCGTGTATGCCGAGCGCTGGATGAGCATCTCCTGCGCCTGCGTCGCGGTGGCCTTCTTGACGAAGTACCGGGAAAGGCTCGGCCCCGTGTCGGCCTCCGCGAGAGCGAAGAGCGACCGACCGACGGCATCGACGGTCGGCTCCGGCAGGCTCGGCATCGGCACGCCGGCACGCAGTTCGCGCTCGAACGCCGCCTCGAGGATGCGCCGGGTGGTCACAAGCGCGGGGTCCCATTCCAGATCGGGGTCGAGCTGCGGGAGTGACCCGTACGCGGAGGCGTAGAGCACGAACAGTGCCAGCTGGATGTCGTCGTCGCGGGCGATGTCGGCGCTCGCCGCGACGGCCTCCTCGGCGAGTGCCGCGTGGCCGCATCCCTCGCCGGATCCGGTGAGGTGCGCGATAACGGCGCGGCTCAACGCCCCTCTGTCGGAGAACGCGAGAGGCGGGGTGGATGCCGGGGCGGATGAGGTCATGTGTCGGGGTTCCCAATCGATGCGCACATCCGTATCCTGCGGTCGAGGAGCAGATCCGGCCAGGGACTTGACGGGCCGCGCCGCGCGGGGCATGCGCGCGGGTACCCGTCTCGGCGGCGGAGTCGACGGCGGGCGCGGAGATAGGCTGACGTCGATGACGCAGCCGTCCTCCTGGTCCCACTACGCCGCACCGCGACATGCGATGCGGCGACTGCTGATCTCGTGCCACGGTGCGGGGGAGCAGTCGGGCCCGCAGCCGCCGTTTCGTCGACGGTCGCTTCCGACCCGCGGGCTGGTCTACATCTCCGAGGGGCACGGGGAATACGAAGAGTACGAACCGCAAGGCCGGAAGGTGCCGGTCCTGGGGCCGGCGGTGATCTGGCTGACTCCCGGAACACTCCACGGGTACGGCTCCGACGCCCGGGGATGGTCCGAGCACTGGGTGCTGTTCGAGGGCGAGTCGTTCGCGGCGTTCGAGGCGAGCGGACTGGGAGGACACCATCGCCCGGTGCAGGCGCTCGCGCGTCCGGTGGACGACGCGGACGAGATCTTCGATCAGCTGCGAGAGGCCGTGGGTGCGGTGGGTCCGCGAGCGGAGATCGCCGCCTCCGTCGCGACCCAGCGGCTTCTGCTCGCCATCCTCGATGCCGCCGATCCGGTGGAGGGGACGACGGACGGCGCGAGCGTCATCGACCTCGTCAGCCGCGACGCCACCCGCACCCTCTCGGTCGCCGCGCGCGCGGCTGCGGTCGGGCTCTCCACCCGCGAGCTGGGGGTGCTCGTGCGGGCCGCGACCGGGCTCACCGTGAACGACTTCGTCATCGAGGTGCGCATCGCGCGGGCGCAGTCGCTCCTGGCGGAGACGGCTCTCGATGTCGGTCAGATCGCCGCGCAGGTCGGCTACGACGACGCTGCCTACTTCTCCCGCATCTTCCACCGCCGCACAGGAGCTGCGCCCTCGGCGTTCCGGCGACAGCAATCCCGAGAACATATTGACGAGAATCGTCCAAGTCGTGCCGAGAGCGTCCCGGAAAATCCAATGATCTGACGAGAAAGTCCATGGACGGAAGTCCAGGTCTAGCCGATCCTGGAATCATGTTCACCTCCAACGGATACACGCTCGACGACTCGCCGTCTCGGCTCGGGTGGATCGAGCCCGTGCCGGACGCCATCCGCACCGACAAGCAGGCGCTGTGGAGCCGCCTGCGCAGGGACGGCTACCTGTTCCTGCCGCAGCAGCTCGATCCGCAGCTCGTCACCGCGTTCCGCGAGCACTACTTCACCGCGATGGCGGACACCGGGATCGTGGAGCCGGGCTCCGATCCCGCCGTCGGCGTCGGAGCGCAGGGAGCGATCGACAGGGCGAAGATCCGCGCGGTCCTGTTCGACGACATCGTTCCCGGTGAGCGGTACGCGGCGCTGACCGCACACCCCGATATCCGCGGATGGTTCGAGTGGTTCCTGGGCGACGACGTGCATCTGCACCGGCGCAAGATCATCCGCCACATCCGTCCCGGCGAGTCGGGGATCGGCACGGCCACGCAGGCCCACTACGACCTCGTCTATCTGCGCGAGGGCAGCGAGCGCGTGCTCTCGATGTGGATCCCCCTGGGAGACTGCCCCGCCGAGCAGGGCGGTCTCACCTACCTCGAAGGCAGCCATCACTGGGCGCTCGCCGAAGAACGCGCGCGCGGCGACAGGCGCCCGGCCGCATCGATCACGGCCGACCTCCCCGCGCTCGCCGACGCGCGCGACGCCCGCTGGCTGATGGCGGACTATCGCGCGGGCGACGTGATGGTGCACTCCTCCTACATCGTGCACGCCAGCACCGACAACGTCGATCCGCAGGGGCGCATCCGCCTCTCCACCGACATCCGCTATCAGCGGGCATCCGAGCCGATCGACTGGCGCTGGCAGGAGCACTGGCACGAGGATGACGGTCTGTGAGGAGAAGTGCCGCTCAGTCGCAGGCCTCGAACGCGTAGGCGTCGTCGTCGGGAGTGACGAGGTCACGGTCGCGGAGCACCATGGAGTCCGGAGAGCTGTCGTCGGCGCACATCTCGGCGAAGGGGCGCGGAAGCTCGTCGGTGTACTCGATGTCGATCACATGGTCGGCGTAGACAGCGGTGTAGGCGCCGCACTCTTCATAGGCCGCGCACTCCTCGGTGACCGCGAAGTCGAAACCGGCCCACTCGTGGAGCAGCGCCGCATCCTCTGCGGCGTTCTTCTGGCCGGCGGCGAGCCCCACGGCGTGCGCGGCGTCGACGAGCAGCGCGGCCAGGGCCAGGCTGTCATCGAGCGAGAGGGAACCACCCGACCGCGAGTACGAGTCGAGATTGTCGAACTCGACCGCGTCGAAGCCGGCACCCGCGCAGCCCTCGATCCAGGGGATCACCGTGTCGGCGATCTTCTCCCGGTGCGCCGCACTCGAGGTGTCGATGAGTGCCTCACCGGGCCAATCCGGATCGAAGACGACCTCGCCGTCGCGCTGCAGCAGCAGCTCACGGGGCCAGGCATCGAGTTCACCGGGCTGCGTCTGGAAGCCGTTGACGTAGCAGATCGAGTACACGCCGGGTGCGGGCTCCGCGCCCCGGTCGCGCCCCACGATGCCGACCTCTGGCGAAGGGTCGTAGGCGCCACCAAGCTGGTAGTCGGGCACGGCGCCGGAGGGTGGGAGGACGATGGTGGGCGACGACGGATCCGTTGCGTTGGCACAGCCGCCGAGTGCGATCAGCAACGCGGCGACGGCGGGGAGTGCCGCGCGGCGGAGCATCCGATTCAGCGCCTCGCCCCGTACAGCTCCGCGATCTCCTTCGAACCCATCCCCTGGGCATATGTCGGATGCTGGGGCCATCCCTCCGGGGATTCCTCCCATTCCTCCTGCCGGCCGTAGGGAAGCAGATCGACCAGGCCTTGCAGGTGGCTGAGCCGCTCGGTGCCGCGACCCTCGGTGTGCCACGTCCGATACACGGTATCGCCATCGCGGAGGAAGACATTCACTCCGAAGCCCGCGTTCGCAGGAGCATCCACGTCGGCGCCGAATGTGCTGTCGGCGCTCGAGTACCACGCCATCGTGTTGCCGACCCGGTCGCGGTAGGCCAGCGCCTCATCGATCGGGCCATTCGTGACGATCACGAAGCGGGCGTCGTAGTAGCGCTCGATCACGTCGAGCCGGGTGAACTGGGAGGTGAAGCCGGTGCAGCCGGGGCACTGCCATTCGCTACCGTCTGACCACATGTGGTTGTAGACGATGAGCTGCGAGTGTCCGTCGAAGACGTCGGCCAGGCGGACCCGTCCTTCGGCGCCGACGAGGGTGTAGTCCGGCAGCTCCACCATGGGCAGGCGGCGACGATGCGCGGCGATGGCGTCGAGCTCCCTGGTCGCGGCCTTCTCTCGTACGCGCAGAGCGTCGAGTTCACGGCGCCAGGTCGCAGCGTCGACGACGCGGGGAAGGGGCAGCTTTCCTGTGCTCACGGTGACCTCCGTATGCTGAGCGACTCTGCGTCCAGTCTGCGCGCGGCCGCCGACACGGTCAATGCGGGGCGGGTCCGGTCGCCGCCGCGTCGACCGGCGCCGGCGCGGCCGGATTACGACGGATGCCGATCCACGAGACCACGCCGCCGATCACGAGCAGCATCGCCGTGAACCACGCGGCGTTGTGGAAGCCGTCGAGGTCGAGCGTGCCGCCGACGATGGTCGACAGCATGGCCACGACGAGCAGACCGGCGACGCGGGAGACGGCGTTGTTCACGGCCGAGGCGATGCCCGAGTGGTTCTCATCGATCGCCCCGAGGATCGCGGCCGTCAGCGGGGCGACCGTGAGGGAGAGTCCGAGACCCATCACGATCATGGCCGGCAGCACCTGCCACCAGTAGTCGAAGTCGGTGGAGACGAGAAGCAGCATCAGGGCGCCGACGGCCATGAGCAGCGGCCCGACCGTCATGAAGATACGCGGTCCCCATCGGCCCGCCCACTGACCTGCGCGCGAGCTGACGAGGATCATCAGGATCGTCATGGGGAGGCTCGCCAGGCCTGCGGCAGTCGCGCTGAGCCCCGCGCCCTGCTGCAGGTAGACGCCGACCACGAAGCCGTTGAGCGACAGCGCGGCGTAGACGAAGAACGTGGCGAGGTTGCCCCAGCCGAAGTCGCGCACGCGGAACAGCCACAGCGGCATGAGGGGCGACGCGGAGTGCTGCTGGCGCCACAGGAACAGCGCGAACAGGGCGGCGCCGGCCACCGCGGGGATCCAGATCGCGGGCGACTGCCATCCCAGGTTCGGCTGCTCGATGAGCGCGAAGACCACGGCGCCGAGACCGATCGCGCACAGCGCCCCGCTCCACCAGTCGACGGTGACGCCGCGGGGATGCTCGGGCAGACGCAGGCGGGAGAGCAGCAGGAGCGTGATCCCGATCGGGATGACGTTGATGAGGAACACGAAGCGCCAGGAGAGGTAGTCGACGAAGAGCCCGCCCAGCAGCGGACCGACCAGTTGCGCACCGGTGGTGAAGGCGGTCCAGACCCCGATGGCCCGCGACTGCACGTCGGCGCGCATCGTGGCGGTGATCAGGGCGAGCGAGCTGGGCACCAGCAGCGCCCCCGCGGCTCCCTGGGCGGCGCGGGCGATGATCAGTGTGAGCGGATCGAACGCTGCGGCGACCGCGATGGAGGCGACGCCGAAGGCGATCAGTCCGATCCGCATCACGAGCACACGGCCGTAGGCGTCCGACACCGAACCGGCGAGCAGGATCAGAGCGCTCAGAGTGATGAGATACGCGTCGACGACCCACTGCTGGGTGGTGATGCCGCCGCCGAGCTCACGACTGATCGCGGGTAGCGCGACGTTCACGACCGTGCCGTCGAGGAAGGTCACGAATGACGCGAGCACCGCGATGGAGATGACGAGCCGCTGGAGCGGAGCGAAGGATGCCACAGGCCGACACTACCCCCGGCAGCCGACGTCGGGGCGGTTTGGCCAGGTCGGTCAGGGCTTCGGCGCGGTCACGCGCGGAGCTGCCGGCGGGGAGGCGGGGAACGGGGCCGGTGTCCCCGCGCGCAGGAGCTCGACGAGTGCGGGCGCTCCACCGTCGTGGACGGCGCGGCGTTGCCGGTCGGCGCCGGTGCCGAGTGTGCGCAGGCGCTCGAAGCCCTCCCACACCCGTTCCTCGTCACCGAGTTCGCGGAGGGCGGGGGCGATCGATGCCCGCATCCGGTCGGCCACGGTCCAGGCATCCTCGATCTCGCCCGTCGTCGGATCGACCAGGCGCGCCCCCATGCCTCTGCGGGCCGCCGTCCACAGCGAGGCGTCGATGCCGTCCACTCCGATGTCGGCGAGGGGCTGATCGTCGGTGAGCACGATCGCTCGGGAGAGGAGGGCGGCGAACACCGCGTCCTCGGCCGTCAGCTGCGCATCGAAGACCCGCACCTCGACGGTGGGGTAGCGCTCCGAGATTCGCGCCGACCACGACAGCGACGCCGCATCGGCGAGGGCTCCGACGTCGACGAGGCGCTGTACACCTGCCCGGTACTCGTCGTAGTCGCGGAACCGCGGCGGCGCCCAAGACGAGGGCAGGCGACGGATCAGGATGCTGCGCCAGCTGGCGAAGGCGGAATCCCGTCCGTTCACGAAGGGGCTGTTGCCGGTGAGCGCCAGCAGCACGGGGAGCCAGCCGCGCACGCGATCGAGCGCGCGGACCCTGTCCTCGTCATCGGTGACCTCGACGTGCACGTGCAGCCCGTTGACCTCGTGGTCGCGTGTGAGGTGTCCGAGCTGCTCGGCCACCTCGTCGTAGTGGGGTGAGGGCGACACGGTGGAGGAGCGGGTCGTGGCGAACGGCGTGCCGGTACCGGCGGCGATCGCGTGCTGCTCCCGGGCATGCCAGCCGATGAGCCCGCGCAGGTGCATCAGCTGCGCCTCGGCATCCACCGCGGTCGCGACCGGCTCGGTCAGGCACTCGATCTGCGAGGTCAGATACTCCGTGGTGACCTCTCCGCCCGTGCGGAGGCGCGTGATGCGCTCGCGAGTGCCGGAGGCGAGGGCCACGGGCACCAGCGAATGCTCATCGAGGAAGAGGAACTCCTCCTCGACGCCGAAGCGCGACATCGGCGGCCTCAGTGATTCCTGAGCGCGGAGATCAACTCGGACTTCCGTTTGCCGCTGTAGCCGGTCAGCCCCAGCTCCTTCGCGCGCGCACGCAGCTGGGGAACGGTCCAGTCCTCGTAGTCGCCGTGCTCGCCGCCGCGACGCCCCACGGCACTGCGCCCCTCCTTCGCCGCGGCATTCGAGATGCGCGCGGCCTTCTCCTTGGAGGCCCCGTCTTTCCTGAGCTCTTCGTACAGCTCGGGATCCTTCAGCGCGTTGTCGCGTCTTCCTGGCATGTTCCCATCTCCTTCGCGCACTCGGAGGGCGGAAGTCAACCCCCTCGGACAGAACTCCCACCGCGGCTAGCGTGGGGGCACCACAGTCGGGCGTTCGCGCCTGCCGAAAGAAGGGAAAGACCGATGAACATCCTCCTGATCATCGTCATCGTCATCGCAGTGATTCTTGCGATCACCGGAGGGCTGGTGCAGTCGCTCCAGTTCCTCCTGTGGGTCGGGCTCGTCCTCCTCGCGATCGCCGTGATCGCCTGGTTGATCCGAGCGATCAGCGGCAGCCGCAAGGTCTGACGACACCACACGTCTGACCCATCGAGGTGAGGCCCGCCCTTCGGCGGACCTCACCTCTTCGGTGTGTGGGGCGCCTTACTTCTCGAACGCGTCCCGGACGCTGTCGCCGGCCTTGCCCGCGGCGTCCTTCACGTTCTCGCCGGCCTGCTTGGCGGAGGCCTTGACCTGATCCGCCTTGCCCTCGGCTTCGAGCTTCTCGTTGTCGGTGAGCTTTCCGACGCCTTCCTTGACCTTTCCGGCGGCCTTCTCGGCGGCGTTCTTGATGTCGTCTGCGGCACTCATGTGCGGCTCCTCTCGTAGGCGGATCGATTGCCTCCGACACTCTCACTCCTTCGGAGAAGCGGCCACGGGATTGACAATCCGCCCGGGCCGTGACAACGTTCGGTCGCCATCGACTCACGCCTCGCGAAGGACTAGCCTGGCGCCAGGCGGGTGGTCCTGCCCGCGGACCTCGACCAAGGAAGCGGTGTGCGATGGACTCGATGATGATGGGCGCCATGTCGAAGAGCATGGAGTCGATGCCCGACATGCAGATGATGGACATGTCCGTCATGCAGGCGTGCATGGATGCGTGCGCCGCATGCGAACAGGCCTGCACGGTGTGCTCGACGCAGATGATGGACTGCTCTCCCGCCTGCATGAACTGCGCCGACATGGCAGGCACCATGATGCGGTCGATGATGCGGATGCAGGGGATGACCCCGGCGTCGATGATGGCGATGCTCAACGCCTGCATCGCGATGTGCAAGACGTGCATGGACGCGTGTGCGCGGCATGCCGACGAGAGCGACGTGTGTCGGATGTGCGCTCAGGCGTGCCAGGCCTGCATGGACGCCTGCTCGGCCATGAAGGACATGCTGATGGCGAGCGCCTGAACCGGAGGCGGGCTCAGGAAGAACGATCAGACGGCGGCGACGTTGAACTGCGTGCCGCCGACGGCGAGCACTCCGTAGCGCGCGTGCAGCGCGACGGGGGTGCCGGGGGCGGCCTCGAGGGCGGCACCGGAACCGTTCCACAGCGCATGCGCTTCGCCCTCGAGCGTGCGCACCACGAGGTCACCGGAGCTGGCGTCGGCGGACTCGACGAGGGCGTCGATCCACCCGGCGGGCGTCGCCGAGGCGATGCGTGCCTGGATGAGGTGCAGAGCATGGCCGGGGGCGAAGGAGGAGCACCGGCCGCCGTGGCTGCACATGCACGCCGCACGCTCACGCACCGGGAGGGGCGAAAGGCGGTTCAGCGGCGTGGACACGGTGGTCTCCTTCTGGTCGGACGTTCCGGAAAGACTAAGACGCCCTTCGCGTGGTGCCCAGGCGGGCCGACATGGAGTGAAACAAACGGGTGTAGGCTCGCCGGGTGCTGTCGTCGATGAGCGCCCTCGGGGCGCAGAGCGGAGCTGCAGGCGCTTCCCGCGCCGCAGGCAGAGGCTGAGGACCCACCGGAGGCGGAACCCCCGTCCCCGGTGTCGCGACGTACCCGGCCACCGTGTCCGGGATCCTTCCTCTCATCGACCCGCCTTCGCGGCGACCACTCCGAAAGCACCACTCCCATGCGTCCCATCGACGAGCGCGCCATCCGCGCCTCCTTCCTCAACGCCTCCCGCAAAGAGGTCTCCGACCTGACCCTTCCGCCCGGATTCGCCGAGATCGACTTCGACCGGCTCGACTTCCTCGGGTGGGCCGACCCGAAGATGCCCCGCCGGGCCTACGTCGTCACCTGGATCGATGACGCCCCGGTCGGTGTCTTCCTGCAGCGCGCCGAGCAGCGCGTGATCGCCAGAGCGCAGTGCTCGTGGTGCGAAGACGTGACGCTCCGCAACGACGTGCAGCTGTACGTGGCGCGCAAGGCCGGACCGGCCGGGCGCAAGGGCGACAGCGTGGGTGTGCTCACCTGCGCCGAGTTCGGCTGCAACCACAACGTGCGGGTCCTGCCGCCGCTGGCCTACCAGGGGTTCGACCGCGAGTTCGCGCGCGACCTGCGCATCCTGCGACTGCAGGAGCACGTGGCGGGCTTCCTCGCCGAGGTCGCGGGGCGGGCGGGCTAGACGATCCGGGCGCGCACGTGCGCCCAGGCGGGTGCTGTCAGCGCCGCCGACCGGCGGGCGAACTCGTCGAAGCTGTCACGACCGGGCCAATCGGCCGGCAGCATCGACGGGGGAAGCCCCGGATCGGTGTACGGCAGCACCCGCCAGCGGTCGATCAGCTGCACGTACGCGGCGAACGGCTCCGCGGGCAGATCTGCGAGCGACGCCTGGAAGGCGAGGTGCTCGTCGCGCAGCGCATCCAGATCCCACCACTGCGCCGCAGCGTCGACGAGGCTGCCGGCGGGAACGGGGGCGGACGCCGGGAACAGCGTCGCCCACGGGCGCGCATCGAGTTCGTCGAGGATCTGCACCACCTCGTCCTGAAGGTGGCCGGGGCAGATCCACAGGGCGGGCGACACGACTCCCGCACCGATCCACTGCAGTCGTCGACGCAGCTGATGGCGCACGCTCCTCGCGCTCTCGGGGATCGAGAACGAGACCAGGCACCACGTGTCGGCGTCCGTCATCTCGCGCATCTCGAAGATGCGCCGATCGCCGCGTTCGAGCATCGGGATCGCTGCCGGGTTCAGCCGGTAGCCGATCTGCTTCTCACGGGCGGCGAGCAGCAGGCCCTTCTGCTTGAGGCGTGCGACACCGGTGCGCGCCGGGGCCGGTTCGATGCCGAGGTCGCCGGCGAGGGCGACCAGGTCGGCGGCGGAGATCCACCCGCCGAGCGGGCGCAGGAAGACGCCGATGAACGTCCGCAGCAACGATGCGGTGCTGCCGGGGCGCGCATCGATGTCGTCGAGGACGGGCGCGGCGGCACGGTCAGAAGTCACCGGACTCCAAGGCGTCGCGCACCGCGAGCACGCCGGTGACGGTCTCGACGTGCGAGGTGCTCAGCGGAGAGAGTCCGAGGCGGATGCCGTCGGGGAATCGGAAGTCCGGGATGATGCCGTCGGCCCACAGGCGACGTGTGACGTCGCGGAAGTCCGGATGCCCGATCGTCACGTGTCCGCCTCGCAGCTCGGCATCGCGAGGGCTGAGCAGTCGCACACCGAGAGGGGCGAGCACCTCGTCGTAGGCACGCACGGCGAGATCGGTCAACGACTGCGACTTGGCCCGCACGCCCTCGATCGTCGAGTGCTCGATGAGGTCGAGCATCCCCTGCATCGCGAGCATCGATGTCACCGGGGGAGTGCCGCTGAGCAGCTGGCGGATGTCGCCGGACGGTACGTACTCCGGCCCCATCGCGAAGATGTCGGCCGCGCTCCACCAGCCCTGGATCGGCTGGCGCAGCACACCCTGCAGTCCGTGTCGGAGGTAGGCGAAGGCGGGGGAGCCCGGCCCGCCGTTCAAGTACTTGTAGGTGCAGCCGACAGCCATGTCGACACCCCACTCGTCGAGCTGCATCGGCACGACGCCGGCCGAATGGCACAGATCCCACATCATCAGGGCGCCGGCCTCGCGTGCCGTCGCGGTGATACCCGGCATGTCGGCCAGGGCTCCCGAGCGATAGTCGACATGGCTCAGCGACACCAGGGCGGTGCGTGCGGAGACGACGGCCTCGACATCGGCGATGGTCACCCCGTGCACCGGGTCGGGTTCGATCCACCGCAGCGTCATCCCCGTCTCGGCGGCCACGCCCTCGGCGAGGAACCGGTCGGTGGGGAAGTTGCCCGCCTCGATCACGAGCTCGGTACGGTCCGGATCGGCCGACGCGGCGGCGCGCATGAGCTTGTAGATCAGCACGCTGGTCGAATCGGCCACGACGGTCTGGCCGGGGGCGGCGCCGAGAGCGACCCGTCCGATGCGGTCGCCCAGCTCCATCGGCAGCGCCATCCACTGCTCGTCCCACGAGCGGATCAGCCGCGTGCCCCAGTCGTCCCGCACGAAGGCGGCGATCTTCTCGGGGACATCGCGCAGGGGACGCCCGAGCGAGTTGCCGTCGAGGTACGCGGTGACGCCAGGAGCCTCGGCGAACGCATCGAGGTGGGCGTGCAGCGGATCGGCCGCATCGAGAGCGCGGGCGAGCTCGAGGAGTGAGGAGTCGGGCGTCATGGTCATGTCACACCTTCAGGTCTGCGGGGGTGAGGGGGCGGGCGTCGAGCGGATCGGCGCTCGACGGGGTTCCGCCGGGGATGAGGAGGAGAGCGGATCGGGGTTCGCGCGGGTCCACGGGGGCGAGAGCCTGCAGCAGGGCGGCATCGTCGAGTCCTGCCTCGCGGAGAGCGGCGACCTCGCGCGGGTTCAGATCGACCGGCATCGGTCCGTTGCCCAGGTCGGTCCCATAGAGCACGCTGCCGCCTGCGGTGCGGAAGCGGCGCACGTTGTCGATCGCGATCGCACGCTCGGGATCGTCATGGATGGCGAGCGTCGAGATCCAGGAGGCGGAGGCGGCCTGGCGCGCGATCTCGTCATCGTCGAGCCGCTCCGTGAACGGGGCGTGGGCGAGCCGGGCGGCTCCGAGACCGACCACACGCCGCGCTTCGCCCGCCCCTTCGGCGTGGGCGACGACGGGGAGACGGCGCGCGGAAGCGAGCCGCACGATCGTGCGGAACAGATCGTCGGTGAGGACGGGTCCTGCGGCACTGTTGCTGGTGACCTTGATGCAGGTCGCGCCGGCGTCGGCCATCTCCGCGACGGCGTCGGCTGCGGCCGCGGCGTCGGCGATCTCGCGCACCGAGCCCTCCGGCGCCCAACCGCGGTCGGAGGGGTACCCGCCGGGGGCGGTCAGGAAGGCTCCGGCGAAGTGGACAGACACCGGTTCCGGCACGGCGATCAGACGCAGCGCCTCGGGGTTTCCGCCCAGGTCGACCACGCGGCCGAGGCGTGACTCTGCCAGCACGCCATGCTCGATGAGCTGGAGGTGCACGTGGTGGTCGGTGAATCCGCCCACGACCACACCATCGAGCCGGGGAGCTCCCGACGCGGGCACCGCATCGCGCAGCCGCAGGTGCCCGTCGACGAACTCGACGACGCCCTCGCGCCACTCGACTCCGTCGAAGAACGTCGCGGCGTGCATCAGCTGCCGATCTCGGTGCGCACGGTGTAGAGCTCGGGGAAGAAGGTCAGATCCAGCGCGCGCTGCAGGAAGCCGACGCCGCTGGAGCCGCCGGTGCCGACCTTCATGCCGATCGTGCGCGCGACGGTCTTGAGGTGTCGGAAGCGCCAGAACTGGAAGTTGTCCTCGAGGTCGACCAGGTCTTCGCACGCCTCGTAGAGGTCCCAGTACCGGCTCGGGTCCTGGTAGATCTCGCGGATCGCGGGCACCAGCTCAGGGGTCTCCCGGTAGGGCTCGCGCACATCGCGCTGGAGGATCGAGCTCGGGATCGGCAGCCCGCGGCGGGCGGCGAAGCGCAGGAACTCGTCGTAGAGCGTCGGCTTCTCCCACTCGGCGGTGAGCAGAGCGAGGTTGGCGGGGTGGTCGGCGAAGACGCTCAGCATCTTCTCGTTCTTGTTGCCGAGGGCGAACTCCACCGCCCGGTACTGCACGGACTGGAAGCCCGACGAGTTGCCCAGTGCCCCGCGGAACTGCGCGTACTCGGTGGGGGTGAGGGTCGCGAGCACGGACCACTGCTGCGTCATCACGTCTTGGATGCGCTTGACCCTGGCGATGCGCTTCAGGGCCTCGCGGAGGTCGTCGCGGGCGAGCAGCTCACGCGCCGAGGACAGTTCATGCAGCAGCTGCTTGAGCCACAGCTCGGTGGTCTGGTGCTGAATGATGAACAGCATCTCGTCGTGGTGCTGCGGTTCGCTCACCGGATGCTGCGCGGTGAGCAGCTGGTCCAGCGCCAGGTAGGAGCCGTACGTCATCCGGCCGGAGAGGTCGGTGACGATGCCGGATTCCAGGGCGCGTTCGTTCTCGGTGTGCATGCGCCGAATATATCACTTTCGTGGCGAGCGTCACAGGAGTGATATGTTCTGCGTCGACGTCCCTCAGAGTGCGGGGGTGCGCGGCGGCGGCGTGCGACGCGTGCCAGGGCCGCCTGTCGCTTCGAACGCCGCCGCGAGGCGCAGCAGTCGCGTGTCGTCATGCGCCCGACCTGCGAAGGTGAGGCCGATCGGCATGCCGATGTCGCTCATCACCCCCATCGGGACGGTGACGGTCGGGATGCCGAGGTGGCGCACGGCGAGGTTGCCGTTCGCGATCCAGACGCCGTTGCGCCAGCCGCGGTCGGCGGATTCGGGGTTCACGTCCATGTCAGCCGGACCCACATCCGCGACCGCCGGGAAGACCACGGCATCCAGCCGCAGCACATCCATCCACACCTCCAGGTCGCGACGACGGGTCTCCTCCAGGCCGCGCAGGCCGTCTTCGAGTTCGGGCATGTCCGTGAACGAGGCATCGGGGTGGCGGCGCACCCAGTCCGGATACTCGGCGATGTCGTCGTCGAAGCCTGTGTAGCGGTCGGGGAGTGCGCCCTGGGGGTGGGGGAAGATCGTGGCGCCGTCGACGTCGACGAGCGAGTGCAGAGCGGGGTCGGCGTTCGCCTGCAGGAAGTCCTCCCATGCCCAGGCCGAGAGATCGACGATCTCGCGGCGCAGGTACTCCGGCGATACCAGGCCGCGGGTCGCGATGGTGTGCGCCCCCGGACGGTCGCCCTCGTAGTTCGACACCACCGGGAAATCGACCTCGATCACGGTCGCTCCGGCGGCGGTGAGGTCGCGGCGGGCGACTTCCCAGCGCTCGATGATGCTCGCCCGTGTCTCGATGCGCCGGCCGGTGGGCCCGCCGATGCCCGGGTGCTCGGCAGTGCCGGCATCCGGGTCCGCATTGATGTACATCCGGGGGATCCCGATACGCGCGCCGACGAGGGCGAGGGGGCCGCCTGTCGCGAGTGCCGGATACGATTCCGGTCGCACCGTCGATGCCGCAGGCAACGCCACCCACGGCTGCGCGCGCCAGAAGTCGCCACGGGTCTCGGCGTCGTCGGCGACGATGACCTCGAGCACTTCGAGCAGGTCGGCCATCGAGCGGGTGTGCGGCACCACCACGTCCATGGTCGGTACGAGAGGCCAGTTGCCGCGGGTCGAGATCACCCCGCGTGAGGGGGTGTAGGCGCACAGCGCGTTGTTGGTCGCTGGGCCCCGGCCGCTCGACCAGGTCTCCTCGCCGAGGCCGAAGGCGGCGAAGCTCGCCGCCGTCGCCGTGCCGGAGCCGTTCGACGAACCGGAGGCGAAGGGCGCCGTGAGAAAGGTCGCGTTGTACGGACTCTCGGCGCGACCGTAGACGCCGCGCTGCATGCCGCCGTTCGCCATCGGGGGCATGTTCGTCAGCCCGAGGCAGATGGCGCCGCCCGCGCGCAGCCGCTCGATCGTGAAGGCATCGCGCTGGGCCACGAGCTCTGCGAAGGCGGGACTCCCCGCGGCGGCGGTGAGGCCGCGCACGAGGTAGCTGTCCTTCGCGGTGTACGGGATGCCGTCGAGCGACCCGAGCGTCTCCCCGCGGGCGCGACGCGCGTCGGAAGCGGCGGCCTCACTCCGCGCGTGGGGATTGGCGACGACGACCGCGTTCAGGGCGGTCTCGGTGCCGGGGGCGTCAAAGGCGGAGATGCGCGCGAGGTATGCGTCGACCAGTTCGACGGCGGTCGTGTCTCCGGCGTCGAGGGCGCGCCGCAGGTCGGCGATGGACGCCTCGACCACGTCGAACATCAGCGGCTTCCGTCGAGGGCGGGCTGCTGCTGGGTGATGCAGTGGATGCCGCCGCCGCGGGCGAACAGCGGGCGCGCATCGACCGTGACCACACGGCGTCCGGGGTAGGCATCGGCGAGGATCTCGCGCGCTGCGGCATCGGCCTTCTCGTCGCCGAAGCCGCAGGCCACGACGCCGTCGTTCGTGACGAGGTGGTTGACGTAGCTCCAGTCGACAGGGCCCTCATCGTCGGAGAGCGTCGAAGGAGCGGGCAGCCCGATCACCTCGAAGCGGCGGCCGGCGGCGTCCGTCTGCTCCGCGAGCAGGCTGCGCAGCTCGCGCGTGACCGCGTGGTCGGGGTGGTCGGGGTTCTGCTGGTCGTGCAGCAGCAGCCGCCCGGGCGACACGATGGTGGCGACGATGTCGACGTGACCGTTCGTCCCGAAGTCGTCGTAGTCGCGAGTGAGTCCACGGGGGAGCCAGATCGCCGTGGTCGCGCCGATCGTGCGGGCCATCTCGGCCTCGATCCGCTGCTTGTCGGCGTAGGGGTTGCGCCGGGGGTCCAGCTGCACGGTCTCGGTGAGGAGCACGGTGCCCTCGCCGTCGACGTGGATGCCGCCGCCCTCGTTCACGAGCGTCGAACTCACGAGCTCGGCGCCGACGGCGTCCGCCACGATGCGTGCGTGCTGTGCGGCCTTGCGCCACTCGGCCCATTCCGGGGCGCCCCAGCCGTTGAAGATCCAGTCGACCGCGCCGAGCACGCCAGGACGCTCGTCGTCGACCACGAAGGTCGGCCCCGAATCGCGCATCCAGAACTCGTCCACGGGCGCGATCTCGATCTCGATGCTGCTGCTGAGCATGCGCCGGGCCCTGGCGACCTCGCTCGGATCGACCAGCATCGACACGGGCTCGAACTCGGCGACGGCGTGGGCGACGGCGGTCCAGGTGGCGTAGCCCTCCTCGCGGGCGGCGTCGGTGTCACCGAGGGTCTCGCCCTCCGCGGGGAACGCCATCCAGGTGCGCTCGTGACGTGCGGTCTCGGTGGGCATGCGCCAGCTCATCGTGATCTCCTCGCTGCTGCCGGTTCGTCTATTGAACATGCGATCAACAGGTGTTACGGTAACCCCTGATGAAGACCACGTCAACAGGTACGTCCACTCGGCGGATGTCGCCGGAGGAGCGCGATCAGTCGATCCTCGACGGTGCGATCGGCCTTGCCCGCGAGAGCGGACTCGAGAGCCTCACCGTCCGCGCGGTCGCGGCTCGCGTCGGGGTCACCCCCGCACTCGTGGCGCACTACCGGCCGGGGATGGACACCTTCGTCGCCGACGTCTTCGGGCTGATCGTGGCGGCCGAGCGCGAAGAGGTGATCGCCGCGTTCGACGACACCGACGACCTGCGCGATGGTCTGCTGCGACTCATCGAGACGCTCCTCGATGCCGACCGCGACGACGTCACCCTCATCTGGGTGCAGGCCTGGGCGCTCGGAGCCCGAAACGATGCGCTCGCCGCGCGCGTGCGGCAGGAGATGGACGGGTGGCAGAGTGCGCTCGAGCAGATCTTCGCCCGTGCCGCTGCGGCCGGAGCCATCGCCGCCGGTCGTGCCGACACCGCAGCATGGCTGCTGCTCGCGATGGTCGACGGCATGAACGCGCACTCACTGGTGAAGTGGGCGCCCCGCGACCGTGCCGACCTCGCCAGACGGGCGCTCGCTGCGGTGCTCGACAGCGCGACGCCCGAGGCCGAGGTCACCGGCTCGCGCGCCACCGTCTCGCATTCCCCCGACCCCCGACCCACGGACCCCCGATCCGATGACAAGTAAAGGAACGCCCATGGATGCTGTGCGCATGCACGCGGCCTCGCCCGAATCGACCGCGATCGTCGACGCCGTGCTCGACTATTCGCGCCGCCGCATGCTCGCCTCCGACGTGCCGCTGGACAAGCCCCAGTCCGAGGCGGAGCTGAACCGTCTGGTCGGGCCCACGATCACCGATGCGGGACTCGGCGCCGCGCGCGCCCTCAGTGTGTTCGAGCACGTCCTCGCTCCGGCCTGCCTGACCACGAGCCACCCGCTGTACCTGTCGTTCATCCCGACCGCGCCGACCATGGCCGCGATCGCGTTCGACCTGGTCGTTTCCGCGTCGGGGCTGTACGGCGGAAGCTGGCTCGAGGGCGCGGGGGCCGTGCACGCCGAGAACGAGGTGCTGTCGTGGCTCGCGAGCGAGTTCGGGCTGCCCGAGACCGCGGGCGGGGTGTTCGTGCAGGGTGGCACGATCGGGAACCTGTCGGCGCTGGTCGCGGCACGCGAGGCCGCGAAGGCCCGGCTGATCGCAGAAGGCAAAGAGCTGCCCACCCGGTGGAAGATCGTGTGCAGCGTCGAGGCGCACTCCTCCAACAAGTCGGCCGCGAAGATCATGGACGTCGACGTGCTGCTGGTCCCGGCCGGCGACGACGGCGTGCTCCGCGCCGATGGCGTGCGCGAGGCCCTCGTCGAGCACGGCGACGAGATCTGCGCGGTGGTCGCCACCGGCGGGTCGACCAACTTCGGCATCGTCGACGACATCAAGGGAATCGCCGCGCTCAAGGACGAGTTCGACTTCTGGCTGCACATCGACGGCGCCTACGGCCTCACCGCCATGCTGGCACCGGAGGCGCGACACATCTTCGAGGGCGTCGAGCGCGCCGACTCTGTCATCGTCGATCCGCACAAGTGGCTCTTCGCGCCGTTCGACTGCTGCGCTCTGATCTACCGCGATCCCGACAGCGGACGACGGGCGCACACGCAGCACGCCGAGTACCTCGACATCCTGACCGAGGTCGACGAGTTCAGCCCCTCGGACTACTCGATCCAGCTCACACGCCGCCCGCGAGGCCTGCCGATGTGGTTCTCGGTCGCGACGTACGGCGTCACCGCCTACCGTGATGCGGTGAGTGCGGGACTCGCGCTGACCCGACGCATCGCCGACGAGATCGCCCGTCGCCCCGAGCTGCGACTGGTGCGCGATCCGCAGCTGTCGATCGTCGTGTTCGAGCGGGAAGGGTGGGAGCGCGCCGATTACGACCGGTGGTCGGCGGCGCTGCTCGATTCGCAGCGCGCGTTCGTGGTGCCGAGCTCGCACGCCGGGCGCCCGAACACGCGATTCGCGATCCTGAACCCGCTCACCACGTTCGAAGACCTCGTCGGCATCCTCGACACGATGAAGTAACCCCGCCGCCGCTGGTGCGCGCGCCGGTGGGGTCATGCCCGTGCCCGTTGCGGCTCAGCCGGCCATCCCGGCGGTGAGTCGACGCAGGCCGTAGTCGAAAGCGCGGTCGACGTCGCCGCCGAGGCGGAACGCTCCGGACAGCTCCATCTGCAGGAACCCGGTCGCCCAGGCGGTGAACAGGCGGGCAGCGTCGAGCGCGTCCTCTTCGCCGACCAGGGCGGATGCTGCGCGGATCAGCGGAGCGGCCGAGCGCTCGAGGGCATCGTGCGGCGCGGCGATCGTGAACATGAGGCGGAAGCCCTCGGGGTGCTCCTGCGCGAAGCCGCGATAGGCGTGCGCGAGCGCACCGATGTCGTCGCCCGCAGCTTCGAGCCGCGCGGTGAGAGCGTCGATCGACGCGGTGGCGACGGCGGCGTGCAGGGCGTCCCGATCCCGCACCCGCTTGTAGAGCGAGGGGGCGCGGACGCCCACCCGATCCGCGACCGCCTGCATCGTGAGGCCCGAGGGGCCGGCGACCTCGAGGATCTCCCGCCCCGCCGCGACGATCTCCTCGGTGGACGTGCGTTCGGGTGTCGGCATCGGATCCTCCTGGATGGCTATTGACAATAGCCATCATAGCTACGTAACGTAGCCATCGCAATCATCCCGAGAGGATCCGTCATGAAGCTCGCACCCCGCCTGCACCGCCTGGGCAACGACATCGTCGCCTCGTACCTCATCGACCTGCCGGAGGGGATCACCCTGATCGATGCGGGCCTTCCCGGGCATTGGCGCGACCTCCAGCGCGAGCTCGAACTGATCGGTCGTCCGCTGTCCGATATCCGCGGCCTCGTCCTGACTCACGGCGACGGCGATCACATCGGCTTCGCCGAGCGGCTGCGCACCGAGGCGGAGGTGCCGGTGTACATCCACACGGCCGACGCGCATCGAGTCCGCACCGGAGAGAAGCCCAAGACCCCGATGGGACCGGCGAAGATCGGGCCCACGCTCGGCTTCTTCGCCTATGGCCTGCGCAAGGGCGCCCTGCGCACACCGCACGTGTCCGTCGTCACGGAAGTCGCCGACGGCGACGTGCTCGATCTGCCCGGTGCTCCGGTCGTCATCGGAATGCCCGGCCACTCGCCGGGGAGCATCGCGGTGCACGTGCCGGCCGTCGACGCGGTGTTCGTCGGCGATGCGCTGACCACCCGGCACGTGCTGACAGGGCGGACCGGGGCTCAGCCCGCGCCGTTCACCGACGAGCCGGAGCGGGCGCTCGCCTCCCTCGACAAACTGGCGGGAGTCTCGGCATCGTGGGTGCTTCCCGGCCACGGAGCGCCCTGGCACGGCTCCCCGGCCGACATCGCCGCCGCGGTGCGGGCCTCGGCCTGACGCTCGCGGTCAGGGGGTGCCGAGCACGGTATCGGTGTCGCTGACGATGATCTGCGGGGGATACAGCCCCATCACCTGCAGGGCGGCCGCATGGTTCTCGGCGCTCGATCCGGCGCACGCGTCGGCCGCGATCGTGACGTGAGCGCCGGCGTCGGCGGCGGCCAGTGCCGTCGAGATCACGCAGCAGTCGGTCGAGACCCCGGCGAGCACGAGATGCCCTCCGCGTCCGACGATCGCCTCGAGCTCGGGCCCCCACTTGCCGAACGTCGGCAGGTCGATGCTCGGATGCGGGGAGAGGCTGGCGGCTTCGGGCACCAGGGCGAACAGCGGGTCGCTCGGCGGTTGGTCGGCGAACGGCCATGCCGCGAAGTAGTCACCCCACGAGGTGGACCGATCGGCCGTCGGCATCCAGCGGGTGACGAGCACACGGTCGCCGAACGCGTCCGCGAGGGCGCGGATGCGTGGCATCGCCTCGCCGAAGAACGGTGAACCCCACGCGGAGTCGGGCGCGGCGAAGATCGCCTGCGGATCGATCACCACGAGCCAGGTGTCGCCGGTCGCCGGGGCGCTCACACCGCCTCCTGGCGCCGGATCTTCGCGGCCCTGGCGAAGTAGGTCACGAGGAACGACAGCACCAGCGCGAAGAACACCCCGAGGTTCGCATACGCCCACTCGCCGTCCCTGCCGCCGATGAGGAACAGCAGGTAGCCCTGCCAGTTGTTCCACGCGGCATCCTCGGCGAAGTTGTTCACGACCAGGCCCCAGCCGATCACGCTCGTGACGACCAGGGTGCCGATCGAGGTCCAGTCCCACGCGCCGTAGCGACCGTTCTGATCGAACAGGGCCTCTTCGTCGTAGTCCTTCTTCCGGCGCAGGATGTCGGCGATCAGGATTCCGGCCCACGAGGCGAGCGGCACACCGAGCGTGATCAGGAAGCTCTGGAACGGACCGAGGAAATCGGTGGCGAAGAACACCACGAAGACGGTGCCGATCGTGAGGATCACGCCGTCGATCGCCGCGGCCGACGGACGGGGGATGCGGATGCCGAGGCTGAGCAGCGTCAAACCGGAGGAGTAGATGCCCAGCACCGCTCCCGAGACGAGCGCGAGCACGGCGGTGAGCAGGAAGGGCACGAGCACCCACGTCGGCAGGATGGAGGCGAGCGCGCCGATCGGATCCGCAGCGATCGCGTTCATGAGATCTTCGTCGGATCCGCCCAGCAGCAGACCGAACACCACGAGGATCACCGGTGCCACCGATCCTCCGATCGTGTTCCAGGCGACGATCGCTCCGTCGGATGCCGTGCGCTTCTGGTAGCGCGACCAGTCGGCGGCGATGTTGATCCAGCCGAGGCCGAATCCGGTCATCACCATCACGAGCGCCCCGATCACCTGGCCGATGCCGCCGTCGGGTCGGGCCAGCACGGCGGCGAGGTCGATCGCCGGTGCGGCGAGGATGATGTAGAGCACGGTCACGACGCCGGTGATCCACGTGAGCACCGACTGCAGCTTCATGATCGTGTGATAGCCGAGCACGGATGCCGTGACGATCAGTGCGGCGACGATCGCGGTCGCGACGACCTTGAGCCACACGCTGTCGCCGTCGCCTCCGAGCTGCGTGATGACGGTCGCGGTGGCGAGCACGGCCAGGATCGCGAGGAACGTCTCCCACCCGATCGAAGTCAGCCACGAGACGATGCCCGGCACCTTCTGGCCCTGCACGCCGAACGCCGCGCGGGAGAGCACCATGGTCGGCGCCGAGCCGCGCTTGCCGGCGATGGCGATGAGCCCGCAGAGCAGGAACGACACCACGATGCCGATGACCGAGACGATGGTCGCCTGCCAGAACGAGATGCCGAAGCCGAGCACGAACGACCCGTACGACATGCCGAACACCGACACGTTCGCGGCGAACCACGGCCAGAACAGGTCGCGAGGCTTCGCGGTGCGCTCGGACTCGGGGATGATCTCGATGCCCGCACGCTCGATGAGGGCCGGCTTGATGTCCGTCATCCTCACATCCTGGCACTGCCGGGGAGCGGCCGGGTGGCTTTCGTGAGGGGGTGGATCCGCCGCCGGGGTCAGCCGGCGAAGAACGACTGCGCCGTGCGGGCCAGATCGTGAAGGTCGCTGACCCCGGCGAGCTCTCGTGCGGAGTGCATCGACAGGATCGGGATGCCCACGTCTACCGTGCGGATGCCGAGGCGGGTCGCCGTGATCGGGCCGATCGTCGAGCCGCACGGCACGCTGTTGTTCGACACGAACTCCTGCGTCGCGACGCCGGCGCGCTCGCAGCAGGTCCGCCACGACGCCGTGCCGATCGCATCCGTCGCGTAGCGCTGGTTGGCGTTGATCTTCAGGATGGGGCCGGAGCCGAGCACCGGCTGCACCACGGGATCGTGCTTGGCGGCGTAGTTGGGGTGCACCGAGTGGCCGACGTCGCTCGACAGGCACCACGACGAGGCATAGGCCTGGCGCCGTGCGGATCCGTCGGCGCCGAGTCCCGCGTACAGGCGCTCGAGCACGTCTTCGAGGAAGGGGCCGGCGGCGCCCGAGCGCGATTCCGAGCCGAGCTCCTCGTGGTCGAACGCGGCGAGCACGGCGATCGGCGCTCCGGGTGCCGGTTCCTGCGCCTCGAGGGCGACCACACCGGCGTGCACCGAGGCGAGATCGTCGAGGCGGCCCGAGGCGAAGAACGCGCTGTCCTTGCCGAAGACCGCTCCGCGTGCGGAGTCGGCGACGACCACGTCGTAGCCGCGGATCTCGGACGCGGAGACGTCCGCAGACGCGGCGAGTTCGGCGAGGATGTCGGCATCCGTCGCCTCTCCCAGTCCCCACACCGGCTGCGTCTCGGTCTGCTTGTCCAGGGCCAGGCCGTTGTTCACGCCGCGGTCGAGGTGGATCGCCAGCTGCGGCAGTCGCAGCAGCGGACCGGTGTCCGCCAGCACGACACGGCCGTCCGCCAGGGCCAGTCGCCCGGCGAGGCGCAACTCGCGGTCGAGCCACGAGTTCAGCAGCGGGCCGCCGTACACCTCGACGGCGGCCTGCAGCCAGCCGCGCGAACCGGTGGTCGGCTGCGGCTTGAGCTTGAAACCGGGGGAATCGGTGTGCGCACCGAAGATCTGCACGGGTGTGGTCGCCACGGCATCCGCTGGCACGACCCAGGCGATCGCCGCACCGTCGCGCACGACCACGTACCGACCGCCGGCCGGTGTCGGCCAGGCATCCTCTTCGCGCAGCCGCGTGAACCCTGCGGCTGCCAGCCGTCGCGCGACCTCCTCCGCCGCGTGGTAGCTCGAGGGCGACGCGGCGACGAAGTCGGCGAGATCCTCGGCGTGGGCGAGGGCTGCGGGGGTGACGGGCATGTCGTGACCTTCCTGAAGAGCGCGGTCCTTCGAGCGTAGTCGCGGTCTCCGTTCGGCAACGGCGCTATCGTTTTCGCGCCCGCCCGGGTTAACCTTCCACTGGGGGAGATGCCGGTTCGGGGTCTCCGGTATTCGGGGAGAAGCTTTCACATGCGTGCGAACACACGTCTGTCCATTCGTCGCGCCGTCGCGGGCGCCACATCAGCACTGCTGTTGGCAGCAGGCCTCACCGTCGTGACCGACGCGATCGCACCGACACCGGCCTCGGCCGCGCAGGACCCGACGAGCTGTCAGGGAACGGTGGCGCTGGTCAACGGCGGTTTCGAGGCGCCGGTGCTCCCGAACGCCTCGGTGTCGCTCACGTCGGCCCCGCTGGTTCCCGGGTGGTCAACCACCGACAGCCTGAACCAGATCGAGCTCTGGAGCAGCGGTTTCAACGGCGTCACCGCGGCCGCGGGTCGGCAGTTCGCCGAGCTCAACGCCAACTCTCCGAGCAGGCTCTTCCAGGACGTCGCGACGACCCCGGGGCAGACGCTCTCCTGGTCGCTGAAGCACCGAGGACGCAGCGGCACCGATGTGATGCGCGTCGTGATCGGGTCGCCCACCGGCACTCTCGTGCAGAACGGCCCCAACCTCTCGGACGGGAGTGCGGCCTGGGGCTCCCACACCGGCACCTACACCGTCCCCGCAGGGCAGACGGTGACGCGCTTCGGCTTCCAGGCGGTCAGCTCGGCAGGGGGCGTCTCCTCCGTGGGCAACTTCCTCGACGACATCACCTTCGGAACAGGGCCGTGCCTGCTCACGACCAAGTCGGTGACCAACCTCACGCGCGGGGGCACCACCGCCGAAGTGGGAGACACGCTGCGCTACACGGTCACGACGAACAACGGCGGCGGAAACCCGGCCCTGCAGTCGGTGTCGTCCGACGTGCTCGCCTCGGGGATCGACTTCGTGCCCGGCTCCCTCAAGATCATCAGCGGTGCGGGCGCCGGCACACTCACCGATGCCGCCGGCGACGACCGGGGCTCGTACACCTCGGGCAACCGCACGGTGCAGGTGCGTCTCGGCACCGGCGGCACCGCCACCGCCGGTGGATCCATCGGCGTGGGCGCGAGCACCAGCTACACGTTCGACGCCAAGGTCAACCTCTCGGCTGCGGCGAGCACCATCGTCAACGAGGCGCGGGTCGCCTTCCGCGACGACGTCGTGGGCCAGGACCGCACCTCGGTCAGCCCGGAGACCCAGACGCCCGTGGGCGCGGCGGCGGATCTCGCCATCACCAAGTCGCTCGACACCGATCCGCTCGTCGCCGGACAGCCGGTCACGTTCACGATCGGCGTGACGAACAACGGGCCGCAGACGGCGACCGGGGTGACCGTGACGGACCCGATCCCCTCCGGTGTCACGAACGTCTCCGCCACCTCTCCCGGCGCGACCTGCACGGTCGCGGCGACCGTCAGCTGCGCCGTCCCCGACATGGCCGTCGGTCAGAGCGTGCAGATCCAGGTGACAGGCACGCTCTCGCCGTCGAGCGATCCCGGAGCCTCGCTGTCGAACACGGCCACCGTCTCCGGCACCCGCACCGACCCGAACCTCGGCAACAACACCGCGAGCGTCATCGGCACGCTGACGACGGCGACCGACGTGTCGATCATCAAGACGTTCTCCCCGTCGGACCCGGTCGCCGGCCAGAACGTGACCTACACCCTGTCCGTCTCCAACGCCGGGCCGTCCGAGGCGCGCAACGTCGTGATCTCCGACCCCCTCGACCCCGAGTCGACCTTCATCAGCGCCACTCCCGAACAGGGAGCGTGCACCGTGGACGCCTCGGTCGTCACGTGCCAGATCGGAACGCTCGCGCCCGGGGCCTCTGTCGAGACCATCGTGGTGGTGCAGGTCGCCTCCGGTGCCACAGCCGTCCTCCAGAACACGGCGACGGTGACGACGAGCACGACCGACACGAACCCCGCGAACAACGTGTCGTCGACCAGCTTCGAGCCGGAGATCATCGCGGACATTACCGTCGTCAAGACGGCCTCCGCGGCCCAGGTCTCGGCGGGCGATGCGATCGACTTCACCCTCGCGGTGCGCAACCTCGGTTCCTCGGACGCCGTCAACGTCGTGCTCGCCGACACCATGCCGGACGGCTTCTCCGTGACCGGAGTGGATGCTCCTCCCGGCGCGACGTGCACGTCCACCGCGAGCTCGATCACATGCAACTGGGCCTCGTTCCTCGTCGGAGGGCCGTCGAACGTCGTCGTGCACGCCGTCGTCGCCGCGGACGCCCCCATCGGCACCGTGACGAACACCGCGGCCGTCGCAGCCCCCGCCGACGACCGGGACACCACGAACAACGCCAGCTCCGTCGACGTCGAGGTCGTCCAGAGCGCCGACCTGAGCATCGTCAAGACGGCTCCGGCGACCGGCGAGCCCGGCAGCGCCTTCACCTACACGCTCACGGTCGCGAACGGTGGTCCATCCGTCGCCCGTGGCGCCTCGCTCACCGATACGCTGCCGGCCGGTTTCCTGGATGTCGCCGTCAACGGCTCCGGGTGCTCGATCGTCGGCGGAACCGTCGGGTGCGAACTCGGCGACATCGCCCCTGGTGGGTCGGTGGTCGTCCAGGTCACCGGCACCTGGAGCACGACGGCCACCGGGATCGTCTCGAACACGGCGACGACCACATCGGCGACCCCCGATCCGAACACCGGCGACAACACCTCGACCGTCGACGTCACGCTCGCGCCGAACACCGATGTGCGCGTCGTCAAGACGACCTCGACCCCGTCCGTCCCGCTCGGCGGAACGGCCACGTTCGAGGTGACCGTGACCAACGAGGGCCCGTCTGCCGCCTCCGGCGTGGTGCTGAACGAGCTCATGCCCGCGGGCTTCATGCTCACCGGTGCCACGCCGTCGGTCGGCACCTGGTCGATGGAGGATGCGCGCTGGACGGTGGGGACGCTGCTTCCCGGAGAATCGGCGTCGATCACCGTGACCGCGACCGTCCACGTGGAGGGGCAGCTGGTCAACACGGCCGTCGCTTCCTCGCAGACGCCGGATCCCGACACGTCGAACAACACCGGCACGGCGACCGTGACCGTCACGCCGTCCGCCGACCTCGCGATCGTCAAGACGATCTCGGCGAACCCTGCTCCGCTCAACGGCGCCGTGACCTACACGATCGTCGTGACCAACAACGGACCGAGCGTCGCCTCCGCCGTCACGGTCGCCGATGCGCTCCCCGCCGGGTTGCTGAACCCGTCGACCGCCACCTCCGGATGCACCGTCACGGGATCGCAGCTCGAGTGCACGCGGCCGACGCTCGCCGTCGATGCCACCTTCACGGTGACCGTGACCGGCACGGTCGACCCGTCGACCTCGGGCACGACGCTGTCGAACACCGCGACGGTCACCTCGAGCACGTCCGATCCCGACCCGAGCGACAACACCTCGACCGTGACCGTCCCCGTCTCCGGTGCGCCGCAGGTCGAGCTCGTGAAGAGCGCGGGTATCCCGACCGACACCAACGGGGATGCGCGCATCGGTGCCGGCGACACGGTCGCCTACACCTTCACGATCCGCAACACCGGTGATGTCACGCTCACGAGCGCGGCCATCACCGATCCGCTCCTCGGGGGCGCTGTGGCCTGTGCGGCGTTCTCCGCTCCGCTGCTGCCCGGCGGCTCGGTCACGTGTGCGCCGGTGTCGTACACGCTCACACAGGCGGACGCGGATGCCGGAACGGTGCGCAACACCGCGTCGGTGACCGCGCAGTCCGCCCAGGGGCCCGCGACCGACGATGCCGAGGCGAACGTCACCATCGCGGCGACCAACAGCATCAGCCTCGCCAAGGTCCCCTCGACCGTGGTCGATGTGGACGGTGACACCGCCGTCGGTGCCGGTGACACCGTGGACTACACGTTCACCGTGACGAACAACGGAACCACGACGCTGCGCGATGCCGTGATCACCGACGCCATGCTCGGCGGAACCGTCACGTGCCCCGAGCTGAGCGCAGTCGCACTCGCACCGGGGCAGTCGGTGTCGTGCACGCCGATCACCTACACGCTCACCCAGGATGACGTCGACGGCGGCCTGGTGCACAACGAGGCTTCCGTCACCGCGAACGCCCCAATCGGCACGGTGACCGACACCGCGCAGGCCGACGTCGACATCACCGGCACGGCCACGATCGAGCTGCTCAAGAACGTCGGGCGCGTGCTCGACGTCAACGGCGACGGCTTCATCGGGGCGGGTGACACCGTCGACTACACCTTCTCGGTGCGCAACCGCGGCACCACAACCCTCAGCGATGTGGTGATCTCGGACCCGTTGCTGGGCGCCGGCACACTGTGCACGATCGGCACCCTTGCCGTGGGCGCAGCGGCCGACTGCGGTCCGCTCACGTACACGCTGACGCAGGCCGACGTGGAGGCAGAGATCGTGCGCAACACGGCGACGACGACGGGGACGAGCCCGCTCGGACCGGTCGCCGATGACGCCTCGGCGGATGTCGTGATCACGGGCACGAGCGCCATCGAGCTCACCAAGACGGCCGGAGCGATCGTGCTCGGAGCGGACGGCAGGGTGGGCGCCGGAGACACGGTCGGCTACACGTTCGGGATCCGCAACGCGGGCACCACGGTGCTCCGTGACATCGTGCTCGACGATGCGCTCCTGGGCGGTGCGGTCGACTGCGCCGCGCTCGACGGCCTCGCGTTGAACCCGGGCGACGAGGTCACCTGCGGACCGGTCGACTACACGCTCACGCAGCAGAACGTCGACGACGGGACCGTGCACAACGTGGCCACCGTCGTGGGGCAGTCGCGCAACGGCAGCGCCGAGGACGAGGATGAGGTCGACGTCCCCGTCGCCGGCACTGACGACATCTCCCTGCTGAAGTCTGCCGCTGCCGTGGTCGACGCCAACGGCAACGGACGCACGGATGCCGGTGACACGATCGCCTACACGTTCACCGTGACGAACACGGGAACCACGACCCTCACGGGTATCTCCGTCAGCGACCCGCGTCTCGCCGGGGTCATCACCTGCGATGCGACCGAGATCGCCCCGGGGGAATCGACCGTCTGCTCGGCAGGATCGCCCGCGGTGCTCACGCAGGCGGAGATCGATGCCGGGGAGATCGAGAACACGGCGACGGCGACGGGCACCGGCACCTCGGAGATCCCGCCGGTGGCCACCGACACCGTGGTGACGCCGCTCGTGGCGCAGCCGGCCATCGCCCTGACCAAGACCGGCGGCGACTACGTCGACGTCGATCGCAACGGGAAGATGAACGCGGGGGACACGATCGCGTTCCGGTTCACCGTGACCAACACGGGAGCGGTGACCCTGACCGACGTGAAGATCGACGATCCGAAGCTGGGCGGCGCCCTCGATTGCGTGATCCCGGATCTCGCGCCCGGTGCGACCGCGAACTGCGGCCCGGTCACCTACCGCCTCACCACGGCGGACGTCGCGGCGAGCACGGTCGTGAACGTCGCCACAGCGAGCGCGATCGGCGGGGCGGTGACGGTCACGGCAGCCGCGACCGCCACGGTCGACCTGAACGGGCTGGCGGCCACGGGTGGCGTGATCACCGGGATCGGGTGGGCGCTCGCACTGCTGGCGGTCGGAGCCCTGGTGCTGCTGATTGCCCGTGTGCGTCGTCGCGAGATCGGCGTCTGATCCCGCACCATCCGCACGAAGCGCCCCGCCCGATGATCGAGCGGGGCGCTTCGTCGTTTCCCCGGTGTTCATCCTGGCGCGATAGGGTCGTCCCGATAGCGCCTAGGGTTCCGGGGTTCGCACCCGTCTGGTCCGAGCGGCGCCACGGCACTCCTCCGCAGGAGAGTCGTCATCTGACAGGACAAAAGCCCGGAGGACCCTGTTCGTCGCGCCGTGCGCCGGACGGAAGGGTCTCGTCATGTCCTCACTCGCATTCGTCCTGGTGTTCGGTGCGGCCATCGCACACGCGGCATGGAACATCATCGCCCACGGCATCAGCAGGGCCGGCGCTCCGTTCCTGTGGTGGGGTGCTGTCGCCAGCACGGTCGTCTGGATCGGCGCCGTGCCGTTCACCGGCGGTCTCGGCGCCGACGATCTGTGGTCGTTCGCCCTCGGTGTCGTCGTCTCATCGGTGCTGCACGTCGGGTACATGGCCGTGCTGCAGCGCGGCTACCGCGAGGGCAACCTCTCCACCGTGTACGCGACAGCCCGGGGCACGGGTCCGTTCCTCTCGGTGATCGTGGCGGTGCTGCTGCTCGGCGAGCGCCCGTCGTTGGTCGCTCTCGTCGGCGTCGCCGCCGTGATCGTGGGCGTCGTCGCCATCGGCCTCGTCGACAGGGGGAGAGGAGCGGGCGCACGCCGACTCGATCCCGGCATCGTGTTCGGTCTGCTCACCGGGGTCGCGATCGCGGTCTACACGATCTGGGATGCGCACGCCGTGCGCACCTGGAACCTCTCGCCGGTCGCCTTCATGGTCGGCACCACGCTGCTGCAGATCCCGTTCTACTCGATCGCGGTGCGCAGGCGCTGGAGTGCGGTCCGCGCGCTCGGGCGCACGCAGTGGCGCCGCATCCTCGCCTTCGGCATCCTGTCGCCGCTGTCGTACATCCTTGTGCTGACGGCGATCCAGATCGCCCCGGTCGCGCTGGTGGCGCCGCTGCGCGAGGTCAGCGTCGTACTGGTGAGCCTGTTCGGGGTGTTCGTGCTGCGGGAGTCGCGCCCGGCCTGGCGGATCGCGGCGTCGCTCGTCGTGGTCGCCGGGATCGTGCTGCTCGCGTGGTGATCAGCGGAAGCTGACGAGACCCGCGTGCGCGGCCGTCACGAGGATCTGCACGCGGTCGCGCAGGTGCCACTTGGACATCATGCGTCCGAGGTGGGCTTTCACCGTGCCCTCGGAGACGATGAGCGCCTTGGCGATCTCGGCGTTCGACATGCCCTGTGCCAGGCAGTGCAGCACCTCGACCTCGCGCTCGGTGAGCGGCTCGAGTGCGGCGGCATCCGCCGCCACGGGGGTCGAGTCGCGCACGTGCTTGATGAGCATCGAGGCGATGCGAGGGGAGAGCGAGCTGGCACCGCTGTGCACCTCGCGGACGCCGGTGACGATGTCGTCGGCGCTGGAGTCCTTGAGCAGGTAGCCGGAGGCGCCGGCGCTCAGCATCGGAAGCACCGTGTCGCTGCCATCGAGCGTCGTGACGGCGAGCACGCGAACGTGAGGCCAGCGTTCGGCGATCACACCGGTGGCTTCGATGCCGTCCATCTCGGGCATCTGCACGTCCATCATCACCACGTCGGGCTGCTCGCGTTCGACGGTGGCGATCGCCTCCACGCCGTCTTCCGCCTGTGCGACCACGGTGATCTCCGGGTCGCGCGACACGAAGTGCGACAACGCCGAACGGACCAGTGGATCATCGTCGACGATCACGACACGGATTTCCTGCATAGGGGGAAGCCTAACGGCGTGGGCGCCCGGACGACGTCATGTAGACCTTTGGCCAAAAACCTCTGGACGTGAGACAGATGTGCGCCACGCAGATCGCCGAGAAGATGAATACAGACATCGACAAACGACTACATAATGGAGGTGAATGTAATGACTTTCTGGCAGCAGGTTGGCAAGTTCTTCGGTCTTCACCGCTAGAGTACCTGGCGAAAAGGAGATAGTGAACCATGGCCTTCGACCAATCCACTCGAGGATCGGCGGATACGCTCCGCTTGACCCGCGGTGAGAAGCTCAGCGCGATCGAGCGCATCGTCGTCTTGGTCATCGTCACCATCACCGTCGCCACGGACCTCATAGGCTTCTTCACCACACCGGGTGTCAACCCGGTCGCACTGTTGGTGAGCGTTGCATCCACTGCAGCGTTCGTCCTCTACCTCTGGAAGCCGCTCATCGCGACATGTGCCCTCGGGGTCGTGTTCGCATCGTCTTTCCTCACCGGATCAGAGCTCCAGGTCCTGACGGCCGCCGCAGTCGCGGCCGGCTTCGTCATGAGACTGGGGTGGACATCGCTGATCCTCTCTTACACCGGCGTTTTCCTGGTCGCGGCGGCCATCGTGGCCAACGGCGACGCCGATTCCGGCGTCAACGTCGCGCTGTATCTCATCTTCGCCACCGTGGCAGGAGCTGTCGGGTTCGCCCTTCGGCTCGCCTTCGCCCGGGGGAGTCGTCTCGAGCGCGAGCTCGAGGAGAGAGCCGAGCAGGAACGTCAGGCCGTACTCGCCGAGCGGCGATGGATCGCCGGTGAGCTGCACGACAGCATCGCGCACCACCTCACGGTGGTGGCGCTGCACGTGCAGATGCTCGAAGACCCCGAGACCAGCAACGACTCGCAAGAAGCGATCCGCGTCGCCGCGCGCAAGGCGATGACAGATCTCCGCTTCGTGATCGAACTCGCGGACGACGGTCCGCAGTCCTCCAGTGTGCAGACCGGCGACCTCGCGGCAGCGATCGACGAGGCGCAGGGCGAGTTCGAATCGGCCGGTCACTCCGTGGCCCGCGAGGGAGACCCTCGTGACGAGCGCATCCCGCGTGCGGTCGAGATCGTCCTCGCGCGCATCGTGCGCGAGTCAGCCACCAACATCCTCAAATACGCAGGCCCCGGCGAGGTGCAGATCGACCTCGCCGTGGACGACGAGGTCGCGCACCTCACGCTGCGCAGCCCCCTCCCGACGACCCCACGCCGCGAGCTCTCCTCCAGTCGCACCGGCCTCGGCCGGATGGCGGAGCGGGTGATGGGAGCGAGCGGCGAGTTCAGTGCCGGCGAAGTCGACGGATTCTGGGTCGTGTCGGCCCGACTTCCCGTCGTCTGATGCTCTAGAGTGTGTGAGCACCCTTTCCACGATCCGCGAGAGCCTAGACGAAAGTCTAGAGAAGTCTCGACGTTCGACCCTGTGGAACGCGTTGCGATCAGCCGTAATCTGAAAGCTCCCCAGATAAAGCGTCCCCAGCGCTGCGATCGCGGGCGCGGTCTTTCTGGCTTCTGAAACACTTTGCGCGCTCGCGATCGCCTTCTGCGTTAACGGCCGATTCTCCGGCCTCCCGCCACGGGGTTCCGCATGCCCGGCTAGCCGCCCACCGCTCGCATGTAGTGGCCGTCCGTGGAGATCCCCGAGGCGGCGACCGTGAAGCGCACCACCTCGCTGAGGTACCGATCCTCCGAAGCCTCGAAGATCCGTCCCTCCGCGTCGCGCGATGTGCGGGTGAGACGCAGGATGGGCGTGCCCCGGGGCACTCGCAGCAGCGCGGCATCCTGATCGTCGGCGGCCACGGCATCGATCACGTGCTGCAGGGTGACGATCGGATGCCCGACCGATGACAGGTACTCCGTGATGGAGACCTCGTCGAGGTTCACCTCGAACAGCCGGCGTCCGGCGACCTCCGTGTAATTGAGGCGCTCCAACATGGTGGGCCTGCCGTCGAGCAGGCGCAGCCGCACCACGCTCACGATCGTGTCGCTCGCGTCGACGCCCAGCGCCGCTCCCAGCTCGCCGGCACGGCGCAGGCTCAACTCCTGCGTCTGGGCGCCGGGGGTGACGCCCAGCTCGCGCGCCCACCGCGTGAACGGCACCGACACGTCGACGGCCTGGTTGGCTTTGCGGGCGACGACGCGAGCGGGTCTGCCGCGGCTCGTCTCGATCAGGCCCTCGCCGCGCAGCGCGGCCAGGGCGTTGCGGATCGGCCCGCGCGAGGTATGCCACCTCTCGGCGAGGTCGGCCTCGGTCGGGACGTCGTCGCCGGGACGCAGCGCGCCCGCAGCGATCTGCGCGCGAAGGTCATCGGCGATCTGGGTGTACACAGCTTCAGCCACATAGGTACATTACTTCGTCAGCTCGAGCGGCGCGACCGCGTTCCGGGAGTGTTCATCCAGAAGAATGCTCGGTAAACGAGCCCTGAACTCTTCCGAGTTAGGTACATATCTCGCGTCTGCACCTGAGAGAGTCTTCCGTGGATCACCCCTCACACCCTGAAAGGTCCTCATGAAGCTTCGCGCTCTCCCCGCCCTCGCCGGCGTCGCGCTCCTCGCCCTCGGCCTCGCCGCGTGCTCCGGCTCGGCAGATGCCGCCGGCACTCCCGGCGCCGACGAGTCGTCCTCCGCCAGCGGATTCGCTGTCGATGAGAACACGCTCGTCTTCGGCGTCGTGCCCGACTCGGTCGACACCGAGACGAACTACCAGCCGCTCATGGACTACATCGCCGAGATCACCGGCAAGACGGTCGAGTACCACGAGTCCACCGACTACGCCGCCCTGATCGAGGCCGCCGTCGCCGGCAAGGTCGACGTCGCGTCGTTCTCCGGCTTCACCTACGTGACCGCCACCAACAACGGCGCCAAGCTCACCCCCATCTCCTCGATCGTGACCGAAGAGGGCCAGGAGCCCGGTTACTACTCGCAGGCGATCGTGCCCGCGGGCAGCGACATCACGAGCATCGAGGACTTCAAGGGCAAGAAGGTCTGCTTCGTCGACCCGTCCTCGACCTCCGGCTACCTGTTCCCGTCGTACAACCTGCTCAAGGCCGGCATCGACCCCAAGACCGACATCACCCCGGTCTTCGCCGGCAAGCACGATGTCAGCGTCACCAAGGTCGGCGAGGGCGTCGAGTGCGAGGCGGGCTTCGCCGAGGACTCCGAGGTCGAGAAGTCGGACAAGGTCAAGGTCATCGACGAGACGATGGTCCCCGGTGCGCCGCTGGTCTACTCGTCGACGCTCCCCGATGACGTCTCGAAGAAGCTCATCGACGGTCTCTCCGAGATCACGATCGACGACATCATCGCCGCCGGGGTCGACGGCGCGGACACCGATGCCTTCCGCAGCGTCTTCTACGCCACGAAGCCGGTCGACGACGCGTACTACGACCTGATCCGCGACATCTGCAAGGAGACCGAAGCGGAGCAGTGCCAGGGCTGAGCCCGGCCTGACCCCTTCGCCATACACGGCGCCCTCCGTCTCGTCCGCCTCTCGTGCGGGCGAGACGGAGGGCACCACCGCACGACTCACGACACCACAGGAGCTACGACATGACCGCCTCGGCATCCGACGCCCTCATCCGCCTCGACGGCGTGACGAAGACCTTCGGGACGACCACTGCACTCAAGGGGGCCTCTCTGGAGGTGTCCCGCGGCGAGATCGTCGTGCTCCTCGGCCTCTCCGGCTCGGGGAAGTCGACCCTGCTGCGCCACCTCGACGGCCTGGAGATCCCCACCTCCGGCTCGGTGGAGGTGCTGGGCTCCCAGGTCCCGACGCTGAAGGGGCGGGCGCTGCGCGACCTCCGTAGCCGCGTGGGCTTCATCTTCCAGCAGTTCGAGCTCGTGCCCTCTCTGACCGTGCTCGAGAACGTGCTCACCGGTTCGCTGTCGGGTGTGCGCGGGCCGCGCCTCGGCCTCTGGGGCTACTCGCGAGCAGCGAAGCTCACCGCACTCGAGCACCTCGACCGCGTCGGTCTGCTCGACCGCGCCTACCAGCGCAGCGACACCCTCTCGGGCGGGCAGCAGCAGCGCGTGGCCATCGCCCGCGCTCTCATGCAGAAGCCCGCGATCCTGCTCGCCGACGAGCCGGTCGCCTCGCTCGACCCCGAGTCGAGCGAGCAGGTCATGGCCCTGATCCGCGAGATCGCCGCCGATGAGGGGCTCACCGTGGTGTGCAGCCTGCACCAGGTCGACCTCGCCATCTCGTGGGCTGACCGCATCGTGGGGCTCCGCCACGGTGAAGTGGTGCTGGACACCCCGACCGGAGACCTCACCAAGGCCGAGGTCATGGAGATCTACGGTCGCGTGGCCACCACGACGGCCGAGATCCGCGCCGTGCAGGAGGAACTGGTCGAGGCAGCGGCCCAGGTGGCCGCATCATGACGGCGCTCGACGCGTCGACCGACTCCGCCGCGCCCCGCGGTGGCGGATCGTCCCACCAGGGGAGCGGACCGACGGTCGCCGAACGAGCCCCCCGGCGCCCGATCTCGCCCGAGCGGATCGCCGCCTCCCTCACGCTCATAGCCCTCGTGGTGCTCGGCATCCTCGCCGTCCGCGACGTCGACATCTCGATCCCGGCGATGGTGCAGAGCTGGGGCAATGCCGAGAACTTCATGGCCCGCGTCGGCGGGCTCAGCTTCCCGGCTCCCGGCGACCTCGCTTGGCTGATCGCGCTCACGGTGGGTCTCGTGCTCGTCGGCACACTGCTCGCGGCCGTGCTGTCGGTGCCGATCGCCTACCTCGCCGCCTCCAACACGACCCCGGGCAACGGATGGCGAGCCGCCGCGAGGTTCATCGGCGTGCTCACCCGGGCTCTGCCCGACGTGGTCCTCGCGATGGCGTTCGTGCTGATGTTCTCCCTCGGTACCCTTCCCGGCATCCTGGCCATCGGCATCCACTCCATCGGCATGATCTCGAAGATGTTCGCCGACGCGATCGAGCAGATCGACGAAGGGCCGCGCCTCGCGATCCGTGCCGCCGGCGGTTCGAAGATGCAGGAGTTCACCTCTGGCATCCTGCCGCAGGTGCTGCCCAGCTGGGTGGCCACCGTGCTGCACCGCAACGACATCAACCTGCGCGGCAGTGTCGTGCTCGGCTACGTCGGCGTCGCCGGGCTCGGCCTCGAGATGTCGTACGCGTTCAAGTCGCTGAACTACGGCAAGGGCCTCGGAATCGCCCTGGTGATCTTCATCCTGTGCGTCGCGATGGAGATCGTCTCCAGCATGGTCCGCGGGGCGATGCTCGGGGAGCAGGCGCACACCCGGTCGTGGATCGACAGGATCCTGCATCCGCGCCTCGGCAGCCGGTCCGCGTCCGCAGCCGTCGGCCGCCCCGCCTGGGCCGCGAGCCCGCAGACGGCGGTGCGCCGGCCCTGGACCGCACAGCGCGTGCGCCACACCATCGCCGGTGTCGTCGCCGTGCTCGTGGTGATCGGCAGCGTGGTCGTCAGCCAGATCAACTGGATGGACCTCATCACCTTCTGGGCCAAGCTGCCCGAGGTCGCCGGGAAGTTCTGGCCCCCGTCGTTCGGCAACTACGACGCCAGCGCCATGTTCCAGGCGATGCGTGAGACCGTCGCGATCGCTCTCGCCGCCACCGTGCTCACCCTGCTCCCCTCGCTCCTGCTCGGCTCGCTCGCAGCGCGCAACGTCGCCCCGAGCTCTGGCGCCCGAGGGACGGCGCGACTCCTGCTCGTCGGCATCCGCGGCATTCCGGAGCTGATCCTCGCGATCGTGCTCGTGGTCATCACCGGTCTCGGGGCCCAGGCGGGTGTCATCGCCCTCGCGATCGGCGGTATCGGACTGCTGGGCAAGCTCATCGCCGACTCGTTCGAAGAGGTCGATCGCGGACCGGAGCGGGCGCTGCGCGCGGTGGGGGCGACACGTCTGCAGACCTACACCTCGGCCACCGTGCCGCAGGGGATGCAGGCGCTCATCGGTCACAGCTTCTACATGCTCGACACGAACATCCGCGCGGCGACGATCCTCGGCATCGTCGGCGGTGGCGGTGTCGGCTACTACCTCCTCAATGCCAGCCAGGGCTCCCGATACGAGACCGTGACGGCGATCGTGCTGATGATCCTCGCCACCGTGCTCGTGGTCGAAGGACTCGCGATGTGGATGCGGAAGGTGTTCCGATGAACCGCCCTCTCGACACGGCGGATGTGGTCGTCGTCGGCTCCGGCATCGTCGGGCTCGGAGCGGCGTACGCGGCGGTCCGGCGCGGCCTGCGCGTGATCGTCGTCGACCGCACCGATGCTCCCGTCGGGGCGACGATCCGCAACTTCGGACACCTCTGCATCGGCGCGCAGGGCGGGCAGGCGCGGCACTACGCCGACGTCTCCCGCGAGCTGTGGCTGCGTCTCTCCCAGGACGCGGGCTTCTGGCTGCGCGAGTCGGGCACGCTGGTCGCCGCCCGGCACGATGACGAGCTCGCCGTGCTCGACGCCGCATCCCGCGAGGGCGGGATCCGACTGCTGGAGGCGGCCGAGCTGCGGCGCCTCGCTCCGCTGCGCGCCGAGGGCCTCGTCGGTGGAGCGCACATCGAGAGCGATCTGCAGACCGACCCCCGCACGGCCGCCGATGCGATCGTGCGCCACCTCGCGGGACTCGGCGTCGACTTCCGGTTCCGCACCGCGGTGACCGCAGTGGGGGAGGGGCACGTGGACACGACGCGCGGTCCGATCACCTGCGGCAGCGTCGTCGTCGCCGTGAACCACGACATCGATCAGCTGCTCCCCGACGTCGCAGAGCGGCACGGGGTCGTGCGCTGCGCCCTCGACATGATGCGGGCGGCCGTGTCGTTCCGGCATCCGCTCGCAGCTCCCCTGCTCACCGGTTGGTCCCTCGTGCGGTACGGTCGCTTCGCCGACGGGCCGGAAGCCGGGGCCCTGCGCGAGCGCCTGCACGCCGAGCGCCCTGACCTCGCCGCGATCGACCTCAACCAGATGTACACGCAGCTTCCCGACGGGACGCTCATCATCGGCGACTCGCACTCGACCGCCACAGCCCCGGCGCCGTTCCAGCCCGAGGCTGCGTTCACCGCCTTCCTCGCGGAGGCCGAAGCGCTGTTCGACGCCCCGGCGCCGCGCGTGATCGAGCGCTGGCAGGGCGTGTACGCGAAGGGGCCGCAGGAATTCCTGATCGATCGTGGCGACGACGGCGTGCTGGTGCTCGCCGCGACCACCGGCATCGGGATGACCACGGGCCTGGGACTTGCCGAAGAGAACCTCGCCGCCGCCTTCGGGTGGGCGGCAGCAATGGAAGGAACATCATGACCACTCCTCTCGAACTCGTCGTGCTCGACATGGCGGGAACCACAGTGCTCGACGACGGCGTCGTCGAGCAGGCGTTCCAGCGCGCCGCCGAGCGCACGGGCGTCGCGGGCCGGATGCCGTGGGACGAGGCGCTGGACTACGTGCGCGTGACCATGGGGCAGTCGAAGATCGACGTCTTCACGCACCTCTCCGGCGGCGATGCCGAGGCGGCAGCACGGGCGACGGCCGCCTTCGAGGGCGCCTATGCCGAGATCGTCTCCGAGCAGGGCGTCTCCGAGATCCCCGGCGCCGCCGACGCGATCCAGGGGTTGAAGGACTCCGGGCTGAAGGTCGTGCTCACCACGGGCTTCGCTCCGGTGACCCGGGACGCCCTGCTCGACGGCCTCGGCTGGCGCGAGCTGATCGATCTCGCCCTGTCGCCGATCGATGCCGGTCGCGGGCGTCCCGCACCCGACCTCGTGCTGACGGCGCTGCTGCGCACGCAGACCTCGTCGGTGCACGCGGTCGCGGTCGCCGGCGACACCGTCAGCGACGTCGAGTCGGGACGTCGGGCCGGCGCCGGCTTCGTCGCGGGTGTGCTGACCGGCGCGCACGATCGCCCGGCTCTGAGCGCCGCGGGGGCGGATGCCGTGCTGAGCGACGTCACCGCTTTGCGCGGTGTGCTCGCCCAGCGCGACCTGCTCCCGCTCGTCGCGACCTCCTGAGAGGACTCGACATGGGAACGCTGCTGATCCGTCCTCCCGGCCATCGCCGGGACGTCGCGCTGCGCCCTGCCGCGACCGCGATGGTGTGGGTCGGCGAAGGCCATCCGCACGAGACGATCGCCGTGCCGGGCGTCGCGCTCGGTGACGGCGACGTGCTCGTGGCCGTCGAGATGTCGACGATCTGCGGCTCGGATGTGCACACCGTGCAGGGGCGCCGCTCGGCCCCGACTCCTCTGGTGCTCGGACACGAGAGCGTCGGACGGGTCATCGCGACCGGTGACGGCGGGGCGCACACGGTCGACGGCACTCCGCTGCGCATCGGCGACCGGGTGGTCTGGTCGGTGACGGTGTCGTGCGCGAGCTGCGACCGGTGCCTGCAGGGGATGCCGCAGAAGTGCCGCGACCTGGGGAAGTACGGGCACGACAAGGTCGGGGCGCACGGCGACCTCACCGGAGCCTTCGCGAGTCACGTGCAGCTGCGAGAGGGGACGGCCATCGTGCGGGTTCCCGAGGCGCTCCCCGCCTCCGTTCTCGCGCCCGCGTCCTGCGCCACGGCGACAGCCTGGGCTGCGGTGGCCAGGGCCGCGAAGGACCGCGATCTCGACGGAGCGCGTGTGCGGATCCACGGCGCGGGACTGGTCGGACTCTCCGCCGCGGCCATCGCCGCCGAGCAGGGTGCGACCGTGGAGGTGCTCGATCCCAACCCCGAGCGACGTGCCCTCGCCGCACGCTTCGGTGCGACCGGCCTCGACGGCGAGCCCGACGTCGTTATCGAAGCCTCGGGGCACGCGGTGGGCGAGGCTCTCTCGGGCGTCGCGGTCGGGGGAACCGTCGTGCTCGTCGGCAGTGTGTTCCCGGCCGATCCGGTGCCGTTCGACGCCGAGAGCATCGTGCGGCGCCTGGTCACCGTCGCCGGCATCCACAACTACACGGGGGCCGAACTCGCCGAAGCCGTGGCCTTCCTCGCCGGACGAGGGCGGGCGTACCCGTTCGCGGACGCGGTCGGCGCGGTGCGCGGACTCTTCGAGATCGACGCGGCGCTCGTGGAGGCGGCCTCCCCGGGGGCTCCTCTTCGGATCGGACTCGTTCCGGGGCAGTGACGCGCCCGGAACACAGGCCCTAGACGCCGTCGTCCTGCCCTCGTCGGGGGCCGAGTGGGCGCAGCCCTTCGGCGTGGAAGGCGAGCAGGCGGACGGCCGCATCGACGGTCGCGGTCAGGATCTCCTCGGGGTCGCCGACCAGGGCGAGCCTGCGGTGGCCCTGGTCCTCGGCGGTGGCCCAGCCCAGGAAGACGGTCCCTGCGGGATGCCCGCCCTGCGCGTCGGGGCCGCCGACGCCCGTGGTCGACACGGTGAGGTCGGCGTCGGACAGGCGACGTGCCCCCACGGCGAGCTGCTCCGCGCATGCCGCCGAGCACGGATCCGTCCCGGGCGTCAGCCCGAGAACGCGCTCCTTCACGGCGGTCATGTAGGCGACGATGCCGCCGGCGAACCACTCGGAGGCACCCTCGCCGGCGCCGATCGTGTGCGCGAGCATGCCCGAGGTGAGTGACTCCGCCACGGCGATGCGCAGCCCCCGCGCGGCGGCGAGTTCGCTCAACCGTGCGATGTGGCCGCGCGTATCGGGGCCGCTCATCGCCTCGGCGCCGGGGGTCCGCGCAGCATCGGGGGTGTCGTCGTGCAGGTTCACCGCGAGATGCTCTCCACGGTCTTGCCGGTCGTCGATGCGGACAGCGAGCGTGCGACGTCGGCCTGACTCACGATGCCGACCAGACGACGGTCGGTCATCACGGGCAGCCGTCGCACCTGGTTCTCCTGCATCCGGTCGAGGGCCACGCGGATGTCGTCATCCGCATCCACCGTGACCGGCTTGCCCTTAGCGAGCGCTGACGCCGGGGTGGTCTCCGGGTCCATGCCCAGGGCGATCGCACCCACCACGATGTCGCGGTCGGTGAGCATGCCCTTCAGCTTGCCGTCCTCGCCGCAGATCGGCAGGGCTCCGACATCCAGATCCGCCATGACCGAGGCGGCGATGCGCAAGGAATCGTTCACCCCGATGCAGCGCGGCCTCGGAGTCATGAGGTCGCGCGCGGTGGTCATCGCTCTTCGCCCTCGTCGTAGTCCGGACGCGGCGGCTGCAACGGCTGGTCGGAGTACTCCCCACCCGCACGGCCTCCGTACGGCCGTCCGTGATCGGCGAACTCCTCGCGTGCGAAGACCAGGGTCCACGGGCCCGCCGTGAAGTGCGCTCCGGTGCGCAGCGTCTCGGAGTTCTCGTCGGCGTGGGTCGCGTCCACGCCCAGGCTCGCGTTCGTCTCACCCTCGCCGTGCAGCGTCAGCACGTACTCGTCGCGGTCGTCGTGTGTGATCGTGGCATGCACGGGATCGGTGTCGGGCAGGCGCAGCTCGTTGTCCTCGGCGGAGCCGATCCGAACCACGTCGTCGCTCAGCGCGAACTCGGTGCGCTCGTCGTCCCTGGTGATGCGCAGTCGGGGGTTGCCCGCGCCCCAGGCGGCGTGCGTGGTCGTGGGCGTGTAGCCCTCGTCGGGACGGTCGTCGATGTGTCGGTCGTTCATGGCAGTGCCCTTCGAGTCGAGTGTCCCGAGGCTAGGCTCCGGGCGACGTCTCGCCGAGGGGGTTGACTTCGGGGCGTCGAGTGGGCATCGGGCGCGACCGCGGGGACAGGAGGTATCCGGCGGCGGAGTGCGCGAGAATGGAGCGAAGCCGTCGTCCCGGCCAGACAGCGACCAAGGAGCACCACCAATGGGAAAGTTCGTCTACGAAGGCGGCGTGAAGACCGAGATCGAGGACCGCGCCCTCACCCACCTGCAGCTCGTGATCACCGCGAAGCTGCGGCGCGGGGAGCCCTTCCCCTTCAGCTGGCGCGAAGACGCGAGCGTGGGCGGCGGGCGCACCACCGTGTGGATCCAGCCCGGCAGCTCTCTCGTGTTCAAATACTTCGGCAGCCGTCAGCCCTCCATCAACCGGGCCTGGATCGAGGCGCTCGCGTTCACCGCGAACGCGCCCAGCGGTCTCTACCTCGTTCCCGAGCCCGCCGAGGCGGGCGAGGAGCCCGGCGCCGGCGAGGTCCCGGTCACTCCTCCTCTCTGACCTTCGGGCTCGCCTCGAGACCCACCTGCATCGTCGAAACCCACTCGTGGACGCGCGTCCACCGGTGGGTTTCGTCGTCGAGCATGGGTGTCGACGAGAGCTGGTCGGTCGGCCGGAGCTGTCAACCCCCTGACGGAGCACGAGACGATCGGAGAGGGTGGGACCCATGACCGACGACACCACCGACCCCCGCCACGCGCACCGCGAAGAGGGCTTTCCCGCACAGCATCAGAATCAGCCGGGCCTGACAGAACAGACCCGCCCGGAACCGGACCACGGCGAACGCACCTACGTCGGCCATGGTCGTCTGGAGGGACGCCGCGCCCTCATCACGGGCGGAGACTCGGGCATCGGACGAGCCGTCGCGATCGCCTTCGCACGGGAGGGCGCCGACGTCGCCATCGCGCACATGCCCGAAGAGCAGGACGACGCGGAGGACACGCTCGCCCTGGTGCGCGAGACGGGGCGCGCAGGAGTGGGCTTCGCGGGTGACCTGCGCGACGAGACGTTCGCGACCGACATCGTCGCCCGGACGCGGCGCGAACTCGGCGGACTGGACGTGCTCGTGCTGAATGCCGGCTACCAGCACGACATCGACGGCTTCGAGACCCTGGAGACGGAGCGGATGCGCCGGGTGTTCGACACGAACCTCGCCGGCATGCTGTTCTCGGCACGGGCGGCCTATCCCGACCTCCCGCCCGGAGCGAGCATCATCGTGACGGCATCCGTCCAGGCCTACAACCCCTCGCCGGGACTCATCGACTACGCCATGACGAAGGCCGCGCAGGTGGCGTTCGTGAAGGCCCTCGCGGAAGAGGCGGGCCCGCGGGGCATCCGCGTCAACGCCGTCGCACCAGGCCCGATCTGGACGCCGCTGATCCCGGCGACCGGATGGGATGCCGAACGGCTGGCGACCTTCGGTGCCGACACCCCGCTGGGGCGGGCGGGCCAGCCCGCGGAGCTCGCCGGTACCTACGTGTACCTGGCGTCGGCGGAATCGTCATACACCTCCGGATCGGTCATCGCGGTCACCGGCGGCAAGTCCCTCTGATCCGCGCCGAGGCGGCGGCCCGGAGAGGGGCCGCCGCCTAAGCTTGTCTGGTGCAGAAGCCCGCCGCGTCCAGCCCCCTCGTGGGGGTCGCGCTCGTCATCGGCTCCTGCCTCTCTCTTCCCTTCGGGGCCGCGGTCGCCGCTCAGCTGTTCCCGGTTCTGGGACCCTGGGGTGTGACCTCGCTGCGCGTCGCGATCGCCGCGGTCCTGCTGGTCGTCATCGTGCGGCCGCGGCCGCGGAAGTGGACCCGCCCGCAGTGGTTGGCCGCCGTGCTCTTCGGCGTCTCCCTCGCCGCGATGAACGGCTTCTTCTACGCCGCGATCGATCGCATCCCCCTGGGGCCGGCCGTCGCGATCGAGTTCCTCGGGCCACTGGTGCTCGCCGCCGTGCTCACCCGGAAGCTCTCGGACTTCACCTGGGTCGGCGTGGCCCTGCTCGGCATGGTCGTGCTGGGCATCGACGGCCTGATCGGCGCCGAACCGCTCGACCCGCTCGGGGTGGTGTTCATCCTCATCGCCGCCGGCTTCTGGGCCATGTACATCCGGATGAGCGCCCGCGTCGGCGCGCTCATCCCCGGCAGCAGCGGCCTGGCCATGGGGCTCGTGGTCGCCGCGGTGCTGCTCATCCCGGTCGGTATCCCGGCCGCATCGACGGTGGCGATGGATCCGCAACTCCTGCTGCTCGCGGCGATCACCGCGGTGCTGTCGTCGGTGATCCCCTACAGCTTCGAGCTCGCGGCGCTGCGCCGTCTGCCGCAACGGGTGTTCGGCGTGCTGCTGAGCCTCGAGCCCGCCTTCGCCACCCTCGCCGGATGGCTCATCCTCGGGCAGGATGCGACCCCGCTGCGACTGCTGGCCATCGCCCTCGTGATCGCCGCGAGCGTGGGGACCACGCTCGGTGTGCGGAGGGACCGCCGCGACGGAGGTCCCTCCGGCCCCTTCACCGCGCCGATACCGCTGCCCGACTGACCACCGGCGTCGGCAGCGGGAACCGCCGACGCAGGATGATGCGCTGTGCGAGCGTCCAGACCACCGTGACGGTGAGGTACAGCGCGGCGGCGAGCGGCACGAACACGGCGAAGACCGCGGTCACGTAGTGCATCGCCGAGACGACGCGCAGCATGGTGGGGGAGTTCAGCGGGGAGTCGTCGGCGTCGACCGGTGTCGGGCGGAACATGCGGCGGGTGACCTCCGCGGCCGCGATCATCACCGCCAGGAGCACCCCGAAGACGAGGAACGTGGCCGCAGTCGCCGTGCCGCCGAAGAGCGCCGCGATCAGACTCGTGCCCAGAGGTGCGCCGAACAGGTCGTGCGCGAGCAGCTCGTTCGCGTGTCCCGCGATCTCCGGGCGCAGGAACAGCGTGTACAGGATGCCGACGACGGGGGCCTGCGCCAGCACCGGGAGCATCCCCGCGAACGGCGAGGTGTTCTCGGCGCGGTACAGCGCCATCGTCTCCTTCTGCAGACGCTCGGGGTTCTTCTTGTGGCGGCGCTGGAGCTCGCGCAGCTTCGGCGCGAGGCGCGCCCTGGTCTGCTCGGCCTTGGCCTGGGAGATGCCGACGGGGATGAGCAGCGCCCGCACCAGCAGGGTGACGAGCATGACGGCGAGGGCGGCGGCCGAGGCTCCGGCGAGAGGGGTGAGCAGGTCGGAGAGCCCGGTCAGGGCGCCGTAGGCGGCGTCGAGGAGGGCGGCGAGAGGGGGAAAGGCGAAGATGTCCATGCAAGAGTCCGTTCGTGGCGTCGGGAAGGGTTGGCGAAGGCCGCGTGATCCCGTCGTGTGAACGGACTACGCGGCGCTCGCGACTCCCGGCGCCCGAGGCCGTGGGTGGCCTGCGGCATCAGGATCGCTCTGCGTGAGGAGGGTGCCGATGTCGATCGCCCGCAGCGGATGCGGGGCGTCTGCGGTGGCTTCGGGGCGCACGCTCAGCACGATCGCGAGCGTGAGGGCCGTGACCGCGAGCACCGCGATCGCGAGGCTGAGAGCTGCCGCATCGGGCATCGAGACGAGTCCGAGCGCGGTCGCGACGAAGCTCAGCATCTGCCCGAACCACTCGCTCATGTGCGCTCTCCCTCCTGCAGCGAGGGTATCACCGGGGTCTACAGGTCGGACCCGTCACGGTCGACCCCGGGGGTGCGGCGCGGGCGTAACGTCGAAGCATGAGTGACCTTCGCGCCCTGCTCGGGATCGAGCATCCGATCATCCTCGGCCCGTTCGGCGGGCTCTCCTCGACCGCGCTCACCGCCGCGGTGAGCAACGCCGGCGGACTGGGCTCATTCGGCCTGTACGGCTACGAGGGCGACCGCATCCGCGCGACCGGAGCTGAGCTGCGTGCGGCGACCGATCGGCCGTTCGCGGTGAACATCTGGCTTCCCACGGGCGACGAGGTCGAACCGAACCCGCAGCACACGGTGTTCGCCCAGGCGCTGCAACCCTTCTACGAGGCCGTGGGTCTCGACGTGCCGAGCAGACCGGAGCGCTACACCCCCGCCCTGGAGGAGCAGCTCGACGCGATCTGGGAGATCGAGCCCACGGTGCTGAGCGTGGTGTTCGGGGTGCCGTCCGCCGATGTGGTCCGAGAGGCGCACCATCGCGGTATCCGGATCGTCGGCACGGCGACCACCGTGGCCGAGGCGGTCGCGCTCGCCGCAGCGGGAGTGGATGCCGTGGTCGCGACCGGGGCGGAGGCCGGCGGGCATCGGGTGTCGTTCCTGCGCCCTGCCGAGGAGTCGCTCGTCGGGACCTTCGCCCTGATCCCGCAGGTCGTCGATGCGGTGGACGTGCCCGTGATCGCGGCCGGAGGCATCGCCGATCGACGCGGTGTGGCCGCGGCGTTCGCTCTCGGGGCCGCGGGCGTGCAGGTCGGGACGGCCTTCCTCGCCGCCTCGGAGTCGGCGACCAACCAGGCGCACCGCGACGCGATCCGCTCGACCGCTGCCGACGAGACCGTGCTCACGCGGGCGATGAGCGGGCGTCTGGCCCGTGGTGCGCGCAACCGCGTCGTGCGCGCCATCGAAGCCAGCGGCACGATCGCGCCGTTCCCGATGCAGAACTGGCTCACGGGTCGCTTCCGGGCTGCCGCGGGGGAGCAGAACCTGGGCGCGCTACAGTCGCTGTGGATGGGGCAGGGCGCGCCGCTCGTGCGCCACGAGACCGCCGCGCACGTGTTCGCCGAACTGGTCGCGGGGGTTCCGGTCGCTCCCTGAAGCTCATCGACGAACAAGAGCGTGAAGGGACTGCCTGGAGGCGAAGGTGCACTGAGTGTTAACATAGCCAGGTTCATGGCTAACATGGACATATGAGCAGTCACAATGTTCTCGACGCGCGCAACAGTCTCTCGAGGCTGATCGCGGACTCTCAGGCGGGCGAAGACGTCGTCATCACCAAGCGGGGGAAGCCGGTAGCGAAGCTCGTCCCGATCGGGCCGGTCGATCTCGTCCGCAGCGGGCGGCTCCTCGTCGAGTGGCTCGAGCGCGACCCGTTGCCAGGGCGGCTGGCCCGTTCGGCCGCCGAGCTCGACGCGCAGATCGCGGAAAGCCGAGACGCCTGGGAATGATCTACCTCGATTCCTGCATCCTGATCTACGCCATCGAAGACGACGGGCCTCGGGGTGACGCCGTCCGAAACGCACTCCGAGAGGTGGACGTCGCGGTGGCCTCGAGTCCTCTGGCGCTTCAGGAGTGCTTGGTCGGCCCGCTGCGCGGGCGCAATCCCGAGCTGCGCGACCGCTACCTCGCGATGTTCGAACACCTCGAAGAAGTGACGCTGGACGCGACGGTCTTCATCCGTTCCGCGGAACTCCGGGCGGATTTCGGGTTGAAGACGCCAGATGCCGTGCATCTCGCTGCGGCTCAGATCGCGGGCTGCACCGAACTGTGGACGAACGACAGACGCCTCGCAGATGCTTCCCACGGGCTCGCGGTCGACGTGATCGGTGCCCGATCCTGACGCGGCCCCGCTGAGGATTCTCTGTGTTCGCGAGGCGGGACGCTCGCTCCTCTAGAGGATGACCGTGGACTTGCCGTGCACGATCACGCGATCCTCGGCATGCCACTGCACGGCGCGCGCGAGCACCAGACGCTCGACGTCGGCGCCGCGGCTCTGCAGCTCGGCGGCCGATTCGGAGTGGGTCACGCGCGTGACGTCCTGCTCGATGATCGGCCCCTCGTCGAGGTCGGCCGTCGCGTAGTGCGCGGTCGCACCGATCAGCTTGACGCCGCGATCCTTGGCCCGCGCATACGGGTTCGCACCGATGAAGGCGGGCAGGAACGAGTGGTGGATGTTGATCACCGGGGCCTCGAGCCGGGTGATGAAGTCATCGGTGAGGATCTGCATGTAGCGCGCGAGCACGACGAGATCGACGTTGCCGCGCAGCAGCTCCAGCTGGCGCTCCTCCATGGCGGCCTTGTCGCCGGAGGGGATGTGCACGAACGGCACGCCGAACGACCGGACGGCCTCGGCCAGGTCGGGGTGGTTGGAGACGACCATCGTGATGTCGATGTCGAGCTGCCCGCGCTGAGTGCGCCACAGCAGCTCCATCAGGCAGTGGTCGTACTTCGAGACGAAGATCGCGACGCGCTTGCGCCGGGCCACGTCGTGCAGCGACCACTCCATGCCGAAGCGCTCGGCGACGCCGGCGATGTCGGCTTCGAGCGCGGGGCGCGCGGCCGAGAGCCCGTCGAGGTGGATGACGGTGCGCTGGAAGAAGCGTCCGCCCTCGGAGTCCGTCGAGTGCTGGTCGAGGGAGATGATGTTCGCCCCGTGCTGAGCGAGCACGCCGGCGACGGCGGCGACGATGCCGGGCTGATCGTCGCAGGCGATGAGCAGGCGGGCGGTATCGGGCTGAGACATGGGGACTCCTCGAGGGTGTGCATCGATTCTGCCGTGGATGCGCCGAGCGGGCGAATCGCGAGAGCACCGCGCGATGCCCTGCACCCGCGCGACGGCCGCCTCACCTACCCTGAGAGCATGGAAGCGAGCGACCTCGGCCTGGTGCTGGTGCCCCTGCTGGCTGTCGCCGCACCCCTGCTCGCCCGTGGCGTGCGGCCGGTGGTCCGGGTGCCGATCGTGGTGTTCGAGCTCGTTCTCGGCATCCTCATCGGTCCCGCGGTTCTCGGCTGGGTCGAGACGGGACCGCTGCTGGAGAAGCTCAGCGACTTCGGCCTGGCGCTGCTGTTCTTCGTCGCGGGCACCGAGATCGACTTCACGAAGGTCGCGGGCAAGCCGCTCGCCCGGGCATCGCTCGGGTGGCTGCTCAGCGTGCTGCTGGGCATCGGCCTGGGTTTCTTCTTCGCGCCGGGTGAGGGGATGGTGGTGATCGGGATCGCCCTCAGCTCGACGGCGCTGGGAACGCTGATGCCGATCCTGCGCGACGCCCGAGAGCTCGACTCGCCCTTCGGTCGTGCGATCAGCGCGATCGGTGCGGTCGGCGAGTTCCTGCCGCTCATCGCGATCTCGATCTTCCTGAGCACGCGGACCACTCCGATCGCCACCGCTGTGCTCCTGACCTTCGTCGTGCTCGCCGGTCTCGCCGTGCTGTTGGCCACGCGCGTGTCGCACGGACGGCTGCACCGCATCGTCCGTGCCACCCTGCACACCTCGGATCAGTTCGGCGTGCGCTTCGTGATCCTCCTCATCGCGGCCCTCGTGGGGCTCAGCGTCATGCTCGACCTCGACATGCTGCTGGGGGCGTTCGTGGCCGGCGCGATCTGGCGCATCATCATGGCGCGCGCGCCGAAGAAGGATGCGGAAGAGGTCGAGAGCAAGATCGAGGCGATCGCCTTCGGATTCCTCGTGCCGATCTTCTTCCTCTACACGGGTGTCACGTTCGACCTGCAGGCGCTGCTCACATCGCCGTCGGCGCTGGCTCTGGTGCCGATCTTCCTGATCGCTCTGCTCGTGATCCGCGGATCGGCGGCGCAGCTGTCGGCCCCGCCCGGAGCGAGTGCTCGCGATCGCGCGGCTCTGGGGCTCCTCGCCGCGACCGGTCTGCCGATCATCGTCGCCGTGACGGCGATCGGTGTCGACCAGGACATGATCGACACCGGCACGGCCGCGGCGCTGGTCGGCGCCGGCATGCTGTCGGTGCTGCTGTATCCGCTCATCGGCATGACTCTCCGCGGCGACCGCGCGGAGGTCGTCGGGCCGGAGCGGGCCGCCGAGTCCACGCAGGGAGAACTGTGACCACCGCATCCGCACTCTTGACCCAGGCCGTGAAGGACCTGCAGGACGCGCCGAAGGAGGGACTCGGCGAGCAGCGCGATTCCCGCTGGCGCGGGCGTCGCATCGTGCGGGTCGGAGACGCCTGGCACCTGGGCGTGCTGCTGCTGACAGAGACGCACGCGCTGGCGACGGCGGAGGTGCTGCGCGCGGCCGACCCCGGGCGCCGCGGCTACACCGCGGAGTCGGCCAGGGAGCGTGCCGAGCGCCGAGCCGAGGCACTGCGCGGTGGCTTCGGCGAGGGTGAGGTCGTGCACGTGGGGTGGAGCGTCATCGACGTCGACGGGGTGGATGCCGGAGGCTCCTCCGGGCCGCTCGCCCTGATCGACGGGGTGCCGTCCGTGCGCTGGAGCACCGCGGGCGGTTTCATGCCGCTGGAGGCATATCTGCGCGAGCGTGTGGCGCTGCTGCGGGACGCGACCGCGAGCTGACGCGGGTTCCCCGACTCAGGCGAAGGTCTCGGCGAAGCGGCGCAGGAGCGCTGCGCCCTCGGTCACCGATGCCGCGAGCACCTGCTGCTGCACCGCGTCGAACTCGTCGGGGTCGAAGTAGCCGGTGGTGCGGTAGAACGTCATGCGGTCGGCGAAGTCGCGCGGAGTGGGCTCGGGGTGAAACTGCGCCGCGTACAGGTGCGTGCCCACGCGGTAGGCCTGCACCGGACAGGTCTCGTTCGTCGCCAGCAGCACGGCACCGGGAGGCGTGCTCGCCGCGCTCTCCTTGTGCGCCGTGAAGACCGTGAGAGCCGAGCCGCTGGGGCCGAACACGGGGTCGGCTGCACCGGCTGCGGTCGTGTCGATCACGGTGGCGCTCGCGGGTTCAGGGGTGTCGGTCACGACCTCGCCCCCGAGCATGCGGGTGACCACGCCGATGCTGAAGCAGGTGAAGAACACCGCGATCTCGGCCGCCATCGCCGCGTCCGCCAGCGTGCGGAGGTCGGCTTCGACCCGCAGCTGCTCCGCGGACTTCACCGTGTCGGAGACGTTGAACGGCGAGCCCCCGACCACGACGCCGCGGTACCCCCGGAGACGCTCGATGTGCAGCGGCGTCTGCAGCAGATCGAGCCGGTCGACCACGTCGACACCGAGGGCCCGGCGGAAAGAGGCATGCTCGGCATCCGCCGCCCCGATCTCGGGCCGCACGCAGACGTAGAGAAGCGAGGCCATCAGGAGATTCTAACGATCGCGCGAGGCCGAGCCGACGCGGTCACCGCGAGGAGTTGGTCGTGCGACCGCGGACGATGCCGACGAAGGTCTCGACGTCGGGCGTGGTGCGCTCGCGCGGCCAGACCAGGGCGACCGTCGATGTCGGTCCGTCCGCGAGCACCCGGTGATCGGCATCCTTGCGGTGGTGCAGGCGGGCGAGGGACATCGGGACGATCACGATTCCGACACCGGACGCGGCGGTCGCGACGGCTTCGCCGGTCGGGAGTGCGGCGAAGGTCGCCGGGAGAGTCCCGGGGAGATCGAGCGGGCCGAGCACATCGTCGGTCAGGCCGATCACGACTTCGCCCTCGAGGTCGGAGCCCGTGAGCTCAGCGGCCGCCATCAGGTGCGAATCGACCGCGGCGACGACGACGGGGAGCTCGTCGTACAGCGGGATGATGTGCAGAGAATCGTCGGTGAGCGGCAGACGCACCAGCGCCGCGTCGACCCCGTCGAGCGCGGCCCGCTGTGTAGCGGCCTCGATCGGAACGAGCTCGAGCGGCACTCGTGGCATCCGCTGCTTCCACGCATCGATCCACTTGCCGGGTGTCGCCCCTGGCACCGCGCCCAGCCGGAAGGTGCGCGGTGCCTCGGGTTCGGGCTGAGGAGCGTCGAAGACGACCTTGGCCGTCGGCTTCTTCGGCTTCTGTGGGGGGAACCGCTCGGCGGGGGCGGCCTTGTTCCGGCGCACCGGCGTGCCCCTGCTTGCGCCCTTCGCGGGCCGTCTTCCCTGATTCGCCATGGGGTCAAGGTTACTCGGCGAGCGGTTCCGGAACCTCGTGCAGCGGCGCCGGTGCCGTGGCAGCGAGCGTGCGCTGGGCGCGGCGGATCAGCCCGACGGCTCCGCCGACGAGCAGCAGCACACCGATCGTCAACACCAGGATCATGTTGACGGTGGTCGGGGTCAGGGCCAGCAGCCCGTCTGCGAGGGTCTCGCGCCGATCGGCGTCGGCGAGCATCCAGAGCGCGATCGCCGCGACGGAGGAGAACAGGAAGCCCCAGATGATGGCGGCCCAGCGGGTGCGGGGCGGGGTGGCCGGTTCGATGATCGTGGGCGTGCTCATCACTGGTCTTCCTTCACGGGCTCGTAGATGGTGACGTTGATGGCACCACTGGTCTGATCGATGGTGACGGGCTGGACGGTGGTCGCAGACACACGGTCCGAGGAGATGTCCTGGACGATGACGGACTCGCCGCCGCGGTCCTCGAAGGACCAGACGCCGCTGTCGATGATGGTCGCGGTCTCGCCCTCCACCCGCGTCCAGTGCGCCGTTCCGGTGTCGAGCGTCGCGCGAAGCTCGAGCTCCACTCCCGCATCGACGTAGATCTCGGTGGTGCCGGAACCCTTCTCGATCACGATCGGCCGGGGCGCGCCGTCATGCTGGTTCAGCGAGAGATAGAGGTCTCCGAACGGCTGACGGATGTGCTCCGCCCGGTTGTTGGAGATCGACGCCCAGCCGAGCGTGAAGCCCTGAAGGGTCGAGAATGCGCCGGCCACGAGACCTCCCACCAGCGTGAGCACGGTGACGAAGGCCAGGAAGCCGCTGCGGCGACGGAACGCTCCGGCGACGATCATGCCGAGCGCGAGGATGAGTGCGGCGGCGAGAAGTCCCAGCGCTCCGCCGAGGGCCTCACCGCCGGTGACGAGACCGACGGCGGCACCCGTGATGATGGCGAGACCGATCATGGTCGCGGCGAAAGCGAAGCCCGCCCGCGGGTTCGATGCCCGGCGGATGCGGCGGCGCTCGGCCGCCTCTGCGGCGAACACCGCGGCCTCGGCCTGGCGCTCGCGGCGCAGCTGGTCACGGGCAGCCCGTTCGACATCCTGCTGCTGGCGCCGCCATGCCTGGTCCTGTTCCTTCCAGGCGGCGTGCTGAGCGCGCCAGGCCTCGAGGGCCGCAGGGTCTTGAGAACCGGGCGGCAGCGGAACCGGCGGTGCGGGCGGGGTGAGGGCGAGCGAGGCATCCGGTGCCGCAGGCTCCGTCACGGTGTCGGCCGCGGCGTCTGCCTCGGTCGGGAGAGTGGCATCCGCCCCCTCGACGGTACCCGAACCGGCGAGGGGGGCGGATGCGGCCGGGGCCGCCTGATCTGCGGAAGCCATCGGCAGATCAGGCGCGGAAGCACCCGGAGTGCGGCTGGCAGCACGCACGATCAGGAAGAGCAGGCTGGCGACGAGCACGAGCCCGAGGATCCAGCTGATGAGGGAGAGAGCCGTCCAGCCGTCGTATCCGAGCCCGAACAGGCGGCCCGCGAGCGGAGCCGTGGGGAACAGGCCGATGACGGCCATCGCCAGGATGCCCCACTGCACGGGCTGATAGTCGCGGCGCAGCAGATCGCGCACGTGCACCCGTCCGTCGACGTCCGGCAGCAGCGCCCAGGCGGCGGCGTAGAGGAAGATCACCGGCAGTCCGAACAGCGCGGCGACCACGAGCACGCCCCGCACGATCAGCGGGTCGATGCGCAGGCGCGCGGCGATGCCAGCGGCGACCCCGCCCAGCCAGCCCTCGGAGCGGGCGACGCCGAGACCGGCGACCCAGAGCAGGAAGCGATCGGCGCCCCGCGGGATATCGGTGCCCTCAGCGCCACCGGCCGGAGCGGCGGGGTCGGCAGGGGGCGGGGGCGCAGTCGGAATCGTCATGCTTCGATCCTGGCGGCCGCAGGGGGATGCCTGCCATGGGGGGAACCCCTGAGCGGCCCCTGATTCTGGGCAGGGGAGCACCCCGAGCGGGCGCGCGGGTGATTGGATTGCCCCATGTCCTCTTCGGCGCACGCTCCTGCGCGGCCTCCGCGCGTGGCCGCTCCACCGCGCCCGCCGCTGACCCGGGATCGTGAGTGCCTGGTGGCCGGCGTCAGCACGGGGCTCGCCCGCCATCTCGGTGTGCGGGTGTCGTTGGTGCGGGCGCTGTTCATCGCCCTGACATTGTGCGGCGGCGCCGGCATCCTCCTCTATGCATGGTGCTGGATGTTCACGCCCTGGGCGGAGGGCGAGAGCGCGCCGACCAGACGGATGCCGGTGGCCTGGCTGCTGCTTGCCCCTGCCGCGGTCGGGATGCTCGTCGTCCTCGTCTGGCGAGGAGGCAGCGACTGGCTGAGCGGATCGATCCCGCCCGGCACCGCGGCCGTCGTCGTCGGTGGCACCGTGGCCTTCGCGACGGGTGCCGGTCTCTGGGCCACGCTCATAGATCGCACCGACACCGCGCGCGGGCCCCGGCACACCCTGAGCATCCGGATCCTCTCGATCCTGCTGCTCGCCCTGCTGGTCACGGTTCTGCTGTCCTGGCCGGTGGCGCGGTCGGGTGTGGCGCTGGTGCTCCTCCCGCTGGTCGGGCTCGCCGCCGTGGTGTCGTCGACGCTGATCCCGCGGTGGCGGGAGCTGTCGGGCGAGCGGGTGCGCCGCATCCGGGAGGAGCAGCGCAGTCAGATGGCCGCCCACCTGCACGACTCGGTGCTGCAGACACTGGCGCTGATACAGAACAGGGCGGGGGCCTCCAGCGAAGCCGCACGGCTCGCCAGGGCGCAGGAACGCGAGCTGCGTGCCTGGTTGTACGACGGCGATGCCCCCGCCGACAGTGATCTTCCGACCGATCTGCGCGACTATGCGGGAGCGCTCGAACTCGACTACCCCGTGCGCATCGACGTCGTCTCGGCCGGGCTGTCGACCGAGCGGGCGAGCGGGGAGCTCGCCGCGGCGGCGCGGGAGGCGATCCTGAACGCGGCCCGGCACGCGGGTGGGGAGATCTCCGTGTACATCGAGGGAAGCGCCTCGGGGGTGGACGTGTTCATCCGCGATCGGGGGGCGGGATTCCGACTCGACGACGTGCCCAGCGATCGCCTGGGAGTGCGGGAGTCGATCATCGGCCGGATGCGCCGTGCGGGCGGCACCGGAGAGGTCCGCAGCGATGGCAACGGCACCGAGGTGCGCCTTCGCATCACCACGAGCGCGCTCCAGGATCGACCGGCGCCGCGCCAGACCCCTTCGCGGGAGGAGAACCATGGCTGACAGCATCCGGGTCGTGATCGTCGACGACCACTCGATCTTCCGCTCCGGGCTGCGCGCCGACCTCGACGCGAGCGTCGACGTGGTCGGAGAGGCCGCCGACGTGCCGTCCGCGATCGCGGTGATCGGCGAGACGCAGCCCGATGTCGTGCTCCTCGACGTGCACCTGCCAGGGGGCAGCGGAGACGATGCGGCCGGAGGCGAGGCCGTGATCCGCGGCTCGTCTCCCACCGCCGCCCGGTTCCTCGCGCTGAGCGTGTCGGACGCGGCGGCCGATGTCGTGCGCGTGATCCGCGCCGGCGCCAGGGGCTACATCACCAAGGGGTCGTCGGGTGTGGAGGTTAGCAGCGCGGTGCGCGCAGTGGCCGACGGGGATGCGGTGTTCTCTCCGCGGCTCGCCGGCTTCGTGCTGGACGCGTTCGGTGCGGTGGCCGGCGAGACAGCGACGGCGACCGACGAACTCGACCGGCTCTCGGCGCGCGAGCAGGAGGTCATGCGCCTCATCGCCCGGGGCTACGCGTACAAGGAGGTCGCGTCGGAGCTGTTCATCTCGATCAAGACGGTCGAGACACACGTGTCATCCGTGCTGCGGAAGCTGCAGCTGTCGTCGCGTCACGAGCTCACGGCCTGGGCCTCGGAGCGGCGCCTGCTGTGAGCCGGCTCTGCGGTCGGACGCCTCAGGCGGCGAGCCACAGACCCTTCTGATCCGTCGCGATGGTGAGCCCGGCGGCAACCGTCTCGTCGTCGCCGATCCTCGCGCCGCGCACGATGCGCGCCCCGGCGCCGATGTCGGTGCGCACGCCCACGTAGGCGTGATCGCCGATCGCCGCGCCGTGGCCGACGTGCGCGTGCGCGTCCACGAACGCGCCCTCGCCGATCACTGCGTCTTCGTCGATCCAGGCGCCGCGCGCGATCGTCGCGCCGGCGCCGACGCGCGCTCCCGGTTCGATATAGGCACCCGCCTCGATATGCGCCTTCGGGTGCACCTTCGCGCCATGCGCGACGAGACCCCGGCCGTTCGCGTGCTTGCGGTACCGCAGCGTCGCGCCCTGGTCGTTCTCGATGTCGACGTAGTTCTTGCCCACGATTCCTCCCGTGCTCCGGAGTTCTCCGGATATACCAACAACCACGGCGAGGTCGGATTCATTCCCGCGGATGGATGTTGTCAGCGTTGACAGGACGGGCACCAGAAAGTGATGCGTTCTCGGGTCGGATCTGCGCCCTGCTCACCGCGTCTGATGAGGGTGCCGCAGCGTCGGCACGGGCGTCCGGCGCGGCCGTACACCCAGGTGGTCTGGCCGCCGCGATTGACGCCGGTGAACGTGCGGTCGGCGCGATCGCGGTTGGCGCGGATCGTGCGCACGCCGAGGTCGAGGAGGGCGGCGACATCGACCTCCGGGGTCGGCGTCGTCGGCAGGATTCCCCGCAGGAACAGGAGTTCTGCGGCGTACTCGTTTCCGAATCCCGCGACGTTGCGCTGATCGAGCAGGGCGACATGGATGCTGCGGGTGTCGGCTCCGAGGCGCCGGACCGCCTCTGCCACATCCCAGTCGGCGGCGAGGGGATCCGGACCCAGATGACCGACGAGCTGGTCTTCGTCCCGGGTGGGGACGACCTCGATCTCGGCGATGTCCACGCCGACGGCTTCGCGGTGCGCCGTGCCGACGATCGCGCGCACCTTGAAGGCCGGGTGGCGCCACTTCTCGCCGGGTCGGTAGACGAACCAGGCGCCGTCCATGCGCAGATGCGAATGCAGTGTGCTGTCGCCCACGCGCAGCAGCAGGTGTTTGCCGCGCGCGAGTGCACCGTGCACCGGCTGCCCGGTCAGATCGAGGGTCGCGAACCGGGGGACCCGGAGGTCGAATCGGGTGACCTCCGCACCCGACAGGGCCTCGTCGAGGCGCCGTGCGGTGCGGAAGACGGTGTCGCCCTCGGGCATCAGGGCGCTCCGAGGGGCGCGTGGGGCGGGCGCGGTGCCTGCTGCGGTGCTGCGGGTGGTGGCGGGGTCGCCGGCAGGCTCGGTGCGGTGGCGCCCGTGCGGGCGAGCATGTCCCGCGCCAGCATGGTGCTGCCGGCGACGGCTGCGGGCATGATCGCGACCGCGCCGCCGGGGATCAGGAAGCAGAGCTGGGTCGCGAAGCCGAAACCGAGGACCCGCGCCCGGCTGCCCGAGAACAGGGCGGCGCGATCGGCCGGGCTGAGCTCGCGCGCGTCGAAGGCGCGCCCCGTGAGCTCGCGGGCGAGCAGCCGACCGGTGAGCACCACACCGGAGATGGCGCCGAGGAACCCGCCGACCGCCGGGATGAGGCCGATCAGGAGCACGAGGATCGCGATCAGGATGCCGAGCAGGATCAGCCGGAGCCCCTCGCCGAGCGTTGTCCAGAAGCTGCCGCCGTCCGCCGGAGGCGCCTCGCCCAGGTCGACCTCGACCGCGTGCCAGATGCGCTGGTAGAAGGGGTCGCCGATGGTCAGGGTCAGGGCACTGAAGACGACGCTGGCGAGCGCGAGTGCGGCCGCCACGATCACGAGGCCCACGGCGGCGCGCAGCAGACCCCTCCACGGCTCGAACCATCCCTCGGCGAACGGGGTCAGCCAGGCGGACAGCGACGGCATGCTGAGCACCAGTGGGATGAGGGCGGCCGCGAGCACGACCACGGCGATGATCGCGGGGATCAGCCCGAGCATCATGAGACCGGGCCTGGTGCGCCACAGCCCGAACCCGCGCAGCAGGGTGCGGATGCCGGTCGCGAACTCTCGGATCATGGGTTCCAGCGTAGGTGCATCGCTCAGACGGCCTTGCGGAGCGTGTACCCGCGCGGAGTCGCCACGAAGCCGGCCTCCTGCAGGGCGAGGGCGAGTCCCGTGCCGTAGACGCCCTCGCCGTTGATCTTCTCGACGGTCAGGGTGTCGAGGCGGCGACTGCGCGCGGTGGTCGCGAGGTCGGCGGCTGCGGCGCGCAGCACCTCGGGGTCGTCGCTGAACGACAGCACCGTGCGGCCGCCGCGTTCGAGGGAGAGCACGAGGGTGCCGTCGACGAGCACGACCAGAGCGCCCGCCTTGCGCCCGGGGCGGTGCGACACCCCGTCGAGCTTGGGCCAGCCGAGCGCAGCACCGTAGGGGTTCGCGGGATCGGTCGCCGCGAGGGTCACGGCCTTGCGGGGAGGCGGGTCGGCGAGTCCGGCGTAGGTGCGCAGACGATCGACCGTTCCGGAGGCGGCGAACTGCGCGGCTCCCAGCTTCTCGATCACGTAGCCGCGGCGGCAGTGGCCGGCTTCCTCGAAACCGGCGAGCACCCGGTAGGCCTGGGCGAAACCACCGGGAACGCCCTCGGCCTGCACGGCGCCGCGGGTGACGACGCCGTAGCGGTCGAGCAGGAGCCCGGCGGTGACGGTCGCCCGGCGGGCGGGATCGGTCTCGAGTGCGGGCAGCAGTGACCAGCGCCCGCCGATCGAGGGCGGCCGGGGAGCTGCGGCACCCGTGAAGGACACGCCACGGTAGGTGCGGGCACGGGGAGCGCGGCGTTTGACCTTGTGCGCCTGCGAGCCGCCCGCGAGAAGGGAGCGGATCGGGGCGAACGTGTCGTTGGTGACGTGGCCCGACCACGTCAGCGACCACAGCGCCTCGAGCACGGACTGCTCGTTCTCGGCCGCCGCCATCTCCTTCAACTGCCCGGCGAAGTAGGCACCGCCCACGTCGAGGGCGACGAGGATGCGCGACTCCAGGGAATCGGACGCGATCTCGGCGTCGCGCTCCGGCAGGGTGAAGGGGGCGAGGTCTGCCGGATGCAGCGACACCCAGCCGTCGCGCCCCGGCAGCGTGCCGTGGCCTGACCAGATGACCTCTCCGGCGGCCGTCAGCTCGTCGAGCATCGCGGGCGAGTAGTCGCGCACCCGGGAGGGGAGCACGAGCGACTCCCACGCGCTCGCGGGGATCGGCACGCCCGCGAACTGCTCGATCACGGTGAGCACGCCGTCGACGCCTTCGAGCGGTCGTCCGATGTGCTGCCAGTCCGGCAGGAATCGGGCATAGGCCTCGGGGGAGACGGGCTCGACCGATCCGCGGATCGCGGCGAGCGAGCGCATCCGAAGGCGGCGCAGCACCTCGGTGTCGCACCATTCGATGGCGTCTGCGCTGCCGGCCGCCTCGGGCAGGAAGTACCCGCTCGTGATCCGCCCTGCGGTCTCGAGGCGTTGCAGCGTGTGCCGGGCGACGGCGGCGCCGAGTCCGAACCGCGTGGCGACGGCATCCGTGGTGAACGGGCCGTGCGTGCGGGCATGGCGGGCGACGAGGTCGCCGAGGGGATCGGCGACGGGTTCGAGGAACGCCACAGGGATGCCGGTGGGCAGCGCCGCTCCCAGCGCATCGCGCAGACGCCCCGCATCCTCGATCGCGGCGACGCGGCTCGTGCCGGCGATCGTGACGGGGATCGCCCGGCGCGCGGTGATCAGCTCGTCGAGCAGCGCTCCGGCCGAGGTGTCGGCGATCGACTCGGGGTCGAGGCGCGCGGCCACCTCGTCGGCGTCGAGCGGCCCGAGCATCCGCAGCAGGTCGGCGACGCCCTCGAGCCCGCGTGCCCGGCGATCGGGGTCGAGACGCTGGGCCTCGCGCTCGAACTGGGCGATCACATCGGGGTCGAGCAGTTCGCGCAGCTCGACCGTGCCCAGCAGCTCGCCCAGCAGCGCGGGGTCGACCGAGAGTGCGGCCGCTCGGCGCTCGGCGAGAGGGGAGTCGCCCTCGTACATGAACGCGCCCACGTAGCCGAACAGCAGGTCGCGGGCATAGGGCGACGGCTGCCCGGGCTCGGTCTCGACCAGGCGGATGCGGCGATCCGCGATCGACGTCGCGAGTGTGCGCAGTGAGGGGAGGTCGTAGACGTCCTGCAGCACCTCGCGCAGCGTCTCCAGGATCACCGGGAACGTCGGATGACGTCTGGCCACCTCGAGCAGTTGCGCCGACCGCTGCCGCTGCTGCCACAGCGGCGTGCGCTTGTTCGGGTTCATGCGCGGCATGAGCAGCGCGCGCGCCGCGCACTCGCGGAACCGGGAGGCGAACAGGGCGGAACCGCCCACCTCCTCGGTGACCAGGTGTTCCAGCTCGTCGGGGTCGAACACGAACAGCTCGGCGCCGGGCGGCTCGGCCTCGGCGTCGGGGATGCGCACGATGATGCCGTCGTCGCTCGCGACCGCCGACCCCTCGACGCCGAGACGCTCGCGCACCCGCGCGTTGATCGCCAGCGCCCAGGGGGCATGCACCTTCATCCCGTACGGGGAATGCAGGATGACGCGCCAGTCGCCGACCTCGTCGCGTCCCCGCTCGACCGTCAGGGTGCGGTCGGTGGGGAGCGTGCCCGTCGCCTCGCGCTGCTCGGTCAGGTGGGCCATGAGGTTCGCCCGTGCCTGCTCGTCGAGCCCGGCATCGATGAGTCGCTGCGCCGCCTTCTCGGGGGTGGCCGCCGACACCTCGCGGGAGAACGCGCCCAGCGCCTCGCCGAGTTCGAACGGCCGGCCGATGCCGTCGCCGTGCCAGAACGGCACCTTGCCGGGCTGGCCGTAGGCGGGGATCACGTTGACGCGGTCGTGGGTGATCTCGGCGATCCGCCAGCTCGTCGTGCCGAGCGTGAACACATCTCCCACCCGGGACTCGTAGACCATCTCCTCGTCGAGCTCGCCCACGCGTGCTCCGGTCGTCTCGCCGGCGACGAAGACCCCGAACAGGCCGCGGTCGGGGATCGTGCCGCCACTGGTCACCGCGATGCGCTGCGCACCGGGGCGTCCGGTCAAGGTGCCGGCGTCGCGATCCCACACCAGTCGCGGCCGCAGCTCCGCGAACTCGTCGGAGGGGAAGCGGCCGGCGAGCAGGTCGAGAGTCGCCTCGTAGGCCGAACGCGGAAGGGCCTGGAAGGGCGCCGACCGGCGGACCGTCTCGAACCACTCCTCCACGCCGATGGCGCCGAGCGCGCTCGCCGCGACCGTCTGCTGGGCCAGGATGTCGAGCGGGTTGCGTGGCACCTGGATGGCCTCGATCTTGCCCGCCAGCATCCGCTCGGTCACGATCGCGGTGTGCAGCACGTCGCCGCGATGCTTCGGGAAGAGCGCGGCGCGACTGATCTCGCCCACCTGGTGCCCGGCGCGGCCGACGCGCTGCAGGCCCGAAGCCGCGGACGGGGGCGCCTCGACCTGGATCACGAGGTCGACCGCACCCATGTCGATGCCGAGTTCGAGACTGCTCGTCGCCACGACGCAGCGCAGCACCCCCGACTTCAGCTCCTCTTCGACCTGAGCCCTCTGATCCTTCGAGACCGACCCGTGGTGCGCCTTCGCGAGCACGGGATCGGCGCCCGCGGTGGCTCCGGCCTGCGCCATCATGGCGGCGGGTATGGTCGCCGCCGGCAGCTCGATGCCGATGCGCTCGGAGTAGATCTCGTTCAGTCGGCCCGTCAGGCGCTCGGCGAGCCGGCGGGAGTTGGCGAACACGATCGTCGAGTTGTTCTGCAGGATGCGGTCGACGATCGCCTCCTCGACATGCGGCCAGACGGATCCGGTGACCTCGGAGTATTCGGCATCGGCCGCGTCCCCCGGCACACCGGGAGGGGGCGGCGGGTTGGTCATGTCGTCCATCGGCACGACCACGCCGAGCTCGAAGGTCTTGGATGCGGGAGGTGCGACGATCTCGACCGGAGCCGACCCGCCGAGGAACCGCGCGACCTCGTCGATCGGACGCACCGTGGCCGAGAGCCCGATGCGCTGCGCCGGCTTCTCGATGCCGTTCGCGCGGCGCAGGGCGTCGAGACGCTCGAGACTCACGGCGAGGTGTGCGCCGCGCTTGGTGGCGGCGACGGCGTGCACCTCGTCGATGATCACGGTGTGCACCCCGCGCAGGGTCTCGCCCGCCCGGCTCGTGAGCATGAGGTAGAGCGACTCGGGGGTCGTGATGAGGATGTCGGGCGGATCTGACACGAGCTTGCGCCGGTCGCTCGAGGTCGTGTCGCCCGATCGCACGCCGACCGTCACCGCAGGCGAGGGCACTCCGAGCCGTCTCGCCGACTGCCCGATGCCGATGAGCGGGGAGCGGAGGTTGCGCTCGACGTCGACGCCGAGCGCCTTCAGCGGGGAGATGTAGAGGATGCGCGTGCGCGGCTCGCCCTTCGCAGGCGCGGAGGTCTCCGCCATGCGCTCGCGGAACACGCTGTCGATCGCCCACAGGAAGGCCGAGAGCGTCTTGCCCGAGCCGGTCGGGGCCACCACGAGGGCGTGCTTGCCTGCGGAGATCGCGTCCCACGCGCCCGCCTGAGCGGGAGTGGGCGCGGGAAAGGCACCCCGGAACCAGTCCTGCGTCGCGGGGGTGAAGCGGTCGAGCACATCGCTCATCCCTCCATCTTCGTGCAGGCCGGGGACATCGGGGTCGTGACGATGTCGGCGGAGGGCGACCTCGACACCTTCATCGAGGTCGCCGAGGTCTGTCCGGCCGAGCAGGCCACCTGCGCCGGGGCGTCGTACCGCAGTACGACGCCCCGGCGCAGTGGGCACTTCGGGCCGACGCGACGGGGCGGCCTGCGCTCATACCGTCTCCCTATGCCCACCGGAAACACCGTCTCCCATCCCGCAGGAACCGCGTTGCGCGTCATCGCCTCGATCGTCGGAAGCGTGCTCGTCGCCGTCGCGCTGAGCATCATCTGGATCGCCAGGTTGAGCATCGATCGGGTCCTGTACGTGAGTGGTCTCGGCGCAGACGGTGAGCCGACTGCCGGATGGTTCGAACTCGCGCTGCTCCTGCTCGTCGTCGGGGGCTTCGCTGTGGCCTGGGCCGCGCGCGGGCTGCGCTCCACGGTGCCGTGGCTGAGCGTCTGGTCGCCGTCGTTCTCGGTGGCGATGGCGTCGTCGCTGTTCCTGGTGGCCTCGCAGGTCACGTGCACGACCGGATGCCCGCTGCCGGTCGGGCCCGCGTTCACGTGGCAGGACCTCGTGCACACGACCGTCGCCGTTCTCGCCTTCGCGCTCGCCGCCTTCGCGATGCTCCAGGTCTCGTTCGTGGAGGGTCGACGGACGCTGCGGGTGCTTTCGCTCGGCGCCGGTGTCTCCACCGCAGCGATCGCGGCGGCCGGCGGCATCCTCTCGCTCCTGCAGTTCCGCACCGACATCGGGAGCATCCTCGAACTCGTCGCTACCACCATCGGGATGGGGTGGCTCGCGATCCTCGGAATGGACACCGCGGTCGCGCAGCGGCGGGTGCGGCGCAAGACATGGAAGCCGGTGCTGCAGGCCGTCGAAGTCCGCAGGAGCACCGCGCGCAGCACGGGAACGATCTCTCTCGTCGCCGTCTCCCGCTGAGGGAGCCGCGAGTGCGGTGCGTAGAGTCGTCACATGCGAGAGTCAGCACCGGCCGGCGATGGAGGGGTCCGTGCGGTGGACCTGCCACGGCCACCGGGAGTGGTGCGGCGGTTCTGGGGGAGTCACCCCTGGCTCTTCGACGGGCTGCTCGCCTTCTTCTATCTCCTTCTGAGCGGGTTCTGGGTGCTGGTCACCCCGTTGTCGTCGGGAAAGTGGTCGCCGCTCCCACCGATTCTCATCCCGCTGATCCTCGCGCTCGTCGGCGCCGCGGGCCTGCTCGTCCGGCGCCATCGTCCCTGGATCACCTTCGCGGTGTTCGTCATCGTCGCGGCGATCACGATCGTGATCGACACCCCCGCCGACCCGATCGGCATCGCCCTGGCGCTGTACGCGGTGTTCGTCTATCGCTCGAACCGCAGTGGTTGGATCGCCTTCGGGATCACGGTCCTCGGCGGCATCCTCGTGTTCCCGCTGCTGGACGGCCTGCGGCGGGGCGATCTCGGCGGTTCGTTCTCCGTGGCGGTGAGCCTGCTCTTCCTCGTCGTGATGCTGATCGCCGCACTCCTCGGAGTGACCGTGGGTGACCGGCGCCGCTACATCGGGGCGATCCTCGACCGCGCCAACCAGCTCGCGCGCGAACGCGACCAGCAGGCGAGGATCGCGACACTGGCCGAGCGTGCGAGGATCACCCGCGAGATCCACGATGTCGTGGCGCACAGCGTGTCGGTCATGGTGTCTCTCGCGGACGGTGCGAGCGCGCTGGCCGAAAAGGACCCCCAGCGGTCGCGGAGTGCCGTTCAGGAGATCGGCGAGGTCGGTCGGCAATCTCTCATCGAGATGCGGCAGCTGCTGGGAGCCCTCGGAGACGACACCGTCGACGCGGACGAGCAGAGTCCGCTGCGCCCCAATCCCGGGCTGAGCGAGCTCACCGCTCTGGTCGAGACCTTCCGCACGGCCGGGCTGCCGGTCACGGTGCGCACGCAGGGAGCGGCGCCCTCATCACCGGCTCTGCAGAACACGATCCACCGCATCGTGCAGGAGGCGCTCACGAACGCGCTGCGCTACGCGAAGGATCCGCGCGAGGTGCTCGTGAACCTCGACTTCCGTGGAGAGGTCCTGACGGTCGAGGTCTCGGATGACGGACGGCAGGGCCCGCCGGCGGCATCCGTCGGGTCGGGACGTGGCCTCCTCGGAATCCGGGAGCGTGCACGACTCGCAGGCGGAACCGTGCAGGCGGGCCCCGCGCCCGGCGGCGGATGGCGCGTGCGGGTGGAGATCCCCGAGCAGGAGGAACAGCGATGACCGAGGAACGAATCCGACTCCTCATCGTCGACGATCACGAGCTGATCCGGCGCGGTATGCGAATGGTGCTCGACGCCGAGGACGACATGCAGGTGGTGGGCGAGGCGGTTTCCGGTGCGGAGGCCGTGCACATGGCCGCGGATCTGCGACCCGATGTGATCTTGATGGACATCCGGATGCCGGAGATGGACGGCATCGAGGCGACCCGCCGCATCGTCAGAGGCACGCCGTCGAGCCGCGTGCTGGTGCTCACGACCTTCGACCTCGACGAGTATGCGTTCGGGAGCCTCCGCGCAGGAGCGAGCGGATTCCTGCTGAAGAACACGCCTCCCGGGCAGCTGACCACCGCTATCCGAGCGATCGCCGCGGGTGACGCCCTGGTCTCGCCGCGTGTGACCCGATCGATGCTCGACCTGTTCGCCACCCGCCTGCCCCGGGAGTCCGAGACGGTGGATCCGCGGTTGGGGGTGCTGACCGAGCGGGAGCGCGAGGTGTTCCTCGCGATCGCCAAGGGCTACAACAACACCGAGATCAGCAAGAGCCTGTTCGTGTCCGAGTCGACCGTGAAGACCCACGTCGGCCGCATCCTGTTGAAGCTCGATCTGCGCGACCGCGTACAGGCCGTCATCCTCGCCTACGAGGCCGGGGTGGTCTGACAGCACGGGTCCGGCGAAGGCGGGTGTCGGGAAGGCCCTCGCCCCGACACCCGCCTCTCCGATCTCCCGCGCATCACGCTTCCAGTGAGACCTCCTGGAGCGCGCCCTCCGCATCGATCTCGAGTGTCAGGTCGAGATCCAGCCGCCGCAGGAACGCATCGTCATGACTCACGATGAGCACCGCGCCCCGGTAGGCGTGGAGGGCTTCGACGAGCTGGGCGACCGTGTCGAGGTCGAGGTTGTTGGTCGGCTCGTCGAGCACCACGAGGTGCGGTGCGGGGTCGGCGAGCAGCAGCTTCGCCAGCGCGACGCGGAAGCGCTCGCCGCCGGAGAGGGCGGCGACCGGACGCTCCGCGGTGGCCCCGCGGATGAGGAAACGGGCGAGCCGGTTGCGCAGCTCCTTCTCCGGCACGTGCGGCGCCGCGGCGGCGATGTTCTCGAACACCGACCGCCGCTCGTCGAGGCCGTCCACGCGTTGCGGCAGGTAGCCGATCAGATCGGTGTGGGCTTCGGCATGCAAAGGCGGCCGCGCACGACCCAGGGCTTCCGTCCCGGATCCGACGCGCTCCGCCCCCTCTGGCCCGTCGGGAGCCGTTCCTTCCGAGTCGTGAACACCGGCGGCGATCAACCGCTCCAACAGCGTGGTCTTCCCGGCACCGTTCCGGCCGATCAGCGCGACACGCTCCGGCCCCTGGATCACCCAGGCCCGTTCGTGATCGCCGATCGTCGCGATACGGCGGCTGCGCGACACCTGCGGGTCGGGCAGTTCGATCTTCATCGAGGCGTCGGAGCGCACGCGTCGCCCGGCCTCGTCGAGCACCGATCGCGCGGCATCCTCCTTCGCCCCGACCTCGGTGCGGAGCTTGCCCGCTGAGACCTCGGCGGCCATCTTGCGGCCGTGCGCCACGATCTTCGGGACGCGCTTCTCGATCTCCGCCTTCTTCGCGGTGCGGGTGCGGTGGGCGAGTTTCACCTCGGCCTCGATCCGCTGGCGCTTCTCCTTGCGGAACGCCTGGGCGGCGGTGACCTCGGCCTGTCTCGCAGCATCCTGCTCGGCGTCCAGCCAGGCGCGCCACTGCGAATAGGGGCCACCGAACACGCTCAGCGTCTGGGCGTACAGCTCGGCGGTGTCATCCATCAGCTCGAGCAACGACAGGTCGTGACTGACGACGATGAGCGTGCCCTTCCAGGCCTGCACCATCGCCGCGAGCTTGGTCCTGGCGTCGCGGTCGAGGTTGTTGGTCGGCTCGTCGAGGAGCGTGATCGGTGCACGGCGCAGGCGGATGCCGGCGATCGCGACGAGCACGGCCTCGCCGCCGGACAGCTCGCCGACCCTGCGGTCGAGGAACTCCGGAGCGAGCCCGGCCTCCGCCAGCGACGCCTCGGCGCGCGCCTCGATGTCCCAGTCGTCGCCGACCGCATCGAAGTGGGCGGGGTCGACGTCGCCCGCGCTGATCGCCCGCACGGCGTCGAGTGCCGCGGACACGCCGAGGAGCTCGGCGACGCGGCGGTCGACGTCGAGAGTCAACTGCTGCGGAAGGTACGCGACCTCGCCGGATGCCGTGATGGCGCCCGATGTGGCTTCGAGCGAGCCTGCCATCAGCCGCAGCAGCGTGGATTTGCCCGCGCCGTTGCGACCTACGAGGCCGGTGCGTCCCGAGCCGAATGCGCCCGAGACGCCGTCGAGCGCGATCGAGCCGTCGGGCCAGGTGAAGGTGAGTCGGTCGAGCACGACCGATGGGTGAAGAGCGGTGGGGGTTGACATGAGTGTCTCCTGTCGAGTGCATGGGTGCACTGACACCGAGCCCTACCGGCTCGTGACACGCGTCACAGGATGCGGAGGGGAGGGTCTGCCGTGGAGTCGGCGATCGTCGGGTCAGCGCGCGGGAAGAAGAGCGCGGAGGCGACGGATCAGATCAAAGGACTTCCAGACACGGCGGACAGGACTCCCCGACGATACCCGGGCGTGTCGCATTCCCGCAACCCCGGGCGTGTCGGTTCGTGGCTCGGTCGTCGACCACGACGATGTGGCTAGCTCGCGGCGACCCCGTCGAGCCACTTCGTGAGGAACCGGTGCACGTCGGTGAGCTCCTCCTCGGAGATGCTGTGGGTGAGCCCGGTGTACACCCGGCCCGACAGCTCTGAGTGCGTGGGCAGCCACTGCGCGGTGTGATCGATCAGCGCGGGTGGGATGACGTCGTCGTGCGTTCCTCGGCCCCAGAACACGGGTGGGCGCAGCTCTTCCAGGGCCTCGTCGTTCGGAAGCTCTCCCGGGGACGCATAGCCGCTCAGCGCCACCACCGCGCCGAACCGCTCGGGTGCCAGCCGCAGGGCCTGCAGCGATACCGCCGCGCCCTGCGAGAAGCCGAGCAGCGCGATCGAGGGGGCCTCGGTCGCCGCCGTGTCGAGCCAGCGCAGGAAGGACTCCGCCGCGAGGGTGACGGCAGCGGAGCTGCGCCCGTCGAGTCCCTCGATCGGATACCACGAGCGCCCTGGCATCGGCCACGGGGGTGCGAGGGGCGCGGCGACGGATGCGACGGCGATGCCCTCGGGGAGGTAGGGGACGAGTCCGAACAGGTCGTGCTCGTCGGCACCGTAGCCGTGGAGCAGGACCAGCAGCGGCATCCCGCCGCGGTCGGGGGATGACCATCTGGTCGCGGTGTCGTCGATCGTCAGGTTCTCGCTCACATCGTCATCCTGCCAGGGGCGACCGACGTGCACACGGTGTCGGTTCAGGAAGGCGGCTGGTAGAAAGGACACATGGCGGTCCGCACACCTGATCCCGAGCCGGAGCCCGACGACGAAGGTCTCGGCGCTTTCCGGGAGTCGAACCCGCCCTCCCCGGATGCGAACCCCGGCTGGCTGAGCGAATTCGAGCTCGCAGAGGCGCGACGCCGTCTGCCGATGCTCTACGTCGAGGCGATTCCCGTACGCACCGACGGCTCCGGCCAGGTGACTGAGATCGGCATCCTCCTGCGCTCCACGCCGATGGGGGAGATGACGCGCACGATCGTGTCGGGGCGCGTCCGCTTCGGGGAGACGGTGCGCGACGCCCTGTTCCGGCATGTCGAGAACGACCTCGGTCCGATGGCCTTCCCGTTGATGCCGCCGCAGCCGCTGCCCTTCACCGTCGCGGAGTACTTCCCGATGCCCGGCGTGAGCGCCTTCCATGACGACCGGCAGCACGCCGTGTCCCTGGCCTTCGTCGTGCCGGTCACCGGTACGTGCGAGCCGCGCCAGGATGCCCTCGAGGTCACCTGGTTCTCGCCGGAGGCCGCCGCATCCGATGCAGTCGCCGCCGAAATGGAGAACGGTCGCGGCACGCTCATCCGCCAGGCTCTCGCGAGCCTCGGCCTCCTGCGCTGACTTCTCCGGAAGCTCAGGCCGTGGTGAGGCGGGCGAGTTCGGCGACGAACGCGTCGACGTCGGCTTCCTCGGTGTCGAAGCCGCACATCCAGCGCACCTCCTTGCGTGCCGCGTCCCAGTCGTAGAAGCGGAACGAGTCGCGGAGCCGGTCGGCGACGCCGTCGGGGAGCGTGGCGAACACGCCGTTGGACTGGGTCGGCTGGGTGAATTCCACACCGCGGATGGATCCGTCGGCGATCCCGGCCTCGATCTCGGAGCGCAGGCGCGCCGCCATGGCATTGGCATGCCGGGCGTTGCGCAGCCAGAGGTCGCCCTCCAGCAGCGCGATCAGCTGGGCGGAGACGAACCGCATCTTCGAGGAGAGCTGCATGTTGAACTTGCGCGAGTAGGTGAGACCGTCGGCGGCTTCGGGGTTCAGCACGACGATCGCCTCGCCGAGCATGGCGCCGTTCTTGGTTCCGCCGAAGGTGAGCACGTCGACGCCGGCGTCGCGGGTGAATGCACGCAGCGGCAGATCGAGGGCGGCGGCGGCGTTCGACAGACGGGCGCCGTCGAGGTGCAGCTTCATGCCGCGCTCGTGCACGTGGTCGGCGATCGTGCGGATCTCCTCCGCCGTGTACAGCGTGCCGAGCTCCGTGGTCTGGGTGATCGAGACGACCAGCGGCTGCGCGCGGTGCTCGTCGCCCCAGCCCCACGCCTCGCGGTCGATCAGCTCCGGGGTGAGCTTGCCGTCGTCGGTGGGGACCGTGAGCAGCTTGAAGCCGCCGATCTTCTCGGGGGCCGCGGCCTCGTCGACGTTGATGTGCGCGGTGGAGGCGGCGATCACCGCGCCCCAGCGCGGCAGCATCGACTGCAGGCCGGTCACGTTGGCGCCGGTGCCGTTGAACACCGGGAACGCCTGCACGCCGTCACCGAAGTGCTCCTGGAACACCTCCTGCAGGCGCGCGGTGTACGCGTCCTCCCCGTAGGCGCTCTGGTGGCCGCCGTTGGCCACGGCGATCGCCGCGAGGACCTCGGGGTGGATGCCGGAGTAGTTGTCACTGGCGAAGCCCCGGATCGCGGGGTCATGCTGGATGCTCACCTCCCCAGCCTAATTGTCCCGGTGCTGCTCTCGGTCCGGTGATCGGGCCTCCGACCCGGTGGGGACTTCCCAATGTCGGGGGTCGGTTCTACCCTCGAAACCATGGAGCGCACCTCAGCGAAGAGGGCTTTCGCCAACGTCCTCGTCAACACGCTCATCGCGAACGTGACGACGAGCTTCCTGTGGTTCGCGCTCACGTTCTGGGTCTACATCGAGACGCGGTCGGTGCTGGCCACGGGCATCATCGGCGGCGCCTACATGCTCTTCGTCGCGTTCTTCGCGATGGCGTTCGGCACGATCGTCGACCGCAACCGCAAACACACCGTCATGGTGATCTCGAGCGTGATCTCCGCCGGCGCGTTCCTCGTGGCCGGAGCGCTATACCTGTGGCAGCCCGAGGCCGCTCTTCTCGATCTGGGAGGGCCCTGGTTCTGGCTGTTCTCGGGTGTCATCCTGTTCGGCGGTGTGATCGAGCAGCTGCGCAACATCGCGCTGTCGACGACGGTCACCCTGCTCATCCCCGAAGACAAGCGCGCGAACGCCAACGGCCTGGTCGGCACGGTGCAGGGCATCGCCTTCTTGGTGACGAGCGTCTTCTCGGGGCTCTCGATCGGCTTCCTCGGCATGGGGTGGACGCTCGCGATCGCCATCGCGGCCATGGCGATGACGTTCGTGCATCTGCTGTTCGTGCGCATCCCCGAGGGGACTCCCGAACCCGACCCGAATGCCTCCAGCGCACTCGACTTCCGCGGAAGCGTGCGCGCCATCCGTCTGGCTCCCGGGCTCTTCGCGTTGATCATCTTCTCCACGTTCAACAACCTCATCGGCGGCGTCTACATGGCGTTGATGGATCCCTACGGACTGACACTCTTCGACGCGCAGACGTGGGGCTTCGCGCTGGCGTTCGCCTCGACGGGATTCCTGGTCGGCGGCGGGCTGGTCGCCAAGTTCGGTCTGGGGCCCAGACCCATGCGCACGATGCTGCTCGTGGTCATCGCGATGGGGCTGCTCGGGTCGGTGTTCATGCTGCGGGAGTGGTGGCCGCTGTATGTGGTCGGCATGTGGGTGTACATGGCTCTGGTGCCGCCCGTCGAAGCCGCCGAGCAGACCGTGATCCAGAAGGTCGTGCCCTTCGAGCGGCAGGGCCGCGTCTTCGGCGTGGCTGCCGCGATGGAGGCCGCCGCCGCGCCGATCACGGCGTTCATGATCGCCCCGATCGCCGAGTTCCTGATCATCCCGTACATGAACACCGCCGAGGGGCAGCAGCAGTGGGGGTGGCTGCTCGGTGAGGGCGAGGCCCGGGGCATCGCCCTCATCTGCCTGTTCGCCGGACTGATCATGGTCGTCGCCGCCACGCTGGCGTTCTTCACCCGGTCCTACCGCAGGCTCACCGAACTCTATGCCGAGGCTCCGGAGCAGGAGATCGAGGAGCCAGGGAACGAGAGCGCGGGCGAGACCACGGTCGCGCTCGACCGTGAGAACGGTCAGTCCGCGACCAGGTACGCCGATGCACCGCCCGTCGTCCCGGGGATGCCGCCCGAAACCCGATGACGGAGCAGGCGCACGAGGCCGTGATCACACCGACGGCTCAGCCCAGATCGAACACCCGGTCGTTGAGCTCGGCGGCGTCCTCGGCCCACAGCGCGACGATCCGTGCGGCCAGGGCCTCGGGATCGAGTGCCTTCGCGCGGAACACGACGGCTGCTGCGCGCAGCCGTTCTCCGGACTCGCGTGCGGCCTTGGCATAGCCCTGAGCGACGGCTCTGGTCCAAGCCTCGCTCGCGGCCTTGACGGCGGCATAGTTCGCCCCACCGGCCAGGGGACGTGCGGCAGACGTCGACGACACGATCGCGAAGCGTCCGGCATCGGAGGCGCGCAGCGCATCGTCGAAAGCCCGGCTCGTGGCGCGAACGGCGTGCAGGGCCGGCAGCAGGGCGGCGAAGTCCTCATCGGATTGCCCGGCCAGACCCCCGCCTCCGCGCCAGCCTCCGACCAGCGGCACCACCGCGTCCACGGGCCCGATCCGGGAAGCCAGGGCGGTCATGCCCTCGAAGGAGGTCGCATCCGCGATCTCGATCTGAGCCCCGGCGTCGGCGAGCTCCTGCAGGCGCTCGACCGAGCGACCGGTGGCGATGACGCGGGCGTTCGCAGCGATCAGCGCACGCGCGGTGGCGAGACCGGCCGCGCTGGTGGCTCCGGCGAGGACCACGGTGCGCGTGGAAGCCGTCGAGTCGGTGTGTTCAGCCATGTCTTCCACTCTTCCGGGTCGGAGGGGCTTCTGCGGCCGGAACCCGCGGAGGTATCCGCAGGACAGGTTCCGGCCGCAGTGCGGTGCGCCCCAGCGTCACACTCGGAACGCGCGCGGTGCGCGCGTGATCGTCAGTCGTCGGTGCCGCGGATGCCCACGGTCGACTCGATGATCGGCTTCATCTTCTTGTCGAGTGTCTCGAAGAACATCGACAGCGGGAACTCGTCGTCCATCACGGCATCCGTGTAGCCCTTCGGTGCGCCGGCGAGGATCTCGTCCGACAGGCCGCGGGCCCACTGCGATGCGGGGTGTGGGGTGAGCGTGCCCCGGACGAGCTCGTACGCGGCGAGCCAGTGCGCGACCTTGGGACGGTCGATCGAGTGCCAGTACAGATCGTCGATCGCATCGCCCAGAGCGACCACGGCGTCGGGCACGTTGTCCCAGTCGAACGCGAGAGCGGTGTCGGTCCAGTGCAGCACACCGCGCTGGTGCAGCCACGCGAACAGCAGCTGTCCGCCGACCGCGTCGTAGTTGCGCGTGCGGGTGCCCGTGATCGAGAAGCGGAAGATCCGGTCGAAGATCACCGCGTACTGCACGAGGTGCGCGTAGTCGTGCATCTCCTGCTCGGTCTCGGTGAGCTCTTCACCGGCGGCGATGCGGGCAGCGAGAGCACGCTCGATCTTCACCGATTCCCGGAACGCCGTCATGTCGCAGCGCATCTCCTCCAGCGAGTAGAGGAAGAACGGCATCCGCTGCTTGATCATGAACGGGTCGAAGGGCAGGTCGCCGCGCATGTGGGTGCGGTCGTGGATGATGTCCCACATCACGAAGGTCTTCTCGGCCACCTGCTGGTCGTCGAGCATCGCGCTCGCGCGCTCCGGCAGGTCGAGGTTGGTGATCGCGGCAGCGGCGCGCGTGACGCGGCGGTACCGGGCGGCCTCGCGGTCCTGGAAGATCGCGCCCCACGTGAAGGTCGGGATCTCGCGCATCGCGACGGTCTCGGGGAACAGCACAGCCGAGTTCGTGTCGTAGCCGGGCGTGAAGTCGACCAGGCGCAGCGAGACGAACAGCTTGTTGCCGTAGTCGCCGGCCTCGAGCGCCGCGATGAACTCCGGCCAGATCGTCTCGACGATCAGCGCCTCGACCAGGCGGTCGCTCGATCCGTTCTGCGTGTACATCGGGAAGACCACGAGGTGGCGGATGCCGTCGACACGGTGCTGCTGCGGCTGGAAAGCCATCAGCGAGTCGAGGAAGTCGGGCACCCCGAAGTCCGAGGCGGCCCAACGGTCGAAGTCGACCACGGAAGCGGCGAGGTACTCGGCGTCGTGCGGGAAGGCGGGGGCCAGAGCGCGGATCGCGGCGGTGAGCGCACCGACGAGCTCGCGGGCCGCGGCGTGGTGCGCGGCGTCCGGGATCGAGCCGTCCTTGATCTGCATCTCGCGGATCGCGATCGCGGCGTCCTTGAGCTGCGCCCAGGCGGCGGACTGCTCGGCGATCGATGCGTCCTCGACGACCTCGGGTTCGCCGACGATGGCCTGGACAGCGGAACTGTTGGCGGAAAGAAGGGACATCGGGACCTCCGATCGGAGTTTTTGACGGAAAGATTCCTGTGCAAACGGAATCCTGACGATAATCTTACAGCTATGGATGACTCTGTCGACCGCGCGATCCTGACCGCCATCTCCCGCGACGGCCGCGCCACGCTCTCCCAGCTCTCGGACGCCGTCGGCCTGTCGGTCTCTGCGGTGCAGTCGCGCCTGCGCCGATTGGAGACGAGGGGGGTCATCTCCGGATATCAGGCGATCCTCGACCCCGAGCAGGTGGGCACCCCGCTCTCGGCGTTCATCGAGATCACGCCGCTCGACCCTGCCCAGCCGGACAACGCCCCCGAGCTGCTCGAGCACCTCGACGCGATCGAGGCCTGCCACTCCATCGCCGGCGACGCCAGCTACATGCTGTTCGTGCGGGTGCCGTCCCCCCGTGCGCTCGAAGAGCTGGTGCGCGATGTGAGACTCGCGGCGAACGTCAGCACCCGCACGACCGTGGTGCTGCAGACCTATTACGAGCACCGACCGATCATCCCGGTGGGCTCGGCCGAGTAGGCGCCGGGAGTCAGAGCACCGCGCCCACCATCGCCTCACCCAGCGGGGTGCGCAGATGGAGCATCCTGGTGCCGTCGCGTTCGCTGGCGATCAGTCCTGCACCGCGCAGCACGGCCAGGTGATGCGAGGCGGTCGATATCGCGAGGCCGGCATCACGGGCGACCTGCGACGTCGTGCGGGCGGTGCCGGCGCGCAGCAGCATGCCCGCTCGTGCCGGACCCAGCAGGGCGCTGAGAGCGGCGGTGATGTCGGCGGCGTCGCGGGCCCAGCCGGCGGTGACGCCACGGGCCGGATAGAACAGGGTGGGCTGCGCTGGTGGCTCGGTGAGCACCATGCAGCCCCACGCCGACATGACCGAGGGGACGAGCACCAGGCCACCTCCCCGGCAGTCGACCTGTTCGCTGTGGCGTCGCAGCGAGACGCGGACCGCACCCGACCCCCAGGTCACCTGTCGGTGCAGATCACCGGCCATGCCCGCGATGCCCGTGCTCGCGATCGTGCGCGTGCGGACGGCGATGTCAGCACGCAACAGTCGTTCGAGCTGCGGCCACACCGGAGAGAGCACCGCTTCCCACACGGCGGCCCAGGCATCGGCGATCATCCCGCGAGCCCGCTCGGGGTGATCCTGCATCTCGCGCAGAGCCTGTTGCCTGGTTCCGCTCGATCGCACCACCATCTTCCGGAAATCGACGCGCATGGGGTCGAGAGGGGCGGTTCGCAGCTCGTCGAGCTCTACCTCGGGCGTCAGGTCCCAACGGGGTGCGGTCGTCAGAAAGTCGGGCAGATAGCCGTCGTCGCCGATCACGGTCGTGAGCAGCGCGAAGTCCTCGCGGGGCAGGCGGTCGCGCACGGCTCGCAGCCAGCCCCACTGCAGCGGATGCGCGGCGGGGCGCCGCAACACCCGAACGGCGTGGGCCAGCTCGTGCCCGGGCGAGATGCCGAACCGCACCGCCTCGACGTCGCCCGGGCTCAGATGGAACTCGACGCGATGGTCAGGGTGCTCGACGCCCTCGATCGGGCCGGAGTTTCGATCCACATCGAAACTTTAGGGGCTGCTCGCGAGGCTGTCGAGACTGGAATCATGAACAGCACATCACCTCATTCGGGGATCGTCGCCGGGAGTGACATCCGCATCGGCTCGGGGCGCAGCCGCAGGTTCGTCGGGGCCGAGCACGGTGCCGAGGTGTCGTACTTCTTCGTCGAGAACCAGCCGGGGGAGGGGCCGGGGCTGCACTGGCATCCCTATCCTGAGACCTGGGTCGTGATCGAGGGTGTTGCCTCCATCACAGTGGGCGAGGAGACTTTCGTGGCCGGAGCGGGAGACACCGCCACCGGCCCCGCTTTCATCCCGCACCGCTTCACCAACGTGGGGGACGGGGTTCTCACGATCATCGGCGTCCACGCCTCCGCCACCATCATCCAGACCTTCCTCGACGAGGACTGACCATCAGGAGCACACATGTCCTTCCAGGCATACCTCGACAACATCGAGACCAAGACCGGTCTCACCCCGCGGCAGTTCATCGAACTCGCCACCGAGAAGGGGTTCGACCAGACGACCAAGGCGACGCCGATCGTCGCCTGGCTGAAAGAGGACTACCAGCTGGGTCAGGGGCACGCGATGGCACTCGTGCACGTGATCACCAAGGGGCCGCAGATCAGCGACAAGCACGTGGGCAAGGGTGGCGCTCATGGCGATGCGTCCGACACCCTGTGGCTCGACGGCAAGGACAGCAACCCGAACGCCTGATCCGTCGTCCCGCTGAGGTCGGGCATGGGCCCGGCCAGTAGGATTCCCTGCGTGGCAGCATCCTCCCAGCGCAAGAAGAAGACCCCGACCGCGAAGCGCACGCCGGTCCGCACGAGCGGCAACCCGGCGAAGCGTCCTGCCGTCGAAGCAGGCCCGGTGACGGCTGCCGACTGGATCGGGGCGGCTCGTCTGCGCACCCTCCCTCTCGCGATTGCACCGGTCGTGATCGGCACGGGAGCCGCGCGCAGCACCGGACCCGAGTTCCACTGGGTCATCGCGCTCGCCTGCCTCGCCGTCGCGGTGCTGCTGCAGATCGGCGTGAACTTCACGAACGACTACAGCGACGGCGTCCGCGGCACCGACGCCCACCGGGTCGGTCCCGCGCGTCTCACCGCCTCCGGGCGGGTGAAGCCTCGCACGGTCCTGATCATCGGACTCGTGTTCTTCGCGCTTGCCGGCCTCGTGGGTCTGGCGATCGTGGTGCGCACCGGTCAGTGGTGGATGCTCGCGGTGGGCGCGGCCTGCATCGTCGCCGCATGGTTCTACACCGGCGGCAAGCGCCCCTACGGCTACGCCGGACTCGGCGAGGTCTTCGTTTTCGTCTTCTTCGGGCTCGTCGCCACGCTCGGCACGACCTGGGTGCAGATCTTCTCCCTGCCGCAGCAGGCCTGGCTCGGTGCGATCGCCGCGGGGCTGTTCGCCTGTGCGGTGCTGCTCGCGAACAACCTGCGCGACATCGACCAGGACCGCGAGGTCGGCAAGCGCACCCTGACGGTGCTGATCGGGCGCAGGGCGACCCAGGTGCTGTTCACGCTCTTCGTGCTCGCGCCGTTCGGCATCGCGGCCTTCCTGGCCCTGCTGTTCCCGATCGCGTGGATCTCACTGCTGGCTCTGCTCGCGGGGCTCCCGGCGATCGCGATCGTCTGGTCCTACCGTCAGCCGAAGGAGCTGGTCACCGCACTCGCGCTCACGTCGCTGACGTCGCTGCTGTACGCAGGTGCCCTGTTCTGGGCGTTCGTGGGCTGAGCCGGCCTCAGGCCTTGGCGTCGCCGTCGACGGGGTCGGTCGAGCCTTCGATCGCCTCGTCCTCGGCGTCCGCGTCGGCCTGGCCGCCGGAGGAACGGCTCTCGCGGCGCTCCTGCAGCCGGGCGGAGGCATCCGTCAGCGGCGTGCGCAGGAACAGCATCGAGATGCTCATGCCGATCAGTGCGGCGAAGATCGCGGCCAGCCACCAGAACTCTCGGAAGATCGGGAAGATCCAGAGGATGGCGAGCGGGACGAGGAACGCCAGCAGCCGCAGCACGGTGTAGACGAGGAAAGGCGCGGGCTTCTTCACCTCTCCAGTCTACGTTCGCCGCGAAGAGGCTCCGTCGCCGGTGCCGGAGGCGATGCCGAGACGGTGGAGCGGGATACCGCGCACCACGCGCCGCCACGGGTGCTCTCCGAGCGACCACAGCAGCCCGGCCTCGAGGTCGAGGGCCAGGTCCTCGCATCCGACCGGGAGTCGGACGGGATCCGGGGTCAGCGCGTCGCGCCGACCGCTCCACAGTGTGCCGGGGTGCAGGCGGTCGGACTGCGAGACGAAGTGGTGGTCCCCCCGGCGGACCGCGCCCTGCATCCGTTTGATGCCGGGGGTGAAGCGGTCCACCTCGGTGAATGCGTCGTCGACGTGCTCGGCGATCGAGAACTCACCGATCCGTCCGCTCTCGTCCGTGCGGTGCTCGCCGATGAGCACGCGGGGGAGGGGGGTGCCGCCGTCGTCGAACACGCGGCCGATGTACGAGCAGCGCAGCGGGATCGGATGCACCCGGGTGCGCACCGCGATGAGCGCGGTGCCGCGACCGCCGCGACGACGGGCCCCGGCGAGCCGGTGGGCCCGTGCTCCCTGCACCTCGCGGATGTCGGAGAGGTCGAACTCCCAGATGCCGCGGCCGGTCGCCGCCGCGAACAGCCGATCCCCGAACCAGGCGAGCCCGCCGGCGTGGATCCGCGCCGGCTGGAGTTCGCCATCGTCGTCGATGACCGCGAGCAGGACGTCGAGATGACGGGAGCGCGCCAGGTCGATGAGGGTCACGCGGGAGGCGAGATGCTCCCCCGAGAGCTCCTGTCGGAACCAGCTGACGGCCAGAGTGCGCCGCCCGCGCCATTCGCCGACGTCGATCCCCTGCGGGTACCAGCGTCTGGTCCAGGTCCTCGCGCTGAGCCATCGCAGATCGACGGTGTCGCCACGCCGCTGACGCACGGGGCGCCAGGTCGATCCGAAGGGCCAGAGCATGCTCCCCATCGTCGCCGATGCGGCGAGCGCGTGCGAACCGAACCGCCCACATCATTCCAGCGGGTATTATTTTACCGTGGCGCCGCGTTCGTCTTCTCGAAGTCGACGCGGCGACCACAACGGTCTCGGGGTCGCCTGATGGGGGTCAGGCGGCCGCGTGGCAGGCGGGATCGCATCTGCGCGATCCCGCATCCCGAACGTGTCACGTTCGGCAGTGCTGAGCACTGGAAGGTGTGGTCCCGTTCGGGTACGGGACCACACCGCAGTGCCGGCCCCGCGCATGTCTCGCGGACACTCGTCGTTCACCTGCGCGTCCCCATCCGGCAACGACCGCCTGGCACCATTCCCGGACACCGTCCGTCTCCGGGAGTCCTGTGCGCACACCCCTCCTCACCGTCATCCTGCCCGCGAAAGACGCCGGGGAGTACATCGGGACGACGCTCAAGACGCTCACCCGGCAGTTCGACGATGCCGCAGCCGTCAAGCTCGTCGCGATCGACGACGGATCCCGCGACGACACGGGTGCTCTCATGCAGCAGTGCGCGCAGCGGTTCCCGCACGCCACGGTGCTGCGGAATCCGACGGCACGCGGGCTGGCGACGGCCCGCAACCAGGGGCTTGCGCACGTCGAGGGCGATGCCTTCTGCTTCCTCGACGGCGACGACTGGATGCAGCCGCGACGGCTCGAGGTGCTGGTGTCGCGGTTGCGCGAGCTCGAGTGCGACTTCGTGCGCACCGATCACGTCACGGTCACCGGCGGCGAGCGGGCGCTCATCCGCGCACCGCACCCGTGGCGCGACCGGGTGACCTCGCCGCGAGACGCGATCCTGCCCGAGAACGAGTCGACCATGGTCGACTATCCCTACGCCTGGGCCGGGCTCTTCCACCGCAGGGTCATCGACAGCGGCTTGGCGGCATTCCCCGAGGGACTCTTCACGGCGGAGGACCGGCCCTGGATCTGGCGACTGCACCTGCAGGCCGAATCGTTCGCCGTGGTCGATGCGCCCGCCCTCCTCTACCGCCGTGGCGTCGCCACATCGCTCACACAGGTGCGTGACCGCCGGCAGCTCGACTTCGCCAGGGCGATGAACGAGGTCATCTCGGTGGTCGAGCAGGATGCGGAGGCCGAGCGCTTCCTGCCGAAGGTCGTCTGGACGGCGCTCGCCCTCAGCTCCCACCATCTCGTGCGGGCCCGCCGGATGAGCCCGCCGCTGCGCAGGGAGATGCGGGCCGCGATCCGCGACATGCTCGGTCGACTGCCCGCTGACGAGGTGACCGCGGTGCTGGGACGCTTCGACGGGCCGCGCCGCCGCGTGCTCGCGCGCATCCTCCGGCAGACGGGCAGGGCGGCATGACGCAGATCTTCGCCCTGCACAGCGGCTACGGCCTCGCGACCGCCGCCGCCGCGATCGATTCCGGACTCCTCGATGCCCCGTCCTCCGTGTCCGCGGGCGAGCGCCTCCTGGTTCCCTTCACCTCCTCCCGTGTGCCTGAGACCGTCGTCGGGATCGCGGAGGACCCGGGGTTGCGCTCGCTGCGGGCGCGCTTCGACCGCATCGAGCCACTGGCGGACCTGCTCGGCCCGCTGCATCCGAGCTCCTGGGAACCGGCCGATGCCGACCTCCCCCTGCTGGAACGGCTGTTCGCTCGCGCCTGGCACATCGACCCCCATGACCTCGAGCTGTTCGTGCAGAGCCCGCAGGTCGCGCCGGCCCGCACCCTGATGGCGCTGTTCCCCCACGCGCGGATCACGATCGTCGGCGACGGCCTCATGACCTACTCGCCGATGCGCGTGCGGATGCCGTACCCCGTCGCCGCACGCATCGAGCGGGTCGTGCACGCCGACGTCGTGCCGGGAGTGCGACCCCTCGTCGGGTCTCCCCGTGCAGAGGTCGTGCCGGTGCCTCCGGCGTCGTTCGCCGCGGCGCTGCGGGAGACGGATGCCACCGCGTGCGATCCCCGCGACGACGGTGCCTCCACGGTGCTCGTGCTCGGCCAGTATCTGTCGGCCCTCGGGCTGATGACGCCGGCCGAGGAGATCGATCTGCAGAAGCGCCTGATCGACCGTGCCGCGCAGTGGGCACCGCAGCGCATCGTGTTCAAGCCGCATCCGGCCGCGCCGCCCCTGGTGACCGCAGCCGTCAGAGGGCGCGCGGCCGCGCACGGTATCGAATTCGTCGAGTACAGCGGGCCTCTCGCCGCCGAACTGCTCGCCGAGCGGCTGGACGCGGTGGCCGTCGTCGCGGGGTTCTCCACGGCGCTGCCGACCGTGCACACCCTCTTCGGACGGGCGATCGGCTCGGCGGGGAACGACACCGTCCTCGCCGCACTGACGCCGTTCGAGAACAGCAACCGGATTCCCGCGACCCTGGTCGACGCCCTCACGCGCGAGGGCTCTCCGTATGCCGATCCCGCGCGGCTGCAACTGCTGATCGACGCCGTCGGCTACGCCATGCAGCCGGAGATCGCCGGGCATCTGCGCGGTCGCGCCGAGGAACTGCTGCGCGGACTCGACCCGGATGAGCGCGATCGGTACTTCACGCCCCGACGGCTCGCCGAGCTGCGACTGCCCGGCGCGCCGATCGAGAACGTCGTGCGTCGTGCACTGCGTCCCGCCGGGGGAGTGGGCAGGATCGAGGAGTGGCGGCTCCACGCCCTCGGCGCGCGGCGACGTGCCGGGCGCGCCTGGCGGGCGATACGCGGCCGATGACGATGACGATGACGACGACGAGGATGTGGACGATGGACGAGCAGAAGCCCCGCACGGTGGCGATCATTCCGGCGCGCGGAGGGTCGAAGCAGGTGCCGCGCAAGAACCTGCAGCGCGTCGGCGGGGTGCCGTTGGTCGAGCGCGCGGTTCGCGCCGCGGCCGCAGCTTCCGGCATCGACCTGGTCGTGGTCTCCACCGACGATGACGAGATCGCAGCGGTGGCGACGGCTGCGGGCGCCCGTGTCATCCGCCGCCCTGCCGAGCTCGCTGGAGACACGGCGACCTCGGAGAGCGCGCTCCTGCACGCGCTGGACGAGCTCGAGGCACGCGGAGACAGCGTCGGGATCGTGGCGTTCCTGCAGGCGACATCACCGTTCATCCCGAGCGACGCGCTCGCCGCGGCGGTGGAGGAGATCCGCGCAGACCGGGCCGACAGCGTGTTCGCGGCCCACGAGACGTACGGGTTCCTGTGGCGGGAGGATGACCGCGGTGACGCGGTGGCGATCAATCACGAGGCCGCGCACCGCCCGCGCCGGCAGGACCGCGAGCCCCACCATCTTGAGACCGGGGCGTTCTATGTGTTCCGTGCGGCGGGCTTCCGCGAGAGCAGGCATCGCTTCTTCGGCAGGACCCGCATCGCCGCGGTGCCGGAATGGACAGCGATCGAGATCGATGATGCGGATCAGCTCCGCGCCGCCCGTGCACTCGCGTCGCTGCATGAGGTTCCCGGCCCCATCCCGGTCCGCGCCGTCGTGACCGACTTCGACGGCGTTCACACCGACGACACCGCGATCATCGACGCCGACGGGGGCGAGCGGGTGCGGGTGAGCCGTGAAGACGGCATGGGGGTGGCGCTGCTGCGCCGTGCCGGTGTGCCGCTGCTGATCCTGTCGACCGAGGTCAACCCGGTGGTCCGCGCCCGCGCCGACAAGCTCCGGGTGCCGGTGCTGCACGGCATCGACGACAAGGAGAAGGCGCTGCGCAACTGGGCGCGGGACAACGAGCTGCCACTCGCCGACATCGCCTACCTCGGCAACGACGTCAACGACCTGCCGGCGATGCGGATCGTGGGGTGGCCGGTCGCGGTCGCGAACGCGCATCCGCTGGTGCTCGAAGAGGCCCGTGTCGTGCTGAGCCGTCGGGGTGGAGAAGGCGCCGTGCGGGAGCTGATCGAACGGGTGTTGTCGAGCTGACCGATCCCGGTAACCCGGTGGTCGCCCGGTGTTCATCCTCGGCCCGTACTCAGGAGGGAGGGGTTGCACCAACGCTCGAACACCGGAGGAATCATGACTGTCAGCATCGGCTCACGAGTGATCGGCGGCGGGCGTCCTGCCTACGTCATCGCGGAGATCGGCCTGAACCACAACGGTGACGTGGACATCGCCAAGAAGCTCATCGACGTCGCGGCTCGCGCCGGTGCCGACGCCGTGAAGTTCCAGAAGCGCACGCCGGAGATCTCCACTCCTGAGCACATGCGCGATGTCCCTCGCGAGACGCCGTGGGGCGTGATGAGCTACCTCGACTACCGCCGCCGGGTCGAGTTCGGCCGCGACGAGTACGTCGAGATCGGCGACCACGCCACGATGCTCGGCCTGGACTGGTTCGCCTCGCCGTGGGACGTGCCCAGCGTCGCCTTCCTCGAAGACCTGGGTGTCGTGGCGCACAAGGTCGCCTCGGCCAGCCTCACCGACACCGAGCTGCTGGTCGCCCTGCGCGAGACGGGCAAACCTGTCATCCTCTCCACGGGCATGTCGACCATCGAGCAGATCGACCGGGCGCTGGACACCCTCGGCACCGATCGCGTGGTCCTCATGCACGCCACCTCGACCTACCCGCTGGAGCCTGAGGAGGCGAACCTGCGGGTGATCGCCACACTGCGCGACCGTTACCCCGGTGTGCCCGTGGGCTACTCGGGGCACGAGCGCGGACTCCAGATCTCGCTCGCCGCCGTGGCCATCGGCGCCGTCGCCGTCGAACGCCACATCACGCTCGATCGCACCATGTGGGGCTCCGATCACGCGGCCTCGCTCGAGCCGACCGGCCTCGAGCACCTCGTGCGCGACATCCGCGTGATCGAGCGTGCGACCGGAGACGGGGTCAAGCGCGTGTTCGACAGCGAGCGCGCGCCGATGGCGAAGCTGCGCCGCATCTCGGTATGAGCGGTGCCACCGGCATCCGTGTCGTCGCGATCGCGGACGCCGACTCCTTCGTGAAGTGGGCCGCCGCCCTGCTCGGGTCCGTGCCGGGGCTGCGTCCGCACCTGCTGCTCGTGCGCACCCCGCTCACGGCCAGCGTCGAGCAGCAGCGCACCGCGCTCGCGGGTACGACGCTCGGGCCGCGGGACGTCACCCGCATCGGGTTCGCGCAGACGGCGGCCTGGCTGGCCGCGCAGTGCCCTGACGTGGTGCTGCTCGCGGGGCGCGGACCGTTCGTGCGGCTGATGGGACGCGTGATCGACACGTTGGAGCATCGGCCGGTCACGGTCTCCGGGCTGCCCGGGATGGCGATCCCCGCCCAGCGCGGGGCACTCGACTATCGCCGCCACAGCGACCTGCTGGTGGTGCACTCCCACCGTGAGGTGCGGGCCTTCGAGGACCTCGGCCGCAGGATCGGTGTGCAGACGCCGGTGGCGCTCGCGACCCTCCCGTTCGCCCGGCGGAGGGAGCGGATGCTGCGCCCCGAACGCATGAGGATCGACGCCGTGGCCGCGCGGCGCGGTGGTGTGGCGGTCGCCGAACGCCCTCCGCAGACCGCTCCGGTCAAGCCGCCGGCGACGGACATCGTCTTCGCCGCGCAGGCGCTCGTGCCCGTCGCGAGGGAGGAGCGCGCCGAGATCGCGGCCGTGCTCGTGCGGGCCGCCGAAGCGGAGCCAGGACGCCGCGTGGTGGTGAAGCTGCGGTCGCGGCCGGGGGAGTCGGAGACGCACCGGGAACGTGACCCGTACGCCGGGCTGCTGCCGTCGCGTGTTCCGAAGAACCTCGTCTACTCCTACGACTCGATGAGCACCGCGCTGGAGACGGCGGCGGGTCTGGTCACGGTGAGTTCCACGGCCGCGATCGAGGCCACGGCGCTCGGCGTGCCCGTGATCGCGCTCGACTCCTTCGGCGTGAGCAAGAGCCTGCTGAACACGGTGTTCGTGGGCAGTGGACTGCTCGGCGGCCGCAGCGAGGTCGTGGCCGGGCGCTTCCGGCATCCGCATCCCGACTGGCTTCGAGACAACTACTTCCACCCCGAGGGCGAGTCGACGTGGTGGGAGCGGGTGGAACGGCTCGTGGCGCTGCGGCGCTCCGGGGCTCTGCCGGCCCGTCGTGTGCCCGCGGCCCGCGGTGGCTCACTGCACGAGGCCTGGCATCGGGCGAGTGTGCTCGGTGCGGAAGACCCCACGGTGCAGGGGGCTCTGGCGCTCGCCGTGGGCTCTCCGGCGACCAGGGCACTCGCCGCGCTGCGTCGGCGCAGGCCGCCGTCGGGCGGCGGCACCTGGGCCGACGCCTCGACCGACTACACGCTCGAGCCGAACCCGTTCGACGACTCCCTCCGGCGCTGAACCTTCGGGGCGTCGGTGCGCTCAGCGTCCGAGGTGCGCCATCCTGCGCTCCGCGGATGTCCGGTGTCCGTCATCCGCGGACTCATGGTGTTATCCCAGGCAATGATCCTGGCGGGAAAGATCACGGCCGGGTAACGTCGATCTCATCGCGGCGATCCGGGCGGTCCCGGGCCTCAGTTCATACCTGAAGGCGTTGCGGGTTCGACTCCCGCCGTCGCGTCCACTTCGACAGTGTCGGCCCCGCTCCGGTCAGGGTAGGGGAAGCGCAGACGACGGTTCACAACCCCAGTTGGTCCAGCCGCTCCTCGAAGCGCACCTGCACGTCTTCGGGCTCATCGCCGTCGGCATCGGCCCAGATCGCGTCCAGCTCCTTCTGCACGGAGTCGGGGAGCGCAGCGAACTTCTCGTCCCAGGCGGCGACCGGCGTCCAGTAGCCGACGACCTTGAAGCGGGTCGCGGGCAGACCGAGCTCCTTGCGCAGGTACTTGCGCACGTCGCGCAGTGCCACGGTCTCACCGGCCACCCACACATAACCCTCGTCGAGCGGGAGGCGGTCGTCGACGATGCCGCGCACGAGCGGACCGAGCGCGCTGGGGCCATGGCCGTTGCCGCCGACCACCCAGGTGACCTCGACATCCGCGCCCGTCGTGAGGGCGACGCGATCCGCCTCGCTCGGCACCTCGAGCACGACCCGGGTGCGCACGCCCTCGGGAGCCTCGGCGATGATGCGCGCCACGGCCGGAAGCCCGGTCAGATCGGCGACGAGCACCTGCCACGTGATGCCCTCCGGCGGTGAGTACAGGCCGGTCGGGGAGTTCAGCCCGAGCACGTGTCCCGGCTCCGCACGCGCGGCCCAGGGGCCCGCGACACCCGCCGCATGGATCACGAAGTCGATGTCGAGCTCGCCGGCATCCGGGCGCACACCGCTGATCGTGTAGGTGCGCATCGGCGCCTCGGGGGCTCCCTCCGGCGTCTCCCACCAGTCACCCGCCGGCACGGGCAGCGACACGTCCTTCGGGTCGTCACCGTGCGGGAAGAACACCCGCACATACTCATCGCCGATGCCGGTGCTGAGGAAGTCGGCGACCCCCTCGCCGCCGAGCGTGACGCGGACGAGGGTCGGGGTGAGGGTGGTCGTGCTGCTGACGATGCCGCGGTGGATGCTCACGGTGTCTCCGTCTCTGGGCCGGGGTTCTGACCCGTGGGGATGGGGGAAGGGGGGATAGGAGTGGTGCGGGTCTGGGCGAGCCAGGAGTCTCGGTACAGCCCGTCGGCGGCGAGCAGCTCCTCGTGCGTACCGCGCTGCGTCGTCCGACCGTCGGCGAACACGATGATCTGCTCGGCGGAGACGGCCTGTTGCAGCCGATGCGCGATGAGCAGCGCCGTGCGTCCTTCGCGCAGCGCGGCGATCGCGTCTTCCACGGCCTCCCGGTGGTGGAGTCCGACATCGGCGGTGGCTTCGTCGAGGATCACCACATCCGGGTCGGCGAGGAAGGCCCGGGCGACCGCGAGCTGCTGGATGCGCCCTTCGTCCAACGGCACGACGGCCTCCGACGCCGCGCCCTCGTTCTCGGAGGTCAGCGCCTCGATCGCCCACTGTGCGCCGACCGCCCGCAGCGCCGCCACCATGTCGTCGTCGTCCGCCTCGGGAGCGACGAGCCGCAGGTTGTCGGCGATCGTGCCCCGGAAATGGTGCAGCTCCTGCGACAGGTAGTAGGGCGCCTCCCTGTCGGATGCGAGGTGCACGCTACCCGAGCTGGGCGGGTGATGTCCGGCGATCACGCGAGCGAGCGTGCTCTTGCCCGACCCCGAGGTGCCGACGAGTGCCGCCGTGGTGCCCGGATCGACGCGCAGGCTCACGTCGCTGATGCCGCGGCCGGTGGTCGGGTAGTGGAACGTGACGCCGCGCACCTCGATGCCCGCACAGGACTGCGGCGCGGTATCCGCTTGCCGATGCGACGTGACATCCGGGGGCGCGAGGTCGATGACCCCGACGAGTCGCGCGAGCCCGATGGCTGCCCGCTGGATGTCGTCGAGCCCGAAGATCAGCTGCCCGACCGGTCCGAACAGTCGGTGGAACAGCAGGGCCGCCGTGGTGACAGCGCCCACCGTGATCGCTCCTGCGGACTGCAGGAGGAAGCCGGTGCCGAGGATCGCAGCCAGGCCGACGAGCTCGCCGCCGTTGATCCAGCGGAACAGCCGGTTCGTCACCCGCACGCCCTCGATCTGCATCCGGATCGACGCCTCTGCCCGCTCCCGCACGCGATCGAGCGCGTGCTCCTGCTCATTGAAGGCGGTGAGGGTCTCGATGCCCTCGACCGCGTCGAGCACGGCCTGGCTGCGGGCGGCCTCGCGCACCCGCACCTCACGGAACACCACGCGCGACCTGCGCAGGAACGCCCGGGTGCCGAGCACGTAGAACGGAGCGGAGACGAGTCCTGCGAGCGCGAGCCAGGGGTCGAGTGCAGTCAGCGCGACCACCGAGACCCCGATCGCGAACGCCGCCGAGAGCAGGGTGGGGGCGACGTTCCCGCCGGCTTCGGCCACCGCATCGACATCGCCGGTGACCCGGGAGAGCAGGTCGGCGCTCTCGCCGTCGTCGACCTCGCTCACCGGCAGTCGCATCGCCGAGGCGAACACGTCTTCGCGGAGGGTCGCGAGCATGTCCTGCACCAGCCCGGTCAGCACCCGCACCGCCCACAGCATCACCACGGCGGCGCCGATCGCGCCGAGGCCCGCACCGGCGACCCAGGCGGCGATGATCGCGAAACCGGCATCGGAGGAGACGGCATCGACGATGCGTCCCAGGCACGTCGGCATCACGATGCCCAGGGCGGATGCCGCGAGGAAGAGCGCGGCGACAGCCGCCGTGCGACCGGGGTGCTGCCGCAGCAGTGCGCCGACGACGCCGCGCACCCGTGCGCTGGAGGCGATCGGCAGCAGGGCCGTGGTCGAGCTCGACTCATGCATGGTGCGCATCCGATCGTTCGGAGGGGAGATCGATGATCCGATCGCAGGCTGCGAGAAGCACCGGCGAAGTGGTGATCACCACCACCGTCTCGGTGTGCTCCGCGAGGGCGCGGGCGATGTGCGCCTCGGTGATGGCATCGACGGCCGAGGTCGGCTCGTCGAGCACCAGCACATCGGCATCCGCATGCAGGGCGCGGGCGATGCCGATGCGCTGCCGCTGCCCGCCCGAGAGACGGCGTCCGGCTTCACCGACCTGTGATTCCCACCCGCCGACCTGCACCACGGTGTCGTGCAGCGCCGCCATCTCGATGAAGGGCGGGTGCGCGGGCTCCTCCACGCCGTGACCGCGCACCGCCTCGCGCAGGGACCCGCTCACGATCGTCTGTCCGTGGGGAGGGGCGATGACCCGACGCCGGTACTCCACCGGGTCGAGGTCGGTCAGGTCGCGGAGCTCTCCCTCGACCGCGAGCGCGACCCGGCCGCGATCGACCCGGGTGCGCAGGCCCAGGAGACGCGAGAGGGCACGTGCCGAGTCGCTGTCGGCGGGGCGGATGCCCAGCATCTCCCGTCCCCGCACCTCGACCGGATCCGCGGAAGATCCCGCGCGGAAGGTCAGCACGACATCACCGGCCGCATCCGCCAGGGTCGAAGACGCCGCAGGAGGGTCGAGCAGGTCTTCGGCGTCGATCACCTCGGCGAGCCTCTTGGCCGAGGCGAGCTTGTGGATCCAGTTCGAGGGGAACGAGCCGGCGTACGCCAGGTAGCCGCTGATGAACTGGGCGAGCCCGAGCACCGTGACCAGCTCACCGATGCTGATGCGGCCCTCAGTGGCGAACCACGCCGACATCCCCGCGAGCGCGGTCGTGGCGACCGCAGCCAGCGTGCCGCTGATGGCTTCATACGAGGCGAGCGAACGACCGGCCGCCGTGGCCGCCCGACGAGAGGCATCACTCGCGGCGACGTACCTGCGCACAGCCTCTTCACGGGCACCGATGCCCACGAGCACCCGGAATCCGCTCATGAAGTCGGCGGCGACCGCTCCTGCCTCGGTCGCCGCCTGCTGCTCGGCGAACCCCCGGCGTTCGAGGGGACGCGAGACGACCTGCATCACGAACATCATCGCGACGGTCGAGCCGAACACGACGATGGTCGCGACGGGTGAGATCACCAGCATCGCGAGTCCGGCTCCGATGATCGCGGCGATCGTGGAGCACTGCTGCGCCACCGACCAGGCGACACCCGCGACGCGGTAGGTGTCGGAGGTGACGAAGGTGAGCGCCTCCCCGGGGGTCAACGTGCGGCGGGAGAGCCGGGGGCGCAGCATGCGGGAGAGGGTGAGGTGTCGCAGCGCCTGCTCGCCGTAGCCGTAGATCGAGACCATGAGACGGGAAGCCGACTGGTAGCTCGCGGTCAGCACGAGGAACGTGGCCACCAGCACGCCGAGCCAGAGCGCGAGGGCGGCGGGGTCGGCGGGGAGCACGGCGCGGTCGATCGTCGCGCCGATGATGACGGGGATCGTCGCCTCGGCCAGTGCATGCACGATGAGCAGACCAGTCGCCCCGGCGAGCGCGATACCGCGTCCCTCGGACTTCAGCGCGATCCCGAAGAGCCTCCGCGGGGTGGACGTCACGGCGTCCGCCGTCCGAGCGGCAGCACCAGTGGGGTTCCCGAGACGGGGTCGGTGATCACCCTGCAGGGCAGGTCGTACACGGCCTGCACGAGTTCGGCGGTGATGATCTCGCGCGGGTCGCCCTGCGCCACGATGGCTCCGTCGCGCATCGCCACCAGGTGTGTGGCGTAGCGGGCGGCGTGGTTCAGGTCGTGCAGCACGGCGACGAGTGTCGTGCCGTCGCGGTGCAGGTCGGCGAACAGCTCCATCAGGTCGATCTGGTGCGCGATGTCGAGGAAGGTCGTCGGCTCGTCGAGCAGCAGGTGCTTGGTCTGCTGCGCGAGGGCCATCGCCACCCATACGCGCTGCCGCTGCCCGCCCGAGAGTTCGTCGACCAGGCGCCGCGACAGGTCGGTGACCCCGGTTGCGGCCATGGCCTCGGAAACGGCGCGCTCGTCGGCGCTGCTCCATGTGCGCAGGGCACTCTGGTGCGGGAAGCGCCCGCGACCGACGAGGTCGGCGACCGTGATGCCGTCGGGGGCGATCGACGACTGGGGGAGCAGCCCCAGCTTGCGGGCGGCCTCCTTCGGCTTGAGCGCACGCAGCTCGTCGCCGTCGAGCAGCACCGCACCGGTGGTCGGGCGCAGCAATCGGGCGAATCCGCGCAGCAGGGTCGACTTGCCGCACGCGTTCGGTCCGATGATGATCGTGAACGAGTTGTCGGGCACCTCGAGCGTGAGGTCCGAGATGATCGGGGTCTCCCCGTAGCCCAGCGTGATGTCGCGGGCCAGCAACGAAGCGGTCATGGGTGTTCCTTTCAGGTGCGGCGCGCGTACTGGGCGGCGAGCAGCCAGGCGAGGTAGAGGCCGCCCACCGAGACCGTCACCACGCCCACGGGCACGGCGACGAGCTGGGCGACCGCATCCGACACCACCACGAGAGCGGCGCCGGTCAGCATCACCGGCACCGTGCCCATCGGGGTGTTCGAGCGGGTGAGGCGCTGCGAGATCTGCGGGGCCGCGAGGGCGATGAACGAGATGGGTCCGGCGGCGGCGGTCACGAGCGCCACCAGGGCCACACCGAACACCATCGCCGCGAGGCGGGTGCGACCGGGACTGATCCCGAGGGCGGTCGCCGCATCGTCGCCCATCTCGAGCACCGGCAGCGTGCGGGCGAGGGGGAGGGACAGCAGGGTCACGATCGCGAACACGATCGCCGCCGGGATGAGCTGATCGAAGCCGAGCGAGGCGATCGAACCCGCACCCCAGGTCGCCGCCATCATCGCCTTCTCGACGCTGACCGAGATCAGGATCCACGAGGTGAGCGATCCGAGTCCGGCCGAGACGCCGATGCCGACGATGATGAGCCGGAAGGACGACATCGTGTTCTTGTTGGCGAGCACGTAGACCAGCAGCGCGGTGAACAGGCCGCCGATCAGCGCACCCGCCGCCTTGAACATGTAGGTGTTCAGCTCGAAGACGATCATCACGAGCGTCACGCCGAACTGCGCGCCGATGCCGAAGCCGATGATGTCGGGGGAGCCGAGCGGGTTGCGTGTGAGCGATTGGAAGATCCCACCGGCGAGGGCGAGGGCCGCGCCGCACAGCACGGCGAACAGCACACGCGGCAGGCGCCACTCGAACACCACCTGGCGGATGTCGGGATCGGATGCCGGGTCGACGATCGCCCGGATGACGGCGGCGAAGTCGACCTCGTAGGCGCCGAGCGTCATGGAGGCGAGACCTGCTCCGATGATCACGACGACGAGCACGACGCTGACGACGACCGCGCGCACGGGGATGAGCGTGGCGATGCGCGAGGTCTCGATCCGGAACAGGCGTCGCCCGTGATCCACGGGAGGGAACACGGCTGCCGGGGTCGGCGAGCTCGGCGCGGTGACCGGCTTCTGGTCGATGCTCACAGCTCGCTCACCCGCTTGCGGCGCACGAGCACGATCAGGATCGGGGCTCCGAGAAGGGCGGTGACGATGCCGACGCGCATCTCGCCGTTGGGGAGCACGATGCGCCCGAGGATGTCGGCGAACAGCAGGAAGGCGGGGCCGATGATCATGGAGTAGGCGAGCACCCAGCGCTGATCGGGACCGGTGAACCAGCGCACGACGTGCGGGATCATGAGCCCGACGAAGGCGATGGGGCCGGCGGCGGCGACGCTGGTCCCGGCCAGCAGGGTGACGGCGATGATGACGAGGATGCGGGTCACCCGCACACGGGCGCCGAGGGCCTGCGCCAGGTCGTCGCCGAGGGCCAGGGCGTTCAGGGAGCGCGCGCACAGCAGTCCGATCAGCAGGCCGGCGACGATCAGGGGCACGGCCCAGGTGAGCTGGTCGAGGGTGCGTCCGCCGATCGAGCCGACACCCCAGAAGCGCATGACCTGCAGGGTGCTGTGGTCGCGGAGCACGATCGCGGTGGTGAATCCGGTGAAGGCCGCGCCGAGGGCGACGCCGGCGAGAGTGAGCTTCATGGGGGTCGCACCCGAAGCGCCGAACGAGCCGAGGATGTAGACGAGCACGGTGAGGACGAAGGCTCCGCCGAGGGCGAAGGGCACGTAGGCGCCGGGGGTGGTGAACCCGAGCACGCCGACCGCGAAGGTGACGGCGAACGATGCACCGGCGTTGACCCCGAGGATGCCGGGGTCGGCCAGCGGGTTGCGCGTGAACGCCTGGATCAGGCCACCGCACACGGCGAGAGCAGCACCCACGACGATGCCGAGCAGGGTGCGGGGCACGCGCAGCTCCATGATCATCAGGTGAAGCGGGTTCTCGTCGTCGTACGAGAAGAGGGACTGCAGCACGGTGGCAGGGTCGATCGCACGGCTGCCGACCGCGAGCGAGGCGATGGCGGCGATGACCAGCACCGCCACGGAGATGACCAGTCCCGTCACGAGCGTCCCGTTGCGGTGCGGGGAGTCGTCCGTGCGACTCCCCGCACCCGTGTTCGAGACGTCCGTGCCGTCGTGCGTCGCCAGGGACATCTCGGGGGTCACTTGCCGGTGATGGTCGGTTCACCCTGCAGCGCGGCGGCGAGGTCGTCGACGTACTTCGGCAGGACGTACTTCAGCGAGAGCACGGTGGGCGCGCTGATGGCCGAGGCCTCGGCGGCGTCGCCGTAGATCACGTAGGAGCCGTTGGCGATCGGGTTCCAGCGCGACATCACCTTGTTCTCGACCGTGTAGGCCCCTTCGTCGGCGCTGCCGCCCCAGGCGGCGAACAGGTCGGCCTCCACGTCGTAGAGGTTCTCGAGGCTCACGCCGGTGTACCAGTTGTCGCCCTCGGCGGTCTTGAGGAAGCTGTCCATCGCCGAGGTCGAGGTGAAGCCGAGTGCTTCGGTGATGCGCACGCGGGGGTCGTACTCGAGGTAGACGCCCAGATCGGTGCCGCCCTCGTTCAGGGTCAGACCCCACACGAACGTCTTGTCCTCGAACTCGGGGTGCGCGCCGGCGAGGGTGGTGATCTGCTCCTCGGTCTCGGCGATCAGCTCGTCGGCCTTGTCCTCCTCCGACAGCGCCTTGCCGACCGTGCGGGTCATGTCCTCCCACGTGCCCGGGTTCCAGGGGCCCTCGATGTAGGGGACGGTCGGGGCGATCTCGGTGAGGCGCTCGTACTCGATGTCGGAGACTCCCGAGTAGAGGCTCAGGATCAGGTCGGGCTTGAGCTCCTTGATCGCCTCGTAGTTGGGGCCGTCTTCGAGGAACGGGATGATCTCGGGGGTCTCGCCGTACTCCTCGGTGACGTAGTCCTCGAACCAGGGCTGGTAGCCGCTCTCGCCCGCGCCCCAGACCTCTTCCATGCCGACGGGGTTGGTGCCGAGTGCGGCGACGATGTCCGCCGACATCCACCCGAGGGTGACGATGCGCTGCGGCTTCTCGGGGATCACGGTCTTCCCGTGGCCGTGCTCGATGACGACGCCGTCCGTTGCCGTGGAGTCGGTGCGGGATTCTTCCGGGGTGGACGAGCATCCGGCGAGGGTGAGGGCGGCGGCGACGGCCGCAGCGACGAGGGCCGAGCCTCGGCGGATCTTCGGGCGCGCAGAAGCGTGCGACATAGTTCTCCTTCGGGAAGGGGGGGGAGGGGTTTTGCCGCGTCGACGCGGCGAGAAGTTAGGTAAGCATGCCCTAACACATCGATGCTAGGACGCGGATGCGACGCCCAGTGTCGCGGGAGCGACGACTTATGTCGCGGAACCGACAAAGAGGGCTCGCAGTCGCCCATGCGCGGTCGCGATCAGGACCGCCGCGGGGTCATCGCCAGTACAGCTGGTGCGCCGCGTCGGCCTGCACGCGCGCCACGTGCTGCCGGGGAGTGAGGCCGAAGCGCTCCTTGAACGCCGCGGAGAAGGCGCTCGTCGTGGCGTACCCGCAGCGGTGCGCGGCCGCACCGATCGGGGTGCCGTCCACGATCAGTCGCGCGCCGAGGGTCATGCGCACACCGGTGCGCCATCTCCCGAAGCTCATGCCCACGTCGTGCTGGAAGATGCGCAGCACTGTGCGCTCGTGGAGCCCGTGCGCGAGAAAGAGCTCGATCGCGCTGCGGGGGTCACCGGGGTCGGCGAGCACGGCCTGAACCAGCGGGACGACCCGCTCATCCGCAGGCATCGGCACCTCGCCCCAGTCGCTGGCGGCCTCGGGCAGCGGCTGCTGCAGCATCTCGATGAGCACCGACTGGATGCGCACACGCAGGTCGGTGGGCATGTCGTTGATGCCGAGATGGAGGAGCATCTCCTGCACGGCGCGCGGTACCAGCACCCGGGTGATGTCATCGATCGGGGCGATCAGCGACGAGTCGGGAATGTAGGTGTAGCAGCCGATGGAGTCGGGTTCGTGATGGGCCGTGTGCGGGGTGCGCGCGGGGATCCACACGCCCTGTCCGGGGGCGAGTCGCCACCGCGCATCCTGCAGATGCACCCACACCGAGCCGCGGTAGCACCAGGCCAGCATCGGATCGGCGTGGCTGTGCGGCGGAGAGAGCGGGCGGGTGCCGGTGTCGTCGGCGGTGACCACGCCGGTGCCCATCAGGTACGGCTCGTTCACGGTCGACGGATACGTGGGGCTCGCCGCCCAGTCGTCCTGCCGATATGAGTTCATTCGTGCTCCGCGTGACGGCCGCCCCGAACGCTCGGGAAGATCGGTTCTGCCACCCCCGCCATGCTAACGGGGTGAGGCGCGACTGCTCCGTGAGGACCGATGATGGAGGCATGCCTTCCGCCCATCGCCCCGGTCTGCGCGTCTCGTCGGGTCTCACGATCCCCGAGGCCGAGCTGTCGTGGCGCTTCTCGCGGTCTTCCGGGCCCGGAGGGCAGGGGGTGAACACCGCGGATTCCCGCGCAGAACTCGTCTGGGATGCGGCGAACTCGACGGTGCTCTCGCCGCATCAGCGGGAACGGCTCCTCGACCGGTTGAGCGGCCGTCTGGTGGATGGCGTGCTGACGATCGCCGCATCCGAGCACCGCGCGCAGCTGCGCAACAGGGATGCGGCGCGGGAGCGGCTCGTCGCTCTGGTGGCCGAGGCGCTGCGCCCGCCGGCACCTCCGCGGCGGCCGACGAAGCCGAGTCGTGGATCGAAGGAGCGTCGGCTTAAGGCCAAGCAGCGGCGTACCGACGTCAAGAGCCTGCGTCGGCGTCCCCGCGACGACTGACCCGGCGCCGGCGAATCACCCGGCGAGGCGTTCCTCGACGGGGGCCCAACCGCTCTCGAGAACTCGGAACCCCGCGTCCACGGTTTCGAGCGGGTCCGTGCTGTCGTTGATGAGCAGCTGCATCTGCAACACGAAACGGGCGTAGACGCGGATCTCGGCGATGGGCTCCGTGAGGCCCAGCTCTTCGGCGATGGCGGCGGCGAGGGCATCCTCGTGTCGCAGCCACATCTTCGCGGCGTAGTCGCGCAGGGCAGGTGTCTCGTTGAGGAAGCGCATGAAGACACGGGTGACGTCATCGCCGTGCTCGTCGACGTTCGCCCTGATCTCGGCGGCGAAGAAGTCGTGGATCGCGCGGTTGATCGTGCGTCCGTCGGGCCGGTCGCGCACGGCCGAGACCAGACGGTCGCGCTGCTCGTCATCCTCGTCGAAGACGAGGGCCTCCTTCTGCGGGAAATGCGCGAACACCGTCGTGGGGGAGACATCGGCGGCATCCGCGACCTCGCGGATGCTGACGTTGTCGAAGCCGCGCTCGAGGAACATCATCGTCGCGACGTCGGAGATCGCCTTGCGGGTCGCGGCCTTCTTGCGCTCGCGACGTCCGAGGGGCTCTGGGTTCGTCATGGAACCAGCCTACCGATCGACTCCGAAACTGGCTTGACACCAAAAGTGGTATCGATACACTTTCGGTATGACTTCACCTATCTCCCTTACGCGGCGGGACCAGAACCGCGCGTGGATCATGCTCATCGTGCTCACGATGCTGACCGTCATCGGCATGACGGTCGTCCTCCCCGTTCTCCCTTTCGTCGTCCTGCAATACGTCTCGCACGAGAGCGACCTCGCCATCTGGGTGGGTGTGCTCGAAGCGGTCAACGGACTCTGCGCCTTCCTGGCCGCTCCCTTCCTCGGCAGGCTGTCCGACCGCTTCGGGCGGCGACCGGTCATCATCGTCGCCGCGTTCGGCGCCGCATTCTCGATGGCGCTGTTCGGGTTCGGCGGCGCGATCTGGGTCCTCGTCCTCGCCCGTGTCATCCAGGGCCTGACTGCGGGCGATCTCCCTGCCCTCTTCGCCTACCTGGCCGACATCACCCCGCCGGAGCAGCGCGCGAAGCGCTTCGGCCTCCTCGGTGCGCTCTCCGGCATCGGCACGATGATCGGGCCGGCCATCGGCGGACTGCTCGCCGCCGTGAGCATCCAGCTCCCGGTCTTCCTCACTGCCGCCGTCGCCCTCGCGATCGCGATCCTCAGCATCTTCCTGCTCCCCGAGAGCCTCAAACCAGGCAATCGCATCGCCACGATCAAGCTGCGCGACGTCCAGCCGTTCGCCGTCTTCAAGGACGCGTTCGGCCGCAAGGAGCTGCGCGGACTGATGATCGGCTTCGGTCTGCTCGCCCTGCCGTTCGGGTTCTTCGTGAACAACTTCAGCGTGCTCGCCCTGGACTCCATCCAGTGGGGCCCGACCCAGATCGGTCTGCTGACCGCGGCCGTCGGCATCATCGACATCGTCATCCAGGGTGTGCTGCTGGGCATCCTGCTTCCGCGCATCGGCGAGCGCGGCGTGATCGTGAGCGGCATCATCGCGCAGATGATCGGTCTCGCGGCCCTCGCCATCGTCGCCTCCGTCTTCGCCCAGCCCTGGGTCTTCATCGTCGGCGCGCTCATGCTCGCGGCGGGCCAGGGCGCATCGCAGGCCGCCATGGACGGCGCGATGTCGAACGCCGTCGGCGATGACGAGCAGGGTTGGCTCGGCGGGGCGACCCAGTCGCTGAACGCGGCGATGGGCACGGCAGCGCCGCTCATCGCGGGTGCGCTCTACGCCCTGGTCAGCCACGCCGCGCCCTACTGGCTCGGTGTCGCGCTCATGATCGTCGCCGCGGTCGTCGTCAGCCGTGCGCACATCGCGAACACGGCCAAGCGTCCCACCGGCGACACGACCGGCGAGACTCCCGCAGAGCTCGCCGAGACGGTCGGCTGAAGACCGGTCAGGCGTCGATCAGCTGAGGTCTGATCCACCTGCGGGAGTTGCCGGGCGCGGCAGCTCCCGCAGTCGTGTGATCGTGGCCAGAAGCTCTTCCGGCGACGTTCCGAGGTTTCCGAGCGCCGCTGCCGCTGCCGCGCTGAACCCGCGGGTGTCGATGGCGAGGCGAGCCACGTTCGGCACCAGGCCCTTCTCGTTCGTGACCCAGTTGCCGGCAGAGGCATGCCAGGCGTGCGCGGTGAGCATCGTCGTCGTGGTCCCGCACAGCGACACGTATGCGACGTCACCCGCCTTCGCGCCCTTCATGGCCGCGTTCAGCAGGAAATCGACCTGCCAGAGGTTGGCGATGAATGCGTCGCGGAGAGTCTCGGGGTAAGGGGTGACACTGCGCGCCAGCGCGACCAGGATCCCCTCCGGATCGCGAAGCGGCACACTCGTCGCCACTTCGCCCGCGTAGGCGACGTCGAGGAAGCCCAGGGGATGCCCCGGCTGGGCGTGAAAGGCGAACTCGCCAAGAACTGCACGGGCGCACTGCTCCTCGACGCGGGCGACATCGCGGAGGATGAGGTCGACCGGCACGCCGTCGACGATCAGCCAGGCCCCACCGTCGACCCATGGTCCCCATCCGCCCCGCTCGGCGACTTCGACGGCTTCGCCGGTCCAGCCGCTCGCCACCCGTGCCAGGCCGGCGCGGTCGAGGTCCGCGTCGACGTACAGACCCAGATCGATGTCGGAGTCGGGACGATGCGTGCCGCGGGCGCGACTGCCTCCCAGTGCGACGGCCCGCACGCCGGACACCCGGCTCAGTTCATCGGCCATGGAGCGGAGGCGTTCTTCGTCGAGCACGACACCGATCGTACTCACACGAAACCGCTTTGCGGCGTGACCGTCCTCTTCCTTCCTCTCGGGAGAAGAGCCGTTCGCCTTCCACGTGATCACCGCTCGCGTGTCGTCTCGTCGTTCGCTATTTTGAGTCAATGCTCAACCGCGTTCTTATCTGGATAGGTGGCGCCCTCACCGTCTTGTTCGCCATCTGGCTCATCGCCGATCTGGTCATCAACGGCGTCGCCATGAACCGGCTGCCGGTGATCGGGTCCGCTGTGGGAACGCTGGCCGGCTTGTCACTGATGGCTGCAGCCGTCGTGCACAGGCGGAAGCGGACTTCGGCCGGACGTTCCGTCTCGCTCCGCGGCGACAATTCGGGGATCGTGTCGCTCGGCGATAACGCGACCAACATGCAGCATCGACGCGAACCGAAGTGACCGGGTCAGATCGCTCGCGAGGGATCGGACGTCAGCTGATCCGAGGGGGCAACCGAGGGATCCTCAGCACAGGCGACTTCGCGACCAACATTCAGGCCGACGTGGTGAACGTCTACGACCCGCCGACACCCATCACCCTCGTCGAAGCGCCAGCAGGGTTCTCCTCGCTTCCCGCGCCCCGCGATTTCGTCGGCAGGCGGGACGAACTCGATCGCCTCGATGGGATCCTCTCCGGGGGTGACCGCGCGGCGGTGATCTACGGATTGGGTGGTCGAGGCAAAAGCAGCCTTGCGGCTGAATGGGCTCGGCGTCGGTGGACACGACCCGTGCGATGGATCGCAGCGGACTCGGCAGCACGAGTGCAGGCGGGTCTAGCCGCCCTGGCTTCCGCTCTCGAGATCCACGCCGTCCCCCTCGGGACGGCGGCCCTCAGCGAGAGGGCGATCCAATGGCTCGACTCACATCCCGGATGGCTCATCATCCTGGACAACGTCGCCCATCCCCAGGACGTCGATGAGCTCGTCGCGCGGCTGCGCGGCCGAGGCACGTTCATGGTCACGACTCTGCGACCGAGCGGATGGACCGATCTCTTCGAAGTTCTGCCTCTCGACGATCTACCCGAGACGGAATCCATGGAGCTTCTCCAGCGCCGCGCTGGCCTGGCGGTCGCCCCCGGGGAGCGGGATCACGCCGAGGCGGTCGAGCTGTGCGCGGAGCTGGGGCATCTTCCCCTGGCTCTCGAACAAGCAGCGGCATACATCGCGGAAAGTGGAATCTCGGTGGGCGAGTACCGTCGGCTCTTGTCGACGCACCCCGCGGAAACCTTCGCAGCGCACGCTGAGGGTGTGGAGAGCGCTCGCACCATCTCCCGCTTGTGGAGCCTCACGCTCGATCGCATCGACGACACGCCCCAAGCGGCGGACCTGCTTAGGATCTTGTCCTGGCTCGACGGATCCGCCGTCTCCCGTGAGGTCATCGCGGCAATCGAACCGGACCCGTTCGTCGCAGCGGAGGCAGTCCGACGGCTCGCAGCCTATAGCCTTCTCCGTCACGGGCCGCAGGGTGCCGTCTCCGTGCACAATGTGGTCCAGGTGGTGTACCGCACACCGGACAGCTCTGATCGTCATCGAGATGGCGCCCTCGTTCAGCGAGCACTGAGAGCGGCGCTCGAGGCGCTGTTCGCGCTCGTCCCGGAGGAAGACGCGGACATGCCGGAGAGCTGGCCGCGGTGGCAGATCTTCACGCCGCACATCGAGGTGCTGGCCCGACATGCAGAGGGAACCCCGAGCGAACCGATCGCCCTCCTTCTCAATGCCGCGGGAACGTATGCCGCCTCCCAGGGGCAGGCGGCGCTCGCTGTGCAGATGTTCGAGACGGCGGTGGCGCAGCTCCGTGAGGTCCGCGGACGGTCGCACCCGCTCACGCTCATGTGCCAGAACAATCTTGCCAACGCATGCGAAGACGCTGGCGACCTGGTCGGCGCCGTCGCTCTTCATGAGGAGACTCTCGACGCGCGGGTATCGGCACTCGGCGACCAGCACCCGGACACCCTGGCATCTCGGGCCAACCTTGCCACCGCCTACGAGGCCTCAGGCGATCTCGCGCGCGCGATGCCTCTGCTCGCTCGCACCCTCGCGGAACGAGAACGCGTCCTGGGCGTCGACCACCGGCACACCTGGCTGTCACGGAATAACCTCGCCTACGCTCATGGCTCCAACGGGGAACCCGCGAAGGCCCTCCCGCTTTTGGAACAGTTGTTGTCCGACCGGCTGCAGCACCTCGGTTCTCGACATGTCGACACGATCATCACCCGGCACAACCTCGCCCAGGTGCTCGCCGATGTCGGTGAGTTGGAGCACGCGTCCGAGCAGATTGAGCAAGCGCTGGCCCTGTCCGTCGACGTGACGGGGACGGAGAGCCTGCTCACGATGAGCATCCATGACACGATCGGTCATATTCGCGACGCCCAGGGGCGATGGGTGGAAGCGCTCAAGTCGCGAAAGCTCGCGCTGGCATTGCGCGAGAACCGGCTCGGTGACGATCACGTGGAGACGATGACGAGCCGGAACAACCTCGCCCATACCTTCGAACTGGCGGGGAACGCCGCACGTGCGGTGCGCCTGCACGAAAGGACGCTCGAGGACCGTGAGCGGGTGCTCGGACCCGATCACCCGCACACGCTGGTCTCCCGCAACAACGTGGGGAACGCATACGAAGCGTCTGGCGACCTGCGCGGGGCGATCCGGTTGCTCGAGTTCGCCGTCGCCGAGCACGAGCGAGTGCTCGGATCGCTGCACCCGAGTTCACTCAACGCGCGCGTGAGTCATACGTATGCTCGCCTGCGCGGCGGTGAGCTTCCGCGCCCCCTCGCGCTCTACGAGGAACTGCTGCGCGACCACATCGTCGTGTACGGCGAGGGCGACGAGCGCACCAAGACGATGTGGGACAACGTCCAGAGCATTCGAGAAGCACTGCAGGGTGGTTCCCGAGGCTCTGGATCACGTCCGGATCGGACGCTCTAAGCGGACGGTCACTTCAGTCCTTCCCGCCCCGCACGAGTTCGAGCCCGGCACCCGCGAACTGTCGCAGCGTCGCATCCGGCAGGAACGCCCTCGTGAGTGCTCCACCGATGCGGGTGAGGTCGCTCTCGTCGCGGAAGAGGAGATACATGGTCTCGTAGCGGGGGTGGAACTTCTGCTTGAACCGATGCAGCGACCCGAAGCCGTACACCGGTTCCAGGGCATCGGCCAGCCGGTCGCTCAGGGCGGCGATCATCCCGGCGTCCGGCGGATAGTCATGGGCGAGTGGGGCTCCCGAGAGCGACATGATCTGCGCGCCCTCATCGGCGAACTGCCGTGCCGAGGATCCGATCAGGTACTCCATCACGGGTCCGAAGCCGCCCTCCCTGCGACGCATGAGGTCGAGGGTCCAGCCGCGCACGGCACCCTCGTCGCCGTACACGGGCAGCCAGGAGAGGAACCCGTCGACGTCGCCGTTGGGCGCGAGGGCCAGGGCGAGCCGCACCTCCGGGTCCTCGGCCTCATCGAGCGTGCCGAGGGTGAAGCGCATCTCCGGCAGATCCTTGTCACCGACCCAGGCCTCCGAGATCGCACGCAGCTGCTGCTGCACACCCCAGGGCTCCGCCTTGAGCTGCGTCATCCGGAAGGTCATGTCCTCCCGGCCGGCCTTGTTGAGCGATGTGCGCACCGAGTTCCAGCGCTTGCCCGTGAACTCCAGTCCCGGCAGGTCGACGATCGTGTCGTCGGCGACGACGATGCTCCGCCAGCTCGGGGGCACGGCGGCGCGGGTGGCTTCGTCCGCGCTGAAGAAGCAGGGGACGAGACCGGCCAGCTCGGCCGCGTGGATGAAGTCGGTGACGGCCTCGGCGCGCGCCTCCGAGGGGCCGATCGGATCCGCCAGCGCCAGTGCCACACCGTTGCGGCGCTGGTAGGCCACGATGCCGCCGTTCACCCTGGCGTAGTTGTTGCCGTCCCACGTCGTCATCCACGAGAGCGTTCCGCCGCCGTGCGTGCGCAGCTCGTGCTTCACGTCGTCCACGGTGGGCGCGGGCTGGATGCCGAGCTTCGCACGGCGCTTGGCCCGGAAGGCACGGCGCACCCAGACCAGGTACACGAGCATGATCAGCCAGAGGAAGCCGTTGGCCAGCTCGAGCTCGGTCTCTCCATCCCAGCGCACGTCGAGCTGAGCTTGGCTGAACACGGTGATCAGGGTGAGCACGAGGGCGGCGATCACGACGTTGAAGATCCCGAGCAGGAGGGCGAGCACCCACGCGAAGCGTCGGCCCCGGCGCAGGCCGTTCACGAGCACGAGGATCACGACCAGGTCGATCGCGAGGCTGATGAATCCGCCGGAGACGGGTTCCGTCGGGCCGAACGGGCCGTCCGTCGGCAGGAGCGTGGTGATGATCTCGACCGCGCCGAGCACCAGCATCGCCACGACCGCGATCAGCCGCTGCTCGCGCACGGTGGTGTGCCGAACCCGCAGCGTGCGGTCCACGACGAGGATCAGCAGCACGGCGAGCAGGTGCTCGAGGTCGGCGACCTTGCCCCAGAAGAGCATCGCGATGAACACGAAGCCGAGCAGGATGAGCCAGCCGCGCACCCTCCACGGCGGGCGGAAGAGGCCGACCGCCGCGGCGATGCACGCCATGGTGCCGCCGGACGCCCCCACGTCGAGCGCCTGCGCCTGCTCGGTCGCCCAGGCCCAGGGGAACTGCGAGAGCAGGTACAGCAGCAGTGCGGTGGCGAAGATCGCGAACAGCTGACCGATCGCGTAGTAGGCCACCGCCACGCGCGATCCGCGACGGTACTCCAGGTAGGCCATTCCCCAGAAGCCGGCGATCGTGAACACATACACCCAGGGCTGATTCACGAAGAACGTGCCGGTGACGGGCGTCCACCACTTGCCGTCGACGAGGTTCGGCAGTCCGTAGGCGACGGTCTTGAACAGCGCCGTGTCTTCGAAGGGCGACCAGAGTCCACCCCAGATGATCCCCACCACGAGGATGAGCAGCACCATCGTGAGGGTCGCCGGGATCCGCCGGACGACGGCGATCCACGGACGCGGAGAGGGGGAGTGCTCCTCAGTCATGCGCTCAGCGTAGCGAGGGAGGCCCCGTCTCCGCGGAGGCCGCTCCTACTCGCCGCGGAGAACCCGGCGGAGATCGGCGATCTCCTCAGCGGCCATGCCGCCGCTTCGCAGATACCCCGCGACATCGCCGTGGTTCGCGATGATCCAGTCCATCGCCGCCTCGATGGCCGACGCCGGAGACTTGGTCGCCAGGGTCGTCAGCGCCGGGGTGAGCGGAACTCCGAGCGAGGTGATCAGCCCCGTGAGCGCTTCGGCGAACCCGCGCGCGAGGTTCTTCTCGGTCAGCGTGTAATCCGCGACGATCGCCTCTCGAGGCACCTCGGCGACGAGCAGCAGGATCGCGGCGGCGAGACCGGTGCGGTCCTTGCCCGCGGTGCAGTGGAACAGCACGCCGGGCCGAGTGGTGCGGGACGACTCCAGCACCGTGCGGGCGATGGTCGCGAACTGCGCTGCACTCGCCTCCAGGATCGAGATGTACAGCTCCTCCAGGGTGGGCACCCGCTTCAGCACCTCGGCGACCTGGGTCACCGAGAGTCCGGCGCTGCCAGCCGCAGGGAGCAGCTTCTTGACCATCTCGTCCATCGCGCCGCCCTGCATGGGCAGAGCCAGCAGCGTCACGCTGCCGTCATCGGGCAGAAGATCTGCGGCACGGGCCCGCTCGCCATCGGTGCGCAGATCGATCACGGTGCCGATGCGGAGGTCGGCGAGCGCCTGCAGCCCCTCGTCGGTGAGCGAAGCGAGGGCATCCGACCGGAAGAGGAGGCCCGATGCGAGCCGACCGCCTCCGGAGGTCGGGAACCCGGCGAGTTCACGAGCGTTGTGTGTCGTCTGCAAAGCGGTCGAGATATCGATGGTCATTCTGGCCCTCTCCTGGGTATGCGGCCAGAATATCGGTGCGGCGGGACCGCGCGGCTTCGACACGGAAGCGGCGCGACCCCGCCCGCCGGGTCAGCCGTTCACGGCCTTCTCGATGGCCTCCTCGACGTCGTCCCACTCCTGCAGCTCGACCTTCACACCATCCACGAAGAAGCTCGGCGTGCTGTCCACCCCGAGCTTCTCGCCATCGGCCTTGTCGGACTGCACGCGCTCCGCGGTGGCCGCATCCGCGATAGCCGCGTCGTACGCGGCCATGTCGAGGCCGAGCTCCTCGGCGAACCCGCGGAACACCTCGGGCGTCTCCTCGGACTGCTCGCCCCACTGCGCCTGGGTCTCGAACAGGCGGTGGTACATGTCCTCGAAGCGATCCTGCTGACCGGCGGCCTCCGCGGCCAGGGCCGCCTGGGTGGAGTTGATGTGACCGGGCAGGGGGAAGTAGCGCACGACGTAGGTGATCTCGCCGTCGTACTTCTCTCGGAGATCTTCGACGACGGGGTAGAACGCCGCGCACGCCTCGCACTCGAAGTCGAGGAACTCGACGACGGTGACGGCGCCCTCGCCCCCGTCGTCGAGCACATGGGAATCGGTGCGGACGGTCGGCTTCGGCTCCCCGCCTTCGGCCGGTGCGGTGGGTTGTTGCTGGCTGATCGCGAACACGACACCGGCGATCAGCAGGACGATGGCGACGGCGATGGCGATCAGGGTCGCTTTGACAGAGTTCTTCATGGGGTCTCCAGACACAGGGGTACGACGAGGGAAGGATGCCGCCGTGGGCGGCTCGATGCGCGCGTCGGTGTCAGGTACGGGAGATCGACAGCTGGGTGAGGCTGAGAGCCGGGACGATGACGAGCGGACCGGCGCGGCGGGGCGACGACGTGCCGAGGCCCCGGGTGCCGAGCGGTCGGGTTCTGTGGGCGATGAGCTGCCGGAACACCAGGACCAGCGCGACCCCGCCGAGGACGGCGAGCACGCAGATCCCCACGCTCGACGAGAGCACATCGATCGTCGTCGTCGCCTCCTGGCCGTCTGCGACGGGCGCGGCCCCCTGCGATTCCGAGACACCGGAGGCGAGGCACAGCGTCGCGTGCACATCGGCGGAGCCACGAGAGGTCGACCACGCGCCCACGACGAGCAGGAGCGCGAGGCCGACGGCGATGATCACCCGGGCGACCAGCATCCGCTCGGCCCGCGCTCGCGGCATCAGATCCGGCGAGGGGGGCAGCATTTCCCGCGCAGTCTAGCAACGGAGCCTCTGCCGTCTCCGGGGCCGTGGCACCCTCGACACGCCTACACTGGAAGGGTGGCGAGACTACTGATCGTCGGCGGCTTCCTCGCCGCCGTGTTCTGGGTGTTCAGCATCGTCGACTGCGCAGTGCAGCCGGCGACGCGGCACCGTGGTGTGTCCAAGCCCGTCTGGCTCGCGATCGTGGTGATCCTCCCCGTGATCGGCGGCATCCTCTGGTTCGTGATCGGCCGCCGGCGCGCGAACGATCCCGGTGTCCGTCCGGTGATCGCACCGGATGACGACCCCGCGTTCCTCCGCAGCATCAGCAAGACCGAGCAGGATGCGCGCATCCGCCGTCTCGAAGAGGAGCTCGCCCGTCTGGACGAGGAGACCGACGAGCCTCCCGCCACGGACCAGCGCCCGTGACCTCATCGCCGGCGATGGATGCTGCGGCGTCCCTGATCGCCGACCTCGTCGCCCAGGGCGTGCGCGACATCGTGGTGTCTCCGGGCTCGCGTTCGCAGGCCCTCGCGCTCGCCGCGGTGCGCGCCGCCGACGACGGACACGTGCGCGTGCATGTGCGCATCGATGAGCGTGTCGCCGGTTTCACCGCACTCGGCATCGCTCGCGAGACCCGAGTGCCGGCCGCGGTGGTGTGCACCTCGGGGACGGCCGTCGCCAACCTCCTTCCCGCGGTGATGGAGGCGTTCCACTCCGGGGTGCCGATGCTGCTGCTCACCGCCGACCGTCCGCCCGAGCTGCGCGGGGTCGGCGCCAACCAGGCGACGATCCAGAACGCTCTGTTCCACCCGTGGGTGCGCGACGAGCTCGATGCTCCGGTGCCGGGCGACGGCGAGTGGACCGGGCTCGCCGAACAGGCCGTGGCCGCCGCGATGGGCGCTCGCGAGGTCGAGAGCGGCCTCCGTGGCATCGCCGGACCAGTGCATCTGAATCTTCCGTCCAGAGAGCCCCTCTCGGGCGATCTGCCCTCCATCGTCGTCCTCAGGGGCGAGGCGCCCGAGGCGCTGCGCGACGAACCCTTCGTGCTCGACCGCGGGCCGCGCACCGTCGTGATCGCGGGCGCCGACGCCGGTCCCGATGCCGAAGAGATCGCGCACTCCGGGGGCTGGCCGCTGATCGCCGAGATCGTGAGCGGTGCGCGGTTCGGGCGGCAGGTCGTGCACGGCTACCGTCGCCTGCTGGCCCGGGAGGACCTCGGCGGACGCATCGAACGGGTCGTCGTGCTCGGGCACCCGACGCTCAGCCGCGAGGTCGCGTCGCTCCTCTCCCGTCACGACGTGGATGTGGTGGCGGTGCACCGCGGCGGCGAGGAACTCAACCTCAACCACCGCACGCGCGGGGTCGACGCCGTCATCGTCGCCCCCGGCGCCGTCGACCGCACCTGGCTCGGCGAGTGGATGCGGGCGTCCGCTGCGGAGATCGTCGATCTGAGCGAGCACGCCCCCGATCCCGAGGCGCTGGCCTCCACCGACTTCGCGGCGCGCAGGGAGGCGGTGAAGGCCGAGCTCGACGCGGTCCGCCGTCCGCTCGACCGTGAACTGCTCGCCGACGCGGTGTGGCGCGCCACCTGGCCGCACGACCGTCTGGTGTTCGGCTCCTCCCGGCTCGTCCGGGTCGCCGATCAGGTGCTGGGCGGCAAGAAGGTCCCCGTCCACGCCAACCGCGGCCTCGCCGGCATCGACGGCACGATCGCCACCGCGACCGGCATCGCCATCGCCAGTCAGGCCGCCGGTGCGCCCGGGGTCACCAGGGTGCTGCTGGGCGACCTCGCGTTCCTGCACGACGTCGGCGCCCTGTTGCTGCCGCCCGACGAGACAGAGCCCCGACTGCAGGTCATCGTCGGCAACGACGGCGGGGGGACGATCTTCGACTCCCTCGAGGTGGCGTCTTCCGCCCGCCCCGGCGACCTCGACCGCGCCTTCTACACGCCGCACACCGTCCGCTTCGAGCACCTCGCCCTCGCCTACGGCTGGGAGTATCAGCGGGTCACCACCCGCACCGCACTCGATCAGGCGCTGACCTCGCCCCGCGGCGGACGTCAGATCATTGAGGTGCCGCTGGAGCGTTGACTGGCAGGATGTGCGTATGGACGCGCACACCTGGACGCAGACGCTGCGAGTCGACGAGGGATTCCGCCTCGCCGATCTCGACCCGGACGCCAAGCCCGGATACGACCAGGGCAAGGCTCGCGGGGTCGCCGACCTCGCCGCCCGCCTGGCAGACCTGAACGTGCTGCAGGAGCGGCTGTTCGCCGAGAGCCGTGCCGGAGTGGCCAAGGATGCGGTGCTCCTGGTGCTTCAGGCCATGGACTCCGCCGGCAAGGGCGGGATCGTGCGGCACGTGGTCGGGGGTGTCGACCCGCAGGGTGTCGCGCTCGCCGCGTTCAAGGCGCCGACGGCCGAGGAGCGCGAGCACGACTTCCTTTGGCGCATCGAGAAGCGTCTGCCCGATCCCGGTTTCATCGGCGTCTTCGACCGCTCCCACTACGAGGACGTGCTGATCGGACGGGTTCGCGAGCTCGCCCCGCCCGCGGAGATCGAGCGCCGCTACGACGCGATCAACGAGTTCGAGGCCCGCGTCGCGGCATCCGGTACGCGCATCGTCAAGGTCATGCTGCACATCTCGCCCGAAGAGCAGAAGACGCGGCTGATGGAACGCCTCGACCGTCCGGACAAGCACTGGAAGTACAACCCGGGCGATGTGGACGAGCGGTTGGTGTGGCCGCAGTACATGCAGGCCTACCAGACCGTGTTCGATCGCACCTCGACCGCGGTGGCTCCGTGGCACGTGATTCCGGCGAACGCCAAGTGGTACGCGCGACTGGCCGTGCAGGAGCTGCTGCTCGCGGCGCTGGAGGACATCGACCCCGAGTGGCCGCGCGCCGACTTCGACGTCGAGTCCGAGAAGAAACGCTTGGCCGCCAGCTGAGCGTCGGTCTCTGCGGTCAGGCCAGGGCGTCGACCAGGGGGCGGAACTTCACGCGCGTCTCGAGCAGTTCGCTCTCCGGATCGGATCCGGCGACGATCCCGGCGCCCGCGTAGGCCGTGACCCCGATCTCGTCCTGGCGCACGGTGAACTGGGCGCAGCGCAGGGCGATCGCCCACTCGCCGTTGCCCGCGGCATCCACCCAGCCCACAGGTCCCGCGTAGCGACCCCGGTCGAACGGCTCGAACTCGCGGATCGCGGCGATGGCCGAGGGGGTCGGTGTGCCGGCGACGGCGGCGGTGGGGTGGAGCACCCGCACCAGGTCGAGCGCCGACTCGCCGTCGCCCAGTTCGCCCTCGACGTCGGTCGCCAGGTGGAACAGATTCGGCAGCTTCAACAGGAAAGGCTGTTCGCTCGCGGCCAGCGCCCGTGTGTGGGCCCGCAGCGAGGCGAGCACGCTCTGCACGGCGTACTGATGCTCGTCGAGGTCCTTGGTGCTGGAGGCGAGGTGTGCGGAAGCGGCGGTGTCGGCATCCGCGTCGGCGCCGCGGCCGATCGTGCCGGCCAGCACCCGCGCGGTCACGGTTCCCTCGTGCACGGTGACGAGGGTCTCCGGACTCGCGCCGATCAGCCCGTCCACCGCGAACGCCCAGGTGTCGGGGTAGCCGCTGGAGAGGGCACGCACCAGTCGGCGCAGGTCGGACCCCGCCGGGATGCTGCCTGTCAGGTCGCGGGCGAGCACGACCTTGCTGAGCTCTCCGTCGGCGATGCGGGCCAGGGCGCGGCGCACCGAGTCCTGGTAGCCCTGCGGGCTCTGCGCTCCGGGGCCGACGGTGCCGGCCCAGTGCGGGCCGTAGGGCTGCGTCGCGAGTTCATCAGCGTTCCCCGGGGCATCGGCGACGCGGATCGTCGTGCGCCAGAACCGGTCCCCGTGTCGTCCCAGAACCTGCGTCGGAAGCATGAGCACGCTGTCCGCTGCCGAGTCCTCGTCGAACGTGAACGCGCCGAAGGCCACGAGCCCGGTGCCGGGGAGTCCTATCGGGTCGGAGATCTCGGCCTGCGCTGCCATGTCCCGCCACAGGGTCGCGAGCTTCTCGGTGCGCGACTGATCGCCGCCCGCGGGAGGCCGCAGCTCCGCCAGGGTCTCGCCGACGGCGACGATCCCGTCTCCGCGGCGCAGCCACGCGAGCGGGCGGGAAGGGTCCGCATAGGCCAGGAGGTCTTCGACCGGCTCGATCTCTGTGGTCTCCACGACCAGGTGGGTGGTGTGCACGCGTCCAGCCTATGCCGCTCAGGGAGCGTGGATTCTCGTGGTCGTAGGGTGAGCGGATGAGCGATGCACGCCCCGCACCCGGCACGGAGATGGTCTTCCAATGGCGCAAGTGGGACGGATCACCGCACTGGCGGCACGAGTGCGTCTACCTCGGCGCCGACGAGTGGGGGGACTGGATCGGGCAGCCCGTCGGATGGCACAGCGTGCGCCCCGGCGCCGAGTTCCATGCCGGGGGTCCGAACGTCACCCTGGTTCCCCCGAGCGGTGACCACGCGCTGACCGTCAACCGCCGCCATCGCCGGGGGATGCGCATCTACATCGACCTGGGGTGGGACATCCATTGGTCCGATGATCCGCTGCTGGCGACCGGGATCGACATGGACCTCGATGTGGTGCGCGTCGAGGGTGCACGAGGGACCTGGGTCGACGATCGCGACGAGTGGGCCGAGCACAGTGCGCGCTACGGCTACCCGGCCGACGTCATGGCGCACCTCGAGGGCCTCGCGCTCGACCTCGAGGAGCGGGTGCGCGCGCAGATGGCTCCGTTCGACGACGCCACCGCCGATCCCTGGCTCGACCGCCTCGAAGCCCTGGGCCTCGCGCCTAGACTGAACTCGTGACCTCGAACGAGAAGAACCGCGCCGATCTCGGCAAGGACCCCGCCCGCGTCAGCGGCATGTTCGACCAGGTCGCCGCAGGGTATGACCGCACCAACACGGCGATGACGTTCGGCAACGACGTCCTGTGGCGCGCGGCGACCACCCGGGCGGTCGCTCCGAAGCCGGGGGAGCGGATCCTCGACCTCGGCGCGGGCACGGCGTCATCGTCGGCCTCCCTCGCACGCAGCGGGGCCGAGGTGGTCGCGGCCGACTTCTCCCCGGGCATGCTCGCGGAGGGCGAGCGTCGACACGGCGCGATGCGCAACCTGTCGTTCGTGCAGGCCGATGCCACCGATCTGCCGTTCCCCGACGCGACGTTCGACGCGGTCACCATGTCGTACGCGCTGCGCAACGTCAACGACCCGAAGAAAGCCCTGAGCGAGCTCTACCGCGTGACCAAGCCGGGGGGCAGGCTCGTCATCAACGAGTTCTCGACCCCGCCGGGCAAGCTCTTCCGCGGGGCGTACCGCTTCTACAACGCCCAGGTGCTGCCGCGGGTGGCTCGCGTCGCCGGCACCAACGGCGACGCCTACGACTATCTGAACGAGTCGATCATTCAATGGCCTGACCAGAAGCGACTCTCCGCCTGGATCCGCGAGGCGGGCTGGGCCGAGGTCGCCTATCGCAACCTCACCTTCGGCATCGTGGCCCTGCACAGAGCGCGCAAGCCGGAGTGAACCTTCCGGGCGAAACCGTGACATCCGACGAAGGTAGGCTGGGAACGTGACTTCGAGCCCCATCGCCCCGGGTTCGCGACTGGCGAGCCGTCTCGGCTTCAGCGATCGCGTCTTCATCGGTCCTGCCGCCCGACGTGTCGCGCGCGCCATCGAAGACGGGCTGGAGCTCGTCGAGACCGGACTGGCAGACGACGTCCGCGTCGCCGATCCACTGGCCGACGCCGCCAGCCGCTACCTGTACGAGGCCGGCGGCAAGCGCATCCGTCCGGTGCTCACGCTCCTCGCCGCACAGCTCGGCGACGGGAACACCCCCGAGGTCATCGACGTGGCCAAGGCGCTCGAGATCACGCACCTCGGCTCGCTGTACCACGACGACGTCATGGACGGAGCCGACCGCCGCCGCGGAGTACCCGCCGCCCACGCCGTGTGGGGCAACAACATCGCGATCCTCACGGGCGACATCCTGTTCTCCCGCGCCAGCCAGCTGATGTCCCGGCTGGGCGAACGCGCCATCCGGCTCCAGGCCGACACCTTCGAGCGACTCGTGCTCGGTCAGATGCATGAGACCCTGGGCCCGCAAGAGGGCGACGACCCCATCGAGTTCTACATCCAGGTGCTCGCCGACAAGACGGGTTCCCTGATCGCCGCGGCCACGCAGGGCGGCGTGATCTTCTCCAACGCCCCCTCGGAGTACGAAGAGCCGGTACGCGTGTACGGCGAGAAGATCGGCGTCGCGTTCCAGCTTCTCGACGACGTGATCGACCTCTCGGCGAAGCCGGAGGAGACGGGCAAGGTGCCGGGGACCGACCTGCGTGCGGGCGTTCCGACCATGCCCTACCTGCTGCTCAAGGCCGAGGGAGACGCGGACGCCATCGACCTCGCAGCCCGCATCGACGAGGGTGTGGCCCTCATCGCCGACGGAGCCGACCCCGCCATCCTCGACGGGCCGCTGGACGCGCTGCGCGACCACCCGGTGACGCAGAAGACCCTCGAGCTCGCGCACGCGTGGACCCGGGATGCCGTCGACGCTCTCCAGCTGCTCCCTCGCGGCACTGTGCGCGAGGCGCTGACCCGATTCGCTGAGACCCTCGCCGAACGCTCCAGCTGACTCTGTGCGTGCGGCCCGTCAGGGTTGCGCGCCGGCTCTGCGACGGCATACGAAAGGACCTCCCATGACCAAGCTCAGACTGGCCATCGTCGGTGCGGGCCCCGCCGGCATCTATGCGGCGGACATCCTGCTGAAGGCGGAGCGCAAGTTCGACGTCTCGATCGACCTCTTCGAGCAGCTCCCCGCACCGTACGGGCTGGTGCGCTACGGCGTCGCGCCCGACCACCCGCGCATCAAGGGCATCGTCAACGCCCTCCGCGACGTGCTCGACCGTGGTGACATCCGCCTGTTCGGCAACGTCCGCTTCGGCGAGGACATCACTCTCGACGACCTCAAGAAGCACTACAACGCGGTGATCTTCGCGACCGGGGCCATCCGCGACACGTCGCTGGACATCCCCGGCATCGATGCGGTCGCCTCGTACGGCGCTGCGGACTACGTCAGCTGGTTCGACGGCCACCCCGATGTTCCGCGTGAATGGCCGCTGGATGCCGCCTCGGTCGGCGTGCTCGGCAACGGCAACGTCGCCCTCGATGTCGCCCGCATGCTGGCCAAGCACGCGGAGGACCTGCTCGTCACCGAGGTGCCGGCCAACGTCTACGAAGGCCTCAAGGCCAGCCAGGTCACCGACGTGCACGTCTTCGGGCGTCGCGGACCGGCGCAGGTCAAGTTCACGCCGCTCGAGCTGCGCGAGCTCGGCGAACTGCGCGATGTCGACATGGTCGTCTACGACGAGGACTTCGACTACGACGACGCCGCGAAGGACGCCGTCGCCAGCAACAAGCAGGTGATGGTCATCGACCGCATCCTGCAGTCCTGGCGCAAGCGCGATTCGGTCAACAACGCCGGAGGCACGGCGTCGCGACGCCTGCACCTGCACTTCTGGGCGAAGCCGGTCGAGGTCCGCAAGGACGACAACGGTCGCGTCGCGGCCCTCGTGTACGAGCGCACCCGGCCCGACGGCCAGGGTGGCGCGGTCGGCACGGGAGAGCTGCGCGAGGTGCCCCTCCAGGCGCTGTACCGTGCCATCGGCTACTTCGGCTCGCCGCTTCCCGGGGTTCCCTTCGACAAGAAGCACGGTGTCATCCCGAACCGTGAGGGTCAGGTGCTCGCCAAGGACTCGAACGAACGCGTGCCCGGCATCTACGCGACCGGATGGATCAAGCGCGGCCCCGTGGGGCTGATCGGGCACACCAAGTCCGACGCGATGGAGACCGTGCGTCACATCATCAACGACCAGAGCGCGTGGTGGCACCCGGAGGACCCCTCGGAGGAGTCCATCGTCGAGCTCCTTCAGGAGCGCGGCGTGCGCTGGACCGACCTGGACGGGTGGCACCGGCTCGACGAGCACGAGATCGCCCTCGGTGCTCCGGCGGAGCGCGCCAGGGTCAAGGTCGTCCCGCGTGACGAGATGGTCCGGGTCTCACGCGGCGAGTAGAGCCGTCACGGTCGGGCCTCCCGCACCCGGTCGCGCGCTCGGCTAGCCTGGCGACGACGGGGGAGGAACGCATGACCGAGTGGATCCCGGATGTTCTCGGTGACGAGTTCGAGCAGCTGACGCTCGATCTCGGCACGGATGACCAGGGGCCTGTCGTTGCGACCCTCGTGCGCGCGCTGCCGAGGAGGCCGAGCCTGTGGGCGCGGGCGAGCGGCCGCCGACCGCTTCTCGACGGGGTCGATGTGCTGTACGTGCACGGCTGGTCCGACTACTTCTTCCAGAAGCGGCTGGCCCGCTTCTGGACTTCGCGTGGCGCCCGGTTCTTCGCTCTCGACCTGCGCAAGTACGGTCGCAGCCTGCGCGACGGCCAGACTCCCGGCTACGTCGCCGACCTCGCCATCTACGACGAGGACATCGGAGCTGCGCTGGAGGCGATGGGCCGCGGGGAGGGGGGCGCCGAGTCCGCCCGTCGACTCCTCCTGCTCGGGCACTCCACCGGGGGGCTGACGCTGAGTCTGTGGGCCTCCCGCCATCCGGGCTCCGCCGACGCGGTGATCCTGAACAGCCCGTGGCTGGAGTTCCAGTTCGCGCCGGCCCGCGCGGCGATCGCGCCGATGGTCGAGTTGCAGGCGAGGCTGCGACCGATGGAGGCCGCGCCGCAGGTCGACCTCGGCTTCTACACCCGCGCGCAGCAGGAGGTCGCCGACCCGGACGATCCGATGGATGTGAACCCGGTATGGCGGCCCGCGCAGACCATGGCGGTGTACGCGGGCTGGCTGCACGCCATCCTCTCCGGCCACAAGGCGGTGGCGTCGGGGCTGTCGATCACGGCGCCCGTATGCGTGCTGCTGTCGGCACGATTCGTGCCGCCGACCCGGTGGTCGGACGACCTCACGTCGGCCGACTCGGTGCTCGTGGTCGACGACATCGCCCGCGCAGCGCTCCGGCTCGGTCCCAGCGTCACCGTGGAGCGCATCGACGGCGCGCTGCACGACGTCTTCCTCTCCCGGCACGAGGCGCGCGAAGACGCCTACCGGCGGTTGGACCGATGGGTGACCGGATGGCGCGCAGCGCAGTGAGCTCTCACAGGTAGTACATCTCCCTGACGAGGCGCTCGGCGCCGTCGCCGTCGCCGCTGCGCACGGCGTCGCCGAAGTCGACGTAGATCTGCGCCATCCGTGCGCGATCGGACGGCGGGACCACCCAGTCGCGGAGGTTGCGGAACAGGACCATGCTCGCGTCGTCGATCAGCGTGCGATGCTGCGCGTTGCCGCTGTGCTCGCCGAGGTAGGAGAACACCGCCCATCGGGCGTTCGAGGTGCCGGCACCGTCTTCCAGAGCTGCGCGCATGGCGTTGACCAGCGCGAGCACATGCTCGCGTTGAGCGGCCGTGATCTGCGGCACCGCCAGTCGCGCGGCGATTCCCGCCTGGTAGCCGGCGAACACGAGCGATTGGGCGATGGTCTCCGCCGTCACCGCCGTGACCTCCGTGTACCGGCTCGGGTACATCGTGACCATGCCCAGCCGTTCCAACCGCTGCAGCGCCTCGCGTACCGGTGTCCGTGACACGTGCAGTTCTTCCGCGACATCGACATCGCGGATGCGCTCACCCGCGGCAAGCGTGCCGTCGATGATCTGCCTGCCGATGTGGTGGAAGACCTCTTCGGCCAAGAGCTGCTTGCTCTCGCCGACGTTCGTCGATCCGATATTCCCCATGGATCCGCCCCCAGTTGCCCTTCTGATCCCGAGCGCCCCATGATTCGCCCGGGAGGGCAACTACATCATGAAGTCGCGTCGGATGCCAATATCCCCCACCTGAGTCGGCAGTCCGCGTGGGGGCGCGCATCGTGGCTCAGGTGGGCTCGTCGTGCCCGTGTTCTTCGTACTCGTGGGTTCCGTGGCCGGCGGATGCTGGGCATCCGCCGGCCACCGAAGACGCGAGCGCATGGAACTGCCGCGGCCTCGTCCCCACGAGGGCAAGCTCGCAATCCCGAAATCGCGTAGCCCTACGACGGCAGTGCGTCACGCGGCGTTCGCGTCATCGGTCGCATCGAGTCGACCGCTTCCAGTCTTGGGTACCTAAACCCATATATCAGTATGCAATCCAACAATGACGAGAGAGGGGGTCGAGTGTGCTGCACTCGACCCCCTCTTTCGATGTGTCCCGGTGGCTTACCGGTAGTTGATGAACTGCAGGTCCAGGTCGAGGTCGGCGCCCTTGAGCAGCGCGATGACCGACTGCAGGTCGTCGCGGCTCTTGGACTGCACGCGCAGCTCGTCGCCCTGGATCTGGCTCTTCACGCCCTTGGGGCCCTCGTCGCGGATGATCTTGTTGATCTTCTTCGCGTTCTCCGAGGAGATGCCGTCCTTGAGCGTCGAGACGATGCGGAACTCCTTGCCGCTGGCGAACGGGTCGCCCGACTCGAGGCTCTTCAGCGAGATGCCGCGCTTGATGAGCTTGGACTGGAACACGTCGAGCACGGCCTTGGCCCGCTCCTCGGTGTTCGCGATGATCAGGATGCTCTCGCCGCTCCAGGCGATCGACGCACCCGTGCCCTTGAAGTCGTAGCGCTGCTCGATCTCCTTGCGGGCCTGGTTCAGGGCGTTCTCCGCCTCCTGGTGGTCGACCTTCGAGACGATGTCAAATGAGCTGTCAGCCATGGTTTCATCCTACTCAGGGGCTCAGGGCGTACACGTTGTCGGAGATCCGGGTGGCTCCGTCCGGCGTGGGGTGGTCGTCGGGGACCAGCACGAAGTGACCGGCCGGGCCGCTCATCTCCACGGGGCCGCGTTCGCCGCCACACGCCATGGTTCCCGCGGTCTCGTCCCGGTAGGCGAGCACGCAGACCGTTCCCTGGTCGACCCCGCGCAGCACCCACAGCGAGCTGCCGGAATGCTCGCCGACGAACCGCGCAGACGAGAGCTCGGCGCCGTCGCCGGAGTCCTGCTCGATGAACGCGTCCGGCAACGCGTCCGCGGGTTCGACATCGCGCTCCAGCACCGCGTAGTCCGTGGTGAACGCGGTGCACCCGCTCAGTGCGGCCGCCGACAGCGCCAGCACGAGACCTGTCGTCATTCGGGCGATGCGGTGCGAACCGTGAGTCATTCCGGCAGTCTACGGGTCTCGCTTCCCCGTCTCATGGAAGCGTTTTCACATCCCAGCAGCGCTCCGTTCTCTATCACGGGTTGATATCAACGCCTTCTCTCGTTGCAAACGCCGCTGATTTCGATGCATACTGTAAGCGCTTGCAGTCCTTGCAGGTGATCAGCACTGAGAGAGGCACACACCAATGAAGGTGAACAAGAGGGGCATCGTCGCCGCGGGCGCGATCGCCATCGTTTCGACTCTGACGCTTGCCGGCTGCTCCACGGGGACCAGCAGCGACGACACCTCCGGCTCCGACGACAGCGGGAAGCTGGTCGTGTGGGTCGACGCCGAGCGCGTCGACGCACTGCAGGGCGCTGCAGACGCCTACCAGGAGAAGACCGGCGTCAAGGTCGAGCTCACGGGCAAGTCGGTCGACGACATGAAGGACGACTTCATCCAGCAGGTTCCGACCGGCAAGGGCCCCGACATCGTCATGGGCGCGCACGACTGGCTGGGCGAGCTCTCCACGAACGGCGTCGTCGCACCCATCGAGCTCGGCGACAGCTCCGAGGACTACCTCCCGGTCGCGCTCCAGGCCGCCACGTACGACGGCACCGTCTACATGCTCCCGTACGCCGTCGAGAACATCGCGGTGCTGCGCAACGCCGACCTGGTTCCGGCCGCCGCGACCAGCTTCGACGACATGCTCTCGAAGGGCACCTTCGTCGTCGAGCAGGGTACCGAGGGCAACCCGTACCACCTCTACCCGTTCCAGACGGCGTTCGGCGCCCCGGTGTTCGGCACTGACGACACGGGCAGCTACGACTCCACCGACCTCCAGCTCGGCAGCGAGGGCGGCTTCGCGTTCGCGGACTGGCTGGGCGCACAGGGCGCTGCGGGTGTTCTGAACACCGACGTCGACGGCGAGATCGCCAAGCAGCAGTTCCTCGACGGCACCGCGGCCTTCTGGCTCACCGGTCCGTGGAACGTGGGCGCGGCAACCGACGCGGGCATCAACGTCGCGATCGACCCGATCCCGAGCCCGACCGGTGAGACCGCTTCGCCGTTCGCCGGCGTGAAGGGCTTCTTCGTGAGCTCGGAGTCGAAGAACAAGGTCGCCGCGAACGACTTCCTCGTCAACTACATCGGCACCGAAGATGTGCAGCTCGACCTGTTCAAGGCCGGCAACATCCTCCCCGCCCTGACCGCAGCCGCCGACACCGCGGCCGCCGACCCGATCATCGCCGGCTTCCAGGCCGTCGGCGCCGACGCCGTCCCGATGCCCGCGATCCCGGCCATGGGCGCGGTCTGGGAGTTCTGGGGCGTGGCCGAGGCCGCGGTCATCAACGGCGAAGACCCGGCGACGACGTGGCAGAAGCTCGTCGACGACGTGACCGCCGCGATCAAGTAACAGCCAGAACACGGACTCTGCCGGGGTGGGCCTTCGCCCGCCCCGGCAGGATCATGACGAGGATGACATGACAGACACCGACGAGCGCACAGCTCCTCCGACCAGACGTCAGCGCCAGGCCGCGAAGATCGCGGAGGCCGCATCCGGACCGATCGGCTGGATGCTGCTGAAGATCCTCCTGCTGGCCGTCGTCGACGCGATCGCGCTCTACGCCGCTTTCGTGCTCTTCGCCCAGCGGGAGTGGTTGATCCTCGGCATCGTCGTGGCGGTCGCCGTCCTCGTCAACTACATCTACTTCTCCCGCAAGCGCATCGCCGCGAAGTACCTCACTCCCGGGATCATCTTCCTGGTCATCTTCCAGGTGTTCACGCTGCTCTACACCGGGTACATCGGGTTCACGAACTACGGCACAGGCCACAACGGCACCAAGGACCAGGCGATCTCCTCCCTCCTCGCCTCGGCGCAGGAGCGGGTCGAGGACTCGCCGACCTATCCCGTGACGGTCGTCGAGCAGTTCGGCACCTACGGTCTGCTCGTGACCGACCCGGAATCCGGCGACGCGCTCCTCGGTACAGCGCAACAGCCGCTGGAAGAGGTCGACGCCCGGTTCGAAGACGGCACGGCCGTCGCCGTCGACGGGTGGACCACGCTTCCGCTCGCGACCGTCTTCACGCTCTCCGAAGAGCTCGAGAAGCTGTCGGTGCCGTTCAGCGACGACCCGAACGACGGCAGCCTGCGCGCCCCGGACGGGCAGAAGGGCTACCTGTACGTTTCGACGCTGGAGTACGACGAGGCCGCAGACACCATCACCGACACCACGACAGGGACCGTCTACTCCGATACGGGCGACGGGGCCTTCACCGCCGAGGGCGGCGAGCAGTTGCTCCCCGGTTGGCAGACGACCGTCGGCTTCGACAACTTCATCCGCGCCGTCACCGACTCCTCCATCCGCGGACCGCTCATCTCGGTCACCCTCTGGACGTTCGCGTTCGCTCTGATCTCGGTCGCGACGACGTTCTTCCTCGGCCTTCTCCTGGCCCTGGTGTTCAACAACACCCGCATGCGGTTCCGCAACGGCTACCGCATCATCCTGATCCTCCCGTATGCGTTCCCCGCGTTCCTGTCGGCGCTCGTCTGGGCCGGAATGATGAACGAGAGCTTCGGCTTCATCAACCAGGTGATCTTCGGCGGGGCCGAGATCCCGTGGCTCACCGACCCCGCCCTCGCGAAGGTGTCGGTGCTGCTGGTGAACCTGTGGCTCGGCTTCCCGTACATGTTCCTCGTCTGCATGGGCGCCCTGCAGGGCATCCCCGAGGATGTGAACGAAGCCGCGGTGATGGACGGCGCGAACCCGTGGCAGGTCTTCCGCCGGATCAAGCTGCCGCTGCTGCTGGTCACCGTCGCACCGCTGCTCATCTCGTCCTTCGCGTTCAACTTCAACAACTTCAACCTGATCTACATGCTCACCAAGGGGGGCCCGCGCTTCAGCGACGTGTCCATCCCCGTCGGGCACACCGACATCCTCATCTCGATGGTCTACAAGGTGGCCTTCACGGGGCAGACGCGTGACTACGGTCTGGCCTCTGCCTTCACGATCCTGATCTTCATCGTGGTCGCCACGATCTCGATCATCAGCTTCCGCAAGACCAAGGCCCTCGAGGAGCTGAACTGACATGAGCACCACCAGCCCCACCACCGAGCGATCCGCCGCCACTCGCTCCACCGATAGCGTGCAGAGCCTCGCCCCCCGCCGTCGCAGCTTCGGCGCCTGGTTCGCCGACACCGGATGGCGCCACCTCGTGGCGATCGTTGTGAGTGCGTTCGCCCTGTTCCCCCTGCTGTACGTGATCTCCGCCTCGCTGAACCCGAAGGGGACGCTGACGGGATCGAACCAGCTCTTCTCCGCGATCGGGATCGACAGCTACGTGCGCATCCTGAGCGACCCGCAGAACCCCTACGGCACGTGGTTCCTCAACACGCTGCTGATCGCGGTGGTCACCGGAGCGGTCACCGTCTTCATCGGCGCCTGCGCGGCATATGCCTTCTCGCGCATGCGGTTCGCCGGGCGCCGTGTGGGGCTCGTGACGATCGTGGTCGTGCAGATGTTCCCGCAGCTGCTCGCCGTGGTCGCCATCTTCCTGCTCATGTCGACACTGGGGGACTGGTTCCCCGCGATCGGTCTGAACACCCACACCGGTCTGATCCTGGTGTACCTCGGGGGAGCGCTCGGGGTGAACACATACCTGATGTACGGCTTCTTCAACACGATCCCGAAGGAGATCGACGAGGCGGCGCGCATCGACGGCGCCGGTCACGCGCGCATCTTCTTCACGATCATCCTGCGTCTGGTCGCTCCGATCCTCGCGGTAGTCGGGCTCCTGTCGTTCATCGGCACGGTCAACGAGTACGTGATCGCGAGCGTCATGCTCGTCGACGTGGATCAGCAGACCCTCGTCGTCGGACTCACCAAGCTCGTGGCGAACCCGCGCTACGCGGACTGGTCGGCCTTCTCCGCCGGTGCGGTGATGGCGGCGATCCCGGTGATGATCCTCTTCCTCTTCCTGCAGAAGTACATCGTCGGTGGGCTGACCGCCGGAGCGACCAAGGGCTGAGCGCTTCCTGCGGGTGTCGCCTCGGCGACGCCCGCAGTCGCGCGGGCGGTTCTCCCGCTCTCTTGTCTCGCATGCTACCTTGTCATGCATGACAGCCGATGTCGGCGCCCAGATGCGCAAGGGAGTGGTCGAGTACTGCGTGCTCGGCCTGCTCGCGCGGGAGCCTATGTACGGATGGCAGCTGGCTGAGGCTCTCACCGGCGCCGGCCTGATCGCCAGCATCGGCACGCTCTATCCGCTGCTGGGGCGGTTGCGTGACAACGGCTGGGTCAGTACGTTCGATCAGCCGTCCGAGTCGGGCCCGGTGCGCAGGTACTACCGGCTCACCGAGGTCGGCGTCGATCAGCTCGAGCGATTCCGCGCCCAGTGGGCACCGTTCGCCCGTGTCGTCACGGGCATCGTCGGAGAGGGACGATCATGACCGAAACCACCGCTGTCGCCCTGCGAGAGGACTTCCTCACACGACTCGATGAGGCGATGCGCGGATTGCCGCACGGCATCGCGACGGACATCCGCGGGGGCATCGTCGAAGAGCTCCAGGGACTCGACGCCGAAGCCACGGCCGTGCGCATCGCTCAGCTCGGCGATCCCGGCGCGATCGTCCGCGAGGCACAGGCCGAGCTGCCGGCGGGTTCGCCTCTCGCGGTGCCGACGACCGCGTCCGCACCGTCGGCACCGGGTCCGTCGACGACGTCCACGCGCGGGTTCGCGATCGCCGCGGCTCTGACGCTGAGCTTCGGCGGGATCGTCGTGCCGATCGTCGGGTGGTTCGTCGGTGCCGTGCTCGTGAGTCTGAGCTCGCTCTGGAAGACGGGGGAGAAGGTCGTGGCGATCGTCGTGCCGTTCGTCGCGGGCGGTCTGTCGATCCTCGTCATCTCGACGATGGTCACCATCTCCGCGTGGGAATCGAGCGGCAGCTCCTCGGGAACAGGAACCCCGCCGCCCGCCAACAATCCGTTGCTTCCTGCGTGGTACGACATGATCTGGGGCGGTCTCGCGGGAATCGGCATCCTCCTCATCCCGCTCTCGGGTCTCTGGCTGCTCTGGCGCCTGCGCGGTCGCGTCGCGCGCTGACTGCCGCGGGGCAACCGCCGCTGTCGGCGTTGCGCCCGGGCTCTCGCACCGTTCGGTCGTAGCGTGGAGGCATGGCACGCGTGGGTGGTCGCAACCTCGGGATGAGCTGGTTCGCCGGCATCGTGTGCGTCGCCATCATCGGAGCCCTGGTGTGGCTGTCGCTGCCGATTGTTCCCGTGCTCGCGCAGTTCGCCGGTGATGCACTGCGCAACGCGCTCCCCTGAAACCCAAGAGACAGTGCGGTGTCCTCGCGTATGACGACACGTCGGCACGCCTCCGCGAGCGGCCGTTTGCGCGGAGGTACCCTCACAATGCACGTATCCGATGAGAGGCGCACCCCATGAGTGACCCCGACGTTCCCCAGCCCGAGAAGCCGGCTGACGTTGACGACGTCGTCGGCAGTGCGAACGCGGGTCTGGATGCCGCCGCTGCCGCAGGTGCGGATGTTCCCGGTTCGAACGACGGCGTGGAGGAGAAGCCCGCCGCTGCGCCGGTCGATCCCGACCTCGCTGCGTTCGAAGAGGCCGAGCGCGATCACCCCGGGACTTTCGCGTCGCCGCCCCCGGCAGTGACCCCCGCTGCGTCCGTCGCGTCGAACGACTACGCCGACGAGGTCAGGACGCGCGCCGACGCCGAGTCCTCCTCCTTCTTCCCTGAGCCGGTCATCGGCGAGCCCGTCGCGTTCGGTCATGAGCAGTCGGGCATGGCGGGTGCCGCCTACGCCCAGTACGGCGATGAGGCCGACACGCGCGTCGTGCCGTCCGAACCGCTGGTCGCTGCAGCCGCGGCACAGCCGCAGCCCATCTTCGTGCAGGCTCCCGAGCCGCCGCGCGACCGCGGAAACCGTGGCACCGCGGGAGCCATCGGACTCCTCGCGACGCTCGTCTTCGCGGTGCTGTACCTCGGTGCGGCGCTGGGGCTCGGCGCGATCACCGGTGATGTGACCGGGGAGAACATCGGGCAGACCGCGATCGCTCCGCTGACGACTTGGGGATTCTGGACGCCCGTCGTGGTCTTCTTCCTCGGCTTCTGGCTGCTCGGTGCGATCATCAACCGCGGTCGCTGGGGACTCTGGGTCGTCTTCGGCATCATCGTCGGCGTCATCGCCTATGGAGGACACATCCTCGGCCAGCTGTTCGAGGCGCCGTTCTGGAAGCTCAGCGCGAGTCAGGGGCTCGACCTCGTCGGAGAGCAGCTGCTCGCCCCGCTCGCGATCGCGGCCTTCGTGTTCGCCCGTGAGCTGACCATCTGGTTCGGGGCCTGGGTCGCCCGCAGCGGTGCCCGCAAGACCGAGCTGAACGCCGAGGCGCAGCGCGAGTACGAGCGCACCCTCGAAGCCGGCCCGACGCTGTCGAGGTAATCACGAACTCCACCATGCCGAACCCCCGCGGACCCGAGTCCGCGGGGGTTTCGGCTGTCCTGGCGGTCGTGCTCGCCACCATCAGCTTCTTCGCGCTGGCGGTCTTCGGGCTCGGAGCGCTGAGCATCGCCACCGACACGGACATCATCGCGGTACCGGACCTCGGGCAGACGCCTGGGGTGATCGGGATGCTGGCCGCCGTGGTCTCGTTCGCGCTCATGCTGTGGTCGACGCTGCGTCGACCACAGCCGTCGTATGTCGCGACGATCGCGATCGCCCTGGTCGCAGGTCTCGTCCATCTGGCAGCCGTATGGGTCGGTGTGCTCATCGCCGCGGGGAGCTTCGTGCTCGCAACCGCGGTCGCAGGTCATCTCGTGCGCGAGGGAGCGAGTGCGGTGCTCGTGCTGGCGGCGCTGATCGCCGCGTGGGGCGGGATCGCGCTGCGTCGCACCCGTGCCGAGCATCCGCGGTGGCCGTGGGAGCGCGACGACGACGAGTGACCCGCGAGTGATCGTTCCCCTCCCGCCCCGCCGGGAGCGGGAAATCGCGACGGCGACGGGCGACGCGCCGTACGCTGGTGGGGTGGAGCGTTCGTTGGAGACGCAGGTGGACCAGGCCGTCGAGGCATGGTTGCGCTGGGTGCCGCGCTGGGAGCCGGCCACCCACCGTGGTCGCGTCGCGCCGTGTCGCCGATGTCTCGGATCGCCCATCCTCTCGGCAGCCGGCATCGGGGCGAACGTGCCGCACGGCGTGCAGCACGGGTTGTCCACGCGGATCAAGACCATCGTCGATCACGCCGTTGCGGAGTACACCGCACGGAATCTGCCGATGCTGCAGCGCGAGCTCGATCAGCAGGCCGCGCGCAACCGCGCTCGCAGCTACCGTCCGGCCGAGGATCTCGATCCCGAGTTCGACGGTCTGCCCCTCGACCCCGACCCTGTACCAGGGGCTCCGTTCCTGTTCACCATCGCCGGGCTGGCCGACGACTCCGCCGCCGAGTTGCCCGCTCTTCCTCCGCTGACGGAGGAAGCCAAGGTCGCCCTCCGGCAGGAGGTCGCCCTCGCCGACGAGTACGCCAACATGGTCGGACGCGAGATCTGCGGCATCCTGCTGCGGCACCGCATCTCGATCCAGGCCGCGATCTCGCAGCATGTGGAACCGCAGATCGAGGCACTGCTGGCCGAGCTCACCGAGTCGCTGGACTCGCCGTTCGACCCCGACCTGCCCTGACGTGTGCGGCCGACGCACACGGTCGGAGGGGCATTCATTTGACCGTCAGGTTACGCGGCATTACACTTGATCAGGTGTGTGCACGCCTCTGCGTGTGCGCTGGGCGCCGGCACCTGCCGGTCCGCCCCCACGGCATACCCATCACACCAAAAGCTCGTCATTTCCGACGTGCCGGTGGGTCATGATGTGAAACCCATCACGCTGTCACCGTGCAGCACTATGAGGAGAGAACGTGCCAACCATTCAGCAGTTGGTTCGCAAGGGTCGCTCGCCCAAGGTCACCAAGACCAAGGCACCGGCGCTCAAGTCGAACCCGCAGCAGGCCGGGGTCTGCACCCGCGTCTACACCACCACCCCGAAGAAGCCGAACTCGGCGATGCGCAAGGTCGCTCGTGTGAAGCTCCGCAACGGCACCGAGGTCACCGCGTACATCCCCGGTGAGGGCCACAACCTGCAGGAGCACTCGCTCGTGCTCGTGCGTGGCGGTCGTGTCAAGGACCTCCCCGGTGTGCGTTACAAGATCGTCCGTGGCGCCCTGGACACCCAGGCAGTCAAGAACCGTAAGCAGGCTCGTTCCCGCTACGGCGCGAAGAAGGGTTGAGTTAGATGCCTCGTAAGGGACCCGCCCCGAAGCGCCCCGTCGTCAACGACCCGGTATACGGCGCACCGATCGTCACCTCGCTGGTGAACAAGATCCTCGTCGACGGCAAGAAGTCGCTGGCCGAGTCGATCGTCTACGGCGCCCTCCGCGGCGTCGAGGCGAAGAACGGTCAGGACGCCGTCGCCACGCTGAAGAAGGCGCTCGACAACGTGCGCCCGACGCTCGAGGTCCGCAGCCGCCGCGTCGGTGGCTCGACCTACCAGGTGCCGGTCGAGGTCAAGCCTCACCGCGCCAACACGCTCGCTCTGCGCTGGCTCGTGAGCTACGCGAAGGGCCGTCGTGAGAAGACGATGACCGAGCGTCTGCAGAACGAGATCCTCGACGCCTCCAACGGCCTGGGTGCCGCGGTCAAGCGCCGCGAGGACACGCACAAGATGGCCGAGTCGAACCGCGCGTTCGCTCACTACCGCTGGTAAACAGCTTCGCCCGCCCCTCGGCCATTCGCCGAGGGGCGGGCACCCCCTCTTCGCAGTACGACTGCTCCAAAAGATAAGGACACTCCTGTGGCACAAGACGTGCTCACGGACCTGAGCAAGGTCCGCAACATCGGCATCATGGCGCACATCGATGCCGGCAAGACCACGACGACCGAGCGCATCCTGTTCTACACGGGCGTCAACCACAAGCTCGGCGAGACGCACGACGGCGCCTCGACCACCGACTGGATGGAGCAGGAGAAGGAGCGCGGCATCACGATCACGTCTGCCGCCGTGACCTGCTACTGGAACAAGAACCAGATCAACATCATCGACACCCCCGGCCACGTGGACTTCACGGTCGAGGTGGAGCGCTCGCTCCGCGTCCTCGATGGTGCTGTCGCTGTGTTCGACGGCAAGGAGGGCGTCGAGCCCCAGTCCGAGACCGTCTGGCGTCAGGCCGACAAGTACAACGTCCCGCGCATCTGCTTCGTCAACAAGATGGACAAGCTCGGCGCCGACTTCTACTTCACCGTCGACACGATCATCAACCGCCTGGGCGCCAAGCCCCTCGTGATTCAGCTGCCGATCGGCGCGGAGAGCGACTTCATCGGCGTCGTCGACCTGGTCGAGATGCGCGCACTGGTCTGGGCCGGAGACTCCAAGGGTGACGTCACCATGGGTGCCTCCTACGAGATCCAGGAGATCCCGGAAGACCTCAAGGAGAAGGCTGCGGAGTACCGTCAGCAGCTCCTCGAGACCGTCGCCGAGACCGATGACGCTCTGCTCGAGAAGTTCTTCGGTGGCGAGGAGCTCACGGTCGCCGAGATCAAGGGTGCGATCCGCAAGCTGACCGTCGCCTCGGAGATCTACCCGGTGCTCTGCGGTTCCGCGTTCAAGAACCGCGGCGTCCAGCCGATGCTCGACGCGGTCGTCGACTACCTCCCGAACCCGCTCGACGTGGGCTCGATCGAGGCGCACGACCCGAAGGACTACGACACGATCATCGAGCGTCACCCCGACGCCAATGACCCGTTCGCCGCCCTCGCGTTCAAGGTCGCGGTGCACCCGTTCTTCGGTCGCCTCACCTACGTGCGCGTCTACTCGGGTCACCTGGACTCCGGTTCTGCGGTCATCAACTCGACCAAGAACAAGAAGGAGCGCATCGGGAAGATCTTCCAGATGCACGCCAACAAGGAGATCCCGGTCCCCTCGGTCACCGCGGGAAACATCTACGCGGTCATCGGTCTGAAGGACACCACCACCGGTGACACCCTGACCGACCCGGCAGCTCCGGTCGTCCTCGAGTCGATGACGTTCCCCGAGCCCGTCATCGAGGTTGCGATCGAGCCGAAGACCAAGGCCGACCAGGAGAAGCTGGGTGTCGCCATCCAGAAGCTCGCTGAAGAGGACCCGACCTTCCGCACGGAGCTGAACCCCGAGACCGGTCAGACGACCATCAAGGGCATGGGCGAGCTGCACCTCGACATCCTCGTGGACCGCATGAAGCGCGAGTTCAACGTCGAGGCCAACGTCGGCAAGCCGCAGGTGGCGTACCGCGAGACGATCCGCAAGACCGTCGAGAAGCACGACTACACGCACAAGAAGCAGACCGGTGGTTCTGGACAGTTCGCAAAGATCCAGTTCACCATCGAGCCGCTCGACCTCGACTCCGAGAAGATCTACGAGTTCGTGAACGCCGTCACCGGTGGTCGCATCCCTCGTGAGTACATCGGTTCGATCGATGCCGGTTTCCAGGACGCGATGAACGTCGGTGTGCTCGCGGGCTACCCGATGGTCGGCGTCAAGGCGACCATCGTCGATGGTGCGGCTCACGACGTCGACTCCTCGGAGATGGCGTTCAAGATCGCGGGCTCCATGGGCTTCAAGGAGGCCGCGCGCCGTGCCAACCCCGTGCTGCTCGAGCCGCTGATGGCCGTCGAGGTCCGTACTCCTGAGGAGTACATGGGCGACGTCATCGGTGACCTGAACTCGCGTCGTGGCCAGATCCAGTCGATGGAAGACGCCGCAGGCGTCAAGGTCGTCCGTGCACAGGTTCCGCTGTCCGAGATGTTCGGCTACATCGGCGACCTGCGCTCGAAGACCTCGGGTCGTGCCGTCTACTCCATGGAGTTCCACAGCTACGCTGAGGTTCCCCGCGCTGTGGCCGACGAGATCGTCCAGAAGACCAAGGGCGAGTAATCACCCTTCTGGGTTCCCCGCGGCGCCGAGCACCGCGAAGCGCCGCGGGGTTCCCAGGTCACCTACAACTTCACATTCCCTCTCTACTAAACTGAGAACCTAACCCGTAGAGAACCGGTCGCAAACCAGTGCCCGGTCACCTCTACAACGACGTCCTGAGGAGGACCCAGTGGCTAAGGCCAAGTTCGAGCGGACCAAGCCGCACGTCAACATCGGAACGATCGGTCACGTCGACCACGGCAAGACCACGCTCTCCGCAGCGATCTCGAAGGTGCTTGCTGACAAGTACCCGTCCGACACCAACGTGCAGCGCGACTTCGCTTCCATCGACTCGGCGCCGGAAGAGCGCCAGCGTGGTATCACCATCAACATCTCGCACATCGAGTACGAGACCCCGAAGCGCCACTACGCGCACGTTGACGCTCCCGGCCACGCCGACTACGTCAAGAACATGATCACCGGTGCGGCTCAGATGGACGGCGCGATCCTCGTGGTCGCCGCCACCGACGGCCCGATGGCTCAGACGCGCGAGCACGTGCTGCTCGCCAAGCAGGTCGGCGTGCCGTACCTGCTGGTCGCGCTGAACAAGTCCGACATGGTCGACGACGAGGAGATCCTGGAGCTCGTCGAGCTCGAGGTCCGCGAGCTGCTCGCCGGCCAGGGCTTCGACGAGGACGCTCCTGTCGTCCGCGTCTCCGCTCTCAAGGCCCTCGAGGGCGACGAGAAGTGGACCCAGGCGATCCTGGACCTGATGCAGGCTGTCGACGACAGCGTTCCGGACCCGGAGCGTGACCGTGACAAGCCGTTCCTGATGCCCGTCGAGGACGTCTTCACGATCACCGGTCGTGGAACCGTCGTCACGGGTCGCGCCGAGCGTGGCACGCTGGCCATCAACTCCGAGGTCGAGATCGTCGGACTCCGTCCGACCGTCAAGACCACGGTCACGGGTATCGAGATGTTCCACAAGCAGCTCGACGAGGCCTGGGCCGGCGAGAACTGTGGTCTGCTGCTCCGCGGCACCAAGCGTGAGGACGTCGAGCGCGGTCAGGTCATCGTCAAGCCGGGTTCGGTCACGCCGCACACCGACTTCGAGGGCACCGCGTACATCCTGTCCAAGGACGAGGGTGGCCGTCACAACCCGTTCTACACGAACTACCGCCCGCAGTTCTACTTCCGCACCACCGACGTCACCGGCGTCATCTCGCTGCCTGAGGGCACCGAGATGGTCATGCCCGGCGACACCACCGACATGACGGTCGAGCTGATCCAGCCGATCGCCATGGAGGAGGGCCTCGGCTTCGCCATCCGTGAGGGTGGACGCACCGTCGGCGCCGGTACGGTCACGAAGATCATCAAGTAAGCATCTGCTTCCTCGCAGAGGGGTCGGACCTTCGGGTCCGGCCCCTCTGTCGTTAACACGGCGTCTCGAGGGTTCCGTTTACGATTGCGGACATGCACAATGAGTGTGGTCGGCCCGATCGGTCGGCGGCACACCTTCAGAAGGGGAAACACATGGGTATCGAAGACGCCGTGAACAAGGGCAAGGACCTGTACGAGCAGAACAAGGACAAGATCGCCGAGGCCGTGAAGAGCGAGCAGGCCGAGGACATCAGCGACAAGGTGCTCGACGGCGTCGCAGACTTCGCGAAGAAGATCGCTCCCGGTGCGGCCGACAAGATCGACGAGATCCGCGACGGCGCCGACAAGGCCGTCGGCAACGAGTAGAACTCCGCGTCTCCTGAGCGGCGATCCACCACGGGTGGATCGCCGCTCTTGCGCGTGCGGGCACCGGGCATCAGGCTCGGAATGCCGTCGGATGTGGCGTATTCACGGTTGCATCCAGTAGGATCGACTCGACTGCCTGGGGATCTTGCGGTCGGGGAAGCCGAAGGGGTTCGGTCTCCCGAAGCACGCGGTCTTCCGCGTACAAACTGGGGATAGCGATCTTGGGGATCATCGTGCGACGCGCGCAGTCACTGCGCCTGAGCGTCTCCCTGCCTGCGCGGCGGGTCTTCCGCCGCGCCCTCGGTCGAGGAGTTCGGCGTCCCTTCACGCCGGACTACTCGCGTTCGGTGTGCCCCCTCGCACTGAACGCCCTCCCCAAGCGGGGCGAGGCATGGGGATGCCTCGCCCCGCTCTCCCCGGCGAACTGACGCGGTTCCCGACCCGTTCCGAGGTCGGCCGACCGGGCGCGACACGCCCGGGTTTGCGGAAGTGAAATCAGCCGTGGCAGAATAGACAGGTTCGATATTCCGTCGCCGCTGTGCGTGCGATGGATCACTGCCAGGGCTGTGCATAGACGGCGCCTCCTCCGGGATGGTGCAGGGTTCTAGGCCGCGGGTAGCAGAACACACCCCGACACCCCTCTTCATGAAGGGTTCTGCCGTGCGCGGCGGAAGGTCGGCATCCGGTCGCTTCGCAGCGTCCGGCTGACAGAAGAACAGTGGTGCAGCAGATCGACTCGTGAGAGCCGTTCTCGTGCCGAGGCGCGAACAGCGCCGACGTGCGTCCAATGCCCCAGGGCCACCCGGTCCCGGACGGTAAGACGCCTAAAGAGAGAGAGCAGACAATGGCGGGACAGAAGATCCGCATTCGCCTGAAGTCGTATGACCACGAGGTCATCGACACGTCCGCACGCAAGATCGTCGACACCGTGACCCGTGCGGGCGCGACCGTCGTCGGACCCGTGCCCCTTCCGACCGAGAAGAACGTCGTGTGCGTCATCCGGTCGCCGCACAAGTACAAGGACAGCCGCGAGCACTTCGAGATGCGCACCCACAAGCGTCTGATCGACATCGTCGACCCGACGCCCAAGGCTGTCGACTCGCTGATGCGCCTCGACCTGCCTGCCGATGTCAACATCGAGATCAAGCTCTGAGGTTCGACATGGCTGACATCAACTCCAAGGTTTCCAAGGGCATGCTGGGCACGAAGCTCGGTATGACCCAGGTGTGGAACGAGAGCGGCAAGCTGGTTCCCGTCACCGTCATCGAGCTGGCACCCAACGTGGTCACCCAGGTCCGCACGCCCGAGAAGGACGGCTACAACGCCGTGCAGATCGCGTACGGCCAGATCGACCCCCGCAAGGTGAACAAGCCGCTCACCGCCCACTTCGAGGCAGCCGGCGTCACGCCGCGTCGTCACGTCACCGAGATCCGCACCGCGGACGCCGGCGACTACACCCTGGGCCAGGAGCTCACGGTCGACGGCACCTTCGAAGCAGGCCAGCTCGTCGACGTCGTCGGCACGAGCAAGGGCAAGGGCTTCGCCGGTGTCATGAAGCGTCACAACTTCAAGGGCGTCTCGGCTTCGCACGGTTCGCACCGCAACCACCGCAAGCCCGGTTCCATCGGCGCATCGTCGACCCCGAGCCGCGTCTTCAAGGGCATGCGCATGGCCGGCCGTATGGGTGGCGAGCGCGTGACCGTCCTCAACCTCACGGTGCACGCCATCGACATCGAGAAGGGACTCATGCTCGTCAAGGGCGCCGTCCCCGGTGCTCGTGGTCGCATCGTCTATGTCCGCAACGCAGTGAAGGGTGCCTGATCATGGCTGACTCCACTCTCGCGCTCGACGTCCTCAAGGCAGACGGCAAGAAGGCAGGCTCCATCGAGCTTCCCGCCGCGCTGTTCGACGCCAAGACGAACATCCCGCTCATCCACCAGGTCGTCGTCGCGCAGCTCGCGGCGGCTCGCCAGGGCACGCACTCGACCAAGCGTCGTGGCGAGGTCTCCGGTGCCGGCCGCAAGCCCTTCAAGCAGAAGGGCACGGGTAACGCCCGTCAGGGTTCCATCCGCGCGCCGCACATGACCGGTGGTGGCATCGTCCACGGCCCCAAGCCGCGCGACTACTCGCAGCGCACCCCCAAGAAGATGATCGCTGCAGCCCTGCTGGGCGCGCTCAGCGACCGCTTCCGCGGTGACCGCATCCACGCCATCGAGTCCTTCGGGATCGACGGCACGCCTTCGACCAAGACCGCGGTGAACTTCCTCACCAACGTCGTCTCGTCGAAGAACGTGCTCGTCGTGATCGAGCGCAACGATGACGTGACGCTGAAGAGCATCCGCAACCTGTCGAACCTGCACGTGCTGACGTTCGACCAGCTCAACGCATACGACGTGCTCGTCTCCGACGACATCGTCTTCACCCAGGCCGCGCTCGAGGGCTTCATCGCCTCCAAGTCCGGCGCCAACCAGGAGGTCTCCGCATGAGCGAGCAGGCATCTGTTCTCCAGACGGCCCTGAACAAGGACCCGCGCGACATCATCCTGAAGCCGGTCGTGTCCGAGAAGAGCTACGGGCTCATCGATGAAGGAAAGTACACCTTCCTCGTCGACCCGCGCGCTTCGAAGACCGAGATCAAGCTCGCCATCGAGAAGATCTTCGGCGTCAAGGTCGCAGGGGTCAACACCCTCAACCGCGTCGGCAAGGCTCGCCGCACCCGCTTCGGCACCGGCAAGCGCAAGGACACCAAGCGCGCCATCGTGACCCTGAAGTCGGGCACCATCGACATCTTCACGGCAATCGGCTGATCCGGGGGATAAGGACAATAATGGCTATTCGCAAGTACAAGCCCACGACCCCGGGCCGTCGCGGCTCGTCGGTGGCTGACTTCGCCGAGATCACTCGATCGACGCCGGAGAAGTCGCTGCTGCGCCCGCTCTCGAAGACCGGTGGTCGCAACAACCAGGGCCGCATCACGACCCGTCACATCGGTGGTGGCCACAAGCGCCAGTACCGCGTCATCGACTTCCGTCGTAACGACAAGGACGGCGTCAACGCCAAGGTCGCTCACATCGAGTACGACCCCAACCGCACCGCGCGCATCGCGCTGCTGCACTACTTCGACGGTGAGAAGCGCTACATCCTCGCTCCGGCGAAGCTGAAGCAGGGCGACATCGTCGAGTCGGGTGCCGGGGCTGACATCAAGCCGGGCAACAACCTCCCGCTGAAGAACATCCCCACGGGTACGGTCATCCACGCGATCGAGCTCCGCCCCGGCGGCGGCGCGAAGATGGCACGTTCGGCCGGTGCATCCGTCCGTCTCGTCGCCAAGGACGGCCCCTACGCCCAGCTGCGTCTGCCCTCGGGCGAGATCCGCAACGTCGATGCGCGCTGCCGCGCGACCATCGGCGAGGTCGGCAACGCCGAGCAGTCGAACATCAACTGGGGTAAGGCCGGCCGCATGCGCTGGAAGGGCGTCCGCCCGACCGTGCGTGGTGTCGCGATGAACCCGGTCGACCACCCGCACGGTGGTGGTGAGGGTAAGACCTCCGGTGGTCGTCACCCCGTTTCCCCGTGGGGCCAGGCTGAGGGTCGTACCCGTCACGCCAACAAGGAAAGCGACAAGTACATCGTGCGTCGTCGTAACGCCGGCAAGAAGCGTAAGTAGGAGTAAGAGAAGATGCCTCGCAGTCTTAAGAAGGGCCCCTTCGTCGACGATCACCTGCTTCGCAAGGTGGTCGTGCAGAACGAAGCCGGCACCAAGAACGTCATCAAGACCTGGTCCCGTCGGTCCATGATCATCCCGGCCATGCTGGGTCACACGATCGCGGTCCACGACGGACGCAAGCACATCCCTGTGTTCGTGTCCGAGACCATGGTCGGTCACAAGCTGGGCGAGTTCGCGCCCACCCGCACCTTCCGCGGCCACGAGAAGGACGACAAGAAGGGGCGGCGCCGCTAATGGTCGAATCGATCGCACGCGTGCGACACATCCGCGTGACCCCTCAGAAGGCTCGTCGTGTCGTCGCGCTCATCAAGGGCAAGCAGGCACAGGAAGCTCTCGCGATCCTGAAGTTCGCGCAGCAGAGCGCCAGCGAGCCGATCTACAAGCTTGTCGCGTCGGCCATGGCCAACGCGCAGGTGAAGGCGGATCGCGACGGCGAGTTCCTCGACGAGAAGGACCTGTACGTGGCCAACGCGTACGTCGACGAGGGCACCACGCTCAAGCGTTTCCAGCCCCGTGCACAGGGTCGCGCTTTCCAGATCAAGAAGCGCACGAGCCACATCACGGTCGTGCTCTCGACGCCTGAGGCAGCTCCGGCCGCCGCGGGCGACAGCAACAAGAAGGCGAGCAAGTAATGGGACAGAAGGTAAACCCGTACGGCTTCCGTCTCGGCATCACGACGGACCACGTCTCGCGTTGGTTCTCTGACTCGACGAAGCCGGGTCAGCGCTACGCCGACTACGTCGCCGAAGACATCAAGATCCGTAACCTGCTCAAGACGCAGCTCGACCGCGCCGGTGTCTCGAACATCGAGATCGAGCGCACCCGTGACCGCGTCCGCGTCGACATCCACACCGCCCGTCCGGGCATCGTGATCGGTCGTCGTGGAGCCGAGGCCGAGCGCATTCGCGGCGACCTCGAGAAGCTCTCGGGCAAGCAGATCCAGCTGAACATCCTCGAGGTCAAGAACCCCGAGGCCGACGCTCAGCTGGTCGCACAGGGCATCGCCGAGCAGCTCTCTGCTCGTGTGGCGTTCCGTCGTGCGATGCGCAAGGGTCTGCAGGGCGCTCAGCGCGCCGGCGCCAAGGGCATCCGCATCCAGGTCTCCGGCCGTCTCGGCGGCGCCGAGATGAGCCGTTCGGAGTTCTACCGCGAAGGCCGTGTGCCGCTGCACACGCTTCGTGCGAACATCGACTACGGCTTCTACGAGGCGAAGACCACCTTCGGCCGCATCGGCGTGAAGGTCTGGATCTACAAGGGCGACCTGACCGCGAAGGAGCTCGCTCGCGAGCAGGCCAACGCACCCAAGGCTCGTCGTGACGACCGTGGTGGCGACCGCCGCCGTGCCCCGCGCAACGAGGCACCTGTCGCAGAAGGAGCGTCGGCATAATGCTCATCCCCCGTAAGGTCAAGTTCCGCAAGCAGCACCACCCGGGTCGCTCGGGTCAGGCCACCGGCGGCACGAAGGTCTCCTTCGGCGAGTACGGTATCCAGGCCCTCACGCCCGCTTACGTGACGAACCGTCAGATCGAGTCCGCTCGTATCGCGATGACCCGTCACATCAAGCGTGGTGGAAAGGTGTGGATCAACATCTACCCCGACCGTCCGCTCACGAAGAAGCCTGCCGAAACCCGCATGGGTTCCGGTAAGGGTTCCCCCGAGTGGTGGGTCGCCAACGTCAAGCCGGGCCGTGTCCTCTTCGAGGTCGCGGGTGTCGACGAGGAGCTCGCACGCGAAGCTCTGACCCGTGCAATTCACAAGCTGCCGCTCAAGGCACGCATCATCAAGCGCGAGGAGGGCGACGCGTAATGGCGATCGGCACCAAGGAGCTCGCCCCGGCAGAGCTCGATACATTCGAAGACCAGCGCCTCGTTGAGGAGCTGCGCAAGGCCAAGGAGGAGCTGTTCAACCTCCGTTTCCAGTCGGCCACCGGCCAGCTGGAGAGCCACGGCCGCATCCGCGCCGTCAAGCGCGACATCGCGCGCCTCTACACCGTGATCCGCGAACGCGAGCTGGGCATCCGTGCGACGCCTGCTCCGGTCGAGGCTCCGGCCAAGAAGGCGACCAAGTCGAAGGCGAAGAAGGCGGACTCCGCCGACGACGCCGTGAAGGAAGAGGCTGAGTGATGGCCACCAAGAAGGAAGCGACTGTGGAGACGCAGGCCGCAGGACACGAGTCGTCCGAGCACGACGTCCGCGACGCCGCTGCCCGCGGTTACCGCAAGGCACGTCGCGGCTACGTCGTCAGCGACAAGATGGACAAGACCATCGTGGTCGAGGTCGAGGACCGCGTGAAGCACCCGCTTTACGGCAAGGTCATCCGCCGCACCTCGAAGGTCAAGGCGCACGATGAGGCGAACTCCGCCGGCATCGGCGACCTGGTCCTGATCAACGAGACCCGCCCGCTGAGCGCCACGAAGCGCTGGCGCCTGGTGGAGATTCTGGAGAAGGCCAAGTGATTCAGCAGGAATCCCGACTCAAGGTCGCCGACAACACCGGCGCCAAGGAGCTGCTCACCATCCGCGTTCTCGGTGGCTCGAAGCGTCGTTACGCGGGCCTCGGCGACACCATCGTCGCGACCGTCAAGGACGCGATCCCCGGTGGCAACGTGAAGAAGGGCGACGTCGTCAAGGCGGTCATCGTCCGCACCAAGAAGGAGGTCCGTCGTCCGGACGGCTCCTACATCAAGTTCGACGAGAACGCCGCAGTGATCCTGAAGAACGACGGGGAGCCCCGCGGCACCCGTATCTTCGGGCCGGTCGGTCGTGAGCTTCGTGACAAGAAGTTCATGAAGATCGTCTCGCTGGCGCCGGAGGTCATCTAATCATGGCGAAGATCAAGAAGGGTGACCTGGTTCAGGTCATCACCGGTGCCACGCAGGAGCGTGGCGGCGACCGCGGCAAGCAGGGCAAGGTCCTCGACGTCCTTGCCGAGAAGAACCGCGTCATCGTCGAAGGCGTGAACTACGTCACCAAGCACACCCGCGTCGGACAGACGCAGCGTGGCACCAAGACCGGAGGCATCGAGACCGTCGAAGCCTCCATCCACATCTCGAACGTCGCACTCGTCGACCCCTCGACCAAGAAGCCGACCAAGGTCGGCCACCGGGTCGAGGAGCAGACGAAGGACGGCGTGAAGCGCACCGTCCGCGTGCGCTACGCGAAGAAGAGCGGTAAGGACCTCTGATGGCAAGCACCGACGCCGCGGTGGCTGGCAAGATCCAGCCCCGCCTGAAGGCGAAGTACAACGCCGAGATCAAGAAGGCGATGCAGGAAGAGTTCGGTTACGCGAACGTCATGCAGATCCCCGGACTGGTCAAGGTCGTCGTGAACACCGGTGTCGGCGAGGCAGCTCGCGACAGCAAGGTGATCGATGGCGCGGTCGAGGATCTCACCAAGATCACCGGCCAGAAGCCGATCGTCACGAAGGCTCGCAAGTCCATCGCGCAGTTCAAGCTGCGTGAGGGTCAGGCCATCGGCGCGCACGTCACCCTCCGTGGTGACCGCGCGTGGGAGTTCGTGGATCGCCTCGTCTCGCTCGCACTGCCCCGTATCCGCGACTTCCGCGGTCTCTCGGCCAAGCAGTTCGACGGCAACGGCAACTACACCTTCGGTCTCCAGGAGCAGAGCGTGTTCCACGAGATCGATCAGGACAAGATCGACCGGGTTCGCGGTTTCGACATCACCGTCGTCACCACCGCGAAGACGGATGACGAGGGTCGGGCACTGCTCCGCCACCTCGGCTTCCCGTTCCGCTCGGAAGACGCACAGGCGTAACAACCTTGACGGGCTCAGTGGTCTCGTGTCACTGAGCCCGTCGATGTGCACGTACAATTGAAAATTGCGTGTCATCGCAGGCCGTCTGTCGTGTAACGGCAGCCGGAACCTCATGAACAAAGGAAATCAACAATGACAATGACAGACCCGGTCGCAGATCTGCTGACCCGTCTGCGCAACGCGAACTCGGCGCACCACGATTCTGTGACCCTGCCGTCGAGCAAGCTCAAGACGCACATCGCTCAGATCCTCCAGCAGGAGGGCTACATCGCCGGTTGGGAGACCTCTGACGCTCGCGTCGGGAAGAACCTCACGCTGACGCTGAAGTACGGCCCGAACCGCGAGCGCTCGATCGCTGGTATCAAGCGCGTCTCGAAGCCCGGCCTCCGCGTCTACGCGAAGTCCACCGAGCTTCCCACGGTCCTCGGCGGCCTTGGCGTGGCAATCCTGTCCACTTCCTCCGGTCTTCTCACCGACCGTCAGGCTGAGCAGAAGGGCGTGGGCGGAGAAGTTCTCGCCTACGTGTGGTAATTCGAAATGTCGCGTATCGGACGACTTCCCATCGACGTTCCTGCGGGCGTGACCGTTTCGGTCGACGGCCGTGAGGTCGCGGTGAAGGGCCCCAAGGGTGAACTCACCCTCACGGTGGCCAGCCCCATCGAGGTCGCGGTCGAGGAGAACCAGGTTCTGGTCTCCCGTCCCGACGACGAGCGCGAGTCGCGGTCGCTTCACGGCCTGACCCGCACGCTCATCAACAACAACATCATCGGCGTGACCCAGGGCTACACCAAGGGTCTCGAGGTCGTCGGCACCGGTTACCGCGTGCAGCAGAAGGGCAACTCGGTCGAGTTCGCTCTCGGCTTCTCGCACCCGGTCCTGATCGACCCGCCCGCCGGCATCACGCTCACGGTCGAGGGCACCACCAAGCTCACCGTCAGCGGGATCGACAAGCAGGCTGTCGGTGAGGCAGCTGCGAACATCCGCAAGATCCGCAAGCCCGAGCCGTACAAGGGCAAGGGTGTGCGCTACGCCGGCGAGAACGTGCGTCGCAAGGCCGGAAAGAGTGGTAAGTAACCATGGCTCTCAAGTCAAAGTCTGACGCCCGCGCGCGTCGTCACGCCCGCCTTCGCAAGAAGGTCGTCGGCACCGAGGCGCGTCCGCGTCTCGTCGTCAACCGCTCGGCCCGCCACGTCTTCGTGCAGCTGGTCGACGACAGCAAGGGTCACACCGTGGCGTCGGCATCGACGCTCGAGACCGACCTGCGTTCGCTCGAGGGTGACAAGACCGCCAAGGCCCGCAAGGTCGGCGAGCTCCTCGCCGAGCGTGCGAAGGCTGCCGGCGTTTCCGAGGCAGTGTTCGACCGTGGCGGCAACCGCTACGCCGGTCGTGTCGCCGCCATCGCCGACGGCGCCCGCGAGGGGGGTCTGGCACTGTGAGTGACAACAAGGAGAACGAAGTGACCGAAGCGGCTGCTGCCACTTCCGAGACGGCTGCCGGCACCACGCAGGCTGAGCCGGCTCGCGATTCGCGTGATGGCCGCCGCGGCGGTCGTGACCGCAACCAGGGTGGCGGTCGTGACCGCAACTCGCGTGACCGTGGCGACAACCAGTTCCTGGAGCGCGTCGTCACCATCAACCGCGTCTCGAAGGTCGTGAAGGGTGGTCGTCGCTTCAGCTTCACCGCCCTCGTGGTCGTCGGTGACGGCAACGGTCTGGTCGGTGTCGGTTACGGCAAGGCTCGCGAGGTCCCTCTGGCGATCTCGAAGGGTGTCGAAGAGGCCAAGCGCAACTTCTTCCGCGTGCCGCGCGTCGGCAGCACCATCCCGCACCCCGTGCAGGGTGAGGCCGCCGCTGGTGTGGTCCTGCTCCGTCCGGCCGCTGCCGGTACCGGTGTTATCGCCGGTGGTCCCGTCCGCGCCGTGCTCGAGTGCGCCGGAATCCACGACGTGCTGTCGAAGTCGCTCGGCTCGTCGAACACGATCAACATCGTGCACGCGACGGTCACCGCCCTGAAGCAGCTCGAGGAGCCTCGTGCGGTCGCCGCACGTCGTGGCCTCGAGTTCGACCAGGTCGCCCCTGCGCGTCTCGTGCGCGCCGAGGCCGAGGCCATCGCCGCACAGAAGGTAGGTGCCTGATGGCCGCGCGACTGAAGGTCACGCAGATCAAGTCCAAGGTGAGCGAGAAGCAGAACCAGCGTGACACGCTGCGCAGCCTCGGTCTGAAGCGGATCGGTGACACCACCGTTCGCCCCGACGACGCGCAGACGCGCGGTTACGTCAAGACCGTCGCACACCTCGTCAAGGTTGAGGAGATCGACTAATGGCTGAGAAGAACGAGGCCGTCGAGGCTGAGAAGGCCACGAAGAAGGCTGCAGCTCCCAAGGCTGCCGCTGAGAAGAAGCCGGCTGCGAAGAAGGCTCCGGCCAAGACCGCTGCCGCTGCCGCCAAGGCTGATGGCGCTGCCAAGAAGCCGGCTGCCAAGAAGGCAACGCCTGCGAAGGATGCTCCGGCATCCCGCCCCGGCGTGCTGAAGGTGCACCACCTGCGTCCCGTCCCCGGATCCAACACCGCCAAGACTCGCGTCGGCCGTGGTGAGGGCTCCAAGGGTAAGACCGCTGGTCGTGGAACCAAGGGCACCAAGGCGCGCAACACCGTTCGCGTCGGCTTCGAGGGTGGGCAGATGCCTCTGCACATGCGCACCCCGAAGCTGCGCGGGTTCAAGAACCCGTTCCGCGTGGAGTACCAGGTCGTGAACCTGGAGAAGCTCGCGGAGCTGTACCCGAAGGGTGGCGATGTCACCATCGGCGACCTGGTCGCCAAGGGTGCCGTTCGCAAGAACGAGAAGGTCAAGGTTCTCGGAAACGGCGACATCGCCGTGAAGCTCACCGTTTCGGTCGACAAGGTCTCGGGTTCTGCCGAGCAGAAGATCGTCGCGGCTGGCGGATCCGTCAAGTAACCGCACAGCAAGAGGGGCCGGAGAATCTCCGGCCCCTCTTGTGGTTTCACACTCCGAGACCTCGCTCTGGGGCCGCATCCGGCGGGCCTGGTATCGGTGGCGAATTCCGGGAAGCCCGGTTTGCGTTACCCTGGTCTTTCAGCCGTCCTTCGGGAATCGGCAACCTTTTCAGGAGGAACGTCCTTGTTTAGCGCCATCGCGCGGATCTTCCGCACCCCCGACCTGCGTCGGAAGATCGGTTTCACTCTCGCCATCGTTGCGATCTACCGGCTCGGTTCCAACGTGCCGGCGCCGTTCGTGAACTTCCCGAACGTCGAAGAGTGTCTCGCCGCCAACGCGGGCACCGATGGCCTGCTCGGACTGGTCAACCTCTTCTCCGGCGGCGCGCTGCTGCAGCTGTCGATCTTCGCGCTCGGCGTCATGCCGTACATCACCGCGACGATCATCACGCAGCTCCTGCGCGTGGTCATCCCGCACTTCGAGGCGCTGCACAAGGAAGGACAGGCCGGCCAGGCCCGTCTGACCCAGTACACGCGTTACCTCACCATCGCCCTCGCGCTGCTCCAGTCGACGACTCTCGTCACGGTCGCGCGCAGCGGTCAGCTCTTCGGCACGACCGATCTCGCGGCCTGCCAGCAGCTCCTGACGAACGACGTGTGGTGGGCACAGCTGCTCATCATCATGGCGATGACGGCCGGTACCGGTCTGATCATGTGGTTCGCCGAGCTCGTCACCGAGCGCGGCATCGGCAACGGCATGTCGCTGCTCATCTTCACCTCGATCGCCGCGACGTTCCCCGGCGCGATGTGGACGATCTGGGAGAGCAAGGGCTTCGAGGTCTTCCTGCTCGTTCTGCTGGTCGGAATCATCGTGATGGGGCTCGTCGTGTTCGTCGAGCAGTCCCAGCGACGCATCCCGGTGCAGTACGCCAAGCGCATGGTCGGTCGGCGCACCTACGGGGGCACGAACACCTACATCCCGATCAAGGTGAACATGGCGGGTGTGATCCCCGTGATCTTCGCCTCGTCGTTGCTGTACATCCCGGCACTCATCGCGCAGTTCAACACCCCGCAGGACGGATCGACTCCGGCTGCCTGGGTGACCTGGATCACGACGAACTTCACCACGGGCAACAGCCCGGTCTACATGGCCGCGTACTTCCTGCTGATCATCGGGTTCACGTACTTCTACGTGGCGATCACGTTCAACCCGGTCGAGGTCGCGGACAACATGAAGAAGTACGGCGGGTTCATCCCCGGCATCCGTGCGGGCCGCCCGACGGCCGAGTACCTCGACTACGTGCTCACCCGCATCACGCTTCCGGGCTCGCTGTACCTCGGTCTGATCGCGCTCATCCCGCTCATCGCTCTGGCCACCGTCGGCGCCAACCAGAACTTCCCGTTCGGTGGTGCGTCGATCCTCATCATCGTCGGTGTGGGTCTCGAGACGGTCAAGCAGATCGACGCGCAGCTGCAGCAGCGACACTACGAAGGGCTCCTCCGATGACAGCATCCGCACGTCTTCTCATCGTCGGCCCGCAGGGCTCCGGCAAGGGCACGCAGGGCGTGCGCATCGCCGAGTCCTACGGCATCCCGGTCGTCTCGACCGGCGACATCTTCCGCGCGAACATCAAGGAGGGGACGCCCCTCGGCCAGCAGGTCACGGCGATCCTCGACAAGGGTGACCTCGTCCCGGATGAGCTGACCAGCGAGATCGTGCGCGACCGCCTGTCGCAGGAAGACGCCGCTCACGGGTTCCTCCTCGACGGCTACCCGCGCAACACCGCGCAGGTCGCCCACCTCGAGTCGTTCCTCGCCGAGCGGGGGCAGGCGCTCGACGCCGTCATCCTCCTCGACGTGCCGCGTGAGGAGAGCCTGCAGCGTCTGACGCTCCGTGCGACCGAGCAGGGCCGCTCCGACGACACCCCGGAGGCCATCGGTCACCGTCTCGACATCTACGAGCGCGAGACCGCCCCGATCCTCGAGGTCTACGGCGCCAAGGGCATCGTCGACCGCATCGACGGTGTGGGTTCGCTCGACGAGATCACCGAGCGCATCGGCGAGGCGCTGACGGCGCGCGGCCTGCGTCTCGCGGCCTCCGCCTCCTGAGATGTTCCGCCGGTCGATCTACAAGACCCCGGCTCAGCTGCGAGCCATGGTCGAGCCCGGGCTCATCACGGCCGCGGCACTGGATGCCGTCCGCCCGCTGATCAAGGCCGGCGTCACCACGCTCGAGCTCGACACGGTGGCGAATCGCACGATCCTCGCCCGTGGCGCTGAGTCGAACTTCCAGCTGGTGCGCGGCTACCACCACACCACCTGCATCTCGGTGAACGAGCAGGTCGTCCACGGCATCCCGGGGGAGCGGGTGCTGCAGCCCGGCGACATCGTGTCGGTCGACTGCGGTGCGCAGTTCCGCGGCTGGAACGGCGACAGCGCGATCACCGTGGTCGTGCCCGACCCGGAGCGGCCTGAGCTGGTCGCACGCCGTGAAGAGCTCTCCCGCGTCACCGAAGGCTCTCTGTGGGCGGGAATCGCGGCCATGGCGTCCGTATCGTCGATCGACGAGATCGGTGCGGCCATCCAGGACTACATCGAGGCTCAGGGGCCGTCCGCGGTCTCCGGCGAGCCCTACGGGATCCTGCGCGAGTACGTCGGTCACGGCATCGGTCGCAAGATGCATGAGGCCCCCAGCGTCTTCAACTACCGCACCCCCGACCGCGGCGAAGACGTCAAGCCCGGACTCGTGCTCGCCATCGAGCCGATGGTCACCGCCGGCGGGGATGCGACCTTCATCGAAGAGGACGACTGGACCGTCACGACGGTGGACGGCACGGACGGCTCCCATTGGGAACATAGCGTCGCCCTGCATGATGGGGGTATCTGGGTGCTGACTGCGCCCGATGGTGGAAGAGCCGGACTCGCCCCGTTCGGGGTCGAGCCTCGAGAGATCGGAAAGTAATGGCAGCGGCGAAGAGCAACACCAACTGGTTCGCGATCGGCGTCTCGATCGCCGTCGTCGTGGTGCTGGTGGCGATCGGTGGACTCGTGGTGTTCCTCAACAACCAGGCCACGTCGCCTGGCGTGGCGCCCACCGCGAACGACACCTTCGACCCGGAGACCGGCGCGATCTCGTTCGGCGACGGGGAAGACACCATCGCCGTGTTCGTCGACTTCCAGTGCCCGGTGTGCAAGACCTTCGAGGACCAGTTCGGCCCCCAGCTCGAGGCCGCAGCCGCCGATGGTCGCATCACCCTCGAGTACCACCCGATCGCGATCCTCGACCGCTTCTCGCAGGGAACGGAATTCTCCTCGCGCTCGGCCGGTGCCGCGTTCTGCGTCGCCGAGTCGAACCCCGAGCTGTACCTCGACTTCGCCAAGACGCTGTTCGAGAACCAGCCCGCGGAGAACTCCTCCGGTCTGACCAACGACCAGCTCGCCGGCTTCGCGACCCAGGTGGGTGCGGATGGCGCGGTCTCCTGCATCACCGACGAGACGTACCGCAAGTTCGGTGCCGCGCAGGCGAAGTCCCACGAGATCGCCGGTACGCCGACGGTGGACATCAACGGCACGCGCCTCAACCTGCAGGACCAGGCCGACCTGAAGAAGTTCACCGACCTGATCAGCTGAGCCGGCGGCTTCCCGCCTCTGGCGGTCAAGTTGCCGGATGGCTCCGGAGCGTCTAACATAGATCTTTGGTGCTTTGTGCCTTGTTTCGGCGTGTCCGGCGGTGCAGCACCACAAACCAACCACCCACCGCAGATCGACCGATCTGCAGAAGCGTCAGCGAGGCTATGGCTAAGAAAGACGGTGTCATCGAGATCGAGGGCGTGATCTCCGAGGCTCTGCCCAACGCGATGTTCCGCGTTGAGCTCAGCAACGGGCACAAGGTCCTTGCAACGATCTCCGGCAAGATGCGGCAGAACTACATCCGTATCATCCCCGAGGACCGTGTGGTCGTGGAGCTCAGCCCCTACGACCTGACCCGCGGCCGTATCGTCTACCGCTACCGCTGATCGGTCGAGAAGTAACGGCCTGCCCCTGTCCGGGGCGGTACGAAGACAGCGAACAGGAAACATCATGAAGGTCAACCCCAGCGTCAAGCCCATCTGCGATCACTGCAAGGTGATCCGCCGTCACGGCCGCGTCATGGTGATCTGCAAGAGCAACCCGCGTCACAAGCAGCGCCAGGGCTGAGTCCCCGGCGGGCCCGCCGATCCGTTCGACGGTCCCGAGCTGCGCGGCATCGCTCACGCACATCTCACAACTGAAAACACACAACGGCAGGATCAGAACCCGCGCAAGCGGGGGACACCTCGGGCGGAGGCCCGGGCACCGATCCTGTTCCATACCTCCACAACACCCAGGAGAACCGCATGGCACGTCTTGCCGGCGTTGACATCCCGCGCGACAAGCGCGTGGTGATCGCCCTTACCTACATCTACGGCGTCGGCCGTACCCGCTCGGTCGAGATCCTCAAGGCGACGGAGATCGACGAGAGCATCCGCGTGAAGGACCTCAGCGACGACCAGCTGATCGCCCTCCGCGACCACATCGAAGGCAACTACAAGGTGGAGGGTGACCTGCGCCGCGAGGTTGCAGCAGACATCCGCCGCAAGGTCGAGATCGGCTCCTACGAGGGCATCCGCCACCGTCGTGGTCTCCCGGTCCGTGGTCAGCGCACCAAGACCAACGCCCGTACCCGCAAGGGCCCGAAGCGCACCGTCGCAGGCAAGAAGAAGGCCCGCTAAGCGCGGCCTCAGGGACTAGGAGAACACTTTCATGGCTGCACCCAAGGCCGCCGCGCGCAAGCCGCGCCGCAAGGAAAAGAAGAACATCGCGCTGGGCCAGGCCCACATCAAGTCGACGTTCAACAACACCATCGTCTCGATCACCGACCCGTCCGGCGCCGTCATCGCCTGGGCATCGTCGGGTGGCGTGGGCTTCAAGGGCTCCCGCAAGTCGACCCCGTACGCCGCCGGCATGGCTGCCGAGTCGGCAGCCCGCCAGGCTGCGGAGCACGGCGTCAAGAAGGTCGACGTCCTCGTGAAGGGTCCGGGCTCCGGCCGCGAGACCGCGATCCGCTCGCTGCAGGCCGCCGGCCTCGAGGTGGGTTCGATCCAGGACGTCACCCCGCAGGCGCACAACGGCTGCCGTCCGCCGAAGCGTCGCCGCGTCTGATTCGCGTGTCGAGCCGCTCGGTCCCTCCGTGGTCCGAGCGGCTCGACGCCCGCGTGCGGGCATCGACTTCCACAACTCAAGACCTCACCCCACCACATGTCATATAGCGGGCATGTGATCGAAAGGAACACAGAGTGCTTATTGCACAGCGTCCCACACTGACCGAGGAAAAGATCGTCGAGAACCGTAGCCGGTTCATCATCGAGCCTCTGGAGCCTGGCTTCGGTTACACGATCGGCAACGCGCTGCGCCGCAGCCTGCTGTCGTCGATCCCCGGTGCTGCTGTCACCAGCGTTCGCATCGACGGCGTGCTGCACGAGTTCAGCACCATCCCCGGCGTGAAGGAGGATGTCACCGAGATCATCCTCAACATCAAGCAGCTCGTCGTCTCGTCGGAGCGCGATGAGCCCATCACCGCGTACCTGCGCAAGACCGGTTCGGGCGAAGTCACCGCCGCTGACATCTCGGCTCCGGCCGGTGTCGAGATCCAGAACCCCGAGCTCGTCATCGCGACCCTCAACGAGACCGCGAAGTTCGAGCTCGAGCTCACGATCGAGCGTGGCCGTGGCTACGTCTCGGCGACGCAGAACCGCAACGAGTACGCCGAGGCCGGTCAGATTCCGATCGACTCGATCTACTCGCCGGTCCTCAAGGTCAGCTACCGCGTCGACGCGACCCGTGCCGGGGAGCGCACCGACTTCGACAAGCTCGTCCTCGACGTCGAGACCAAGTCGGCGATCAGCCCCCGCGACGCCGTCGCTTCGGCTGCCAAGACGCTCACCGAGCTGTTCGGTCTCGCCCGCGAGCTGAACGTCGAGGCCGAGGGCATCGAGATCGGCCCGGCGCCGGTGGAGGCAGTGAACTCCAGCGAGCTGTCGATGCCGATCGAGGACCTCGACCTTTCGGTCCGCTCGTACAACTGCCTGAAGCGTGAGGGCATCAACACCGTTTCTGAGCTCGTCGCCCTGTCGGAGACGCAGCTCATGAACATCCGCAATTTCGGCCAGAAGTCGGTCGACGAGGTGCGCGACAAGCTCATCTCGCTCGGTCTGTCGCTCAAGGATTCGGTGCCCGGTTTCGACGGCGCCCACTTCTACGGCGGCAGCGAAGACGAGTCCTTCTGATACCCGACCTTTCTGACCAGGAGCTAGACGATTATGCCCAAGCCCACTAAGGGTCCCCGCCTCGGAGGCGGCCCCGCACACGAGCGCCTGATGCTTGCCAACCTCGCGGCGGCGCTCTACACCCACAAGTCGATCAAGACGACCGAGACCAAGGCCAAGCGCCTTCGCCCGCTCGCCGAGCGTCTGATCACCTTCGCCAAGCGTGGCGACCTGCACGCGCGTCGTCGCGTGCTGTCGGTCATCGGTGACAAGGAAGTCGTGCACGTCCTGTTCTCCGAGATCGCGCCGCTCGTCGCTGACCGTGAGGGTGGCTACACCCGCATCACGAAGGTCGGCAACCGCAAGGGCGACAACGCTCCGATGGCCGTGATCGAGCTCGTTCTCGAGCCCGTCACCCCGAAGGCGAAGTCGGCCAAGAAGGCTGCTGCCGCTCCCAAGGCCGAGAAGGCTGAGAAGCCGGCCGAGGTCGTCGAGGAGGCTCCGGTCGAGGAGGCTCCCGCCGAGGAGACCGTCGACGCCGGCGCCGAGTCGCAGGCCGAGGGCGAAGCAGCCGAGGCTGCCGCCGAGGACGCTGTCGAGAAGAAGTCCGAGTAAGCACTTCACTCACGAAGAAGCCCGCCACCCCGTAAGGGATGGCGGGCTTCTTCGTGTATCCGGCGGTGTTCTCAGCGGGCGCGAAGGTCTTTGCGCAGGATCTTCCCCGAGCTCGACTTCGGGATCACGTCGATGAACTCCACCTGCCGCACCTTCTCGTGCGGCGCGACGTGCGAGGTGACGTGCGCCATGACCGCGTCGGCGTCGAGGTCGGCATCCGGCTGTCGCACGACGAAGGCCTTGGGCACCTCCTGCCCATCGTCATCGAACGCGCCGATCACCGCGGCGTCCGCGATGGCGGGGTGCTCGAGCAGCACCGCCTCCAGCACGGCCGGCGCGACCTGATAGCCCTTGTACTTGATGAGTTCCTTGAGCCGGTCGACGATCCGGTAGATGCCGTCGTGGGTGACCGTGGCGACATCGCCGGTGTGCAGCCAGCCGTCGGCGTCGAGCATCTCGGCCGTGGCGTCCGGGCGGTTGAGGTAGCCGACCATCACCTGCGGTCCGCGCACCCACAGCTCGCCGGGCTCGCTCGCACCCTCTGCGGGCACCGCCACGTCTTCACCCGAGTCGGGGTCGACGAGTCGTGCCTCGGTGTTCGGTACGAGCGGGCCGATGGTCGAGCGGTCGATTTCGGTGCGCGCTTCGGAGATCAGATTCACGGCGGGGCTGGTCTCGGTCATGCCGTAGCCCTGGGTGACGATGCAGCCCAGGCGGTTCGCGACGGCGGATGCCAGCGTGCCGTCGAGAGGGGCGGCGCCGGAGAAGATGACCTTCACCGCCGAGAGGTCGTACTGGTCGACGATCGGGTGCTTCGCGAGGGCGACGGCGATCGGGGGAGCGACGAAGACCCAGCTCGTGCGGTGCTCGGCGATGATGCGCAGGAACTCGGGGAGGTCGAACCTCGGCATCGTCACGAGCCCGGCCCGCTGGCGCAGCGCGAAGTTCAGCAGCACCGTCATGCCGTAGATGTGGAAGAAGGGCAGCACGGCCAGCACGCGATCGCTCGCATCGACGCCGAGCACCGGCTGGCACTGGGACACGTTGGCGACCAGGTTCCGGTGGGTGAGCATCACGCCCTTGGGGCGTCCGGTCGTTCCCGAGGAATAGGGGAGGACGGCCAGATGCGTCGACGGGTCGAACGACACGTCCGGTGCCTGGCGCCCCTCACCGAGAAGCTCCGGGAGGGAGGGGTGGCCTTCGGCACCGTCAAGCACGATGACGTGGTCGGCATCGAATCCGAGCTTCTCGGCGGCGGCCTGCGCACCGGGAAGCAAGGGCGACACGGTCACGAGCCAGGTCGCGCCCGCATCGGTGAGCTGGTTCGCGATCTCGTCTGCCGTGTAGAGCGAGTTGATGGTGGTGGCCGTGGCGCCCGCGCGAAGGATGCCGTGGAACACGGTGGCGAACGCGGGGACGTTCGGGCAGAGCACACCGACCGTGGTGCCCACTCCGACACCGCGCGCCGCGAGGGCACCAGCGAACAGATCGATCTGCCCGACGAGCTGCCGGTAGGTGGTGGTCGCCCCGCTCATCCCGTCGACGAGGGCTACGGTGTCGAGCTCGGCTTCGGAGAGGTCGCCGAACAGGAAGTCGTGGATGGAGACCTCGGGGATCTCCACATCGGGATAGGTACTGCGAACCATGCGATCTCCTTCGATCCGGGCAGGCTGACGTCGATGTCGAATGCGATCCAGTGTCGCACAGAATGGCACTGCGTCCCAGGGCTGTGTGCAGGTCAGACGGCGTCGCTGGCGCGGTATCGGGTGCTCGGGCGACCCTTGGTCGCGTAGTCGAGCGCGCGCGTCGCCCTTCCCGATGCGGCGAGGTGCTCGAGGTAGCGCCTGGCACTGACCCGGGAGATGTCGAGGTCCTCACCGATCTCGGTGGCCGAGGCGTCGGGGCGTGCGACGAGCGCCGCAGAGACACGGTCGAGCGTCTCGGCGCTAAGCCCCTTGGGCAGTCCGAGGCGCTGCCGGAAGGCGATGATCGCGTCAGCCGCCTCGACTCGTCGCACCACATCGTGCAGCTCGGTGTGATCGCGTAGCAGGAGCGTGGCCCCGATTCCTCCACGGTCGGCCTCGCTCCCGGTGCTGCGAGCCACGAGTACGTGCGATCCCACGATCACCGGCCGACCGGCGGACTCGCCCTCCCGCAGCACGGTCGAAAGCTCCGTGCCCAGAACTTCGGCGGCGAGCTCGCCGTCGAGGTCGGCGGCGTCCCTGTCCAGGAAACGGGCGGCGGCATCGTTCACGAGCGTGATCCGTCCGGCGTCGTCCACTGTGATCACACCTTCGCTGAGGCCGTGCAGCGTGGTCTCCTGGTTCTTCACCAGGGCGGCGATCTGATGCGGCTCGAGGCGGTAGATGCGCCGTCGGATGATCGAGGTCACCCATGCGGATCCGAACACCCCGAGCACGGCCGCGGCCAGCATCGCCGAGATCAGCCACACCAGGTTCGCCGAGAACTCCTCGTTGAGCTCGGACTCCAGGATGCCGACGGATGCGGTGCCGATCACGGCGCCCTCGTCGTCGCGGATGGGCACCTTGACCCGCCAGGAGGTGCCGAGCGTGCCGGTCTGCGTGCCGACGTAGACCTCGCCCGAGAGCGGGATCGACGGGTCGGTGGAGACCTTCTCGCCGATGCGCGCCGGATTCGGGTGCGAGTACCGGATGCCGTCGTCGTTGGCCACGACCACATAGGCGAGGTCGGACGCCTCGCGGATGACCTCGGCGATGGGCTGGATCGCGACGGAGGGCTCGGCGTCGTCGAAGGCCGCATGCACGGTGGGAAGCGCTGCGATCGACTGGGCCACGGCCTGCATCCGGTCCTTGTAGGCGTCACGGAGGGCGTGCTCCTGGAACGCGCCGGCCACGATGCCGGTCGCAAGGGTCACCAGGAACACGATCAGCGCCTGCAGCACGAGCAGCTGCACGCGGAGCGTCATCTTCGAGGCCACCTGCTCATTGTCGCCCCTCACCGCGTGCGGTGCGAGCGAGGGAGAGCGATGCTCGCGACCAATAGTTCCGAAACTCCGACCAATGGTTTCCGAAGCCGCACCGCGGGTGTCCCACGCTCCAGGGTGGAGCGACAGCATCACAACGCTCAAGGAGGAGCGCACATGAAGAACGCACGCATCGCACCCCCCGCCCGCATCGGAACGTGGGCCGCAATGGCCGCGGTCGCAGCCCTCGCCCTCACCTCGTGCGCCGGAGGCAGCGCCGCGACCGACGACGGCGGAGGGGAATCCGAAGCGGCCACGATCACCGACGTCTCGATCGTCGTCCCGGCCGACCCCGGCGGGGGATGGGACCAGACCGGACGAGCGCTGTCGCAGGTGCTCACCCAGGACGACCTCGTCGCCTCCGCCCCGGTGACCAACGTGGGCGGCGCCGGTGGCACGGTCGGCCTCGCTCAGCTCGCCAACGAGAAGGACCCGAACACCCTCATGGTGATGGGTCTGGTCATGGTCGGAGCAGTCGAGACCAACGCCTCGGCGGTGCGGATCGAGGACACCACCCCGATCGCCCGCCTGACGGACGAGCCGCTCGTCGTCGTCGTACCGGCGGACTCGAAGTACGACACCCTCGAAGACCTCGTGGAGGACATCGTCGACAACGGTCAGTCGGTCACCGTCACGGGCGGGTCCGCGGGAGGCGCCGACCACATCCTCGCCGGGCTCATGCTCGAGGAGGCAGGGCTGGACGGTGCGGAGATCGCCGAGAAGCTGAACTACACCCCGAACTCCGGCGGCGGTGAGGCGGTTCCGCTGCTCATCGGCGGGAAGGTCTCCGCGGGCATCTCGGGTGTGGGCGAGTTCGCCCAGCACATCGAGAGCGGCGCGCTGAAGGCGCTGGCGGTGTCGAGCGAGGAGCCGGTGTCGCAGCTCCCCGACGTCCCGACCATCACGGAGGAAGGCTACGACGTCGTCCTGACGAACTGGCGCGGGGTGATCGCCCCCGGTGGGATCTCGGACGGAGAGAAGGACGAGCTGGTCCGTGTGATCACCGAGCTCCACGAGTCGGAGGCATGGACCGAGCAGCTGGAGACCAAGGGATGGACCGACGCGTTCCTGGTCGGTGCGGACTTCGACGAGTTCCTCGCCGGGAACATCGAAGAGGTCACCGCGACGCTGAAGAACATCGGCCTGGTGCAGTGACATGACGGTCCCCGCATCGTCGGGGACCGGGGAGCAGGGGGTGCGGGTCGACCACGGCGGTCGACCCGCACGCCGCACTTCCTCCGTCCCCATCGGCGAACTCGTGTTCGCCGGAATCATGGTTGCGCTCGGCGTCTTCGCCGTCGTCGGCATCTTCCTGATCCACGTCCCCGTCGGCATGAAAGCCGGCCCGACGGTCTTCCCGATCTTCGTCTCCGTCATCCTGCTCGCCTCCGCGGTCGCGGTCCTGATCGGGGTGCTGCGCGGCGAACGCGGCGGTGCGGAGGAGGCGGAGGACATCGATGAGAGCCTGCCGACCGACTGGGTCACCCTCGCCAAGCTGGCGGGTCTCGTCGTCGCCCACCTGCTCCTGATCGAGCCGCTGGGGTGGGCGCCCGCGGCCGCCCTGCTGTTCGGCGGGGTCGCGTGGTCGCTCGCCGCCAAGCGCTGGTGGATGGCCTTCCTCATCGGGATCGCGGTCGCGCTCGTGATCCAGGTCGTGTTCGGCGGTCTGCTCGGCCTGTCGCTGCCCTGGGGTCCCGCTCTCGGCTGGCTCGGAAGGATGTTCTGATGGACAGTTGGACCCTGCTTCTGGAGGGTTTCGCGACCGCGCTGCAGCCGCAGTACCTCGCGTTCGCCTTCCTCGGCGTCTTCGTCGGCACCGCGGTGGGAGTGCTCCCGGGCATCGGCCCCGCCATGACGGTGGCGCTGCTGCTTCCCCTCACCTACACGCTCGATCCCGCCGCCGCGCTGATCACCTTCGCGGGCATCTACTACGGGGGCATGTACGGCGGCTCGACGACGAGCATCCTCCTGAACACGCCGGGGGAGTCGGCTTCGATAGTCACGGCGATCGAGGGCAACAAGATGGCCAGGATGGGGCGCGGTGCCGCCGCGCTCGCCACCGCGGCCATCGGGTCCTTCATCGCCGGCACCCTGGCGACGCTGGGGCTGACGCTGCTGGCTCCGCTGCTCGCGCAGTTCGCGGTGAACCTGGGACCGGCGGACTACGTCGCCCTCATCGTGATCGCGTTCATCACGGTCGGCGCGCTGATCGGCAGCTCGATCTCGCGCGGGATGCTCTCGCTCGGCGTCGGGTTGTTCCTCGGTCTCGTCGGTACCGACTGGCTCTCCGGACAGCAGCGCTACACGCTGGGGCTTCCCGCGTTGTCCGACGGCGTCGACATCGTCCTGGTGGCCGTCGGGCTGTTCGCGGTCGGGGAGACGTTCTACATCGCCGCCCGGTTGCGGCACGGCGGCGTCGACGTGATCCCCGTGACACGCGGGTGGCGCTCCTGGATGACCAAGGCCGATTGGCGGAGGTCATGGAAGCCCTGGCTGCGGGGCACGGCGATCGGCTTCCCGATCGGCACGATCCCGGCGGGCGGCGCCGACGTGGCCACATTCCTGTCCTATGCGACCGAGCGCAAGCTGTCGAAGCATCGCGACGAGTTCGGACGTGGCGCGATCGAAGGGGTCGCCGGTCCGGAGTCGGCCAACAACGCCGCCGCCGCCGGCGTGCTGGTGCCTCTGCTCACGCTCGGCCTGCCGACGACGGCGACCGCGGCGATCATCCTCACGGCGTTCCAGTCGTACGGCATCCAGCCGGGGCCGCTGCTGTTCGAGAGCCAGTCGAACCTGGTGTGGGCGCTCATCGCGAGCCTCTACATCGGCAACGTGATCCTGATCGTGCTCAACCTGCCGCTCGTGGGGATGTGGGTGAAGCTGCTGCAGATCCCGCGGCCGTACCTCTACGCCGGCATCCTGCTGTTCGCGGTGTTCGGGGCGTATGCGCTGCACAGCTCGCCGACGGACATCGTGATCCTGCTGATCGTCGGTGTCCTCGGGTACTTCATGCGCAGGTACGGATACCCGGTGGCGCCGCTGGTGGTCGGCATGATCCTGGGGCCGATGGCGGAGGAGCAACTGCGCAAGGCGCTGCAGCTGAGCCAGGGGGATCTGAGCACGCTGGTCATGCAGCCGTTCGCCGCGATCGCCTACGGCGTGCTCGCGCTGCTGATCGTCGGCGGACTGTGGCTGCGGCGTCGCCAGCGTCGGTACGAGCAGGCGCTGACCGCGTCGATCGCGCTGCCGATGAAGGCGGACTCCGAGGTCTGAGTTCGAGACGGCGGGTACGAGAGGGGAGGCGGCCGCGAGTAGGCTGATCCGGTGAATGACGTACAGGCCCCCGCACGTGGGCCTCGTGCCTACGCGGCGTTCATCGGTATCGGCCTTCTCGCCGGCCTCCTCTCCGGACTCTTCGGCGTGGGCGGTGGCACGGTCATCGTCCCGCTGCTGGTGCTCCTGCTGCACTTCGATCAGCGCCTCGCGGCCGGGACCTCGCTCGCGGCGATCGTGCCCACGGCGAGCGTCGGCGTCATCTCCTACGCCACGACCGGTTCGGTGGCCTGGGTGCCCGCGATCATCCTCGCGGCGGGTGCCGTGGTGGGCGCGCAGATCGGCACACGGCTGCTGCCGCGCATCTCGCAGACGGCGTTGCGGTGGGGTTTCGTCGGCTTCCTGGTCGTCGTGATCGTCAGCCTCTTCCTGGTGATCCCCTCACGCGACGCCGCGTTCGAACTCTCCTGGCTTACCGGCATCGCCCTCGTCGGCGTGGGAATCGGCACCGGCATCCTCGCCGGTCTCATCGGCGTCGGCGGTGGAGTGATCGTCGTACCCGTGCTGATGCTGGCCTTCGGCACGAGCGACCTGGTCGCCAAGGGCACCTCGCTGCTCATGATGATCCCCACCGCCATCTCCGGCACCGTGGGCAACCTCCGCAACCGCAACGTCGACCTGCTCGCGGCGCTGATCATCGGCATCTCGGCCTGCACGACGACCGCGCTCGGGGCGTGGCTGGCCACGATCGTCGACCCGACGCTGGGCAACATGCTCTTCGCGGCCTATCTGGTCGTGATCGCGGTGCAGATGGCGATCAAGGCGATCAGAGGCCGCAAGCGCGGCTGAGCTCCGCCTGCCTCGGTAGGATCGAGGGGTGGCAGTGAACCAAGAACTGGTCGGCCGGGAGTTCCCGCCGACGGCCCCGTACCTCGTCGGCCGCGAGAAGGTGCGCGAGTTCGCTCGCGCCGTCTTCGCCGATGCCCCGCAGCACACCGACCTCAAGGCGGCCCGCGCGGCCGGCTTCTCCGACGTCGTGGCGCCGCCGACCTTCGCGATGGTCATCCAGGACCTCACGCTCCAGCAGCTGCTGGGGCAGGAGGACTCCGGCATCGTGCTGGCGCGCACCATCCACGCCGAGCAGCGCTTCACCTACACGCGCCCCATCGTCGCGGGAGACGAGCTCACCGCGCAGCTGCGCGTCACCGGCATCCGCATGATGGGCGGCAACGCGATGATCACCAGCGAGGCCGAGATCACCGACCCCGCGGGTGCCCATGTCGTGACCGCCACCAGCGTGCTGCTGGTCGGTGCCGAGCCGAGTGCGGATGAAGGAGAGGGCGCCTGATGGGCTACACCGTCGGAGACGTGCTCGCTGAGCGCACGGTTCACCTCACCCGCGAATCGCTCGTTCGTTACGCGGGGGCATCCGGAGACTTCAACCCGATCCACTACCGCGATGACGTCGCGGCGTCCGTCGGGCTTCCCGGCGTGCTCGCGCACGGCATGCTCACGATGGGCATCGCCTCCTCGGTCGTGGTCGCGGCGCTCGACCCGGCCACCCGCATCCTCGACTACGGCGTGCGCTTCACCAAGCCCGTCGTCGTCGACCCCGTCGAGGGCGCTGACATCACCGTCGTCGCCACCGTCGGTGCTGTCGACGACGAGGTCGCGCGCATCGACCTCAAGGTCACGTTCGGCGAGACCACCGTGCTCGTCAAGGCGCAGCTGCGCGTCGCCGTCTGATGAGGACGCTGTGATGCGGGAGATCGAGCCGGTCCGACTCGCGGAGCTGACCACGCTGCGCACGGGTGCGGCGCCGGAGCAGATGTTCGAGGCGACGACGACCGCCGGCCTGGTCGAAGCCCTGCGCGAGACGTGGGCGCGCGGTGACGAGTGGTTCGTGCTCGGCGGCGGCTCCAACCTCTTCGTGGGCGACGAGCCCTTCGAGGGCACCGTCATCCGCGTCCGCACCGAGGGCATCGAAGAGCTGCCGTCACCGCATCAGGGACGCATCCGTCTGCGCGCGCAGGCCGGACACGGCTGGGACGACCTGGTCGCCTATGCCGTCGCCCACGGCTACGCGGGCCTCGAGGCGATGAGCGGGATCCCCGGCACGGTCGGCGCCGCCCCCGTGCAGAACATCGGCGCCTACGGGCAGGAGATCCAGGAGACGCTGGTCGAGGTCGAGCTGATCGACGAGTCGACCGGAGAGATCTCGACGGTTTCCGCCGCCGAGCTCGGACTCGGCTTTCGCACCTCGGTGCTCAAGCACCACCACGGGAGTGTGCCGCTGCGCCGAGCCGTGATCCTCTCAGTGACCGTCGACCTGCTCATCGCGGGCGAGCGCGTGGTGCGCGGCGAGCAGCTGCGTCGGGCGCTGGGCCTGACCGATGAGACGCCCGTTCCGCTGGGGTGGGTGCGCGAGCGCATCCTCGCGACCCGGGCGTCGAAGGGGATGCTGCTCGACGCGGACGACCCCGACACGCATGGCGTCGGCTCCTTCTTCCAGAACGCGATCGTGACGGCGGCGGTGGCCAGGGCGCTGCCCACGGAGTGCCCGCGCTGGCCGGTCGCCCCCGACCTCGATGCGGTGACCGTGATCCCGCTCGCCTCGTACGACGGAATGGTTCCGACGTCGAAGCCCGCGACCGTCTCCGACGTCAAGGTGAGCGCGGCCTGGCTCATCGAGCAGGCGGGTATCCGCAAGGGGTTCAAGCTTCCGCGCTCACGAGCATCGGTGTCGACCAAGCACGCGCTCGCGCTGACCAACCGCGGCGGCGCGACCGCCGGCGAGGTCGCCGAGCTGGCACGGTTCATCCAGAGCAGGGTGCACGCCGAATTCGGTCTCGTGCTGCAGCCGGAACCGGTGCTCGTCGGCGTCGACCTGTAGAGCGTTGCTCGGCAGCCGCGGCGGACGGCGGGGCTACACTCGCGGCATGAGCGGACTGATCCCGTACCTGCTGTTCCCCGGCAACGCCGCAGAAGCGCTGCGTCACTACCAGTCGGTGTTCGGCGGCGACCTGCAGGTGCTCGACTACGCCACCGCGGGCCGGCACGACGGGCCGGGCGATGCGATCGCGCACGGGCAGCTGAGCGGACTGGTCGAGCTCGCCGGTGCGGATGCCGGTGCCGACGACGACGCTGTGCAGATGGGCGGTATGTTCCTCTCGCTCCTCGGCACGGCCGACGCGCTGACTCTGACCGGCTGGTACGACACGCTCGCGGCCGACGGCCGTGTGATCGACGCGCTGCAGAAGCGTCCGTGGGGCGACTACGACGGCACGCTCATCGACCGCTACGGCATCCGCTGGCTGATCGGCTTCCACCCCGAGGACTGAACCTGCTTCCCGTCGAAGTAGGCACGAGACGAGGGCAGGAAGACCAACACGACTGCCGCGGTGGTGAGGGCGAGGGCCGCGAGGCCGGCCCAGAACTCCCAGATCGGGGCAGCTGCCGCCGGAACGTAGAGCGCGAGCGGGAGCGGGAACAGCAGGGTCGCGTATCGGGCCCACGACTTCCGTCTCATCACGAGCACGGTGGTGGTCGCGTAGACGACCACCGGTACGAAGGGGAGCACACTGAGCCACCCTCCTCCCCAGTACCACATGAAGGGAGCGACGACGAGGGAGAGGAAGAAGACCAGCACGGTCACCGTGCTCAGGATGGTGAAGGCCACCCGCAGAGTCACCGGCATCCGCTCTTCCTCCTGCTTCCCCCAGGCGCGTCGAGACCCATCGTCGACGTCGAGACCCACTCCCGCAGGCGACTGGGGGCGTGGGTCTCGGTGCGCACGATGGGTCTCGGCAGAGGTGCAGCCGGTCAGGCGAACAGGCGCTGCAGGCGCTGGACGCCCTCGAGCAGCTGCTCGTCGCCGAGCGCGTACGACATGCGGATGTATCCGGACGGGCCGAAGGCCTCACCGGGGACGACAGCGACCTCGGCCTGGTCGAGGATGAGGTCGGCGAGCTCGAGCGAGGTGGTCGGCGTCACGCCGCCCCAGGTGCGGCCGAGCAGGCCCTGCACGTCGGGGTACACGTAGAACGCGCCGAGCGGGTTCGGGACCACGAGGCCGTCGATCTTCGACAGCTCCGAGACGATGAGCTGGCGGCGGCGGTCGAACGCCTGGCGCATCTTCTCGGCCTCGTCCTGCGGACCGGTGAGGGCGGCGATCGCCGCCTTCTGGGCGACGTTGTTCACATTGCTGGTGAGGTGCGACTGCAGGTTGCCGGCGATCTTGATGGCGTCGACGGGGCCGACCATCCAGCCCACGCGCCAGCCGGTCATGGCGTAGGTCTTCGCGACGCCGTTGACCAGGATGGTCTGACCGGCGACCTCGGGGACGGCCTCGACGATCGAGGTGGCCTTGACGCCCTCGTACGTGAGGTTCTGGTAGATCTCGTCGCTGATGATCCAGATGCCGTGCTCCAGCGCCCACTCGCCGATGGCCTTGGTCTCCTCGGCGGTGTAGACGGAGCCGGTGGGGTTCGACGGCGAGACGAACACGAGGGCGGTGGTGCGGGCGGTGCGGGCGGCCTCGAGCTGCTCGACCGTGACCTTGTATTCCTGGTCGGCGCCCGCGAAGACCTCGACGGGGGTGCCGTCGGCGAGGCGGATGGCCTCGGGGTACGTGGTCCAGTACGGCGCGGGCAGCAGCACCTCGTCGCCGGGGTTCACCACCGCCTGGAAGGCCTGGTAGACGGACTGCTTGCCGCCGTTGGTGACGATGACCTGGCTGGGGGAGACCTCGAGGCCGGAGTCGCGCAGCGTCTTCGCGGCGATCGCCTCGCGCAGCGCCGGAAGACCCGGGGCCGGCGTGTACCGGTAGCTGGCGGGATCGGCCAGAGCCTCGGCCGCCGCATCCACGATGAACTGCGGCGTCGCGAAGTCGGGCTCGCCGGCGGCGTACGAGATGACGTCCTTGCCTTCGGCCTTGAGGGCCTTGGCCTTGGCGTCGACTTTGAGGGTCGCGGACTCGGCGATGGCGGACAGCTTGCGGGAGAGAGGAGCGCGTTCGGTCACGATTACGAGCGTACTCGGGTCGATGCGGCAGGTGAGGTGTGGGATGCCGCCAAGATCCGAGGTTCTTTCGGGTGCGGAAGGTCAGCCGGCGTCGAGACCGTGAGCCTGCGCGACGGCCGCGAGCGTGATGCGCCCGCCCTGCACGTTCAGACCCGCAGCCAGTGCCGCGTCTTCGGACGCCGCGCGCTCCCAGCCCTTCCCGGCGATCGCCGAGACATAGGGGAGGGTCGCGTTGGTCAGGGCACGGGTCGCCGTCTCGGGAACCGCGCCCGGCATGTTCGCGACGCAGTAGTAGATGGAGTCGTGCACCGCGAACGTGGGGTCGTCGTGGGTCGTGGGGCGCGAGCCCTCGAAGCATCCGCCCTGGTCGATGGCGATGTCGACGAGCACGGAGCCCGGCTTCATCGCGGCGACCATGTCGTCGGTCACGAGCTTGGGGGCCGCAGCTCCCGGGATCAGCACGGAGCCGATCACGAGGTCGGCGGTCTTGAGCTCCTCGGCGATGTCGTAGCGGCTCGACGCGCGCGTCTCGAGGGCACCGCCGTAGCGGTGCTCGAGCTCCCGCAGGCGCGGCAGGGCGACGTCGATCACCGTCACCTTCGAGCCGAGCCCGAGCGCGTTCGCCGCGGCGTGCTCTCCTGCGACACCGCCGCCGATCACGACGGTCTTGGCGCGCGGCGTGCCGGCGATACCGCCGAGCAGCATGCCGCGACCGCCCTGCGAGCGCAGCAGCGAGTACGAGCCCATGGTGACCGAGAGGCGCCCGGCGATCTCGCTCATCGGCACGAGCAGCGGCAGACTGCGGTCGGGCAGCTGCACCGTCTCGTAGGCGACGGCGGTGGTTCCCGCCTCGACGAGCGCGGTGGTGAGCGCGCGGTCGGCGGCGAGGTGCAGGTAGGTGAAGAGGGTGAGGTCGTCGCGCAGGAAGCCGTACTCCTGAGCGATCGGCTCCTTGACCTTGATGACCAGGTCGGCCTCACCCCACGCTTCGGCGGCGGTCGCCACGATCTCGGCGCCGGCCGCGCGGTAGTCGTCGTCTGTGATGCGCGAGCCGAGCCCGGCGCCGGACTGCACGAGCACCCGGTGGCCCTCGCGCACCAGGCGGTCGGCGCCGGCGGGGGTGAGGGAGACGCGGTTCTCGTTGTTCTTGACCTCGGTGGGGACGCCGATCTTCATTGATCCTCCAGGTGTGATGCGGTGCGGCACCCAGGATCGCAGAAACATCGACAGAACAACAGAATCGGTGAAGATCATTCGCATGACGCGGAAATCCTGAATAATGCTTCGTATGGAGACGACCTCACAGGCCCCGGAGCCGAACACCGTTCGGGCACCGGCCCTGGATGCGATCGATGCCAGGATCGTGCAGCTGCTCACGGCCGACGGGCGTATGACGAATGCCGAGCTCGCCGCACGTCTCGGCGTCGCGCCCTCGACGGCGCACACCCGGCTGCGCGCCCTCGTGGACCGCGGCGTGATCACGGGTTTCCACGCGAGTGTGGACGAGCGGATGCTGGGCGCAGGGCTGCAGGCGATCATCGGCGTCACGCTGCGTCCGAGCGGACGGCGGGAGAGCATCGTCGAGTTCGCGGATCGCGTGCGCGTGCTGCCTCCGGTGATCCAGCTGTTCTTCCTCGGCGGCGACGACGACTTCCTGCTGCACATCGCGGTCGCCGACTCATCCGAGATGCGCGAATTCGTGCTCGAGCACCTCTCGGCGCAGAGCAGCGTCGCCTCGACCCGCACGAGCATCGTGTTCGACTACCACCGCAACTCGGTGGCCGCTTCGTTCCGCTGAGGCGGGGAGCCGCTGCGGGTCAGGCGCCGTAGGAGGAGGGCAGCGCGCAGTAGTCGGCGAACCGACGGGCCGGATGCGCGGGGTCGGTCACATCGACGATCGAACCCGCGACGGTGTGCGGCGGCTCATCGCCCGCCAACTGCCACACCGCGTAGTTCCACATGCCTCTGGTGCGCTCGCCGAGCAGAGCGGACGGCCCCGAGACGAGCAGGATGTCGTCGCTCTTCGGACCCTCGCGGAACGCGGTGACCGCGGCGCGGAGTTCGACCTCGTCACCGTCCGGCGAGTGCTCGCGGACGACCTGCTGCCCCGATGCCGTCAGCGCGGACAGGAGGTCATCTGCCGCCTGCCGCGAGCGCTCGGCATTCGCCCCGGCCACCGCGAGCAGGCGCCGGCCGCGCGGGTAGAAGTGCAGGAACTCGGAGGAGATATCCGCCCAGACGTCGGTCATGCCCCCAGGCTACGCCCGTGCGGTGGCACCGGCTCCGCACACGAAAGAGCCCTCGGTCACGGCATCGGCCGCGGCCCGAGGGCTCCTTCGCGCGCTCAGTCCTCGTCGACCAGGAACCGGCTGTAGGCGCCCAGCGTGAGGAACGTGGGGAACTCCTCCCGCAGGGCGACCTCACGGAAGATCTCCGCCGCGTCGTCGTACCTGTCGCCGTGGCTGCGCGTCGCCTGTGCGAGCACCTGGGTGATCAGATCCTCGACGTACTCAGCCGTGATGGGGGTGCCGTCCTGCGTGGTGCGGTCCTGGTGGATCCACTGCCACACCTGCGAGCGGCTGATCTCGGCGGTCGCGGCATCCTCCATCAGGTTGTCGATCGCCACGGCGCCGAGCCCGCGCAGCCAGGCCTCCAGGTAACGGATGGCGACGGACACGTTGTCCCGTACGCCCTGCGCGGTGATCGGCCGACCGATGTGCAGGTCGAGCAGGTCGCGGGCCTCGACGTGAACATCGTCGCGCTGCCGGTCGACCTGGTTGGGGCGGTCGCCCAGCACGGCGTCGAACTCCGCCTGGGCGGTGGGGATCAGGTCGGGGTGCGCCACCCAGGTGCCGTCGAAGCCGTCGCCGGCCTCGCGCTTCTTGTCGGCGGTGACCTTCTCGATCGCGCGCGCCGTCACCTCGGGGTCGCGCCGGTTCGGGATGAACGCGCTCATGCCGCCGATCGCGAAGGCGCCCCGCTTGTGGCAGGTCTGCACGAGCAGGTCGGTGTACGCCCGCATGAACGGCACCGTCATCGTGACCTCGCTGCGGTCGGGGAGCACGAAGCGCGCCCCGCGGCCGCGGTAGTTCTTGATGATCGAGAAGATGTAGTCCCAGCGGCCGGCGTTCAGTCCCGCGCAGTGGTCGCGCAGCTCGTAGAGGATCTCGTCCATCTCGAAGGCGGCCGGCAGGGTCTCGATCAGCACGGTCGCGCGGATCGTGCCGTGCGGGATGCCGATGTACTCCTCGCTGAACGAGAAGACGTCGTCCCACAGCTTCGCCTCCTCGCTCGATTCGATCTTGGCGATGTAGAAGTACGGCCCGCGCCCGCTGTCGATCAGCGCCTGTGCGTTGTGCAGGAAGTAGAGGCCGAAGTCGACCAGCGATCCCGATGCCGACGTGCGACGACCGGCGCGGTCGATGAAGGCGATGTGCTTCTCGGGCAGGTGCCATCCGCGAGGGCGCATCACGATCGTGGGCGTGCGCTCCGCCGTGACGCGGTACTCCTTGCCTTCCGGCGAGGTGAACGACAGCTCGCCGCGGATCGCATCGCGCAGAGACAGCTGCCCCTCGATCACGTTCTTCCAGGTGGGGCTCGTGGCATCCTCCTGGTCGGCGAGCCACACCCGCGCGCCGGAGTTCAGCGCATTGATCGTCATCTTCGGGTCGGTCGGCCCGGTGATCTCGACGCGACGGTCCTCGAGTCCGGGGCCGGCGCCGGCCACCCGCCAGTCCCGATCCTCACGGATGTGTGCCGTGTCGTCGCGGAACTGGGGGTCGTGTCCGTTGCCGATCTCGAAGCGGCGACGCATCCGGTCGGCCAGACGGTCGTGGCGACGCGCGGCGAATCGGTGGTGCAGCTCGGTGAGGAAAGCGAGCGCCGACGGGGTCAGGATCTCCTCGTAGCGGTCACGGAGGGGGCCGGTGACCTCGATCGCGGGACCCTGCTGGGTCGTCTGGATCGGAGCCGTGGTGGTGGGAGTGGTCATGATCGTGAGTCCTTTGCGTGGTGGTCCCCTTCGGCTCCGTCGAGACCCACGGTGGTCGTCGAGACCCATCGCTGCAGGCGATCGCGGCGGTGGGTCTCGACGGCGCCGATGGGTGTCGGCGAGACGGGGACGAGAAAGTGGGGATCAGTGGAACTGCGCGGCTTCGGTGGAGCCGGCGAGGGCGAGCGTCGCGCTGTCGGGGTTGAGCGCGGTGGAGATGACGTCGAAGTAGCCGGTGCCCGCCTCGCGCTGGTGCTTGGTGGCGGTGTACCCGTCTGCTTCCGCGGCGAACTCGGCTTCCTGCAGCTCGACATAGGCGCTCATGGCGCGATCGGCGTAGCCGCGGGCGAGGTCGAACATCGAGTAGTTCAGGGCGTGGAAGCCGGCCAGGGTGATGAACTGGAACTTGTAGCCCAGGTCGGCCAGCTCCTGCTGGAACGTCGCGATCTCGGCGTCCGACAGGTGCTTCTTCCAGTTGAAGCTCGGCGAGCAGTTGTAGGCCAGGAGCTTGCCGGGGAACTCGGCGTGGATCGCCGCGGCGAAGTTGCGGGCGAGCTCGATGTCCGGCTCTCCCGTCTCGACCCACAGCAGGTCCGCGTAGGGGGCGAAGGCGAGTCCGCGGCTGATGACCGACTCGATGCCCGGGCGGATCCGGTAGAACCCTTCCGTGGTGCGCTCGCCGGTGGTGAACTGCTGGTCCCGCTCGTCGACGTCGCTGGTGAGCAGGTCGGCGGCGAGGGCATCCGTGCGGGCGATGATGACGGTCGGCACTCCCGCCACGTCGGCCGCGAGGCGAGCGGCGTTCAGGGTGCGGATGTGCTGCTGCGTGGGCACGAGCACCTTGCCGCCGAGGTGGCCGCACTTCTTCTCGCTGGCCAGCTGGTCTTCCCAGTGGATGCCCGCGGCACCGGACTGGATGAGCGACTGCGCGAGCTCGTAGGCGTTCAGCGGTCCGCCGAAACCGGCCTCCGCGTCGGCGACGATCGGGGCGAGCCAGTCCTGTGTCGTCTCACCTTCGGCGTGCTCCAGCTGGTCCTGGCGGATGAGGGCGTTGTTGATGCGGCGCACGACGGCCGGCACGGAGTTGGCGGGGTACAGCGACTGGTCGGGGTACGTCTGACCGGCGAGGTTGCCGTCGGCGGCGACCTGCCATCCGGAGAGATAGATGGCCTTCAGCCCCGCCCGCACCTGCTGCACGGCCTGGCCCCCGGTGTACGCGCCGAGCGCCCGGACGTAGTCCTCGGTGTGCAGGAGGTTCCAGAGGTTGTCGGCGCCGCGGTGGGCGAGCGTGGCCTCTTCGCGGACCGAACCGCGGATGCGGATGACGTCTTCTGCCGAGTAGGTGCGCTCGACGCCGTCCCAGCGCGGGTCGGTGTCCCAGATCTCCTGGAGCTCGGCGGCCGTCTGAACCTGGTCGCCGGCTCGCAGACCGGCGGGGCGGGGCGTCGGGGTGTGGGCGGTGTTCGTCATGGTGTCTCCTCGGTGGATCCGGCGGCTGTGCCGGTGTGGCGTGGTTCCACTGTGCGTGAAGTTCGGAAGCCCCAACGACCGATCTGGGAGAGAAGATCGGACGAAATTCTGTTTCTGTGACAGAATCGGCCGCATGAGCACCATCGACGCTGCAGAAGAGACCGACGCCCTCACGATCGGCCGGCGCATCCGCCAGCTCCGTACGGCGAAGGGGATGACCCTCGACGACCTGGCCTCCGCCGTCGATCGGGCGCCCAGTCAGATGTCGATGATCGAGACCGGCAAGCGCGAGCCCAAGCTCACGCAGCTGCAGGCGATCGCCCGCGTGCTCGGGGTCACGATCGATGCGCTGCTGGAAGGTGAGCCGCTCGATGAGCGCAGCGCGGTCGAGATCGCCCTCGAGCGGGCGATGAAGGGCCAGACGTTCCAGGCGCTGGGCATCGAGCCGTTCCGTATCGCGAAGAGCCTGCCGACGGATGCTCTGAAGGCCCTGCTCGCCCTGCACAGCGAGATCGATCGGCTCAAGGATGAGCGGGCCGCGACGCCGGAGGAGGCGAGGCGGGCCAACGTCGAGCTGCGGCACCTCATGCGGCGACAGGACAACCACTTCGCCGATCTCGAGGCGAAGGCCGCTGAGATCCTGGCCGCGGTCGGCCATCCGGGCGGTCCTCTGACGCAGCGCACGGCGTCCGAGATCGCGGCGCATCTGGGCTTCACCCTGCACTACGCCCCCGACCTGCCGCAGACCACGCGCAGTGTCGCGGACCTCGCGAACGGCCGGCTCTACCTGTCGAGCAGCGTGCCAGCGAAGGGCGATGCCCGCACCGCGGTGCTGCAGGCGCTCTCGAGCCGCATCCTCGGACACTCCGAACCACGCAGCTATGCCGAGTTCCTGCGCCAGCGCGTGGAGACCAACTACCTCACCGGTGCCCTCCTCATCCCGGAGGCGCATGTCGTCCCCGCCCTGATGGACGCCAAGCAGCGCAAGGCGATCTCGATCGAGGACCTGCGCGATGCGTACTCGGTATCGTACGAGACGGCGGCGCACCGCTTCACGAACCTCGCCACACGACACCTCGACATCCCCGTGCACTTCCTCAAGGTGCACGAGTCGGGCACGATCACCAAGGCGTACGAGAACGACGACGTGAACTTCCCGACCGACCGCCTCGGGGCCATCGAAGGCCAGATGTGCTGTCGCCGGTGGACCTCGCGCGTGGTGTTCGATGAGGATGACCGCTTCAACCCGTACTACCAGTACACCGACACCGGCAACGGCACGTACTGGTGCACGGCGCGGGTCGAGTCCTCGAGCGAGGGGCTGCACTCGGTGAGCGTCGGGGTGCGCTTCGACGACACGAAGTGGTTCGTAGGGCGCGACACCTCGCACCGCGGCGTCTCGAAGCACTCGGTCGAGGTCTGCTGCCGGCGTGCCCCCGCCGACCTGGAGGATCGCTGGCGCGAGAACTCCTGGCCCAACGTGAAGACTCCGCGCACGCTGCTGGCGACCCTGCCGACCGGGGCCTTCCCGGGCGTCGACACGACAGACGTGTACGAGTTCCTGGAGGCGCACGCCCCTCGCTGAGTGCGGGAGTCCGCTCCCGCCGTTCGTCAAAAGTTAGTTTGATCTTGCTTAGTCAATCTTGACTATGTTACTTTCATCGAGCCATCAATGACGAACGGCCGAGAAGGGACCCTCATGGCTACTTCCTCTGCGGAAACCCGATTCCGCATCACTGCCACCCTGACGTGCGTTCTCGCCGCCACGCTGACGCTCGGAGCATGCTCCGCGCAGACGCCAGGCGGCGATACCGCCCCCACGAGTGCGAGCGACACCGACGCCTGCAAGCGGAATCAGGATGCCGGCACCATCACCTACATCTCCGGCTACGGCTACTCCGCCAGCGCCGGTCAGCTCGACGTGTTCCTCGCCGAGGAGCTGGGCTACTTCGACGATCTCTGCCTGGATGTGGAGATCAACGCCTCCGGGGCGAACGGGCAGCAGCTCGTCGCCTCCGGTCAGGCGCAGTTCACCGCCCTCGGCTCCGCATCCGATGTGATGCTGGCCGCGGCGAACAGCAAGAACCTCACGGCGGTCGCCACCTACGGCACCACCCCGCCGTTCTCGATCTTCGGCAACGAGAGGCTCGAGAGCCTCAAGGACCTCGAGGGCGGATCGCTCGGTTACTTCATCAACCTGACCCCGATCGCCTCGGCCATGCTCGATGAGGCCGGTGTCGACGTCTCGAAGGTCGAGATGGTCAAGATGACCAACTACGACCCGACGGTCGTGGTGCGCGAGCAGGTCGATGCGATCGTCGGCTACGCCTCCAACCAGCCGCAGTCGCTCAAGGCGCAGGGACTGCCGTTCAGCGAGTTCCTCCCCTCCGACCTCGGCGTCGAGGGCACCTACAACGTGATGGAGGTCAACTCCCGGTTCCTCGACGAGCACCGTGAGGTCGCCGCCGACTTCATGCGCGCGAGCCTCAAGGCGCTGCAGTACTGCCTGGACGAGTCGGATGCCTGCATCGACAAGCTCGCGAAGCTGGCCGAGGACAACAACCAGGGCGCTGCTTTCCCGCGCGACCAGCTGGCCCGCACGTGGGAGGTCGAGTCCGCGTGGGTGCGTGAGAGCGCCGGCGGCAACCCCGGCGTGCAGAACGAATCCATGTGGGAGCCGGAGTACGCCCTCGTGAAGAAGTACGGCGACGTCAAGAACCTGCCGGCGATCGCCGACATGATGGACGCCGACCTGGTCGCCGACCTCTACGACGGTGACACCCTCACATGGCCGGCGAAGTGATGTCGGTCGCACAGGGAGCAGGCGTCGAGGTCAGGAACGTCTCGAAGTCCTTCGGGGCGGACGGCGCCAAGGTCACGGTGCTCGACGATGTGAGCCTCACGATCGGCATGGGCGAGTTCGTGTCGGTGATCGGCCCCAGCGGCTGCGGCAAGTCCACACTGCTCAAGGTCGTCGCCGGTCTCCTCGACGCCGACTCCGGCACCGTCACGATCGACGGCGAGAGCGTCACCGCGGCCTCGCGCGACAAGAAGATCGGCCTCGTGCCGCAGTCGCCCGCGCTGCTGCCGTGGAAGACCGTGCGCGAGAACGTCGAGCTGCCGGTGCGCATCAACGCCAAGGCGAACTCCGGACGCGCACTGCGCGATCCCGCCGAGCTCTTGGCGACCTTCGGACTCGGACAGGCGATGAAGAAGTACCCCGGCCAGCTCTCCGGCGGCATGCAGCAGCGTGCCGCGATCGCCAGGGCGTTCGTGTTCGACCCGGCCATCATGCTGATGGACGAGCCGTTCTCGGCCCTCGACGAGATGAACCGCGACCTGCAGCGCATCGCCCTGCTGGAGTTCTGGCAGTCCAACCGCAAGGCCGTCATGTTCGTCACGCACTCGGTGCCGGAGGCGATCATGCTCTCCGACCGCATCGTGGTGATGGCAGCCCACCCGGGGCGCATCGCTCAGGTGATCGATGTGAACCTGCCGCGGCCGCGCGACGAGCAGTCGTATGCCACGGAGGAGTTCCGCGAGATGGAAGCAGTCGTGCGCGATGCGCTGCGCGCGCAGACGGAGAAGGCCCATGTCTGAGCTGACGATGAGAGACACCACCGCGACCCTCGCGACCGCCCGCCTGAAGGCCCAGCCGCGCCGTGGCATCCCGCCGTGGCTGCGCTGGGGATCCTGGGGACCCACCCTCATCACCTTCGTGATCGCCGCGCTGCTGTGGCAGGTCGTGGCCTGGACCAACCCGTACGTGCTCCCGACGCTGGAGGCGATCGGCACGAGCCTCGTCGACGATGCCGGCATGTACTGGTCGAACTTCCTCGTCACCTTGCTCGAGGTCGTGGTCGGCGCCTCCGCCGGCATCCTGGCCGGCTTCCTGCTGGCCGTGATCATGGCCGAGTTCCAGATCATCGAGCGGGCCGTGATGCCGCTCGTGATCATCGTGATGGTGACCCCGATCGTGGCGATCGCCCCGGCGCTGGTGGTCGCCTTCGGCTTCGGCATGGTGCCGAAGTTCATCGTGACCGGGCTCGTGGTCTTCTTCCCGATGCTCGTGAACTCGCTGGCGGGTCTGCGCGATGTCGACCAGAAGGCGCTCGACGTCTTCAAGACGCTGCACGCCTCGCGGTGGGAGATCTTCCGCGAGCTGCGCTTCCCCGGCAGCATGCCCTACGTGTTCGCAGGGCTCCGCATCGCCCTGCCGCTCGCGGTGGTCGGCGCGGCGGTCGCCGAGTTCGTCGCGGCGGGACAGCAGGCCGGTCTCGGCTCGCTCGTCACGACCTCTGCGGCGCAGGCGAACCTCGCCGTCACCTGGGCCAGCATCGCCCTGCTGTGCCTGCTCGGCGTGCTCCTGATCATCGTCCTCGCCCTGGTGCGCAAGCGCGTGCTCTGGTGGAGCGACGGCGAGGTCACGGCCAAGGGCTGACGCGGCACCCTCATCCCGGGACGGGCGCCCCCACCCGTCCCGGGGTTCCTCCGGCGTGCCCGGAACCACCTCAGAACACCCAGAACCACCCACAAGGAAGGCACCCGCACATGACCGATCAGAACTCCGTCAAGCCGCTGCGTCTCGGCCTCTTCGAGAACGCGCAGGCGAACGACTCCGGCACCGCGACCTGGCGGCACCCCGACAACGGGCGCTACCTGTTCGACAAGCTCGAGTACTGGCGCGACACCGCGCGCATGGTCGAGGACGCCGGGTTCGACTTCCTGTTCCTCGCGGATGCCTGGGGCTGGGCCGACGTCGCGGGCGAACGTCCCGACATCTGCTCGGTCGAGGGTCTCGACCTGCCGCGGCTCGACCCCGCGATCATCCTCGCGGCCCTCATCCCCGAGACCACGCGGCTGGGACTCGTCGCCACCGGATCGACGCTGCTCGAGCCGCCCTACTCCTTCGCCCGTCGGATGGCGACGCTGGACATCCTCTCCGGCGGTCGCATCGGCTGGAACGTGGTCACCACCGGAACCGCCGACACCGCCGTGCAGGGCTTCGGCGTGCCCATGGTCGGACACGACGAGCGCTACCTCATGGCCGACGACTTCATGCAGGTCGTCTACAAGCTCTGGGAGCAGGCGTGGGAGGAAGGCGCCCTGGAGCGGGACAAGTCCGGCCGCTTCGCCGACCCCTCCAAGGTGCACCGCATCGCACACGACGGCCCGTACTTCCGCTCGCACGGCTACGGGAACACCTCGCGCTCGCCGCAGGGCACGCCGGTGCTGTTCCAGGCCGGCGCGTCGCCCGCAGGCCGTGAGTTCGGCGGCAAGCACGGCGAGGCGATCTTCGTCGGCAGCGGCTCGGTCGAGCAGCTGCGCGCGCACTCCTCCGCGATCCGCGAGGAGGCCGTCAAGAACGGCCGCGCGGCCGACGAGGTGAAGATCATGTCGGCCTTCGCCGCGATCGTCGGCAGCACGGAGGAGGAGGCGCGACGCAAGTACGCCGAGGTGGCCGACGCGCAGAACCCCGACGTCACGGTGGCCTCCTACGCCTGGTTCACCGGGCTCGACCTCTCGGCCTACGCGCCCCACACCCCGATGTCGGAGCTCAGCACCGAGCTCTCGCAGACGCAGGTCGCCCGCTTCGCCGACAAGACCGTCGGCGACGTGCTCGGCGACTGGCACGCGCACGGCGTCGGCGCCCGCCCGATCGTGGGGACCCCGGAGCAGGTGGCGGACCGGATGATCGAGCTCGCCGACGGCGCCGACCTCGACGGATTCCTGTTCGCCCCCGTCATCCCGCCGGCATCGACCGTCGACTTCATCGAGCACGTGCTGCCGATCCTCAAGGAGCGCGGGGCGATCGTGGAGCCCTCATCGGAGCCGCAGTCGCTGCGCGAGCGCCTGATCGGCACGCCGACGCCGGCGCTCGCCGACTCGCACACGGGCTCGCAGTACCGGCGGACGATGTCGCGTGTCTGACACCCTCACCGGTGTCGCCGTGGTGGGGAGCGCGAACCTCGATCTCGTGGTCGAGGTCTCGCGCCCCCCGCTCGTCGGCGAGACCCTGTTGGGCCGGGCCGGTGGTCGCTTCTCCGGAGGCAAGGGCCTGAATCAGGCCGTCGCCTGCGCACGCAGTGGGGCACCGACCCGGTTCTGCGCCGTCGTCGGAGCGGATGAGGCGGCCGATGTGCTGCAGCAGACCTTGGTCGATGCCGGAGTGGCGGCGGCCGTGCGCCGTAGCGCCGTCGCTCCGACCGGCGTCGCCCACGTGCTGGCGTTCGAGGATGGCGACAACAGCATCATCGTCGCGGCCGGCGCGAACGCAGAACTCGACGCAGACGACGCCGTCGCCGGCATCGAGGGAGCCGCGGTCGTGCTCGCTCAGCTGGAGGTACCCGTCGCGAGCGTAGCCGCCGCACTGCGCGCGGGGCGAGCGGCGGGCGCGCTGACGATCCTCAACGCGGCTCCCGCACACGTCGCGACGATCGACATGCTCGGCGACGTCGATGTGCTGGTCGTGAACGAGACGGAGTGCGCCGAGCTCGGCGGCATCGACCGGTTGCATGCAGCCGGAGCGCGGATCATCGTGCTCACGCAGGGTGCCGGGGGAGTGACCCTGCATCGCACGGGCGAACAGCCCTTGCACATCGATGCGTTCCGGATCGATCCGGTGGACACGACAGGTGCCGGCGATGCCTTCTGCGGTGCGCTGGCCGCAGCGCTCTCCCAGGGGGAGAGGATCGAGCAGGCGCTGGTCCGAGCCTGCGCCGCCGGAGCCGTCGTGGCTCAGCATCGCGGGGCGACGACGTCGGAGCTTTCGCCCGCGTCGATCGCAGCGCTCGTCGTGTCGCGCTGAGGTCAGTTCGAGGGTGCGGCGTCGGCCGGCGCTGCGCCCTCGACCGTCTCACCGGCGAAGGTGTACTCACCGCCGCGCAGGCGCTCCAGCAGATCGAGCAGCCACTGCTTCTCGGCCGTGAGGCGCGCTGTGGACAGGTCGAAGATCTCCCGCACGTACTTCGGCGTCGTCTCGGAGCGCAGGGTGTCCTGCACGTCGAAGCCGTTCTGCGTGATGATCGCGTCGCTCTTGATGAGCCGATGCTCGAGGCCGGCGATCACCTCCTGCCGGCTGAGGACGAACATGAACGAGGCCACGGTCATGATGGCCTGGGTGTCGAAGGCCGCCACGTTCCAGAGGTTCTCGCGCAGCATCCTCTGCAGTTCCACCTCGCCGGCGGGCGTGATGCGGTAGGTCGTGCGAGCGGGGCGCTTCCCCTCGGCCTCGGTGCCGCTCTCGGCGATGTAGCCGTCGACCTCGAGGGCGCGCAGCGCGTTGTAGATCGATCCGGGCTGGATGTGCGCCCATTCGTCGACGTGCCAGGTCATGAGCTCTCGGCGGAGGAAGTACCCGTGCACGGGCTGGAACTGCTTCACGGCGCCGAGGACGACGAGGCGGGTGGTCGACATGCCCCTCATGCTAACGGCTGGCATCACAGATTCCTGTTGTTTGCATGATCAAAATTGTCTATTATCAAAACTAGTCAAAGTTGACTAACGAAAGGAAGCCGAAATGACGACTGCCGTGACCGACGCCCTGCCGCGCGACCTCGCCCTCCGCCGGGCCTTCTCGGTGTACCCGACCGGCGTCGTGGCTCTCGCCGCGCACGTCGATGACCGCGCCGTCGGGATGGCGGTCAACTCCTTCACCTCGATCTCGCTCGAACCCGCGCTCGTCGCGATCAGCGCGGCGCGCACGTCGAAGACCTGGCCGGTGCTGCGCACGGTTCCGGAACTCGGCATGAGCGTGCTCGCCGCGCACCATGAGCCGCTCAGCCGCTCGCTCTCAGCGCGAGAGGGCGACCGTTTCGGTGGTCACGAGTGGAAGCGCACCGACGGTGGTGCGGTGCTGATCTCCGACGCGGCACTCTGGCTCACCTGCCGCCTGCACAGCACCTTCGACGGCGGCGATCACGAGATCGCGCTGTACGAGATCTCCGACATCACCCTGTTCGACGACGTCGAGCCGCTGGTCTTCCATCAGAGCCGCTATCGCGCCATCGCCGCCCCCGAGAGCGCGTGAGCACTGCGCCGCTCGGGGCGATCGCCGGAGTGGTCGTCCCGGGCGACGGTCGCGGCCGAGGCCTCGGTTTCCCCACGGCGAATCTGGCGCTCGACGGCGCAGAGGCGCCCGGCGACGGCATCTACGCGGCCTGGACGCGGATCGACGATGATCCGCAGCCGTGGGCGGCGAGTGTCAGCGTCGGGACGAACCCGACGTTCGCCGGCGACCGCGAGCGACGGGTCGAGGTGCACCTGCATGATGCCGATCTCGATCTGTACGGCCGCCGCCTGTTCGTGACCCTCGTCGCGCGACTCCGCCCGACGCTGCAGTTCGACGGCGTCGATGCGTTGATCGCGCAGACCGCGGACGACGTCGCCCGTTGCCGGTCTCTCTTGGGCGATCACGCTCGGATCCGCCACTGACTTGCTGCCCCGGTCGCGGATCCTGCCGCTCAGAAGCCGCGCGGGCGACACGAAGTGCGACCGGAGGTAGCGGGGCCGGGTGCTAGGCCGCGTTCCAGCGCAGGCGCGGATCGGTTCGGAACTCCGTGAGAGGGACGATCGCATCGGCGACCGGGAACATCGTCACCAACAGGGGGGTGGCGCCCGCGCTCGGCGCGACGGCGTAGGCGAGGGCGGTCGAGCCTCGCACGGCACCGAGCGCCAGCCTGGTCTCGCGCGCGTCGATCACCTGGGTCGCGCCGGCAGCGGGAGAGCTGAGGAGCGCGGATGCGACGGCGGTGGCTCGCGCGAGCAGTGTCGGACCCTCGCGCCAGGGGTGGAACGCATCTGGAGGCAGGTGGCATGCATGAGCCAGCACGCCCTCGGTCCAGCGTTCGCGTTTGAGCCCGTACGGGGTGGGCTCCAGCGACAGCAGGTAGCCGTAGCAGTGCAGTACTCCCGCATTGCCGATCGGCCAGTCGGCGGCGATATCCGCCTGCACGTGCAATTCCTCGAACAGCGCGCGGGGGATGATCCCCGCGCCCGTGTTCTCATCGATCACCGAGGATCGCCCCCACGCGATGAATCGACCGGCCGTGCGGTCATCGTGGATCGCGCTCGCCAGCCAGGAGAGGGTGTCGATTGCGGCGCGCGCACCAGCCGCGGTTCCGTCGGTGGCGAGGTGCGCCGCCTGCGTGAGCTGTTCGAGTTCGGACACGGCGCTCACCATACGCGAGTCCAGTGGACGGATTGTTCACACGGTGTTCACGCGTTCAGGACCTTCTGTCCACAATCCTTCCTCATCATGGACGGAGCGTCCCCACAGAAAGAACTCCGTGAACTCCATCCTCCTCTTCGATTTCGACGGCACGATCGCACTCGGCGACGGTCCGGTCCTCGCCTACGCACAGCAGGTCGCTGCCGGCCTCGGTGACGACGGCACCTTCCTCGACGATGTCCGCGCGATCCTCGCTGCAGCCGACGGGGATGCGCTCGACGGCTATGACGCGGTGCGTCGGGTCGCCGAGACTCGGGGAGCGGATGCCCGTCTCCTCAGCGCCGCCTATCTCGCCAGTCGCGCGCAGCTCGGCACAGCAGACGCTCCGATCACCGCACCGGACGGGCTCGCCGGTTTCCTGGCCGGGGTCGACGCCGAGCGGATCCTCGTCACGAACGCGCCGGCCATCCGCATCGTCGACGCCCTGGAGACACTCGGTCTTCGCGGACTGTTCGACCGGATCGTCACCGATGCCGGCAAGCCCCAGGGGCTCGAGGCCGTGCTCGACGACCTCCCCGTCGACGCCCGAGTGCTGAGCATCGGTGACATCTGGCACAACGACCTGGCCCCCGCGCACGCCCGCGGCCAAGCGACCGCGCTGATCGGCGGATTCTCCGACCCAGACGCCACCCCTACCTTCCGCGCCGCCGAGTTCTCGACGCTGGTTCCCCAGCTCGAGGCCTGGCTGCGCGGCTGAGACTTCTCCCTCCCCGCTCCTACCCCTCTCTCACACACTCACCCCCATCGAAGGATGAACATGCGTACCTCTCTCCGCTCTTCTGCAGCGAGCGTCGTCGCGGTCGGCGCCCTGCTGACCGTGGTGCTCGCCGGCTGCTCCAGCAGCACCGCCGCGCCCGAGGAATCCGCAGCCCCCGCTGCTGACCCCGACTCGATCGTGCTCGCCCTCGTGCCCTCGCAGGACCAGGACGGACTCGTCGACACCGCAGCGCCTCTCACCGACTACCTCACGGAGGAGCTCGGCATCGAGGTCACCGGCGTGGTGTCGAAGGACTACCAGGCCGCCGTCGAGGCGATGGGTGCAGGCCAAGCGCAGATCGGCTTCCTGCCGTCGCTGCAGCTGTGGCAAGCGAACGACATGTACGACGCGAAGGTCGTGCTGCAGACCGAGCGCAACGGCAACATCACCTACCCCGCGCAGTTCATGACGAACAACCCCGACAAGTACTGCGACGACGAGCCGGTCGAGCGCGACGGGATGCTGTTCTGCAACGGCGCCGACGCGATGAAGGGCCCTGCGGGTCTCGACAGCATCGACAAGGTGAAGGGCGCGAAGGTCGCCGTGCTCGGCCCCGGGTCACCCGCCGGCTACATCTACCCGATCGTCGCGTTGCAGGAGGCCGGGCTCGACACGGACACCGACATCCAGCAGATCCCCGTCACCGCGAACGACGCCTCCGTTCTCGCGGTCTACAACGGCGACGCGGAGGTGGGCTTCAGCTTCTGGGACGCTCGCACGATCGTCGCGAAGGACACCCCCGACGTCGGCCAGAAGGTCGTTGTGTTCGCCATGACCGAGGAGATCCCGAACGACGGCGTCGCACTCTCGTCTGAGCTGTCGCCTCAGCTGCAGGAACGGATCACGAAGGCGCTCGAGGACTTCTCGAACACCCCGGAGGGCTCCGAGATCCTCACCAGCATCTACTCGATCACCAAGCTCGCGCCGGCCGACCCCGACTCGCTCGACGTCGTGGCCCGTGCCGCACAGGCTCTGGGGCTCCAGTAAATTGTCGGATCAGATCCAGCACGTGGACGCCGCAGCTCCGGCTGCGGCGTCCACGCCGTGGTCCATCCGCCTCGATGAGGTCACGGTGCGCTACCCCAACGGCACCATCGGTCTGAACCGGGTGTCGCTCGACATCGAGGCCGGCGAGATGGTCGCTGTCGTCGGGCTCTCCGGCTCGGGCAAGTCCACGCTCATCCGCACGATCAACGGCCTCGTGCCGGTGACAAGCGGCGCCCTCGACGTGGGGGAGCACCGGGTGAGCAGCGCCTCGTCGCGGACTCTCCGCCGCCTCCGCGGTGACATCGGCATGGTCTTCCAGAGCTTCAACCTCGCAGGCCGCGCGAGCGTGATGCAGAACGTGCTCGTCGGGCGTCTCGCCCACACGCCGCTCTGGCGCACGCTCCTGGGCGTCTATCCCGAAGTGGACAAGCAGCGCGCGTACCACGCTCTCGATCGCGTGGGCATCCTGCCAAAGCTCCACTCCCGCGCTTCCGAGCTCTCGGGCGGCCAGCAGCAGCGGGTCGCGATCGCCCGTGCCCTCGCACAGGAACCGCGCATCGTCCTCGCCGACGAGCCGGTCGCGAGCCTCGATCCGCCCACCGCGCACGGGGTGATGAACGACCTGCGCCGCATCAACCGGGACCTCGGCATCACGGTGCTCGTCAATCTGCATCTGCTCGACCTCGCCCGTGAGTACGGGGCGCGGATGATCGGCATGCGTGCCGGCGAGATCGTCTACGACGGGCCCGCCACCAGCGCGACGGACGCCGATTTCGAGAGCATCTACGGTCGTTCGCTCACGCCCGACGACAGGTTGGACGCATGAGCGGCACGCCGAACCCGTCCGTCCTCGACATCCCCGCCCGCCCGCGAGGAGCGTGGAAGGGGCCCGTGATCCTGGCCGCCGTCGTGGCCGTCACGGTCGTGATGTGTCTGCCGGTGATCGGCATCGGCGTCGACCTCTCGGCCATCGCGCGCAACTGGCAGAACGGCGCCGACAAGATCGTGAAGCTGCTCCTGCCCGATTGGAGCTTCTTCCCCCGTACTGTCGCGCCCCTCATCGAGACCCTGCAGATGGCGGTGATCGCGACCGCCATCGGAGCCGCCGTGTCGCTGCCGCTCAGTTTCTGGGCCGCGCGCGCTACCAACCCGAACACCACGGCGCGCGTCATCGTGCGCGGCATCCTCAACGTCATCCGCAGCGTGCCCGACCTGCTGTACGCGGCGATCCTGGTCGCGATGGTCGGGGTCGGTGCGCTCCCCGGAATCCTGGCGCTACTGCTGTTCAACGTCGGCATCATCGTCAAACTCGTCTCGGAGGCCATCGACACCAACGACCGCGGCGCCCTCGAGGCCGGACGCGCGGTGGGTGCGACGCAGACCAAGATCAACCGCACGCTCGCGCTGCCCGACGCCTGGCCCGCCTTCACCAACCAGACCCTGTACGTGTTCGAGCTGAACGTGCGTGCCTCGACCGTGCTCGGCCTCGTCGGCGCCGGTGGTATGGGCCTGCTGATCGACGCGGTACGCACGTTCTACCGCTACGACCAGCTCTCGCTCATCATCCTGGAGATCCTCATCGTCGTCATCGTGATCGACCTCGTCTCGGATGCCATCCGACGGAGGCTCGTATGAGTGCGGCGCTCACCGTCATCCCCGCCAAGCCTCGCCGGCCCTGGCTGATCGCCGGATGGGCCCTCGTCACCGGCGTCGTGGTCCTAGCGTTCTGGTCGATCGACGTCGACTGGTCTCGTCTCACCGATCTGCCGTCCGAGATTATCCGGTACACGTTCCTGATGTTCGCCGATCCGAACTGGGAGAAGCTGCCGGAGGCGCTGTGGCAGACGTGGCGGAGCATCGAGATGGCCTGGGTCGGCACGATCCTCGGCATCGTGCTCGCGACACCGCTGAGCCTGGTCGCCGCGCGCGGCTTCGGCCCCGCGTGGCTGAGGGCGCTCCTGCGCGGACTCTTCTCGCTGATCAGGGCGGTCCCCGAGATCATCATCGCGATCGTGATCCTCTCGGTCACCGGCCTCACTCCGTTCACCGGTGCGCTCGCCCTCGCCATCAACGGCGTCGGCACTCTCGGCAAATGGGGGTATGAGGCGGTCGAGGCCGTGCCCCGCGGTCCGATCGAAGCGGCGCGCGCGGCCGGCGGCGGCACCCTCCAGGTGCTGCGTTGGGGTGTCTGGCCGCAGGTCGAACCGGCGTTCTGGTCGTTCTGGCTGTACCGCTTCGAGATCAACGTGCGCTCCTCTGCGGTGCTCGGACTCATCGGCGTCGGCGGAATCGGCGACATGCTCACCTCGTACACCCAGTACCGTGAGTGGTCGACGGTGGGTGTCCTGCTCATCGTGGTCGTCGTGGTAACGATGCTGATCGATGCGGCATCCGGTGCGATCCGTCGCCGCATCATGGAGGGAGCCCGAGCCCGTGTTCTCGCCTAGCGCGCCGCCCACCGCACGCATCGCGGCCGTGCTCAACACCCTGCAGCCGGCAGAGCGCCGCGTCGCCGAGCTGATCGTCGAATCGGCCGACGAGGTCGTGGAATGGACGGCGCAGGAGCTCGCCGAGCGGGCCGGCGTCGGCCGCGCCACCGTGGTCCGAACCTGCCAGGGCATCGGCTATCGCGGGTATCCGCAGCTGCGGGTCGCCCTCGCAGCCGAACTCGGCAGCACGCCCGGGGAGGCGGCCGTCGACCACGGTCCCGGCGTGCTCGGACGCATGCGGGGGGAGATCGATCGTCTGGCGGGCTCTCTGCCGGCGCTCGCCAGCCTGCTCGACCCGGATTCGGTCGCCGAGGCCGTGCGCCTCTCAGCATCCGCCCGTCGTCTGCTCGTGCTCGCCAACGGGCTGTCGTCGCCGATCGCCAACGACCTCGCCATGCGGCTGACCGCCGCCGGGCGTTCGGCGGAGTTCATCGCCGACGCCATCGCCCAGCAGATCGCGGCCCGCCACCTCACGCCCGAAGACGTCTGCCTCGTGGTGAGCGGTTCCGGTGCGAACGAGGCGAGTCTGCGCGTCGCGACGGCGGCCGCGCGGGGCGGTGCGACCGTGATCGCCCTGACGTCGTTCGCCTCGTCGGCCTTGACCGAGGCGGCGTCGCTGTCGCTCGTGATCGCTCCGACCGGGGTGAGCTTCCGCGACGAGCTGGAGCACACGTCCCGTGTGGCCTACCTCGTTTTCGCCGAGGTGTTCGCCGCGGCGGTCGCGGCCGAGCGCGGCGTGGATGCGGTCCAGGCGCGCGCCCACGCCCTCGAGGTGGTCTCGGTCAACCTCGGCGAGGGTGCTGCCGACTGACCCGCCTCAGTCGCGGGCCGTCTGCAGGATCGTCCAGAGCTCGGCGCGGGCGGGGAAGGTCGACAGGTCGATGTCGAGCAGCGCGCCGGCGTGGGCGATGCGCGAGCGCAGCGTGTGCCGGTGCACCCCGAGCGCGACCGCGGCGGACTCCGCCTTCGCATCGTGCTCCAGCCAGGTGCGCAATGACCGCTCGAGATCGGCTCCCGTGCGGGCATCGTGCTCGCGCACCGGAGCGAGGCGGGACTCGGCGACCAGCCGGGCCTCGTCGGTCGCGAGTGCGGTGAGGATGCTCGAGCCTACGGTGTCGGCGTAGCGGGCGACCCCGTGCGTGCCCTGCTGACGAAGCGCCGTGAGCGCCTGCGCGTGGGCGCGGGCGAAGGAATCGTAGGCCTCGGAATCGGAGACGCCGATGCGGATGCCGAAGCGTGCGGCGACCTCGTCGAGCAGGCCTTCATCGCCGGCCGACACGCACATCGTGACGCCGTCTTCGGACTCGGCGAGGAAGATCGAGGTGCCGTGCTCGGCGCGGTGGCGCTCCCACCAGTCCGCGAGCGGGCCCGCCGGTGCGTCGGCGGCGACGGCCACCAGCACGGGAGCCGGAGGGAGACTGCCCAGAACTCTCCTGGCGAGGGCGGGATCGTCGGTGAGGAGCGATCCGAGCAGCTGGGCGTGCAGGCGTCGGCGGCTGCGGGCGAGCTGCTCGCTCTGCTCCAGCGCGAGCCCTGCCATGGCGATCACCGAGGTCACGACCGACCGTGCTTCGGAGTCGAGGCTGTCGGTGGCCAGGGCGATCACGCCGCGCAGGTGCCCGCCGCGACCGACCGTGAACAGCATGAACGAGTGCTCCTCGATGCTGAGCGACTGTCCCGCCTCCAGTCCGCGGGTCAGGATCTCCACCACGCGGTCTCCGACCTCGTCGAGCACACGGGCATCCATGCCCTCGCGTGGGTGCGAGAAGGTCGGGGCGCCTGCGGCGTCGAACATCCCGGCCCACACGCCCAGCCGGCGTCCGAGCTCGGCGATGGTCGCATCGAGGCCGTGCGGACGAAGGGCCGCGAGGGCGAGGGCGCGCTGGGTGTCCAGAGCCCAGGATCGTCGGGCGTAGGCCTGGGCCGCGATGGCTTCGGAGTGCGCGCGGGCGACGGCGATGAATGGCGTGCGGTACGGGACCGCGAACAGCGGCATGCCGTGGGTGGCGCACGCGTCGACCAGCTCTTCGGGGATGCCGGAGCGATGCACCTCGGTGCCGAATCCGAGGCCGATCACCCCGCGGTCGGCGAGCCGTCCGACATAGGTGTCGATGCTCACGGCGTCGTCGAACTGGGTTCCGGTGGTCAGCAGCGCCAGATCCTCGGAGAGGAACGGGGTCGGATCGGCGAGGTCCGAGCTGTGCACCCAGCGCAGGGGGCGGTCGAGCGCGCCTTCGGGGACGTCGGCTTCACGGGGGATCAGGGAGAGGCCGAGATCGCGGCGCTGCAGCAGCGCGCGCAGCGTCGGTTGGGCGATGACGGGCACGGCACCCTCGTCTCTTGTACACCTCGGCGAATACCTATTCCAGATTATACAGAGCGGTGAGTGCAGCCGCCTCTCTCGCAGCCGTACGCTCGCGAGCATGGCACTCCTCGACACCGCAGCTGTTGCAGTTCCCCTCGGCGGACCCGAGCTCCCTCAGGAGCGTCGTCTGGTCACCGAACTCCCCGGGCCCCGCTCGGCCGAGATCCTGGCACGCAAGGCGGATGCCGTCGCCGCCGGTGTCGGCCACACCGTGCCCGTCGCGACCGTCGCCGCCGGTGGCGGAGTCGTCGTCGACGCGGACGGGAACTCGCTCATCGACCTTGGATCGGGCATCGCCGTGACCACGGTGGGCAACGCGCACCCGAAGGTCGCCGCCGCCGTCGCCGCACAGGCCGCGCAGTTCACGCACACCTGCTTCATGATCTCGCCGTACGAGTCGTACATCGAGGTGGCCGAGGCGCTCAACCGCGTCACCCCCGGTGACTTCGCCAAGAAGAGCGCACTGTTCAACTCGGGCGCCGAAGCGGTCGAGAACGCGATCAAGATCGCGCGCAAGCACACCGGTCGCCAGGCGGTCGTCGCCTTCGACCACGGCTACCACGGCCGCACGAACCTGACCATGGCGCTGACCGCCAAGTCGATGCCCTACAAGAGCGGCTTCGGTCCGTTCGCTCCCGAGGTGTACCGCGCCCCGATGTCGTACCCGTTCCGCGACGGCCTCGACGGACGCGAGGCAGCCGCCCGTGTCATCCTGCAGCTCGAGAAGCAGATCGGCGCCGAGAACCTGGCCGCGGTCATCATCGAGCCCATCCAGGGCGAGGGCGGCTTCATCGTCCCGGCCGATGGCTTCCTGCCCGCGATCGTCGACTGGTGCCGCGCGAACGGCGTCGTCTTCATCGCCGACGAGGTGCAGACCGGCTTCGCCCGCACCGGACACATGTTCGCGAGCGAGATCTTCGGCATCGAGCCCGACCTGATCACCACCGCCAAGGGCATCGCCGGCGGTCTTCCATTGGCCGCGGTGACCGGCCGCGCCGAGATCATGGACGCCTCGCACTCCGGCGGCCTCGGCGGCACGTACGGCGGCAACCCGATCGCCTGCGCGGCAGCTCTCGCCGCGATCGACGTGTTCGAGAACGACGGTGTGATCGAGCGGGCACGCGAGATCGGTACGATCCTCACCGACCGTCTCACCGCGATGCAGAAGAACGACCCCCGCGTCGGGGATGTCCGCGGGCACGGTGCGATGATCGCGGCCGAGTTCGTCGACCCCGAGACCAAGGCGCCGAATGCCGCTCTCACCGCTGCCGTCGCGAAGGCGTGCATCGCACAGGGCGTCATCGTCCTCACCTGCGGAACGTACGGCAACGTCATCCGCTTCCTTCCTCCGCTCTCGATCGGCGACGACCTGCTGAACGAGGGACTCGACATCGTGGCCGCCGCCCTGGCCGCCGCCGAATAGCATGCAGGCCGCGCTCCCGCGCGGCCTGACCCCCTGTCCGGTCGCGACCCCAATCGGGGGATTTCGGGTCGCGACCGGCACTACTTCACCCAACGAAGGAGTTGCAGATGTCTGAGATCACCCGCGACGTACTCATCATCGGTGCCGGAGCCGCAGGGCTCACGGCGGCGAACGACCTGCGCAAGGCCGGCCTGTCGGTCGCCGTGCTGGAGGCCCGCGACCGCGTCGGCGGGCGCCTGTGGACCGACGTCATCGACGGCGCCATGCTCGAGATCGGCGGCCAGTGGGTCTCGCCCGATCAGGATGCTCTCAAGGAGACGATCGAAGAGCTCGGGCTCGAGACCTACAGCCGCTACCGCGAGGGCGACAGCGTCTACGTCGGCCCCGACGGGAAGACGCACCGCTTCACCGGCGAGATGTTCCCCGTCTCCGCCGAGACAGAGGCCGTGATCGCACGGATCACCGGGATCCTCGACGCGCTGGTGGCCGAGATCGACCCCGACCGGCCGTGGGAGCACCCGAACGCCGCGGAGTGGGACTCCATCACCTGGGACGCCTGGCTGCGCTCGCAGACCGACGACGACGAGGCCGTGCGGAACCTGGCCTTCGCCACGGGCTCCGCGATGCTCACCAAGCCCACGCACTCGTTCTCGCTGCTGCAGTCGCTGCTGATGGCCGCATCCGCCGGCTCCTACTCGAACCTCGTCGACGCCGACTTCATCCTCGACAAGCGCGTGGTCGGGGGTCTGCAGCAGGTTCCGCTGCGCCTGGCCGAGCGCCTGGGCCAGGACGTGCTGCTGAACCAGCCCGTGCGCAGCCTCGAGTGGTCGGACGCCGGCGTCGTGGCCACCACCGATGAGCTCACCGTGCGCGCTCGCCACGCGATCCTCGCGCACGCTCCCGTGCTGTACAGCCGTATCTCGTTCGACCCGCCGCTGCCGCGTCGCCAGCATCAGCTGCACCAGCACCTCTCGATGGGCTTCGTCATCAAGGTGCACGCGGTCTACGACCGTCCGTTCTGGCGCGAGCAGGGCCTCAGCGGCACGGCGTTCAGCCCGTACGAGCTCTCGCACGAGGCCTACGACAACACCAACCACGGCGACGAGCGCGGCACCCTGGTGGGCTTCGTGTCCGACGCCAACGCCGACGGCGTGTTCGAGCTGTCGGCCGAGGAGCGCAAGGAGCGGATCCTCGAGTCGCTGTCGCACTACTACGGCCCCGAGGCCAAGAACCCCGTCGTCTACTACGAGAGCGACTGGGGCAGCGAGGAGTGGACGCGCGGCGCCTACGCCGCGAGCTTCGACATGGGGGGCCTGCACCGCTACGGCGCCGACCTTCGCACGGCCGTCGGTCCGATCCACTTCGCCTGCAGCGACATGGCCGGTGCCGGATACCAGCACGTCGACGGCGCGATCCGCATGGGACACCTCGTCGCCTCCAATATCGTCGACGCCAGTCGCGACGCCGGCGCTGTCGAGAGCGGCAGCTGATGACCGGCTCGGTCGTCGTGGGCTACACGGCGACGGATGCGGGAGCGGATGCCGCAGCGCTGGGCGCGCGTATCGCCCGAAGCCTCGGGGCCACCGTGCACCTGGTGATCGTGCTGCCGAACGAGGGCACGCGCAACGCCGCGGTCCCGCCGGAGCGCGCCTACGAGGAGCACATCAGGTCGCAGGCGAAGAAGTGGCTCGCCGACGCCGTCGTCCGGCTGCCGCAGGAGCTGACCCGCAGCGGTCACGTCCGCTTCTCCGAATCGTTCGCCGAGGGGCTCATCGCCGCCGGTGAGGAGTTCGGAGCCCGCGTGATCGTGATCGGCGCCGCGGGCGGCGGCATCTTCGGGCGGCACCGACTCGGAAGCGTCGCGTCGGAGCTGCTGCACTCGTCCACCATCCCGGTGGCGCTGGCTCCCGCCGGCACCGCTCTGCAGGACGATCACGTCCTCCCGCGCGTCACGGTCGCCGTCGGCTCCCGGCCGGGAGCCGACGCGCTGCTCGACGAGGCGGTCGCCCTCGCCGGTGACAGCGGAGTCGATCTCCGACTCGTCTCGCTCGTGCCGTTCGATGTGCCGCCCGGGCTCGACACCGGCGCGATCCGCACGGTCGGTGACACCCACGGGCAGGAAGTCCTCGCGATGGCGACCGAGAAGCTTCCGGACGGACGCACCGCCGCCGTCGAGAAGGCTCCGGGAGACAGCGTCGAAGACGCGGTCGCGAACCTCTCGTGGCTTCCCGGTGAGGTCGTCCTGGTCGGCTCCAGCCGGCTGGCACAGCCTCGTCGTCTGTTCCTGGGCTCCACGGCGGCGAAGATGCTGCACGAGCTGCCCGTCCCCATGATCGTCGTCCCGCGCACCCGCAACGAAGCAGGAGAACGCTGATGAGCAGCACCAACCGGGCGACGGAGCCCGAATCCGGTGTCACGACCGGGATCTCCACCAAGGGCCTGAGCGCCGGAACGGTCGGCCTCATCGGCGCGGTCGTGATCGGCATCTCGTGCATCGCGCCCGCCTACACGTTCACCGCCGCTGTGGGGCCTGTGGCCTCCACGGTCGGGTCGCAGATTCCCGCGATCATCCTGGTGGGCTTCATCCCCATGCTCCTGGTCGCCTTCGGGTACCGAGAGCTCAACAACCGGATGCCCGACTCCGGCACCTCGTTCACCTGGGCCGCACGCGCCTTCGGTCCGTGGGTCGGCTGGATGGCCGGCTGGGGCCTGGTGGTCGCAACGATCCTGGTCCTGTCCAACCTCGCCGGCATCGCGGTCGACTTCCTGTTCCTGCTGATCTCCCAGATCACCGGCAACCCGGACATCGCCGGCCTCGCGAGCGTCACCTGGATCAACATCGGGGTGTGCCTGCTGTTCATGCTCGGCGCGACGTGGATCTCCTATCGCGACATGCAGACGACCCAGAAGCTGCAGTACTGGCTCGTCAGCTTCCAGATCCTCGTGCTGCTCTTCTTCGCAGGCGCGGCGATCGTGCAGGCCGTGAGCGGCAACGGCTTCGACTACCAGCCGTTCGATCTGAACTGGTTCAACCCGTTCGCGATCTCGTCCTTCAGCGCGGTCGCTGCGGGTCTGTCGCTGTCGATCTTCATCTTCTGGGGCTGGGATGTCACTCTCACCATGAACGAGGAGACCAAGGATCCGGAGAAGACCCCGGGTCGCGCGGCCACCGTCACGGTGCTGATGATCGTCTCGCTCTACCTGCTGCTCGCCGTCGCCATGATCATGTTCGCCGGTGTCGGCACCGGCGCGCTGGGACTCGGCAACGAGGACATCCAGGAGAACGTGTTCTTCCACCTCTCCGGCCCGATCCTCGGCCCGCTCGCGTTCCTCGTGTCGCTCGCGGTGCTCACCAGCTCGGCATCGTCGCTGCAGTCCACCTTCGTGGGACCGGCGCGCACCCTGCTGGCGATGGGGCACTACGGTGCACTGCCCAAGTCGTTCGCGAAGGTCAGCCCCCGCTTCTTCACCCCGGGGTACGCGACCATCGTCTCGGCCGTGGTGGCCTCGGCGTTCTACGCCGTGATGCGCATCGTGAGCGAGGACACGCTGTGGGACACCATCCTCACGCTCGGCATGATGATCTGCTTCTACTACGGGATCACCGCCTTCGCGTGCGTCTGGTACTTCCGCAAGCAGTGGTTCGACTCGGCGCGGAACGTCTTCTTCACGTTCCTGTTCCCGCTCATCGGCGGCTCGATCCTCGCGGTGCTGTTCTTCACCACGCTGATCGACTCGATGGACCCGGCCTACGGCTCGGGCTCGCAGATCGGCGGGGTCGGCATCGTCTTCATCCTCGGCATGCTGATCATCGTCGTCGGCCTCGTCGTCATGATCTGGAACGCGGTCCGACGGCCCGCATTCTTCCGCGGACAGACACTGGGCATCGACGCACCGCCCAGCCGACGCAAGCGCTCCTAGCCCTCCCCACAGAAAGAGAATCATGAGCACTCAGACCGAACAGGCGCTCCTGGACAGCATCCCCACCGGCCTCTTCATCGGCGGTCAGTGGATCGACGGCGAGACCGGCGGCACCTTCGACGTCCAGGATCCCGCGACCGGTGCCGTCATCCGCACCATCGCCGATGCGACGCCCGCCGACGGCATCCGTGCGCTCGACGCCGCGGTCGCCGCTCAGGACGGCTGGGCGGCCACAGCTCCGCGCGTGCGCAGCGAGATCCTCCGTCGTGCGTTCGACCTCGTGCAGGAGCACAAGGAAGACCTGGCACTGCTCATGACGCTCGAGATGGGCAAGCCGCTCGCCGAGGCGCGTGGCGAGGTCGGCTACGGCGGTGAGTTCCTGCGCTGGTTCAGCGAGGAGGCCGTGCGCATCAGCGGTCGCTACGGGATCAACCCGGAAGGCACCGGCCACATGGTCGTCTCGCAGCGCCCGGTGGGACCGTCGTTCTTCGTGACGCCGTGGAACTTCCCGTTCGCGATGGCGACGCGCAAGATCGCCCCCGCGCTCGCGGCAGGATGCACCGTCGTGATCAAGCCCCCGGCACTCACGCCGTTGACCACGATGTACTTCACGAAGCTGCTCGAAGAGGCCGGCCTCCCCGCCGGCGTCGTCAACGTCGTGCAGACCTCGAAGTCGAGCGCGCTGTCGGCGCCGATCATCGCCGACCCGCGTCTGCGCAAGCTCTCCTTCACGGGCTCGACCGAGGTCGGCCGCAAGCTCATCGCCCAGGCGGCGCAGGGCGTGCTGCGCGTGTCGATGGAGCTCGGCGGCAACGCGCCGTTCGTGGTGTTCGACGACGCCGACCTCGACAAGGCCGTGGAGGGCGCGCTCGCCGCGAAGTTCCGCAACATCGGCCAGGCCTGCACGGCGGCCAACCGCTTCATCGTGCACAAGGACGTCGCGGGCGAGTTCGCCAAGCGCGTGACCGAGCGCGTCAACGGCATGAAGATCGGCCGTGGCACCGAGGACGGCGTGGCGATCGGACCGCTCATCGATGCGGACGCCGTCGCCAAGGCCGGCGAGCTGGTCGACGATGCGGTCGGTCGCGGTGCGACGCTGCTCGCCGGTGGCAAGGCCCTCGAGGGCACGGGCACGTTCTACGAGCCCACCGTGCTCACCGACGTCGTCGCCGGAAGCGCGATCCTCCGCGAGGAGATCTTCGGACCGGTGCTCGCGATCGCGACCTTCGAGACCGAGGAAGAAGCCGTGCGTCTCGCGAACGACACCGAGTACGGACTGGTGTCCTACGTCTTCACCGAGAACCTGCAGCGCGGTCAGCGGATGATCGACGGGCTCGAGACGGGCATGATGGGTCTGAACGTGGGCGTGGTCTCCAATGCGGCCGCACCCTTCGGTGGCGTCAAGCAGTCCGGCGTCGGCCGCGAGGGCGGCTTCGAGGGCATCCACGAGTACCTGTCCACCAAGTACACGCTGATCCCGGTCTCCTGAATTCCGATGCGGGGCCCGCGTCGTCGGGCCCCGCACCACCAAAGAGAGGACAAGTCATGACCGACTACTCCGTCATCAACCCCGCCACCGGAGAGACGCTGGCGTCCTTCGACACCTTCACGGACGCCCAGATCGACGAGGCGCTCGCCGCGGCCGACGAGGCCCACCGCGAGTGGTCGCGCTCGTCGACGGTCGCCGAACGCGCGGCTCTCGTCCGTCGTGCCGCAGAACTGCACCGCGAGCGCCGTGAAGAGCTCGCCGACATCTTCGTGCGCGAGATGGGCAAGCCCCGCGAGGCCGCCCTCGGCGAGGTCGACTTCGCGGCCGACATCGCCGAGTACTACGCCGACCAGGCGGAGTCGATCATGGCCGACCAGCCGATCGCGATCCTGGGGGAGGGCTCGGCCATCATCCGCCGTTCCTCGCTCGGCCCGCTCGTGGGCATCATGCCCTGGAACTTCCCCGCGTATCAGATCGTGCGCTTCGCGGCTCCCAACCTGATCGTGGGCAACACGATCCTGCTCAAGCCCGCACCGCAGTGCCCGGAGTCGTCGAGCGCGATCGAGAAGATCTATCAGGACGCCGGCTTCCCGAAGGGCGCGTATCAGAACGTGCTCGCCACGAACGAGCAGATCGCGACGATGATCGCCGACCCGCGCGTGCAGGGCGTCTCGCTGACCGGTTCGGAGCGCGCCGGCGCGGCGGTCGCCGAGATCGCCGGCCGCAACCTCAAGAAGGTCGCGCTGGAGCTGGGCGGCTCCGACCCGTTCATCGTGCTCTCCACCGACGACCTCGACGCGACCGTGCAGGCCGGCGTCGACGCCCGTCTCGACAACAACGGGCAGGCGTGCAACGGGGCCAAGCGCTTCATCATCGTCGACGAGCTCTACGACGCCTTCGTCGAGAAGTTCACGGCCGCGATGGCGGCGGTCACGGCGACCGACCCCATGCTCGATGACACGGTCCTCGGCCCGGTCGCGTCCGAGACGGCCGCGGTCAACCTGCAGAAGCAGATCGATCAGGCTGTCGAGCAGGGCGCCACGCTGCTCACCGGTGGCACCCGCGACGGCGCGTTCTTCGCTCCGACCGTGCTGGCCGATGTGACGCCCGAGATGAACGTGTACAGCGAGGAGCTCTTCGGTCCCGCGGCTGTCGTCTACCGCGTGGCGGATGAGGATGCGGCGGTCGAACTCGCGAACGACACCACCTTCGGTCTCGGCTCCTACGTCTTCACCACGGATGCCGAGCAGGCCGCGCGCGTCGCCGACAAGATCGAGGCGGGCATGGTCTACGTCAACCTCGTGCTGGCCGACAGCCCGGAGCTGCCGTTCGGTGGTGTGAAGCGCAGTGGAACCGCCCGTGAGCTGGGTCACCTGGCCGCCGACGAGTTCGTGAACAAGAAGCTCATCCGCATCGGCTGAGCGTACGACGAAAGGCCCCTCGCACAGCGCGAGGGGCCGTTCGCGTGCCCGCCTCGTATCGCGTGACGGATGCCCTGTCGGTGAGGACACCGAGTGGGAGACAATGGCGACATGAGCGCGCACACCGACCCCATCGAGATGCTGACCTCCGACCGGAGCTGGGAGCTGCTCGGCACGCAGGAACTGGGAAGACTCGTCACCCATGTGGGCGAGACGATCGACATCTTCCCGGTGAACTACGTGGTCGACGGCGAAGGCATCCTGTTCCGCACAGCGCCCGGCAGCAAGCTGTTCGAGCTGACCGTCAACACCGATGTGCTGTTCGAGGTCGACGACCACACCGACACCGATGCCTGGAGCGTGATCATCCGCGGGTATGCCACGGCGCTGGAGTCGGATGCCGACGTGCAGCGGGCGGAGACCGCGGGGCTTCGTCCGTGGATCCCCACCGTCAAGCGGGTGTACGTGCGCATCGCCCCGACGTCGGTCTCGGGACGGGCGTTCCGTCGCAGTGCCGAGCCGGAGCTCGACGGTCCCCAGGAGTACTGACCGACCCTCCGCGGCGGGTCCGGACGAGCCTCGCCCCCGGACCCGGGCGTAGGGTCGAAGCATGGCAAACGTCGCTGAGAACATCGTCAAGACTCTGCACGCCAACGGGATCGACCGGGTCTACGGCATCCCGGGCGACTCGCTGAACGGCTTCACGGACGCGCTGCGCAAGGACGGCACGATCCGATGGGTGCATGTGCGGCATGAGGAGTCCGCGGCCTTCGCCGCCGCAGCCGATGCGGCCACGACCGGGGAGCTCGCCGTCGTTGCCGGATCCTGCGGACCCGGCAACCTGCACCTGATCAACGGCCTGTACGACGCCAACCGCTCGCGCGTTCCCGTGCTCGCGATCGCCGCGCACATCCCCACCACCGAGATCGGCACCGGGTACTTCCAGGAGACGCATCCGCAGGAGCTCTTCCGCGAGTGCAGTGTCTACGTCGAGTACGTCGCCGACCCGAAGCAGATGCCGCGACTGATGGAGATCGCGATGCGCGCCGCGATCGAGGAGCGCGGCGTCGCCGTGCTGGTGATCCCCGGTGATGTCGCCCTCGCCGACATCGCCGACGACCGGGCCGTCGTGATCGAGCGCGCTCGCCCGGTGGTCGTGCCGAGCGCGCCCGAGCTCGAGAAGGCGGCGACGCTGCTGAACGCGGCGAAGAACGTCACGATCCTCGCCGGAGCGGGCGTCGAAGGCGCGCATGACGAGGTGATCGCGCTCGCCGACAAGCTGGGCGCGCCGATCGTGCACGCTCTGCGCGGCAAGGAGTTCATCGAGTACGACAACCCCTTCGACGTCGGGATGACGGGGCTCCTCGGTTTCGCCTCGGGCTTCCGGGCGATGGAAGCAGCCGATGCGCTCCTGGTGCTGGGCAGCGACTTCCCGTACGAGCAGTTCTACCCGGACAACGCCACGACCATCCAGGTCGACATCCGCGGCGCCCAGCTCGGCAAGCGGCATCCGCTCGATCTGGGGCTGGTCGGTGACGTGCGCGCCACCTCCGAGGCGCTGCTGCCGCGGGTGGCGCGGAAGGAAGACCGCACGCACCTCGACGACGCCACGGCCCACTACCGCAAGACCCGCAAGAAGCTCGACGAGCTGGCGGTGCCGACCAAGGGCGATCGCCCCATCCACCCGCAGTACCTCGCGCGTCTGCTGGACGAGCACGCGGCCGATGACGCGATCTTCACCGCCGACGTGGGTTCGCCCACCGTGTGGGCCGCCCGCTACCTGTCGATGACCGAGAACCGTCGCCTGATCGGCTCCTTCACCCACGGCTCCATGGCCAACGCGCTCATGCACGGCATCGGGGCGCAGGCCGCGCATCCCGACCGTCAGGTGGTCGCACTGGCCGGAGACGGAGGTCTCTCGATGATGCTCGGTGAACTGCTCACCCTGACGCAGAACCGGCTGCCCGTGAAGACGATCGTGGTCAACAACTCGTCGCTGAACTTCGTCGAACTCGAGATGAAGGCGGCCGGATTCGTCACCTACGGGACGGGGCTGGAGAACCCCAGCTTCGCCGCGATCGCCGAGGCGATGGGGATCTTCGCGCGCCGCGTGGAGCGCAGCGAGGACCTCCCCGACGCCGTGCGCGAGGTGCTCGCCCACGACGGCCCCGCGCTGCTGGATGTGGTGACCGAGCGCCAGGAGCTCTCCATGCCGCCCGCGATCGAGGCCGCCCAGGTCAAGGGCTTCGCGCTCTACGCGATCCGCACGGTCATGTCCGGGCGCGGCGACGAGCTCCTCGACCTCGCGAAGGCGAATTGGCGCCAGCTGTTCTGAGTCGGCGCTCAGCTCTCCAGCTGCGCGCGGATCTCGGCGGCCTCGCCGTGCCGACCGAGCGCCTCGAACACGTTGCCGAGCTCGAGGGTGGCCACCTGCATCAGCGGCGGGTGGCTGGCCGCGTGCTCGATGGCGCTGCGGTAGACCGGCACGGCGTCGGCTGCGCGGTCGTTGCCGGCGAGCACACGAGCCGCGAACAGCTCTGACCCTCCGGCGGACCCGACGTCGCCGAGTGCCGCGAAGCCGTCGGCCGCGGTGAGGGCGGCCGAGACCGCCTCGTCGACACGGCCGAGCTCGGCCAGGGCACGCGCCCGCGAGTCGGTCACATCGGCGAGCAGCCACCCGGCCTCGTGCTGCTGTGCGAGAGCGGCGACCTCGTCGAAGAGGCCGAACGCCCGCTCGTCGCCGCGCCCGCCGTAGGCCTGACCGAGGCTGTGCAGGACCTCGGTGAGGGCACCGACGGCATCGGGCGCGCGCCGCACGATCTCGGTCGCGGACTCGAGCAGGGCGATCGCGTCGTCGTGCTCGTCGAAGCGCGCGAGGATCTTGGCCTGCTCCGTCATCGACATCGCCTGATCCGCGTGCTCCTCGGCCTGTCCGAACAGCTCGGAGGCGTAGCCGTGCGCGCCGACGGACTGGCCGAATTCACCGGCCGCGCTCAGAGCCCGTGCGAGCATCGATGCGGTCATGGCGCGGGAGCCGGCGGGCACCTCTGCCTCTTCCTCGCGCTGCAGCACGTCGCCGAAGAGCTCAGCGGCCTCCTCGGCATCGCCGACACGCAGCATGGCGCGCGCGAGACGGAAGTCGAGGCCGGTCGTGTCGCCTCCCGATTCGCCTCCTAGGCGGGCGGCGAGGCGGTAGCGCGAGACGGCCTTCTCCGGCTCGTCCGCGTCCTCCCAGAGGGCGCCGGCGAGCAGGTGCGCGTCGCCGAGAGCGCGGGTCGCCCCCAGCTCGGCGAGCAGCCGACAGGCCTCATCGGCGTCGACCGCGCCCTCGACGTAGGCGCTGCCGCCGCCGCGCACACGTGCGCGGGTCTGCAGCGCCTGCGCCCGGTGGCCGGTGCTGAGGTCGTCCTGCGCGAGGAGACGGTCGAGCAGTGCGCTTCCCGCTTCGAGGTCGCCCTTGCTCAGCACGGCGGAGATCGCCAGCAGCGTCGTGGTGTTCGTCAGCCGGGTGTCTTCGGCCTCGGCGAAGGACCGTGCGGCCACCTCGGCGTGATCCAGCGCGGCGTCGGGTTCGCCGGACTGCAGGTGCAGGGCGGCACGGCTGATGGCGAGGTCGCCGCGTGTCCAGGCGGGGAGGTCGTCCGATGCGCCGATCTCCTCCTCCAGCGCGGCGGTCGTCTCCGGGGTGTTCAGGCCGAAGGTGGCAAGGCCGATGCGCTCCTCCAGATCGGCCTGCGCGTCACGGCCGGCCGCCCGCAGCGCGGCGACACGCTCCGGCAGCAGCTGCAGGGCCTCTTCTGCGCGATCGAGTGCGATCAGGATCCCCAGGCGCATCGAGAGCAGCTGCGCGCGCTTGGCGGGGTCTTCGACCGCGAGGGCGTGGGGCAGCGCCTCGAGGGTCTCGTGCTCCGCACCGAACTGCGCGAGCTGCATCGCCCGCTCGAACCAGCCATCCGCGTCCACAGGAATGGTGGTGGGGGCGGGGGCCACGAAGGCATCCGAACGGATCGGCACGTCGTACTGCTCGTCCGCGAGCGCGCGCATCCGCTCGAGGCTGCGCGCGTGGCCGTCCGTCCCGTCCCGTCCGTCGAAGCCCGCTCCGATCCGCTCGGCGGCGGCCCACGCTGCGGCCGCGAGGTCGGCGGCGCTCCAGGCGCCATCGTGTTCGCCGAAGAAGGGGACGAGGGCTGCCGACTCCGCACCGCGCACCGGGGAGTCGCCGTGCCCGACGGCGGTGACCCGGTCGAGCGCCACGGCGAGGGCGGCGAGGGCCGCGAAGTGCGCGTCGACGTTCAGCCCGTCGTGCGCGAGCCACGCGATGTGCTTCTCGACCAGCGCCAGAGCGCGGGCCTCGTTGCCGGTGACGGCCGCGAACACGATGTTGTTGGCGACGATGCGCAGGTTGTCGGGGTTGTCCTTGGCCAGCCGGTAGCTGCGCAGGTGCGCGGTCTTCGCCTCATCCAGGCGTCCGGCGCGCAGGTAGGGCAGCAGCACGCGCGAGAGGGCGTGCTCCGGCTCCTCGCCGCAGGAGAAGCCGCCCTCGATCATCTCCTCGACGAGGACGATCGCCTCCGCGTCGCGATCGGTGTCGGCGAAGAAACCGGCGATCTGGCTGCGCCCGCACGCGTCGCAGTGGCTGTGCTCGTCGCGCGGCGTGGCCTCCAGCTGCACCCGCAGTGCCTCGGCCTCATCCATGCGGCCCGCATCCCAGGCATCTTCGAAGCGGGCGGTGAGCACGCCGCTGACGCCGAGGCCCGCCGCACGGTAGTGGGACTCCATGTCGTCGAGCACGGCGGCGATCTGCTCCTGCGAGAACGCGGGGGAGGACCGCAGCGACGACGCCATCCACTTGAACTGCCACATCAGGTCGGCGCCGCCGTTGTCGAGGTCGGCGGGGAAGCGCTGCGGGTCGGCGTCGTGGTGGGCGAGGCACCATGCGAACGAATTGAGCATGACGTCGGTCGCGCCGTTCATGTTCGCCGACGCCGTCTGACGCATCCGTGCCTCGTATTCGAGACGCTCGTCGCCGATCTCCACGGCGAGGGCGACGGCCTCGGCGACCAGGGCCTGCTCAGCGGGCCCCCAGGGGGTGCGATCGATCTCCTCGATCAGCTGCTGGAAGCGCTTCTTCGGACGTGCCATGGACGGAACCTTTCGGGGAGGATTCAGCGGGCGTCGCCGAAGGGGATGGTGTCCCCCTCCAGACCGGCCGAGAGTGAGACGAGGTCGGCGAGGGCGCTGGTCATCAGCGCCCTGTCGGCATCGGCGAGCGGGTGGTGTCCGGCGAGCAGCGCCTGGATGTATAGCAGCTGCACCGTGCGGGCGAACACCGCGTCGTCCTGCACGCGCACCAGGGCGCGCACGACGCGGTTCGACCAGTTCAGGCACAGCCGAGCCCGCAGATCGTCCTCGCGCGCGGAGGACAGGGTCTGGTCGATGCGATCCAGCACGCCGCCCCACAGGGCGCCGGTGATGCCCTTGGTGCGCCCGCGATCGATCGCCCGCAGCACCTCGGGGTCGGCCACGTAGAGCCCGGCCAGGTCGGGGCGGTCGATGGAGCGCACGACGACGGAGCAGTCGGATGCGGCGAGCACGGCACCGGCGCGCGCCTCGAGGGCGACGGCGGCGTCGCGGTCATCGAGGGGAGGCGGGTCGAGCCGGTCGAGTTCTCCCGTGACGTCGACCTGCTCGACCGTGATCTGCGGGTAGAGGTCGGGCAGCATCCGGATCAGGTCGGCGTCGTAGAGGTAGCCGCCGTTGACGAGCACCTCGTCGGAGGGGGAGATGCCGGCCACCTGGCGGAACTCGTCCACCGTCTGCGCGTATCGGATGTGCGGGTACCGCTCGACGAGGTCGCCGATGCGCAGGGTGCCGTGTGTGGTCTCGACGGTCAGCCAGCGGGAGATGAAGCGGGCGAGCTCCTCGTCGTGGCGCACCAACGACTTGAGCCCCACCTCGTGCACGGCGACGAACTGCGCGAGGCGGTGCGGTTCGCGCAGCCCCAGCTCGAGCACCCAGCGGCGGATGCCGGCACCCAGCTGCTCCCGCACGCGTTCGAGCGCCGCGTCCTCGACGAGCGATTCCCGGCTCGCGGTCGGGGCGAGGCCGGTGGAGTCGATCACGGCGCGCACGAAGAACGCCCAGTCGGGGAGCACATCGTCCACGCGCTCGGAGAGCAGCATCCGCCCCAGGTACATGCGCGTGGCCTGGCGCGCGCCGGGAGGCGGAGCGAGGGGCAGTACGTACGCCAGGCCGCGGGTGCCCGTGGCGGGCTCGTTCAGCTCGATCACGTCGAGCGGACTCGCACCGAGGAGGTCCCGCCCGTAGCCCACGGCCGCCTCGGGATCCTCTGCCGCGTCGAGGAACGGCGCATCCCTGGTGATGTCGATGTCTCCGGCTGCGGTGTCGATCGTCACGCGCACCGGGAGGAACTCCCCGAACGTCGTCGCCAGCTCGTGCACCGCCGCGGGGCGCAGCAGCTCGTCGGCGTCGAAACGCGGGACGAGGTGCACGCTGGTGCCGATCGGCAGCTCCTCGTCGATCTCGGCCACCTGGAACGTGCCGTCCGCGCTGCCCGTCCATTCCACCGAGGCGCCGCCGCGGGCGCTGCGGGAGCGGATGACGATCGTGTCGGCGACCATGAAGCAGCTCAGCAGGCCGATGCCGAACTGGCCGAGGTAGTCGCTGCGCGGGAGGTCGAAGATATCGCGCTTCGAGCTGCGGCCGACGGTCGCCAGCAGATCGGCGACCTCCGTGAGGGTCAACCCCACACCGTCGTCGCGCAGCACGAACTCGCCGCTCTCCGCGGTCAATGGGGTGATGCGGATGCGTCCCCCGCCGCCGTCGACCTCGCGGCGGGCGGTGATCGCATCGCGGGCGTTCTGCAGCAGCTCCCGCAGGTACACCCGAGGGCTGGAGTAGATGTGCCGGCTGAGCAGATCGACGACTCCGCGCAGATCCACCTGGAACTGCTGCACTTCAGCGCTCACCGGCGCTCCCTCCTCCTGCATACGCTCGCTGAGCCTAACAAGAACACGCCAACGCGATCCCGGTTCGGCACCACCGGATCGATGCCGTATGCTTGAGGGGCAGTTGTTGTCTGCATTCTTTCGCCATGCCTGGGGTCTTCCGATCACGGTCACGGTGGCAGAGTGGAGGGAACACCCCGAGACCTCCCGGTCTCTAGGGCGGTAGCTCAATTGGCAGAGCAGCGGTCTCCAAAACCGCAGGTTGCAGGTTCGATTCCTGTCCGCCCTGCGCGTCAGCGCAACGCTGACACACGAAAGGTACATTCAGGATGGATCAGGACGAACCGCGCGGCGAGGTCGTCGCGGCCGGCGCCACCCGCGAGAAGACGGGCAACCCCTTCTCCCGGTTCTTCGGGAGCATCGCCCTGTTCATCCGCCAGGTCATCGCCGAGCTCCGCAAGGTCGTCACCCCGACTCGCAAGGAGCTGTTCAAGTTCACCGGGGTGGTGCTCGTCTTCGTTCTGATCGTCATGGGCATCGTCTACGGCTTGGACACGCTGTTCGCGTTCGTGACGCACTGGGTGTTCGGAATCCCTGGCTGATGACCCCCGCGGCTCACACCGCAGCTATGGAGAAGAAACAACGTGTCTGAACGATATTCCGACGACGCCGACTGGGCGACCGCCGCAGAGCAGTCCAGCGAGGAAGACGAAGCCCAGGAGGGCAACGTGCTCGCTGAGGAAGAGCTCTCGGTCACCCCGGCTGAGCACGTCGCGGTCCACGTCGAAGACGAGGACGGCGAAGAGGATGACACGGTTGACACCGACATCGACATCGACGACCCGGAGGCGGACGCGATCGTGAACGACGCTCTCAACCTGGACGAAGCGGCTGAGTCTGAGGCTGCCGCTGAGGTCCTCAACGAATCTGTGGCCGAAGAAGTCGCCGAGCTGGATGCTGCGGCGGCCGAAGAGGTCACCCCGTACGACGGCCCCGAGCTCGGTGCCGATGACGTGCAGGGCGACGAGGACTCCTCGACGGACGAAGACGACGAGGATGCCGAGGAAGACCCCTACGAGGCCTTCCGCATGGACCTCCGCATGCTCCCGGGCAAGTGGTACGTCATCCACTCCTACGCCGGTTTCGAGCGCAAGGTGAAGGCCAACATCGAGCAGCGCAAGTCGACGCTCGAGGTCGAGGACGAGATCTACCAGATCGAGGTCCCGATGGAAGACGTGGTCGAGATCAAGAACGGCCAGCGCAAGATGGTCACCCGCGTGCGCATCCCCGGCTACGTGCTGGTGCGCATGGAGCTCACGGAAGACACCTGGTCGGTCGTCCGCCACACCCCGGGCGTCACCGGCTTCGTGGGCAACGCCCACAACCCGACGCCGCTGCGCTTCGAAGAGGCCTTCAACATGCTGAAGTCGCTCGTCGAGGTCAAGGACGTCCCCACCGCCAAGAACATCGCGTCGAAGGGCGGCCTCGCCGTCGCTCGTCCGCTCCCGGCCGAGGTCGACTTCGAGGTCGGCGAGACCATCACGATCAAGGAGGGCTCGTTCGCGGGTCTTCCCGGTTCGATCAGCGAGATCAAGCCCGAGAGCGGCAAGCTCACGGTGCTCGTCTCCCTCTTCGAGCGCGAGACCCCGGTCGAGCTGTCGTTCGACCAGGTCACCAAGATGATCTGACACCCCTCCTCACGAGAACGGCCGTCCCTTTCGGGGCGGCCGTTCTCGCGTCACCGCCGGCATCGCCCGCACGCTCGGTGGCCTTCGGCGGCGAACGGTCTCCCGATCGGGTAGACTTGTGTGGTTTGTGCGGCGCTTCGGCGTGCGCGCAGACGACCACGGTCCGGAAACGCCGGATCTGTGGGAGAAGCGGGTGCTCCGGCATCCGATTCGATGAAAGGAAAGAGAATGGCACCGAAGAAGAAGGTGACCGGCCTGATCAAGCTTCAGATCAACGCCGGTGCAGCCAACCCGGCGCCGCCGATCGGCCCCGCGCTCGGTCAGCATGGCGTCAACATCATGGAGTTCTGCAAGGCGTACAACGCCGCGACCGAGTCGCAGCGCGGCAACGTCATCCCCGTGGAGATCACCGTCTACGAGGACCGCAGCTTCACGTTCGTCCTGAAGACCCCGCCTGCCGCGGAGCTCATCAAGAAGGCCGCCGGCGTCCCCAAGGGCTCCGCGACCCCGCACACCGTCAAGGTCGCGAAGATCACCAAGGACCAGGTCCGCCAGATCGCCGAGACCAAGCAGGCTGACCTGAACGCCAACGACATCGAGGCCGCGATCTCGATCATCGCCGGCACCGCCCGTTCCATGGGCATCACGGTCGAGGGCTGAGGAGAATAATCATGGCTACCAAGTCCAAGGCTTACAAGGCTGCCGCCGAGAAGATCGAGGCAGACCGTTTCTACACTCCGACCGAGGCCGTCGCGCTCGCGAAGGAGACCGGATCGTCGAAGTTCGACTCGACCGTCGAGGTCGCGCTGAAGCTCGCCGTCGACCCCCGCAAGGCAGACCAGATGGTGCGCGGCACCGTCATCCTGCCCCACGGCACCGGTAAGACCGCCCGCGTCATCGTCTTCGCCACCGGCCCCGCGGCCGAGGCAGCGATCGCCGCAGGTGCAGATGAGGTCGGCGGCGCCGAGCTCATCCAGAAGGTCGCCGATGGCTGGACCAACTTCGACGCCGCCGTCTCCACCCCGGAGCTCATGGGCCAGGTCGGTCGTCTCGGAAAGGTGCTCGGACCGCGTGGTCTGATGCCGAACCCGAAGACCGGCACCGTGACCCCGAACCCGGCCAAGGCCGTCGAGGAGATCAAGGGCGGAAAGATCGAGTTCCGCGTCGACAAGCACGCCAACGTGCACTTCGTCGTCGGCAAGGCCTCCTTCACCGCTGAGCAGCTGAACGAGAACATCGGCGCAGCGCTCGAGGAGATCGTCCGCCTCAAGCCGTCGAGCTCGAAGGGCCGTTACATCCAGAAGGGTGCGGTGTCGACCACGTTCGGCCCCGGCATCCCGCTGGACGTCAACTCCATCTGAGTCTGACTCGCACAAACGCCCCCGGGTTCTCCCGGGGGCGTTTTTGCGTCTTCCGAGCTCCTGCGAAACGAAACGTCATCGGATGCGGCGAACCGCCCCGTGCCACGTACTGTGGGGGAGTTCCCGCGACGGTCGCGTAAACTCGCACCGCGCTTCACACCCCAGGAGGGTTCATGTCCCGTCGTCTCATCGCCGTCACCGCACTCGTCGTCGCCGCCGCGGCTCTGACCGCCTGCAGCGGGTCGAGCACACCTGAGAGCACTGCGGGCAGCGGCGAGAGCTCCGCGAGCTCGGAGTTCGGGCTCGCGAAGGACGGCACGCTCACGGTCGGGACCGAGGGTACCTACCGTCCCTTCAGCTTCCACGGCGACAACGGCGCCGGCGAGCTGACCGGATACGACGTGGAGATCATCGAAGCCGTCGCCGACAAGCTCGGCCTCGAGGTGAAGTTCGAAGAGACCCAGTGGGACGCGATCTTCGCGGGCCTCGACGCGGGTCGGTTCGACGTGATCGCCAATCAGGTCACGATCAACGACGAGCGTGAGGCGAAGTACCTCTTCAGCACGCCGTACACCGTCTCTCCCGGCGTGATCGTCGTGGCCGAGGACGACGACACGATCTCGTCGTTCGCCGACCTCGACGGCAAGACCACCGCGCAGTCGCTCACGAGCAACTGGAACGACCTCGCCGCCGAGTCGGGCGCCACGGTCGAGGGTGTCGAGGGCTGGGCGCAGGCCGTCGAGCTCCTGCGCCAGGGACGGGTCGACGCCACCATCAACGACAAGCTCACGTTCCTCGACTACGAGACGACCAACAGCCCGACCGGTCTGAAGATCGCGGCGGAGACCGATGAGGCGGGCGAGCAGGCATTCGCCTTCGCGAAGGACAAGGAAGCCCTCGTCACGGCGGTCGACGCCGCGCTCGACGAGTTGCGCGCGGATGGCACGCTGGCCGAGATCAGCAAGAAGTACTTCGGCGAAGACGTCTCCCAGTAGCCGATGGAGAGTCCCTGGCAGCTGTTCCTGGACGCGCTCGGGCCGATCGCCTGGGCGGGTCTGACGGCGACGGTGCCGCTCGCGCTGGCATCGTTCGCCCTGGGGCTGCTCATCGCCGTCGGCATCGCTCTGATGCGGATCTCGGTGAACCCGATCCTCTCGGGCGTCGCTCGGTTCTACATCTCCGTGATCCGCGGGACGCCGCTGCTGGTGCAGCTGTTCGTGATCTTCTACGGCATGCCGTCGATCGGGATCACGATCGACCCGTGGCCGAGTGCCATCATCGCGCTGTCGCTCAACGTCGGCGGTTACGGTGCCGAGGTCGTCCGCGCCGCCATCTTGTCGGTCCCGCAGGGGCAGTGGGAGGCTGCGTACACGGTGGGCATGAACCGCACCCGCACGCTCACTCGCATCATCCTGCCGCAGGCGGCGCGCGTGTCGGTTCCCCCGCTGTCGAACACGTTCATCTCGCTGGTGAAGGACACCTCTCTCACGTCGCTGATCCTCGTGACCGAACTGTTCAAGGTGGCGCAGCAGATCGCCTCGACCACCTACGAGTTCATGGTGCTCTACCTCGCCGCCGCGCTGGTCTACTGGGTGTTCTGTCTGGTGCTGTCGTTCGGCCAGAGCGCTCTCGAGAGGAGGCTCGACAGCCGTGTCGCGCACTGACAACACTTCAGAGGCTCTACTCACCGCCCGTGGCCTGCGCAAGAGCTTCGGCGACAACGAAGTGCTCCGCGGCATCGACCTGACGCTGCACCGCGGCGAGGTCGTCGTGCTCATCGGGCCCAGCGGTTCGGGAAAGACCACCGTGCTGCGTGCTCTCAACGGCCTCGAGACACCGGATGCCGGCACCATCGTCGTCGACGGCGGCCCCGAGATCGACTTCGCCCCGGAGGCGAAGCCCTCGCCCCGCGTGCAGAAGCAGAAGCGGCTCGCACTGCGCGACCGCTCGGCGATGGTGTTCCAGCACCACAACCTCTTCCCGCACCTCACCGTCCTCGAGAACGTCATCGAGGGGCCGTGGCGGGTTCAGGGTCGACCGAAGGCCGAGGTCGTGGCCGAGGCACTCGCGCTGCTCGATCGCGTAGGTCTGGCCGACAAGGCGGATGCGCGTCCGCATCAGCTCTCGGGCGGGCAGCAGCAGCGTGTCGGCATCGTGCGCGCGCTCGCTCTCAAGCCCGATCTGCTGCTGTTCGACGAGCCGACCAGTGCGCTCGATCCTGAGCTGGTGGGGGAGGTGCTGCTCGTCATCAAAGAGCTCGCCGACGAGAACTGGACCATGGCGGTCGTCACCCACGAGCTGAGCTTCGCCCGAGACGCCGCCGATCATGTGCTGTTCATGGACGGCGGCGTGGTGGTCGAGCAGGGGCCGCCGGCCGCGCTCTTCAGCGCCCCGCAGCATGAGCGCACGCAGCGATTCCTCACCCGCATCATGCGTCCGCTCGACGGCGCCTGAATCCCGCTGACCCTCGCCCCGCGCGCGGATCGGTGGCAGGATGCCCTCGTGGGAACCATCGACGACTACCTCGCAGACCTCGCTGCCGCTGATCGTGACGCGATCGATCGTGTCTATGCCGTCGCGCGCCGAGAGGCGCCGGATGCGGAGCAGGGCAAGGGGTATGGCATGCCCGCGCTCGTGCACGGCGGCAAGCCGTTGCTCTCGGTGATGCGCGCCAAGAAGCACATCGGGATCTACCCGTTCAGCCCGGATGCCGTCGCCGCTGTCGCAGACGTTCTCGACGGGTATCCCGGGGTCAGCGTCGACAAGGGGACCATCCGGTTCCAGCCCGAGCACTCGATTCCGAGCGAGGTCCTCGAACGCCTCGTCCGTGCTCGGCTCGCCCAGATCGACGGCGCCTGAAGCCGATCAGCCCCCCAGGACGGGCAGCACGAGGCTGATCGCGATCGTGACCATGACCACCGCGATCACGGCGTCGAGGATGCGCCACGACCGCGGCGTGCGCAGCCAGCGTCCGAGGTAGCGCGCCCCGAACCCCAGCGCGGTGAACCACAGAAGGCTGGCGGCCATCGCTCCGGCCGCGAACAGCCAGCGCTCGTCGCCGTGCGTGGCCGCGATGGACCCGAGCATCAGCACGGTGTCGAGGTACACGTGCGGGTTGAGCCAGGTGAGGGCGAGGGTGGTCAGGATCACGGGGGCCAGCCGGCTGCGGGTGAGAGTCGCGCTCGCGCCACCGGTCGCGCGGGAATCGGGGGACGCGGCATCCGTCGCGTCGACCTCGAGCTCCTCGCCCCCTCGCCAGGCGCGACGGGCGGCCAGCGCTGCGTAGGTCAGCAGGAACAGGGCCCCCGCCCAACGCGCGACCACGACCAGCCAGGGCGCGGCGGAGAGGACGAAGCCGAGTCCGGCGACGCCCGCGGCGATGAGCGCCGCATCGGAGAGGGCGCAGATGATCACCACGGCGAGGACATGCTCGCGCCGGATCCCCTGACGAAGCACGAAGACGTTCTGCGCGCCGATCGCGACGATGAGGGAGAGGCCGAGTCCGAGGCCGGCGAGAGCGGTGAGCATGGGTTCAGCCTAGGAATAGAGATACATGAAGTGAAGCGAAGATTCCTATCGCACCATTAGCATCACTAATGTGCGCATCGATCCGGAACTCGCGACCACCCTCGCCGCGATCGTCGACGAGGGGACGCTGGATGCCGCGTCGAAGCGGCTGCAGATCACCCCTTCGGCAGTGAGTCAGCGGTTGAAGACTCTCGAGCAGCAGCTCGGTCGCATCCTGGTGGTGCGCACCAAGCCCGCACGGCTCACCGAGGCGGGGGAGGCCATCGTGCGTCTCGCCCGACAGGTCGCGCTCCTGGAGCACGACGCGCTCGTCGGCGTCGGCATCGATGAAGCAGAGGGCAATCGGCGGATCACGATACCTCTCGCGGTGAACGCCGACTCGATGGCCACGTGGTTCCTCGCCCCGCTGGCACGACTCTCCGCCCGACACGACATCGACTTCGACCTGCATCGCGACGATCAGAACTTCACCGCCCGCCTGCTGGAATCGGGCACCGTGATGGCGGCTGTCACGAGTGAGGAGAGCGCCGTCTCCGGGTGCTCGGTGTCGCCTCTCGGCGTGCTCGAATACCGGGCGATGGCCGAGCCGGCATTCGCCGCGCGCTGGTTCCCGGAGGGAGCGACCGAGAGCGCCCTGTCTGCGGCGCCGTTCGTCGACTTCGATCGCAGGGACACCCTGCAACACGAATGGCTCAGGGAGATGTCGGTGGCGCAGGAGGGAGTGCCCCGGCACTACGTCCCCGCATCCCACGACTACGCCCTCGCCGTCACGCTCGGGCTCGGCTGGGGCATGGTCCCGGTGCTCCAGGAATCGAGCGGGCTCGTTCCTCTGGGCGGACCGACCCTTCGCGTGCAACTGTTCTGGCAGCAGTGGAACCTGCGCTCGGACCTGCTCGACACCATCGCCGCGGAGATCGCCGCCGAGGCGCGACGGGTTCTCGGCGGCGCCCCGGCCCGTCGATCGCGATAGGGCACGGCGGGCGAGGAGTCGATTCTGCGCGGGATGATCGAATCTCGTGCGCGAAATCGCCTTGTTCTGCGGATGGGGCAAYGAGAGGATGGCGCAAACGCGCAGATGCGGGGTCGTTGAGGGGCGACCGGAACACAGGCATTCGCGTGACTCACGAATTCCTGAGGGGGAAGCGACATGGCAACCAAGGCAACCCAGCGCAAGGTGCTGGCGGTACTGGCGGGCGGGCTCGTTCTCGGCGTCGGCACCGCCGTGACGCTCGCGGCCTGGAACGACTCCGAGTTCGCGAACGGCACGTTCACCGCCGGCGCGTTCAATCTGCAGGGCTCTACCGACGGCACCGCGTATGCCGATCACGACTCGGCCGGCAGCGCGGCTACTCTCGCGTTCACCCTGCCGGCCGGACTCGTGGGCAACATGTCGCCGACCAGCTCGGTCTATGCCGGGTTCTGGGTGCGTCTCGCAGCCGGCACCACCAGCGGCGCCGATCTCGTCGCCGATGGCACCACGGCCGATGCCGCGGCCACGTCGAACTCCGACCACCTGTCGTACTCGATCTATCAGTTGGCGCCGGGAGCGACCTGTGATGCGGCATCCGCGACAGGAACACCGGTGGCGACCGGGACGACACTCGACCTCCAGACCGGCGTCACCACCGTGCCGCTCACCGCGGGGGCGACCTCCACGGATCCGGGGACGGCCGTGCAGCTGTGCTTCAAAGTGACGGCGGACGCCGCGCTCGAACCGAGCCTGGTGACCAACGCCACCTGGAAGTTCACGGCCACGTCGACGAACTGAGCATGTGATGATCACCCGCAGAGAAGTGCGGGAGAGGCGGCGGCTGCGCTCTCGTCGACTGCGAGCGGTCCTCGCGGGAGGGCTCGTGCTCGGCATCGGCGTCGCCGCCACGCTTGCCGCCTGGAACGACTCCGAATACGGATCCGCCAGCTTCACGGCCGGGAAGTTCGACATCGTGGGTGCGGTCGACGGAGCCACGTTCTCGAACCACGCGACCGTGGGCACGGCTGCGACGCTGAACTTCCAGCTCGCTCCGACCGCGATGGCACCGGGCAACTCGACCTATGCGCTGTTCAGTGTGAAGACCGCGAACCCGTCGGTGGCGGGAACCGTGCAACTGATCGCGGGAACACCGACAGGCACCGGGCTCGCGGCGCATCTCACGTACGGCGTGCGCACGATCGCCGGAACCACCTGCAACTCGACCACGTATGCGGCAGGGACCGCGGTCGTGGCGGACGGTTCAGCCCTCACCGCGGGCGGCGCGACGACCCAGGCCGTGACGGCGAACGGGGCCGCCCAGGTCAACTACTGCTTCGCGGTGACGCTTCCGCTCGCCGCTCCGAACGCGGCACAGGGGCTGACGATGACGCAGACCTGGCAGTTCCTCGGGACGTCGTCGTAGTCGCAGCAGCGAGAGCAGGCGCACGGAGAGGAGGACGAGATGACGACCCCGACTACACGGCGGAGCCTGCGTGAGGCGGCCCCGTTCCCCGCCCCGGCGGATCCGCACCCGACCGCCGAACACGTGCGCACCCGGCTCCGCCCCGGGCGGCTGATCGGCGACGTGCTGCTCTGGATCGCCGCGGTGGCCGGTACGGTGTGCATCCTGCTCGTCGTGCTCGCATTCACCGCACAGATCACGCTCATCATGTTCCGCACCGGTTCGATGTCGCCGACCATCCCGGCAGGATCCGTGGCCGTGGTGCAGCGCATCCCCGCGGCCGAGATCGGGGTCGGGGACGTGGTGACGGTCGATCGTCCTGGCGAGCTGCCGGTGACGCATCGCATCACCACGATCACGCCGGGACCGAGCGCGCAGGAGCGGGTGATCACGATGCGCGGCGACGCGAATGCCGCAGATGATCCGTTCCCCTACACGGTGTCGTCGGTGCGGAAGGTGCTGTTCTCCGTTCCCGGGATCGCGCTGATCGTCGCCGGGATGGGCGACCCGATCGTGTTGGGAGCGCTGACGGTCGCCGCGACCTCCCTGGTGGTGTGGGCGTTCTGGCCGCGTGGGCAGCGTCGGTCCGCTCACGATCCTGACGGGAGCGGACCATGAGGCGCGCGGTCGCCGTCGTGCTGCTCGCGGTCCTCGCGCTCGCGATGCCGACCGCCGCATGGGCGGCGCCGACGACGCAGGTCATCCAGGGCTCGATCCTCCGTCTCGTCTCGGTCGCCGACTGGGCGGCGGCCGGCAGGCTGCTGCCAGGGCAGCCGGTGGAATGGGACATCGCGGTGAGCGCCGATGCCCCGGATCCGGGAGTCGTGCGGATCGCCGTCAGCGCGACGGGTGAGGCGCAGCTGCTCCTCGACGTCTCGACGTGCCCCGAGGCCTGGACCGAGACAGGATGCCCTGGTGGTGCGACCGCGCTGCGCGTGGGCTGGAGCATCCCGCGCGACGGGGTCGAGGTTCCGCTCACGCAGATGGCGGACACCGAGACGGCCCACCTCCGTCTCTCGATCCTCCTCGATCCCGCAGGGGGCTCGGGTGCCGGCAGCACCGATGTCCGCGTGCACGCGCAGGGGGCAGGCGAGACCGTGATCGCGGGGTCCGGTGGCGGGCTCGCGACGACGGGACTGCCACCGGGAGCCGCGAGTGCCGTCGTGGTCGGAGCGGCGCTCGCGGTGTCGGGTGCGGTGCTCGCGGTCCGCCGTCGCAGAGGCGCGGTGCCCGAGGAGGGGAGGAGGACATGAGGCGCAACGCGCGTGCGCGCATCCTCGCCGGCGTCGTCGGGCTCGCCGTGCTGGTCGGGGTCGGGTCATCGCCCGCCGTGCAGATGACCGACGCCGCCTTCACGGACAGCGAGTACGCCGCCGGGTCGTTCACGGCCGCGACGCTGGCGAAGCCCGTGGTGACCTCGTGCACGGTGACGAGCTTCTTGGGCACCTTCACGGGCTTCACGATCACGTGGACGTCGCCCTATCCGAAGGTGCAGCAGCGCTTCTCCATCAACAACGTCGTCGTGGATAACAACGCCAACGTCACTCAAACCGGATCAGGGCCCTACACGTTCTCGTCCACGATCAGCTCGGGCGTGCTGAACACGTTGCTGGGGAGTCTTCTCGGATCGACCAATGCGGTCAAGGTCGAGGCGACCTACAGCGGAACGTCGTGGACCTCGACTCCGGCGACGCGTTCGCTCTCGGTCGGCGGTCTCCTGGGGCTCGGCGGCAACAACACCTGCACCTGAGCGGTGCGTCGCACCGGTCGGATGCCTCGTCAGTCGGCGAGTGCCAGCGCGCGGAAGGCATCGCGTTCGCGGAGCTGTTCGCGACGGCTGGCGGCGGCATCCGTCATCCGGCTCGGTACCTGCTGGCCGGTGGTGCGTCGGTAGAGCTCATCGATGAGGTCGGTGGCGAGGCCGACGAGCTTCGCGATCTCGCGGTCGTCGCGGTCGATCCAGACGCAGCGCGGCTCATCGTGGATCGGAGCGAAGTCGACGTGCTCCTCCCACACGAACAGGGTCCGTTCGGCTCCGAGCACGTGCTGCTGCCACCAGACCTGGCGCAGGTAGGTGCGGGGGATGCCGCGGAAAGCCTTGTTCGTGGTCTTGATCTCGGCGAGCTTCACACGCCCGTCGGCGTCGACCGCGATGCCATCGGGGGTGGCGAGGTGGCGGTGCTCGACCTCGGCGCGGAACAGCGCCGAGGAGGGGAGGATGCCGTGGGTCGCCGCGACCCATGCGGCGATCTCCGGCTCGCGCCGACGACCGTGATCGGTGTAGGCGTTGCCGCCGAAGCGGGGCCCTCCGCCCAGTTTGGAGTCGGCCGCCCTGGCGATCGACTTCTCCGAGGTCAGTCCTGCCACATCGGTGGCGGTGATGCCTCGCGAGCGCGCCCTCAGCCACGCCACGCGGTCGCGGGAGTCCGCGACGATGCGTGCAGAGAGTTCCGGTGTCACCCTTCGACCCTAACCCCGCCCGCCGACCCTCCCTCCCGTACACGCCGCCCTCACGCGTCCGCCCCTCCCGCATCCGCGTACCCCTCCCGCATCCCAAGGTGGTCGCCGAAACCCACGGTGGTCGCCGAAACCCACGCCCGCAGTCGCGTGGGGGCATGGGTCTCGGCGATAAGCATGGGTCCGGGTGCCGCCAGGCGGTCAGGAGCTCCTCTGCCTGCCGTTCTGCACGGCGGCGATGTGAAGCGACTTGTCCGCACCTCTCGGAAGTTGGAGTCTTCGCGATGCGGGTGGCGCGCGCGACGAGTGAGGATCGAGTTCATGCGCAAGTCCGTCACCATCGAAGAAGCGCGCCGGCTCCTTCTCGCCAGAAGCGATGTGCTCGCTCGAGGGGTATCTGAGCGCGAACTCCGTGCCATGGTCGACAACGGCTCGATCGTGCGAGTGCGTCGCGGCTGGTATGTGGATTCAGCGGAGTGGGAGCAGCTCTGGGCCGAAGGTCGCCATCTGATGAAGGTGCTCGCCGTGCATCGGGAATCCGCCGGCGGTGGTGCCGCATTCTGCTTCGCCTCGGCGGCCGTGATCCACGGACTCCCGCTCTATCGGACTTCGACGACGTACGTTCACGCGGTTCTCGGCCCGACGAGTCGAAGCAGGGTGAAGTGGGGCGTCGCGAGGCACGACCTCACACTTCGTGAGAGCGACCTCGTGGAAGTCGAGGGCATCAGATGCACCTCGCTCGAGAGGACCGTGCTCGATCTGGCGTCCCGGCTCACGCCTGAAGCGGCGATCGCCGTCGCCGACGCGGCGCTGCGGCGCATCGCCGTGCGCAGACACGAGCAGGACCATATCGCCGCCGCAGAGTGGAGGGACGAACTCGGGAGGCGGGCGCAAGCCCTCTCGAACCGGGGCATCCGTCAGGCCCGAGAGGTGATCGCGTTCTCGGATGGCCGCGCCCAGCTTCCTGGAGAGAGCGTGAGTCGTCTGCACCTTCACCGACTCGGGTTCACCGAGGTCGATCTGCAGTCGCGCGTCACCGGACCGCATGGCGAGGACTATCGGCTCGACTTCGCCTTTCGGGGAGCGCAGACGTTCGGCGAGTTCGACGGGCGAGGAAAGTACCTCGATCCGACGTTGCGTACAGGGATGTCGGCGGAGGCCGTGGTGCTCGCGGAGAAGCATCGGGAGGATGCGATTCGCGGTGTCACCGGGTGGCGGATCGTCCGCTGGGGATCCGAGCACCTCGTCACGTCAGATGCTCTCGGCGCGCGGCTCGGTGCGTTCGGCCTCCGCCCCTGATCCCGGGCTTCGAGACCTCTCGTGCGCTGGCCCGCGCCGCGCGCTCCTGTGCGCCACGTCTCCGAGACCCATGTGTGCCGCCGAGGCCCACGCTCGGATGCGTATCCAAGTGTGGGCCTCGGCGGGGAACGTGGGTCTCATCAGGGGGTCTGCTCTCGCGCCATCTCATTACCGAGACCCACGCGTGTCTCCGAGACCCATGCTCGGATGCGTATCCAAGTGTGGGCCTCGGCGGGGAACGTGGGTCTCATCAGGGCGCGTGGGTCGCGTCAGGGGAGGGGGAGAGGGAGAGGGACGGGGGCGAGTGGATTTGGGGGGAGAGGTGCGGGTGGGGTACAGTTATCCCGAACCGAAGACCGCTGGTCATCGTCGTGTGCGAAAGTGCGCAACGATCGAAGCTCTGCACAGCAGGGGCCCGCGCAGGACACGAACTTTCCAAAGCTCCGTGCGCTTGCGCCGGAGCTTTTCTCTTTGCAGGTGGTCCAGGTCGGCGCCTCACCACCGTGCGGCGCCTCGTACACACCAAGGAGTGACCATGGCGCAGAAGGATGCATCGGTCGCCGAGCTCACGAAGTCATTCGAGAACTCGACTGCCGTTCTGCTGACCGAGTACCGCGGTCTGACGGTTGCCCAGCTCAAGGAGCTGCGCAACAGCATCCGTCAGGACGCTGAGTACGCCGTGGTGAAGAACACGCTGACCAAGATCGCCGCCAACAAGGCTGGCATCTCCGCGCTGGACGACGACCTCAAGGGTCCGTCGGCTGTCGCGTTCGTGCACGGTGACTTCGTCGCCACCGCCAAGGCTCTGCGTGACTTCGCCAAGGCCAACCCGCTTCTCGTGATCAAGTCCGGCATCTTCGAGGGCAACGCCCTCACCGCGGACGAGGTCAACAAGTACGCCGCGCTCGAGAGCCGTGAGGTTCTGCTGGCGAAGGCTGCGGGCATGATGAAGGCGACGATGGGCAAGGCTGCCGCCACCATCGATGCTCTTCGCGAAAAGCTGGAGACCGCAGAGGCCGCGTAAGCGACCTGCGATCTCGTCTACAAACCCCATCTATCTAGGAGATACATCATGGCGAAGCTTTCCACCGAGGAACTGCTCGAGCAGTTCGCCGGCCTGACCCTCATCGAGCTCAACGAGTTCGTGAAGGCGTTCGAGGAGAAGTTCGAGGTCACCGCTGCTGCTCCCGTCGCCGTCGCCGGTGCTGCGGGTGGCGCAGGCGCTGCTGAGGCTGAGGAAGAGAAGGACTCCTTCGACGTCATCCTCGAGGCTGCTGGCGACAAGAAGATCCAGGTCATCAAGACCGTCCGCGAGCTCACCTCGCTGGGTCTCGGCGAGGCCAAGGCTGTCGTCGACGGTGCCCCGAAGGCTGTCCTTGAGGGCGCCAACAAGGAGACCGCCGAGAAGGCCAAGGCTGCTCTCGAAGAGGCAGGCGCAACGGTTACCCTCAAGTAATCGCGACGCTCACGCGTTTCTCAACGAAGGCCCCGGGTTCGCCCCGGGGCCTTCGTGCGTTTCCCGCCGGTCTCGCGGCCGCCCCGCATGCCGGAGTGCCGCGATTTCAGCGCGGGGGAGCCGTGGAGCTGCGCACCACGAGGGCGGAGGCCGCGTCGACGAGTTCGAGCGGGGCATCGGGGTGTTCCATTTGCCGCGTCAGCAGGCGCACCGCCTCGTGTCCCTGGTCGCGTGGCGACTGCCCGATCGTGGTCAGGGCGAACATGTCCGCGTGCTCGTGGTCGTCGATGCCGACGACGCTCAGCTCGGTCGGCACGGCGATTCCCAGTCGCCGGGCGGCGATGATCGCGCCGATCGCGGCTTCGTCGCACACCCCGACGATGGCCGTCGGGCGCCGTCGCCGGTCGCCGAGCAGCCCCGCCGCTGCTGTGTAGCCGCCCGGCATGGTCGGGGCGGCGCCGGCCACGCGCGCATGCGCCGCGAGTCCTGCGGCCTGCAGTGCGCCGCGGTACCCCTCGAGACGCTGGGCGTCGCCGAAGCTCAGCTCCGCGGTGTCCGTCGAGCCGCCGACGAAGGCGATGTCGGTGTGTCCGAGTTCGATGAGGTGCTCGGTGGCGATGCGCGCGGCCGCCGTGTCATCGATCGACACGGCGCTCGAGCCGTCGCTGTACGGACCGACGCTGACGAGCGGTCGTCCTGTTCGCTGCAGCCGCTCGAGCTCGTGAGCGCTCGGCTGGATGCCCACGGCGATGATCCCGTCGAAGCGCCTCCCGGGTAGCACGCTCTCGAACAGCCGCTCCCTGGTCTTCGACCCCTCGGGGACGCCGTACAGCGAAAGGTCGTAGTCGAGGGCGAACAGCGACTCCTGCACCCCGGCGAGCAGCTCGGCGAAGAACCACCGGTCCACGGGTGGCATGACGATGCCCACGGTCTGGGTGCGTCCTGTCGCCAGGCTCGTAGCGGAGGAGTGCGCGACATAGGAGAGATCGCGAGCTGCGCTCTCGACGCGCTTCCGGGTCGCCTCCGACACGTATCCGCGGCCGCTCAGGGCGCGACTGGCGGTGGCCTTCGATACGCCTGCACGTGACGCGACATCCGCGATCGTGCTCATCGGTCCTCCTCGACCTGATCACGCGGCCTGCGTGGCCTCGACGCGGGGTGCGCGCCGCGTCACAGCGTAGTCGTCGTCGCCGAAAAAGGGAACCGGTTCCAGGCGCACGGCGAGGGAGCGCTCCCATATTGTCGGGAGCCGGTGCATCGAATGGTTGCGAGCTTGTGACCCTAGCGTGTTGTGCAGGGATGCGGATGGCCAGTAGGTTGGCCTGGAATCGGTTCCCTAACGATGCCCCGGGGTGGCATCGCACAGCCGGGAACCTGTACTCGAAGAGGAGAATTCACATGGCTCTGTCACAGCGTTCCCGGCGTTACGCGCCGCTCGCCCTGCTGGGGGTCGCGGGCATCGCGCTCGCCGGATGTGGGGCTCCGGGTGGGGCACCCGGCACCGACGGGGGTGACGGGGGCGACGCCACCGTCACGATCTACGGCACGATCGTCGATGATGAGGCGAAGCTCCTCCAGGAGTCCTGGAAGGACTGGGCCGACGAGAACGGCATCACGATCAAGTACGAGGGCAGCCAGGACTTCGAGACCCAGCTCGGTACGCGTGCGCAGGGCGGTAACCCGCCGGACATCGCGATCTTCCCGCAGCCGGGTCTGTTCGCCGACTTCGCCAACCGCGACTACCTGAAGCCCGCGCCGGAAGAGGTCGAGAAGAACGCCAACGAGTACTGGACCGAGGACTGGGTCAACTACGGCACGGTCGACGGCACGTTCTACGGTGCGCCGCTGATGGCCAACGTCAAGGGCTGGATCTGGTACTCGCCGGCAAAGTTCGCCGAATGGGGCGTCGAGGTTCCCAAGACGCTCGACGAGATGGGCGCCCTCACCGAGAAGATCCAGGCGACGACCGGCACTCCCGCCTGGTGTGCCGGCTTCGAGTCGGGCACCGCGACCGGATGGCCGGGAACGGACTGGGTCGAGGACTACGTGCTGCGTCAGTCCGGTCCGGACGTCTACGACCAGTGGGTCACCAACGAGGTCAAGTTCACCGACCCGCAGATCAAGCAGGCGTTCGACTCGGTCGGCGAGGTCCTGCTGAACCCGGCCAACGTCAACGCCGGCTTCGGTGACGTGCGCTCGATCAACTCCACCGCGTTCGGTGATGTCGCTCCGAAGCTCGCCGGCGGCGAGTGCGCGCTGACCCACCAGGCCTCGTTCCTCTCGGGCTTCTTCCCCGACGGCACGGAGGTCGCCGAGGACGGCGACGTCTGGGCGTTCATGCTCCCGGGTGAGTCTGCGGATGACTCCGCCGTCACCGGTGCCGGCGAGATCGTCGGAGCGTTCAGCGACTCCGAGGCCACCCAGAAGGTGCTCGCGTACCTGTCCAGCCCCGAGTGGGCGAACAGCCGCGTCAGCCTGGGCGGTGTCACCTCCGCGAACAACGGGCTCGACCCCGCGAACGCGAAGGACCCGATCCTGCAGGAGACCATCAAGATCCTCCAGGACCCGAACACGACGTTCCGCTTCGACGCGTCCGACCTGATGCCGGGTGCTGTCGGCGCCGGCACGTTCTGGAAGGGCATGGTGGCGTGGGTCAACGGCACCCCCACGGACGACGTCCTCACGCAGATCCAGACGGGCTGGCCCGCCAGCTGAGAGAAGAGGAGGGCCGCCCTCTGGGGGGCGGCCCTTCTTCTCTCATGACGCCGCACGTCGATGTGCGGTCGTCGATCCGCTCCGCGTGATGAAGGGGAATCCGTGAACGCGACAATTTTCTTCCAGTGGATCGGCTCGCTCCCGCCGATCCTGCAGGCGGTCGCCGTCGTCATCGCATTCGCGGTGGTCGTGGCGGTCATCCTGCTCCTCGTGGACATCGCTCCACGCAGGGGGGCGCTGTACACCGGCATCCGGCTGGCGATGTGCCTGCTCATCCCGCTCGCCGTGATGTGGTTCTTCAACTCCTACTACTGGGCGATGGGTGTGGCCGTCGCCGTGGGTGCGCTGTTCTTCTGGCTGGACTATCGATCACGCGATGGCGCGGGATACCTGATCCAGCTCGTCGCCTTCATGGCACCGGCGATCCTGCTGCTGCTGGTCGGTTTGATCCTGCCGTCGATCCAGACGATGTACTCGTCGTTCCTGAGCTCGTCGGGCAAGGACTTCGTCGGGTTCGCCAACTATCTGTGGATCTTCACGCAGTCCGACGGCATCACCGCGGTGGTCAACACGATCATCTGGGTGCTCGTGGTCCCCACCGTCTCGACGATCGTCGGTCTGGCTTACGCGGTGTTCATCGATCGCACCCGCGGCGAGAAGATCTACAAGGTCCTCGTCTTCATGCCGATGGCCATCTCGTTCGTTGGCGCCGGCATCATCTGGCGCTTCATGTACGAGTACCGCGGGCCCCAGTTCGAGCAGATCGGACTCCTCAACCAGATCATGGTGTGGTTCGGGGGCGAGCCGCAGCAGTGGCTGCTGAACGAGCCGTGGAACACTCTGTTCCTCATCGTCGTGCTCATCTGGGTGCAGACCGGTTTCGCGATGGTGCTGCTGTCGGCGTCGATCAAGGGTGTGCCGCAGGAGCTTCTCGAGGCGGCGGAACTCGACGGTGCGAACGCCTGGGAGCGGTTCGTCTCGGTGACCGTCCCGTCCATCCGGCCCGCTCTGATCGTGGTGCTGACCACGATCTCCATCGCCTCTCTCAAGGTGTTCGACATCGTGCGGACGATGACCGCCGGCAACTACGGAACCTCGGTGCTCGCGAACGAGATGTACACGCAGTTCTCGAAGTTCGAGGCCGGCCGCAGCGCCGCGCTCTCCGTCATCCTGTTCATCCTGGTGCTGCCGATCGTCATCTACAACGCACGCCAGATCAAGAAGCAGCGGGAGATCCGATGACCGACACCGTGAAGTCCGAAACCGCTGTCAGCACGCGAGCGATCACGACCGGAGGCGGCCTCGACGGCGCCGCAGGGCGCACTCGCAAGAAGCTGTCGCGCCCCTGGGCATCCGTCGCCTCCATCCTGATCGCGGTGCTGTGGACCCTTCCGACGCTGGGGCTGTTCATCTCCTCGTTCCGTCCTCGCGATCAGATCCAGTCGACCGGTTGGTGGACGTTCTTCTCCGACCCGCAGGTGACGATCGAGAACTATGTCGACGTGCTGCAGTCCGGCACGACCCAGCTGACCATCCTCGAATCGTTCATCAACTCCATCGCGATCACCATCCCGGCGACGCTGGTGCCGTTGATGATCGCGTCGATGGCCGCGTACGCCTTCGCATGGATCGACTTCAAGGGCCGCAACGCGCTGTTCATCTTCGTGTTCGCCCTGCAGATCGTGCCGATCCAGATGGCGCTGGTGCCGCTGCTGAGCTCGTTCTCCCGAGGCATCAACCTCTTCGGGCTGCAGGTCACGACACCGCTGGATGCGTCCTCGGGCTACGCGCAGGTGTGGATCGCGCACACCATGTTCGCGCTGCCGCTGGCGATCTACCTCCTGCACAACTTCATGTCGGAGATCCCGGGGGAGATCATCGAGGCGGCACGCGTCGACGGCGCCTCCCGCGGACAGATCTTCTTCCGCGTGGTGCTGCCCCTGACGATGCCGGCGATCGCGTCCGTCGCGATCTTCCAGTTCCTGTGGGTGTGGAACGACCTGCTCGTCGGACTGGTGTTCGCCGACGGCGCCGCGGCGCCGATCACGAAGCTGCTCGCCGAGATCACGGGCACGAGAGGAAACGACTGGTACCTGCTCACGGCGGGCGCCTTCGTCTCGATCATCGTGCCGCTGATCGTGTTCTTCGCCCTGCAGCGCTACTTCGTCCGCGGCCTGCTGGCCGGATCGACGAAGGGCTGATCTTCGAGAGACGACGGGGGCCTTTCGAGGACGGATGCCGCGGTCGGGTGCAACACATCCCCGGCCGCGGCATCCGCGCGTCTACCCTGAAGTCATGAAGTACGCAGACTCCATCGTGGACCTCGTCGGCGACACGCCCCTCGTGAAGCTCCAGCACGTCACCGAGGGCGTCGCGTGCACGGTGCTCGTCAAGCTCGAGTACATGAACCCCGGCGGCTCTTCGAAAGACCGCATCGCCGCGCGCATCATCGACGCCGCCGAGGCATCGGGCGATCTGAAGCCCGGGGGCACGATCGTCGAACCCACCAGCGGCAACACCGGCGTGGGCCTGGCGCTGGTCGCGCAGCAGCGTGGCTACAAGTGCGTGTTCGTGCTGCCGGACAAGGTCGGTGAGGACAAGATCGACGTGCTGCGGGCCTACGGCGCGGACGTCGTGGTCACTCCGACGTCGGTCTCTCCCGACAGCCCGGAGTCGTACTACAGCGTGAGCGACCGACTGGCCAGGGAGATCCCCGGGGCGTTCAAGCCGAACCAGTACGAGAACCCGAACGGTCCGCGCAGCCACTACGAGACCACGGGACCGGAGATCTGGCGCGACACCGACGGCGAGGTCACGCACTTCGTGGCGGGCGTCGGCACGGGCGGCACGATCACGGGGACGGGCCGATACCTGCGTGAGATCTCGGAAGGACGGGTGCGGATCGTCGGCGTCGACCCGGAAGGCAGCGTCTACAGCGGCGGCACCGGGAGGCCGTACCTCGTGGAGGGCGTGGGCGAGGACATCTGGCCCGGCGCGTATGATCCGACGGTGCCGCATGAGATCGTCGCGGTCGACGATGCCGAGTCCTTCGCGATGACGCGGCGCCTCGCGCGCGAGGAGGGAATCCTCGTCGGCGGGTCGAGCGGCATGGCCGTCGTCGGTGCGCTGCGCGTGGCGCGGGAGCTGCCGGCGGACGCTGTGATGGTGGTGCTGCTTCCCGACGGAGGGCGCGGCTACCTGGGGAAGATCTTCAACGACGGATGGATGCGCTCCTACGGCTTCAGCGAGGTGGAGGACGGGGAGACCGTCGCCGACGTGCTCGCAGCTCGTCCGACCCGGCAGGGCACCGCAATCCCCGACCTCGTGCACGCCCACCCGACCGACACGGTGCTCGAGGCGATCGGCATCATGACCGAGTACGACGTCTCGCAGCTGGTCGTGCTCAGCGCCGAACCGCCGGTCATGATGGGCGAGGTGGTCGGCACGGTCGACGAGAAAGGGCTGCTCGATCTGCTGTTCCGTGGCGAGGCGAATGCGGCCGATGCCGTCGGCGCGCACGTGGGGGAGCGGCTTCCGCTCGTCGGCATCCACACCTCGGTCGCGCAGGCCAAGGCCGCGCTCGCCGACGCCGACGCGCTTCTGGTGACCGAGGACGGCAAGCCTCACACGGTCCTGACGCGTCAGGACCTGCTGGCGTATCTGTCGCGCTGAGCCGATGCCCCGACCCGGGGCGTAACCGGGAGGCCGTCCCCGCGAGGGCGGACGTAGGCTGAGGGGCATGTCCGATCACGCCTTCGCCACCCGAGCCATCCACGCAGGACAAGCGCCAGACCCCGTCACGGGCGCGATCATCCCGCCGATCTACCAGTCCTCGACGCATGTGCAGGACAGCGTCGGCGGTCTGCGCGGCGGATACGAGTACAACCGTGCGGGCAACCCGACGCGTTCCTCGCTCGAGACGCAGCTCGCGACCCTGGAAGGGGGTGCGAGCGCGCTGTCGTTCGCATCCGGACTCGCCGCCGAGGATGCACTGCTGCGCGGGATCCTCAAGCCGGGTGACCACATCCTCCTGGGCAACGACGTGTACGGCGGCACGTACCGGCTGCTCACCCGCGTGCTCGCTCCCTGGGGCATCGAGACCACGACGGTCGAGCTCTCCGACGTCGATGCCCTCCGTGCGGCGATCCGTCCCGAGACGAAGGTCGTGTGGCTGGAGACGCCGAGCAATCCGCTCCTGAAGATCGTCGACATCGCCCTGATCGCCGAGATCGCGCACGCGGCCGGTCTGATCGTCGTCGTGGACAACACCTTCGCCTCGCCGGCGCTGCAGCAGCCGCTCGCGCTCGGCGCCGATGTGGTCGTGCACTCCACGACCAAGTACCTGGGCGGGCACTCGGATGTGCTCGGCGGCACGGTCGTGTTCGCCGACGACCGCTTCTTCGACCAGGTCAAGTTCCAGCAGTTCGCGGTCGGTGCCGTCTCTGCGCCGCTGGATGCCTGGCTGACCACTCGCGGCATCAAGACCCTGGCGCTGCGGATGCGGCAGCACTCCGAGAACGCGCAGGCCATCGCCGAGTGGGCGCAGGAGCGTCCGGAGTTCGCGCAGGTGTACTTCCCCGGGCTGCCCTCGCACCCCGGCCACGAGATCGCCGCGAAGCAGATGAGCGGATTCGGCGGGATGCTGTCGTTCGGGCTCGCCGCGGGAGCCGACACGGCACGGGCGTTCGTCGAGAGCACCTCGCTGTTCCAGCTCGCCGAGTCGCTGGGCGGCGTCGAGTCGCTCATCGGGTACCCGCCGGACATGACGCATGCCTCCGTGCGCGGCACCGAGCTCGCGGTCCCGGAGAACATCGTGCGGCTCTCGGTCGGCATCGAAGACGTGAGCGATCTGATCGCCGACCTCGAGCAGGCGCTCGACCGCGTCTCCCGCTGACCGCGCGAGACGCGGTATCCGAGACGCATCCCGCGCAGCTGCCAGGGTGCGTCTCGGATCTGTGGCGGTCGGAGGAGGGCAGAGCGGCGGTAACATAGGGGCTTCCCCAGGTCGAATCGATTCGACCCATGTACTCCCCCGAACTCTGGAAGGACGTCGTGTCCGACGCTCCCCGCACTGATTCCCTCCCCGTCGTGAAGGCGGACGATTCCGCCGCCGACGCGCAGCAGGCCCCGCAGCCGGAGCGCACCGCGACGGGAAGCATCCGCATCCCGAGCGCGACCGGCGCGATCCGCACACTCGGCGCGAACCCCGCGACCGCTCCGGTCATGCTGCACCCCGGAGATGCCATCTCCCTCGGCCGCCGGACGCTGTACATCATCCTGCTCGGCGCGCTCACGGCTCTCGGCCCGTTCACGATCGACCTGTACCTCCCGGCATTCCCGGTGCTGGAGGAGGACTTCCAGACCACGGCCGCCGCGATCCAGCTGACCCTGACCGGGACGATGATCGGGTTCGCGCTCGGTCAGCTCGTGGTCGGACCGCTCAGTGACAAGGTCGGGCGTCGGGTGCCGCTCATCGCGGTCACCGCGCTGCACGTGCTCGCCAGCGTCGGGGCTGCCTTCGCGCCGGACCTCGGACTGCTCAGCGTCGCCCGCGTGCTCATGGGCGTGGGAGCGGCGGCCGGTGGCGTCGTGGCCATGGCGATCGTGCGCGACCTGTTCGGCGGGCGGCGACTGGTCGTCATGCTCTCGCGCCTCGCCCTGGTCTCGGGTGTGGCTCCGGTCATCGCGCCCCTGATCGGCTCGTGGCTGCTCACGCTCATGCCCTGGCGTGGGATCTTCGGCGTGCTCGCCGCCTACGGCGTGGTGATGCTGCTGTCGACGATCCTGTTCATCCCGGAGACCCTGCCCGTCGCACGTCGCCAGGGCCGGGGAGGGGCGACCATGCTGCAGCGGTACCGCTCCGTGCTCTCGGACCGGGTGTTCCTCGGCGTGCTCGTGATCGGCGGGATGACCTTCTCCGGCCTGTTCTCCTACCTGTCGGCATCGCCGTTCCTGTTCCAGGTGACGCACGGGCTCGATGCGCAGCAGTACGGTCTGCTGTTCGCCGTGAACTCGCTCGGTGTCGTCTTCGGCGTGCAGACCGCGTCCCGACTCGCCGCGCGCTTCGGGCCGCAGTGGGTCATGGCCTACTCGACCGCGGTGCTGCTGCTCGCCGGAGTCGCGATCATCGTCACCGATCAGCTCGGCCTCGGGTTGTGGGGCACGGTGATCCCACTGTTCGTGTTCATGACCGCGTGCGGATTCACGTTCCCGAACGTGCAGGTGCTGGCGCTCGACCGTCACGGAAAGGCCGCAGGAACCGCGGCGTCCATCATCGGCGCGACGAACTTCGGCGTCGCCGGCCTCATCTCGCCCGTCGTCGGATGGCTCTCGCACGACGCCGGGATCACCGCGACGACCATGGCCTCCGTCATGGTCGGATGCGCCGCGATCGGCATCCTGTCGCTCTGGTTCGTCGTGCGTCCGCGCACGGTCGGGATGCTCGCTCCCTGAGTGTTCAGGCATCGTCCGACAGAATGGGACGATGAACAGGCGGATGCTGCTGTGGTGGGGAGTGGGCCTCCTCGCGCTCGCGACGGTGCTGGGTGCCGTGGTCGTGTTCGCCTACCCGGCGACCCCCGGGTTCGATCGGTGGTGGAACGACACGATCGCCGGGGCCCGTGCGGACTGGATGGTCGACTTCGCCCTCGCGCTGAACTGGGTCGGTGGCGGCTGGGTCGCCATCCTCGGAGTGCCGCTGCTGACGATCCTGGTCCTCGTGATCGCACGGCGGTGGCGTGGTGCGCTGTTCGCCGCTCTCTGCTTCGCCGCGAGTGCCGCCGGTGTGCAGCTGCTCAAGCAGCTCTTCGGGCGTGCGCGGCCCGACGACATGCTGGTGGTGAGCGACTACGGCTCGTTCCCTTCCGGTCACACCGCGAACGCCGCGACGATCGCGCTGGTGCTCTGGGTGCTCTTCCCGCGGGTCTGGGTCGCGATCGTCGGGGCGGCATGGGTGCTCGCGATGGCGCTCTCGCGCACCTTCCTCTCGGTGCACTGGGCGACCGACACCCTCGGCGGTGCGCTGGTCGGCGCCGGTGTCGTGCTGGTGCTCGCCGCCTGGCTGCTCCCGTGGGTGCAGCGCAACAGAGTCGCGGTCGAGGCGCCGATAGGCTGACAGGACCCGTTCCCTCCCGAGGAGTCGCCGTGTCCCGCATTCGTCCGTACCGCCCCACCGATCGTGCCGCGCTGTACGAGATCTGCGTGAAGACGGCGGATGCCGGGGCGGATGCGACCGGTGTGCTGTCGGACGATTCGCTGTGGGGCGACCTGTTCGCGGTGCCCTACGCCGAGCGTCATCCCGATCTCGCGTGGGTGGTCGAGAGCGACGACGAGCGCACGATCGGCTACATCGTGGCGACGGACGACACCGACGCCTTCTACACCTGGTTCCGTGAGGAGTGGTGGCCGACGCTCGAGGGACGCCACCCCCGGCCGGTGGAGGTGGCCACGCGGGAGGATCGGATGATCGACTACGGATACAGCCGCGCCGCCGGCATCGAGCCGAACGTCGCGGATCACCCGGCCCACCTGCACATCGACCTGCTTCCCGAGACCCAGGGGCAGGGCCTCGGTCGCCAGCTCATCGAGACGCTGTTCGCCGAGCTGACCCGGCGTGGGGTGCGCGGGCTGCACCTGGGGATCGACCCGAGCAACGCCGGTGCCGCCGCCTTCTACGAGCGGCTCGGGATGACGCGCCTGCCGGCGGAGCCGGGGGGTCAGATCTACGGCGTGCGCTTCGACGGCTGAGCCCTCGCGATTCAGGCGGCGAGGGCGGGCCCCGGTGCCCGCCCCTTCGGGGTCCCCCACGCCCCATCGACAAGAAGAGAGCCCCCGCTGGTGCGGGGGCTCTCTTCTTGTTTGGCGGTGACGGCGGGATTCGAACCCGAATCGATCCCTCATGATGGCGCGGATCGGCCCGCGATCCCGCGTCAGCACAGAGATTCTTGCTCATGACGGTCGACTTGGTGCCCATCGGATTACTCGATGTGTTGCCACGATGTTGCCGCAGGAGCGGGTTCGGCTGCTGAGAGATGTGATCGGACGCGCGAGCTGATGACCACGGAGCAAGCAGCAGAGTGCGTCGGCCGGAGATCGCAGGTGATTTGCGTGTCCTGATGTGCGAGGCCGTTCCAGTGTATGCTTGGATGACTGTATGACTGTATGACTGTATGACTGTATGACAGGTATGTCATACACGCAACATGAAAGGAAAATTATGGCTGTTCTGAACGTCCGATTGGACGACGACGCATACGAGAGCCTCAAGGATCTCGCGGAAGCCGAAGGTAGCTCGCTGAGTGAGTTTGTTCGTGATCGACTCCTGGAGTTTGTCGTACCGTTGCCGCGAGAGCATGGCGACGAACCCGCGCCCGATTCATTCAGCACTCGAGATCGCCTGATGTTGTCTCTGCTCCATCGCATCCTCGCTCGCGTTCTTCCGGAGGATGCGGATGGCGACGACGGGAACATGGACTATCAGCTGCAGAAGGCTCAGATCATCGAATCTGGTTTTACAGGCGAGTATTGGTTCGAAGTTGCCGGCTTCGAAACCGAGCTCTCGAAGCAGGACTGCCGTCGAGTGATCGATATCCTCCAGATGTTTCGGATTATCACGTTCAGTATCGAGCGCTTGCAGAAGCAGGGCGAGAAGCTGGACGAGGGCTTGCTCTATGGCCTTCGCTTCCGTGGCTTCGACCACAACGACTCGCTCGAGGGGCACATGGCGCGGTACGTCCGTTACCAGATGCGGGATGAACTTCACTGGGCGGAACTGCAGCCGCAGGCTGAGGCGGCCGACGACGGGAACTCTCACATGCAGATGCTCGACATCTATATGCGGATGCTGACGGAGTACCGGAAGATCATGAAGACCCGTGAGCGGAGATTTGACCGCGACGCCTACTTCCTGAGCGCCGACGAGCTACGTGCGATTGATGCCGCCACCGTGCATCCGTCGAACCGAACGTAAGGTGACGGCGGTGGCCCGTGCGACTCTTCGAGGCCGAGGTGCGGTCGCCACATGAATCAGCTGATGACGATCGAGCAGGTAGCGGACGTGCTCCAGGTGCCGGTGGACACGGTCTACGCCTGGCGGTCGAAGCAGTACGGGCCGCCCGCTTTCAAGGTGGGCAAATACTTGCGCTGGAAGCCGGAGGTCGTGGAAGCATGGATCGATGCGCAGCCGAGTCATTGAGCGGTTCTGCGGTCGAACTGGCCCGAGGTGCTGAGAGAGGAAAGAGCACGGCTGGAAGGTCCTAGTGAACCGACTGCCGTGCTCTTCCGCTGAGCGTACTCCGCGCCAGGTGTGTCCGTCGACCCCGGTGGCCTATTCGGATCCGAACTCCCTCCGGAACTCGTCCGCCACCTGCCGCACCGCGAACCGCGGGTCACTGTTGTGGATGGTCGCGGGGAACACGTACGTGGGCCCACCAGATGACGCAGGGCCACCAGGTACGACGGAACCGCCGCCGTCGGCGTAGGAGGCCGCATCCGAGGGGATGTATCTGCCGCCGAGGCGTTCGGCGGTGACGGCCATGATCTGTTCCGAGCGAGCGCGCTTCGACGGCGCGAGAGGGATGTACGCCTCGCCGCCCGTTTCAGGCTCAGCCCAGATGAGGTATTCGCCGGCGCGGGCGAACTGTGCCACGTGATTCTCCGACATGCCGCCTTGGGCGAAGGCCGCTATGGATGGTCGGATCCCGCCGTCGGCGAAGTTCACGATCCCGCCGTCGGCCTTCTTGATGCCGTTGAGGTAGCCGGCGAATGCATCGTTGAGTGCTTGCGTCTTCGGGTTCAGCCAGACGTTGATCGTCTGCGAGCCGTAGTCGCGCATGAAGTCGTGGATCTGCGTCCTCGCCGTCGCGGTATCGACGGTGATCTTGATCTGCTCCGGCGTCGGCATGTTGAAGACTTCGTCGGCGAGGTCGTGCACCCGGTCGGCGTTGTAGCCTGCCTCGATCGACGAGTCGATGAACGCCTGCTTCTGCGCCGCGAGAGTGTCATTCCACTTCAGGGCCGCGTCGTTGGCGGACATCGTCTGCAGGTCGACCTCAAACTGCTTCGCTGAGGCCTCCTGGGCTGCCGCGGCGACACCGGCGAGCGAGTCCACGTTCGCGGATCCCGCCTCGGTGTTCCGGTCCATGGAGAGCGTGAACCCATCGAGCGTGCCGTTCGCCGCCGCATAGGCATCTTTCTGCTTCTGCACCTCATCGGAGATCCCCGCGAGCGCCGCCTGGTAGTCCGCGTTCGCGCTGATCGCGTCCTGGTTGTTGCTGTTGGACTCGTTGATCTGATCGAGTAGCTTCGAGAGCTCGTTGTTCAGCTGCTCCACGGAGTCCGCTTCGGCAAGGTAGGCCTCGGCGGCTGTCTTGGTCCCCTCGGCGGAGCCCTTGTTCGCGTCTTCTTCCTGTTTCTTGAGTCGGATGCCTTGGTTGATGCCGTCATTCTGCGCCTGGATGCCGTTGATCATCGCTTCGAGCGCGAGACGGGTCTCGTAGGCGTTCATCCCCGTTTCCTGTTGGATCTGGTTGAACGCGTCCTGGTCACCACTCAGCGCAGCGTAGTACCGGCTCAGGTCGTCGATCGCGTCCTTGTCCTTGAGGGCGGCGTCGGTGACGACGTCGAGGCCGACACCGAGCTTCTCCGCCGCATCGGCCGCGGACTGCCAGTTGAAGGTCAAGAACTCCCCACCTTTCAGCAGCTCGTCGATCGCGAGGTCGCGTGCGGCCTCGCCGACACGGTTCGTTCCCTCTTCGATGGTGTCGGCGTACGACTCGGCGACGGCGCGCGCGGCCGCCTGCTTTGCCATGAGCAGCCCGACGACAGTGATGATTCCGGTGAGCGCGAGTCCGGCACCCGCGCCGGCGCGGGCGGTCTTTCCCATCGTGGTGTTGGTGTCCGCCAGGGCCGCCTTGAGCTCCAGGAACTTCACGCGTGCGCCGATAGCTCCGCCGCCGAATAGAAGGATGGCCGCGGTGGCGACGCCAAGGGCGAGCGCAGTGGCCTGGATCGGCTGGGGCCAACCGGCGTAGACGTCGACGAGCTCGGTGACGGCTTGCGTCATGCCGCGGAGGACGTCGTTCGCCGCGCTACCGGTGCGAATGAGTGCAGTGTCGAACGCGCCGCCGAGCTTCTCAATGTCGCCGGCCAGGTTGTCCTGTCGGATGCGGGCCTGCTCTGCGGCATAACCGGAGTCGTCGACAGCAGCGGTCCACTCGTTCACGGCTGCCGCGCCGCCCTCGTACAGAAGGGTGGCGGCGTTCAGGGACTCGTTGCCGAAGATCCGGCCGAGGGCGGCAAGGCGCTCCTGCTGCGTGAGGCCACCGAGTCGGGTCTTGAGCTGTTCGGCAATGCCCGCAATCGAGAGCATGTTCCCGTTGCCGTCGAACATGCTGATGTTGTATCGGTCCATCTCGCTCGCGGCGGCGGCGGAAGGGGCTTGGAGCGACGCGAGAACGCCGCGCAGCGATGTGCCAGCTTTCTCGCCGATGATTCCCTGTGTAGCGAAGTAGGCGATTGTGCCCGCGGTCTCGTCGAGCGAGAGCCCTACCGAACCCGCGAGCGGACCGACGTACGTCAGCGCGAGCGCGAGATCATCAACCGAGCCTTGCGCCTTTCCTGCCCCCGCGGCGAGAACGTCGGACACGTGCGCTGCCTGCTCCGCAGGAAGACGGAACTGGGTCAGGGTGGTCGCCATGATCTCGGCGCTGCGCGCGACCTGCAGTTGACCGGCGGCGAACTGCTCGACGCCGCAGAAGGCGAATGCTGGCCGAGCAACCAGTGCGACGCGGAGTGGGCGCTACTCCGGAACTGGGCGATCCAGACTGAGTGCCTGATGATCGACGAGGCGGAGAACCTGGCGTGGGAGCAGGCGATGCGCGAACTCGCTGGACGCGACCTCGCGTACCCAGAGTGGATCGAGGCGCGAGGGGAGGCGCTCAAGGCCCGCACGCGCGCCAGGAAGCTCGCCCAGGCCAACCTCCGGTACAAGTACGGGTACCGCGGACACAGGCGTTGGGGGTTGCTCCGCACGGCCGTGCGGGAGCAATACCGGCGGTGGTCAGCTGGTGACGAAGACGGCTAGCATCGGGCCATGGTCTCACTCAAGCCACCGCCTCGAAGCGGAGACGGAACGAACTTCATCGACCAGTTCGGCAGCACTTTCGGGACGAAGGATGTGACGGTGACGCCGGGGACCGAGCGCCCGGAACGCCCCGTCGCGACCTATCCCGCGGTGATCACCGCGAAGAGCGCGCAGTTCAACGTCGACACACCCATATATGAGGGTGACGGCTTGGAATGGGACGACCCTCGCGGCGGTCGTATGCGGCGATTCGCGGCTCAGGTCGACGTGAACGACGCGGGCGGCGCGGCTGCCTCCCTCGCGCACGTCAGAGTCGAACTAGCAACGACGGGCACCACTGCACCGCAGAAGCGCGTGCCGCGCGTTGATGGGCACGTGATCGTAGTTAACGGGTCAAACGTGAACATCGCACTCGAGGGAGCCACGATCACGCAGCAGATTCCGGTGAGTGCCGGGTATGAAGCGCTCGCGGATGCTGTTGGCAAAGCGCTAGCGGTGATCGAGCGGACCGAAGGCATTGACCCCGACGAGATCGAGTTCGCGAGGGAAGCTGCCACGCAGGTTGTCGAGGAAGCTGCAAAGGCTGAGCCCGATAAGGCAGTGATCAAGAAGGCACTACCCATGCTGCGGGGCGTACTGAGTGCTGCTGCCACGTCGGGCGCGGGAAAGGCCGCGAGCGAGCTCGTTGCCCAGCTATTCACCTGATCGAGCACCGCGTTGCCGCCGAGGCCTCACCACCCGGGTGCGCGCTGGGGCGCAACGGTGGCGGACCCACCGCTCGATAGAGTGCCGATTGTGGACTGTGAAGAGTATCGAATCAGCTGTCAGCTTGAGCGCATAGCGGACTCTGTTGGTGGCGGCGGTGGCGAAACATTCGTCGCTACGCTCCTCGCAACAGTGGTCGGCGCGCTGATCGCGTTGCTCGGCTCTTGGCTGCTCGATCGAGCTCGGTCGAAGAAGGACGCGGCAGACCGGTACGAGCGGAATCTCGACGCGGCGCTGCAACGCACCATGGAGGAGATCGGGGAGCGGATGCGCGAACTAGCGACAGCCAAGGGGTGGCCGCTCACGCCACCGACGAAACTCAGCGCGTCAGCTAGCCTGGCCCGCATGGTCGCAAGAGGCGCCGACGCGGACGCCACCAAACAAATGCAGTATGCGATCGATCGTATCGGGGACAGTGGCGAAGGGTCGACGGTTCAGAGAAGGCAAGTCGAGATCGTGGGTCAAATCATCCGAGCCTGGCGTGAGGGAAGCCACACAGCGGCGAAAGCTCAGGAACGCTTCGCCGGAGTAGCGCCCGACGTTGGCGGGACGGCTCCATGAGCGTTGCAGGAAGCGGATCTGCCTCGTGATGCCGTACACGCGTACACGCCTGACGCGTGCGCGCGTAGGTGTGACCGATCGAGTCGGAAGGCGAGGAGTAGGGTCGTGCCAGGAACGCGACAGGCAGTCCCCTCGGACAGCCGGGCCGCGTTTCTCTTTGGTATCGTGGCGTGTAGAGCGCGGCAGGCAGTTCCCACGAACAGCTGAGCCGCGTTCTGCGATTCCCGAGCGGACTACTCGTCATCTCATGTTGCGGGAGGTGTTGGGGTCCACTCGAGCTCAGTGCGCAATGCGGCACCAAGCTCGTCCATCATGCGCTCGACGTGCTCGGCGAAGCGCGACGATCGGGCAAAGGCGGCGTTCTCCACGTCATTGCCGCTACGGCCTTCGTAGACGCCAGGATCGAGGCTGGCCGCGATCGAAGCAGACCGAAAGCTGTCGACTGCTGCACGGAGCTCCGTGTCGAGCAGGCGGGTACGGAGCCGGTTCACGTCCACCCCGTTGACGTGCATCGCATCGCTAAGTTCCGATGGGAGTTGGGTTTGCTTCCCCTCGCGTGCTTGCATGTGGTCGAAGAACATTGCGCGCCCGGTGAGTCTCGCCATCTGCTGGATCGCGTCTTGGAGTTCAAGCAACGTCTTTAGCTGGAACTCGTGGCGCTTCTGTGTTGCCAGCGCATCCCGGTCTTCCGCGCGAGCCTCACGTTCGCGAACGGCCATTCGTCGGTCACGACGAGCCTCGTTGATGCCGCCTAGCAGGTACCCGGATGCGCCGGCGATCAACGTCGCACTTGCTGTGACAATCTGCGTCCAGGGAACATCATCCATTCTGCAATCATGGCGGAAGTCACGCGTGGTGCCGGTGGAGATCGTATAGCTGGTAGCTGAGGCGCCGGTGGGCTTTCGTCTCGCGGCCGTCGCGCTGGCGTGTCGTCTGGGGGAGTGCGAGCAGGTCGTTCATCAGCTCCGCTTCGCGTTGTTGGCGCTTGAGGTCGCAGTCGACTCGGTGTGCGTAGGTGCCGATACTGGTTCGCCAGTCGTCACCGAACCAGAGGCCTTCGTGTCGGGCGATGTTGGTGACGGTCCCGGCGGCCACATGGTGCTTCCTGGCGATCGCATTGCGTCCGAGCTCGCCGATGCGGATGTCGTCGGCGATCGCGCTGCGCGTCGCGGGTGCGAGCGGGGCGGGCATCAGGCGGCCCCGCTCGCGTGCTCGTGTTGGTCCGCCTCCGTCTCGTAGTGCGCTGCAGTGTCTAGGTACCAGGGTTCGATCTCCCCGCGCGAGACGGCGTCGCGCAGGCGTGCGGCGTGGGCGCGGCACCAGGCGATTCGTTTCGCCGCGGCGGTAGCAGCGGTGTCGCGCTTCGGGCGGGTCTGCTTGGCTGCGCCGCGGCGGCCGGCGTTCGACGTGGGTGGCCTGGGGGTGGCGCGGTGGCCTGCCCAGTACCCAATCTTCGGGTCCGCGACGTTCGCATACTGACGGCAGAGGAGTGCGACGTCGCATGTCCAGCAGATCTCGGCGAGTTCTTTCGCGACCGTGGGCGTGATGCGGTCTTCCGTGAAGCGGGGGTCACCGTTGCACTTCGGGGCGCGCATCTCGAGCGCTCGGGAGAGCTGGTCGTATGCCGCATCGGGTGACATAGGGTCATAGTAACCCTAACCCCATCGCGACAACCTATTCGCCCTCGAAGGCGTCGCGCTGGTACTTGGTGAGTGGATAGTCTCGCGATGTGAGTGATCGTTCTGTGCGCGTCGACGAAGCGACTGTTCAGCAGTGGGCGGAGCTCGCGCTCAAGGTTCGAGCCTTTGATGACATCGTGGAGCGGTGTAGTCGACCGCAACTTGGCAGCTACTTCAACGTTGTGGATGACGCGTATCCGCGTGAGGCATTTAGCCAGTGGACGCGAGAAGGCTTGCGCTCGGCCCTTGATCACATTCGTATCTGGGCCAACCATGCGGTGCCTTTGGAGCAGCCGGAGGGGGTCGTCGTTCATCATGAGGGTTTCCGGTGGTCGTTCACGCTGATGCGAGGGGCGATTGAGGGAGCGGCGCAGTCTCTTTGGTTGAGTCGGGCAAAGACGGTAGATGTTGCGAAGACCAGACTTGTCCGGGCAGTCCGTCACGATCTGCGTGAGCAGAGACTTGCCTGGCTTGCGATGGGGTCGGACGTTGGGCCCGTCGACGCACGCGTGGTCTTTCACGAGGCAGCCGCGGCGGAGCTGGTCGAGTTCGGGCCTAACACTGACAGGCTCCCGTCGATGGTCAGCATGATTCGGGATGCAGCGACCGAGACTAACCAGGACCCAGACCGACACGAAGCTAACTGGCGAGTATGCAGCGCGGCAGCTCACGGAAAGGACTGGGCCATTCTCGAGCTCCAGACATTCGTCGATCGGGTGGAATGGCGACCCGGCCAATATCACTCCATAGGCCACCCTGATCCTGACCGTCTGACCGAGATTCTGGACGACGCAGTCTCCCTTCTCTCGCTAGCCGGGATCCAGTACCTCGTCGGCTCCGGATATGACCCGGCCCTGGAGATCCGACGGTCGATAGTTGTCGCCGCTCGGAAGATGCCGCAGAAGGACGGCGGCGCGCACGTGGAGAAAACCGCGAAGCTGTTTGGCGTCGACTAGGGCCCGTCAGGCTCTGGGAGCCCGGGGGCTCTCTGCTCCCGGGTAGAGGCACTCACGCGTGAGGAGTGCCTCCACCTGGGAGTGCGGCCGTCCTAACCGTCCAGTGCTCGTAAGTGGCGGTCCACATCGGTCGCCCTGCGGAGGATCCGTGGCGGCTCGGCAGCTGTGCAGCCAGTTCGACGAGGCGCGTCGCTAGAGCTGTGGCCACGTTCTTGCTGAGTGCTTCTGTGGCGGCCCTCCCGTCGAGATCAAGGATGAAGATCCCGTCGGGGCCACTCGGGCCGATGGCGAACGCGCAGAGCTCTTCGGCATGCTCGCGGGTGAACTGTTCCTCAGTGATGGTCATCCGCGGGGCTCCTCTGCGGGCTTGTCCAGGTCGATGCCCGCGATGAATGCGAGCGTCGTGAGGGCCGTGCCGGTGTGTAGGACGATGCCAGCCTGGTCCAGCAGCGTGACGTCTCGATCGCGGACCTTGATCTTGAGGCCCTCGCGGCGTGCGACGGCGCGAACGTGGCGGACGTCGCGGCGGTGCGCCGCATCGTGGTCGTCGACGCCCTCTGCGCTCACGACGATCCCGGTCTCGCCGTCGCGGTGCAGAAGGTCGTATGTGCCGTGCCAGAGAATGAGGGCGTCGTCGGCCAGATGCACCCCGATCTTCTTCTTCTGGCGGGATGAGTCGGTGCTGAAGAAGTCGAGGCCGTGGCGGTAGGTACCTCGCTTGTCGAAGGACCACGTCTCGCACAGGATGCCGCGCGTGGTCGAGGTCGGGAAGGCGAAAGGCGACTATGTCAACCCGGCCGATGCCCGGGAGGATGTTGCGTCGATCGCTACGGCGTGGCTCATGGCGCGTGAGCAGGTCATGAAGCCGTCGAGCTACCAGCGCTCCGGGGCTCGTGGGAGACGCACGTGCAGGCTCGCTGGGGTGCTCGCGCGGTCGGGAGTGTGAAGCACTCCGAGGTGCAAGACTGGGTGGCCGAGCTCTCGCGCGACCGTGCTGCCACGACCGTGCTGCGCGCGCACGGCGTGCTCGCCGCGGTGCTTGACGTCGCGGTGAAGTATCGGCGGGTGAGTCGCAATGTCGCCCGAGGTGTCGCGCTGCCTCGGAAGGTGCCGAAGTCAAAGCCCTACCTGACGCACGAGCAGGTCGCCGCACTCGCCGCGGCAGCCACGTACCCCGTGCTGGTCCTCTTTCTGGCGTATACGGGCCTCCGCTGGGGTGAGGCTACCGGACTGCGGGTCAAGCACGTAGACGCGCTCAGGCGACGCGTGAGCGTCCAGGAGAACGCGGTGCTCGTCGGGGGAGTGGTGCACGTCGGGACGCCGAAGACGCACGAGGCGCGCTCGGTGCCCTACCCCGCGTTCCTGTCGCTCGAGATCGCGCGGCTGTGCGAGGGCAAGCGGCGCGAGGATCTCCTGTTCGGCGACGGCGTGACGCACATGCGGCTACCCAACAGCGTGCGCGGGTGGTTCGCCTTCGCGGTCAAGCGGGTGCGCGAGGCTGACGACGAGTTCCCCAGGGTGACCCCGCACGACCTCAGGCACACCGCGGCGTCGCTCGCGATCTCGGCCGGCGCGAACGTGAAGGCCGTACAGCGGATGCTCGGGCACGCCTCGGCGAGCATGACGCTCGACACCTACGCGGACCTGTTCGACGACGACCTCGACGGCGTCGCTGACGCTCTCGATCAGGCTCGCCGTGCGGCGGTTGTTGCCGAAGTGTTGCCACGGGCATAGGTCAGCCCACGAGAAAGGCCCCGCCTTCCCTGTGTTTCGTAGGGGAGTCGGGGCCTTCATCGTGGCGGTGACGGCGGGATTCGAACCCGCGGTTGCTTGCACAACACACGCTTTCCAAGCGTGCTCCTTCGGCCGCTCGGACACGTCACCAAGGAACAACCTGTCCATCCTATCCGATGCCGGGCGTGCGACAGGACAGACCGCCGACAACCGAGCCTCCGGCACCCCCGGATGTGAAATATTGCACGTCACCTGCCGTCTGTATAGCCTCATGTGAGGACGTATCGCCTTCTGTCGTGATACGACGTTTCTCTGGGGGAAGCATGCAGGCGAGTTCGACGGCGACACGAAGCGGCCACCGCACCGCGACGGCTTTCGAGCAGTATGTGAGCGCACGGCGCGGGTTCGTCGAGGGAGCGGTGTTCTTCCTGGAATCCGGCACGCACCTCGAGGCGGTGCTGAGCGGGAGCAGGCCGGGGGACGTCGTCTTCACCCCGGCGGGCACGGCCGTGCGGAGCGATCCGCGCGTCGTCGAATACGACGGGCGCTTCTGCAGGCCCGGTGACCAGCTGACCTTCGACGGCAGGCAGACGCTCGAACTGCAGGAGTACGTCGCGGCGCCCTTCGTGGCGATCGTCGGGCCCACCGTCATCCGGCAGTGCAGCGCGGAGGGCGTGGCCGCCTTCTTCAGCGACGCCGATACGGCGAGGGAATCCGGCGTCTTCGTCGAGCAGCTGCTGAGCAGCGCCGTTCTCCTCGACTCTCTCGTCTCCTTCGTCGGGACCGATCACGAGCCGGACGCCCTCGTGCGTGTCCATGTGAGCGCAGACGGCGGTTATCGGGACGGCCCCGACGGGCTGGTGATCGGTGAGGTCGGAGACGAGCGTACGGACGTCGAGGCCCGCGCCGTCGACGGCGCGGGCCGAGGACGGGCCTTCGCGCGCATCGTCGACCGCGGCATGTTCGAGGCCGACCTCGACGACAGGCGGTGGCTCGCGCGGTACGTGGCGGCGCTCGAGATACTGCGTCAGTGGGACGGGATCCCGGCGCGTCCGGCGATCTCGGGGTTCGGTGGGCACCTCGTGCGCGCGCTCGACGAACTCCCCGCGCTCCTGGGCGTCGTATCCGCGGACGCGCCGTTCCTGCTGACCGGCGGCGATGACGAGTATCTGCTGGTGGATCCCGTGACTCGTCGTCGGTTCCGCCTCGGCATCGACGCCGCGCGTGCGGCCGAATGCCTGATCGCGACGGGAGACGAGTCGGCGGCGGTGTCCCTGCTCGCTGCCGAGCTCGACAGACGCGCGAGCAGCGTCGCTCCCGTGGTGCGGGAGGTCCGCGGCGACCTGGCAGCGGTGGGTCTCGACGTGGCCGCGAGCCGGGACGAAGGCCTCTGATGCGAGACGACGACCACGCTGCTCAGCCGGAGCTCTTCGGCGCCAGGGCGCTGCGCGAATGGATCACCGGCGAGCATACGGAGCACTCCCGGATCTTCCTCCTCGAGAGCGGAGCAGACGTCAGCGACCTCGACGACGTGGCCGGTCACGACGACGTGGTCCTGTTGCCGGCGGAGAGCGCGCCGTATGACGGGCCGGCCGGCACCGCCCGGTACAGCGGCGCGCTGCGCGAGGTCGGCGACGAGCTCTTCTTCGGCGAACGCGGCGTCGAGCTCCAGGACTACGTCGCGGCGGCGTTCGTGCAGATCATCGGTCCCACCGCCGTCCGCTTCTTCGATGAGACCAGCTGGCGAGCCTTCCTCGACGATGCGGAGCTCGCGCGACGCACCGGAGTCTTCCCCTCGGCGTTGACCGATCCGCGGGTGCTTCTCGCCGATCGCGCTGCGCTGGTGAGGCCGGGTCGGCTGGAGGCCCCGAGCGCTCTCAGACTGAGCCCTGACGGCGCGGTCAGCCTGGGCCTGCAGGGCGAGATCCTCGGCAGCACCGCCGATCTCGAGGCGCTGCTCACGGTTCCGCTGCCCGGCGCTGCGGCACTGGGAGGCGTCGTGCCCCGTGATGTGCTCGCAGCCGACCTGGCGAGTCGCGAGTGGATGGGGCGCTACCTCGGAGCAACGGACCTCATCAAGATGCTCCGGCTGGAGACTGCGACCGCCAAGATCTCCGGCTTCGGCTGGTCGCTGATCGATGACGGGCGCGCCGACGCCGAACCGCTGGCCACGGATCCGTTCCTGCTCGACACCGACGACGGTTTCCTGCTCGCGGACATCGGATCCCTGCGCCGCCAACTGCTGTCGGCGTCGACGGCCGTCGTCGTCGCCGCCACGCAGACCTCCCGTTCGACCGAGGTCGCGGCCGACCGCGTGGCTCGAAGGCTCGGCATCGCGACATCCGACGCCCGCGCCCTGTGCCGCGAAGCCCGCACGGCGCTCAGCGTCCACGTAGGCACGCCCGCCGATGCGCGCTTCCGAACCGCGGGGGTCGAAGGGTGAGCCTGCCGAACGCGCTGTGGACGTCGATGCTCCCCGCGGACGAGATCTTCACGCACGACCGCGTGGCCGTCGGCGCGGCCGGGAACCGCATCGAGTTCGCTGACGGATCCACACGTCTGTGCGCGACGAGCGGTCTTTGGAACGTTCCGCTCGGCTTCGGGAACCCGGCGGTCGCCGACGCGGTGGACAGGGCCACGCGTGACGCCTCGTACCTGTCGTTGTTCAGAGCGCCCCATCGGTACGCGCAAGACGCGGCGGAAGCCCTCATCGAATTGGCGGACCCGAGCCGCTACCGCCGCGTCATCTTCTCTACGTCGGGCGGGGCGGCGAATGACGCTGCGATGAAGCTCGCACGCCAGTACTGGTCGCAGAAGTCGGGCGGGTCCCGTTCGATCGTGGTCGGCCTCAGAGGCGGCTATCACGGCACGATGTACGGAAGCCATGCCCTGAGCGGAGACGACCTCCTCCAATCCGCCTACTTCGTCGACCGCAGAGCGGTGAGACACGTCTCTCACAGCGACGACGGCGAAGAGCTGGAGACGCTGCTCAAGCGAGAAGGATCCAGGGTGGCGTCGGTCGTCGTGGAACCCGTCCTCGGCAGCGGCGCGTACGCACTGTCGGAAGCGTTCATCGATCGCCTCCTCGCCCTCGGGAGGAGTACGGCTTCCTGATCGTCGCCGATGAGGTCGCCACGGGGTTCGGCCGCACCGGGACGATGCTCGCCACCGACACCTGGGCGGCGGCACCGGACGTCCTGATCCTCTCCAAGGCACTGACGAACGGCGCGATGGGCGCCGCGGCGCTCCTGGTGGGTGACCGGGTCGCTTCCGAATTCGTCCGCGGGGGCTGGACGTTCGTCCACGGCGAGACGCAGGCGGGGACCCCGGCCTGCGCGGCGGCCATCATCGCGGTGATCGAGGAACTGCGCCGCATCGATGTGGAATCGACCGCCCGAGCGCTGGGAGCCGGGCTGGGGGAGTTGGCGACGTCGTTGCTGTCGTACGGCGTGGTCACGGAGATCACCGGAAGAGGGTGCTTCATCGGGCTCGGGCTTCGCACCGAGGATCAGGCCCCGCTCTCCGGGGCGGAGGTGCTCCGCGCCGTCGCGGCCATCGCGCGCAACGGCGTCCTGGTGCAGCCCGGTCCCAGCTCGATCGAGCTGATTCCCGCCTACGGGTTCACCGCGGACGAGCTGCATGAGGTGGGCGCAGCCATCCGCTCAGGGCTGGCTCAGGCGCAGGAGGCATCCGCATGACCTCGGACTTCGCTGGTCGAGTTCCCACCCTGTGGCACGGAGAAGGGATCGCGCGGCAGATGATGGAGCGCCTCACGGCGGGCCGCGAGACTCTCGTGGTGGCGGACGCGGCTGTCGCGGCCCCCTTCCTGGACGGCCACTCGGCGAGAACGATGACGATCGACGCACCCGCGGTGAACGTGGCAGCCGTCGTCACGATGGCGCAGGAGATAGTCCACCGGTCGCCGAGCGTCATCGTGGCCGTCGGCGGAGGAACCGTGCTCGACGCCAGCAAGATCGCCGCACTGGCGCTCGCCCGCGGGCGCGTGTTCGACTACGCGATCGGGCATGCATCGAGGTCGGCGCTCACGTTCCTGCCCCACGCTCTGCCGGCTGTGGACATCATCGCCGTGCCGACGACGCTGGGCACGTCGTCCGAGACGAACAGCGTCGGCATCCTCACGACCGACCGCGGTCACCGACTCATCGTGGGGCACGCCCTGAGACCACGGCACGCGATCATCGATCCCTGCAACCTCACCTCCCTCACGCCCGAAGCCGTGAGGGAGGGAGCGCTGGAGGCGTTCCTCCGTCTGGCGGGCGCCTCGACGAGCGCGCGGAGAAGCGCCAGGGGGAACCGCGACGCCGTCGCCCTCGGCAGAGCGCTCATCGACGCGGCGACCCGCGACCCCGACTCGGTGGCGGGAAGGCTCCGCATCGCGCGATTGAGTGCCGCGACCCAGCGCAGCGCGGCGCTCAGAGGGCGGGATCCCTACAGTGCCCGTCATTGGTATGTGGCGAACGAAGTGGCCTTTCTGCTGCAGGTCCGAAAGATCGTCGCCACGGCGGCGGTCATCGCCGCGGTCTGGCGACGAATCTGCTCGGGAGACACGCGCTGGGGCGATCGGAAGAGCCTGGAGGGGTTCTGGGCGCGGGCGTCGATCGGAACGACATTGCCCGTCGAACCGCCCGCCGGGATCGCTGCGCTCCTCGACCGCTGGGGGATTCCGCGTCCGCCCGAGCCGAGCGCTCATGACGTGGACCGCATCTCCGCCGCCACCGAAGCGGCATGGGGAAATCGCCAGCCGATGCTCCCCGGTCTCACCGCGGGCGACTTCCGTGATCTGCTCCGCGAATCGTGCTGGAGCCCTGAGCCGGTCGGCGCAGATCGCCGACCATCGACCGTGCTTTCGAAGGAGGTGAATTAGATGGGCAGAAATGAGGAGACGAGTATCCGGTTCCAGGAACTGGAAACGATGGAGGCCCCCAGCTGGGAGAGCTTCTATCAGGGCGCGATAGGTGCGCTGGTTCTCATCGGGATCGGCGCAGCCGCCGCGACGTGACCTCTGGTGGCGGAACACGAGAAGCGGAAGGGAGGTAAGGATGCACACCGCAATGCCGACGCTCGAGTTCACGGAACTCGAGGCCATGGAGGCCCTGAACGACACCGATGACTACATCCGCGGATTCGCCGTGGGCGTGATCATCGGAATTCTCGCCTTGACCTAGACCCAGCATTCGAAAGCTCGACAAAGGAGGTTCGCCTTGCAGACGGAATCGCTGGAATTCACAGAACTCGAACACATCGACGCACCGCTCGAATGGTGGGAGCACGCCAGCTACATCATCGCCATCATCGGCGGAGCGGCAGCGATCGCAACCTGACCGCGGGGTGCGGGCGTATCTCGCACGCCCGCACCCCCTGTTCCCCCGAGAGGCGATGTGCGAATGTCAGACCTGATCACCGAAGCGCTGTCGGCGCGACTCGAGGCGGTCGGCGCGGTGCCCACGGCACAAGACCTGTACGCCGGAGTCGGCACCGACTTCTACGAGCGGCTCGTCGGCGCGGACCGTGCCGAGATCCGCGAAGTGCTCGCGCTCGCGAGAGACTCCTCGGGGCCGATCCTCGACGTCGCGGCGGGGAGCGGGAGGCTGACGATCCCGCTGGTGAGATCGGGCAAGACGGTGACCGCGATGGATCTCTCCGACGACATGCTCTCCCACCTACGACGGGCGCTGCCGGACCACGCCTCACTCGACTGCGTCGTCGCGGACATGCGCGACTTCTCCCTGGGGCGTCACTACGACCTGATCGTCATCGGGGCGACCTCCATCACGCTGCTCGATCGTGCGGGAAGGTCCGGCCTCTACGCGAGCGTGCGACGGCATCTCGCCGATGGAGGTGTCTTCGCCTTCACCGTCGCCGGCGGCGACGCTGCCGAGAGCCTCGCGGTTCCCCGAGATCACGAGATCGGTGTGCCCGGACCCGAGGGAGAAGAGACCTACCTCTTCTCACAGCAGCTGGACCATGACGGCGGGGCGCGTGTGGTCAATTGGGTTCGCGCCTCCGAGCTCGTGGCCGGTGCGGAGGTGACCGTCCTCACGAGCCGCCTTCAGGTGCTCAGCCAGGAGATGCTCTCTCGAGAGGTCGTGGAGGCCGGTTTCGCCCCGCCTGCCGTCTCGCCCGTGCGCACGAGTCACGGAGTGGAGATCCTCCTCCTCACGACGTCGCTCGCGGGACCCAGGAGAGAGGCACCTGGCGATGCCTCCGACTAGTTTCGTGCGTCGAAGAGTGCCGCGGACCGCAACGGCGCTCACCCCCGACGCGCGTCCGCTCCTGGCCGCCGGGGTCGCCTTCGAGAAGGGGATCGACGAAGCGGCATGGATCGTGATGCTGCACGGCGTGCCTTCGTCGCGGGTCTCGGGCGCGGTCGTCGACATGCTGACGGCGCTGGACGGCGAGACCCCGCTTCACGTTCTGCACATGCGCTTCGCCGCCGCCGAGTCGTGGGAGAGCTTTCTCGGTCTGGTGCTTCGCTTCCGCGCGAGCGGACTCCTCGACGGAGACACGAAGCTGCCACCTGGCCGCTGGGACTATCGGCCCCCGTTCACCCTGCAGATCGCGACGCTTCGAGCGCCTGCCCTGTTCGGCCGCGTGGACCATCTGGTCGTTCCGCTCTCGGGCAGGGCGGTCCGTGCCACCGTCGCCGTGCTGCTCGGCCTCGGACTCGTGGCGGCGATCCTGCAGGCGGGAGAGCTGCGCAGCGCGCTCACCTCGCCCATACCGTTGTCCGGCCTCGTGATCCTCGTCGCCGTGCTCTCGCTCCTGACCCTGCTCCACGAGGGCGCGCACGGCCTCACGCTCACGAGGTTCGGGGGAAGACCCCGCAGGGCCGGCTTCATGATCTTCTATCTCACCCCCGCCTTCTTCGTCGACGTGACCGATGGCTGGCGCCTCCCCGATCGCCGGCAACGCGTCGCGATCGCCCTGGCCGGGCCCGCCGTGCATGCCGCCGTCGCCGCCGTGGCCCTTCTCGTCGCGCTCGCGCTGCCCGACACCGAGGTGCGCCAGACGCTGGTGCTTCTCGCGCTCGCCTGCGCTGCCATCGTCCTCGTCAACCTGATCCCGTTCGTGCGGTTCGACGGGTACATCGCGCTCATGAGCGCGCTGGATGAGCCCAACCTGAGAGCACGGACGATTCGTGACGGCGCGAACTTCCTGACCCGCTTCCTGTTCGGCGGGCAGAGGGCGGCCAAGAGCCTGAGCACGTGGTGGAGCGTGCCGTTCGGCCTGGCCAGCCTGATCGCTCCGGCGGTCCTGGTGCTGTTCGCCGTCGGCCGGGCGGCTCGAGCGGTCGCCGGCGGCGGACCGGTCCTCGGTCTGCTGGTCATCGCCCTGGAAGCCGTCGTGGTCGTCGTCGGCGTCGTCCTCGTCTCGAGGGCACTGCACCGCGCCTTCCGGTCAGGTGTCTCGCGACTGCGGTTCTTCACCGTCCTCGCCGCACTGGTCTCGACCATCGCGGTCGCAGGAGTCCTGATCCCGGTACCGGTGACCGCCACGCTCGGCTTTTCGGCGCAGGGCGGCCACGTGGTCCTCCTGCACGCCGGCGGCGCCGCCGAGACGGAAGTGCCGGAAGGCGCGCGCGTCGTGCTGATGAGCAGCGGCATCCTCGCCGATGAGCGGGTCGGCGAGGGGACGGTCACCCGACCGCGAGCGATACCGACGGAGGTGCCGCTCGACGCGCTCTTCCCCGTGACGGCGGAGGGTGTGACCCTGCCGGCGGTGATCGTCGCGGGCGTAGATCTCACCGACGGGAACCCGAGACTGCCTGCGACGGGGCAGGCACGCGTCGAACTCGGCGTCCGAAACGTGTGGCAGTCGCTCTGGGCGACGGGCGTGACGCTGCCACTGGCGACCCTGCAGAGCGAGAGAGCGGAAGAGGATGAGAATGAACGACTACGCCATTGAGGTGCGCGGACTCACGAAGAGGTACGGCCAGCGGACCGCCGTCGAGGAGCTGTCCTTCGTCGTCCCGCGCGGATCGATCGTCGGGCTGCTGGGCCCGAACGGGGCGGGGAAATCGACGACTCTGCGAGCGATCGTCGGCCTGCTCCGGCCCTCGGGCGGAGACAGCCTGATCGACGGTGTGCCGTTCTCGGCCCTCGACAACCCCGCATCGCACGTCGGCGTCCACATGGACGGGTTCGGGTTCGAAGCGGGAATCTCCGCCAGAAGACACCTGGAGATCTGCCGACTCGCGGCTGGGGCACCGCGCAGCAGGGCCGACGAGGTGCTGGACGAGGTGGGGCTGGCCGCGGATGCCCGTCGCCGGGTGAAGACGTTCTCGACGGGCATGGCCCAGCGTCTCGGGCTGGCGACGGCTCTGGTGGGTTCCCCGCGCACACTCGTCCTGGACGAGCCGGCCAACGGTCTGGATCCCGACGGCATCCGCTGGCTCCGCCGGTTCCTGCGCGCCTTCGCCGAACGCGGGGGCACCGTCCTGCTCTCCAGCCATCAGCTCGCCGAACTGGAACAGGTCGTGGATGAGGTCGTCGTCATCAAGGGACGAGCCCTGTTCGCCGGGCGGCTCGGCGACCTGGTCACCAGCGACGACGATTCGCTCGAGAGCAAGTACTTCGACCTGGTCGGCGGTGCGTCCGCATGAGGAACGCGATTCGCAGTGAGCTGCTGCGCGCGGTGAGCGGACCCTCCGTCCTGCCGGTCTATCTCGTGGCCCTGCTCATGCCGCTGTTCGTGCTGTTCTCCGACGGCTCGCGCTTCGACCTCGCCGGGGTCGACTCCCACACGGCGACCTCCCGCCTTCTGGAGCCGCTCGCGTGGTCGGTCATCTCCGCAGCGTTCGTCGGGGCGTACGCGGTCACGCGCGAGTACTACTACTCCTCGATGGAGCGAACCCTCACCGGGGTCGGCTTCCGACGTGCCTTCTCGGGAAAGCTCATCGCCGGGGCGCTCATCGCGATCGCGCTGTCCGTATGCATCTTCGTCACCTGGACGCTGGGGATCTTCCTCGTCCTGGCCGAGAACGGGCTGACACTCGCTCTGTCGTTGCAGTCCTGGCAGCTGTACGCCGGCGCGCTGGCCGGTGCGGTGCTCGGTGCGCTCATCGGAGGAGCCGTCGGCTGGATCACCCGCAACTACTATGCGACGGCGATCATCGTCCTCGTTCTGCCGATGGTCGTCGAGTTCGCGTTGCTGCGCACAGCACCCGAGGTGGCGAAGTTCTCGCCAGGATTGGCCATCGCCGCCGTGGGGGTTCCCGGATTCCAGGACCGGCTGCTCGCGTTCGCCCCCGCCCTCGGAGTCGGACTCGCATGGACCGCAGGGCTCGTGGCGGTCGCCTGGTTCACAGGACGCCGGAGGGTGGGGTGATCGGCCGCGCCCTGCGAGCACAGGCGCGCAGCTTCGCGGGCGACATCGTTCTCCTCGGGGTGACCGTGGCGGCGCTGCTGATGTCCCTCTCCCTGGCGATGAGCATCCCACCTGACCTCGCGGGTGCTCCGCTCGAGGCCAGAGAAGCGCTCGCCGGGTCGCTCACGGCCGTGATCGCGATGTACGGCGCGGTTCTCGCAGCGGTGTACGGTTCGTTCCGCTACACGGTCGACCGGCGTGACGGCGTGATCGCTCAGCGCCTGATGCTGCAGTCCCGGTGGGTGACCCTGCTCGTCCGCGTACCCGGTGCCGTCGTCGGCGGGGCGGTCGTGTCCCTCGCAGGAATGGTCGGCGGTCACCTCGCACTGACCGTCACCGCGGGCGGCATTCCCGTGGAGTGGTCCACGGTCGGATCCACACTCGCCCTCGGCGCGGTGGCAGGACTGTGGGGGATGGGACTGGGAGTGGTCGTGCAGGTCCATCTCGTGGCTCTCTTCCTCGTGTCCCTGTCGATGAGCGGGCCGGTGCTTCTCGCGATGCTCTGGGGAGCGGGTGCCGTCTACCTTCCACCCCTCGTGATGCTCGAAGCCTTCCGCCTCGACATCGGCGCGCTCGGAGTCGCAGCGACCGATCGGCTCGACGGCTCCCTGGCCGCGGGGGTGACGGCCGGATGGATGGTGGCGGCTCTTCTGGCGGGGGCGCTCGCGTTCCTGAGGCGCGATGTGACGTAGCCGCCTCGACAGCGCGTCAGCGCAGGTTCGGATCGGCCGTGGCCCACGACGTAGGATCCCTAGGTGGCAACACCCAAGATCGTCCTCTTCTACGCGTTCACCCCGCTCGCCGACCCCGACGCCATCCGCGTCTGGCAGCGAGACATCGGCGAGGCGCTGGGCCTGCGCGGGCGTCTGATCATCTCGAAGGACGGGATCAACGGCACTCTCGGGGGCGACATCGGTGCGCTCAAGAAATGGCTGCGGTCGTTCCGCTCGTACCAGCCCTTCGCCGACGCCGACATCAAATGGAGCGAAGGCACCGGGGTGGACGCCCAAGGGCACAGCGTCGACTTCCCGAAGCTCAGCGTCAAGGTGCGCGACGAGATCGTGTCGTTCGGCGCACCGGGGGAGCTGCGCGTCGATGAGAACGGCGTCGTCGGCGGCGGCACTCGTCTGACGCCCGAAGAGCTGCACGGTCTGATCGATGAGCGCGGCGAGGATGTGGTGTTCTTCGACGGGAGGAACGCGCTCGAAGCGCAGATCGGGCGCTTCCGCGGCGCGGTCGTGCCCGACACCGAGACCACCAGAGACTTCGTCGAGCTCCTCGACTCGGGCGTCTACGACGACCTCAAGGGCAAGCCGGTCGTGACCTACTGCACCGGCGGCATCCGCTGCGAGGTGCTGTCGAGCCTGATGACGGCCCGTGGCTTCGGAGAGGTCTACCAGCTCGAGGGCGGCATCGTCCGATACGGCGAGAAGTACGGCGACGACGGCCTCTGGGACGGTTCCCTGTACGTCTTCGACGGCCGCGGCTCCGTCGACTTCTCCGACCACGCCGCGGTCATCGGAGAATGCGTAGGGTGCGGGGCTGCGACCAAGCGCACCGCCAACTGTCCCGATCCGTCGTGCCGTTCGCAGTTCGTCGTGTGCGAGGACTGCGTCGCGGTCCCCTGTACCGCCCACGCCGCCTGACCCGCACGCCGCCTGACCTGCACGCCGCTTGACGCTTACGGTTCAGGCCGTCATACCGGGTTCGGCGGCTCGCGGCGCATACAGGGAACGGGGCACCAGCACCGCCCGCACCCTCGTCGCTCGATCGGCGCTCTGTCGCAGGCTCGCGAGCACCTCACCCAGTGGTTCGGCGAGATCGTCCGATGCCTCGCCGGAGCGGGCATAGTTCGACCGCTCGACCGCATCCGTCAGCCGACGCATTGCGTGTGCATCCACGCCGTTCTGCCGCACCAGACCGGCCGCGCGCACGCGGGGAGTGTCGGCGTCGGTGACGGGAATCTGCAGGTCGATCAGGGTGTCGCGCACCTCCGCCCAGGCGGCGGCAGGGTCGCCACGGCGCGCCCTGCTCAGGCGCGCCCGACGTTCCGCGAGCCGGATGAGCGCGGGAAGCAGCAGCAGCACGACGACGCCGAGGGTGGTGAGGGCGACCGGTGTCGGGTCGAGGCGGCGCAGCTCGCCGCCGCTGGCCGAGTCTCCGCCGGCGTCGTTGCGGTCGACCTCGGGACCCGAGGTCTGCTCGGCCTGCGGTGCCGTGGTGGGTGCCGGTGCGGACGGGTTCCCTGATCCGCCGCCCTGCGTCACCCCCGGGCGGAAGGCCGTGGGTACACCCAGCGACGCGGTGGGCTCGAACGGGACCCACCCGACACCGGGGAACAGCACCTCGGGCCAGGAGTGCAGACGATCGCTGGTCACCGAGAACACCGACTCGCTGCCGCGCTTCTCGTCGGTGAGTGAGCCGGGAAGGTATCCCACGACGATGCGCACCTGCATGCCGAGGGTCTCCGCCATCAGCGCGAACGCCCCCGCGAAGTGCACGCAATATCCGGATCGCGCGTCGAGGAACTCCGCGACGGCTTCTGCCCCCGTGCCGTCGAAGCCTTCCTCCACCGGGGTCTCCAGCGAGTAGGCGAACTGCGAACGGAACCAGTTCTGCAAGGCGATGAGCCGGTCGTAGTCGGTGCTCGCAGCTGCGGTCACCTCGGTGGCCAGCTCACCGATGATGGCGGGCAGCTCGACCGGCTCGGCGTCGGGATCGACGACGGGAGCGGCGGCATCGATGGCCCGGATCTGCTCGAGCGTGGGGAGGAGTCGCGACGAGGTGACCGTGTAGTCGTTCCCGACGGCATCGGCGCCGCGGGAGTACAGCGTGCGGTTCTCGGGGGCGATCCGCCATGCGTTGCTGAGACCCTGCACGGTGGTGGCGGGGTAGGGCACGGGGAGCCAGGAACTCGACATCCGCAGCACGCGGATGGAGGTGGTCTGCTCCTCCGTCGTGATGTCCTCTCCCCATTCCGGGGGACCGAATCCGTCGCCCTGCGACTGCAGATCCCCGTCGTCGGGTTGCCAGACGCGTCCGTCGAACCGCGAGAGCGTCGTCAGGCGCAGATACGGCGCGGTCTCGCCTTTCGCCGCCACGGTCAGGACCTCGACCGGATTGGGCTGGCGCAGATCGTCACCCAGACGCAGCGATGCATCGACCGTGACCCCGACGCCGGTGCCGGCGAGGCTGGTGCTGACAGGAAGCATCGGGGCGACGGCGATGGTCGTCGCCATCGCGGCGGCCCCGATCGCGACGGCGACCGATGCGGAGGAGCGGCGTGGGGATTCCGGATGTCTGCGCGCCGTGTGGCGGAAGACGAGGAGGGCGACCGCACCGAAGAGCACGAACCAGACGACGTTCGTCTCGCCGAGGGTGACGATCATCGGCACAGCGCCGACGGCCCCGGTCAGCAGCACCGCCAATACGGCGGAACGGTGGGTGACGAGGTGGTCCAGGAGTATCGCGACGACCGCGAAGCCGATGCCCATGGCGGCCGCGAGCCCGGGGGAGGGATCCAGCGGCGCGGAGCCGAACACGACCGCCTCGACAGCGGAGGCGCCGAGCACCCCGAACAGCGTCAGCGTCGCGGAGGTCGGGATGATCCCGAAGAGGGCGGTGTCACCTGCGATGAGCAGCGTCACGACGGCGACGGCGACCACGACCTGCGTGGCGAGCGTGGCGAGGTCCTGAACCCACTCGGCTCGTCGGCGCAGCAGGTGCCGCATCAGCATTCCGGTGCCGGCCACGGCGACGATCACGGCGATGACGGTGAACGACCAGGCTCCGGGAGCGATGACCGAGGTGAAGGGCCACATGGCCACGAGCGCCGCCGTCGCCGCCAGTGCCCCGGTGCCGACCACCCCGGCCGGCTCCTCGTGGTCGCGGTGCCAGAACGCTGGTCGGCGCACCGCGGCGGGTGCGGCCGGCGGGGCCTGTTCAGCGCGGAACATCGCCGACTCCGATCCGTGCCGAGACGGCATCCTCCCAGGCGGCGGAGATGTCGTCGCCGAGCCGTGCCACGGTCCAGCCGTGACGGGTGGAGGCCTCGGTGGCGCCCGGGAGCAGTTCGGTGCTGAACAGCATCGGCGCAGCGGCGCCGGCGGCACGCAGCGCCGCGGCGTCCTCTTCGTCGAGGCGGCCGGTGATGTAGACGAGTGGGCCGGGCGGTGTTCCGCCGATGAGTGCCACCAGGTCGCGGCTCTCGCCGCGGGGCGTGACCATCGCGAGAGCCGTGAGCAGCCCGTCGCGGTCGTCTTCGTGGCCGCGGAGAGCGCCGAGGAGGGTGCCCGCGCTGTCGAGAACGTCGACGCTGTAGCCCTCGGAGGCCAGGTGCACCGCAGCGGAGGCGCACAGCGAGACGGCGGCTTCGAAGGCCGGATCGGCCTCGGCCCCGGGGGCATCCCAGCGGCGGCCGCTCCGGTCGAGCACGACCACCGCGTCGGGGCTGGACTCCTCCTCTTCCTGCCGCACCATCAGCTGACCCCGGTGCGCCGTCGCCCTCCAATGGATGCGACGCATCGAGTCGCCCGGGATGTATCCCCGCGGCGAGAGGTTGTCGCTGCCCTGTCCGAGCCGGGTCGACGAGGTGTGCGCGGTTCCACCGGCGGCACCGACCCGCACGGCGAGAGGTGCGAGGGCGAACACCTCGGGGACGACGGTCACGCTCCTGGTCTCCCCGAACGCCTGCTCGCGCTGTGCCAGACCGAACGGGTCCACCGTGCGCAGCATCAGCGGGCCGACGGGCCAGACGCCGCGCCGCACACCCGTGATCAGGTAGCTGAGCCGGCCGTTCTCCGGAGGATACTCGCCGCCGGAGTCCGCGGAGACGGCGTCGGGGAGCACGTCGTGCCAGAGTCCGCGCGGCACGCGGATGGCGCGCAGGGAGAACCGCACGGTCACTCGTGAGGTCTCGGACACGGTCAGCAGGTCGGTCGAGATCTGGCGGGTGACGGTGCCGGATCGTCGCGGCAGGCGGACCGCGAGGAGCGAGAAGAGGGTGACGGCAGCGAGCAGCACACCGAGGTAGAGCAGCACGCGCGCGCCCAGGAGGTTCGCAGCGATCAGGCAGCAGAGCGCGGCGACGAGCGCTCCGGCACCGCGGCCGGTGAGGGATCGACGTCGTCGCATGATGAGAGCTGTCAGGAACGCGTCGCGACGGGCACGCGCACCCGCTCGACGATCTGGGTCAGGGCGGCCTCGATCGGCTGTGCGCCTGCGCGGTGCGCGCCGCGCGCCGGGAGCAGACGGTGTGCGAGGACCGGGATGAGCAGGGCGGTGATGTCGTCGGGGATCACGTACTCGCGTCCGTCGAGGGCCGCCCATACCTTCGCGGCCCTGACCAGCTGCAGAGTGGCCCTGGGGCTTGCGCCGAGGTGGAGGTTCGGGTCGGAGCGGGTGGCCTGGGCGAGGGCGACCGTGTACTCCTCGAGAGCCGGGGCCACGTGCACCGCCCGCGCCCACGCGATGAGCTGGGCGATGGATGCCGCGTCCGCGACGGGCGTGACGGCGGCGAGCGGGCTGACGACGTCGCGCTGACGCAGCATGAGCGCCTCGGCGGCGGGATCCGGATACCCCATCGAGATGCGCATCATGAATCGGTCGCGCTGCGCTTCCGGGAGGGCGTAGGTGCCCTCCATCTCCAGGGGATTCTGCGTCGCGACGACCAGGAACGGCTGGGGCAGCAGGTGCGTGGCGCCGTCGACCGTGACCTGACCCTCCTCCATCGCCTCCAGCAGGGCGGACTGCGTCTTGGGGGAGGAGCGGTTGATCTCGTCGGCGATCACGATGTGGGCGAACACGGCGCCGCGCTTGAACTCGAACTCGCGATCGACCGGGTTGTAGACCGACACACCCGTGACGTCACCGGGGAGCAGGTCGGGCGTGAACTGGATGCGGCGCACGGTCGCGTCCACGCTCGCGGCGAGAGCCCTGGCGAGCATTGTCTTGCCGACGCCCGGCACGTCTTCGATCAGCAGGTGCCCCTCGGCCAGCAGGCAGACGAGAGCGCTGCGCACCGCATCCGGCTTGCCGTCGATGACCTGGCCGATCGAACCGAGGATCGCAGAGGTCTGCGCGGCGAACGTCTCGGCATCGATCGATACCGGGATCAGGGGGGCGTTCTCTGGCATGCGTTCCCTCTCACGTCGGCGCAGCGGTGCGCGTTATTCGATCGTAACCCTGCACAGGGTGCGCCGCTCTGGCAGGTTCCCCTGAGGATGCGCGGGGAGGAGAGGCACGATTCGGACCATCGCGCCGGTCGGGTTAGGATGGTTGACGGCTCTCCGCGTGGCGGCATCCAGGCCAATTCCCCCAGGGCGGAAACGCAGCAAGGGTAACCGGGCTCTGCTGGGTGCGCGGAGAGTCATTTTCTTTTCCCGCGGGCTCTCCCGACCGCACGCTCAGGCCGCTCGTGGCTGCACCTGCGACAATCGTCCGGTGACCGTCACCCCGCCGCAGAAGGCGCAGCATCCGCTCGGCCGATTCGCTTCGCCGGTGCTCCTGCTCGTCGTGATGTGGGTCGTGCAGTTCGCCGATGCGATCCTTCCCGGCTCGTTCACCGGATTCGGGCTGCGGTCCTGGGACGTCTCGGGGCTCGGCGGCATCGTGCTCGGTCCGCTCCTGCACGCGAACTGGCAGCACCTCATCGCGAACTCCGTTCCTCTGTTCGTGCTGGGCTGTCTCGTGGCGGTCGAGGGAACGCGTCGGTTCTGGGCCGTCACCGCCATCGTCGCGGTCGTGGGCGGTATCGGCACCTGGGTGTTCAACGCCCCAGGAACCCTGACAGTCGGTGCCTCGGGTCTGGTCTTCGGCTACTTCGGCTACGTCGTGATGCGGGTGTTCGCCCCCGGTCGCGTCGCGCACCGCATCCTCTACGCCGTGATCGCCGTCATCGTGATCGCGCTCTACGGCGGATCCATGCTCGCCGGGGTCTTCGGCGTCGCCGAGGGCATCTCCTGGCAGGGGCACCTGTTCGGCGCGATCGGCGGCGGCCTCGCCGCTCTCGTCGGGCGTCGTGCTCGCACGTCCGGCGGAGCCCTGACGTCATGAGCCCCGCACCGGCATCGAGGGCGAAGCGCCGGCCGGCGACGAAGAGGCTTGCGGCGAGACGCACCAGGACACCGAGACGTCGCACGACCGGCACGAGAGGGAAGGCGGCGAACCGTCGGCGACGTCGTAGGATCCTGCGGCGGACGCTGCTGTCGGCCGGTGCGCTGGCCGTCGCCGTCGGACTGCTGGTGCTCATCCCGTTGGGCCTCGCGCGCGATCCCGCCCCGATCTGCATCGAAGATCCGCAGACGTTCCCCGAAGCGGGGATCGAGGGCTGGACCGGAGAGCAGCTCGAGAACGCCGCTACGATCATCCGCACGGCCGGCGCCCTCGGCTTCCCGAGGGAGGGGCAGATCCTCGGGGTGATGACGGCGATGGGCGAGAGCAGCCTGCACAACATCGACTACGGCGACTGGGAGACGCGCGGATTCACCAATCCCGACGGGACGCGCACGACCAGCATCGGCCTCTTCCAGCAGCAGGAGTGGTGGGGGAGCGTCGAGCAGCGGATGGACCCGGCCACCGCGACGACGCTGTTCTTCGATCGCCTCGGGCGGCTGCCAGAGTGGCAGACGATGGAGCCCTCGCATGCCATCCACCGGGTGCAGATCAACACCGACCGCGACTACTACTCGCGGTTCCAGACGGACGCCACGGCGGTCGTCGACGCGATGTCCGGCCCGTGCGAGTGATGCCGCGCCATTTGCTCCGGTGAGATGCTCGGTGGGTTCACGGGCGCCGCGCCTAAGCTGAAGCCGTGGCGCAGAGCATCTACATCACCTCGGCCGAAGGCCATACCGGAAAGTCGACGATCGCCCTCGGGGCGCTCGACGCCCTCATGCGCGTGTCGCCGCGGGTGGGCGTGTTCCGCCCCCTCGCCCGCTCGGTCACCGCGCGGGACGAGATCCTCGAGCTGATGCTCGCGCACGACGGGGTCAACCTCGACTACGAGGACTGCATCGGCGTCACCTACGACGACGTGCGATCCGACCCCGAGGCCGCCCTGTCGACCATCGTGGCGCGGTTCAAGGCGGTCGAGGCGCAGTGCGACGCGGTCGTCGTCATCGGCAGCGACTACACCGACGTCGCGAGCCCCGCCGAGCTCGGGTTCAACGCCAGGATCGCCGCCAACCTCGGAGCACCCGTTCTCCTCGTGCTCAGCGGCCGCGATCAGCAGCGCCAGGCCGAGCAGCTGGGGACCACCACGGCGCGTCCCGCCGGGGCGATCGCGCAGATCGCCGCCCTCGCGCTGTCCGAGCTGGCCGAGGAGCGGGCCGAGCTGTTCGCCGTCGCCGTCAATCGCGCCGATCCCGAAGCCCTCGACGCCATCATCGAGGCCGTGCACGCCGCACTCCCCGCCGAGAACACCCCGGTGTGGGCGATCCCCGAGGACCGCGCGCTGGTGGCACCGTCGATCCGCGGCATCCTCGCCGCCGTCGACGGCACCCTGCTCCAAGGCGATGACGATCGTCTGACGAGGGAGGCGCTGACGATCGTCGTCGCGGGCATGTCGATGGTGAACGTGCTGCCGCGACTCACCGAGGAAGCGGTCGTGGTGATCCCCGCCGACCGCACCGAGGTGCTGCTGGCCGCGCTGCTGGCCGACTCCTCCGGCACGTTCCCCCGCATCGCCGGCATCATCCTGAACGGCCCGTTCCCGCTGCCGGAGCCGATCGTTCGGCTGCTCGACGGCTTCGCTTCGTCGGTGCCGATCATCACGACGGACCTCGGCACCTACGACACGGCGGTGCGTGTGATGAGCACCCGCGGCCGCATCTCGGCGGATTCGCGCGCAAGGTATGACCGTGCGCTCGGTCTCTTCCAATCCCACGTCGACATCGCGGAGCTCACCGAGCAGCTCGGGCTCGCAGAGGCGCACGTCGTGACGCCCCTGATGTTCCAGTACGGACTCATCGAACGCGCCCGCGCCGACCGTCGTCGCATCGTGCTGCCGGAGGGCGACGACGATCGCATCCTGCGCGCCGCGGCCACGCTCCTCGCGAGGGAGGTCGCCGATCTGACGATCCTCGGCGACGAGTCGTCCATCCGTGCGCGGGCCGTCGAGCTCGGCATCGACATCACCGCCGCCCAGGTGCTGAGCCCGACCGACCCCGACCTCGTCGAGCGGTTCGCCGCGGAGTACGCGCGGCTGCGGGCGCACAAGGGCATCACCCTCGCCCAGGCCGCCGACACCGTGACGGATGTGTCGTACTTCGGCACGATGATGGTGCACCTCGGTCTCGCCGACGGCATGGTGTCCGGCGCCGCGCACACGACGGCGCACACGATCCGTCCGTCGTTCGAGATCATCAAGACCAAACCGGGCGTCAACGTGGTCTCCAGCGTGTTCCTGATGGCTCTCGCCGACCGGGTGCTCGTCTACGGCGACTGCGCCGTGATCCCCGACCCGACGAGCGAGCAGCTCGCCGACATCGCGATCTCGTCGGCGACGACCGCCCGCCAGTTCGGCATCGAACCGCGCGTGGCCATGCTGTCGTACTCGACGGGGGAGTCCGGATCGGGAGCGGACGTCGACAAGGTCCGCGCGGCGACCGCCCTCGTGCGCGAGCGTGCACCCGAGCTGCCGGTGGAGGGGCCGATCCAGTACGACGCTGCCGCGGATGCCGCGGTCGCCAAGGCGAAGCTCCCCGGCTCCGCTGTGGCGGGGCGCGCGACGGTGTTCGTGTTCCCCGATCTGAACACCGGCAACAACACCTACAAGGCGGTGCAGCGTTCGGCCGGCGCGGTCGCGATCGGCCCGGTGCTGCAGGGGCTCAACAAACCCATCAACGACCTCTCCCGTGGCGCGCTCGTCGACGACATCGTCAACACGGTCGCCATCACGGCCATCCAGGCCCAGGGGTCTGCGCAGACGGGAGGCGCTGCATGAGCGCGATCCTGGTGATCAACAGCGGGTCCTCCTCGCTGAAGTACAGCCTGATCGACATCGAGCAGGAGAACCTGCTCGCCAGCGGACTGATCGAGCGCATCGGGCAGGACGTCAGCCCGGTCGCGCACACGGTGCGCCCCGCGGTCGACGGCGACGCCGTGCCGACCATGCTCGATGCGACCTATCGCAGCGAGAGGCCGATCACCGATCACGCTGCGGCCTTCGAGATGATGCGTGAGCAGTTCGCCGCGCACGGCCCCTCGCTCGAGGAGCATCGCCCCGTCGCGGTCGGGCACCGTGTGGTCCACGGCGGCGCCCGCTTCTACGCCCCGACGCTCATCGACGCCGACGTGGAGCGGCAGATCGACGAGCTCGCGGTGCTCGCGCCGCTGCACAACCCCGCGAACCTCGCCGGCATCGTCGCCGCGCGCGCGGTGTTCGACGAGGTGCCGCACGTGGCGGTGTTCGATACCGCGTTCCACCAGACGCTCCCGCCCGCCGCCTACACCTATGCGATCGATGCCGCGCTCGCCGCGGAGCACCGGGTGCGCCGCTACGGCTTCCACGGCACGAGCCACCAGTACGTGAGCGCGGCGGCGGCGGACTTCCTCGGCCGTGACCTCGCCGATCTCCGCCAGCTGGTGTTCCACCTCGGCAACGGGGCGTCGGTCACCGCGATCGACGGCGGACGATCGGTGGAGACCTCGATGGGCCTCACCCCGCTCGAGGGACTCGTGATGGGGACGCGCTCGGGTGACATCGATCCCGCGGCACTCGTGCACCTGTCCCGCCGTGCCGGTCTCTCGATCGACGACCTCGACTCCCTGCTCAACACCCGCAGCGGGCTCGCAGGTCTCGCCGGACGCAGCGACATGCGCGACATCCTCGCCGGGGTCGAGGCGGGGGAGGACGCGGCGGTTCTGGCCTTCGACGTGTACGTGCACCGGCTGCGCGCCTACGCGGGGGCCTACATCGCACAGCTCGGGGGAGTGGACGTCATCTCCTTCACCGCCGGTGTGGGCGAGAACGCCGCGCCGGTGCGCGCTGCCGCGATGGCCACGCTCGGCTTCGCCGGCGTGGAGATCGACCCCGTCAGGAACGCGGCACGCGAGCGCGGCATCCGTCGGATCTCCGCGGATGCGTCCCCGGTGACCGTGCTCGTCGTGCCGACCGACGAAGAGCTGCAGATCGCCCGGCAGACGGCCGAGCTGATCTGATCCGTCCGCGGGGGTTACCCCGCGGCGCGCCGCCGCATTACGCTTGCACAGTGGCACGGAGAGGTGCCGGCCCGACGATCGCCCTTCTCCTGGAGGCTCTGTGCCTGAAGCACTGCCCGACCTGTTCCACGCCGACGGCGTGCTCTTCGACCTCGACGGCGTGCTCACCCCGACGGCCGAGGTGCACATGCGTGCCTGGAAGGCCGTCTTCGACGATGTGTTCGCGCGATGGGGCATCACGGCGCCCTACACCGACGCCGACTATTACGACTACGTCGACGGCAAGAAGCGCTACGACGGTGTCGCGAGCCTGATGCGCAGCCGCAACGTCGAGCTGCCCTGGGGCGATGTCGACGACGACCCGACCGCCGAGACCGTCTGCGGCATCGGCAACCGCAAGAACGCCGCGTTCGCCGCGTCTCTGCGCGCTCAGGGGATCGCGCCGTACCCCGGCTCGCTCGCGCTCGTCGAGAGCCTGCACGTCGTGGGCATCCCGCTCGGCGTGGTGTCGAGCTCCAAGAACGCCGAAGAGGTGCTGGGGGCCGCGGGCCTGCGCTCCTTCTTCCGGATCGTGGTCGACGGCGTCGTCGCCGAACGCGACGGACTCGCCTCCAAGCCCGCGGCCGACATGTTCGCCGCCGGTGCCGCAGCCCTCGGGGTCGACCCGGCACGTGCCGTCGCCGTCGAGGACGCCACGTCCGGCGCCGCATCCGCAGCCGCAGCCGGCTTCGCGACCGTGGTCGGCGTCGACCGCGGCGCGGGCGCCGACGCCCTGCGTGCCGCCGGCGCCACCGTCGTGGTCGACGACCTCGACGTGTTCCTTCCCGCTTCCCGCAACGACATCCCGGAGACCGCATGATCGACCGCGACCGCTTCCCCGTCGACCCGTGGCGTCTGATCGACACGCACTACTCGGAGGAGGGCGTCGGCGAGACGCTGTTCTCCGTCGGCAACGGCTACCTCGGCCTGCGCGGCAACCACATCGAGGGCCGCGGCGCCCAGGAGCACGGGACGTTCATCAACGGCCTGCACGAGACCTGGCCGATCCGTCACGCCGAGCAGGCCTACGGCTTCGCGGAGGTCGGGCAGACGATCGTCAACGCCCCCGACGCGAAGGTCATGCGCGTGTACGTCGACGACGAGCCCGTCTCGCTCGACGACGCCGACGTGCGCGAGTACCGGCGCACGCTCGATCTGCGCACCGGTGTGCTGGAGCGCCTCGTGGTCTGGGAGACTCCGTCGGGAAAGCGCGTGCGCATGCGCGACGAGCGCATCGTGAGCTTCGAGGAGCGCCACCTCGCGGTGCTGCGGCTCGAGGTCGTGGTGGAGAACTCCGATGCCCCGGTCACGATCAGCTGCCAGCTGCTCAACCGGCAGGACGGTGCCGGTGTCTATGCGGGCACACCGATCGGCACGAAGGCCGCGGCATTCGACCCGCGCAAGGCCGAGAAGATCGCCGATCGCGTTCTGGAGCCCGCTGAGCACTGGCAGGACGGGCTGCGCTCGGCCCTGTCGTACCGTGTCGCCGACTCGGGGATGACCGTCGCCGTGGTCGCGGATCACGTCGTCGAGACCGAGAACGAGTACAACGCCCGCACGCTCATCGAGGCCGACATCGCCAAGAACGTGTTCCGCGTGCAGGCGAAGGCCGGGGTGCCGATCACGGTCACCAAGCTCGTGAGCTACCACACGTCACGAGGCGTGCCTCCGCGTGAGCTGGTCGATCGCTGCCGCCGCTCCCTCGACCGCGCGGCGGACGAGGGCGTCGAGACCGTGTTCCGCCGTCAGCGGGAGTGGCTCGACGCGTTCTGGGAGCGCAGCGACGTGCAGATCGGCGGACGCGACGATCTGCAGCAGGCCACGCGCTGGTGCCTGTTCCAGCTCGCCCAGGCGTCGGCGCGCGCCGACGGGGCCGGAGTCCCCGCCAAGGGCGTCTCCGGTTCGGGGTACAGCGGGCACTACTTCTGGGACACCGAGATCTACGTGCTCCCGTTCCTGACATACACGTCACCGCGATGGGCGTACAACGCGCTGCGTGCACGGGTGCGCATGCTCCCGGCGGCGCGTCGACGGGCATCGCAGCTCAACGAGGCGGGGGCGCTGTTCCCCTGGCGCTCCATCAACGGCGAGGAGGCCTCGGCCTACTACGCCGCCGGCACCGCGCAGTACCACATCAACGCCGACATCAGCTTCGCGCTCGGCAAGTACGTGCGCGCGACGGGCGACGAGGAGTTCCTGCGGCGCGAGGGCGCCGACATCGCGATCGAGACGGCGCGGCTGTGGGCGACCCTCGGCTTCTGGCGTGCCTCGCGTCTCGTCGAGGGAGCGCCGGGAGACGGGATCGAGACCTTCCACATCCACGGCGTCACCGGGCCGGATGAGTACACGACGGTCGTGAACGACAATCTCTACACGAACGTGATGGCGCGCTACAACCTGCGCTACGCGGCCAAGATCGTGCGCGAGATCAAGGAGAGCCACCCCGACGACTACGTGAAGCTGGTCGACCGCACCGGCCTCGGTCCGGGCGAGGCCGAAGCGTGGGACCGCGCCGCAGAGGCCATGTACATCCCGTACAGCGAGGGGCTCGGCATCCATCCGCAGGATTCCCTGTTCCTCGAGCGCGAGGTGTGGGATCTGGCCAACACACCCGCCGAGCAGCGACCGCTCCTGCTGCACTTCCACCCGCTGGTGATCTACCGGTTCCAGGTGCTCAAGCAGGCCGATGTCGTGCTCGCGCTGTTCCTGCAGGGCAACCACTTCACGCCCGAGGAGAAGAAGGCCGACTTCGACTACTACGACCCGCTGACCACGGGCGACTCGACCCTGTCGGCGGTCGTGCAGTCGATCCTCGCGGCCGAGGTCGGCTACCAGGACCTCGCGCAGAAGTACTTCGAGCAGTCGCTGTTCGTCGACCTGCATGATCTGCACCACAACGCGGCCGACGGCGTGCACGTCGCCTCCGCCGGCGGGGTGTGGACGGCCCTGGTGTGCGGCTTCGGCGGCATGCGCGACTACGCAGGCGACCTGAGCTTCGACCCGCGGCTTCCGGCGAGCTGGCCGTCGCTGTCGTTCCCGCTCCAGTGGCAGGGATCGACTCTGCACGTGACGGTGACGAAGGACGAGCTGCGCGTGCAGGTGCGCAGCGGCCCCCCGGTGCCGTTCAGCGTGCGGGAGGCCTCGTACATCGCGACGGTCGAGGACGAGGTCGTCGTGCCGCTCGCCGATCAGGGTCCGCTGATCCCCGGTCGCCCGACGCTCCGGCAGTTCGCCGACGCCCGACGCGAGGATGGCACGCGCATGTCGGCGTCCGTTCCCGTGATCACGACGACGATCCCGGTGATCGAAGCGATCGACTGACGCTCGGGCCCGCCGAAGGTCGGTGGCACGCCGTAGGCTGTTGAGGTGACCACAGCCCTCTACCGCCGCTACCGACCCGAGACGTTCGGCGAGATGATCGGGCAGTCCCAGGTGACCGATCCGCTCATGACGGCGCTGCGCGGTGACCGGGTCGGACATGCCTACCTGTTCTCCGGGCCTCGCGGGTGCGGAAAGACCACGTCAGCGCGCATCCTGGCGCGCTGCCTGAACTGCGCCGAGGGGCCGACAGACGTGCCCTGCGGCGTCTGCCCCAGCTGCGTCGAGCTCTCGCGCGCCGGCGGTGGATCGCTCGATGTCGTCGAGATCGACGCGGCGAGCCACAACGGCGTCGACGACGCACGCGACCTGCGCGAGCGGGCGACGTTCGCCCCCAGCCGCGACCGGTACAAGATCTTCATCCTCGACGAGGCGCACATGGTGACGCCGCAGGGCTTCAACGCACTGCTGAAGCTCGTCGAAGAGCCGCCGGAGCACGTCAAGTTCATCTTCGCGACCACCGAGCCAGAGAAGGTGCTCGGCACCATCCGCTCCCGCACGCACCACTATCCGTTCCGGCTCGTGCCGCCGGCCGCGATGCTCGAGTACGTCGCCAAGCTGTGCGCCGAAGAGGGCGTGATCGTCGAACAGGGTGTCCTCCCGCTCGTGGTCCGCGCCGGTGGCGGCTCGCCCCGTGACACGCTCTCGCTGCTCGACCAGCTGATCGCCGGCTCCGACGCACCTGCCGGATCCGAGACCGTCACCGTCGGCTACGCGCGCGCCGTCTCCCTGCTCGGCTACACGCACGGCGCCCTCCTCGACGAGATCGTCGACGCGCTCGCCGCAGGAGATGCGGCAGCCGCGTTCCCCGCGATCGACCGCGTGGTGCAGACCGGGCAAGACCCTCGCCGTTTCGTCGACGACCTGCTCGAGCGCCTGCGCGACCTCATCGTGATCGCCGCGGTCGGTGCCGGTGCCTCGGCCGTTCTGCGCGGTATCGCGGAAGACGACCTGGAGCGCATGCGCACCCAGGCCGACGTGTTCGGCTCCGTGCGGCTCTCGCGCACGGCCGACGTGGTGAGTGCGGCCCTCGACGACATGTCGGGTGCCACATCGCCGCGTCTGCACCTCGAGCTCATGGTCGCGCGCGTCCTCGCCGGCGCGACCGAGGCTGCAGCCGTGGCGCCTGCCCCCGCGGGCGAGCGTGCGGTGGCCCCCGTCCGTCAGGCCGCCCCGACGGTCTCCGCTCCCGCCCCGACGGTCTCCGCTCCTGCTGCCGCGGCATCCGCACCAGCCGCGGCGTCCGCACCGAGTGCCGCGGGCGCGCAGAGCCCCGCCGCGGAACCGAGCCCTGCTCCCGAGCAGAGCCCCGCCGCGGAACCGAGCCCTGTCGCCGAGCAGAGCCCCGTCGCCGTGCAGAGTCCCGTCGCCGCGCCGGCGAGCGAGACCACCGCGCCGGAGGCCGCTCCCGCCGAGCCGGCCGCCCCGCAGGGACCGGTCACGTTCGAGCGCGTCCGTGCGGCCTGGCCGGCGGTGCTCACGCGGCTCGAGAGCATCAGCCGCACATCCTGGCTGCTGGCCACGGCCGTGCAGCCGCTGGCCTACGTCACCGAGACCGAGGTGCTGACGCTCGGGTTCACCAGCCAGCACGACGTCGCGAAGTTCAAGGGGACGACTCCGGGCTCAGGCCCGTCCGATCACCTGCGCTCGGCGATCGAGAACGAGCTCGGCGTGCGGGTTAAGTACCTTCCCGCGCCGATGCCCGCCGGGGGCGCTCCGCGCCAGCCCGCATCGTCCGGCGCATCGACACCGGCCGATTCCGCCCCCGCATCGGAGCCTGCGTCAGCGGGGTCTCCTCGTTCGCAGGTCCGTGGCGCATCCGCATCGTCGGTGACGGAGTGGGCCGTCGCACCGATCCCGACCGCGCACGAGGAGCAGGTGCGCGACGCCCCGGCTCCTTCGGCGCCCCTTCCCGTCGACGAGGAGCCCGAAGAGGTGGAGGCTGCGGCCTCGGCTCCGGTTCCCCCTGCGGACGGTGTCGTGGACCGCGACGAGCCCCCGCTGCCCGGCGACGACGAGGCTCCGGCCTATGACGACGAACCTCCGTACGACCCGTCGTACGAGCCGCCGGCCGAGCCGTCCGTGTCGCGCCACTCTCCTCCCGAACGGTCCGCGCCGCAGACGCAGCGCACGGCCGTGGCCGCTCCGCCGGTCGTCATCGAGCGCTCGCCCTCCGTCGGGGGAGTGCAGCGCTACGGTGAGGCCGTGATCCGCCAGGTGCTCGGCGCGACGTTCCTGCGCGAAGAGCCCTACGAGCCCCCGACGAGGTTCTCCTGATGTACGACGGCATCGTTCAGGAGCTGATCGACGAGTTCGGTCGGCTCCCCGGCATCGGCCCGAAGTCCGCCCAGCGGATCGCCTTCCATATCCTGCAGACGCCGACGTTCGACGTCGCACGTCTTGCCGAGCTGCTCAGCGAGATCCGCATCCGCGTGCGGTTCTGCGAGATCTGCGGCAACGTCGCCGAGCAGGAGCGCTGCGCCATCTGCCGTGACCCGCGTCGCAGCCAGGCACTGATCTGTGTGGTCGAAGACGCGAAAGACGTCGCGGCCATCGAGCGCACCAGGGAGTTCCGCGGCCTCTATCACGTGCTCGGCGGAGCCATCAGCCCCATCGCCGGCATCGGACCGGACGATCTGCGCATCGCCCAGCTCATGACCCGTCTCGCCGACGGCACGGTGCAGGAGGTCATCCTCGCCACCAACCCGAACCTCGAGGGGGAGGCGACTGCGAGCTACCTCAGCCGTCTGCTGACGACCATGCAGATCACGGTCTCCCGTCTCGCCTCCGGGCTGCCCGTGGGCGGCGACCTCGAGTACGCCGATGAGGTCACCCTCGGGCGTGCCTTCGAGGGCCGACGGATCCTGTGAGCCCGAACGCGGGTTTCTCGCGTCGCGGCTGGCTTCTCTTCGGAGCCATGGCGCTGCTGTGGGGAGTGCCGTATCTGTTCATCAGTGTCGCGGTCGAGTCGTTCTCGCCGCCGGCGATCGTGGCGGGGCGCACGCTCATCGCCGCTCTGCTGCTGTTGCCGTTCGCGATCCGCAGCGGTGCGTTGCGCGCCGCGCTGAAGCACTGGCCGTGGGTGCTCGCCTTCGGCGCGGTCGAGATGGCCGGGCCCTTCCTGCTGCTCGGCCACGCCGAGATGACGCTGCCTTCGGGAATGACCGGTCTGCTCGTGGCGACCGTTCCGCTGTTCGCCGCACTGATCGCCCTCGGCGGCGGCGATCGTGGAGTGCTCCGGCCTGCCCGCGGGATCGGACTGCTCATCGGTTTCATCGGCGTCGCGATCGTGGTCGCCGGTCCCGGGCTCTTCGGCGGCGAGGTCAGTCTTCTCGCTGCGGGGGAGGTGCTCCTGGTCGCCGTGCTGTATGCGATCGCTCCCTTCATCGTCGCGCGCAAGCTCAACGATGTGCCCTCGCTCGGCACCATCACCCTGTCGCTTCTGATGATCGGCGTCTTCTACCTCCCGATCGGTCTGCTCACCCAGCATCAGGTGCCCAGCGTGCCCTCGATCGCCGCGCTCCTCGCGCTCGCCGTGATCTGCACGGCGGTGGCGTTCCTGGCGTTCTTCGCGCTCATCCGGGAGGTGGGGCCGGTGCGCGCACCGCTGTTCACCTACGTGAACCCGGTGGTCGCGATCATCCTCGGCGCGATCGTCCTCGCCGAGCCCCTGACCCCCGGCCTGCTGATCGGCTTCCCGTTGATCATCATCGGCTGCTGGTTCGCCGCCACGGGCGGACGACTGCGTCCGGTCTCGGCTCAGGCGCTCCCGCCCGCCCTCTAGCCGCGCTCGCGCATCCGGTCACGCGGACGAGGCCAGACAACCGGACGGGTGACACATGCGCAACGGAGCATACGCGCCGATCGTAGAATGAGCGTGGGCGGATCCGCCCGTCATCCCAGGGAGTGATCGTGGCCCTCATCGTGCAGAAGTACGGCGGCTCGTCCGTCGCCGACGCAGAGAGCATCAAACGCGTCGCCAAGCGCATCGTCGACACGCGTCGTGCCGGCCACGACGTGGTCGTCGCCGTGAGCGCGATGGGCGACACCACCGACGAGCTACTCGACCTCGCGAACGAGGTCGCACCGATCCCCGCCCCGCGCGAGCTCGACATGCTCCTCTCCAGCGGAGAGCGCATCTCGATGGCGCTGCTGGCCATGGCGATCCACTCGATGGGGTTCGAAGCGCGCTCGTTCACGGGCAGCCAGGCGGGCATGATCACCGACTCCCAGCACGGGGCCGCCCGCATCGTCGACGTCACTCCCGTCCGCTTGCGTGAAGCCCTCGACGAGGGGGCGATCGTGATCGTCGCCGGGTTCCAGGGCTTCAACCGCGACACCCGCGACATCACCACGCTCGGTCGCGGTGGCTCCGACACCACGGCCGTCGCCCTCGCCGCTGCGCTCGACGCCGACGTGTGCGAGATCTACAGCGACGTCGACGGCATCTTCACCGCCGATCCGCGCGTGATCCCCAAGGCGCAGAAGCTCGATCATGTCTCCAGCGAGGAGATGCTCGAGCTCGCCGCCAACGGCGCCAAGGTGCTGTACATCCGCGCCGTCGAGTACGCGCGCCGTCACGGCGTCCTCATTCACGCTCGGTCGACCTTCTCGTCGGCCGAGGGCACATACGTTCTGGGCGAGGGTATGAAGAACCCCCGCGAAGCCGAGGGAGCAGTCATGGAAGAACCGATCGTCGCCGGTGTCGCCACCGACTTCAGCCAGGCCAAGATCACGGTCGCGGGGGTGCCCGACGTGCCGGGCAAGGCTGCCGAGATCTTCAAGATCGTCGCCAAGTCGGGCGCGAACGTCGACATGATCGTGCAGAACGTCTCTGCCACCGGACGCACCGACATCTCCTTCACGGTGCCCAAGGCCGATGCGGCGGGAGCTCTCAAGGCGCTCGCCGGTGAGCAGACCGAGGTCGGATTCCAGAACCTGATCCACGACGACCAGATCGGCAAGCTCTCCGTCGTCGGTGCGGGGATGCGCACGCATTCTGGCGTCTCCGCCACCCTCTTCGAGGCGCTGTCGGCCGGCGGCATCAACATCGAGATGATCTCGACCTCCGAGATCCGCATCTCCGTGGTGCTGCGCGACACCGACCTGACCGAGGCCGCACGCACCGTGCACACCGCCTACGGGCTCGACGGCGACGCCGAGGCCACGGTCCACGCGGGCACCGGCCGCTGATCTCTGCCGCTCGCCGCCGTTTTCCTGCCGACCGTGCGAGAGCCCGCAGCGCAGGGCCGGCGGCCTGTCGGCGGCACGATAGACTCACCGAAACCCTGACACCGGCGCCAGGCGCAGCCTCAGCACCCCGACGCCGCGCCCGAAGCCTCGTACGCAGTACCGCACGACGCCAAGGAACATCATGACCCGCATCTCCGAATCAGGACTCTCCGTCGCCATCGTCGGCGCCACCGGCCAGGTGGGCACCGTCATGCGCGAGATTCTCGCCGAGCGGTCGTTCCCGATCCGCGACCTGCGACTGTTCTCCTCCGCGCGCTCCGCCGGCACGGCCATCGAGTTCGGCGGCGCGACCGTGATCGTCGAAGACGTCGAGACGGCGGATGCCACGGGCATCGACATCGCCCTGTTCTCGGCGGGAGCCACGGCGAGCCGCGCCTATGCGCCGCGCTTCGCCGCTGCCGGTGCCGTGGTCGTCGACAACTCCAGCGCCTGGCGCATGGACCCCGAGGTTCCGCTCGTGGTCAGCGAGGTCAACCCGCACGCGATCGACGAGCGCCCAAAGGGCATCATCGCGAACCCGAACTGCACCACGATGGCGGCGATGCCGGTGCTGAAGGCGCTGCACGCCGAGGCCGGCCTCGAGCGTCTGATCGTGTCCACCTACCAGGCCGTCTCCGGCTCGGGACTCGCCGGCGCTCAGGAGCTGCTCGGCCAGGTCGAGGGTGTGCTCGCCCAGGGCGACACCCTCCGTCTCGTGCACGACGGATCCGCGGTCGATTTCCCCGAACCAGAGAAGTACATCGCCCCGATCGCCTTCGACGTGATCCCCTTCGCCGGCAACCTGGTCGACGACGGCGACAACGAGACCGACGAGGAGAAGAAGCTCCGCAACGAGAGCCGCAAGATCCTCGAACTCCCCGGCCTCCGCGTGGCCGGCACCTGCGTGCGGGTCCCGGTCTTCACCGGCCACTCGCTCTCGATCAACGTCGAGTTCGCGCGTGACATCACTCCCGAGCGTGCCAGGGAGGTGCTGAGCGCGGCCCCCGGTGTCGTCCTCGACGAGGTTCCCACGCCGCTGCAGGCTGCCGGCAAGGACCCGAGCTTCGTCGGTCGCATCCGCGCCGACCAGTCCGCACCAGAGGGCAAGGGGCTCGTGCTCTTCCTGAGCAACGACAACCTGCGCAAGGGCGCCGCGCTGAACGCCGTGCAGATCGCCGAGATCCTGGCGGAGCGCCTGGCGGTCATAGCCTGACGGTATGCCCGCGATGCGGAAGCGGTCTGGCGCAGCAGGTCCGCATGGTCTGCGACGACGCGCCCGCGAACTAGACTGGTTCGGTGACTGAAAACGTCGATGTCGTCCTGATCGGCGGTGGCATCATGAGCGCCACCCTGGGTACTCTCCTGCACGAGCTGCAGCCGGAGTGGAAGATCGTCGCCTTCGAGCGACTCTCCGAGGTGGCTCAGGAGAGCTCGAATCCGTGGAACAACGCCGGCACGGGGCACGCTGCGCTGTGCGAGTTGAACTACATGCCGCAGCAGGGAGACGCTCCGCTCGACCCGGCCAAGGCGGTCTCGATCAACGAGCAGTTCCAGCAGAGCCGTCAGTTCTGGTCGTCGCTCGTGGAGAAGGGCGTGCTCGACGCGCCGTCGACCTTCATCAACGCGACGCCGCACATGACGTTCGTGCGCGGCGAGAAGGATGTCGCGTACCTCAGGAACCGTTACGAGGTGCTCAAGAAGCAGCCGCTGTTCGCCGGTATCGAGTACAGCGAAGACTCCCGCGTCATCAACAAGTGGGCACCGCTGCTCATGCAGCAGCGCGTCAAGGGTGAGCCGTTCGCCGCGACCCGCGTCCCCGCCGGCACCGACGTCGACTTCGGCGCCCTCACCAACCAGCTCTTCGACCACCTGACCGACTCCGGCGTCACGCTGCGCACGAACCACGAGGTGCGCAGCCTGAAGAAGCAGAAGGACGGCACCTGGCTGGTCAAGTACCGCAACCGCATCGGGCACACCCCGAACGAGGTCAAGGCGCGCTTCGTGTTCGTCGGGGCCGGCGGCTGGGCGCTCAAGCTGCTGCAGAACTCCGGTATCCCCGAGATCAAGGGCTACGGAGTCTTCCCCATCGGCGGACAGTTCCTCAAGACCACGAACCCGACCGTCGTCGCTCAGCACAAGGCGAAGGTGTACTCGCAGGCGTCCGTCGGTGCTCCGCCCATGTCGGTCCCGCACCTCGACACCCGCGTCGTCGACGGCGAGGCCTCGCTCATGTTCGGGCCGTTCGCGACCTTCAGCCCCAAGTTCCTGAAGAACGGGTCGATGCTCGACATCGTCACCCAGGTGCGCCCGCACAACCTGCTGCCGATGCTGCAAGTGGCGGTGAAGAACCCCGACCTCATCACCTACCTCGTCAGCGAGCTGCTGAAGAACCACGCCAAGAAGGTCGACAGCCTGCGCACCTTCATGCCGACCGCGAAGGATGAGGACTGGACCCTCATCGACGCCGGTCAGCGAGCTCAGGTCATGAAGAAAGACCCGAAGAAGGGTGGCATCCTGCAGTTCGGCACCGAGGTCGTCGCCGCGTCTGATGGGTCGATCGCCGGTCTGCTGGGCGCCTCTCCCGGTGCCTCGACCGCCGTCCCGATCATGCTCGACCTGCTCAAGAAGTGCTTCCCCGCGGAGTACCCGGGCTGGGAGCCTGAGCTGCGCGCGCTGATCCCCACCTTCGGCGAGAAGCTGAACGAGGACGCGGCACTCGCGGAGAAGTCGACCGAAGCGACCGCAGCCGCACTCGGCATCAACGTCTGAGCCGGCACCGTGGCGAAGCTCTACTTCCGCTACGGCGCGATGAACTCGGGCAAGTCGACGGCATTGCTGCAGGCCGCCTACAACTACGAAGAGCGCGGACAGCGGGTGCTGCTGGCGAAGCCGGCGATCGACACCAAAGGAGCGTCAGAGATCGAGAGTCGACTGGGCGTGACGCGCCAGGTCGATTTCCTCATCGCTCCCGACGACGATGCCCGCGTGATCTTCGCCACTCATCGAGGACGCATGCAGCACACGTCGGATGACGAGCTGCTCCCCGAAGGCCCGATCGACGTGGCCTGCCTGCTGATCGATGAGGCGCAGTTCCTCACGCCGTCGCAGGTCGACGACCTCTTCCGCATCGCGGTGGTCGATGGGATCCCGGTCATCGCGTACGGCATCCGCAACGACTTCCTCACGCACGCGTTCCCCGGGTCCGCGCGCCTGCTCGCGATCGCGCACTCGCTCGAGGAGCTCAAGACCATCTGCCGCTGCGGACGCAAGGCCGTGTTCAACGGTCGCGTGGTCGGCGGGCGCTTCGTGTTCGACGGCGACCAGGTCGCGATCGACGAGGGCGCCACAGGCTCGGCCTCGCCCGAGCTGACCACCTATGAGTCGCTGTGCGGCACCTGTTACCTCGAAGAGTCCGGCGGGCGCCTGGGCTGAGGCTCCGCACGGCTCCCTCTCCACGCTCCAGGAAGAGCGCTTTTCGTCGCGCGCGGTGAAGGAGACTCCCGCGTGCCTCCCGCGAGGGGCTCTGTCTTTCCGCGCCTGTTTGCGTGGTCTGACCACAGGCGATACTCTGTGGTCAGACCACAGGAGGATCGATGGCGGAACAGCCGGCGCGCGCATGGCGACTCGTGCTCGAGCACATCGAACGCGACCTCCTCGATGCCCGCCTCGGCCCGGGCGACCGGCTGCCCTCCGAGCGTGATCTGGCCACCGAGCTCGGCGTCGGCCGATCCAGTGTTCGGGAGGCGTTCCGCGTCCTCGAGGTGATGGGACTCATCCGCACCGCGACCGGCTCAGGCCCGCAGTCGGGCGCCATCGTCATCGCCACGCCCACCGGGGGCATGTCGGCGCTGTTGCGGCTGCAGGTCGCGGCTCAGGGCTTCCCTCTGGACGATGTCGTACGCACACGTCTGGTGCTCGAAGACGCGGTCGTCCAGGTGCTGGCTGCGGCGTCCGACCGCGATACGAGCCGCGCCCACGAACTGCTCGAGGCGATGGATGCTCGAGGCCTCGCCCCGGCGGAGTTCCTCGCCCTCGACGCTCAGCTGCATCTCTCCCTCGCCGAAGCCAGCGGCAATACGGTCATCGCCGCGATGATGGCGGGTCTTCGTTCCTCGATCGAGTCCTATGTGCAGGCGGGAGTCTCCGCGATCCCGGACTGGGAAGCGATGGCGGCTCGTCTCCGCTCCGAGCACCGCGCCCTCGTCGCCGCCATCGATGCCGCCGATGTCGATGCAGCGCGCGCGCTGGTCCACACCCACATCACCGGCTACTACACGTCCGCGGGGCTCACCCGTGACACCCACCCCCACACCTGAGAGGCACATCATGGTGCAGCGCCAGTTCCCGAACCCCGTCGAGCTCCTCGAGCTGATGAAGTTCAAGAAGCCCGAACTCGACGGGCGCAAGCGGCGTCTGGAGGGTGCCCTCACGATCGATGATCTGCGTCTCATCGCCAAGCGGCGCACGCCCAAGGCCGCCTTCGACTACACCGACGGAGCGGCCGAAGGCGAGCTTTCCCTCACTCGCGCGCGCCAGGCGTTCCAGGATGTGGAGTTCCACCCCGGCATCCTGCGCCCGGCGCCCACGGTCGACACGAGCGTCGAGATTCTCGGCGGGCCTTCTGCCCTGCCGTTCGGAATCGCGCCCACCGGATTCACACGTCTGATGCAGACCGAGGGGGAGACCGCGGGTGCGGGCGCCGCGGCGGCAGCCGGCATCCCGTTCACGCTCTCGACGCTCGGCACCACGTCGATCGAGGGTGTGAAGGCCGCCAACCCGCACGGGCGCAACTGGTTCCAGCTCTACGTCATGCGCGATCGCGAGATCTCGTATGAGCTCACCCGTCGTGCGGCCGCCTCGGGGTTCGACACCCTGCAGTTCACGGTGGACACCCCCGTCGCCGGTGCCCGCCTGCGCGACAAGCGCAACGGGTTCAGCATCCCGCCGCAGCTCACCCTCGGCACGATCATCAATGCGATCCCGCGGCCCTGGTGGTGGTACGACTTCCTCACCACCCCGAAGCTCGAGTTCGCGTCTCTCAGCACCACGGGCGGCACGGTCGGCGAGCTGCTGGACGCGGCGATGGACCCGACGATCAGCTACGACGACCTCGCGGTCATCCGCGACATCTGGCCCGGCAAGATTGTGATCAAGGGCGTGCAGAACGTCGAGGACTCTGTGCGCCTGCGTGATGCGGGTGTCGACGGCATCGTGCTCTCCAACCACGGAGGACGCCAGCTCGACCGTGCGCCGATCCCTTTCCACCTGCTCCCCGAGGTGCGCAAGGCCGTCGGCGACGACTTCACCGTCATGATCGACACCGGCATCATGAACGGCGCGGACATCGTCGCGGCCGTGGCCCTCGGAGCGGACTTCACCCTGATCGGACGGGCGTACCTCTATGGCCTGATGGCGGGTGGGCGTCAGGGCGTCGACCGGACGATCGCGATCCTGCGCAGCGAGATCGAGCGCACGATGCGCCTGCTGGGGGTCGCTTCCCTCGCCGAGCTCGAGCCCGCGCACGTGACGCAGCTGACCCGTCTGGTCCCGGTCGCCCGGGCTGCCGCCGAGGCTCGCGTGCGCTGAGACCCCGCTCGTTCGATCCCGCGCGCGCGGTGGCTCTGCGGTCTCAGGACTGCGTGGCCACCGCTCGTGCGCGCGGGGGCCACGGCACCAGCATCGACGTCGTGCGGCGGTAGTCGGCGTAGGCCGGGTACTTCGACGCGGTGATCGACTCGGTGAAGATCGTAGACCCGATGAACAGCACCGTGAGCAGGGCGGGGCCGACGATGGTGGGGTTCAGCACCCCTCCGATGACACCGGCGCCGCCGGTGACCGCTGCGGTCGCGCCGATCGCGTAGAAGGCCCACCACTGCGCCTGTTCGAAGAAGAAGTTCGGGTGCCGGCTGTAGCGGAACAGGCCCGTCGTGGCGAAGCCGGGTGCGAGAGTGCCGCCCGCCTCCTTCTTGCGCTGATGGAACCGCCACTGCTGCTGGTCGGCGACGGTCTCCCCGACCAGGAAGGCGACGAACGCGGCGATGAACAGCGCATCCCACCCGGTGAGGGCGGAGGGATTCTGCGCGGCGACGGCGGCGGGCAGCGTGATGAGCACGAGCAGCGCCATCTGGTAGCAGATGATGAACAGCAGGTTGAAGATCTGGAACTGCCAGGGGCGCATCCGTCCCCGCAGGATGGCCCACCGGTAGTCCTCCATCCCCGTGTAGCCGCCCTTGCGGGCGAAGTTGAAGGTCAGGCGTGCGCCCCACGCGGTGGCGAGCACTCCCATCACGACCACACGGGCGGATCCTTCGCCGTTCACGAAGGCCCCGGCGACGAAGATCCAGACGTAGACAACCGGCACGATCGACCATGCGCGGTCGACCCAGGATGTGTCTCGGGTGATCAGGGAGAGCACCCAGCAGGCGGCACTGGTGACCGCGGCGACGATGATGACGATCAGCAGGGCATCCATGACGCCATGCTAGGACTCCGCTGCCGTGTCGCGCTGCACGACACTGCTCAGGTCAGAGCGTGAGCAGAAGAGCGTCGAGCTTGTCGGCGGTGTCTTCCCAGCCCTCCACCGCCACCGAGGGCACACCGATCGCGAGCACGGGGTAGTCGTTGCCGCCCTCGTCGAGCCGGTCGCCGTAGAACAGCATGTCGGTCAGCGCTATGCCCGTGCGGGCGGCGAGCTGCCGCATACCGAAGGCCTTGTCGATGCCGGCCTGGGTGATGTCGATCGAGGTCGAGCCGCCCGAGCGCACCTCGAGACCGGGAAGACGTGCAGCGACCGCATCGCGCAGCGCACCGCGCTTGGCCCCCGTCGGGTCCCAGTCATGCTTCGCCTCGCGCGGGGCGCTCTGTCCTAGCGCCGAGAAAGTGATCTGCGAACCGCGGTCTTCGAGGATCTCGCCCCACGGCTCGGCCTCCCAGAGCCCGAGCCGTTCGGCCTCTTCGCGCAGGGCCGTCAGCGCGGCCTGCTTCTCGGCGTCGCTGAGGTCGTGGGCGTAGACCGGCATGAAGTCGGTGCCGTCGTGGCGGAGGTAGCGGGTGCCGCACGTGGGCAGCAGGTGCAGACGCGCGAGATCCGCGGGGTCGGCGTCGCCGAGGCGTGACACCACCTGCGAGCGGAACTGGGCCTCGTTACCACCCGAGATGATGGCGACGTCGACCGTGCGCAGGAGGGCGCGCAGCAGGGCGGCGATTCGCGGGTCGATCAGACCCTTCGAGGGAGCGAGCGTGTCATCGAGGTCGAAGGCGACGAGTGTGGGCGCGGTCATGATGTCTCCAGCCTAGAAGGTGGACGCTGGGAGGAACGCGGGGCGACGAGCAGAGTGACCACGACAGCGAGGGCGACCCCGAGGATCGCGCCCGTGGAGTTGGCCACGACGTCGTTCACCGTCGCCGCACGGTGGGGGAGCGCCACGCGCTGCGCCGTCTCGATCGCCGCCGAAAGCACGGGGCCGACCAGGAGCGCGAGGAACCACACCCGACGGGGGAGGAGCAGGAAGGCGAGGATGCCGACCGGCACGAACACGAGCACGTTCGCGATGATCTCGAGGCGGGTGAAGTCGAGCGATTCCCAGCCGAGACGATGGGCTGTGGTGAGCACGACATCGAGCAGGTTCGGCATGGTCTCCTCGACCCGGGAGGGCGTGAGGGTGAGAGCGGCCAGGCCGATCAGGAAAGGGATGCCGAGGACGAGGGCCCAGGCACGTGTGAAGCGGCGCGGCGGCGGGAGCAGAGAGCTCATGCGTTCCCTTCGTGCGCGATCCCGATACAGAGAAGGCCGCCCCTGAGGGCGGCCTTCCGGTGTCACTGGTCGGGGTGACAGGATTTGAACCTGCGACCTCTTCGTCCCGAACGAAGCGCGCTACCAAGCTGCGCCACACCCCGTTTGCAACCCTCCGAGTCTACAGGGAAATGCTCTCTGCGCCGAATCGAGGCGGGATCAGTCCTCCGCGGTCAGCGTGAGCAACGTCGCCTCGGGCCGACACGCGAAGCGCACGGGGGCGTAGATGGAGTGTCCGCAGCCCGCGCTGACGTTGAGCGGCACGGTGCGGTCGCCGTGCGACCACGTGCTCAGGCCCTTGGCCTGCTTGAGGGGGATGTCGCAGTTCGCCACGAGCGCGCCGAATCCCGGGAGGCAGACCTGACCGCCGTGCGTGTGGCCACCGAGGATCGCGTCGGCTCCGAGATCGGTGAAGCCGTTGAGCACGCGCTGATAGGGCGCGTGTGTGACCCCGAGCACCGGAGTCGTGGACTCGCGGGCCCCGAGAGCGGCGATGGCGTCGGGAAGCTCATCCAGCCGGTCCCAGTCGCGGTGGGCGTCATTGACGCCGAAGAGGTCGACCTCGGCGCCGGCGATGCGCAGCCGCGCCGCCGCGTTGTTCAGGTCGGTCCAGCCGAGCTCGTCCGTGAAGTAGCGGTCCATCGCGTCGGTGTCCAGAAGCTCCGGCTTGTGGTGCTTCTTGGACGGTCCGAGGAAGTAGCGAAACGGGTTGCGCGGCGACGGCGCGGCGACGTCGTTCGATCCGTGCACGAAGACGCCGGGGATGCCCGCGAGCGGGTCGAAAGCGCGTCGGATGCCTTCCAGGCCGTTCTCGTGGCCGAGGTTGTCTCCGGTGTTCACGATGAGGTCGGGCTTCAACTCCGCGAGGGAGGCGAGCCAGTCCTGTTTGCGGTGTTGCCACGGCGCCATGTGCGCATCGGAGATGTGCAGGATACGCAGCGGCGCGGATCCGGACGGCAGCGCCTTCGCCGTGGCCTCCCGCACCGTGAAGAGGTACCTCTCGATGCCGATGCCCCAGATCGCGGCCGCCGCACCCACGGCCCCCACCGCGCCGAGCGCGACGAGGGCCGGGTGTGCGGCGCGGCGTGCGACTACTGGCACGTCACACGGACGGACGTGGACTTGCTGGCCGCGGTACCGGGAGCAGGGTCGGAACTCCCCACGACGGAGGTCGGTGGATTGCAGGAGTTGTCGAACTCGATGTTCGTGAATCCTGCGGCACCGAGCGCGGCAGAGGCCTGGGCTCTCGACATCCCGACGAGATTCGCGGGAACGGTCGTGCCCTGCCCGTTGCTCGTCGTGAGGGTGACGGTCGCGCCGGTCGCAGCTTCCCCGTTGGGATCTTGAGCTGCGACGAGACCGGCGGCGAGATCGCTGTCGACGGCCCCTCCGACGGAGACCTGGAAGCCCGCGTCCGTCAGGATCGCGGTCGCCTCCTCCACCGACTTGCCCACGACGCTCGGAACGGTCGCCAGCTGCTGGCGGGTCAGCTTGCCGTCGGGCTTCGGGAAGGCACTTCCGGGGTAGGCGGCATTGGCTGCGGCCTGTGCGGCCTGTGCCACCGGGTAACGCATGTCGTTGAGGTTCCAGCCGTTGGCTCTCTTACGGTAGATGTTCTCCTGACCCTGCCAGCGACCGGCCCAGACCGCCGTGGCGACCTTGGTGCTGGACTCGATCATCATGGTCGACCAGGTGTCGTGCGTTCCGGTCTTGCCGATCAGCGGCGTGCCGTCGTTGGTGTTGGCCCGGGAACCGGTGCCGCCGCCACCCATCACGCTCTGCAGCGCGAAGGCAGCGGTCGCTGCGACCTCGGGAGAGATCACGCCCTCGGTGCACGAGGAGGCGGGCAGTTCGCGCTCCTGACCGTCGGGGCCGACGACGCGATCGATCGCGCGCGGCGTGCAGTACGTGCCACCGCTCGCGACGGTCGCGTAGGCGTTCGCCATCGCGAGGGGCGAGATGTTCTTCGGGCCGAGCACGTCGAAGGGCACGTTCTCGTCGGTGACCTTGCCGCCGTTCGCCAGCGTGACACCCATACGGTCGGCGACCTTGTTGATGTCGCAGATGTCGAGCTTCGACGCCATCGCGAAGTAACCACTGTTGAGCGAGTTCTTCGTGAAGCTCAGCACGGACCCGGTTCCACCGCCACCGCCGCCGAAGTTGCCGATCTCCTTCGTGTTGGCGTTCTGCTTTGCGCCGCAGACGGGGATCTTCAGGTTCGTCTGCACGCTTCCGTTGAGAACCTCGTTGACGGAGTGTCCCTTCTCGAGCCAGTCGATCAGGGTGAAGAGCTTGTAGGTCGAGCCGACCTGGAAGCCGCCGGAGTTGCCGTGCTCCCTGTCGCCGGCGAACACCAGCGACGAATAGGCCTGGTCGTCGGTGGGGGTCTCGGTGAACAGCGTGTTCTGCGTCATGGAGAGGATGCGACCGGTGCCGACCTCGACCGAGACGCCGGCAGCGCCGAAGTACGCGTTGTCGGCGTTCGCGGGAACGACCTCGGCCATCTTCTCGGCGGCGGGGGTCTGGATGCGGTAGTCGAGCGTGGTGTAGATCTTCAGACCGCCGCGGCGGAGCAGGTCCGTCCGCTCCTGCTGGGTCTTGCCGAAGGCCTCGTCGTTCAGCACGATCGACTTCACGTACTGGCAGAAGTATGCGCTGGCCCCAGCGGACGCGCAGCCCTGGGTCGGAGGATTCAGGGCCGGCGCGATGTCCGAGGCGTCGGCCTCGTCGTACTGCGCCTGCGTGATCTTGCCGTCGGCGAGCATGCGACCGAGCACGTAGTGGCGGCGGTCCTTCGTCAGCGCGTAGCCGTCAGCGGCGTTGTTCAGCGCGACGCCCTCGGCGTTCGTGATCGTGCCCTGTTCGGCCTTGTCGATGCGGTACGTGTTGGGGTTCTGCACGATGCCGGCGAGCGTCGCCGACTGCGCGACCGTGAGGTTCGCCGCCGTCGTCGAGAAGTAGTAGTTCGCTGCGGCCTCGATGCCGTACACGGTGCCACCGAAGTTGGCGATGTTCAGGTACCCGAGCAGGATGTCGTTCTTCGAGAAGTCCTTCTCGATCTGGATCGCGTACCGCATCTCCTGCAGCTTGCGCTCGATGCCCTTGCTCCCTGTCGCGTTGGTCGCGTCGAGCCAGCACTGCTGGAGATCTTCGGAGTAGGTGTCGGAGGTCGTGTCGACCTCCTGCTCGCACTTCTGGATGAGCACGTTCTTGACGTACTGCTGGCTGATCGTCGAAGCGCCGCGGCTGGACGTGCCGCGCACGTTGTCGACGAGAGCCTTCACCGTGGCGCCGATGTTCACGCCGCCATGGCTGTAGAAGTTCTTGTCCTCACTCGAGAGGATCGCGTCGTACAGGTTCGGGGAGACCTGCTCGTAGGTGACCGGGACGCGGTTCTGCTCGTAGAACGAGGCGAGCTCGACCGTCGAACCGTCCGGGGCGGTCGCGTAGATCGTCGACTGCTCCATCGGCGTGCTCGGGTCGAGGCTCTCGGGGAGCTGATCGAAGAGGGTGAGAGCCTGGGTGCCTGCGAGGCCGGTCATCGCGAGCACCGGGGTGACGCTGGCCGTGACGAGGAGACCGGCGACGGCGCTCAGACCGACGAGCCCGACGAGACCGCCGAGCACGCCTCTCACCGTGCGATTCTTTTGGGGCATACGCTTGATCGTAGGGGAGTTCCCTGAATACCGCCTTTGACGAGCTCGCCCCGGAATTCCGGTGTCGCGCCCCGATCGACAGGAGTGCCATGACCACGTGGGAGTACCTCACCACGCCGCTGCTGATCCACAACACGGCAGCCATCCTCAACAACTGGGGCAAGCAGGGCTGGGAGCTCGTGCAGGTCGTGCAGGGACCGGAGGGCGGACTCGTCGCCTATCTGAAGCGCCCCGTGACCTCCGACGCGTCGGCCAACGCCGGCCTCGCCGCCGCCGAGCAGGCCGCACGCCAGTTCGAGGGAGATCAGGCATGAGCGTCTCGGACCGTCTCGCCGAGCTCGGCATCGAACTGCCCGCTGTCGCCGCTCCGGTCGCCGCCTACGTGCCGGCCGTCGTGCACGGCGGTCTCGTCTACACCTCGGGACAGCTGCCCTTCGTCGACGGAGCGCTTCCCGCCGTGGGCAAGGTGGGCGCCGAGGTCTCCGCGGAAGACGCGAAGACCTACGCCCGCACGTGCGCGCTGAACGCTCTCGCCGCGGCAGCGGATGCGGCCGGCGGCGTCGACCGCATCGCGGGCGTGCTGCGAGTCGGGGGCTTCGTCGCCTCCGCTGAGGGATTCACCGGTCAGCCCGGCGTGATCAACGGCTCGAGCGACGTGCTCGGAGAGATCTTCGGTGATGCGGGTCGTCATGCCCGCGCGGCCGTCGGCGTCGCGGAGCTCCCGCTCGGCAGCCCGGTCGAGGTCGAGGTCGCCTTCCTTCTCGCCTGAGTACGACGTACGCGGCGTGGACCGTCGCCTCAGAACGAGAGAACGCGCCTCCCCGGAAAGGGGAGGCGCGTTCTGTGTCTGTCACGCCTCGGAGGCGTGAGCCGACCTACTTCACCTGGGCCGAGATGATGCTCATCACCGCGGTGTCGGCGAGCGTGGTGGTGTCGCCGACCTCGCGGCCCTCGGCGACGTCGCGGAGCAGGCGACGCATGATCTTGCCGGAGCGGGTCTTCGGCAGCTCGCCGACGATGTAGACGTCGCGCGGGCGGGCGATGGCTCCGATCTGCTCGCCCACCCACAGCCGCAGCTGCTGGGCGAGGCCCGCAGGCTCGTGTGCGGCGAGGTAGCTCTCCTTGATGATGACGAAGGCGACGACCGCCTGTCCGGTCGTCTCGTCGGAGGCGCCGACCACCGCAGCCTCGGCGGTCGCCTCGTGCGCGACCAGGGACGACTCGATCTCCGCCGTCGACAGGCGGTGCCCCGAGACGTTCATGACATCGTCGACGCGTCCGAGCAGCCAGAGGTCGCCGTCTTCGTCGAGGCGCGCTCCGTCGCCGGCGAAGTAGTAGCCCTGGTCCTCGAACTTCTCCCAATAGGTCTCGCGATAGCGCTCGGGGTCGCCCCAGATGCCGCGCAGCATGCTCGGCCACGGCTCGGTGATCACGAGCAGGCCGCCGCTGCCGTTGCCGACCTCGATGCCGCTCTCGTCGACGACGTCGATCGAGATCCCGGGGAGCGGGACCTGGGCGGACCCGGGCTTGGTCTCGGTGACGCCCGGAAGAGCGGACACCATGATGGCGCCGGTCTCGGTCTGCCACCAGGTGTCGACGATCGGCGTCTTGTTCGCCCCGATGACCTCGCGGTACCACATCCACGCCTCGGGGTTGATGGGCTCTCCCACCGAACCGAGCAGTCGCAGCGACGAAAGGTCGAACTTCGCCGGGACGCTGCGACCGATCTTCATGAACGAGCGGATCGCGGTCGGGGCGGTGTAGAAGATCGACACCTTGTACTTCTCGATGATCTCCCACCACCGGCCGGGGTGCGGGGCATCGGGGGTTCCCTCGTAGAGCACCTGGGTCGCGCCGTTGGCGAGGGGCCCGTAGGCGACGTAGCTGTGTCCGGTGATCCAGCCGATGTCGGCCGTGCACCAGAACACGTCGGTCTCCGGGTGCAGGTCGAAGACGTACTTGTGCGAGTACGCGACCTGGGTGAGATACCCACCGGAGGTGTGCAGGATGCCCTTGGGCTTCCCCGTCGTTCCCGAGGTGTAGAGGATGAAGAGCGGGTTCTCCGCAGGGAAGGCCTGTGCGGTGTGCTCGGCGGATGCGGCGGGAACGGCGTCGTGCCACCAGATGTCGCGGCCGTCGGTCCAGTCGACCTCGTTCTCGCCGCGCTTGACGACCAGGACGTGCTCGACGGTCTGCTGCTCGCCGTCGCCGCGGTCGGCGAGAGCCTGATCGACGGCGGGCTTGAGTGCCGAGACGCGGCCCTTGCGGTAGCCGCCGTCGGCCGTGATGACCAGCTTGGCGCCGGCGTCGTCGATGCGTGAGCGCAGGCTGTCCGCGCTGAAACCACCGAACACGACGGAGTGGATGGCGCCGACGCGCGCGACCGCGAGCATCGAGGCGATCGCCTCGGGGATCATGGGCAGGTAGATCGCGACGCGGTCGCCCTGGCCGATGCCCAGTCCCTCGAGCACGTTGGCGACGCGCTTGACCTCGTCGGTGAGCTCGGCGTAGGTGATGCGGCGGGTGTCACCCGGTTCGCCCTCCCAGTGCAGGGCGACGCGGTCGCCGTTGCCCGCCTCGACGTGACGGTCGAGGCAGTTGTAGGCGACGTTCAGCTCGCCATCGTCGAACCACTTCGCGAACGGCGGGTTGTTCCAGTCGAGCACCTGGGTGAAGGGCTTGTGCCAGTGCACGAGTTCGCGGGACTGCTCGCCCCAGAAGGCCTCGCGGTCGGCGGCAGCACGCTCATACAGTTCGGGCGAGGTGATGGTTTGGGCGACGAACTCCTCCGACGGCGGGAACTTCCGGGTCTCGTCGAGAAGGTGGTCGATCTGGCTGCTCATCGGCAGGCGCTCCTTTGCGGCTTACGGGTCTTGCGAGCATGGTCGTGGGGGTGGGCGACCAGGTCACGGCGAATCTATCCGTGCGACCACCCATCGCATACTGCCGAAAGTCGGTAGTGCTGCCGGTTTTGTCCGGACGGTCGCCTTGCGTACACTCGACGACAGCCGAATTCTCATTCCGGCCTTGGCGTGCCCGATTCCCCCAATCGTGGACCGCCGTGGGCGGCATCTCATTCCCCCCGTGAGATGCCGCCCATTCCTTTGGGAGCGCTCCCTTCTCGCTCGCGTGTGATCGTCACCCAGTCCTGCACCGCGCGCACAGGAGTCGGCTTCTTCACAGGGGTCGAGTCGTCCGGCGATCGGCGCCCTCTCCTCGGCGCGGCGCCGCATAGCGTCACCGTCATGCCCGATTCCTTCGTCATCCAGCCCAGGGGAGAGCGGTCTGCCGCATCGGTGGCGGAAGCCTCGCCCGAGCGCCTTCACATGGATCCTGCCTTCGGACCGCTCCTCGCCCATCTCGACGATGCCGTCACCGATGTGTTCGTGAACGGAGCGGGCGGGCTGTTCGTCGACCGCGGGAACGGAGCCGAGCCCGCAGAGGGGTGGAGGGCATCGGAGCGAGAAGTCCGAGATCTCGCGGTCGCGCTCGTCGGCCTCGGAGGCCGACATCTCGATGACCAGGCGCCCTGCGTCGACGTCCGCCTCGACTCCGGTATCCGCGTGCATGCGGTGCTCTCGCCGGTCTCGACCACCGGAACCGCGCTGTCGATACGCATTCCCCGTGTGCGCGCCGCCGACCTCGACGCGCTCGCCGCTCTCGGAGCCTTCGACGCGTCCCAACAGGTCTGGCTTCTGGGACTGGTGGCCGAGCGGGCGAACATCCTCATCACCGGGGGAACGGGTACGGGCAAGACCACGCTGCTGTCGGCGCTGCTGTCGGAAGTGCCTCCGACGGAGCGCATCGTCACGATCGAAGACGTCGCCGAGTTGCGCCCGCGCCACCCGCATCACGTCTCCCTCGAGGCCCGGCAATCGAACCTGGAGGGAGCAGGCGCCATCACCCTGGCGCGGCTGGTTCGAGAGTCGCTGCGCATGCGTCCCGATCGGCTGGTGGTCGGTGAGTGTCGCGGAGAAGAGGTGCGCGAGCTGCTGACCGCTCTCAACACCGGGCACGACGGCGGTGCCGGCACTCTGCACGCGAGCGGACTGCGTGACGTTCCCGCTCGGCTCGAAGCTCTCGGGGCTCTCGCCGGGATGGATGCGGTCGCTCTCGCACGTCAGGCGGTCAGCGCGTTCACCATCGTCCTCCATCTCGATCGAGCACCCGGAGGTACACGTCGCATCCGTCAGGCAGGGCGGCTCGTGATCGCCGGGGATCGACTCGACATCGAAGAGGTGCAGCCGTGGTGATGCGGCCGCGTCGTATGCCGCGAAAGGCGCAGACGGGTGCGACGGATGCCGCGACCGCGGTGCAGACGCTGGCCGTGCTGCTGCAGGCCGGGGCGGTGCCGGTCGTCGCCTGGCGGCACCTGGCTGACAGCGATGATCCGCAGGCCCGGGCAGTGGTCGACCGGGTCGATCGCGGAGTCCCGCTGCTCGACGCCATCGAGGCCGAGGGCGGGGCGTGGGTCGATCTCGCCGCCGCCTGGGAGATCGCGGCGACCGTGGGCGCACCGCTCGCCGAGGTTCTCCGGACGATCGCAGAGACACTGAGGGATGCGGCTGCCGCAGCCGACGATGTGCGCATCGCACTCGCAGAACCGGCGGGTACGGCGCGGCTGCTGCTCTGGATGCCGTTCGCCGGATTGCTGCTCGGGTTCGCGCTCGGCTTCGACACCATCGGCGTGATCTTCGGGAACGTGCTCGGCGCCGCGTGTGTGGTCCTCGGCCTGCTCCTCGTGGTGGCGGCACGCGCCTGGACAGCACGTCTGCTTCGACAGGCGCGGCCTGCTCCCGGCACCCCGGGCATGCGAGCGGAACTTGTCGCCATCGCGCTCTCTGGCGGTGCCTCCATCGATCGCGCGTTGCAACTGGTGTCGCAGAGCGGCACCTCGGGCGACGGTGAGGAACGCGTCCGCGCCGTGCTCGACCTGTCCCGCGCTGCGGGTGTGCCGGCTGCGGAACTTCTTCGGGCATCCGCAGCCCAGGACCGGCACGCCGCCAGGGTGCAGGGGCGCCTCCGCGCCGCGAAGCTCTCGACGCGCCTGCTGTTCCCCCTCGGCGTCTGCACGCTGCCCGCATTCCTCCTCCTCGGGGTCGCGCCGCTCCTGCTCAGCGTCCTCGCCTCCACGCCGATGTCGCTGTGACCGTATCCAGCCCACCCCCACCATCCGATGCCCACGCATCCCATAGAAAGAGGAACACCATGAAGAGCATCCCCCCGCTGGACCGTCGGCGTGCTGCGACCCTGTTCGGCGACGACACCGGCGCCGCCACAGCCGAGTATGCGATCACGACGATGGCGGCCGTCGCGTTCGCCGGGCTCCTCGTCGTCATCATGCGATCCGACGAGGTCCGCGGCATCCTCACCGATCTCGTGCGGCGGGCGCTGACGGTGTCATGATGCGCGGAGCTCGACGGATGCCCCCTCCTCGCACCCCCGAGGATGCGCCACGACGGCCGCGACACGCGGGTGACCGCGGGTCCGTCTCGGCGGAGTTGGCGCTGGCCCTGCCCGCGGTCGTGCTCGCGTTTCTGCTCGGCGCGGGTGCACTCGGTGCGGCATCCCGCCAGGTGGCGCTTCAAGATGCCTCGGCCGATGCGGCGCGTCTTCTCGGACGCGGCGAAGGGCAGGATGCGGCGGAGCGCGTGGTGCACGCGGCGGTCTCCGGAGCAGGTATGTCCTCCTCGCTCTCCGGCGACCTCGTGTGCGTCACCGCTTCGGTCGACGCCTCCATCGGGTCGCTGATCCGCATGCCGCTTCGGGCCACGAGCTGCGCGCTCGACGGGGGCCTCTGATGGCGGGCTCCGCTCTCGCGTCCGGAGTTCTCGCCGTCGCCGCTGCCCTGTCCCTCGGGCTCGCTGCCGTCGGCGGCGCGGCGGTGACGGCGCAGCGCACGGCGGGGGCGGCCGACGCCGCCGCGCTCGCCGCAGCAGACGCCGCGAGCGGCGCAGTGCCCACCGGGGAGCAGCCGTGTGAACTCGCCGCGAGGGTCGCGCAGGCGGCGGGTGCCACCCTCACGGGGTGCGTTCTCGAGGGCTTCGTGGCGACCGTGGAGGTGCAGGCGGCGTACGCTGGACTCGCAGCCGTCTCCCGAGCCCGTGCCGGGCCACCCGAGGGATAGCGACGGCAGCGCGACCTCGCTCACTGTGAACGACCCCACACAGTGGTGTGTATGGTGTGCTTCGAAGAAAGGACGCACCCTTGGCTGAAGGCAAGAAGCTCGTCATCGTCGAGTCCCCGACGAAGATGCGGTCTATTCAGGGATACCTCGGCGACGGCTACGAGGTGCTCAGCTCCGTCGGCCACATCCGCGACCTCGCTGACAAGAAGGACATCCCGGCCGCTGACAAGCAGGCCTATGGGAAGTACTCCATCGACATCGACAACGGATTCGACCCGTACTACGTCGTCTCCGATCGGAAGACCAAGACGGTCGCCGAACTCAAGCGTGCGCTGAAGAATGCCGACGAGCTCCTGCTCGCCACTGATGAGGACCGCGAAGGTGAGGCGATCGCCTGGCACCTGCTCGAGACCCTCAAGCCCAAGGTTCCCGTCAAGCGCATGGTCTTCCACGAGATCACCAAGGACGCGATCCAGGCTGCGGTCGGCAACACCCGCGAACTCGACCACGACCTCGTCGACGCGCAGGAGACCCGCCGCATCCTCGACCGCCTTTACGGCTGGGATGTCTCGCCCGTGCTCTGGTACAAGGTCAAGACCGGAATCTCGGCCGGACGCGTGCAGTCTGCGGCCACCCGTCTGATCGTCGATCGAGAGCGCGAGCGCATGGCGTTCACCTCCGCCGAGTACTGGGACGTCGATGCCGCGGCTTCGGCGACGGGCACCTCGTTCAAGATCCGTCTCGTCCGCGTCGACGGTGGCCAGCTCGCGCGGGGCACCGACTTCGATGACGACGGCAAGCTCAAGAAGGCCGTCGTCATCCTCGACGAGGCGGCCGCAACCGCTCTCGCCCAGGCGGTCGACGCCGTGGGCACCGGAAGCGTGACGAAGGTCGAGGCCAAGCCGGGAACGCGCAGCCCCTACGCGCCGTTCACGACCTCCACGATGCAGCAGGAGGCCGGGCGCAAGCTCTCGATGGGAGCCAAGCAGGCGATGGGTGTCGCCCAGCGTCTGTACGAGAAGGGCTACATCACCTATATGCGTACCGACTCCACGTCGCTGAGCACCCAGGCGGTGCAGGCGGCGCGGAGCCAGGCGGTGGCACTCTACGGCGACGCCGCGGTGCCGCTGAAGCCGCGGGTGTACAAGTCCAAGAGCAAGAACGCGCAGGAGGCCCACGAGGCCATCCGCCCCTCCGGTGACAACTTCCGCACGCCGGCCTCGCTGTCCTCCGAGCTCGATCGCGACGAGCAGCGCCTCTACGACCTCATCTGGAAGCGCACCGTCGCCAGCCAGATGTCGGACGCCAAGTACGAGACCACGACCGTCACGATCGCCGTCGACGCCGCCGGGAAGAAGGCCGAGTTCACGGCCTCCGGAACCGTCTACACCTTCAAGGGCTTCCTGGAGGCGTACGAGGAGGGCCGCGACGAGAAGCGCGGTGACGCGGACGCTGCGGAGAACCAGTCGCTGCCGGCTGTCGCGGTCGGCGATCAGCTCGCCGTGTCCGACGCCGAGGCCAAGGGGCACCGCACCACGCCGAAGCCCCGTTACACCGAGGCCTCGCTCGTGAAGGTTCTCGAGGAGAAGGGCATCGGTCGTCCTTCGACGTTCGCCTCGATCCCCGAGACGATCCTCGACCGTGGATACGCGGTCAAGCGCGGCCCGGCCCTCGTGCCGACGTGGCTCGCGTTCAGCGTCGTGCGTCTGCTCGAAGAGCACTTCGCCGACCTCGTCGACTACGACTTCACGGCTGCGCTCGAAGACGACCTCGACACGATCGCCCGCGGCGAGCAGAACCGGGTCGAGTGGCTCAAGTCCTTCTACTTCGGCTCCGACAACCACGTGGGTCTGCGCCAGGTCGTCGACAACCTCGGTGAGATCGACGCTCGTGCGCTGAACTCCACGCGCATCACCGACACAGCCACGCTTCGCTTCGGCAAGTACGGCCCGTATCTCGAGGTGGCCGACCCCGCGAACCCCGAGGCCAAGCCGCGCATCGTCAACGTGCCGGAAGACCTCGCACCCGACGAGCTGACCGCCCAGAAGGCTCAGGAGCTCATCGACGCTCCCGTCGCCGGCGACCGCGTGCTGGGGGAGAACCCTGAGAACGGCAAGATCATCGTGGTGAAGGACGGCCGGTTCGGGCCGTACGTGCAGGAGAACGACCCTGTGTCGGAAGACGCCGCGGTCGACGAGACCACCGGCGAGGTCGTCGAGGCTCCCAAGCCCAAGCGCGGCGCGAAGAAGGAAGCAGCGCCCAAGCCGCGCACGGCCTCGCTCTTCCGCTCGATGTCGGTCGACGAGATCGATCTTGACACCGCGCTGCGTCTGCTGAGCCTCCCGCGCGTCGTGGGCGTCGACCCGGAGTCGGGCGATGAGATCACGGCGCAGAACGGCCGGTTCGGGCCCTACCTGAAGAAGGGTGCGGATTCACGGTCGCTCGAATCGGAGTCGCAGATCTTCGATGTGACGCTCGACCAGGCGCTCGAGATCTACGCGCAGCCGAAGTACGGCGCGGGTCGCCGGGCATCGAGCGCTCTCGCCGAGTTCGAAGCCGATCCCGTCAGCGGGAAGCCGATCCGCATCCGCGACGGACGTTTCGGCGCGTATGTGACCGACGGTGAGACGAACGTGACGATCCCGCGGGGTCAGACCGTCGAGGACATCACCTTCGAGGTCGCGGTGCAGATGCTCGCCGACAAGCGTGCCAAGGGTCCGGCTACCAAGCGCGGAGCGAAGAAGGCTCCTGCGAAGAAGCCGGCCACGAAGAAGGCTCCTGCCACCAAGAAGCCGGCCGCGAAGAAGCCTGCCGCCAAGAAGGCGCCCGCGAAGAAGACCACAGCTGCCACGTCCGCTGCCCGGTCGGCTGCTGCAAAGAAGGCGGCAGCCACGCGCGCCGCCAACGCTGCGGCGAAGGCGGCGGAGAAGGCGGACTCGTGACCTCAGGTCGCGGGGTGTGGATCACGCTCGAGGGCGGTGACGGCTCGGGCAAGACCACGCAGTCGAACCTGCTCGCGCAGTGGCTCGAAGACACCGGGCGTACCGTCGTCCGTACCCGCGAACCCGGCGGTTCCGAGGTCGGGCAGCTCATCCGCGACATCGTCCTGCACCATCGCGGCGACATCGCGCCGCGCGCGGAGGCGCTGCTGTACGCCGCGGATCGGGCGCACCATGTCGCGACCGTCGTGCGACCGGCGCTCCGTCGTGGCGAGATCGTGCTGCAGGATCGCTACCTCGATTCGTCCGTGGCCTACCAGGGCGCCGGACGGGTTCTCGACGCGACCGAGATCCGAGATCTGTCGCTCTGGGCGGCGGAGGACGCGCTCCCGGACCTGACGATCCTGCTCGATCTCGACCCCGCCGAGGCCCGCACCCGTCTGGACTCCGTCGACAAGCCCTTCGACCGGCTCGAGGCCGAGCAGGCGGAGTTCCATGGCCGTGTCCGCGATGCCTTCCTCGATCTCGCGGCGGCCGAGCCGGACAGGTTCCTCGTCCTCGACGCGGCAGCGGCGCCGGAGGTCATCGCCGAGCGGATCAGGACCAGAGTCGCAGCGCTGCTCGACTGAGCCGGCTCGACCGAGCGAGGAAGCGATCCTCCGTGCCGTGACCGTCGGTGGTCGCGATTAGGCTGAGACCATGCCCCAGACCGTTCCCGCCCCGTTTCCCTGGGCGGATGTGTGGGGGCAGGACGCCGCCGTCGACACGCTCCGCGCCGCGGCATCCGATCCCTCCGCCCTCTCGCACGCCTGGTTGATCACGGGCCCGCCGGGCTCGGGACGCTCCACCCTCGCGTACGCCTTCGCCGCAGCGTTGATCGCCGACCGGCCCGATGACGAGAATGTCATGCGCCAGGTGCTCGCCGGCACTCACCCCGACGTTACGGCGTTGCGCACCGACAAGGTCATCATCACCATCGCCGAGGCGCGCGGTCTCGTCGAACGCTCCTACTTCGCACCGTCTGCGGGGCGCTATCGGGTCATCGTCGTCGAAGACGCCGATCGCATGGTCGAGCGCACCTCCAACGTGCTCCTGAAAGCGCTCGAAGAGCCGCCGGAGCAGACGGTGTGGATCCTGTGCGCGCCCAGCGAGGCCGACCTGCTGCCCACGATCCGATCCCGCGTGCGCTCACTGCGGTTGCGGGAACCCGACGTCGCCGATGTCGCCCGGCTCATCAGTCTGCGCACCGGCGTCGATGAGGTCGTCGCAGAACAGGCGGCGCGGCACGCGCAGCGTCACATCGGCATGGCCCAGCGACTCGCCACCGACGATGCGGCTCGGCGTCGCCGAGACGAGACTCTTCGCTCCGTCCTCGGTGTCAGGGGGGTGGGCGATGCGGTCGAGGTCGCCGGTCGCATCATCCAGGCCGCCACGGAGGACGCGAAGGCGCTCACCGCCGAGCGCGACGCCCAGGAGCGGGCGTCGCTGCTGCGCACGATCGGCATCGCCGAGGGGCAGGCGGTCCCGCCGGCACTGCGCACGCAGCTCTCCGCGCTCGAAGACGATCAGAAGAAGCGTGCGACGCGCAGTCTGCGCGACGGGATCGACCGCGTGCTCACCGATCTGCAGTCGCTGTTCCGCGACGTCGTGATGCTGCAGTTCGGCCGTGGCGACGATCTCATCAACAGTGAGCTTCGCACCGAGCTGACCGAGCTCGCATCCGCCTGGTCCGAGACCCGTACGCTTGTCGTACTTGACCACCTTGCCGACACGCGGCAGTCGTTGGAGCGCAACGTCGCCCCTCTGCTCGCCCTGGAGAGCTTGCTCGTGACCATCACGAGCGGGAGGAAACCGTGAACAATCGATCGACTTCCCGCTTGCGTCGCGCCGCCGCGATCGTCGCAGGGCTGGCCGCTGCGTCCGTCGCGCTCTCGGGCTGTCTGTACGCGATGATCCCCGAGCAGTCCTCGCGGCCGTCGACGACCAGCGCCCCCGATACCGAGGGCGTCGCCGACGACCTGCTGCCCTTCTACTCGCAGGAGCTGACGTGGACGGAGTGCGGTGTCGGCTTCGACTGCACCGACGTCACGGCGCCTCTCGATTGGGAAGACCCGGGCAAGGGTGAGATCACCCTTTCGGTGGTTCGGCACCGCGCCGAGGGCACCCCCGTCGGCTCGCTGCTGACGAACCCGGGTGGCCCCGGGGCGAGCGGTGTCGACCTGATCCTCAACAACCTCGACTACGCCGTCGGCTCCGACCTCATCGAGAACTTCGACGTCATCGGGTTCGACCCGCGCGGGGTCGGGGCATCGACCGCGGTGACCTGCTACGACGCCCCGCAGATGGACGAGTACCTGTACGGCATCCCCGCTGCGGCCCGTGGCACGGCGGAGTGGGAGGCTGAGCTGCTCGACTCGCACAAGGCCTTCGCCGAGGCGTGCGACGCGAACAGCGGCGGCATCCTGCCCTACATCACCACGGTCAACGCCGCTCGCGACATGGATCTGATCCGCGCGGTGCTGGGCGACAAGCAGCTGAACTACCTCGGCTACTCGTACGGCACGTTCCTGGGGGCGACCTACGCGAAGCTGTACCCCGAGAAGGCCGGTCGTCTCGTGCTCGACGGCGCCATCGATCCCGCCGTTCCGGGGCTCGAGGTCGGAGCGACACAGGCGCTCGGGTTCGAATCCGCGCTGCGCGCCTACATGCAGGACTGCCTCGACTCGGGGGAGTGCCCGTTCAACGGCACCGTCGATGAGGCGATGACCGACCTGGGAGCGCTGCTCGCGAGCGTCGACAGCACACCGCTCAAGAGTGGAGACGGCCGCATGCTGGGCGCGGACTCCCTGATGACCGCCATCATCGCGGCGCTCTACTCGCAGGACAGCTGGGGCTACCTCACGCAGGCGCTCGATGAGGCGCTGCAGGGTGACCCGACATCGGCGCTGTTCCTCGCCGACTTCTACAACGGACGCGAGAACGGCACCTACACCGACAACTCCGCCGAAGCGTTCCGTGCCTACAACTGCATGGACTACCCGGTAGAAGACGATCCCGCAGCAGAGGCAGCGATCAACGCGAAGATCGCTCAGGGCGCACCGACGATCGCGCCGTACTGGACCGGCCCCGACTCCTGCTCGGTCTGGCCGTACCCTCCCACGGGCACGCGTGGCGAGATCAAGGCCGAAGGTGCAGGCCCCATTCTCGTGATCGGCACCACGAACGACCCGGCTACCCCGTACGAGTGGTCCGAATCACTCGCGAACCAGCTCGAAGAGGGTGTTCTGATCACGCGCGTCGGCGAAGGGCACACCGGGTACAACAAGGGCAACGCCTGCGTCGACGACGCGGTCGAGGCTTTCCTGCTCGATGATGTCGTGCCCGAAGACGGCCTCCGCTGCGAGTGATGCGGCCTCGATTCGCGAGAGAGCGCGAGACAGGGTAATATCGGTGATCGCGCCGCTCACGCGTCGCACGCCGCTTTAGCTCAGTCGGCAGAGCATTTCACTCGTAATGAAAAGGTCGTCAGTTCGATTCTGACAAGCGGCTCCGAAGGCCCCGTGATGCGAAGAACATCACGGGGCCTTTCCCGTTCCTCACGGCGTACTCTCGAAGCATGAGCAGAGCGCTTCTCATCGTCGACGTCCAGAACGACTTCACCGAAGGCGGGGCACTCGCCGTCGAGGGAGGCGATGCGGTCGCCGCGGCCGTCACCCTCTTTCTCACCGCCCACGCCGGCGACTACGACGTGATCATCGCCTCGCGCTACTGGCACGACGCCGACGGTGACAACGGAGGGCATTTCGCGCTGGCTCCCGACTACGTCGACTCGTGGCCGGTGCACTGCGTCGCGGGAACAGCGGGGGCCGAGTACGACCCGCTTCTGGCGACCGATGCCGTCACCCACCATGTCCGCAAGGGGCAGGGGAAGCCGGCGTACTCGATGTTCGAGGGTCGGACGGAGGCGGGGGAGACGGTGGGCGCGATCCTGACCGCGGCGGGCGCGCTCACGGCCGATGTGGTGGGCATCGCGACCGACCACTGCGTGCGGGCGACAGCCCTCGACGCCATCGCGCACGGCGTTCGCGTCCGCATCTTCACCGACCTCGTCGCCGGAGTCGCACCCGCGCCCAGCGAGGCCGCACTCACCGAGCTCGTGCACGCGGGAGCGGAACTGGCCGAGAGCCCCAAGGCGTGAGCCGGAGCGTCCTGCTCCTGCGGGCCGTGAACGTCAGCGGCCGCAACAGCGTTCCGATGGTGCGTCTCCGCGAAGTGCTCGCCGCCGAGACCGACCTGGCCGACGTCTCCACGTACATCGCCAGCGGCAACATCCTCTGCCGCGCGCCACTGGATCCCGATGCCGCGTGCGACGCTGTGCGCGAGGCCATCCGGGTCGAGTTCGGGGTGGACACCCCCGTCATCCACCGCACTCACGCGCAGTTGGTGTCCTCGGAATCCGCGCAGCCGTTCCCCGAGGGCGACGTGAAGTTCGTGCATGCGATGTTCCTCCAGGGCTCGCCGTCGGAGGGTGCGATCGAGGCGTTGGAGCAGCGCCTCCTTCCGGCGGAGCGGATCGCGCTGGTCGGTGACGACATGTGGATCGACTACGGCGAGGGCGGCATACACTCCACCCGACTCACGAAGGCGGTGCTGGATCGGGCGCTCGGCGTCGCGGGGACGGCACGCAACCTGCGGACGACGCGGACGCTCATCGAGCTGACGGCGTGATTCCGCCCAGATCTGTACTCATCGCTGCCGGTGGCGTGTGCGGGTGGGCTTGCAGGTCGACCCGGCGGGTGTCGCAGGCCGAGCACCGCACATAGAGCACGATGCCCTCGCTCGTCGGATGACGTGACTCCACGAGCCAGGCATGCTCGTGCGCCGGCGCAGCGGGGTGGACGCGGGGGATCGGAAGCGTGTTCAGCGAGGTCATGCAACCAGCGTGATGTAATGGTCTTATGCATCTCAACCCTTACGGCGAGTATGCCGTGCTGTTGGCCGCGTCACTGGCCAACGACTGGCCGGTGGATCGAGCAGGGATCGAGGCGCGCACACTCGAACTGGGGATGACGCAGACCTTCCCGCCCGCCGCGGATGACCATGAGCGGGTCAGGGTGGTCATCGACGAATGGCTCTCGATCGTCGATGAACCCGACCCCGACGCGCGAGCGGCCCTCCTCAACGCACAACTCGCCGCCGCAGCCGCCTACCCGCGCCTGACGAACCACGACGACGAAGGATGGCACCTGCACTACCGCGATGACGTGCCGTCGATGCCCTACGTGCTCCGCGCGGTCATCAGCCTGGGCACCTCGCTGCATCTGGTCACCCGGGGGATGAGCCGGCTGAGTCGTTGCCAGGCCGCGCCCTGCACGAGAGTCGTCGCGGACGTGACCCGCAACGGCCGCCAGCGCTTCTGCTCCGTGCGTTGCGCCAACCGTGCGGCGGTGCGCAGACACCGCGCCCGGATCTGACAGACGGCGAATCGAGACTTTCGGCCACACCATGCGCGAGGCTTCCGTGCCACGATGGCCGAGAGACGATGAGGAGACGACGTGTCTGATGTGATCGTGAATGTCGACAACTTCGCCCGTGCTGAGACGGACGTGATGATCGATCGGATTCTGCAACAGGCCGGGGCCGTGAACGCGATCTACCACGATCGGCAGTTGGCACCGCTCGACAGGCAGCCCGTGATCCGACAGAACCGCGACACGCTCTACTCGGTCGCGATCGTCGACATCTCTCACGGAGCGACGTTCACGCTTCCGCCGTTCGGCGACCGATACGTCTCGGTCATGATCATCAACCAGGACCACTACATCAACCGGGTGCTGCACGAGCCGGGAACATACGATCTCACGGTCGACGAGTTCGGTTCCGACTACGTGGTGGTCGCCGCCCGTGTGCTGTTCGATCCGACTGATCCCGACGACCTCGATGCCGTCCACCGCATCCAGGACGGCATGCGTGTGGATGCGGGCTCTGCCGCCCCGTTCGCACCGTCGGCGTTCGACCCGGTGACCCATAAGGTCACCCGTGATCATCTCCTGGCGCTCGCGGAGGGTCTTCCCGGATTCTCGCGGAGCTTCGGGAGCGTCGAGCAGGTGGACCCCGTGCATCACCTGCTGGGAACCGCTGCCGGCTGGGGCGGGCTCCCCGACGATGAGGCGCAGTACGTCGCACTGTTCCCCGGGCTCGAGCCCGGGCGCTACCGGCTCACGCTCCGCGACGTGCCGGCGGATGCGTTCTACTCGGTCAGCGTGTACAACGGCGACGGATACTTCGAGCCGAGCGCTTCCGGCATCACGAACGTCAACGATGTGTTCGGCGTCAAGAACGACGACGGATCCATGACGGTGTGGCTCGGCGACTTCGACGACGATCGCCCCAACCGGATACCGACGCCCGAGGGATGGAACCTGTTGATCCGCCTCTACCGTCCACGGCTGGCCGAGGTGGCGGGCTGGACCGTTCCCTCGGTCGAGCCCGCCCACTGAAGACGGTCAGGCGGTCTGCCCGGCGTGCTTCCCCTCGCCGATCTCCTCGACGAGCTTCGCGTTGAACGCCGGCAGATCGTCGGGCGTGCGGCTGGAGACGAGGCCTTCATCGACCACGACCTCTTCGTCGACCCACGTCGCGCCCGCGTTGCGCAGGTCGGTGGTCAGGCTCGGGTAGCTGGTGAGCGTGCGCCCGTCGACCACACCGGCCTCGATGAGGATCCAGGCGCCGTGGCAGATCACGCCGACCGGCTTGTGCTGCTCGAAGAAGGCCCTGGCCAGATCGACGGAGGCCTTGTCCATGCGCAGATGGTCCGCGTTGACGACGCCGCCGGGCAGAACAAGCGCGTCGAACTGATCCGCAGTGGTCGCCGACGCGTGCAGATCCACGGCCTGTTCATGTCCGTTCTTGCCGGTGATGGCTGCACCGTCCGGGGCGATCATGGTCGCGCTCGCGCCTTCCGCCGTCACCGCATCCCAGGGACTCGTGAGCTCGCTGTCCTCGAATCCGTCGGTCGCGAGGAATGCCACGCGGCTGCCGCTGAGAGTCATCGTTCGTCCTTTCCTGGAGAGTCGTCCGCCGTTCGGGGGACGACTCCACGATCCCCCGCAGCGGAAGAGGAAGGAAGGGGGTGGCCGCGCAGGCGAGCCGGTGATACAGGTGAGCGGGAGAAGCGGCGGCCCGCGGAGCGCTCCGCTCGGATCGAGGAGCCTCGGCAGTACGATCCAGGCATGCGCGTTCGTCCTGCACTCGTCCTCCTCTCGGCGCTCGTCCTGCTCGCGGGGTGCGCTCCCGAGCCGGCGGCGAGCCCCTCGCCCTCCGCATCCACGACGTCTTCGCCGACCCCCACGCCGTCTCCCTCGGCGTCCGAGACCGCGGAACCGCCGGCGGCGGGGACGGAATTCACTCCCTCGGTGCTCGTGCAGCTCTGCACCGAGAGGACTCGCGCCCTGGCCCCGAACGCGACGTACTTCGGCGACATGGCGACCACCGAACGGCTCGAACCGTCATCGCTCTGGTTCGTGGTCATCCCCAAGACGCTCGACGGTGCGGACAGCGTCGCGGTGTGCGGCATCGGCGGCACCCAGGAGGCGCCGGTGTTCGCCCTCGAAGGGGAGACCCTCCCGGATGGAGTGGCCGACATCCGCGAAGAACTGCTGACCGGAGCGCCCGGCGGCGAGTCCTGAGACGGCTGCCGAGAGGCGAACTGCGGCGGACAGAGCATCCGCGCGTCTTCGACGTCACCGTAGAGTGATCCTGTCGGTGGGGCGACCTGACCGAACGAGAATGAGGGGGCCACGTGGTTGAGGGGATCGAATCGTTCTTCACCGTGATCGCGGTGGGCTTCGAGGTGCTCGGTGCACTCGCGATGGTCGTCGGGTTCATCATCGCCGTGGTGCTCGCCGTCCGTTCGCTGCGACGGTCGGGCGACGGTCACGCCGCCTATCTGCTCCTGCGCAACACGCTCGGCGCCGCTATCCTGCTCGGCCTCGAAGTCTTGGTCGCTGCCGATCTCATCCGCACCATCACGTCGAAGCCGTCGATCGAGGACGCCGTGATCCTCGGCCTCATCGTGCTCATCCGGACGGTGCTCTCGATGTCGATCCAGATCGAGATCGAGGGTGTCGCGCCCTGGCGTCGAGCCCTCCTGACCAGTGGCGGCCAGCTGATCGCGGAGAACGTCCGCCGAGACCGTGCCGCGGAGGCGACGGCCGTTGCACCCGAGGCGCCGACATCCTGAGCGACCTGCGCGCGGATGTGCCGTCCTCATCGACGGAGGCGTGGACGCCCGGGGCTGCTGACGGCTCGTGCGGATACCCCAAGCGCATCGTCTTCTGGGTGGGCCCCGTGGGGCTCGAACCCACGACCCGCGGATTAAAAGTCCGATGCTCTGCCAACTGAGCTAGAGGCCCCTCATCAAAGTCTAGTGCGCACGACGAGGGGCCGTCGGCGACACAGCACCACCGACGGCCCCTTTCCTTCCCGGGTCTCTCCTCCAGAACCCGAGAAGGGCGTGTGCCGGGCGTCCTCCCACCCGGCTGTCCCTGGCTTAGGAAGCCGGGGGCATCAGAACCGTGTCGATCAGGTACACGGTCGCGTTCGCGGTCTGCACTCCACCGCAGATGACGCTGGCGCCGTTGACCTTCAGGTCATCGCCGCTGCCGGTCACCTCGAGGTCGGCGCCCTGCACGGTCGTGTGCATGCCGTCGATGTCAGCCGGCTCGATCTGTCCGGGGACCACGTGGTACGTCAGGATCGAGCTCAGCGTGGCGCTGTCGGTCTTGAGGGCCTCGATCGTGGCGGGGTCGATCTTCGCGAAAGCGTCATCCACCGGTGCGAAGACGGTGAATTCGCCACCGTTCAGGGTGTCGACGAGGTCGACGTCGGGGTTGAGCTGTCCGCTCACCGCAGCGACCAGCGTGGTCAGCAGCGGGTTGTTCGAAGCCGCGACCGCAACCGGGTCCTGCGACATTCCCTCGACCGAGCCTGCGCCGTCCGGCACGGCGTCGGCGTATGCCGCGCAGCCGGGGCCGACCAGGTTGGCCGCCGGGTCCATCTCCATCGGCGTCGACTCCGACGTCTCCGGTGCCGTCGGCTCGGACGATTCCGTGGTGCTGCCGCTGCCCATGGAACAGGCGGAGAGCAGGAACGCGCTCGCCAGGCCGAGGGTGATCGCTGCGGTGACCTTCTTCTTGGTGCTGAACATGTCGAGCTCCTTCAGAACTGAGCCACGGCCTCTCCGTGGCGTCGAGGGCTGTTCGGAGCCCGCTCGCGATCGGATGGGACGAATCTGAGAAATCTTTGAAATCGCCTCCACGACCGCGCAGGCGCGGACATTTCCGCGATCTCTTTTCCTTCACATTCGGGCGACGTCTGCACGTGATCGGGGAGGAGATACGGCATGCTTATGGAGATGGTCATCGATGGGTTCGACGTTCCCGAGGACGGAGCGACGCAGGATGCTGTCGCCGACCTCATCGTCCGCGTCGCCTCCGGTGATCAGGCTGCCTTCGCGACTCTCTATGACATGCTCTCCTCCCGCGTGTTCGGCCTCATCCTCCGCGTGCTGATCAACCGCGCGCAGAGCGAGGAGGTGCTCCAGGAAGTCTTTCTGGAGATCTGGCAATCCGCTTCCCGCTTCGCTCCGAACAGAGGTCAGGGACGAGCGTGGATCATGACGATCGCTCATCGCCGGGCCGTCGATCGGGTGCGAGCTTCGCAGTCGAGCGCCGACCGAGACGTACGAGCAGGATTCAAGGACATCGGCGTCGCGCACGACAGTGTCGCGGAGCAGGTCGAATTGGGGATCGAGGGAGGAAAGGTCGTCGAAGCGCTGTCGGGTCTTCCGGAAGCGCAACGCGAAGCGCTCGTCCTCGCGTACTACGGCGGTTACAGTCAGAACGAGATCGCGGCCCTCGTGGGAGCGCCGCTGGGGACTATCAAGACACGGATGCGAGACGGGCTCACTCGTCTGCGCACGGCGATGGGGGTGACGGCATGAACGAGAAGGACTTCGCGGAACTCGCGGCAGGTGCCGCGCTGCACTCGCTCGACGCAGAAGACGAGCGACGCTATCGCGCTGCCCTCACTGAGCACCCGGAATGGGAGGACACTGTGGATGCGGACACCGCCACCGCTGCGTCGCTCGCAGACCCGGTCGAGCCTGTCACCCCGCCCTCGCACATCCGTACCGCTCTGCTCGCGCGGATCGCGGACATGCCGCAGGACGATGGATCGCGAACGGATCCGGACCCCTCCTCGGCGAACGCCGAGAGCACAGCCGACTCGTACGGCGCCGGCGCCGGTGCCGAGCCCGCGATCTCACCGAAGCCGAAGCAGCGCCGCTGGACACGGAGCGTGTTCGCCCTGGCCGCATGCCTCGCCGTGCTCGTGGGCGTCGGAATCGGTGCGGTCGCTCTCAACCAGCAGCTGAACCCGCCCGCGAGCGTGGTCGCTCTGCAGGAGATCGAAGCCGCCGGAGATGCCCAGCAGGCGACCGTCGAGCTCGACGACGGCGGCAGCGCCACAGCGCACTGGTCGGCGTCCGCCGGCAAGGCGGTGCTGGTGGCCGACGGACTGCCGAGCCCGGGTGACGGACAGACTTACGAACTGTGGTTCGTGCGCGGCGACGGCCCCGTCGCCGCCGGCGTCTTCGACGTCGACGGTGGGGAAGCCACAGCTCTGCTCACGGGTGACATGCAGGCAGGCGACGCGATCGCCGTGACCGTCGAGCAGTCCGGCGGCTCGCCGTCCGGTCAGCCGACCACCGACCCGGTGATCGTGATCCCCACGGCCTGAGCCGCACTGATCGCGCGTACCCTGGAGGGATGCCCGAGCAGTACCACCGCCCTGTGCGCCGCCCCACGAGTGCCTTCGACAACATCGTCGGCGCGCACGATCCCGCCGAGGAGACGCGCGTCGCGCATGCCACGGCATCCGCTCTGCTGACCCGTGTCCGCGCAGATGAGAGTGGGGCGAGTGCGGAACGTCTCGTGGCCTTCACCGCCGAGCACGGGATCGACGAGATCGCCGAATTGTGGTCGAAGGCGCCGTCGCGCACGCTGCCCGGCGCACTCTGGCGCCTCTACGTCCTGCAGCTCGCGATCCACGGCGACCCGCAGACCGCCGCACTCCTCTACGACCGGGGGCGCGTCGAACTGCCGTCGGCGGATGCGGTTATCGCGGGGGCGCCCGTGCCGGCGAGTCCGGACGAGCTGGTCGCCTTGATCGACACGATCCTGCGGGGCGCGTTCCGCGGCGACTTCGCCGTCGCACTCGACCGCGCCGCGGCGTTCTGCCGCGTGCAGGCCTCGGGGGCGACCCATGCCGCCGACGATTACGAGCCGACCGAGCCGGCTCGGGCCAGCGAGCTGACCACGCGCGCGCTGCGGCTGAGCAGCTACGGTCAGGATCTGGCCGCGGCTGCTGTGCTGTGGCGGATGGATGCTCTCGCCTGAGGCGGCGGAGAGACTGCCCGGACATGAAAAGACCGGGCCGCAAGAACGCCTCTCGGCGGAAGGCCGCTCAAAGCGGCAAAAATTGGAGCCCGGGGTTATGCGGCCCGGCCACTCAATTGTAACGCGATGAGGCGGTGGGTATTCCCGCCATCTAGGCTCGGATCATGACAGGGCGCTTTGCACTCATGATCGATCCCGTCGCCGCCGACGTGCAGCGCAGCGACTTCGCCGACACCTTCACGCAGGTCGACGCTGCGGCCCCTGCGCTCAGTGTCGGGGAGCTGAGCACACAGCGCGGTGACGGCGTGTTCGAGTCGATCGGCGTGGTCGACGGGCATGCCCAGGAGGTCGTGCCCCACCTGGAACGCCTCGCGCATTCGGCTCGACTGTGCGACCTTCCCGTGCCGAACCTCGCGCAGTGGCGCCAGGCCATCGACCACGCGGCCGTGCGGCTGGGTGCGGGCGAGTCGGTCATCAAGCTCATCCTCAGCCGTGGGGTGGAGCACGGCCCCACGCCGACCGCGTGGGTGACCGCGGCCCCGGCTGCCGACTTCTCGGCCGTGCGCGAGAGAGGCGTACGCGTCGTCACGCTCGACCGCGGGTACGACCTGGGTGCGGCGGAACGGGCCCCGTGGCTGTTGCTGGGCGCGAAGACGCTGTCGTACGCCGTGAACATGGCCGCCCTGCGTGAGGCGCACCGACGCGGCGCCGACGATGCGATCTTCCTCTCGAGCGACGGGTTCGTGCTGGAGGCTCCGACCGCCTCTCTGATCCTCCGCTTCGATGACCGGTTCGTGACCCCGGCTCCGAACGGCGGCATCCTGCACGGCACGACGCAGCTCAGCGTCTACGAGTATCTCGCCGCCCAGGGGTTCGACGTCGGCTACGACCGCATCCCGGCGACCGACCTCCCCCAAGCGGATGCCGCGTGGCTGGTGTCGAGCGTCCGTCTCGCCGCCGCGATCACGGCCGTCGACGATGTCGCACTTCCGGTCGACCACACGCTGACTGCGGACCTGAACCGCTACCTGCTCTCGCCCCGCGACTGATCCCTCGAGGCGCCGGCACGCGAAGACGCGCCGGAACGTGAAGAGGGCCCGGGAACCGAAGTTCCTGGGCCCTCTTCACGTGTTTCCTCAGCTCACCCGAAGCGGCCGGAGACGTAGTCCTCTGTGGCCTGCACGGAGGGAGTGGTGAAGATCGACGTGGTGTCGTCGTACTCGATCAGCTTCCCGGGCTTGCCGGTGCCGGCGATGTTGAAGAACGCGGTCTTGTCGGACACGCGGCTCGCCTGCTGCATGTTGTGCGTCACGATCACGATCGTGAACTCGTTCTTGAGCTCGCCGATCAGCTCCTCGATCGCATAGGTCGAGATGGGGTCGAGAGCCGAGCACGGCTCGTCCATCAGCAGCACCTGGGGCGACACGGCGATCGCGCGGGCGATGCACAGACGCTGCTGCTGACCGCCCGAGAGGCCGGACCCGGGCTTGTCGAGGCGGTCCTTGACCTCGTTCCACAGGTTCGCGCCCGTGAGCGACTTCTCGACGAGGGCGTCCTGGTCGCTCTTCGACATGCGGCTGTTGTTGAGCTTCACACCGGCGAGGACGTTCTCCTTGATCGACATCGTGGGGAACGGGTTCGGACGCTGGAAGACCATGCCCACCTGGCGGCGGACGAGCACCGGATCGATGCCGGGGCCGTAGAGGTCCTTGCCGTCGAGCAGCACCTCGCCCTCGACGCGGGCGCCGGGGATGACCTCGTGCATGCGGTTGAGGGTGCGCAGGAACGTGGACTTGCCGCAGCCGGACGGGCCGATGAATGCGGTGACGCTGCGCGGCTGGATGTCGAGGGACACGCCCTCCACGGCGAGGAAGTCGCCGTAGTAGACGTTCAGGTCGTTGACTTCAATGCTCTTGGACACTGCAGTTCCTTGCTTGTCGGGTCGAGGCTCAGCGGCCGGTCTTGGGTGCGAAGATCTTCGCGACGAGCCGCGCGATCAGGTTGAGCAGCATGACGATGATGATGAGCGTCAGGGCGGCGGCCCAGGCCCGTTCCACGTATGCCTCAGCGGGGATGCCCTGGTACGCGTACTGCGAGTACGTGAACACCGGGAGCGTCTGCATGCGTCCGCTGAACAGGTTGTAGTTCATGGCATCGGTGAATCCGGCCGTGAGCAGCAGCGGCGCGGTCTCGCCGATCACGCGGGAGATGGCGAGCATCACACCCGTCGTGATGCCGGCGATCGAGGTCGGAAGGACCACCTTGACGATGGTGAGCCACTTCGGCACGCCGAGAGCGTACGACGCCTCGCGCAGCTCGTTCGGCACCAGCCGCAGCATCTCCTCGGTGGAGCGCACGACGACCGGGATCATGAGCACGGCCAGGGCGACCGAGCCCGCGATGCCCATGCGCACACCGGGACCGAAGATCAGCGCGAAGACCGCGTAGGCGAACAGACCCGCGACGATCGAGGGGATGCCGGTCATGACGTCGACGAGGAACGTGATGGTGCGCGCCATGCGCCCGCCCTTGCCGTACTCGACCAGGTAGACGGCCGTCATCAGACCGATCGGGATCGAGATGACCGCCGCGGCGAGAGTGACCAGGAGCGTGCCGATGACGGCGTGCAGGGCGCCGCCGCCCTCGCCGAGCACTCCGCGCATCGATGACGAGAAGAAGAGCCCGTCGAAGCGGGCGACTCCGTTGGCGACCACGGTGATCGCGACCGACACCAGCGGCACCATCGCGATCGCGAACGCCGAGGTGACGACGCCGGTGATGAGGCGGTCCAGCGCCTTCCGCGAGCCTTCGATGATGCGCGACATCACGTAGATGAGCACCAGGTAGATGACCGCTCCGAGCACGACGGAGCCGGCGACGTTGAGGTCGGATCCGCTGGCGACTGCTTCGAGCGCGAAGGGCGTGAAGCCGATGAGGAACGAGAGGGCGAGGAGGGCCCAGGGCGACCAGCGGGGGAGGTGGCCCGAGCTGAGCGAGAGTTGGGAAGGAGCCGCGCTCGCCGTGCGAGCCGGTTCAGGGGCGGTAACGGTCATGTCAGTTCGCTCCCGAGAATTCCTTGCGGCGGTTCACGAACCAGCGTGCGAGAGCGTTCACCGCGAACGTCACGACGAACAGGATCAGACCGGTCGCGATGAGGATGTTGATGTTGACCTGGTACGCCTCGGGGAACGTCAGCGCGATGTTGGCTGCGATCGTGGAGGGGTTCGTGGAGGTGAGCAGTTCGAACGTGACGGCCTTGCTCACCGAGAGCACCATCGCGACGGCCATGGTCTCACCGAGCGCGCGGCCGAGGCCGAGCATGGATGCGGAGACGATGCCGGAGCGGCCGAAGGGCAGCACGGCCATGCGCACCATCTCCCACCGGGTGGCGCCGAGGGCGAGAGCGGCTTCCTCATGCAGTCGAGGCGTCTGCAGGAAGATCTCGCGGCAGATGGCTGTGATGATCGGGACGACCATGACCGCCAGCACCATGGCTGCGGTGAGGATCGTGCGGCCGGTGGGGGAGACGACCCCGCTGAAGAGCGGGATCCAGGAGGCGTTCGTGTTCAGCCAGACGTAGATGGGCTGCACGGCCGGGGCCAGGACGAGGATGCCCCAGAGGCCGAAGACGACCGAGGGGACGGCGGCGAGCAGGTCGACCACGTAGCCCAGGCCCTGAGCGAGTCGTCGCGGGGCGTAGTGCGTGATGAAGAGGGCGACGCCGAGGGAGAGCGGCACGGCCAGCAGGAGGGCCAGGAAGGCCGCCCAGACGGTGCCGAACAGGAGCGGACCGACGTAGTCCCAGAAATTCGTCTTGAGGAGTGAGGCGTCCTCAGCGGTCGCGGTGAAGGCCGGGATCGACTGAACGATGAGGAAGATCGCGACCGCGGCCAGCGTGATCATGATCATGGACCCGGCGGCGACCGCCGTTCCGGAGAACCAGAGGTCACCGGCGCGCTTCTTCGCGACGATGCGCGTCGACGCCGGCGAGGTCGTGGCTGTCATGGGAGCTGCTTCCTGCTCAGTGGAGATCGGGTGTCTGACGCGAGCAGACGGTCTCCGGGATGCCGTGAGGCATCCCGGAGACCGTCATTCACTCACTTGATGAGGTCGATCGCAGCCTGGGCCTGCGTGCGCAGGTCGTCCGAGATCGGGGCGCTGCCCGCGTTGGTCGCGGCGGCGTCCTGGCCCTCGGCGCTGATCGCGGTGGTGAAGAACGCCTTGGTCAGTGCGGCGACGTTCTCGTCCTCGTACTCGGCGCAGCCGATGAGGTAGCTGACGAGCAGCACGGGGTAGGCGCCGTCAGCGGTGGTGGTGCGGTCGATCGCGAAGGCGAGGTCGCCGTCGGTGCGGCCTTCCTCGATCTTCGATGCGTCGAGCGTCGCGGCGGCGCCTTCGGCCGAGTGCGGCACGAACTTGTCGCCGACCTTCACGTTGACGGCCGAGAAGTCGGCGGCCTGCGAGGAGTCGATGTAGCCGATGAGGCCCTGTCCGCCCTTGACGGCGTTGGCGACACCCGAGGTCTTCTCGGCGGACTCGCCGGCGAGGTCGGCCGGCCACTCCTCGACGCTGCCTGCGGTCCACACGTCGCCCGCGGTCTGTGCGAGGTAGTCGGTGAAGTTACCCGTCGTGCCCGACTTGTCGGAGCGGTGCACCGGCGTGATGGCGAGGTCGGGCAGCTTGGCGTCGGGGTTGTCCTTGGCGATCGCCGGGTCGTTCCAGTTGGTGATCTTGCCGGCGAAGATCGACGCGATCGTCTCGGGGGCGAGGTTCAGCTCGTCCACGCCGTCGAGCGAGAACACGATCGCGATCGGGGAGATGTAGGCCGGGATCTCGATGATGTCGGAGCCGTCGACGCACGCGCCGAAGCCGCCGGCCGAGATCTCGTCCGTCTTGAACGCACGGTCGGAACCGGCGAAGTTGACCGCACCCTGCTGGAAGGACTCGCGGCCACCGCCCGAGCCCTGCGGGTCGTACTCGACCTGGGCGTCGGGGTTGGTCTTCTGGAACTCGGCGGTCCACGCCTGGATGGCGACCTGCTGCGAGGAAGCGCCCGCGCCGACCAGGGAGCCGCTGACGGCGGAAGTGTTGGAGGTGGGCTCGTCGGTGGAGCCGGTGCCGCCTTCGTTCGCGGCGCAGCCGGCGAGGGCGAGAGCGGCGACGGCGCCGATGGCGCCGATTCGTGCGATTCGGGAGATCTTCACTGTGGATCCTTCGATCTGGAATGGGTGGGGCCCGGTGCAGGGCACACAGTGACGCTATGGGCGACGGTTAACGAGACTCTCCCGAGCAGGTGAACGGCAGGTGAACGACGGGCGACTCTCTGGGGTGCTCCCGCGAGAAATCAGGGGACGTCAGACTTTGGGGATGTGCGTCTCGATGGCGATGATCCCGGATCCGGGATTCGTGGCCGAGAGGTGCACGACCGAGAACGCGGCAGGCTCGAGGTCTGCTGCGCTGCTGAGGTAGGACCCCTGGATGGTGCCGGTGGCCAGCGCGATCTCCGAGAGCAGGCCGGGGAGCACCGGGCCATGGCTGCACAGCACGGCCGGCTTGCCGGCGCGGATGCGGCGGCCGACGACCGCACGCAGGTCGGACCCGCCGTCCTCCCAGGCGTCCTGGCTGATCTTCTCGGTCTTCACCGGCTTGCGATCGAGCGCGCGGGAGAGCGGGGTGATCGTCTCGACGCAGCGCACCGCGTCACTGGTCACGATCCGACGCACGCCGAACGCGCGCAACGGTCCGACGATGGACTTCGCCTGCGTGCGCCCGCGCTCGGTGAGCGGTCGCGAGGCATCCGAACCGTCCCACTCCGAACGAGGTGTGGCCTTCGCATGACGCAGCGCGATCACCGGGAAGGTGCGCAGCACGCCGTCGTCGACGAGGTTGGAGAAGAAGTTGAGAATCTCCAGGTCGACGGGGTAGCTCAGGCGTGCACGCGCCTTCTTCACACTGACCCACTCCAGCGCGGCGATCTCGCGGTTGGGAACGAACGTCGATTCCCGGATCGCCGCATCCGTCGCCTCCGCAGCCCAGTAGTGCACGACCTTCTGCTTTTGCGAGGCGAGGTGGTACCGGCTCACGCCGACCGACACCCCGAGAGAGACGCGGATGCCGGTCTCCTCGTGCACCTCGCGCACGGCCGTCTCGGCGAGCATCTCACCGGGATCGACCTTGCCCTTGGGGAGGGTGATGTCGCGGTACTTGGTGCGGTGGATCAGCAGGATGCGAAGTTTGCCGTCGACCAGGCGCCACACGACGGCCCCCGCCGCGTACACGGCCTTGTCCGTCCACTTCGAGCTCGTCGCCGTGTCGGCCGGGAGCTGCAGCTGTCGCGCAGTCATCGAACCGCCCGTGCGCGACGGCGCCGCTGGATCAACCCCATGGTCTTATCCTGCAGGTCGACGAGGGGCTTGCCCTCCGCATCGACGGCGTGGCGTTCCCAGACGCCGCCGGCGCCTAGGTGCCACGACGTCGTTCCGGCGTCCATCGCCAGGTCGAAGAACGTCCCGAGCTCCTTGAGGTGGGCGGGGTCGGTCACGCGCACCAGAGCCTCGACGCGGCGGTCGAGGTTGCGGTGCATCATGTCGGCGCTGCCGATGTACACCTGCGGGTCGCCGGCGTTCTCGAACGCGAAGATGCGCGAGTGCTCCAGGTAACGCCCCAGGATGCTGCGCACCGTGATGTTGTCGCTGATGCCGTCGAGGTCGGTGCGGAGGCTGCAGATGCCGCGCACCCAGACATCGACCTTCACACCCGCTGCGCTCGCGCGGTAGAGCGCATCGATGATCTCCTCATCGACCATCGAGTTCACCTTGATGCGGATGTGCGCGGGAATCCCGGCCTCGGCGTTCTTCCGCTCGGCGTCGATCTGGCGGATCAGCCCCTTGCGCAGATGCAGCGGCGCCACCAGGAGGCGCTTGAACTTCTTCTCGATCGCGTAGCCGCTGAGCTCGTTGAAGAGTCGCGTCAGGTCCTTGCCGACCTGCGCATCCGCGGTGAACAGTCCGAAGTCCTCGTAGATGCGGCTGGTCTTCGGGTTGTAGTTGCCGGTGCCCACGTGGGAGTAGTGACGCAGCATCCCATCTTCCTCGCGGATCACGAGCGCGAGCTTGCAGTGCGTCTTGAGCCCGACGAGCCCATAGACCACGTGCACGCCGGCCTTCTCGAGCTTGCGCGCCCAGACGATGTTGTTCGCCTCGTCGAAGCGCGCCTTCACCTCGACGAGGGCCAGTACCTGCTTGCCCGCTTCCGCCGCGTCGATGAGGGCCTGCACGACGGGGCTGTCGCCGGAGGTGCGGTAGAGCGTCTGCTTGATGGCGAGCACGTGCGGATCGCGGGCGGCCTGCTCGAGGAACGCCTGCACGCTCGTGGTGAACGACTCGTACGGGTGGTGCACCAGCACGTCCGACTTGCGGATCGCCTTGAAGATGTCGGCGCGGGCGCTCGATCCCGCGGGCTGGAACGCCACCGCCGTGGTGGGCAGATGCGGCGGGTAGCGCAGGTCGGGGCGGTCGATGCGCGAGAGGTCGAACAGACCGCGCAGGTCGAGCGGCCCGGGGAGACGGTAGACCTCGAGGTCGGTGATGTCGAGCTCGCGGACCAGCAGGTCCATCGTGACGTCATCCATGTCGTCGGTGATCTCGAGACGGATGGGCGGGCCGAACCGCCTGCGCAGGAGCTCGGCCTCGAGCGCCTGGATGAGGTTCTCGCTCTCGTCCTCCTCGATCTCCACATCCTCGTTGCGGGTGAGGCGGAACGCGTGGTGGTCGAGCACCTCCATGCCGGGGAACAGATCGCCCAGATGGTTGGCGATGAGCTCTTCCAGACGCAGGAAGCGCTTGATCTCGCCGCCTCCTGGCACCTCGACGAAGCGCGGAAGCATGGGCGGCACCTTGAGGCGCGCGAACTCCTGGCGCCCCGTGCGGGCGTTGCGGATGCGGATCGCGAGGTTCAGCGACAGGCCGGAGATGTAGGGGAACGGATGGGCGGGATCGACCGCGAGCGGCATCAGCACCGGGAAGACCTGGGCACCGAAGTACTCCGACAGCGCCGCGCGCTCACCGTCGGTGAGCTCTGACCACTCGGTGATCTCCACTCCGGATTCGGCGAGGGCGGGTCGCACCAGCGATGTCCAGGCGTCGGCATGACGCAGCTGCAGAGCGTGCGCCTCCCGAGAGATGTCGGCGAGCGCGTCGACGGGGGAGCGGCCGATGTTGGTGGGCACGGCCAGACCGGTCATGATGCGGCGCTTGAGTCCGGCGACGCGCACCATGAAGAACTCGTCGAGATTGCTCGCGAAGATCGCCAGGAAGTTGGCGCGTTCGAGTTCGGGGAGCGACGGATCCTCTGCCAGCTCGAGCACGCGCTGGTTGAAGGCGAGCCAGCTGAGCTCGCGATCCAGGTAGCGGTGGTCCGGGAGCTGGGAGTCGTAGGACTCGATGGCGTCGAAGTCGTCGTCTTCGGCGTCACCCAGCCCGGCGTCGGCGAGTGCGGGATCGATCATGGGGTACATCTAAGCACCGAGAGGTGACGCGCGTGTGAACGGAGTCGATCGTCAGACCACGCTCGCGAGGCTCTCGTCCTCGTTGACGTTGAAGCGGTAGCCGACGTTTCGCACCGTGCCGATGATCTGCTCCTGGTCGCCGAGCTTCGCCCTGAGCCGTCGCACATGCACGTCGACGGTGCGGGTGCCTCCGAAGTAGTCGTAGCCCCAGACCTCGCTCAGCAGCTGTTCGCGGGTGAACACACGAGCGGGGTGGGTCGCCAGGAAGTGCAGCAGCTGGAACTCCTTGTAGGTGAGATCCAGAGGCCTGCCGCGCAACTTCGCCGAGTAGGACTGCTCGTCGATCGTGACGCCGGATGCCTGCACGCGTGCGGGCTCGGCGACCTCATCGCGTCGAGCCAGCGCGAGACGCAGTCGGGCATCGATCTCGGCAGGACCGGCTGTGGCGAGCAGGACGTCGTCGATTCCCCAGTCTCCCGAGAGCGCGCTCATCCCGCCTTCCGTGACGACGAGCAGCAGTGGCGCATCCTGCCCTGCTGTCCGCAGCAGGCGGCACAGCGACTTCGCGGCGACGAGATCGTGGCGGCCGTCGACGATCACGACGTCGTAGTCGGGGGCGCTGACCAGCTGCGACGTCTCTGCGGGGATCTGGCGCGTGCGGTGGCTCAGCAGCTCGAGCGCGGGGAGCACTTGCTCGGAGAGCGGAGCGTTGGTCAGAACCAGCACCTGGGCCACGCGCACTCCTCACAGACGCGGATCGACGTCGTGCCGCCATGATACCGGGAGCGATGCGCAACAATGGAGACATGACGGATCCCGCACTCGCACCACGCAATGCGTTCGTCGGTGTGCTCGTCGTCTGGGCCACGGCCTTCCTCGCCACCGTCGCCATCGGCATCTTCGTGCCGGAGGAATGGCGTGTGCCCTGGCTGCTCGTCGGGTTCGGAGGCGTCGTACTGCTCTCCTTCGCGGTGCAGCTCTGGTACGGGCGCACCCAGGGCTTCATCTTCCGCGTTTCCGGAAGCGTCATCGGCGCTCTTCTGCTGATGGGCATCATCTCCGTCGGTTTCGGCCTCGCGGCGCTGATCCCCTCCTGACACCGGCGCAGCGCGGTAAGGTGGATGACATGGACCTCATGGCGCTCGAAATCTTCTTCATCGGCCTGCTGGGCCTTGCGAGCCTCGCTATCGTCTTCGTCTCGGCAGTGGTGCTGCGCAACCTCTTCCGCGGCCAGCGCTGACGCGATAATGCTCGAACTGCCCGTCGACCTTCCGGCCGATATCGTTCCCTTCGCGTGGCTTATCGGCGTCTGGGAGGGCACCGGCGTCATCGACTACCCGGTCGGGGATGAGCGTCTGCAGGGCGAGTTCACCCACCGGATCAGCTTCAGCCACGACGGCGGACCGTTCCTGAACTACTCCAGCACGGCCACGTTCCTCACGGAGGACGGGGCTCCCGCCGCGGCGCTCCTCGCCGAGACGGGCTTCTGGCGACTCGCGCGCCCGGCGACGGCCGCAGATCCCGGCCCCGCGCTGCTTCCCCCCACCGCGCCCGTGCACACGCGCACGGTCAACGACGTGGAAGAGTTGCGCGCACCCAGCGGTGGGTTCCCGATCGAGGTCTCGCTCGCGCACGCCGACGGCGCTCTCGAGCTCTACCTCGGCGAGATCAACGGTCCGCGCATCGACATCGGCTCCGACGCCGTCGTGCGCAGCGCCGGTGCGAAGGTGCACACCGCATCGTCGCGCATGTACGGCCTCGTCGACGGACATCTGTTGTGGGCGTGGGACATCGCCGCGCTCGGCACCCCGCTGCGCTCGCACGCGTCGGCGCGCCTGGCCAAGGTCTGACGTGTCCGGCTTCAGCCAGATCGACGGCGTCGTGTCCGACGGCGACCTCATCGTGCACTTCGGAGACGCCTTCCGCGAGCAGCGGCGTCTCGCCGGTGGTTCGGCTTTCGCACCGCTCGGCGACCGCACCGTGATCGAGGTGGCGGGCCCCGAGCGCTTGACCTGGCTCGACTCGATCACGTCGCAGGCCGTGGGGCGTCTCGCCGCCGGCGACAGCACAGAGCTCCTCGTGCTCGATCCACAGGGCCGCGTCGAGCACGCGGCCGGTGTGCTCGACGACGGCGCATCCACGTGGCTCATCGTCGACGCCGACGACGCCGATGCGCTCGCCGCCTGGCTGACGCGCATGAAGCTCCGCACCCAGGCCACGGTCGACATCCGACCCGACCTCGTGCTGGTCGGTTATGTCGAGGGCGGCTCCGTCGCATCGACGGTGACCGCTGCCGCGTCAGCTCCGAACGGCACCGCCCTCGTCTGGGCCGACCCGTGGCAGCGGATCAGCGTCGGAGGACACCAGTACTCCGAGGTCGCCGAGCACCCCGCCGCCGACTTCGCCTGGCGCGTCGCGATCCTCGAGGAGGAGGCTGCTGACGCCCTCGCCGCATCCATCGATCGGGAGTCGCTCGCGGGCCTCCTCGCCGCGGAGGCGCTGCGCGTGGCCGCCTGGCGCCCGCGGTGGAAGACAGAGGTCGACGAGCGCTCGCTGCCGCACGAGTCCGACTGGATCCGCAGCGCGGTGCACCTGAACAAGGGCTGCTACCGCGGGCAGGAGACCGTCGCGAAGGTGCACAACCTCGGTCACCCGCCCCGCCGTCTGGCCGCCCTCCACCTCGATGGCAGCGATGCGGTGCTGCCCGCGCCGGGTGCGCCGGTGTTCGCCGGCGACGACGAGGTCGGGTACCTGACCTCGGTGGCGCGTCATCACGAAGACGGTCCGATCGCGCTCGCGATCCTCTCTCGGCGCGCACCGATCGGCGACCTCGTGGTTCGCGCCGACGGCATCGACATCGCCGCCTCTCAGCAGGTGATCGTCCCGGCGGATGCAGGTGCGACGGCGGATATCCCGCGCCTCACCCGGCTGTCGCGACGGCCCACGGCTCCCGACCCTCGCGGTTCCGGCGTCGAGCTCTGACCCGCCCTCGGCGGCAGGACGACTCAGTCCGTCAGCGGAGCGACTGCGGCCCACGGCAGCGTGAGTTCCCCCAGACGCCAACGCGTGCGTCCGCCGAGGACCGGCCAGCCCTGCGCGCGAAGAGCGGATACGGCGGCGAGGAAGCGCTGCGTGGCTCCGAAGGTCGACAGGGGCGCCGCGCGGTCCCACTCGCGGTCGAGATCGACGAGCAGCCCGTGGATGCGTTCTCCGGCGACGTTGCGGTGGATCAGCGCCTTCGGCAATCGCTCGGCGACGATGCTCGGGCGCTCGAGGTCGGCGAGCCGGAGGGAGATCGTGAAGCGCAGCGGTGAGCCGTGCGCATCGACGTCGACCCAGCTCGAGACGCGGCCGATCTCATCACAGGTGCCCTCGAAGAGCAGCCCGTCCGGCGCCAGGCGTGAGGCCATGCGGGACCACGCATCGGGAACGTCCTGCTCGTCGTACTGCCGCAGAACGTTCATGGCACGGATGACCGCGGCCCGGCGTCCGCCGGGAAGCGGAACCTCGAATCCGCCGCGCCCGAACGAGACCGGGAGGCCGCGGGCGAAGGGCGTCCGCCCCGCGCGCACCTCGGCGAGCTGGGCGTCGGCCGTCGCGACGCGCGCCGGATCGATCTCCAGGCCGCGCACCTCGACGTCGTCGCGCACCCGGACGAGGCGCGTCGCGAGCTCGAACGCGGTCACGCCGCTGGCTCCGTAGCCAAGATCGACGACCAGCGGATCGGATGCTCGGCGCAGGGCGTCGCTCGCGGCGATCCAGCGATCGTTGCGTCGCAGCCGGTTGGTCCCCGTGGTGCCGCGGGTCGGCCGACCGAGGGGAGATGACGCCATGTCTCCATCCTCCCAGCATCCGACTCGGGCTTCGGCTCCGGGCGGATAAACTGGCCGCATGACTGCGACGCGCACCCTCATCCTGCTCCGCCACGGCCGGAGCGAGTGGAACGAACTGAACCTGTTCACCGGTTGGGTGGACGTCCGCCTCAACGCGCAGGGCGAGAAGGAGGCGCGCCGCGGCGGCGAGCTGCTGGCAGAGTCCGGCATCCTCCCCGACGTGCTGCACACCTCGTTGCTCAGCCGTGCGATCCAGACGGCGAACATCGCCCTCGACGCCGCCGACCGTCTGTGGATCCCGGTGACCCGCTCGTGGCGGCTCAACGAGCGTCACTACGGTGCGCTCCAGGGCAAGGACAAGGCGCAGACCCTCGAGGAGTTCGGCCCCGAGCAGTTCCAGCTGTGGCGCCGCTCGTTCGACGTGCCGCCGCCCGTGCTCGACGACGAGAGCGAGTTCAGCCAGGTGAACGACGTCCGCTACGCGGGCATCGACGGCGAGGTGCCGCGCACCGAGTCGCTCAAGCTCGTCATCGACCGTCTGCTGCCGTACTGGGAGAGCGCGATCGTCCCCGACCTCGAGGCCGGGAAGACCGTGCTCGTCACGGCGCACGGCAACTCGCTGCGTGGCCTGGTGAAGCACCTCGAGGGCATCAGCGACGACGACATCGCCGAGCTGAACATCCCCACCGGCATCCCGCTGGTCTACGAGCTGGACGAGAACAACGTTCCCACCGGCCCAGGACGCTACCTCGACCCGGAGGCTGCGGCCGCCGGTGCCGCAGCGGTCGCGGCCCAGGGCAAGAAGTAGGAGCCTCTGCTCCTCACGCAGAAGCCCCCGATGCGAAGGCATCGGGGGCTTCTGCGTTGCCGTGGGTGCGATCAGGCGTGGCCGAACTCCTGCTGGCCGAGCTCCTGCTGCTCGACGGCGAGGGGGATGTCATCCTCATCGACCGCCCAGTCACCGGTGGCGAGATAGACGACCTTCTTCGCGACGGCGACCGCGTGGTCGGCGAAGCGCTCGTGGTACCGGCTGGCGAGCGTGGCGTCGACGGTCGCCGTCGCCTCACCCTTCCAGTTGTCGCTGAGCACCTTCTCGAAGACGGTGGCGTGCAGTTCGTCGACATCGTCGTCCGCGTTGCGGATGGCGTCGGCGAAGCGCAGATCCTGGGTGCGCAGCAACTCGGAGAGCGTGCGGGCCACCTCGACGTCGAGCTCGCCCATCTTCACGAAGGTGCCCTTGAGGCCCTTCGGGATGGCGCGCTCGGGGAAGCGGAGGCGGGCGAGCTGGGCGATGTGCTCCGACATGTCGCCCATGCGCTCGAGCGAGGCGCTCACACGCAGAGCGGTCACGACGATGCGCAGATCGCGCGCGACCGGCTGCTGGCGGGCGAGGATCTCGATCGCCTGCTCATCGAGGGCGACGGCCAGCTCGTCGATCTTGGCGTCATCGGCGATGACCTCCTCGGCCAGTGCCACATCGCTCGTGGCGAATGCCCTGGTGGCCTTGTCGATCGAGACCGTGACGAGGTCGGCGATCTCGACGAGGCGGTTCTGAAGGTCCTCGAGGGACTGGTGGAAGACTTCGCGCATGTTGGGGCGCAACCTTTCATTCGGATCTCGGCTGTGTCAGCGCGAGACGGCGGGTCGTCCGCACGAGAGCAGGTCTGTGCTCCCGCACAAGCCCGAAGCGATTGTCTGCTTCGAAGGTTAACGAACGGTGCCCAGCACGTGAATAGTACTTCTCCTGTTCCCGCGAGGGCGCGGAAACCCGCCGGACGGACGGTGAACGCACTCTACGCTTATGTCATGACCTTGCCGCAGCTCGCGCTGTCTTCGCTCGCCATCGGGCTGGTGATCGGCGTCGGCCTCTCCCTGCTCGTCGTGTGGGCATACCGGGCGCGGGCCCGCGTGCAGGAGGAGACATCGCTGGCGATTCCCGCCGGCATCACCGATGTCCTGCACAGCATGGACGATGCCGCGGCGATCGTCGACACCTCCGGTCTGGTACTCGCCTCCTCGCAGGCGGCGACCCGGTTCGGGATCGATGTCGGCTCGACGCTCGACAACCCGGAGCTGCGCCAGCTCGTGCGCGGCGTCAGGGAGGCCGGCGGTACCGCCACCGAGTCGATGCGCCTCACCCGAGGGGGTCTGAGCCTCGACCCCCGCCTGGTCTCGGCCCGCGCCAGCGTGATCGGCACGCGTCTGGTGCTGCTGATCATCCGCGACGTCACGGAGCAGGAGCGGCTCGATCAGATGCGTCGTGACTTCGTGGCGAACACGAGCCACGAGCTGAAGACGCCCGTGGGCGCGGTGAGCCTTCTCGCCGAGGCCATCGAGTCCGCGGCCGACGATCCCGCGCAGGTGCGCATCTTCGCCGCGCGTATCTCCGCAGAGGCGGGGCGGCTCGGACAGCTCACCGGGCGCATCATGAGCCTGTCCCGGCTCCAGGCCGAGGACGGTCTGACGAAGGTCGGCCCGGTCGCGATCGACGAGGTGATCGCCTCCTCGATCGAGGCTCACGTCGTGCAGGCCGATTCCGCAGGGGTCGAGCTCACCAGGGGAGGGGACCGCGGCGTCTTCGTGCGCGGCGACGCCCAGATCCTGATCGAGGCGGTCGGAAACCTGATCGCCAATGCGATCGTCTATTCGCCCCGCGGCTCCCGCGTCGGAGTCGGCGTCCGGGCGGAGGACGGCGTGGTCGAGATCGCGGTGTCCGACCAGGGGATCGGCATCGCAGAAGCCGATCGCGAGCGTATCTTCGAGCGGTTCTACCGGGCCGATGAGGCCCGTTCGCGGCGCACCGGAGGGACCGGCCTCGGGCTCTCCATCGTCAAGCACGCCACCCAGCGGCACGGCGGCGAGGTGCGGCTGTGGTCGCGTCCGGGCCGCGGGTCCACGTTCACGATCCGTCTTCCCCGGATCGACGCCCCCGACAACCTCGACGCGGGCAAGAAGAGCAAGAAGAAGCGCGCGCGCAAAGCGGCCAAGTCCGCCGCATCCGCGCGCGTTCGAAACGGAGAGAGAGCATGACCCGAATCCTTCTCGTCGAAGACGAGCCCGACCTCGCCGACCCGCTCGCGTACCTGCTCCGGCGTGAGGGCTACGAGGTGGAGATCGCGGAGGACGGCCCCGGAGCGCTCGCGGCCTTCCGGGAGCGCGGGGCCGACATCGTGCTGCTCGACCTGATGCTTCCCGGCATGCCGGGAACAGAGGTGTGCAGGCAGATCCGGTCGACCTCTGCCGTTCCCATCATCATGCTCACGGCCAAGGACTCCGAGGTCGACATCGTGGTGGGCCTCGAACTCGGAGCCGACGACTACATCACGAAGCCTTACTCGTCCCGGGAGCTGCTCGCCCGCATGCGTGCCGTGCTGCGCCGGGTCGTGCAGGCGGACAGCGAGCTCGACGAGCGCGTGCTCGACGGCGGACGGGTCTCGCTCGACATCGATCGGCACACCGTCTCCGTGGCCGGAGCCCAGATCAACATGCCGCTGAAGGAGTTCGAGCTGCTCGAGGTGCTGATGCGCAACTCCGGGCGCGTACTGACCCGCGGCCAGCTCATCGACCGGGTCTGGGGGAGCGACTACTTCGGCGACACCAAGACGCTCGATGTGCACATCAAGCGGATCCGCTCGCGCATCGAGGAGAACCCGAGCGAGCCGGTGATGCTCGTCACTGTGCGCGGTCTGGGATACCGCTTCGAAGGCTGATCTCCCGGCGGGACGAAGAGCCCGTCGAGACAGCGAAGAGGCCGGCGCCCCTGGGCGCCGGCCTCTTCGTCTTCGTGCTCTGAGGTGTCAGTTGCTGGGGGCCGGAGCCGCCGTGTCGGTGGGCTTCGGCGTCGGCGTCGAAGGGGCTGTCTTCTCCGAGGGGGCGAGGTCCGAGTAGTAGGGGAGCGTTCCGTCGAGCACGGGAACCTCCGTCTTGACCCCGGTGGAGTCGCCGGACTGGAAGTGCATCTCCACCGTCGCGCCCGGCTTGGTGTCGAGGCCGACGATGCGCAGCGGTTCGGCACCGGCGCCCAGGCTCACCGTGTCGCCGGCGGGGACGGTGACGACGAGCGGGTCGACGCCCGCGACCGTGATCGTGAGAGTCGCCTTCTCATCGGTGGGGTTGACGAACGCCGCGATGAGATTGCCCACAGAGCCGTCTTCGGTGGCCACCACGAGGGCGTTGCGCACGTCGATCGGGCCGTCGGCGTCGGAGACGTTCACGCCGTCGGATGCGGCGTACTCGGTCTTGGTGGACTGTGGGGTGATGAACGTGCACCCGGTCGCGCCGAGCAGAACGAGGGCGCTGAGGGCTGCAGACGCAACAAGGCGCGATTTCACGGGTCCTCCTGAGGTCCGGCGGGGATATCCGCATCCATTCTATGCGTAAGTCGTGAGGGCTCCTGCGGCACCGGGGGCGCGAACCTTAGCGCATGTCCCCTGTGGTATCCTTGAGGTTGCCGAAAGGACACGTTTTTATGCTTTTTGAGGTTGGCGAGACCGTCGTCTATCCCCACCATGGCGCTGCGACCATCATTGAGGTCAAGGAGCGCATCATCAAGGGTGAGGCGAAGAAATACCTGAAGCTCAACGTCACCCAGGGTGATCTCATCATTGAGGTCCCCGCGGAGAATGTCGACCTGGTCGGCGTGCGTGACGTCATCGGCAAGGAAGGCCTCGATCATGTTTTCGAGGTGCTGCGAGCACCCTTCACGGAAGAACCCACGAACTGGTCGCGCCGGTACAAGGCGAACCTCGAGAAGCTCGCCTCCGGCGATGTGATCAAGGTGAGCGAGGTCGTGCGCGATCTGTGGCGTCGCGATCAGGACCGCGGCCTCTCCGCGGGCGAGAAGCGCATGCTGGCGAAGGCTCGTCAGATCCTCATCTCCGAGCTCGCGCTGGCCGAGAAGACCGATGAGGACAAGGCGGGCGCACTGCTCGACGAGGTCCTCGCTTCCTGAGCTCTTTTTCACGACGAAAGGCGGGTGCTTCGGCATCCGCCTTTCGTCGTCTTCGCCGGTAACGTGATGCTGTGACCATCCTCCCTGTCCCGCGTTCAGCGATCATCGTCGTGGCTGCAGGCTCCGGCACGCGTCTGGGTGCCGAAGCTCCGAAGGCCTTCGTCGGCATCGACGCCCGTTCCGTCCTCCGCCACGCGCTCGACGGCGTCTTCGCCGCATCGCCTGCGCAGGTCGTCGTGGTCGCCCCCGATGGATGGGAAGGCGACGCCGAGACGGAACTGCGCGCCGCGGCCGGCGACCGGGCTGATCTCGGTCGTGTGGTCACCGGTGGTGCGACCAGGCAGCAGTCGGTGGCGGCAGGTCTCGCCGCGCTCTGGGGAGACGTCGAGATCGTGCTGGTGCACGATGCGGCGCGCGCGCTCACTCCTCCGTCGCAGATCGACGCCGTCACCGCTGCCGTGACAGCAGAGCACGGCATCATCCCGGCCCTGCCCGTCGTCGACACGCTCAAGAAGGTCGTGGACGGGGCCGTCGTCGGGGCCGTCGACCGCTCTGAGCTCGCTGCGGCGCAGACGCCGCAGGGGTTTCCGAGGGGCCCGCTCGAGGCGGCGTACGCTGCCGCCGGCGACAGCGGGATCGAGTACACCGATGATGCGGCCCTGTTCTCGGCGGCCGGCCACCCCGTGCGGTACATCGCCGGTTCGGAACGCGCCTTCAAGATCACCACGCCCGCTGACCTCCAGCGCGCCCGCCACCTGCTGGGTGCGAGCGTCGCGGCGACCGGCACCCCCCGGGTGGGCATCGGCACGGACGTCCACGCCTTCGGGGGCGAGGGGAACCTGTGGCTCGCCGGCCTCGAGTGGCCGGGGGAGCAGCCCCTCTCCGGTCATTCGGACGGAGACGCGGTCGCCCATGCGATCGTCGACGCGCTGCTGGGTGCCGCGGGGCTCGGCGACATCGGAGAGCACTTCGGCACCTCCCACCCCGAGTACGCCGGCGCGCATGCGGACGTCTTCCTCGCTCGCACCCGGGAGCTGCTGGCCGAAGCCGGGTTCGAGATCGGCAACGTCTCGGTGCAGCTCCAGGGCAATCGACCGCGCTTCAGCCCGCGGCGGGCCGAGGCCGAAGGGGTTCTGTCCGCCGTCCTGGGCGCTCCGGTGTCCGTGACGGCGACGACCACGGACGGGCTCGGGTTCCCCGGCAGGGGAGAGGGCATCGCGGTGACGGCCATCGCGTCGGTGGTTCCCGGCGTTCATCGTCATCTGAAGGCGGGCGCTCAGCCGTCCCCGAGTAGGCTTGAGCGGTGACAGTCCGCCTCTACGACACCCGCGCGCAGCAGCTGCGCGACTTCGTGCCTCTCGATCCCGAGAACATCACGATGTACGTGTGCGGACCCACGGTGCAATCAGGCCCCCACATCGGGCACGTCAGGGCGGCCTTGAGCTTCGATCTGCTGCGCCGCTGGCTGCAGTACCGCCACGGTCGGGTCACCTTCGTGCGCAACGTCACCGACATCGACGACAAGGTGCTCGCGAACGCCACCGACTCCGAGCCGTGGTGGGCGCTCGCGTATCGCATGGAGCAGGAGTTCAGCGCGGCGTATGCGGGGGTCGGCATCCTGCCCCCGACGTACGAGCCGCGAGCCACGGCATCGGTGCCGCAGATGCAGGAGCTCATCGCGCTGCTGATCGAGCGCGGTCACGCATATCCCGCCCCTGACGGTTCGGGAGACGTGTACTTCGACGTGCGCTCCTGGCCGGACTACGGATCGCTCACCCATCAATCCCTCGATGCCATGGAAGCCGCGGAGGACGCCGACCCTCGGGGCAAGCGCAATCCGCAGGACTTCGCCCTGTGGAAGGGCAGCAAGCCCGAAGAGCCGGCAGACGCCACCTGGGCGTCGCCGTGGGGCGCCGGGCGTCCGGGATGGCACATCGAGTGCTCCGCGATGTCGAAGCGCTATCTCGGGCCCGAGTTCGACATCCACGGCGGTGGGCTCGACCTGCGATTCCCGCATCACGAGAACGAGCTCGCCCAGTCGACGGCGGCAGGTGACGGCTTCGCGCGCTACTGGATGCACAACGGTCTCGTCACCGTCGACGGCCAGAAGATGTCGAAGTCGCTCGGGAACTTCACGTTGGCCGCAGACGTGCTGGCCGTGCACGATCCCCTGGTGGTGCGCTACGCGCTCGCCGCCGCTCACTACCGGTCGAGCCTCGACCTCGGCGACTCGTCGTGGGCGGAGGCCGAAGCGGCTCTGAGCCGGATCAGCACGTTCCAGCAGCGCGCCGCACGTGTTGCCGGAGGCGGCATCGGGTTCTTCCTGTCGCAGAGCCTCCCCGCGGCGTTCGCGGCGGCGATGGACGATGATCTCGGCGTGCCCCAGGCGCTCGCCGTGCTGCACGAGACGGTGCGTGCGGGAAACGCGGCGCTGGACGCGGGGGAGGACGACGCCGCGCTCGACGCGCTGCGCGCCGTGCTGGCGATGACGTCGGTCCTGGGCCTCACACACACATCCGGGGCGAAGGCCGACGCCTCGCAATCCGCTCTGGACGCCCTCGTCCAGACGATGATCACCCAGCGCGCTCAGGCACGCGCTGACAAGGACTGGGCGGCGGCGGATCGCATCCGAGATGCGATCGCCGCCGCAGGAATCACGCTGGAGGACACTCCGGCCGGAACTCATTGGAGTATCGATGGCTAAGCCAGGGCGCCCCGGCGCGAGCAAGGGAAACAAGAAGGGCCCGACCAAGGGCACCGGCGGACTCGGGCGCAAGGCGCTCGAGGGTCGGGGACCGACGCCGAAGGCGGAGGACCGCGCGTGGCACCCCGCCGGCAAGCGCAAGGCCGCGGCCGAGCGCTACGCCGCCGCGACGGGCGGCAAGGGCCGCCCCGGTGGCAGCCGGCCGGGCTCCGGTGGCGGGGGCAACCGTGCGCCGAAGGCCAAGGCGGGAGACGACACCGAGAACGTGACGGGTCGCAACTCGGTCCTCGAGGCACTGCGGGCGAAGATCCCGGCGACGGCGTTCTACATCGCGCAGCGCGTCGAGATGGACGACCGCGTGAAGGAGATGCTCTCGATCGCCACGCATCGGGGCATCCCCGTGATGGAGGTCACACGTCCGGAGCTCGACCGCATGGCCGGGTTCGACGGTGTGCACCAGGGCGTCGCGATCAAGGTGCCGCCGTACGAGTACGCGCACCCGCAGGATCTGCTCGAGCAGGTCATCGACCGCGGTGAGGTGCCGCTGTTCGTGGCGCTCGACGGCATCACCGACCCCCGCAACCTCGGCGCCATCATCCGCTCCACTGCGGCGTTCGGCGGTCAGGGGATCATCCTTCCCCAGCGTCGCTCGGCCGGCGTCAACTCCGCCGCTTGGAAGACCAGTGCCGGAGCCGTCGCTCGCACCCCGGTGGCGCTGGCGACCAACCTCACCACGCAGCTCAAGGAGTTCAAGAAGCAGGGCGTGTTCGTGCTCGGCCTCGACGGCGACGGCGATGTGTCGCTCCCGGAGCTCCAGCTCGCCGATCGTCCCGTGGTGATCGTCGTCGGGTCGGAGGGCAAGGGCCTGTCCCGCCTGGTCTCCGAGACCTGCGATCAGATCGTCTCGATCCCGATCTCTGCGGCCACCGAGTCGCTGAACGCCGGCATCGCGACCTCCGTCGCGCTCTACCAGGTCGCGTCGCTCCGCGCCGCGAAGAAGAACTAGACCGTTCGAGGGAAGGCAGACCATGGCTCGCATCATCGTGCTCGGAGGGACCGGTTACGCCGGTCGTCACATCGTCACGGAGGCGGTGAGCCGTGGCCATGCCGTGATCGCGATCTCGCGTTCTGCGCCGGCCGATCCGGTGGCGGGGGCCGCATATCTGCAGGGCTCCGCTCTCGACCTGGCACCGCTCGCGGAAGCGTTCGTCGGCACGGACGCCGTGGTCTCGGCTCTCTCGCCGCGCGGTGACATGGCCGACCGTGCGCTCGAGGCGCTGTCGAATGTCGTCGAGCAGCTCGCGGGTACGGACACGCGTCTCGGCGTCGTCGGCGGCGCCGGCGGGAGCCTCGTGGCCCCCGGTGGGCCGCGCCTGTTCGATCAGGGCTTCCCGGAGGAGTACAAGCACGAGGCGCAGGTCGGCATCGACTCGCTGGCCCTCCTCGAGGCGACCGACGCGGGCCTGGACTGGTTCTTCATCCACCCCGCCGAGGTCTTCGGACCCTGGGCGGAGGGCGAGCGCACCGGCCACTACCGGGACGGCGGCGACGTGATCGTCCGCGACGCCGAAGGCAAGTCGTACATCTCGGGTGCCGACTTCGCCGTCGCGGTGGTCGACGAGATCGAGCAGGGCAACCACCACAGGGAGCGGTTCACCGTCGGCTACTGAGCCGCCGGTCGATCAGACCAGATCCCGCCAGTCCACGTCCTCGTCCTCATCGGCGACCGGCGTCATGCCGGTGATGACGGGAAGACTCATCGTCTCGGTGGGCGGACCCATGATGGTGGCTTCGTCGCGCCGATGCCGCAGCACCTCGTTGATGTAGCTGGTGAGCACTTCGGCGAGCGGGATGGATCGTCCTTCCGCCTGAGACAGGTACCAGCGGTGCTCCAGCACCTGGTGGAACACCTCGGCCGGCTCGAGTTTGGCGCGCAGCTCGTAGGGGATCGCACGCACGACCGGCTCGAACACTCGGGTCAGCCACTCGTGCGCGTACATCTCCTCGTCCGCCCACTGCTTCGTCGAGCGGGCCCGGAACTCGTCGAGGTCGTTGAGCAGACGTCGTGCCTGGTTTTCCTCGACGTCCAGGCCGGTCAGGCGGATGAGACGGCGCTGATGATGTCCGGCATCCACGACCTTCGGCTGGATCTCCACCACGGTGCCGTCCGCGGTCGTCGACATCGACATCTCGTCGATGTCGAAGCCGAGGGCGTTGAGCCGCTCGACACGTTCGGTGATGCGCCATGTCTCCGCGGCGGAGAACGACTCCTGTGCAGTCAGCTCTGCCCACAGCGATCGATACGACGACACGATGCCGTCGGCGATCGCGACCGCGTCCACGCCGTGCTCGAGTCGTCCGCCGGCAGCGAGGTCCATGATCTCGCCGGCGATGTTGGTGCGGGCGAGGTCGAGGTCGTAGGCGCGCTGGCCGTCGGTGAGCCCCTCCTCGTGCAGCTCTCCCGTCTCCGCGTCGACGAGGTAGGCGGCGAATGCGCCGGCGTCCCGACGGAACAGGGTGTTCGACAGTGACACGTCGCCCCAGTAGAAGCCCACGTTGTGCAGGCGTACGAGCAGCAGCGCGAGTGCGTCCACCAGACGGTTGGCGGTGTCCGGGCGCAGAACGCGTGTGAACAGAGCGCGGTACGGCATCGAGAAGCGCAGGTGCGAGGTGACCAGCGCGGCGGGGAGTGGGTCACCATGCGCGTCGGTGCGCCCGGCGATCACGGCCACCCGGTCGACGCAGGGCACATCGAGTCGGGCGAGGTTGCCGAGCATGTCGTACTCGCGCTGCGCCATCTCCGCGGTGGTCTCCTTGACGGCGACGACGCGACCGGAGAGGTCGGCGAAGCGCACGAGGTGGCGGGAGAGCCCCTTCGGGAGCGAGACGATGTGCTCGGACGGCCACTTCGCCAACGTGGTGGACCAGGGGAGGGAGAGCAACCCCGGGTCGATCTTGCTGGCGGTGATCCGCAGCGAATCCTGCATGGTGCTCCCTGGTTGCGTGCGAAGAGGAAAAAGAGACGCGGCGCAGGCGACCGAAGTCAGCCTGCGCCGCGTCTGTGGATCCGATCAGGCGGAGACGACCGGCTTGTCGTTCAGGCGCTCGCCCGACTCGATGTCGAACGCGTGCACGTGGCCGGCCGAGGCTGCGAGCGTGACCGTCTCACCCGCGTTCGGGTGGTTGCGACCATCGACGCGAGCGACGAGGTCGGCGCGCTTGCCGTTGATCTCGGTGTGCCCGTAGAGGTAGCCGTCAGCGCCGAGCTCCTCGACGAGGTCGACCGTGACCGAGAGGCCCTTGCCATCGGCGGGGCCGACGACGATGTCCTCCGGGCGCACGCCGACCGTGACCTGCGAACCGTTTGCGCGGCCGACGGTGTCGCGGTCGAGCGGGACCACCTCGGTGCCGAAGCGGATGCCGCCCTCGGCGAGGTCCGCCGAGAACAGGTTCATCGCGGGCGAGCCGATGAAGCCGGCCACGAAGACGTTGTTCGGCTTCTCGTAGAGGTCGCGCGGGGAGCCGACCTGCTGGAGCAGGCCGTCCTTGAGGACCGCGATGCGGTCACCCATGGTCAGTGCCTCGGTCTGGTCGTGGGTGACGTAGACCGTGGTGACGCCGAGACGACGCTGCAGCGACGCGATCTGCGTACGGGTCTGGACGCGGAGCTTGGCGTCGAGGTTCGACAGCGGCTCGTCCATGAGGAACACCTGCGGCTGGCGCACGATCGCACGGCCCATGGCGACACGCTGACGCTGACCACCCGAGAGGGCCTTCGGCTTGCGGGTCAGGTAGGGCTCGAGGTCGAGGAGCTTCGCAGCCTCGAGCACGCGAGTGGCGCGCTCTTCCTTGCCGACGCCGGCGATCTTGAGAGCGAAGCCCATGTTCTCGGCGACGGTCATGTGCGGGTACAGCGCGTAGTTCTGGAAGACCATCGCGATGTCGCGGTCCTTCGGCGGGACGTCGGTCACGTCGCGGTCGCCGATGAGGATGCGGCCGGCGTTGACCTCTTCGAGGCCGGCGAGCATGCGCAGGGACGTGGACTTGCCGCAACCGGAAGGACCGACGAGGACGAGGAACTCGCCGTCACCGACCTCGAGGTTCAGCTTGTCGACGGCCGGACGGGTTCCACCGGGGTACAGGCGGGTGGCTTCGTCGAAAGTCACAGATGCCATTGTCGTTTCTCCTTCACCGGCAGGTACGTGCCGGACGATCCGTAGTGATGAAGCGGTGATATGAGTCACCGTGACCCGTCTTTGGGTCGAAATCAGTATGACATGAACGGCTGTACCTGGGTATTTCTCAGCCTCACTGGTTAGCATCGAACTCGGCCGCGCGCAGCGGCGATCGTCGCTGAGCGGCGGTCGGGGCCAACCCGGACCCCCGCAGACTCACAAGAGGAACGATGTCGAGCGACGAAACGCCGAACGTCCCCACACCTCGCAATTCTCGCGAGGCCGTGCGGGAGAAGGCTCAGCAAGTGCACGCCCAGCAGTCGAGGGCGCGCCTCATGCGACGTATCATCATCGGCGCCGTCGCGGTCGTCGCGGTGGGGGCGATCGGCACTGCGGTGACCCTTGCGGTGTCCGCCCAGGTGTCCAAGCCCAAGCTCACCCCGACGGGGATGGAGTCGGACGGCGTGGTCGTCACCGACATCACCGCGGTCGCAGGATCCGACGAGGTCCCCGCGACACCGTCCGCAGAACCGACCGATGCGGGTGCGTCGACCGAGCCGACTCCCAAGGCGACCACCTCTGAGAAGGTCGACATCCACGTCTACGTCGACTACCTCTCGCCGGACGCGGGGAAGTTCGAGCGGGCGAACGCGCGTCAGTTCGCCGGCTGGATCAGCGAGGGCGCCGTGACCGTCAGCTACCACCCGGTCGCTCTGCTCACCGCGAGCTCGAACGGCACCAAGTATTCGCTGCGCTCGGCGGCCGCGGCCGCCTGCGTCGCCACGCACTCGCCCGCACAGTTCTACGCGTTCAATCACGACCTGCTGGACAACCAGCCCGAGGTCGGCAGCGACGGCATGTCCGATGAAGAGCTCGCGAACCTCGCCGCGGCGGTCGGCACCGACAACACCAAGGCCGTGCGGTCGTGCATCGAGAACGGCGACTTCGTCAGCTGGGCGAAGGATGCGACCACGCGCGCGCTGGACGGACCGCTCGCGGGCTCCAAGGACCTGGTCCTGCAGTCGGCTCCGATGGTCGTCGCGAACGGCGAAGCGTACGTCGGAGCGCTCGACGACCCGGCCGAGTTCTCGCAGTTCGTGCTCAGCGTCGCGAGCGATGCCTCGCGTGCCACGCCGACGCCGACTCCCACACCGACCACCACGCCTGCCCCCTAGGTCGAAGCGGGGTCGATGCCATCGCTAAGCTTGTGGGTGGCATCCGCCGACTTGGCGCAATTGGTAGCGCACCGTACTTGTAATACGGGGGTTACGGGTTCGAGTCCCGTAGTCGGCTCAAGAAACACCGACGGCATCAGCCGAGAGGCGACGAATGCCGAGATGCGTATTGCACGCTCCCGCATTGCTATCGTCGCCCTGATGGCGAACCTAGATAGTCGGGGGATGACTCCTGAAGAGCGTATGAACACGTTTCTGCTGTACCCGGAGTGGTTCCGAGGCGACCGGATACCGGAGAGGTTTGTGGTCTCAGCTGAGCTGCGAAAGCGGCTCCGGGAGTGGAATCAGGTCTGGGAGACCGTGCTGGATCCGGTCACTGAAATGCGATGGCCAGATCCACAGATCGGACGCACATGGATCGCTGAGGGCGAGCAGCTCGTGGCAGATCTGCAGGCAGAGCTCGGGCCGGGCTTGTCCGTCGTCGGCGATTTTGCCCGGTATGCCCCGCCGCGTAGGTCGTAGGCTCTGGGCATGAGCGAGCCCGATGCGGAGCCGACCCCGTCGCTGATCCAGCAGCGACTCGCCCTCCAGCGCAGGCGGGTGGGGGCGGTATCTCAACTGGGGTTCTCAGCCGTCGTCTTGGCCGGCTGGATCTTCGTTCTCGTCCTCGACGGCCCCAACGTGTGGCGCTGGATCGGCATCGTCGTGTTCGCGCTCGGTGCCGCGATCGGGGCTGTCCAGCTCCGCACGGCGCTGTGGGAGACCCGGGCCTTCGAGACTCGACACGGCCCGGGAGCTGGCGTCCAGAAGCGAACGGAGTGAGCGGTTCTTCGCTTCGCTACCTCCGGCTTCGGCGGGTCGAGTGATGTCCGTCTCACGGGGGATGCGCCTGCTCACGTGCCTGCGTACCGTTGCACCCATGACCGCATCCGAGGAGATTTCGAAGAAGAAGCCGGGGTATGGCATCGCCACAGGGATGGCGCTCGGGCTACCGCTGGGCGTTGCGGCCGGGCTGATCTTCTTCGACAGCGTTGCGATCGGCGCAGGTGTGGGTATCTCTGTGGGTCTCGCGATCGGTGCAGGACTCGAGTATTCGTGGAAGAACGGCGAGCCCGAGGCCGAGGACGAGTAGGTCGCTCCTCCGGCGCTTCGGAGAGCAGGGGTGCAGGGGAGTGAGCGACACATCCGCCCCTCCCTCGTCCTAGGCTGGTGTGATGCTCCACGGACTGATTCGCCCTGTCGAGGCCCACAGCGTGACGCTGAAGGGCGAAGACCTCGCCGAGGTTCGCGCGCAGCTCACCGCTCAGGCTCCCGCCGGATGGGACCTCGTCTCGGCGATGGCGACGATGGAGAAAGCAGGATCGATGCGCTCGGTCGAAGGCAAGTTCCTGCGTCGTGACGGTATCCGCGAGATCGAAGGCGACGACATGGCTGCCCTCGAGTCGCAGGTGCCCGAGGGGTGGCAGCTGCTCTCCGTATGGCGGACGAGCTGAGGCTCACGCGTCTCTGATCCGTGCTCTCGGTGGACTCAGTCGACTGAGACGGGTTCTGGTGTGTCGACGACCTCGTCGATGAGGCCGATCCCGCCTGTCGAGCTCGCCGACTGCATGAGGTCCTGAATCCACGAGGGGTTCAGCGGGGGCGCCTCCGGCTCGTCGAAGGTGAAGCGGAGCGGAATCGAGGGGTGCAGCCAGATCGTCGAGCGTCCTGCGGGATCTCCGTCGGGATGACGCCACGACAGGGTGAAGCTCTCGTTGCGTCGCAACTTGGTGGCGATGACCACCTTCAGATGCGCGAGCGCGCGGTCCTCGATATGGATCTCCTCGCCGTTGCCGTACTGGATCGTTCCCATCTCTGCACCATAGCCGCCACCGCGCGCACTTTCCGCGCCAGATCGTGATGGTGAAAGAGCATATCGGAGTATCGCACTAGAGGGTGATATGTTACTGAACGTTGAGTTTCCTGGTGGGTACGACGTCGTGACACCAGGTGGATGACTGCGCAGGTGGCCGACTCCCCGCCGCGGCCACCTGCGCTTGCCCCTGAAGGGCGTGATCCATGGAGCACCGGGGGAGGGGTATGTCATGAGCAGCTCGCCGGAGTCGCAGCGGTCCATGCCGGAGTGGCAGAGCGGCGACCCGTATGAGACCGCGCTCACGCGGGAGGCGTACGCATGCGAGAAGCGCCTGCTGCAGATCGAACTCCTCAAACTCCAGGCGCACATCACGCGCTCGTCCGACCGCGTGCTCATCCTGTTCGAGGGAAGAGACGCGGCGGGAAAAGGCGGCGCGATCACGCGCTTCATGGAGCACCTGAACCCCCGGGGTGCCCGTGTCGTGGCACTCGACAAACCCACCGATGCGGAGCGGACGCAGTGGTATTTCCAGCGCTACGTCGCGCATCTCCCCTCCGGCGGCGAGATCGTGATGATGGATCGCTCCTGGTACAACCGCGCCGGTGTCGAGCGGGTCATGGGCTACTGCTCGTCGGCCGAGTACGAGGAGTTCATCCAGACCGTGCCGGAGTTCGAGCGCATGCTCGTCGGCTCGGGCATCCGCCTCGTGAAGCTTTGGTTCTCGATAGATGAGGCGGAGCAGCGGCGCCGCTTCGCGCACCGGGGCGAAGACGCGGTCGCGCAGTGGAAGCTCAGCCCGACCGACCTCGCGAGCGTCGACCGCTGGGACGAGTACATCGCAGCGGAGGAGGCGATGTTCCTCCGCACGGACACCCCTGCCCTCCCCTGGGTCGTCATCGCGTCGAACGACAAGAGGCGCGCGCGGCTGGAGGCGATGAGGTGCGTCCTCTCGCGGTTCGACTACCCGGGCAAGGATCCGTTGATCGCTCACGCCCCTGATCCGCGGCTCGTGGGGCGCCCCTCTCAGATCCGCCACGAGGGGGAGAGGCCGACGCGGTGATGTCTGAGGGTCGCCACCGGAGGGCATCCGGGAATGCGAGGGGTGGACTCGGAGGTTGTTCCCCTCATGACTCGCATCGGCACCAGTGATCTCGACGTCCTCCCGCTCTCGCTCGGCGGCAACGTGTTCGGCTGGACGGCCGACCGTGACACCTCCTTTGCGGTTCTCGACGCGTTCGTGGATGGCGGTGGTGACTTCATCGACACCGCTGACTCGTACAGCTCCTGGGTGCCGGGGAACGAGGGCGGAGAGAGTGAGACGATCGTCGGCGAATGGCTGGCTTCTCGCAGGCCCGCAGGGGTGGTCGTCGCGACCAAGGTGAGCCAGCACCCGAAGTTCCGCGGTCTTGCCGCGTCGAACGTCCGCAAGGCCGCCGAAGCCTCGCTGGCGCGCCTGGGCGTCGATGAGATCGACCTCTACTACGCGCACTTCGATGACGAGACGGTTCCGCTGGAGGAGACTGTCGCCGCGTTCGGTCAGCTCGTCGACGACGGTCTGGTGCGGCACATCGCCGTGTCGAACTACTCCGCCGATCGCATCCGCGAGTGGATCGAGATCGCCCGTCGCACCGGTGCCGCGCTGCCGGTCGCTGTGCAGCCGCATTACAACCTCGTGCACCGCAACGAGGTCGAGGACACGATCATCCCGGTCGCCGAGGAGTACGGGCTCGGTCTCGTCCCGTACTACTCGCTGGCGAGCGGCTTCCTCACCGGCAAGTACCGCTCGACGGATGCCGAAGGGCAGAGCTCGCCGCGGGCCCACGGCGCGGCGAAGTACGCGACGCCGGCGGGGCTGCGGGTCATCGATGCGCTCCAGGAGATCGGCGACGTGCATGACGCCTCGATCGCCGCGACCTCACTCGCCTGGCTCCGCGCGCAGCCGACGGTCGTCGCACCGATCGCGAGCGCGCGCAACGTGGACCAGGTTCCCGATCTCCTCGCCGGTGCCCGCCTCGAGCTCTCGGACGACGAGGTGCAGCGGCTCAACCAGGTCTCGGAGTGGACTCCGGCCCGGACCTGAGCTAGCCTCGCTCGTCGCCGACGAGTCCGTGCCGGTGCGCCAGGATGACTGCGTGGATCCTGTCGCGGGCACCGAGTTTCGCGAGCACGCGACCGACGTGCGTCTTCACCGTGGACTCGCCGACATAGAGAGTCTGGGCGATCTCCGCGTTGGTGAGGCCGCGGCCGATCGCGAGGAACACGTCGCGCTCGCGATCGGTGAGCGATTCGAGTGCGGCGCTCTCCTCGGCGGCCGGAGCGGCGGAAGAGGTCGCGCCGAGTCGGGGTGTCACATGCTCCATCAGCGCTCTCGTGACCCGAGGGGAGAGCGCTGCATCTCCGCGGGACACGGCGCGCACGGCAGAGATCATCTCGTGGCGTTGCGCGTCCTTCAACAGGAATCCACTCGCGCCCGCGCGGATCGCTCCGAACGCGTACTCGTCGAGATCGAACGTGGTGAGAACGAGCACCTTGGTCTGCGGGTGGTCGCGGACGATCGCCTCGGTGGCGGCGATGCCGTCCAGCTCCGGCATCCGGATGTCCATGAGCACCAGGTCGGGGGCGAGCAGGGCGGTCTGCGTGATCGCCGCCTTGCCGTCGCCGGCCTCACCGACCACCACGATGTCTTCCTCGGCGTCGAGCACCATCCGGAACCCGACTCGGATGAGCTCCTGGTCATCCACCAGCAGCACCCTGATCGCATCCGTCATCCGTCGTCCTCCATCGTCTCTCGTCGTGCGGCGGGTGTGCTTCCCGAGGTGGGGAGCACGGCCCGCAGAACCCATCGTCCCCCGTCCGCAGGTGCCGACCGCACCGTTCCGTGAACGTGCGCAGCGCGCTCGGACAGTCCGCGTACGCCGAATCCATCCGACCCGACCTCGCCTGTGACGCCGTCGTTCACGATCTCGATCGTGACCGTCTCGGTCGTGTACTCCAGTCGCACCGCGATGGTCTTCGCGGTGGGAGCATGACGCATCGCGTTGGTCACCCCCTCCTGGACGATCCTTCCGATCGCATGCGCGACGGCGGGGGAGACCTCCGCCTGCCCGACGACGGTGAGCGTCGCCGGATAGCCGGCTCGTTGCGCGGTCTCCACGGTGTCGCGCGCGGGTACGGGCTGCATCGGGGCCAGTGGCAACGGGGATTCGTCGTCGCGCAGCACTCCGAGCATCGAGCGCATCTCGGTGAGCGCACCTCTGGCGGTGTCGGCGGCGGATGCCGCGGCCTTGCGTGCCTGCTCCCGGTCCGGTGTCGCGGCCGCACCTTCGGACAGGGCGACGATGACGGTGAGCGAGTGGGAGACGATGTCATGCATCTCTCGGGCGATGCGGGCGCGTTCGGACGCGGCTGCGAGCTGCGCCTGCTGGTCGCGCTCGATCAGGAGCTGGCGTGAGCGGTCGATGATGGCGAGGAGGTAGCGCTTGCGGTCACCGACGTTGACTCCGACGAGTGTGCCGATGAGACCGAGCGCGACGTAGCTGAGTGCGGTGTCGAGGCCGACCTGGAGCACGGTCGCGCCGGTCAGCATGAGCACCGTGGTGAAGCCGAGGAACCATGCCGCGCCGATCCCGTAGCAGATCCAGGCCAGGCGGGCCGAGCGATAGACCGCGACGCCGTAGCAGGCGACGAGCAGGAGGACGATGCCGCCGGACATGCCCGTGAACAGACCGACGGTACCCAGGATCACCGCAGCGAGGAAGGGGCCCAGCGGTGCTCGACGGCGCCAGAGAAGGGTGCTGCACCCGATCGCGACCATCGCCACCGTCGCGATGTTGAGGGCGATGTAGGTGCCCTCCGGGAGCGAGGGGTCGGGGTAGGGCGCGGCCGGTGCGAGCGACAGGAACAGGCAGATCAGGGCGAGCAGGATGTCGGCGAACAGCGGGTGGCGCGCCCAGAAGCGTCGGAACAGGCCAGGGGCACGCGGAAGCCGCAGCTCCTCGTCCTCACGGATCGAGTCGCTGCGGCTTCGCGTTCTGCTCACAGGCCGACTTTACGCGTCGCGCGTGCGCAGCACGCCCCACGCGACCAGGGCACCACCGGCGACCCAGCAGCCCAGCGTCAGGAACGCGGTGGGTGCATCGAGAGCCGCCGTCTCACTGGGCATGATCGCGGCTTGCGCAGCCGCCACCGGGAGGTAGGACGAGGCCTCGATGACCCACGCCCATGCCTCCCCGGCGAAGGAGAAGAAGCTCGCGACGATCGGCAGCACGAACAGCACACCGACGGTGGCGGCGATGGCTCCGGCCCCCGAGCGCAGGATGAACCCGAACGAGACGCCGATGAGGGCGAAGACGGCCATGGACAGCGAGGCCACGACGATCGGCAGGATCGAGGCCGACGGGTCGGACCAGTCGATGCTCTGATCCCGCGGCGCCACGATGAGGGTGACGGCGAGGGCTGCGATGGCGAAGATCACCAGCGACGACAGGAACATGAAGATGGCCAGCACGGTCGACTTCGCCGCCAGCACCGATCCGCGAACAGGGTTCGCCGTCAGGGTCGAGCGGATCATTCCGGTCGAGTACTCGCCGGTGACCGAGATCGCACCGATGATGCCGGCGAGCAGCATGGTGAACTGGATGGGCATGATGACGGCCTGGATCGGCTCGAAGTCCGGCATGTCGAGGGCCTGGGCGATGAGAACCGCGATCCCCACGGTCAGAGCGGCGGCGATCCCGATGGACCACCAGGTCGAGCGCAGGGTGGCGAGCTTGATCCATTCACCGCGCAGCGCGCGCACGAACGTCAGCTTTCGACCGGTGTCCACGCGCGGCCGTGTGGCGGCGGGGGCCTGTGTCGTGGTCATGAGATCTCCTTGGTGCGGTACTCGACGGAGTCGCCGGTGAGGGCGAGGTAGGCGTCTTCGAGCGAACCGGTGGTCGGGGTGAGTTCGTGCAGCGCAATGCCGCGGTCCGCAGCGAGGTCGCCGATGCGCGCAGCAGGCAGCCCCACGATGTCGAGCAGGTCGGGAGCCGAGCTCACGATCTCGACATCGGGTCCGCCGACGGCTGCGGCCAGATCGGCCGGGCGGGGAGTGCGCACCCTGACCGTGTTGCGGGTCCACGAGCGCACGAGTTCGGGGAGCGGCGCATCCGCGAGCACGCGGCCTCGTCCCATCACGATGACGTGGTCGGCGGTCTGCGCCATCTCGCTCATCAGATGGCTCGAGAGAAGCACGGTGCGCCCCTCGGAGGCGGCGTGGCGGACGAACTGGCGGACCCAGCGGACGCCCTCGGGGTCGAGGCCGTTGACCGGCTCGTCGAGGATCAGCGTGTGCGGGTCGCCGAGCAGCGCCGAGGCGATACCGAGGCGCTGTCCCATGCCGAGCGAGAACCCGCCTGCACGCTTGCGGGCCACCGATCCGATGCCGGCGAGGTCGATCACCTCGTCGACGCGAGAGGAGGGGATGCCGTGGGTCGCGGCCATCGCGCGGAGATGGTTGCGCGCGGTGCGGCCGGTGTGCACCGCCTTCGCGTCGAGGAGCACGCCCACCTCGGTGAGCGGTGCGCGCAGCTTGCGGTACTCGCGGCCGGCGATGGCGGCACGGCCGGACGTCGGCCGGTCGAGGCCGACGATCATCCGCATGGTGGTCGACTTCCCGGCGCCGTTCGGGCCCAGGAATCCGGTGACGCTGCCCGGCTTGACCGTGAACGACACGTCATCGACGGCGGTCTTGTCTCCGAATCTCTTGGTGAGGCCTTCTGCTGTGATCATGAGGACAACGTTACGGAGCGACCCCGGGATCGCGCGTCCTCCTCAGGTACACATCTGACGGAGGGAGGGTCCGCCCGGCGGCGGACATCCGCACCTCAGGGGCGAGGACGTGTCTGCACGCGCGCGGCCATCTCGTCGGAGGCGAGGACCGCCTCGTCGATGATCTCCCTCGACGCCGGCGCGGTCAGCCAGTCGTGGCTCAACGAGGCGGGGACCAGCAGCGGCATCCGATCGTGCAGATCGACGAGGTGTGCCGGGGCGGGGCGCATCACGATCGAGTAGCACGTGAACCACTCGCCGTCGGCGGTGCGCCCGCGCTGGGTGACCGCGGCCATGCCGAACAGGGTGCCGTCGTCGATGATGAACTCGTTCCACTGGCGAGAGGGCTTCTGCATCTCGTACCAGCTCGTCGCCGGCACGATCGCTCTCGACTTCGCCCCTCCTGGACGCTCCTGAAGGCGTTCGGCGCGGGTGTTGATCGAGGGGAACTTTGCCGGCTCGCCGTTCACGAGGAAGCCCCACCACGCGGGCTCCAGGGTCGGCGCGGCATCGGGCTGCACGACCAGGGGATTGAGGTTGCGCAGGTTCTTGCCCGTGGGACGGACGGTCTCACCCGCATTCTCGCGTGCCCACACCCGCAGGCCCTCGAGTACCGCGTCGTCGGCGGCGGCGAGGAGTTCCGCATCGGTGAATCGGGGATCGAGACCGTAGCTCGCGCACATGCCGTCAGCGTAGCGCCGGGCTCCGACATCCGCAGGGACGGGATCGCCCACGGGCTCGGGTAGGGTCGACAGGTGCCAGAGCCCCGTCTACTTCCCGCCCCGGTGGCACTGGGCGGTGCGGTGGCGATCGGGGTGATGACGGCGATCCAGGCGCGGATCAACGGAGTGCTCGGAGTGCGTGTCGACGATGGGATCGTCGCCGGCTTCGTCTCCTTCTCCGTGGGTCTTCTGGCGCTCGCGGTCGTGATCATCTGTCTCCCCTCGGCCCGACGAGGAGTGGCGAGACTCCGCGACGGCATCCGGCAGCAGACGATCCCGTTCTGGATGCTGCTCGGGGGCGCCTGCGGCGCGCTCACGGTCTCCACCCAGGGACTCACGGCGGGGGTGCTCGGCGTCTCGCTGTTCACCGTCGGCGTGGTGGCCGGGCAGACGGTGCACGGCCTCGTGCTCGATCGGATCGGCTTCGGTCCGGCAGGCGTCGTCGCGGTCACTCCCGGTCGGGTCCTCGGCGGTCTGCTCGCGCTCGCGGCGGTCGGCATCTCGCTCTCCGGCGATGTGCTCGCCTCCGCACCGCTGTGGATGCTGCTGCTGCCGTTCGCAGCGGGCGTCGGCATCGCGTGGCAGGCGGCGACCAACGGGCGGCTGGCGCAGCGCGCGCGCTCGCCGCTGGCCGCGACGCTGATGAGCTTCATCGCCGGCACCGTGGTCCTCGCGCTCGCGTCGGGCGTGAGCATCGCGTTCCGCGGCGCACCTGCTGCGCTGCCGGGGGAGCCCTGGCTCTACTTCGGAGGTTTCCTGGGCGCCGCCTACATCCTGCTCGGCACCTTCATCGTGGCCCAGACGGGTGTGCTGCTGATGGGCCTGGGATCGGTGCTCGGGCAGCTGGTCACGTCGGTCGTGATCGACCTCCTGTGGCCACCGGCGGCGGGACCCGCGCTCTGGCAGGTGCTCGCGATGGTCGTGGTCGCCGTCGGGTCGGTCGTCGTGGCCGTGCCGTGGCGGCGTCGACGCTGAGGCGCTACTTCTTCTTCTTCTTCGCCTTCTCGGTGCTCGCCGCGGGCAGGCGCGTGACGAGCTTGCGGGCATCGACGCTCTTGCGCCGGCCGGGCTTCTTGCCTTCGGGCTTGCCACCCACGTAGAGCCAGCCGAGGAGCTCCTCGTTCTTGCCGAGCCCGTGGGCCTTGGCCACCGCCTTGGCACGCGTGTAGTGGCCCGTGCGCCAGATGACGCCCCACCCGGCCTCGTCGAGCAGAAGACTCAGCACGTGCGCGACACCGGACGCGACCGCCTCCTGCTCCCACCGGGGCACCTTCTCGCTCTTGCGGTAGCTCGCGACGACGGCGATGAGCAGCGGAGCGCGAAGCGGCTTCGACGAGGGGGAGGAATCTCCCTGGGCCTTCGCGATCGCCGCGCCCAGCACCTCGCGATCCGCGCCGCGAAGCTCGATCAGCCGCCAGGGCCGCAGCGATGAGTGGTCGGCGACGCGGCCTGCCGCAGCGACGAACGTCAGCAGCTCCTCGCGGGTCGGCGCGGTGTCTTCGACCTTCGACCAGGACTGCCGTGCCCGGACGGCGTCGAGGGCGCTCACGACGCGTCGGGGGTGAAGTTCAGTGCGATCGAGTTCATGCAGTAGCGGTCGCCCGTCGGAGTTCCGAACCCGTCGGGGAACACGTGGCCGAGGTGCGACCCGCAGTTGGCGCAGCGCACCTCGGTGCGCACCATCCCGAGGCTGTCGTCTTCGATGAGCTCGACCGCATCGGGGCGGATCGACTCGTAGAAGCTGGGCCATCCGCATCCGGAGTCGAACTTCGTGCCGCTCTTGAAGAGCTCGGCGTTGCAGGCGCCGCACGTGTAGAGGCCCGCACGCTCCTCATCGAGCAGCTCACCGGTCCAGGCCCGTTCGGTCGCGGCCTGCCGCAGCACGGCGTACTGCTCCTCGCCGAGCTCTTCGCGCCATTCGTCTTCGGTCTTGTCCACGCTGTACGACATGTGTCCTCCTGAGTCGTCTCCATTCTCCCCCGCGCGGCGAGGTCTCGGGTGCTCCGGGTCAGAATGGACGGATGACGGATGCTGTGCAGGAGCGCTATGCACGATTCGCCCGTGACGAGGCGCCCGGTCGCAGCGCCCTCTACGCGGCATGGGCCGCCGGAGTCGCCGCTGACGAAGAGGTGCGGGGTGTCCTGCTGCGGATTCCGGAGACGCGGAGGCAACCGCCTCTCGTGTTCGCCGTGACCCGGATGCTCGGCGCCGGACTCGCGGCGTATCCGCAGTGGCGGGAGTTCGTGCTCCGCAACGCCGACGAGGTCGTCGCGGAGTGCGCGAGTCGCAGCCTGCAGACCAATGAGCCGCTCCGCCTCGCCGCGCTGCTTCCCGTGCTGTCCGAGATCGACGGCCCGATCGCGTTGCTCGAGGTCGGAGCCTCTGCGGGGCTCTGCCTATACCCGGACCGCTACTCGTATCGCTTCCTCGGTGACGACGGCGCGCTCCGAGCCGCGCTCGACCCCCTGGAAGGACCGTCGACAGTCGTGCTGGAGAGCACGGTGACCGGACCTCTGCCCCGGTTGCGTCTTCCGGAGATCGTCTGGAGGGCAGGCATCGATCTGGCTCCGCTGGATGCGGCGGACGAACGGGATCGGAGGTGGCTGCGCGGACTCGTGTGGCCGGGGGAGAGGGGGAGGGAGGAGCGCATCGATGCCGCGCTGAACATCGCGGCATCCGATCCGCCTCTGCTCGTCGCCGGGGATGCTCTGGAGGGTATCGAGGCGCTCGCGGCCGCCGCACCGACCGAGGCGACGCTCGTCATCACGACACCCGGCGTTCTTGTCCACATCCCGCGGGAGCGCAGGAGCGCCCTGGTCGCGCGCATCTCCGCCCTGGACGCGCGCTGGGTCACGATCGATCCGCCCGGTGCCCTGGATGTCTGGGTGCCTCCGGTGGACACGGAAGATTGGCCGGGCTTCGTCGTCGCGATCGACGGGCAGGTGCGTGCGGCCGCGGATCCTCTCGGCGCCTGGTGGGAGTGGCGAACAGCCCTCCCCGCGGAAGCGTCCTAACCTGGACCCATGCTCGGAGATCTCACGGAGCGCGACCGCGCGATCCTCGCGATGGAGGTCGCGTGGCCGCGCCACGGCTCGGCCAAGGAAGAGGTCATCCGTGCCCAGCTGGGGATGAGCGCGGCGCGCTACTACCAGCTCCTCGGGCGACTGATCGAATCGGAAGCCGCTCTGGAGTACGACCCGATGCTGGTGCGGAGACTGCGTCGGATCCGGGATTCCCGTGCCAGGCAGCGCTCGGCCCGGACGCCGGGTTTCGTGGGCTGAACGCACGCACTGACAGCCTTGTGCATCGCATGATCCGCGCCGAGGAACGGATTGCCAGGAAGGTGCCGCTAGCATCGAGGGGTGTCCAAGCCCTCCCGCGATCGCTTCGATGACGTTCCCCGTTCCTCCGGACGTGTAGGAGCGCACCGCGCCGAAGCGCCGGGGATGAACGGCTGGGTCGTGCTGCTGTGGTCCTTCGTCGCCGCGCTCGTGCTCATCATCGGCGGGATCTTCGGGTCCCTCGTGGTGATGGGTCGCGTCTCGCTCTTCCCCGAGGCCGTGCCCACCGCCGTGCCCACCCCGGAGGAGACCGGCGTGGTGGACACCTCGATCTCCGTGCTGATCCTCAACGGCACGCCGGACGAGGGCCTGGACACGCAGATGAGGGATCTGCTCATCAACAACGGGTGGGCGTCGGACATCGTCTTCGCGGGCGACAGCTCCAGCCAGGACTTCCCCGCCACGACGGTCTTCTACCTCAACGACGAGGACGAGCTCGCAGCGATCGGGTTGGCGAACCTCCTCGGCGGCGCAGCCGTGCAGCAGAGCGACTACTACTCCGGTCAGACGGAGGACGGGCAGAAGCAGTTCACCGTGGTGATCGGCCTCGATCGATCGAGCTCGGCGTCCGAGACGCCCGGGGAGACTCCGGCCCCCTGACCCCCGGGTGGATCTCACCTCCGGCGGCTTGCACTCGAAGGTGTCGAGTGCCAGAATGGCGTTAGCACTCTCTCACTCTGAGTGCTAAACCCAACGTCTACGTCCAGGAGGGACGAAAAAACTCATGGCAAAGATCATTGCTTTCGATGAGGAGGCCCGCCGCGGCCTCGAGCGCGGCCTGAACATCCTCGCCGACGCGGTCAAGGTCACCCTCGGCCCGCGCGGCCGCAACGTCGTTCTCGAGAAGAAGTGGGGCGCCCCCACGATCACGAACGACGGCGTCTCCATCGCCAAGGAGATCGAGCTGGACGACCCGTACGAGAAGATCGGCGCGGAGCTCGTCAAGGAGGTCGCCAAGAAGACCGACGACGTCGCAGGTGACGGCACCACGACCGCCACGGTCCTCGCCCAGGCTCTGGTCCGCGAGGGTCTGCGCAACGTCGCAGCCGGCGCCGACCCCATCTCGCTCAAGCGCGGCATCGAGAAGGCCGTCGCTGCGATCACCGAGGAGCTGCTCGCCAGCGCCAAGGAGATCGACTCCAAGGAGCAGATCGCCGCCACGGCCTCGATCTCCGCTGCTGACCCCGCGATCGGCGAGCTCATCGCCGAGGCGATCGACAAGGTCGGCAAGGAGGGCGTCGTCACCGTCGAGGAGTCGCAGACGTTCGGCACCGAGCTCGAGCTCACCGAGGGCATGCGCTTCGACAAGGGTTACCTGAACCCCTACTTCGTCACGGACCCGGAGCGCCAGGAGGCGGTCTTCGAGGACCCGTACATCCTCATCGCGAACCAGAAGGTCTCCAACATCAAGGACCTCCTGCCCATCGTCGACAAGGTGATCCAGGACGGCAAGGAGCTCGTCATCATCGCCGAGGACGTCGAGGGCGAGGCTCTCGCGACGCTCGTGCTGAACAAGCTCAAGGGCATCTTCAAGTCGGTCGCCGTCAAGGCTCCCGGCTTCGGCGACCGCCGCAAGGCGCAGCTGCAGGACATCGCGATCCTCACCGGTGGTCAGGTCATCACCGAAGAGGTCGGCCTCAAGCTCGAGAACGCCACGCTCGACCTGCTCGGTCGTGCACGCAAGGTGATCGTCACCAAGGACGAGACCACCATCGTCGAAGGTGCCGGCGAGGCAGACCAGATCGAGGGTCGCGTCACGCAGATCCGTCGCGAGATCGAGAACACCGACAGCGACTACGACCGCGAGAAGCTCCAGGAGCGCCTGGCGAAGCTCGCCGGTGGCGTCGCCGTCATCAAGGCCGGAGCCGCGACCGAGGTCGAGCTCAAGGAGCGCAAGCACCGCATCGAGGACGCCGTTCGCAACGCGAAGGCAGCCGTCGAGGAGGGCATCGTCCCCGGTGGTGGCGTCGCGCTCATCCAGTCGGGCACCAAGGCCCTCGACTCCCTCTCGCTCTCGGGCGACGAGGCGACCGGTGCGAACATCGTCCGCGTCGCGATCGAGGCTCCGCTCAAGCAGATCGCGCTGAACGCCGGTCTCGAGCCGGGTGTCGTCGCGAACAAGGTCTCCGAGCTCCCCTCGGGCCAGGGCCTCAACGCGGCCACGGGTGAGTACGTCGACATGTTCGCTGCGGGAATCATCGACCCGGCGAAGGTGACCCGCTCGGCGCTGCAGAACGCAGCCTCGATCGCGGCCCTCTTCCTCACCACCGAGGTCGTCGTCGCTGACAAGCCCGAGAAGGCTGCAGCTCCCATGGGTGACCCGTCGGGTGGCATGGACTTCTGATCCAGCTCTCCTGACAGAACGCCCCCGGCTTCGGCCGGGGGCGTTCTGCGTTGATGCCGAGGTGGTGTCACCGGAACAGACTGGCCGAGTACTGATCGGCGTCTGCGTACTGGGTGGCCACCGAGCCGAGAGAGGTGCCGATCGATTCGAGCACCTGCTCCACGTGGACCTGAGCGCCCTGCCACTGCTCCGCGCACGTCTGGAAGGCATTGGACGCCGTCCCCGACCAGGTGGACTGCAGCTGGCGGAGCTGGGCCATCAGGGTCGCGGACTCGCTCTGCAAGCGCTCGATGGTGGCGCGTGTCGCTCCGTGGGCCGCATGGACGGCTTCGGTGTCGACGGTGAAGACAGACATGGGAACTCCTTCTCGTAGGGGTTCCGAGGCTAAGCGGACGTCGCTGCCGTGTGCACCGACGAAGACAGTGAGCTCCGCGTGCTGTGCGCAATCGGTGCGCGGCAGCGGTGGTGCAGGAGCGCAGGCGGTCCGGGCCTGGGCTCAGGGCAGATCGAGCCGTTCCAGAGGCTGCGTGTCCTCGAGGAGATGCGCGGGAGTGGCCTGCGCCGGTGCGAGAGGAAGTGTGACGGTGAACGTCGCGCCGCCACCAGGGGTCTCCGAGACGTCGACGCCGCCGTGCAGCGCCTTCAGGATCGATGCGACGATGGCGAGCCCGAGGCCGGAGCCTCCCGTCTCCCTGGCGCGTGAGGTGTCGGCTCGCCAGAACCGCTCGAAGATCTGCTCCCGGATCTGCGGAGGGATCCCCTCGCCGTGATCGACGATCGCGATGCTTCCGGTTCCCGCGACGCGGTCCGAGTCGACGACGATCTCGATCGGACCGTCTTCCGGGGAGAATCGGCGCGCATTGCCCAGCAGATTGGTGACCACCTGACGGACCTTGTTCTCTTCGCCGAGCACGATCGGCGGTGTGCGCACAGGGAGATCGGTGACCTCTGTGAAGTCGATGGCTGGGGCCTGCTCCTGCGGCCGGGGACGACGGCGAAGGCGCGAGAGCGTGGCGCGCGACAGGCCGCGCGGGGTCGGGGGCTGCGGCGGCTGAAGCGGTGGGATCTCGTGAACGGGGATCACGGTCTTGCTGTCGGCGGTGCGGTCGATCACGGTGACCGTGCGTCCGGGAGCCGCGGCACGCAGATCGAGGGCGGCGTCCCTCGCGATCGGCCGCAGATCGAGCGGCACGATCTCCGGCTCGCGTTCCTCGTCCAACCGGGCGAGAGCGAGGAGGTCCTCCACCAGGACACCCATCCTGATGGCTTCCTTCTCGATGCGCTCCATGGCCCGGGCCGTATCCTCCTCGCCCTTGATCGCGCCCATGCGGTACAGCTCCGCGTAGCCGCGGACACTCACCAGCGGCGTGCGCAGCTCGTGGCTCGCATCGCCGATGAACCGCCGCATGTGCTGCACCGTGCGGTCCCGCTGCGCGAGAGAGCGGTCGACGCGATCGAGCATCGTGTTGATGGCAGTGTTCAACCGCCCGACCTCTGTGGTCGGCTCGAGGTCGGTCAGCCGCTGCCGGAAGTCGCCGGCGGCGATCGACATGGCTGTCGCCTCGACCTGGCCGAGCCTGCGGAACGTCAGGGTCACGAGTCCACGCGTGAGGAGTGCGGCGATCAGGATGGTGATCAGGGCGATCGTGATGTAGATGCCGAAGTACTGGCTGATGATGCGATCGGCAGGCGAGAGGGGCAGGGCCACCAGCTGAATGCGCAGCACTCCGCCCTCCGAGGGGACCACGGCGACGGCGGCATGGAAGCGCTGGCCGTCGGCTCCCTCCATCTCGAGCGGGATCTGGTCGGTGTTCGCCGTCGCTTTCGTGAGGGAGTACTGGGCGGGGAACAGAGGCGCCTGGCCCGCGGTGCCGCGTGCCGTCGCGCGGAGCTCGCCCGTCGCGTCGTAGATCGCGAAGGAGAAGTCCCGAGGCTGCTCGTCGCGGGGGGTGTAGGTGCTGACGCCATCGACCGTCACGGTGTCGAAGTAGCGATCGACCAGGTCACTGGAGACCAGGGCGGGAAGCTGGGCGTCGATGTTCGCGACCAGGGCGTTGCGCAGGATCGGCACCGTGCCGATACCCGCGACGAGCAGGCCGAGGGCGAGCACCGCGACCGTGACGCCGGTGACCTTCGCCCGAAGGCTGATGCGTCGCCACCAGCTGGTGACCGCATCGGGCTTGTGCGCCATGCGGTCCTCCCTCATGCGGCGACTCCGCCGCGGGGCGGCGTCGATGGTGGTGCGGTGGTCGTCAGACCGTCTTGCCGACCTTGAGCATGTAGCCGAAGCCACGCTTGGTCTGGATCAACGACTCTTCGGTGTGCGGATCGATCTTGCGGCGGAGGTAGGAGATGTAGCTCTCCACGATGCCGGCGTCGCCGTTGAAGTCGTACTCCCAGACGTGGTCGAGGATCTGGGCCTTCGACAGCACGCGGTTCGGGTTGAGCATCAGGTAGCGGAGCAGCTTGAACTCCGTCGGGCTCAACTCGATCGGCTCCTTGCCGACGTGGACGTCGTGCGTGTCCTGATCCATGGAGAGCTCACCGGCGCGGATGATCGACTCCTCGTCGGCCTGCATCGTGCGGCGGAGGATCGCCTGGGCTCTGGCGACGATCTCGTCGAGGCTGAACGGCTTGGTGACGTAGTCGTCGCCACCCGCGTTGAGGCCTTCGATCTTGTCGTCGGTGCCGTCCTTCGCCGTCAGGAACAGGATCGGGGCGGTGAAACCCGCGCCGCGGAGGCGCTTGGTCACGCTGAACCCGTTCATGTCGGGCAGCATGACATCCAGGATGATGAGGTCTGGCTCCTCTTCGAGGACGGCCGAGATCGTGGCGGCGCCGTTGGCGACCGTCTTCACCTGGAATCCGGCGAAGCTGAGACCCGTGGAGAGCAGGTCGCGGATGTTGGGTTCGTCATCGACGACCAGGATGCGCGGAGCAGTCATGTCCCCATTATGGTGACTCCGGCCATGTGGATGCTGACTATTGTGCGGAACGGCGTGGAGTCGCCCCCTTCGGGCGAGCCGGGCGCGCGGCAAGTGGACGGCGGGAGCCGAGATCGTCCCACGGTCGGATGCGGCGCACAGCTGCGCACGGGAGGATCGAGGTATGAGCTTGAACGAGGACGCCACCCCCGCCCCCGGAAACACCGTCGCACAGGCCGGACTGCCCGGTGTCGAGCAGCTCGCCTACCACCGGCTGGCACGCCTGCGGCCGCGGTATCGCTGGTGGCGCATGCTGCTGACCGGGCTCGTCGGCATCGCCCTCTACGTCGCGATCCTGCTGATCGTGATCGTGCCACTGGCCATCGTGTCGATGCTCGTCCCGGGGTGGGGTGTCGACGCGCAGGTGCTCCTCACGACGTCGCAGTATTTCGACCTCGACCGCCCGTGGCTGCTCGTGGCGCTGGTGCTGCCGCTGATCCTGATGATCCCCGCCCTGCTGCTGGCCTCGCGGATCGTCGAGGGACGCGGGGTCGGTCTGCTGTCGTCCGTCACCGGGCGTCTGCGGATGGGATGGCTCGGCAGGAGTCTGCTGTTGGCGCTCGCGGTGTTCGTCGTCTACTTCGCCGTCGTGCTGGGGTGGTCGGCGCTCACCGGCGACGCGGTGACCGCCGACTTCTCGCACCCGGGGCTGTGGATCATGGTGCTGCTCGTGCTGCTGCTGATCCCCTTCCAGGCCGCGGCCGAGGAGTACGTGTTCCGTGGGTATCTGATGCAGCTGGTCGGGGGATGGCTGCGTCATCCCGCCTTCGCCATCCTCCTGCCCGTGCCACTGTTCGTGCTCGGTCACGGCTACGACATCTGGGGCGCGGCCAGCGTGGGCATGTTCGCGATCGTCGCGGCCTGGCTGACCTGGCGCACGGGTGGACTCGAGGCGGCGATCTCGCTGCACATCGTCAACAACGTGCTCATCTTCCTGCTCGGATCCGTCACCTTGGTCGACGCCAACGCGACCTCCGGCACGGCTGTCGACCTTCTCGCGTCAGCGCTGGCCATGGTCGTCTACGCCCTGCTCGCCGACTGTTGGGCGGCGAGGCTCGGGATCGCACGCACGGCGCGGGCCGCATCGCCCACCGTGGGGGCGACCGGTACCCATCACCTCGGCCTCGCCCTGCAGGGACGTTCCGCCCGAGCGTGATCTTCCGCGGTCAGGCGGCGATCGCGTCCGAGTCCATGATCGTGTAGCTGTATCCCTGCTCGGCCAGGAAACGCTGGCGGTTCTGGGCGTAGTCCTGATCGATCGTGTCGCGGGCGACGAGGGTGTAGAAGCTCGCGGTGTGCCCCGACTGCTTCGGGCGCAGCAGGCGACCCAGTCGCTGGGCCTCCTCCTGACGTGATCCGAAGGAGCCGGACACCTGGATCGCGACCGAGGCCTCAGGGAGGTCGATCGAGAAGTTCGCCACCTTGGAGACCACGAGGAGCGAGATGTCGCCTTCGCGGAAGGCGCGGTAGAGCTCTTCGCGCTCGTCGATGGGGGTCGCGCCGGTGATCTGCGGCGCGTTCAGAGCCTCGGACAGCGACTCGAGCTGATCGAGATACTGTCCGATCACGAGGATGCGCTCGCCCTCGTGCTTGGCGATGAGTTCACGCACCGCCTGGACCTTCGCCGGGGCGGAGGCCGCCAGGCGATAGCGTTCGTCGTCGGTCGCCGCGGCGTATTCGAGCCGGTCGCTCGGCGGCAGATCGACGCGCACCTCGTAGCACGCGGCGGGGGAGATGAAGCCCTGCGCCTCGATCTGCTTCCAGGGAGCGTCGAAGCGCTTGGGGCCGATCAGGCTGAAGACGTCGCCCTCGCGTCCGTCCTCGCGCACGAGGGTGGCGGTGAGGCCGATGCGTCGACGCGCCTGCAGGTCGGCGGTGAGCTTGAACACCGGAGCCGGCAGCAGGTGCACCTCGTCGTACACGATGAGGCCCCAGTCGAGGGCATCGAGCAGCGCCAGGTGCGCGTACTCGCCCTTACGCTTCGCGGTCAGGATCTGGTAGGTCGCGATCGTGACGGGCTTGACCTCTTTGGCCTGACCCGAGTACTCGCCGATCTCCTCGGGAGTGAGGCTGGTGCGCTTGAGCAGCTCGTCGCGCCACTGGCGGGCCGAGACGGTGTTGGTGACGAGGATCAACGTGGTGGTCTTGGTCGCGGCCATCGCGCCGGCGCCCACGATCGTCTTGCCGGCGCCACAGGGGAGCACGACGACGCCCGAGCCGTCCTTCGAGAAAGCATCGACGGCATCCTGCTGGTAGGGGCGGATGTGCCAGCCGTCCTCGGCGAGGTCGATCTCGTGCGGTGTCCCCGGGGTGTACCCGGCGAGGTCTTCGGCGGGCCAGCCGATCTTCAGCAGCTCCTGCTTGATCTGCCCGCGAGCCCAGGCATCGACGACGAACGTCTCAGGCGTCGGGTGGCCGATGAGCAGCGGCTGGATGCGCTTGTTGTTCGCGACCTGCGCCAGCACGGCGGGATCGGAGGAGCGCAGGATCAGGGTTCCCTCGTCGTCGCGTTCGATGACCAGCCGCCCGTAGCGGTTCACCGTCTCGCGCAGGTCGACGGACACGGAAGGCGGCACGGGGAAGCGCGACCAGCGATCGAGCGTCTCGAGCATGTCTTCGGCGGTGTGCCCTGCGGCTCTGGCGTTCCACAGCCCCAGACGCGTGATCCGGTAGGTGTGGATGTGCTCGGGGGCGCGTTCCAGCTCGGCGAAGATCGCCAGCTCGTGGCGGGCGCTCTCGGCGTCGGCGTGGGCGACTTCGAGCAGCACGGTGCGATCGCTCTGGACGATCAGTGGGCCATCAGACATAGCTCACCAGTTTAGCGGTCGAGACAGGTGCAGGGCCCTACGGCGCGACGATCGTCGCTGTGAGGATGCTCGACACGGGGAGGGTCCGCTCCACGTCGGCCGCCCGGTCTCGTCCGCGGAGTCTGCCGCCGCCGATCCCTGTCGCTTCCAGGAGGAGTTCCCTGGTCGATCCGTCCGGCATCCCGACCGTGACTTGGAGGACGGACTTCGCGCGCACGGCCGCCTCGAGCTCGCGGTCGAGCCAAGCGGCATCGGCATCCGGTCCCTGATGCGAGCGCAACCGGGTGATGAGCGGCATCAGGTCGATCGAGTCCCCGGTCGATGCCGACGACGGGGGCGCCGGATGCCGCTCGCGGACGAGCAGGGCGCCGTCGGGGCCGACGAGCGTCGCCGGATATCGCGCATCGGTGAGCGCCCAGTACACCGTGTCCCGGCCGACGCGGGTGGTCAGGGCGTCGAGGTGCGCGGTGAGGGCGAGCGGGCGCAGGGACTGATCCACCGCCATCGCCTGGATGAGGTGCGAGTCGGAGCTCTCGATCCGCGTGCGGCCGGTCTCGTCATCGGTCGAGACGCGGACCAGTCCGTGTCGCTGGGCGGTCTGGGCGATCAGGTAGCTGAGGGGCTGAGGGAGACCCGTGAGGGAGACGGAGGAGAGGAAATCGAGGATCGACTGCTCGGTCTCGCCTGCGACGAACGCGTGCGCCACCGACTCGGAGGTGAAGCGGTAGGACGACGCCTGGGCTGCGGACTCCCGGGCCGCGATCGTGCGCAGTCGTACGTCGAGCGCCGGCTCCAGCGGACCCGGTGCGATCGCCGTCAGATCGTTCTGCAAGAAGATGCGGTCGACCTCGGTCGGCAGCAGGCGCACGAGAGCTTCCGGGTCGGCGGCATCCCCGCGACGCAGGCTCACGGCCCACTCGGGCTCGGTTGCGTCCTCGGCGATCAGACCGAGCAGCGAAGCCGCTTCCTGCAGGGTGCGCGAACGCTCGGCCCAGGCGGGATCCCACGGGTGTGCGAACGGCCATACCTCGGGCGGGATCCATCCGCCGGTCTCGGAGCGGACTCCGCGTGGCAGCGCGTCGCGGAACGCGGTCGCAAGTACCGCCCATCGATCGGCAGCGGACGAGCGCAGCCAGTCCTCCGCCGACTGGCTCGATCGCAGCCGCCGGTCTGCGGAGACGGCGAGCCCGGACTGGAGCGCGATGGCGGCGAGGGTGTCGACGATCTCGGCGGGGACGCCGGCTTCGGTGAGCTGACGCTTCTCGCCGGCGCTGACGCCACCGCCCGTGAGCAGGGCGAACGGGCTCTCCCTCGCGATCATCAGAAGGTCGGCGAGCACGGCCACGGTCGTGAAGGCGCGCTCGGCCGCGTGCGCTGCGGCAGCCTCGGACGAGGCCGGTGCCGGTGCTTCGGCGGGCGGTCCGGAGGCGGTGCGCCCGGCGATCGCGGCGACCACCGGGGGATAGGGCGTGCCGTCGGGACGGAGCAGCGCGAGCGCTTTCAGTTGCTCCGTCTCGCGTCCGGCGTCCTTTCCGGCGGCGGCGGAGACCAGCGCGCTCGCCTCGGATGCCGTGAGCGTGGGGAGCACACGCGTCAGCGATGCCGGATCGAGCAGTGCCTCAGCGGCATCGAAGAAGTCCTGCCACGGCGCATCCGCTCGCACGCCCCGTGCGCGGAAGAGGTGGCGGAGGTCGTCATCGCTCGCTGCCGCCAGCCAATCCGCCAGCGGTCGCGCGTGAGTGCTCATGGCCGATGCCTCAGGAACGCGAAGACGCGCGTCCCTTCCGGATGAAGCTCATGGTCAGGAGCGTGATGATCATGAGGAAGGCGACCGGCAACCCCCAGTAGGGGATCGCGGCGACGACGGGCCAGATGCCCTCGCCGAACGCGGCCTGGTCCATCCCGAGCGCGGTGCCGATGATGATCGCGAAGAAGCACACCACGGACGCCGCGGCGATTCCGAGCGCGGTGAACGCCAGGATACGATCCAGCCGGCGGATGGGAACCTCCGGTTCGGAATTCTGCGTGCTCATCCGCCTCAGCCTACTCGCACTGAGGCCTTCGGCTGCGCGAGCGCCACGACCGGTAGGCTGGGGGCACGCGCACGAGCGCGTCCACTGTTCTGCATATCGATCTCAGCGAGGTTCTCCCATGCCCACCGGCAAGGTCAGGTTCTACGACGAAGACAAGGGTTTCGGCTTCATCGCCAGCGATGACGGCCAGGACGTCTTCCTGCACGCCTCCGCGATGCCCACCGGCACCGCGGTGAAGGCCGGTGCACGCGTGGAGTTCGGCGTCGCCGACGGCAAGCGCGGACTCCAGGCGCTGTCCGTGCGTGTGCTCGAGGCACCGCCCAGCCTCTCGAAGGCCAAGCGCAAGCCTGCAGACGATATGGCCATCATCGTCGAGGATCTCGTGAAGCTCCTCGACGGCATCGGCGGGGATCTGCGCCGCGGGCGCTACCCCTCTTCCGGACAGGGCCGCAAGATCGCGGCCGTCCTGCGCAAGGTCGCTGATGACCTCGACGCCTGACGCCGACGCGCGTCTCATCGCCGCCCACGACCTCGCGCTGGCCGCGCTGGCCGAGATCACCCCGGCGTCCACGGTCGGCCCCGCCGCCGGATACCTCGCCGAGGAAGACGGCTCGGTCTCGCTGCGCTTCCAGAACCGACTCCCCGGCTACCCGGGGTGGTTCTGGACCGTGACCGTCGCCCGCGTCGAGGGCGAGGAGCCTACGGTCCTCGAGATCGAACTCCTGCCCGGCGACGGCGCGCTGCTCGCGCCGGAGTGGGTCCCCTGGGCCGAGAGGCTGGCCGAGTACCGCGCCCATCAGGTCGAGCTCGCCGAGGCGGCCGCTGCTGCCGGCGGCGACGTGGCGATCGGCGACGATGCGTTGGCCGACGATGGTCTCGACGACGACGACCTCGATGACGACGACCTCGACGACGGCGAAGCGGACATCCTGCACGCCGGCGATCTGGACGGCGTGGACATCGACGAACTCGACGACGGCGCCGCCGAAGACGAAGAGTCGGAAGACGACGACGCCGACGCCCTCGATGAGGACGCCGGCGAGGTCGACGAGGAGGAGTGACTCCAGGCGCTCAGGCGCCCAGGTTCTCCAGCACGTACTCGATCGATCGGGTCAGCTGACGCACGTCATCCGGCTCGATCGAGACGAACGTGGCCACGCGCAGCTGGTTTCGCCCGAGCTTGCGATAGGGCTCCGTGTCGACGATCCCGTTCGCGCGGAGCGTCTTCGCGATCGCCGCGGCATCGATGCTGTCGTCGAAGTCGATCGTGGCGACCACGGGTGAGCGGTGTGCGGCTTCCGTGACGAACGGCGTCGCGACGGAGGAGGCCTCGGCCCAGTCGTACAGAACCGAAGACGACTCGGCGGTGCGCGCCGCCGCCCAGGCGAGGCCGCCGTTGTCGAGGATCCAGCGCAGCTGGCTGTCGAGCAGGTGCAGGGTCGTCAGTGCCGGGGTGTTCAACGTCTGGTTGAGCCGCGAGTTGTCGACCGCGTTCTTCAGGCTCAGGAACTCGGGGATGTAGCGACCCGACGCGGCGATGCGATCGATGCGCTCGATCGCGGCCGGCGAGACCGCGGCGAACCACAGGCCACCGTCGGAGCCGAGGTTCTTCTGCGGTGCGAAGTAGTACACGTCGGCCTGTGCGGCATCGAAGTCGATACCTCCCGCCGCGCTCGTGGCGTCGATGACGGTCAGTGCGCCATCGACGGCGATGCGCTGGATCGGTGCGGCGACGCCGGTCGAGGTCTCGTTGTGCGGCCAGGCGTACACGTCGACGCCTTCCACGACCTCGGCGACGGTCAGCGAGCCGGGCTCGGCCTTGCGCACGTCGGGCGCCTCGAGCCAAGGCGCGGCGGCGGAGGCGGCGAACTTGCCGCCGAACTCGCCGAACACGAGGTTCTGGCTGCGGCGTTCGATGAGGCCGAAAGCTGCCGCGTCCCAGAACGCGGTCGATCCGCCGTTGCCGAGGATGATCTCGTATCCCTCGGGAATGCGGAACAGGGCGGCGAGCTGCTCGCGGACGCTGCCGACGAGGTTCTTCACCGGCGCCTGACGATGCGATGTCCCCAGGATCGTCGACCCCGAAGAGACCAGTGCCTCGAGCTGCGCAGGGCGCACTTTCGAGGGACCGCAGCCGAAGCGGCCGTCGATGGGCAGGAGGTCACGGGGAATCTCGATCGCCATGGGTCGATTCTAGGGGGCGCTCGACCTGTCGCAGGACCGCTCGAGAGTCCGATGTCCGCCGGGGAATGTAGGCTTGCCTAAGAACCTCGGAGGGCCTGCACATGACCGACCTGATCGACACCACGGAGATGTATCTCCGCACCATCCTCGAACTCGAGGAGGAGAACATCGTGCCGCTGCGCGCGCGCATCTCCGAACGTCTCGGCCACTCCGGTCCGACCGTGTCGCAGACCGTCGGCCGCATGGAGCGCGACGGTCTCGTCATCGTCTCCGAGGACCGCACTCTCGAGCTCACAGACGCGGGGCGCAACAAGGCCGTCAACGTCATGCGCAAGCATCGGCTCGCCGAGCGTCTGCTGTCCGACGTCATCGGACTCGACTGGGCGTTCGTGCATGAAGAGGCCTGCCGCTGGGAGCACGTCATGAGCGAGCAGGTCGAACGCCGCCTCGTCGAGCTGCTCGGACATCCCACCGAGTCGCCGTACGGCAATCCGATCCCCGGGCTCGACCAGCTCGGAGACGTTCCCGCGCGCACGTTCGACGAGGGCGTCATCGGACTCGTGCAGCGTCTGAACGCCGCGGGTGCACCCGTCGAGGGCACGGTCCGTCGTCTCGCCGAGCCGGCTCAGGTCGATCCCGAGCTGCTCGAGCAGTTGCGTGACGCGGGTGTCGTTCCCGGCGCCCACGGAGACTTCCGCTTCAGCGAGGGCTACGTGCTCATCCAGATGGACGGCAAAGACGAGGGGCTCGAGCTCCCGGTGGAGCTGGCATCGCACATCTTCCTGGTCGGCGAACCGGCCTGATCCCGCGAGAAATCCGGGACCGTCGCCAGCGCAGCGGCGGGGCGCCGGAGGCTTCTGCGGTGATTGTCAGATTCCCGGGGTGACATGATCGTTATCTTCCGGTAACCTCGGACAGGTCGCCAGCGAAGAAGCCCGCTGGAGATGAACCCGCGAAGATTGCCTTCCAGGCTCGTCGTCTTCACGGCAGGAACGCACAAAGTACCCGAGCTACATTCGTGCCACGAGAGCAGAGTGCCGACGAGCCAGCGCTGACCCGAACAGCGCGAGGGCCCAGGAGGACCAAGTTTTGGCCGCAGACATCGAACCGCCCGCGAAGAAGACATCTGAAGACCGAGTACCCGCCCGCCGATCCGGTGCGCGCATGAGTGCTCGCAAGGCCGTCAAGCCACTCCGATCCATCGCCATCTTCGGAGCCGTCGGTGCACTGGTCGCCGGAATCGCGCTGCCCGCCTTCGCCTCGACGAAGCCGAGCGAAGCCGCGCCGACGACTGTTCAGCAGCTCGCGGCCGTCGACGCGCAGTCTCTCGTCGTCGCTTCGCAGGCCACTGCGGCACCCCTCGCTCGCGGAACCTTCAGCGCGACCACCCCCGAGGAGATCGAGAAGAAGAAGGCAGAAGAGGCGGCCGCAGCACGTGCAGCCGCCGCCGCTTCCACCGCAGGGACTGCCTCCTCCCGCTTCAACACCGCGGGCTACGCGCTCACCTCGCCGGGTTCCGGTGAGGTGCGCTATCCGCTTCCCATGGGTTCGTGGAACGTCAGCCGCACGGTGGGCGGTGGGCACAACGGCGCCGACATGCTCGCCCCGGCCGGTACGCCGATCTATGCGGCCGCCGCCGGCGTCGTCCGTGCTTCCGCAGAGAGCATCGGCGGTTACGGCGTTGCCGTGATGCTCGACAGTGTCGTCGGTGGGCAGCGTGTGCAGACCACCTACGGCCACATGATCTACGGCTCGCGTCAGGTGCAGGTGGGGCAGACGGTCTCCGCCGGGCAGCTGATCGGCTACGTCGGCAGCACCGGCCGCTCGACCGCCAACCACCTCCACTTCGAGGTCTGGATCAACGGCGGACTCGTGGAGCCCATGTCCTGGCTCTCGGTCAACGCCGGCTGATTTCCGGACACGCCTCACTCCATTCACCCGCTGTTTCGCCCTGCACCCAGCGCGATGGGTTAGCCTGATCCCGTTGTCGTACAGGTGGGAGAGGCTGATGGAGCGAATACCGAGCATCCGAACCATGGATGCCCTCGGTCGTCACGTCCTTCTGCATAGCCCGCAGGGATGCCACGGCGTTGCCGTGCGCGAAAGGCGCTGTCTCTAGACGGCGCCTTTTTTCGTCCCCGCGATCGATCTGCCTCCTGCACGACCTCGTGTGAGTCGAGAGTGCCGGGAAGCCGTCCCGGCGGATCGAGAGGATGACGAATGCGCACACTGGTCCTGAATGCCGGATACGAGCCGCTGGCGATCGTGTCGTTCAAACGAGCCTTGGTGCTGGTGATGAACGACAAGGCGACCGTGATCGAACGGGTCGAGGAAGACCCCGTCTGGGGCACGCACGGCGTCTACGATCGCCCGGCGGTCATCATCCTGGCCCGTTACGTGCGGGTCCCGACGAGCAGGCGTGTGCCCGTCACCCGGCGCGGTGTGCTCCGCCGCGACAACCACCGCTGCGGATACTGCGGGAAGGCGGCATCGACGATCGATCACGTGCTGCCGCGCTCGCGCGGGGGAGCGGACTCCTGGGAGAACCTCGTCGCGTGCTGCCTGCGCTGCAACAACGTCAAGAGTGATCGCACGCCGCAGGAGATGCGCTGGCAGCTGCGCTTCACCCCTCGACCGCCGCACGGCACCGCCTGGACCGTGCGCGGAACCGAACGCAGCGACCCGCGATGGGAGCCGTACCTCGCTCTGGCCGCCTGACGCCGCGGACCCGCTGACGAGGGCCTGAGACGACGAAGAGGGGCCACCCTTTCGGGCGGCCCCTCTTCTCTTCGACGTCGTGCCCGCGACAGGATTCGAACCTGCGACCTGCCCTTTAGGAGAGGGCTGCTCTATCCCCTGAGCTACGTGGGCGTGCATCCAGTCTAAGCGACCGGATGCACGCCGCCACGTCTCAGTCCTTCCCGCGCCGCCACAGCTTCGACGGCCACCAGATCGCCTTGCCGATGTCGTAGGTCAGCGCCGGGACCAGCAGCGAACGCACGACGAAGGTGTCCAGGAGCACACCGAAGGCGACGATGAAGGCGAGTTGCACCAGGAACAGGATCGGGATCACCGACAGCGCGGCGAAGGTCGCGGCGAGCACGAGACCCGCCGAGGTGATCACGCCGCCGGTGATCGAGAGACCACGCAGGATGCCCTCCCGCGTCCCATGCGCCTTCGACTCCTCGCGCACTCGCGTCATCAGGAAGATGTTGTAGTCGATGCCGAGCGCGACGAGGAAGACGAAACCGAAGAGAGGAACTGCGGGATCGGCACCGGGGAAGGCGAAGATGCCGTTGAAGACGAGCGCCGACACCCCCATCGCCGTGCCGAAGGACAGCACCGTGGTGAGGATCAGCAGCACGGGCGCGAGGACAGAGCGCAACAGCAGCATCAGGATGAACATGATCACCACGAGGATGACGGGAATGATGAGGTTCCGGTCGTGGATCGAGGCGTCGTTGGTGTCGATCGAGGTCGCCGTGACTCCTCCCACCAGGGCATCCACGCCGTCGAGTTCGCCGCGAAGCTCGCGCACCGTGGAGGCTGCGGCCTCGGAGTCCGCCGCATCGGTCAGAGTGCCCTGCAGGAGCACGTCGCCCTTCACCGTGGACGGCTCGGGGACCGGCGTTCCGGGAGGGCCCACGGCCGTGATCCCGTCTGCGGTCACAGGGGCCGAGCCGCTCGGGGAGTCGGCGGAGGTCACGGAGACCGCGTCGACGCCGTCGTTCGCGAGCAGGATGTCAGCGGCGTCCTGCAGCTGGTCCTCGGCGACGACGACGTAGACCGGACTGCCGGATCCGCCGGGGAAGTGCTCGCCGAGCGCCACCTGGCCATCGCGCGCTTCCGATGCACCGAGGACCAGGTCGGACTGCGGCACGCCGTCCACATCGAGCTGGGTGACTCCCGCCGCTCCCGCGAGCAGGACGAGCGTGGTCACGATCCAGATCACGCGCGGACGGCGCTTGATGAAGCCGGCGAGTCGCGCCCACAGACCCGTGGTGCGCATGCCGTGCTCTGCGGCGACGACCTCCGGCTCGAAGCGCGGGCGTCGCGGCCAGAAGACGGCGCGTCCGAAGAGCAGCAGCAGCGACGGCAGCAGCGTCAGGGCGGAGAGCATCGCGAACACGATGCCGATCGCCGCGACCGGCCCGAGCGTGCTGTTGGACTTCAGATCGCTGAGCAGCAGGCACAGGAGCCCTGCGATCACCGTGCCGCCAGATGCGACGATCGGCTCGACCGAGCCCTTCCACGCCGCCATGATCGCGGTGCCCTTGTCCTGTGAGACGCGCAGCTCTTCTCGGAAGCGCGCGACCAGCAGCAGGGCGTAGTCGGTGGCGGCGCCGATCACCAGGATGAAGAGGATTCCCTGCGTCTGGCCGCTGAGCAGCAGGATCTCGAACTTCGCGAGCCACCACACCACGAGCAGCGCGACGCAGAGGGCGAAGAGGCTGGTGGACAGCACGACCAACGGGAGGAGGAACGAGCGATACACCAGCACCAGGATGACCAGCACGGCGAGGAGCGCGACGCCCAGGAGTAGGCCGTCGATACCGGCGAAGCCCGCCACCAGGTCGGCACTGAACCCCGCGGGTCCCGTGATGTAGACCGTGATCCCGTCAGGGACCGCAGCGCGCAGCTCTTCCCCGAGAGCGCTCGTCGCGTCCGCGAGCTCGGCGTCGGAGTCGATCGGGATGAAGGCCTGCACCGCGCGGCCGTCATCCGAGGGGAGCGCGGGAGAGACGTCTTCGCCGACGCCCTCGACCTTCGGCGCGTCCGCGACGGCGCCGGAGATCGCGTCGAGCTCGGCAGCGGTGAGCTTCTCGTCGGAGGTGAACACGGCGATGGCCGGGATCGAGTCGCTGTCGTTGAACTCGCCCAGCAGCTTCTGCACCTGGGTCGCATCCGCGGACTCGGGGAGGTAGGTGGTCTGCTCGTTGGAGGAGACCTCGTCGACCTTGCCGAACAGGGGTCCGCCGAGCGATGCGCCCACCAGCCACACGAGGATCAGGGCCACGGGGAGGAAGACGCGCACCCAGGAGTGTCGTCGTGAACGCTCCCTCATGGACGGGGTCGGCGTCGGTTCGCGGCGGGACATCGGGTTCCTTTCGGGTGTGCTGCGGGTCAGGAGATCCACGCGAGGATGAGGATCATCGTGGCGAGGAAACCGGCGAAGTAGTTCAGGGCGATGAAACGTCGCCAGGCGCGGTTCGTGGAGCCGGAGGTCTCATCGGTCACGTTCCACCACCGAGCCGCGTTCACGACGTAGGGCAGAGCCAGGGCCGCGGCGAGCGGGCCCGGCCAGGGCGTCAGCAGCATGGCTGCGCCCGCGATCACCCACAGGGAGAGGGACAGGCGTACGGTCGCGCGCGCTCCGATGACGGTGGCGATCGACGAGATCCCGGCCTCCCGATCGGGCCCGATGTCCTGCACGGCACCGAAGGCGTGTGCGGCCATGCCCCAGAGGAAGAAGGCGCTGAGCGTGATGACCGTGGCGGCGGTCGCCGGCGCCCCGGCGAGGGCGAGGCCGACGATGGCAGGACTCACGAAGTGCGTGCTCGAGGTGATGGAATCGAGGAACGGGCGCTCTTTGAAGCGCAGGACGGGGGCGGAGTAGGCGATCACGGCGAACACGCTGACCGCCAGCCAGAGCCAGGACGCCGGATTCCCGACGATCACGAGGTAGACGAGGAAGGGGATGTTCGTCACCGCCGCCGCCCAGAGCGTCGTCCGGTGCATGCGGGGTGCGAGGAGGGCCCCCTCGATCCCGCCCTTGCGGGGGTTCGCGAGGTCGGAGGCGTAGTCGAAGACGTCGTTGATCCCGTACATCGCGAGGTTGTAGGGGATGAGGAAGTACAGCGTGCCGATCACCAGCGTCAGATCGATCTCGCGTGTGCTGAGCAGATACGCGGCGGCGAACGGGAAGGCCGTGTTGATCCAGCTGATCGGACGCGACGACAGCACGATCTGGGCGATGTCGCGTCCGATGCTGTTCGACGGGGCTGCGGCAGTGCTCATCGTCGTTCCTCCTGTTCGAGCGTTCGACGATCCTGCACTCGCCGCCGGGCGCGCATCGCCGTCCACAGGGCCGGAAGGAGCAGCGCGCCCGCCAGGGGGTACGCGAAGTCCTCGATGGGAGCCAGTCCGATGTGCACCCCGAGCAGCGGGTCCTGCGCGTAGTGGAAGAGGCCGCTTGCGATCATCGCGGTGTCGAAGGCCGCGGTGAGCAGGAACAGCACGATCACGGTCAGCACGACGGCGAGCGGTCGCGGGCCCTTTCCGCGGGATGCGAGCGCGAGCCCGATGCCGCCGAGGACGGCGACGGCGACGAAGCACGCGGAGAGCTGGATGTAGGTCATGACCCGCCGCCTTCCGCCTGCTCGCGGCGCCGTGTCAGCACCCGTTCTGCTCCGGTGTAGATGATCATGGTGCACACCACGAGGAACAGCAGGAAGATCGGTTCCTCGAGGGGCAGCTCCGGCGCGAGCACCAATCCCGTCGCGATCATGCCGTCGCCCCGGAAGAAGATCCCATTGGCGATGCCGGCGACATCCCAGATCAGGAAGAAGACGAGACCGACGGCCGTCACCACCGCAGCCGATACCGCATCGCGCCAGAAGAAGAGTCGAAATCGCCAGTCCAGCAGCAGCATGCAGCCCAGCGACAGGAGAAGGGCCGCCAGGTACACCACGCCCATCAGGACGCCTCTGTCCCCGCAGGTGAGGTGCGGGGGACGGGGAGCGGACCGGGGGAGTGATCGCCGCGGATGCGCTTGAGGACGATCTCCGCACTGATCAGGCACATCGGGACACCGACACCCGGCGCGGTGGTGGCACCCGCGTATAACAGACCCTGCACGCGCTTCGACGTGTTCTGAGCACGGAACATCGCGCTCTGCGAGAGGATGTGCGCGGGCCCCAGCATGCCGCCGTGCCAGGAGTGGTAGTCGTCGCGGAAGTCGGCGGGACCCTTCGTCTCGCGCACCACGATGCGGTCGCGGAGATCGGGGATCCCGGCCCAGGTCGCGACCTGATCGATCGCCGCGTCCGCTGCGCGTTCGATCGCGGGTGATCCCTCTCCGTCGGGTCCACCGTGTCCGAGATCGACGTCCGCGGGTACGGGGATCAACACGAACAGGTTCTCGTGATCGGCGGGCGCGACCTCGGGGTCCGTGGCACTGGGGCGGCACACGTAGATCGACGCCGGGTCCGGCACGGTCGGGGCGGCCCCGAAGATCGCGTCGAAGTTCGCGTCCCAGTCGTCGGTGAAGAACAGGGAGTGGTGCGGGAGCTCGGGGAGCGCGCCGCGCACGCCGAGCATCACGAGCACGCCGCCCGGTCCGCTGGTGCGTCGCGCCCACCACGACTCGGGGTAGGTCTGCAGCGAGGGCGGGAGCAGAGTGGTCTCGGTGTGGTGAAGGTCGGCCGCGGAGACCACCACATCGGCGCTCTCGATGTGCGAGGAGCCGGCGCCGTCGACCCAGCCGACACCCGTCACACGGGTGCCGTCGGCGCCGTCCTGCGTGCGGATTCCGGTGACGTTCGCCTCGGTGATGATCCGTACCCCCGCGTCGAGGGCCAGCGCTTCGATCCGCTCGATCACACGCCAGAAACCGCCCTGCGGATAGCTGACGCCCTGGTCGAGATCGAGCGCGCTCATGAGGTGGTACATCGCCGGCGCGCTTCGGGGGTCGGTTCCGAGGAACACCGCGGGGTAGCCGAGGATCTGGCGCACCACGGGGTGCGTGAAGCGTCGGGCAGCGAAGGACTGCAGCCGCGTTCCGAGCAGGGTGGCGAGGCGAGGCAGCGCCCGGAGCACCTCTGGTGCGAGGAGCGAGCGCATGCGGGTGAACGGGTTGTAGAGGAAGTACTTCTGCGCCATCGCTCCGGCATGCTGCGCGGAGTCGAGGTAGGAGTCGAGCTCCGCTGTGGAGCCGGGCTCCAGTTCTTCGAAGAGCCGGGTGACCTGCTCGCGTCCGGCGGGCACCGTCACGGGGGAGCGGTCGGCATCCGTCGCGTCCGGGGCGCGGAACACCCGGTAGCCGGGGTCGAGGCGGATGAGGTCGAGCTGCTCCGCGGTCGAGGTGCCCATCATCGCGAAGAAGTGGTCGAAGACCTCGGGCATGAGGTACCACGAGGGGCCGGAGTCGAAGCGGAAGCCGTCGCGCTCGATCGTCCCCGCGCGTCCGCCGACGCGGTCGTTCTTCTCGAGCACGACCACCTCGTGCCCGTCCCGAGCGAGCAGGCCCGCTGTCGCGAGACCGGCGACTCCTGCGCCGATGACCACGACCCGGCTCATCGGTCGCGCTCCATCGCGGTGGTGAGGACGGCGCGGGTGGCGAGTGCGGCCTTGATCGGATCGGGAACGCGCACGCGGCGTCGGTAGAGGACGTCGGCAGGTGTCTGGGACACACGTCGGGTGAGCGCGGCGAACAGAGCCAGGGCGCTGCGCACCGCCGCACGGGCGTCCTTCGGCAGCAGCGGGATCGTGTCGCGGGCGTCGGACAGCTGCCGGAACACGGTCGCAACCCATGCGTCCCGATCGGCATCCGTCAGACGCGCGGTCCCACCGAGGTAGCCGCGGTGGAGTCGGTCGGTGTCGTCTGCGAGGTCTCGGAGGAAGTTCACGTTCTGGAACGCCGCACCGAGCTGGCGTGCACCGTGGCGCAGGGTCTCGAGCTCTTCGGGCGTGCGCTCGACCCCGCGCAGGAAGACCTGCAGACACATGAGACCCACGACTTCGGCGGAGCCGTAGACGTACGCCGCATGGGCGTCGATGTCGTAGGCGGCGAAGCCGGCGTCCTCCTCGATGTCCGCGCGCATCGAATCGAAGAACGGCTGTGTCAGGTCCTCGCCGATCCCGCACTCCCGTGCGGTACGCGCGAACGCATGCAGGATCAGGTCGCTGCTGTAGCCGCTGCGCATCGATCGATGAGTCTCGGCGATGTAGGAATCGAGGGCGGCCGATTGCGCGGCGACGTCCAGCCCTGCCTCGGCGGCCACGCCGTCGACGATCTCATCGGCGATGCGCACCATGGCATAGATGTTGCGTACGTGCTGGCGATGGCGCTTTCCGAGAAGACGGGTGGCGAGCCCGAACGACGTCGAATAGGTGCGGATCACATCGGTCGTCGCGATCTCCGCCGTGCGGTTGAAGCGACGAAGGGCGGTGTCGTCCCTGTGACCGGCCGAGTTCGCGGTCATCGGCTGCGGCTTCCGACTCGGGACGCGAGTGCGCGGATGGCATCCCCGGCCGCTGCCGGGAGCAGCCCGGCGGCCTCCGCCTCGCGCAGTGCGGCGTCCGCCGACTCGAGGTGCTCCCGCACCAGGCCTCGCACGAAGCTCTCCGAGCCGCATTCGCGCAGTCGATCGCGGGCAGCTGCTCCGTCCGTGGGACTGAGGTCGGCTCTGCCGAAGTGCAGCTCGATCCCGTCCCACTGGCTGGTCATACGCGCGTAGGCGATGATCGCGGTCTCCTTGCCCTCCCGCAGATCGGAGAACGGGTCCTTGCCGTGCTCATCGGGGTCGCCGAACACGGAGAGCAGATCGTCCTGCAGCTGATAGGCGAGTCCGAGGTGCCGGCCGATCACGGCGAGGTGATCTTCTGCCGCGGTCGACGAGCCGACGAGCACCGCGGCCGCCCGCAGCGGGAGCACGAAGGAGTACGTCGAGGTCTTGTACGCGCTCGTGGAGAGTATCGTCCGCAGATCGGGGGTGATGATGCCGTCGCTGAGTGCCACATCGGCGTGCTCACCGGCGACGGTCTCGAAGATCGTCTCCTCGAGCAGGCCGAGCAGACGCTCGCGGGCCTCGTCCGTGACGCCCGCGCGCGCGAATCCCAGCACCGCCGACGACAGCAGCAGGTCCCCGAGGAGGATCGCGCTCGAGCGCGCCCAGTGGAGGGCGGGTTCGGTCGGGCCCGCCGGGCGTCCTGCGACGAGCGCACCGATCAGATTGGGGCGCCGCCGCCGCATCAGATCGCCGTCGATGACGTCGTCGTGCAGGAGGAAGGCGAAGTGGAGGAGCTCGACATGGGCCGCGACATCGATGGCGGAGCGCATCTCGTCGGCGGTCAGAGGGGCGGGTGCCAAAGCACGCGCGAGGTCCAGGAGCAGACGCGGGCGGATGAGCTTTCCACCGAGAGCGTGCTCCTCAGCCGCCTGCCACAGTCCGACGAACTCGCTCCCGTACCGTTCGGCGGCGGCGCTCCGCTCGGAGAAGCGGTGTCGCAGAGCCTGCTCGATCCGTGTCCCCAGCGATTCTTCCGTCGTCGTCGTGCTCATCTCTCACACCTCGCCGAGCCGCCGCAGCAGCGGGAGCTGCTCGACCAGCCAGGGACTGAAGGCGAAGGGCGCATGCGTGACGGCCTCGACGAGCGGACCGACGGCGACCCACGTCCATTCGGACACCTCGTCGGGGTTGGCGGCGGGTTCGCCGTCGAAGACCGCGACGTGCACGGGGCAGATCTCGTTCTCGACGATTCCGCTGGCATCCACCGCGCGGTAGCGGTAATCGGGGAGGATCATCCGGATCTCGGAGAGCTGCAGGCCGAGCTCGCCGGCGCCGTGTCGACGCACGGCATCGGACATCGCCTCGTCGGGCCGAGGATGCCCGCAGAAGCTGTTCGTCCAGACACCGGGCCAGGTCTTCTTCGAGAGTGCTCGGCGCGTCAGCAGCAGTCGTCCTTCGCGGTCGAGGACGTAGCACGAGAAGGCGAGGTGCAGGGGAGTGTCGTGGGTATGGACTTCGCTCTTGGGAAGGGTGCCGATGGCTGTCCCGTCTTCCGCGAGGAGGGTCACGTCGTCCATGGCATCTCCCTGTTCTGAAGCTTCTCCATTTAGCTAACTTGGTGAGTAGTCAACTTAGCATGAAACTGTTGGTGTGTAACATGATCGCATGGACACGGAGCCCGGCACCACCCCGCACGCGGGCGCGCAGGATTCGCTCCCCGTCGCAGGCGAAGGATCGCGGTCATCCGGGGCGGCCCCGGACGGGTTGACCCATTCGGCCATCTACGACGTCGAGGCGAGCGATCCTCGCAGTGTCCTGATTGACCGGACCGGCGTCTCGCCGGAGGAGCTCAAGCAGATCTCGAGGGTCATGGAGGCGCTCGCCGGACTGCGCGAGGCGGAGCAGACGCTCTCCCAGGCATCGCGTCGATACATGCGCCTGAACGAGACCGACATGCGCGCGCTGCACTACCTGATCGTGTGCGCGAACCGGAACCTGGTGGCGACGCCCGGAGGGATCGCGCATCACCTGGGGGTCTCGACCGCGGCGACGACCAAGCTTCTCGACCGTCTGGAACAGGGAGGGCACATCACGCGTGCCCCGCACCCGACGGATCGCAGGGCGCTGCAGATCAACATCACCGCGCAGACGCGTCATGCCGCGATGGAAACCGTCGGACGGCAGCAGGCGAAGCGCTTCTATTCTGCCGCCCGACTCGCGCCTGCCGAAAGGGAAGTCGTGATCCGATTCCTCATGGATATGACAGAAGAGATCACGCTCCGCGACGAACCTTGGTTGCAGGGAGGCGCTTAATACCCGCCTGCCGGTGCAGGCGGAAGTGCTGCTTAATTGCGACCGAGGTCAGTGTGCGGCGTTGTATGCGTCCACGACCTGTGCGGGAATGCGACCGCGCTCGGAGAGCTTGTGCCCATTCTCGTTCGCCCAGGCGCGGATGGCTGCGACCTCGGGGTTGCGCGCGGGCCGCTTCCGAGCCGCGGAGGTGCGAGGAGCGCTCGAGGAGCCGGCCTTTCGCCCCGCAGTCACGTAAGGCTCGAGGGCCTTGCGCAATTCATCGGCGTGCGCGGAGTTCAAGTCGATCTCATAAGCGGCGCCGTTGAGCGAGAAATGTACAGTCTCGCCCTCGCCGACCTCCAGGACGCTGCCATCGATGTCGTCTACCAGCTGATGCACAATTCGTCTTGCCATACGGGGACTTTACCCGTCAGGACGAAATGCGACAAGTCGGAACAATCATTAGCGCAATGGAATTCACGCGAAGCAATAAATCAATTCCCTGTGGTCAGGGAAGAAGTCCCGCACGCCGCGCTCTGGTGACAGCCGCATGACGCGTGGAAGCATCGAGCTTCGACATCGCGGTTCCGAGGTACGCCTTGATCGTGCCTTCGCGCAGGCCGAGCTGCGCGGCGATCTCCGCGTTCGTCGAACCGAGCGCCGCGCACGCGAGCACATCGGTCTCGCGGGGGGAGAGGCGGACCGTGGGGATGGGGCCTGTCGCCGGCGCGGATGTGCTTCCCGCGAGCGTCATGAGTCGGCGTTCGACGTGCGCGATCCTCGCGCGGATATCGACGTCGTCGACAGAGGCGGCGATGCTGCGAAGTTCTGCGAAGCTCTGACGCAGTTCCTCCCGGTGCGCCGGTGCCACGCTGTCGACGCCGAGGGGCGCCTCCTGCATCCGTCGCTGCACCTCGTCGCGGATGCGCAGTTCGTCGGCGACGGACTGCGCGACCTGCATGGCGGGAGCGGTGGTCACCCCGCCGACCCGCTCCTCATCCCAGCCTCCTGCGTAGAGCACGCCGCGAGAACGACCCTGGACGACGATCGGAAGGGCGAGAAGAGTGCGCAGTCCCTCACCCAGCACGAAGACGTCGTAGTCGTGCGTGATCTGCTGCGAAGACCCGTAGTCGCTCGTCATCCTGGGGCGCAGTTCCATCATCGCCCGTCCGCCGAGTCCACGTTCCGGACGCACGCGCAGACCGTCCAGTGATCGGGTGCGCGCACCGACGATGCTGGTGACGCTCACGACGCCTTCTTCGATGAGGCCGCCGAAAGCGACCGGGAAGCGCGTGCGCCTGGCAAGCTCGCGCACCGCATTGGCGATGAGATCCGCCTCGGATTCGCGGGTGACGGGTGAGGACACGACTACCTACTTCCGGGGTGACGACGCAGTTCCCCGTTTCGTAGCGTCGACGATATCACTCACGTCGAGATGCGCGTGGGCCCGGCGGCCTACACGCCGGGCCCACGAGATCAGCGGCCGGCGGCTCCGCTCGCCTCGAGGTCGAGCAGGAACCGCTTGCGTTCGGGGTGCGCTCCGTACTGACCAGCGCTCCCATCGGAGCGCACGACGCGATGCACCGGCACGATGATCGAGAACGGGGTGATGCGGCACGCCGTGCCCACGGCGCGCGCCGCACCGGGGTGCCCGGCGAGCACCGCGACCTCTCCGTAGCTCATCGTCTCTCCCCACCCGATGTCGCAGATCGTCTGCAGCGCGGTCAGGGCGAACCCGTCGACGAGTCGCCAGTCGAGCCGGATGTGCTCCTCGAAGCGCACCGGTTCGCCGTCGAAGTACTCGGCGAGCAGGTGTGCGAGCTCGTCGGCGGCACCGGGGTCGGGCTCGGGCACCGCACTCAGCTGCCGGGAGACGCCTTCGAGCAGCCAGGGCACGCGCGGGTCTTCGGATTCGGAGAGGTCGAAGCGCACGATGCCCTCGTCGGAGAACACCGCGAGAGCATCGCCGAACGGTGTCGGCGCGAAGTCGTAGCGGAAGGTCATGCCCCCATCCTGACCGCCCGATCCGACTCGGACTCCTGCGCCGGCCGCTCCGGGTGGAGAACGCGAGCGGCGACCACACCGGGCAGGAGGAGTGCAGGTTGCCTCTCGGACGGCGGAATTCGGCGGAAACCCGCCCGGGATACCGCGCCTCCGCGGGTCACGCGCCTAGGGTGTCAGTGTGTGGCGACGTGAAGACAAGTCTGCGGACGACACAGCGGTGGACCCTGCTGTGCCGATCGGCGACCTGCACGGGACCACGACGGGCATCGACATCGCGCACGCGGCCGAGGCCGAGCGCACGCGTCTGAGGGCCGAAGCGGCCGATCTCGGCGGCCCCTCGCCGCTGGTCAGCTTCCGCGACACCCCGGAGTCCGGCATCGACATCTCCAAGGCGCACCCGGGCAGCCTGCCGCAGTTCATCACCGGGAAGTCGACGCTGCTGTCGAACCTCTTCCGTGATGAGGTCGGACTGCGCACGGCACGACTGGCCGCGGAGCGGATCACGGCGAAGAACACCGAGCTGCGTACGGTCCGCGGCATCGAAGCGGTGCATCTCGCCGTGGGCGTCGCACGGTGGCGCATCGGCGGCGCAGGTTTCGCCGCCCCCGTGCTGCTGCGCCCGCTGGCCATCCGCCGCCACCACTCCGATTTCGAGTTGAAGCTCCAGGGAACCTTCGAGGTGAACCCGGAACTCGTGCGGATCGCGCGCGACCACTTCGGCCTCACGATCGATGCCGTAGCCCTCGCCGCGCTGGCCTACGACGGCGGCATCTTCAAACCGCAGCCCGTGATCGACAGCCTGCGCGCGCTGACGCGCTCGATCGACACCTTCTCGGTCGAGCCGCGCCTGGTCGTCTCGACGTTCGCCGATGTGTCCGGCGTGATGTCCCGCGACGGCGGCAGTCTCGACCATCAGGTGCTGAACGCGCTCGCCGGCCACGTGGGCGACCGCGAGCAGGTCACCGCCCCGCGCGCCACCCCTCATCACATCGGCCCGGACGATCGCGCTCCGGCATCCGACAACCTCCTCCTCGACGCCGACGCGGAGCAGGAGGCGGTGCTCGCCCGTATCGCTGCAGGGCACTCCCTCACCGTGGCCACTCTTCCGGGTACCGGGGGGACGCAGACCGTCATCAACGCGCTCGGGGAGCTGGTGCGCGGCGGCAAGCGGGTACTGGTCGTATCCGCCCGTCGCTCCACGCTGGACGGCGTGCGCCATCGACTCGCCGGGATCGGGCTCGACAGCCTGGCGATCTCGCCGGCGAGCGTGCGGCGCGACCTGGTGAGGGCGATCGGACGCAACGAGAAGGCCACGGCGCCCAAGGTCAGCGAGGTCGACGACGCGCTCGTGCGCCTGCGCACGGTCCTTCGCGACTACCGCCAGGCGCTCAGTGCGCCGGTGGCCGGGCTGAACGCCTCCGTGCTCGATGCGACCAGGCAGCTGACGCGGCTGGCATCGCTCCCGGTGCCGCCGTCGACCACGGCTCGACTGGGCCCCGATGCGCTGCGCCGTCTCGCCGCGGATCGCAGCGAAGCCGCCGAGGCTCTCGCGCAGGCCGCCCGTCTCGGAGAGTTCCGCTTCGGCCCGAACGATTCGCCCTGGTACGGGGTGACCTTCTCCAGCACCGAAGCGGCTCGTGCGGCTCATGAGCTCGCCGGTCGCCTGCACTCCGACAGCGTGCCGGCCCTCCTCGAGCGCGGCTACGAGCTGATCGCCCAGACGCACATGCGCCCGTTTGCGACCATCGACGAGCTGGGCGAGTACCTGCGACTGCTGCAGGGCATCCGCGACTCCCTCGACCGCTTCAGCCCGACCGTGTTCGAGCGCCCGCTGGGTGAGCTCATCCAGGCGCACGGTTCGCGTCGCGACGCCCCTGGGCTGTCGGGTGCGAACAGGCGGCGGTTGCGGCGCTTGGCCAAGGAGTACGTGCGCCCCGGCGTGCATGTCACCGAGATGCACGAGGCGCTTCTGCGGATCCAGGCGCAGCGCACGCAGTGGCAGCGCTTCGTCGAAGCCGGCGTCGCGCCGGAGATTCCCCTCGGTCTCGCCGATGTGTACGCGGCCTGGCAGCGGGTCGAGGCTGAACTCAGCGAGCTCGATGTCGCACTGGGGCGTCGCGAACCGTTGGCCTCGCTCCCGGTCGCGCGACTCGTCCGCACCCTCGCCGGGCTCGCTGCGAAGTCCGATGTCTTCGAGAACCTCGTCGAGCGCGCTCAGCTGCGCGATCGGCTCGCCCTTCTCGGGCTGGAGCCCCTTCTCGCCGAGCTCTCGGTGCGCCATGTCGCGGAGTCCCAGGTGGGGGAGGAGCTCGAATTCGCCTGGTGGCAGTCCCTCCTCGAGCGTGCCCTGCAGGACAACCGCGCGCTCCTCGGCGCGAACACCGCTGTCGTCGACCGCCTCGAACGGGACTTCCGCCTGGTCGATGAGGCCCATGCCGCGATGGCCGGACCGCTGCTCGCATGGCAGTTGGCCAACCAGTGGCGGATCGCGATCGTCGACGAGCCTCAGCAGTCGCAGCACCTGCGCCGTGCGCTGACGCAGTCAGCGACCACGACCGCGCAGGTCGTCAGCGCCGCGCCCACCCTGGTCGATGTGCTCGCACCGGTCTGGATCTCGTCGCCGTACCTCGTCCCGGAGATTCCGGACTCTGTGGAGTTCGACACCGTGATCCTGGTCGACTCCGCAGCGATCAACCTCGCGGAGGCCGCCCCGGCGATCCGTCGCGCGCGCCAGATCGTCGCGTTCGGCGACCCGGTGACGCAGCGCCCGACTCCCTTCCGCATCGCGGTGGATCCTGAGGAGTCGTGGGAGCCCGAGGTGCCGTTCGACGACGTCTCGGCTTTCGAGCGTCTTTCCGAGCTCCTGCCGGTGATGACCCTGACCCGCAGCTATCGTGCCGGCGGTGAGGACCTCGCGGAACTGATCAACGACGCGTTCTACGGCGGCGAGATCGTCTCCCTTCCCTGGGCGGGTTCGTACCTCGGTCGTGGCAGCCTCACGGTCGACTACGTGGAGGGCGGGACGGGAACGCCCGATCCGATCTCCGGCGCGGTCGAGAGTCCGGATGCCGAGGTCGCCAGGGTCGTGACCCTCGTGGTCGAGCACGCCGTGCACCGTCCGGCTGAGTCCCTCATGGTCGTGACCGCGAGCGCCCGTCACGCCGAGCGCGTGCGCGCGGCCGTCACCTCGGCGTTCGCCGGACGCTCGGATGTGGCGGACTTCGTCGGGCGCGACACGGTCGAACCCTTCGCGGTGCTGACCCTCGAGGAGTCGGTCGCCGAGAGTCGCGACCGCGTGATCTTCTCGCTGGGGTTCGGGCTCACCAAGCACGGCCGCGTCCTGAGCGACTTCGGCGATCTCTCCACTCCGGACGGAGAGCGACTTCTCACGGTCGGGATGACCAGGGCCCGCCGGTCGATGGTGCTCGTGTCGTCGATCCGCCCCTCGTCCTTCGACGACGGACGCCTGGAGCACGGAGCGGCCACCCTGATGTCGATCCTCGGCGGCCTGGCCGCGCGCAGCAGGGATGCCCGCCTGGAGGATCTCGCCGATCCGCTCACGCTCGCCCTCGCGCGGGAGCTGCGGCGGCTCGGAGCCTCGGTGGATGTCGACTATCGCGGGTTGCTCCCGCTGGTCGCGCAGCACGGCGGCAAGGCGGTCGTGATCGAGTCCGACCCGGAGTCGCGAGGAGAATCGCTGCGGGAGACCCTGCGTCTGCGACCGCATGTGCTGCGTCGCCTCGGCTGGCATTACGTGCGGGTGCACGCCTTCGATCTCTACAGCGACCCCGCGACTGTCGCGACGCGGATCGCTGCGGTGCTCGGCATCTCGGATTCCGCCCCGCGTGCCGAGAACGACACGCAGCCGATCGACATCGTCGACCCCCGGAATGACTGACGAGCCCGACACCCCCGAACCGCGCCAGCGCGTCGTGCGGGTATCCGGCTCCCGACGTGCGCGTCTCACACCGGTGCCGGGAAGCGATCCCGAACCGGAGTCCGGCCCCGCCCAGGTATCGCCTCCGCCGACACGGCCGAAGGGCGCCAGGGGTCCGAACGACGATCAGCTGATGCGGGACGTGCCGCCGCACTATTGAGCGTGAGTCTCGGTCTGCGCCCGCGGACGAGAAACGCACGGCCCCTCCGAAGAGGAACCGTGCGTCTCGTCGTGCGAGTGGAACCTCTCAGGCCCCGCGCTGTGCCTTGAGCAGATCGCGGATCTCGACGAGCAGCTCGGACTCGGTCGATGCGGCCGGCTCCTCCTCGGGCTCCTCGGCCGGCGTGCCCTTGCGAGCCTCGACACGGGCCTTGAAGGTGTTCATCGGCAGCACGAAGACGAAGTAGACGACGGCGGCGACGGCGAGGAAGCTGATGATCGCCGAGATCAGGTCGCCGATCGGGAACGTCACCATCTCTCCGTAGATGTTCGGGACCTGGATGCCGAACTGGCCTGTCGCATCCGCCTTCAGGAAGAGCGCGATGAGCGGATTGATGATGCTGTTGACGACAGCCGTGACGATCGCGGTGAATGCGGTGCCGATGACGACAGCGACGGCCAGGTCGATGACGTTGCCGCGCAGCAGGAAGTCCTTGAAACCTTTGAGCATGGGATCCCCCAACAGATCGGGGCCTCAGGAAGAGGCCGGAGTCGACGCAGCCGCCGGTTTGGCGCTCGTCGTCGATTCCGTCTTCGATGATGCCGAACCATCCTTCGAAGCCCCGGATTTCGCGCGCGAGTCCGTGCGATAGAAGCCGGAGCCGTTGAAGGTCACACCGATCGAGCCGTACTGCTTGCGCAGCGCGCCACCGCACTCGGGGCACACGGTGAGAGCGTCGTCGGCGAAGCTCTGCACGGCGTCGAAAGTGTGTCCGCACGCGGTGCAGGCATAGGCGTAGGTGGGCATGGGGGTCCTTGCGATCAGCGCCGGCGTGGCGACAGGGTGAGGGTCTGCGACGGGGTGACGACGCCGTTCACCGGCTGGTCGTGCACCTCTCGCGGAAGTTCGTCGAGTACCTCGGAATCATAGATCACGGCGTAGACGGGAGGGCACTTCTCCATCGAGCCGATCGTCTTGTCGAAGTAGCCGCGTCCCCACCCCATGCGCATGCCGGTGCGATCGACCGCCGCGGCGGGGACGATCATCAGGTCCACGTCGTTCACCGCGATCGGGCCCAGCACCTCGCCGGTGGGCTCGGGCAGGCCGAAGAGTCCCTCGGTGACCTCGTCGTCATCGGTGGCGACAGCCCAGTCCAGCAGCCCGTCGGCGCGGGTGACGGGCAGGAGCACGCGGATGCCGCGGCGCACGGCCCTGGTCACGAACTCGCGGGTGCCCGGCTCGGTGGTGGTGGAGAGGAAGCACGAGATGGATCGGGCGCCGAGCTCGTCGACCAGGGCGTCGAGGCGTTCGCCGATGGCCGTGGCCGCGGCTTCGCGCTGCGTGTCGGAGAGGAGCTGGCGTCGTTCGCGGAGTTCGGCGCGGAGTGCGCGCTTCGCATGTTCGACGTCGTTCGACATGGCTCCGAGTCTACGTCGGCGCTCACCACTAGGCTGGCAAGATGGCTGACCACAAGATCAAAGCCGTCATTCCCGCAGCAGGCCTGGGTACGAGATTCCTCCCTGCGACGAAGGCGATGCCGAAAGAGATGCTCCCCGTCGTCGACAAGCCGGCGATCCAATACGTCGTCGAAGAGGCGGCCAATGCCGGCATCGACGACATCCTCGTCATCATCGGCCGCAACAAGAACGCCATCTCCAACCACTTCGACTCCGTGCCGGAGCTCGAGGTCAGGCTCATGGAGAAGGGCGACACCGGGCGTCTCGAGCGTGTGATGAAGTCGAGCGACCTCGCCGACATCCACTTCGTCCGCCAGGGAGAACCGAAGGGGCTCGGGCACGCGGTCCTTCGTGCACGCACCCACGTCGGCGACAGCTCCTTCGCCGTGCTCCTCGGAGACGACCTCATCGACGAGCGCGACGCGCTGCTGACCGACATGATCGCCGAGCACGAGCGCTCCGGCGCCGCCGTGATCGCGCTCATGGAGGTCGACCCCGCCAACATCCACATGTACGGTGCAGCCGCGGTCGAGCCGCTCGAAGGATCCGACGCCGTCCGCGTCACCGGACTCGTCGAGAAGCCCGCCCAGGAAGACGCACCGTCGAACCTGGCCGTCATCGGCCGCTACGTGCTTCCGGCCTCGGTGTTCGACATCCTCGAGCACACCGAGCCTGGCAAGGGCGGCGAGATCCAGCTCACCGACGCGCTGCAGGTGCTCGCGACCGATCCCGACGGCCCCGGCGTCGTCGGCGTCATCTTCGGCGGACGCCGCTACGACACGGGCGACCGCGTCGACTACATCAAGGCGATCGTGCAGCTCGCGGCAGACCGGGACGACCTCGGTCCCGAGCTGCGCCCCTGGCTCAAGGAGTTCGCGGAACGCCTCTAGGCGACTCTGCGGGCGTCGGTGCGGCATGGATCTGGCGGCAGGAATGCGACACGGACCCATAGAACTGCGGCTCGTCCGTGCCAAGGATGCGAGACCGCTGCAGCATGAGCTGCTCGCCAACAGGTCGTGGCTCCAGCCGTGGGAGGCGACGGTCCCGTACGGCTCGGTGTCGTTCGACATGAGGCTCAGCATCCGACGGCTGCTCCAGCAGTATCGCGACGGCTCGGGCTACCCGTTCGTCATGGAGTACGACGGCGAGATCGCAGGGCAGCTCAACGTGTGGGGAGTCTCGCGCGGGTCCCTGTGCTCGGCCACGATCGGGTACTGGGTGAGCGAGCGGTTCGCCGGTCGGGGAATCACCCCGACGGCGGTCGCGATGGCCACCGACGCGTGCTTCACCGAGTACGGGCTCCACCGGATGGAGATCTGCATCCGCCCGGAGAACGACGCGAGTCTGCGCATCGTCCAGAAGTTGGGGTTCCGCTACGAGGGACTGCGTCGTCGCTACATCCACATCGACGGCGACTGGCGCGACCACTACGCGTTCGCTCTGACCAGGGAAGACGTGCCCCAGGGCGTGCTCGCGCGCTGGCTCAGCGGCCAGGTGCCGCCCGATGCTGCGACGGTGCCGCCCTCGGACCGCATCTCGCACTGAAACGGGTGCTCCGGCGGCGGATCCGCACGGACTCGCCGCGACACGCGCCCGTGTGTACGGCGCTGCCCGCTCGCAACCCTTAGCGTGGACGGTATGGATGGGCCGGTGCTGAGCGGGGGAGTGATCGTACTCGTCTCCGTGCTGCTCTGGATGCTCTATCTTCTGCCTTCGTGGCGGGGCCGCTTCCAGTACAACGCCGCCGAACGCAACGCCGTGCGGCTGAACCAAGCCCTGCGCGTGCTCGCCGAGACGAGCGAGACCCCCGGTGAGGTGCGCTTCGAGTTGAATGCGCGCACCGCGCTCGCGCAGCAGAAGCTGGCCAAGCGCGTGCAGTCCGAACGCGAGGCCGCCGAGCTCGAGGCGCTCCGTGAAGAACTCGCCGCCACCCGAGCCGATCCCGTGATCCGTCGTGCGCGCGCGCGTCGACGTGTGCGGGTCGCGGCGACCAGCACTCTCCTCGTCGGGCTCGTGCTCGCCGGCCTCGGTGTCTGGCAGCTGCTGGCCGCGGGAAGCGCGCTGCTGCTCTGGCTCGGCGGTGCCGCGATCGTCGTCGCCGGTGTCGCGCTGCAGCGCATGGCCGCCGTCGCCGGCCGGGTCGCGCGAGCAACGCACGTCGTCTCCGCTCCCGCCGCTCCTCGCGTCGCGCCGGAGCTGCACGATCAGGGACGGGCGACGTGGACGCCGCGGCCGCTGCCGGAGCCCCTGGTCTCGGTGGCGGGATCCCGCGCGCAGGCCGCGCAGGCCCAGCTGGAGGCGCAGGAGCAGCGTCGCAAGGCAGCCAGGGTCGCTGCTCTGCGCGAGCGTGCCGAGCAGATGGCGCCCGAGGCCCCGGTGGCCCTGCCTGCGGCCTCATCGCCGTATGCGCGGATGGGCTTCGTCGACGACGCCGAGATCGAAGCGCACGTGCGCGAGATGCTCTCGCGCCGCGCCGCCGGATGACCGTCCGCGGCACGAACAGCTTCTCCGTCGTGATAGCGTAGATGTCGTTCACGGGCCTATGGCGCAGTTGGTAGCGCGCCTCGTTCGCATCGAGGAGGTCAGGGGTTCGAATCCCCTTAGGTCCACCGAACACTGAAGCCCCCAGGCACATGCCCGGGGGCTTCAGTCATCTCCTGCGTGACGGCGCACGGGCGTTAGAGTGAGCTGTGCCGTCGCAACCCGGGAGCGTTCCGCTCGACAACGCCGTGATGCGCTCGCATGCGTTCCGATGAGTGAGGTGCTGGCCCGTCTGCGCGGGCAGATCCTCGACGGAACCTACGCCGGGGGAGCAGGACTTCCCAGCGAGATGGAGTTGGCCGCCCTCCACGGCGTCTCTCGACGCACGATCCGCACCGTGCTCGCCACCCTGGCGCGGCAAGGCCTGGTCGAGTCGCACCGGGGCTCCGGATGGTTCGTGCAGCCCAGCCAGCCGCAGGGATTCGACCGGATGCGGTCGTTCACGCAGTGGGCCCGCGGTCGCGGGCGCACACCCGGCGGTCTCATCGTGGCACGCGCGACGAGGAAGGCGACGGCGCGGGAGGCGCGTCTGCTGGCTATTCGGACGGATGCCGACGTCCTGACCTTCACCCGGGTCCGGACCCTCGACAAGCGTGCCGTGATGGTGGAGCGCTCGACCTGGGCGCCCTGGGTGGTGCCGCATGTGACCGGCGTCCCCGACGATGTCGTCTCCACGACACGGGTGCTCGCGGATGCCGGAATCCTGGTGTCGTCGGGGAACCACCGGATCGAGGCGGTGGCCGCAGCCACCGAGGATGCGCGTCTGCTCGGGGTGCGCAGGTCCAGTCCGCTCCTGCAGGTGCGACGGGAGACCTTCGCATCGAACGGCCGCCCCGTCGAATGCGCCGAGGACCGCTACGTCCCGCACACGATCTCGTTCGAGGCGCAGGCCTTCGGCGCCGCCGCGCTTCCGGGCGAGGACTGAAGTCCGGGCTGACGGCACGCGCCCACTGTGCGCACCGGGTCGCCCGGATCCGCGTGCGGGCGCACGATGACACGCGCAGGTCGGTCGGAGTTCACCCACCGGACATCTCGCGGCGGTCGATTGGGTGGGTCCGATTTCTTCTCTTCTCACAGAGGATGCTCCGTGTCTCGTCGTAAACCGCCCGCCCCCGATCCGACCCTCTCCCGCCGTGGATTCACCCGGCTCCTGCGCCCCGCATCGCTGGTCGCCGTCGCCGCCTGCATCGCAGCGCCCGCTCTGACGGCGGCACCGGCCTTCGCCGCACCCAACTTCACTGCACCGGCTGTCGCCGCCTCCGACCGGTCGGCTCTCGCCGTGTCCGACAGCGAGGCTCCTGGCTCCACCGAGACCGGCGGCACCATCATCCGTCTCGACGGCGAGGCGCCGACGAGCGGTCAGGTCGGGCGCGCGATCGTGCTCCCGCCGGCCGCGGCGGTCGACGTCGACGGCTCCGCGAGCGAGCTCGTCGTCACGGTGAAAGACCCTTCCGGTGTCGTCACGATGGTGATGCCGGAAGAGTCCGGCGGGTATCGATTCACCCCGACGATCCCCGGCGAGTACGTCGTCGCCTACTCGATCAGCGATGCCGCGGGCGGTGTGAGCGAGGAGACCCGCACGATCACCGTGACCGGTGCGCCGGATGCGGCCGTGGCCGCGGCTCCGAGCGTCGCGGCGGCGCCGGCGGTCGAGGCCGGAGGACCGGACGTGCGCTTCGCGGCGATCGGTGACATCCACGTCAATTGGGACGAGCTCGCCGAGGCCTACGACTTCTGGGCGCAGGAGAACGTGCAGACCGCCCTGTTCGTCGGCGACCTCACCAACAGTGCGACGCCGGGCGAGTTCGCCGGCCTCAAGCAGACGATGGATTCGAAGGCAGGCCTCGGCATCCCGGCGATCGCGTCGCTCGGAAACCACGATGTCTCGGGCATCTCGTCGTACGACCTGTTCACGCAGGCGACGGGCGGTCAGAAGCCGAACGCCGACTACACCGTGAACGGATACCACGTCATCACGGTGTCGCCGGGCAGCGGCACCATCGACCCCGACACGGGCAAGCCCTCGGGAGCGAGCGGCGGCAACTACGCCTATGCCCAGTCCTGGCTGCAGCAGAGGCTGGCGGCCGCCACGGCCGAGGACCCGAACAAGCCCGTCATGGTGCTGGTGCACCACCCGCTCCAGTGCACCCACTACGTCTCGAACGAGTGGTACGGCACCGGTCTCTCCAGCGGCTGCGGCGACGGCTTCCAGTCCGTGTTCGATGACTTCCCGCAGGCTGTCGTCTGGGGTGGTCACATCCACACGCCGCAGAACATCCCGACCTCGATCTGGCAGGGCCAGGAGAACCGGAGCGGCGAGCGGTCCACTCAGGGATTCACCACCGTGAACGCGCCGCCGCTGGCGTACTACGAGTTCGAGTCCGGCGTCGTGAACTCGAGCCCGACCAGCCGCGGCAACGACACCACGCCGGATGACGCGGGCAACAACCGCCAGACGGCCATCGTCGAGATCACCGGCTCCACCGTCACCATCAAGAACTACGATCTGCTCGCCGATCAGTGGATCGACCAGACGTGGACCTGGGACGTGGCTGACTCCGTGGATGAGACCAAGAGCTACGACGAGCGGTTCCCGTTCAACGACACCTACCGAGCGAGCCAGTCCGCGGGGCCGGTCTGGCCGGAGGGTGCGGCCGTGACCGTGGGCGACATCGCGAGCGCGAAGGCGATGGTCTCGTTCCCGCAGGCCGTCCCCGCGCCGAACTCCGTCGGCGACATCGTGCACAAGTACCGCTACTCGACGGTCGACGTGGCCACCGGCGAGGAGGTCAACTCCTTCCTGCAGTGGTCGGGCTTCTACAACCTGCCGATGCCTGCCGACCGCAGGCACGAGGTGTGGAACCTGCTCCCCGGAAAGGAGTACGAGGTGCGGGTCACCCCCATCAACGCCTGGGGCAAGGAGGGGTCGGCGTTGACGGCCCGGTTCACGAGCACCGAGGGCAGCGGCGGTGAGGGGCCCTTCGACCCCAGCAGCCTGACCTTCGACGACCTCCGCGCTGCCCTGCCCACGGCTGATCTCCTGGATGTCGGCTTCGCGGGCGGCACGGCGAGCGACTCCTCTCCGGCCGCGCGTCCGCTCACCGCAGGCGCCGATGCCCGGATCGAGAACGATCCCGCCGTCGGATCCGATGTCGTGATCGGCGCGGAGGGGGCTGCCACCGGCATCCGCACTCCGAAGTGGACGGACGCGGAGTATGCAGCGCTGCAGGACGGCTTCACCCTCGATGCGACCTTCCGTCTCGACGCGATCGCCGGCGGATACGTCGACGTGTTCGGCGGCATGCAGAGCGGCGGCATCGGTCTCGAGGCCGTCGGCACCAGCGCGACGACGTACGAGCTGCAGTTCTGGTACGCTTCGCCTCGTCCGGCGGTCAGCCTGAAGTACGGCCAGTGGTACCACGTGACCGCCTGGTATGACGGTCAGGATGCACGGCTGTACGTCGACGGCGTCCGAAAGGCCGAGTCCGAAGGGGTGTCGTTCTCCGTCAAGCCCAGCGCGGCCGATGCGCGCTACATGGTGATCGGCGGCGACGCGAACACGTCGGGCGCGCTCGACGACGCCACCATGGACGGGCGGATCGCCGGAGTCGAGGTCTACAGCGCTCCGCTCTCCGATAAGGACGTGTACCGGGTGGCGACGCGGGAGCTCACCGTACTCGACACCATGCCGCCGCTCGTGCGCGTCGCCCCGGAACCCGCGGGTGAGGCCACAGTCGGAACCGCCTACACCGCCCCGCGTGCCGAGGCCGTGGACAACTCGGGGCGCGTGAGCACGATGCTCGAGGTGACCGACCCGTCGGGTGCCCCGGTGCCCGTCGACGACCCGGCGTCCGGCCTGCGGGCACTCGCCGCGGCTGCCGGAGACGGATACACGTTCACCCCGACCGCGACCGGCACCTACACCCTGAAGTACATCGCGACCGACGCGGCCGCCCGGCAGAACCAGGTCACGTTCACCGTGACCTCGACGGCCGGCTCTGACGGCGGCACCCCCGGCGGCAACCCCGGTGGCACCCCCGGCGGTAACCCCGGTGGCGGCAACACCGGAGGCGGCGCGAACCAGGGCGGCGGTTCCGCCGGTGGACAGTCCGATCCGCTGGCGGCGACCGGTGGCCCGGCCCCGACGATGCTCGCCTTCGCCGGACTGCTGCTGCTCGCCGGAGGCGGCGTTCTGCTCCGCCGGCGGATGCTCCGCCGCCCGGAGGGACAGGAATGAGCACGGGGCGTCGGCATCCGGGTGCGCGCCAGCGCCCCCGACCGGCGATCCGCACCCTGGTCGCCGGAGTCGTCGCCCTCACCGGGGTCGCCGTCAGCGTGATGCTGACGGCGGCCCCGGCCGCGGCGCACAGCTATGCGGCGACGGTCTTCGCCGATGTGTCCGAACCCGAGCGCGGCGTCGTGCGCACCGTGCTCGACATCGAGTACGTCCTGCTCGCCACCGACGGAGCGCGGGCGATGGGCGACACGGCCTTCGAGCAGGAGGCCTACGCCGACGTGCAGGCGAGCGGCCGGGATCCGGAGAAGCTCACGCCCGCGGTGCTCGACGATCACGCCGACTCCGTCGAGGGATACGTGCTGCCTCGGTTCTCGGTGAGCGTGGCCCAGGACGGGGAGCCGTCGCAGGCGTGCCCCAACGCCGTGGTGGCGCCCTACGAGATCGTCATCCGGGACGGCGTGCCGCATGCGCGCCTGGTGATCGAAGCCGACTGCACGGCGCAGGTCGAGGCGATGCCCGTGCCGTATCGGATCACGACCGAGCTCTTCCCCGGAACGGCTCCCGGGGGCATGACGACGACGATCGTCGACTACGACGTGCGTTCGGGTGCGGGTGTGGCCAGTCTCGACACCGACACGAACCCCTCGATGGTCACCACGACCGACTGGGGCTCTCGGATGGGTGAGTTCCTCGTGCTGGGGGCAGAGCATCTGCTGCTCGGCCCCGACCACCTGCTGTTCCTGCTGGCGCTGATCATCGGATCTCGCCGGCTCAGGGACATCGTGCTGGCGGCGACGGCGTTCACGGTCGCGCACTCGGCGACCTTCATCCTCGCCGCCCTCGGGGTGGTGAGCATTCCCGCGTGGATCGTGGAGCCGGCCATCGCCCTGTCGATCGCCGTCGTCGCGCTCTGGGAGATGCGACGGTTCCGGCGTGCCAGGCGGACGGATGCGATGGGGGCGGACGGGACGCTTCGGCCTCTTTCCGGGAAGCCCCAGGGTCCTCTCGACGAGCAGCCGCTCGTCGGGGGCGGCGGGAACGCTGTCGCTGTGCGTGAGCGGATCCTCGCGGCGCCGGCATCCGCAGCGGTGGTCGACGGCTTCACCCGAGGGGATCTGCTGCGTATCGGCGTGGTCTTCGCCTTCGGGCTGATGCACGGCGTGGGCTTCGCCGGAGCGCTGGGAATCGACGAGCCGTTCTCGTGGGATCTGCTCGGGGCGCTCCTCGTCTTCAACGTGGGCATCGAGCTGGCGCAGCTTCTGGTGATCGCGGTGGTGTTCCCGCTGTTCGTGCTGCTGCGGCGGCGGCTGCCCTCGGCGGGATTCTGGATCGCCGCGGTCGTCGCTGCCGTCGGGCTGTTCTGGTTCGTCGAGAGGCTGATCGCCGGAGCCTGACCGGAGTGCGCCCGCCCCGAGACGGTGGCGGGCGCACTCCGGAGTCAGCGACGCGACGCGAGGCCGGCGAGCAGCTCCAACACGCACAGCGCCGCCAGGCGCACGGTGCGGGCATCGTCGGCGTCGGCGGTCGCATCGACCTCGGCGAGGTCGGCACTCACCACACGGGAGTCCGAGGCCACGGCACGCGCGAGCGCCCGAAGCTCCCAGGCCTGCAGTCCGCCGGGAACGCTCGCGGGGCAGCCGGGCGCCACCGAGCGGTCGCACACGTCGACGTCGATGTCGAGGTGGATCCGCGGATCGGCTCCTGCTCCTGCGACGTCCAGGGCCTCAGCGATCACGTCGTCGATGCCGCGGCGGCGGAGCTCGTCGAGGGTGATCACGCGAATGCCCCAGTCGGCTGCGCGCCGGGCGTAGGCGGCGGAGTTCGCGAAGTCGGCGATGCCGATCTGCACGATCCGTGTCGGGTCGATCCGGGTGGTGTCGACCGGCGACGCGGCGGGGATGTCTTCCACGAGGCGCCGCACCGGCGTGCCGTTGGAGACGCCGTCGCGCAGGTCGAAGTGCGCGTCGAACGTGATCAGTCCGGTGGCCTCGGCCCCGAGCGCCGTCGGATAGGTGAGCGAGTTGTCGCCGCCGAGCGCGATGACGAGCTTCGCGGCCGCGGCGAGTTCGCGCACGCGGGAGATGACCCGCGCCTCGCCGGCGGAACCGTCGGGGTCGGCGACATCACCGGCGTCGGCGATGCGCAGCACCTCGTCGAGCTCGATCGCGGGCGGACCCATCAGCGTCGTCCCGTAGCGGGGGAGGGCCTCGCGGATCGCGGCCGGCGTCGCGTGCGCTCCCGTCGGTGACAGCGAGGTGCGCCAGGTCGGCACTCCGAGCACGACGGCGTCGGCGGTGCCGTCGAATGCGGGCCAGGATCCGGCACGCGGCCAGAGCGGGTCGTTGCTGAGCTGTGCGGTGTGGGGGCTCATGATCAGACTCCGGGGATCAGGGCGTGGGCGATGGAGAAGATGACGAGACCTGCCAGCGCGCCGACGAACGTGCCGTTCAGTCGGATGTACTGCAGGTCGCGGCCGACCATCAGCTCGATCTTCTCGGTCGTCTCGGCCGGGTCCCAGCGCTCGACGGTGTCGGTGATGATCGAGGCGATGTCGTGCCGGTAGCGGTCGACGAGGAATACAGCCGCGTCCGACACCCAGGTGTCGACGCGGTGCTGCAGCGCGGTGTCGGTCGTGAGGCGTTCTCCGACCTCCTGCAGGGCCTGCACCGCGCGGCGGCGCAGACCGCTCTCCGGATCGGCGAGGGCGGTGAGCAGACCGTTCTTCGCGGTGTTCCACGCCTCGGCGGCCAGGGCGCCCACACGCGGGCTGTCGAAGAGCGAGGCCTTGGCGTTCTCGAGCTTCGCGCGGGTCGCCGGGTCGTTCTGCAGACTGTCCGCCAGACGCGCCAGATACCCGTCGACGGCGATGCGGGCCGGGTGATGCGGGTCGGCCTGCACGGCATGCACGAACTTGACGGCCTCGTGGTAGACCGTGTCGTCGACGAAGCGATGAGCCAGCTTCGGCACCCACCCTGGCAGGCGACGGGAGACGAGTCCGCTGAACGATTCGGCATTCGCGTCGAGCCAGCGCGCGATGCTGTCGGCGGCCAGGTCGACGGCGCCGTGATGGGCGTCGGCCTCGACGATCTTCTCGAGCCAGGCTCCCGCGGGCGGACCCCACTCGGGGTCGACCAGGTGCTCACGGGCAAGGTCGGTGATGAGGTCTCGCACATCGTCATCGCTCAGCGCGTTGAGCACGGCCGTGGCGATGGTCGCGCCCTCGGCGCCCACTCGCTCGGCGTGCGGGGCCTCGCGCAGCCATTCGCCCGCGCGGAGCGCGATCCGCGTGCTCGACAACTTGGTGCGCACCACGTCGGCGGCGAGGAAGTTCGTCTCCACGAACTCGCCGAGCGTGCGGCCGATCTCGTCTTTGCGGTTGGGGATGATCGCGGTGTGCGGGATCGGGAGGCCGAGCGGACGGCGGAACAGTGCGGTGACGGCGAACCAGTCCGCGAGCGCACCCACCATGCCGCCCTCGGCCGCAGCGCGCACATAGGCGAGCCCCTCGAACCGCTGCTGGAACGCGAAGGCGAACACGAAGACGACGGCCATGAACACCAGAGCTCCGAGGGCGACGGCCTTCATTCTTCGGAGCGCGCGCAGGCGCTCCTGGTCGGAGGGGGACAGCATCGCCATCGGTGTTCGCGGCATGACGTCATCCTTTCACGCCGTCGTCGTCGCGGTGCCGACGGCGCGGGTGCGGTGTCTCGGTGCTCAGACAGCCGTCCGCCTCGACGGACGAGTACCCTCAAGGGGTGATCGAAGACATCAAGAAGCGTGCTCTGCACCGCACCAGCATCCTCGAGGGCCAGATGCGCGGCGTCGCGCGGATGATCGAGAACGAGGAGTACTGCATGGACATCATCACGCAGTCCCGCGCCATCCAGCGCTCGCTGGAGTCGTTGAACCGCCTGCTGCTGGAGAACCACCTCCGCACACACGTCACCCACATGTTCGACGAGGGCGGCGAGGAGCGCGACAAGGCCGTCGTCGAACTCCTCAAGGCCTTCGACTTCGACCGCAAGTAGGGCGTTCCGAGCCGGGCACGACACAGCGCCCCGACCGAGTCGTCGAGGCGCTGCGCGGTGATTCACCTGCCGCTGTCGTCGAAGACCTCGCCCTCCATGGCGTCGTAGCCCTCGGCCTGTGGGTCGCCGTGGGTGCCGCCCGAGATCGCGTACTCCTCCTCGGGGGAGAGCACCAGGCGGTGTCGGAAGAAGAGTCCGAACCCGAGCAGGATCACGACGTAGACGATCGCGATCGCGACGATCGCCGGGCCGAACGTGGGGTTGAGCAGGAACCCGACGAAGATCAGCGCGGCGATCACCAGCGCGACCGCGGCACCGGGGATGCCCCACGGGCTGCGGTACGGACGGTCGACGTTCGGGTACTTCTTGCGCAGGATCATGAACGAGACCAGCTGGAGGCCGTAGGCCAGTACGGCTCCCCACACGGCGATGTTCAGCACGATCGCACCGGCGACGGAACCCGCACCCTCGGCGTCGACGGCTGCGAGGACGTCGAGCACGATGAGGGCGACGAAGCCGATCGCCGCACCCACGACGAGGGCGACCCACGGGGTCTGGCGCTTGCCGGTCAGTGACAGGAAGCGCGGGTAGTAGCCGGCGCGCGACAGCGAGTACATGTTGCGGCCGTAGGCGAACATGATCCCCTGCAGCGAGGCGAGCAGTCCGATGAGGGCGAAGAGGGCGAGCACGGCGGCGAGCTGATCGCCCACGATCGCGCGGAAGCCGTCGAGCAGCGGCTCGCCCGCAGTGCCGGTGGCCTCGGCGCCGATCACGCCGGTGTTCAGGAACAGCACGAGCAGACCCGTGACGATGAGCGTGCCGCGAGCCCAGAATCCGGCCTTCGGGATGTCGCGGGTCGGGTTGTGCGACTCCTCGGCGGCCAGCGGCAGCTCTTCGATACCGAGGAAGAACCACATCGCGAACGGGAGAGCGAACAGGATCGGCAGCACGCCGTGCGGCAGGAACTCCGTCTGGCCGGGGTCGGGAGCGATGTCCCACAGTGCGTCCCAGCTGAAGGCGCCGGAGAAGACCGCCATCGCGGAGAAGACCAGGATGATGCCGATCGAGATGATCGAGACGACGATCGCGAAGCGGAAGGAGATCGCCGCACCCGCGGAGTTCAGAGCGATGAAGACGATGTAGAGGATGAGGTACCAGGCCCACCCCGGCAGCTCGAGGCCGAGCAGCTCACTGGTGATGCCGTTCGCATACGACGCCGAGAAGTAGACGATCACCGCCGTGGTGGCGACGTACTCGATCGTCTCGGCAGCCCCGGTCACGAGACCACCCCACGGTCCCATCGCCGATCGTGCGAAGGAGTACGCGCCACCGGTGTGCGGCATCATCGCGGCCATCTCGCCGATCGCGAAGATCATGCCGTAGTACATGAGCACGAGGATCGCGAAGGCGATCAGCATCCCGCCGAAGCCCGCGAAGTCGATGCCGAAGTTCCAGCCGGAGAAGTCGCCGGAGATGACGGCAGCGACCGCGAGGCCCCACAGGCCCCAGACGCCGGCGGATCTCTTCAGCGTCCGTTTCTCGAAGTACTCGCTCCCGGCACGTGTATAGGTCGCCCCAGCGACCTTGCGGGATTTATTGCTCTGCTCAGACATCCGCTCTCCGTTCGCATGCACACAGGCGCCGGGTGCACCTTGCGGATGATTGTGGCAGTCAATGGTGGTTTCGTCTACCTTTAAACGCGACAGTGATCTACTCTGATGGCGAAGCCGGTCGGTCGATCGCTTCACCACGACGACGGGAGCGAGAAGATGTCGGGAAACCTCAGCATCGAGCAGCTGGATGCCGGCATCGCCGCCGGTGAGATCGACACGGTGATCGTGGCCTTCGCCGATGCGCAGGGTCGGCTGGTCGGAAAGCGCGTCTCCGCGCGGCTGTTCCAGGAGGACATCCTTCATCACGGCGCCGAGGCCTGCGACTACCTGCTGTCCGTCGACGTCGACATGAACACGGTCGACGGCTACGCGATGTCGGGGTGGAACCGCGGGTACGGCGACATGGTGCTGCGCCCCGATGTCGCGACCCTGCGGCGGATGCCGTGGCTCGAGGGCAGCGTGCTGATCATGGCCGACCTGGTCTGGCAGAACGGCGAGCCCGTCGGTCCCTCGCCGCGGGCGATCCTCGACCGGCAGCGCGACCGGCTCGCAGAGCGCGGATGGACGGCCTTCTCCGGCACCGAGCTCGAATTCATCGTGTTCGAGAACACCTACCGCGACGCCTGGGCGCGCAAGTACGAGGGGCTGACACCGGCCACCGACTACAACGTCGACTACAACCTGCAGGCCTCGACCCGCATGGAACCGCTGCTGCGCGACATCCGCCTCGGCATGGACGGAGCGGGTCTCTACTGCGAAGGCGTGAAGGGCGAGTGCAACCTCGGGCAGCAGGAGATCGCGTTCCGCTACGCCGAGGTGCGCGAGACGGCCGATCAGCACGTGATCTACAAGAACGGCGCGAAGGAGATCGCCGCGCAGCACGGGCAGTCGCTCACGTTCATGGCGAAGTTCAACGAGCGCGAGGGCAACAGCTGCCACATCCACCTCTCCCTGCGCGCCGACGACGGGACGCCGGTGATGGCCGGCGACGGTGCGCACGGCTTCAGTCCCGTCATGGAGCACTGGATCGCCGGCATCCTCGCCACCCTGCGCGAGTTCACGCTGCTGTATGCGCCCAACATCAACTCGTACAAGCGCTTCGCGAAGGGCAGCTTCGCCCCGACCGGCGTGGCCTGGGGCATCGACAACCGCACCTGTGCGCTGCGCGTGATCGGCAGCGGATCGGGGCTGCGGGTCGAGAACCGGGTGCCCGGCGGCGACGTGAACCCGTACATGGGCATCTCGGCGATCATCGCCGGTGGCCTGTACGGCATCGAGAACGAGTTGGCCCTGCCCGAGCGGTTCGAGGGCAACGCCTACGAGGCGGGCGTCGACCACCTGCCGACGACCTTGCGCGAGGCCGCACAGCTGTTCAGCGCGTCGACCATCGCCAGGGAGGCCTTCGGCGATGACGTCGTGGACCACTATCTGAACCAGGCGCGCATCGAGCTGGAAGCCTACGATGCCGCCGTGACCGACTGGGAGCGCGTCCGTGGTTTCGAGCGGCTCTGACCCGGCACCCCTGATCGGGGTCACGACCTACCTGGAGCGGGCGCAGCAGGGGGTGTGGGATGTGCGGGCGGCATTCCTGCCCGAGCAGTACCTGACCGGTGTGACGGCGTCCGGCGGCATCGCGCTGCTGCTGCCCCCGCAGGACCCGGAATCGGCGGATGCGGCGATCGCCGGGATGGACGGACTGATCCTCTCCGGCGGGGCCGATGTCGCGCCCGAGCTCTACGGTGCGCAGCGGCATCCGCTGACCGACCCCGCCCGTGTCGACCGTGACGCGTGGGAGCTGGCGCTGTTCCGGGCGGCGGAGCGGCGGCGCATCCCGGTGCTCGCGATCTGCCGGGGACTGCAGCTGGTCAACGTGGCGCGCGGCGGCACTCTCCAGCAGCACCTCCCCGAGTCGCTCGGCACCGAACGGTACCGCCTCGGCGGAGGCGTGTTCGCCGAGAACGACATCGAGGTCTCGGACGAGACCGCGCTCGCCGAGGTGCTCGGCGCGGGAGATGTGCGGGTGCACAGCTACCACCATCAGGGCATCGATCGACTCGGGGAGGGGCTGGTCGCGGCCGCCCGCTCCGACGATGGACTCGTGCAGGCGTTCGTCGACACCTCGGCCGGCCGCATCGTCGGCATCCAATGGCATCCGGAGGAGAACGCCGAAGACCGGCGTCTCTTCGCAGATCTCGTCTCACAGGCGCGTGCGTTCGCCGCGCAGCGGAAGGAGGACGCCCGATGAGTGCGTTCACAGTCATCAACCCGTCGACCGGAGCCGCGATCCGCGACGTCGCACGCGCGGATGTCGGAGAGACCGATGCGGCGATCGCCCGTGCGGTCTCCGCCCAGCGCCGGTGGGCGGCACTGGCTCCGATCGCCAGAGCCGACGCGCTTCGGGCGTTCGCCCGAGCGGTCGAGGGCGCGGTCGAGGAGCTGGCCCAGCTGGAGGTGCTCAACTCCGGGCATCCGATCGGCTCCGCACGGTGGGAGGCCGGGCACGTCGCCCAGGTGCTCAACTACTATTCCGCCGACCCGGAGCGGCTGTCCGGACGACAGATCCCGGTGGCCGGCGGGCTCGATGTCACCTTCCACGACCCCTACGGCGTCGTCGGCGTCATCGTGCCCTGGAACTTCCCCATGACGATCGCCTCCTGGGCGTTCGCGCCGGCGCTCGCCGCGGGCAACGCCGTGGTGCTGAAGCCCGCCGAACTGACCCCGCTCACTGCGATCCGCCTCGGTGAGCTCGCGCTCGAGGCCGGACTCCCGGAAGGGCTGTTCGAGGTCGTCACGGGCTCGGGCTCGGTCGTCGGTCAGCGTCTGGTCGAGCACCCCGACGTGCGCAAGGTGGTCTTCACCGGCTCGACCGAGGTCGGCATCGAGGTCGCGGCCGGCTGTGCGAGAGCGCTCAAGCCGGTCACTCTCGAGCTCGGCGGCAAGAGCGCCAACATCGTCTTCGCCGATGCCGACCTCGAACGCGCGGCGGCGGGGGTCCCCGGCTCGGTGTTCGACAACGCAGGCCAGGACTGCTGCGCCCGCAGTCGCCTGCTCGTGCAGCGCTCGGTGTACGACCGCTTCCTCGAACTGCTCGAACCGGCCGTGGCCGCCTGGCGCGTGGGCGACCCCGCGCGGGAGGACACCGACATGGGGCCGCTCATCTCGGCAGGGCACCGCGACACCGTCGCCTCTTTCCTCGACGGCGCCGACATCGCGTTCCGGGGAAGCGCGCCGGACGGGGACGGGTTCTGGTTCGCTCCGGCCGTCGTGCTCGCCGACCCCGCCGACCGCATCGCCCAGCAGGAGGTGTTCGGGCCCGTCGTCGCGGTGATGCCGTTCGAGGATGAGGCCGACGCCATCCGTCTGGCCAACGACACCGCCTACGGGCTCGCCGGCTCCGTGTGGACCGAGAGCCTGGGGCGCGGTGTGCGCGTGGCACGGGGTGTGCGCAGCGGCGTGCTGTCGGTGAACTCCCACTCCTCGGTGCGGTACTCCACGCCGTTCGGCGGCATGAAGGCGTCGGGCCTGGGGCGCGAGCTCGGCCCCGACGCCGCCGAGCACTTCACCGAGACCAAGAACGTCTTCTTCGCGACCGATGAAGCCTGATCGCGTCGTCCCCTCACCCACCCGGAACGGAGAACCCACATGAGCATCGATCTGACCCAGCGACTGAAGGACCGCGTCGCCATCATCACCGGTGGCGCGAGCGGCATCGGGTTCGCCACCGCCCAGCGGTTCGCCGCGGAGGGCGCCTTCGTCGTGATCGCCGACGTCGATCCGACGACCGGAGAGGCGGCGGCCGCCGCGGTGGGCGGGGCGTTCCGTCCGGTCGACGTCGCCGACGAGGCCAAGGTCGACGCGCTGTTCGACGGCGTCGCCGAGGAGTTCGGCCGCATCGACATCGCCTTCAACAACGCGGGCATCTCGCCGGCCGACGACGACTCCATCGAGACGACCGAGCTCCCGGCCTGGGATCGGGTGCAGGACGTGAACCTCAAGAGCGTGTACCTGTGCAGCCGTGCGGCGCTGCGCCACATGGTGCCTGCGGGGCGCGGCTCCATCATCAACACCGCGTCGTTCGTCGCGCTGCTCGGATCGGCGACCTCGCAGATCAGCTACACCGCGTCGAAGGGCGGCGTGCTGGCGATGTCCCGTGAGCTCGGGGTGCAGTTCGCGCGTCAGGGGGTGCGGGTCAACGCGCTGTGCCCGGGACCGGTGAACACCCCGCTGCTGCAGGAGCTGTTCGCCAAGGATCCGGAACGTGCGCAGCGGCGCCTCGTCCACGTGCCGATGGGCCGCTTCGCCGAGCCCGCGGAACTCGCGGCGGCCGTGGCCTTCCTCGCCTCTGATGACTCGTCGTTCATCACCGCGAGCGCCTTCGTCGTCGACGGCGGGATCACGAACGCCTACGTCACCCCGCTGTGAGCGACCCTCACCTCGCTGTGACAGGGTGAAGGCATGAGCGAGCACCCCCACGACGGCGACCTCGTCGAGGTTCGCAAAGCGGTCTACCGACCGCTGCGGCGCGGCAACGCCCTCGAGGACACGGTCGCCCGCCTCGTGCAGACGATCCGGCTCGGCGTGGTCGCTCCGGGGGAGTCGCTGCCGCCGGAGCGCGAGCTCGCCGCGTCGTTCGGGGTGAGCCGGGACACCGTGCGCGAGGCGATCCGCGAACTGGCGGACACCGGCTACCTGCTGCCGCGGCGCGGGCGGTACGGGGGGACGTTCGTCGCCGACCCGCTGCCGCACCCGACCACGTCGGGGACGGTGACGCCCGAGGAGATCGACGACGTCCTCGGACTGCGCCGCGTGCTCGAGACCGGGGCCGTGCGCGCCGCGGCGAGTCGATCGCTCGACGCCTCGACCCGTGCCGACCTGTGGGCGCGACATGAAGCGGCGCTGCCGGCCGGGCCGGAGGAATACCGGCGCCTGGATACGCTGCTCCATCTGGCGATCGCCGAGGCCGCGGGCATCCCGTCGCTCGTCGCGCTCGTCGCGGAGAACAGAGCCGATGTCAACGTGTGGCTCGATACGTTCCCGCTGATGCCGCGCAACATCCAGCACTCGGGCGAGCAGCACGAGAGCATCGTCACCGCGATCCTCGCCGGGCGCCCGGATGCGGCAGAGGCGGCGATGCGCGACCACCTCGCCGGCTCCGAGGCGCTGCTGCGCGGCTTCCTCATCTGATCAGCGCTAATCGGTCGCTTTTTTGAGAGTTCGCAACGGATACAGTTGCGAACGGATCAAGAGACTTCCGATTTCGCTATACCTGGCGCCTTTCCTATGACAGACTCGCGACAAGCGAATCTCAATGGGGAGGCTCCATGCCCGACACCACCCGAACGTCGACGGCGACACCCGACGCACCCGCCACCACCGGTGCGGTCCGCATCGACGGCGTCACCAAGCGCTACGGTGCTGCCACCGCCGTCGACGACCTGAGTCTGGATGTGCAGCCGGGGGAGTTCCTCTCTCTCCTCGGGCCCTCCGGCTGCGGCAAGACGACGACTCTGCGCATGATCGCGGGCTTCGAGTTCCCGGACGCCGGCGACATCCTCATCTCCGGTCGCAGCGTCCTGAACCTCCCGCCCTATCGGCGCGAGGTCAACACCGTCTTCCAGGCGTATGCCCTCTTCCCGCATCTGACGGTCGCCGAGAACGTCGCGTACGGGCTGCAGCAGCGGCGCGTGCCGAAAGCCGAGCAGCGCGAGCGCGTGAGCGAAGCGCTCGACATGGTGCAGCTGCGGGCGTTCGCCGACCGCAAGCCGACGCAGCTCTCCGGAGGGCAGCAACAGCGCATTGCCCTGTCGCGGGCGCTCATCAACAGGCCGAGCGTCCTCCTGCTGGACGAGCCGCTGGCAGCGCTGGACCGGCAGCTGCGCGAAGAGATGCAGCTCGAGCTGAAGCTGCTGCAGGCACGGCTTGGCACGACCTTCGTGTTCGTCACGCACGATCAGGCCGAGGCGCTGTCGATGAGCGATCGGATCGCCGTGATGCGTGCGGGGCGGATCGAGCAGCTCGACGCACCGGCCGCCATCTACGCGGAGCCCGCCTCGGCGTACGTCGCCTCCTTCATCGGGCAGCAGAACTTCGTGCACGGCACGGTGCGCGCAGACGGGAACGCGGTCGACACCGCCATCGGGGCGGTCTCCGGACGGTGGAGTGGCGAGCGTGTCGCCGCAGGACAACCGGCCGTCGCCGCGATCCGGCCGGAGTACATCCGTCTGGAGCAGGGGGAGGGCGCCGGAGTCCCCGGACGCGTGCTGGGGGTCTCCCACCTCGGCGAGACCCTGCAGGTCGCGGTCCGCATCGGTGAGGACGCCACATTCCTCTCGCGTATGCCCGCCCCGACCGCCCCGTCGGTGGGGGTCGACGACGTCGTCCGCTGCGTCTGGAGCCCGGCGGATGCACGGTTGTTCGCCGCCGAGGGCATCCCGACCACCGCGACGCACGTGATCACCCTGCCCAAGGACGGCGGCCGGTGACGGGCGTGCCCCCGGTGCGCGTGCTGGCGCATCGGAGCGCTGCGCGGGTGATCCGCACGGAGCTGACCCGGCGCGGCTTCCTCGCCACCGCGATCATGGCGGGAGGGGCGGTCGTGCTCAGCGCATGCGCGCCGGGGCAGAACGCCGCGGCGGTGCACGCCAAGGGCGGCCCCCTCGAGGACAAGCTCTCCATCTACAGCTGGGGCGACTACGACGCCCCGGAGGTGCTCGAGCAGTTCACCGCGGAGAACGGCCCGCGCATCGTGCTCGACGCCTTCAACTCGAACGAGGAGCTGATCGCCAAGCTCGTCGCGGCGCGCGGCACCTCGGGATACGACATCGTCGTACCGACCGGAGTCTTCGTCGGGCCGATGGCCGAGAACGGACTCCTGCAGAAGTTCAACCTCGACCTGCTCCCGAACATGAAGCACGTGGCGCCCGAGTTCCGCGGGCGCTCGTGGGACCCCGGCAACGAGTACTCGGTGTGCAAGGCCTGGGGGACCACGGGCTTCGTCTACGACAAGAGGGTGATCTCGCGAGAGCTCACGACCTGGAACGACTTCATCGACGCCGCGCAGAACGAGGCCTCCGGTTCGACCTCGGTGCTCGACGACCCGGCGCCGCTGCTGGGCATCTACTTCTGGGCGAACGGCATCGACTGGACGACCACGGATCCCGACGACCTCGACGCCGTCGAGAAGTTCCTGGTGAAGGATCTCGCGCCGCACGTTTCGGCGTTCGATTCGTATCCCGGCGGTTCATCGATTCCCCAGGCCTCGCACGCGCTGCTGCAGTCCTACAACGGCGACGCGCGGCTCGGCATCTTCGAGTCCGACGACCCCGACCGCTGGCAGTGGGTGCTGGGGAGCCCGGCGACCGAGCTATGGATGGACAACTGGGCGATCGCCGCCGGTGCCCCGCACCCCGAGGCCGCGCACGCGTTCATCGACTTCGTGCTGCAGCCCGATGTGCAGCTCGCACAGGTGGACTACATCGGCTACGACACCGGGATCAGCGGCATCCGCGAAGAGGCGGAGGCCGCGGGTCTCGAACGGCTCGACATGGTGTTCTTCGACGAGAAGCAGGTGGAGACCATGCACGAGGGCAAGCTCACCGATGCGCAGGACCGCGTGGTCTCGATCTGGAACTCGATGAAGGCGGCCGCCGGTGCCTAAGCTCAAGTTCGGTCTCGCCATCCCCGCGTGGGCCTGGCTGCTCATCTTCTTCGTCGCCCCGATCTTCATGGTCGTGGTGTTCAGCTTCGGCTACAAGCCGAGCATCTTCGCCACGCACGCGCTGGACCACCTCTCCTTCGATCGCTACCTCGAGGCGCTCTCTCCGACGTTCTTCAGCACCTTCCTGAACACGCTGTGGATCGGCATCCTCGGCACCGTGCTGTGCCTGGTGATCGGCGGCCCCGTCGCGTACTGGATCGCGGTGAAGGCCCCGCCGTCGAAGCGCGGGCTGCTGCTCGCGCTGGTGATGGTGCCGTTCTGGACGAACTTCCTCGTGCGCACCATCGGCTGGCAGGTGATCCTCGCCCCCGAGGGGTGGCTCTCGCAGCTGCTGCAGGGCATCGGGGTCATCCCCGGCCCGCTCGATCTGCTGTACTCGCGCGGGGCCGTGCTGCTCGGCGTCGTCTACAACTATCTGCCGCTGATGATCCTGCCCCTGTTCGTGGCGTTCGACCGGGTCTCCGGCCCGCTGCGAGAGGCGAGCAAGGATCTCGGGGCGAACAGCATCACGACCTTCCTCCGGGTGACCGTGCCGCTGGCCAGGCCCGGCATCATCGCCGGTGTACTCCTCGTCTACATCCCGCTGATGGGCGACTACATCACCGCCACCGTGCTCGGAGGAGCGAAGGGCAACATGATCGGGCAGGTGGTGGCGAGTCAGTTCCAGACCGCCCAGAACTGGGCGCTGGGCTCGGCGATGGCCGTGCTGCTGATCATCGTCATCATGATCTCCATCGCGCTCGCCGCAGGTCTGCTCTGGCTCGTGACGCTGCCGCTCCGACAACGCCACCGCCTCGTCCTGGGGGAGGGATCATGACCGATACGAAGACCACCGCGCCGGCGCCGCGCGCGCGCCGCGGAGCCGGACGCTTCGTGCTCCCGATCTGGGCGGCACTGGTGTTCCTGTTCCTGTTCCTGCCGATCCTCGTGATCATCGCCTACTCGTTCAACGTCGGGCGCCTGCTGGTGTCATGGGACCACTTCGGGTTCGACTCCTTCCTCGCGATCGTGAACAAACCGGCGATCCGCGACGCCGTGCTCGTGTCGGTGCGCACCGGTCTGCTGGCCGCCCTGCTCGCGACAGCACTGGGCACCCTCGCCGGCATCGCGATGGCCCGTAACCCCGGCAAGTGGGTGTGGTGGTTCCTCGGACTCCTGCTGCTCGTGTCGGTAACCCCCGAGATCGTGGATGCCGTCGCGCTGCTGCCGTGGCTCGTCTTCCTCGGACAGGACGCGGGCATCGGCATCTTCAACGACGGCACCATGCGGCTCGTCGTCGGACAGTCGCTGTTCTCGATCGCCATCGTGTCGTACATCGTGCGGGCCCGCCTGGTGGGACTCGACGCCCGCCTGGAAGAGGCCTCGGCCGACCTCTACGCTCCGCCCGTGCGCACCTTCTTCAAGGTCACGCTCCCGCTCGCGATGCCCGCGGTGCTCGCCGGGTTCCTACTGTCGTTCACGCTGAGCCTCGACAACACGGTCGTATCGGCATTCGTGCAGGTCTCGGGAACCACGCCGTGGCCGGTGTACGTGCTCAGCGCGCTGCGCAGCGGCCTGCGTCCCGAGATCGCCGCGGTGTCGACGATCATGCTGGTGCTCACGTTGTTCGCTCTCGCGCTGGTGGCGGTGGTGCTCAAGAGAGCGGGCGACTCGGCGACCGAGATCGCCCGCACGATGGCCGGGGGATGACAGTGAAGTATGCAGATCTGGTGTTCACCGGCGGCGTGCGGGGAGGACGGGTGTTCCTCTCGGATGCCGCGCGTTCCACCGCGCGCGCCGTGGCGGTCACCGCCGGTCGCATCAGCGCGGTGGGGCACGACGTCTCGGCGCTGATCGGACCGGACACCGAGGTCGTAGACCTCGATGGCGGGCTGCTGGTTCCCGGGTTCCAGGACGCGCACGTGCATCCGGTCTGGGGTGGTCTCGACATGCTGCGCTGCGACCTGTCGGCGCTGGCGACGCGGGAGGAGTACCTGGCGCGGATCGCGGAGTACGCGGCGGAGCATCCGGACGACGAGTGGATCCTCGGCGGCGGCTGGCAGATGTCGGCGTTCCCCGGCGGCACACCGACCGCGGCCGACCTGGACTCCGTGCTGCCCGATCGCCCCGCGTTCCTGCCCAACCGCGACGGACACGGGGCCTGGGTCAATTCCCGGGCACTGGCGCTCGCCGGCATCACCCGCGACACCGCAGACCCTGCGGACGGTCGGATCGAACGCGACGCCGGCGGAGCCCCGAACGGCACGCTGCACGAAGGCGCGATGGGGCTGGTCAACAGGCTCCTCCCTGTCGAGGTGCCGGAGCGACTCGTGGAGGCGCTCCTGCAGGGGCAGCGTCACCTGCACTCGTACGGTGTCACCGCCTGGCAGGATGCGATCGTCGGCACCGAGTACGGCGACGCGGGCGACCCGCTCCCTGCGTATCTGACGGCCGCGGCCTCCGGCGCCCTCACCGGTCGCGTCGTCGGTTCCCTGTGGTGGGACCGTTCGCGCGGACTGGAGCAGATCGACGACATCGTCGCCCGCCGCGACGCCGGCACGGTCGGCCGCTTCCGGGCCCGCAGCGTGAAGATCATGCAGGACGGCGTCGCCGAGAACTTCACCGCGGCCATGCTCGAGCCCTACTGCGACGGCCATGGGCATCCACGCGAGGACTCCGGGATCTCGTTCGTCGAACCGGAGCTGCTCAAAGAGGCCGCGACCCGGCTCGATGCCCTGGGCTTCACGCTGCACTTCCACGCGATCGGCGACCGCGCCGTGCGGGAGTGCCTGGATGCGGTCGAGGCCGCGCTCGTGCACAGCGGGCCACGCGGCAACAGGCATCACATCTCCCACATCCAGGTCGTGCACCCCGACGACATCCCGCGGTTCCGGGCGCTCGACGTCACCGCCAACATGCAGATGCTGTGGGCGACGCTCGAGCCGCAGATGGTCGACCTCACCATCCCGTTCCTCGGAGAGCAGCGCAGCACCTGGCAGTATCCGTTCGGCGACCTGCTGCGCTCCGGCGCCACGCTCGCCGCGGGCAGCGACTGGTCGGTGAGCACGCCCAACCCGCTCGCCGCGATCCACGTGGCCGTCAACCGCCGCTCCGCGCCGACCGAGTGGGAGGGCGACTACGAGGCGTTCCTGCCCGAGCAGGCGATCGACCTCGCCACCGCGCTCGTCGCGTACACCGCCGGCTCCGCACGCGTGAACCATCTCGACGACACCGGCACGATCGCGGTGGGCATGCGGGCGGACCTCGCCCTGCTCGACCGGGATCCGTTCGAGCATCCGGCGGAGGAGATCGGTCTGACCGAGGTGCGCGGCACCTGGGTCGAGGGGGAGCGGGTGTTCGACTCCGCGGGATGAGCCGCAGGAGGAGCCCGCGCACACACACGAAGCCCCGGCGACCTCGCGTCGCCGGGGCTTCGTCTGTGGGTGTGCGCGTGTCAGCCGGCGGCGGCCTCGTCGGCCACGGAGAGCGCGTCGTCAAGCGCGGCGAGTCCGCGCACCAGGTCGTCCTCGCTGATCACCAGCGGCGGCGCCACGTGCATGCGGTTGAAGTGCGTGAACGGCCAGACCCCGCCCTTCTTGGCGGCCGCGGCGAAGGCTCCCATGGGGGCGGCGTCGGCACCCGAGGCGTTGAACGGCACGAGGGGCTCGTGCGTCTGCGTGTCGCGCACCAGCTCGACCGCCCAGAACAGCCCGAGGCCGCGCACGTCGCCGACGCTCGGGTGCTTCTCGGCCCAGGAGCGCACCGTCGGCTCGACGATTCGCGTGCCGAGGTCGCGCACGCGCTCCAGGATGCCGTCGCGGCGGAACACCTCGAACGTCGCCACACCCGCCGCACACGCCAGCGGGTGACCGGAGTAGGTCAGTCCGCCGGCGAACGGCATCGTGTCGAAGGCGCTCGCGATGCGGTCGGAGATCACCACGCCGCCGAGGGGCACGTATCCGGAGTTCACGCCCTTCGCGAACGTGATCAGGTCAGGGCTCGCGTCGAACGCGTCGATGCCGAACCACTCGCCCAGGCGACCGAAGCCGACCATGACCTCGTCGGCGATGTACACGATGCCGTAGCGGTCGCACAGCGCGCGCACGCCCTGCAGGTAGCCCGGCGGCGGCACGAGCACGCCGTTCGTGCCGACCACGGTCTCGATGATGATCGCCGCGATCGTCTGCGGTCCCTCGAGCTGGATCGTCTGCTCCAGATGGGCGAGCGCTCGCTCCGACTCCTGCTCCGGGGTCTCGGCGTGGAACGGCGAGCGGTACAGGTAGGGCCCGAAGAAGCGCACGGCCCCGGAATCGACGGTGTCGTTGGCCCAGCGCCGGGGGTCGCCGGTGAGCGAGATCGCGGTCGAGGTGGAGCCGTGGTAGCTGCGGTACATCGAGAGCACCTTGCGGCGGCCGGTGAACTGGCGGGCCATGCGCACTGCGTACTCGTTGGCTTCGGCGCCGCCGTTCGTGAAGAAGACCTTCTCGAGTCCTTCCGGGGCGACCTCGGCGATCAGGCGCGCGAGCTCCCCGCGCACGTCGTTCGCGATCGAGGGCTGGATCGTCGCGAGACGCCCCGCCTGCTGCTGGATCGCGGCGACCAGGTCGGGATGCTGGTGCCCGAGGTTGAGGTTCACGAGCTGGCTGGAGAAGTCGAGGTACGCGTTGCCCTGGTAGTCCCAGAACGTCGAGCCCTCGCCCGTCGCGACGGGCATCGGGTCGATCATGCCCTGCGCGCTCCAGGAGTGGAACACGTGGCCGCGGTCGTCGGCACGCACCTGAGCCTCGGCCTCGGGGGCGGGGAGCGGGTGCGAGACGCCGTGGCGGTCGGTGAAGTTCGTCATCGTGGTCGCTCCTGTCAGTGGTTGCTCGGGAAGCCGAGGTCGATCTGCGACGGGGTGTGATCGGGCCAGCGGGTCGTGACGACCTTGGAGCGCGTGTAGAAGTGCACCGACTCGGGGCCGTAGATGTGGGAGTCGCCGAACAGCGAGTCCTTCCATCCGCCGAACGAGTAGGCGCCGATCGGCACCGGGATCGGTACGTTGACCCCGACCATGCCGACCTCGATGTCGAACTCGTACTGACGGGCGGTGCCGCCGTCTCGGGTGAAGATCGCGGTGCCGTTGCCGTAGGCGTTCGCGTTCACGAGGGCCACCGCCTCGGCGTAGGTCTCGACGCGCACGACCGACAGCACCGGGCCGAAGATCTCGTCGTCGTAGACCTTCATGCCGGGGGCGACCTGGTCGATCAGGCTGACGCCGAGGAAGAAGCCCTCGGAGTCGAACTGCTTCTGCGTGCCGTCGACGACGACCGTCGCGCCCTCGGCTTCGGCGCCGGTGACATAGGAGGCGACCTTGTCGCGGTGCTCGCGGGTGATGAGCGGACCCATCTCGCTTTCGGCATCCGTGCCGGCGCCGATCTTCAGCCCGTCGATGCGCGAGGCGATGGCGGAGACCAGGTCATCGGCGATGTCGCCCACCGCGACCAGCACCGAGACGGCCATGCAGCGCTCGCCGGCGGAGCCGTAGGCGGCGGAGACCGCGGCGTCTGCGGCCGCATCGATGTCGGCGTCGGGCATGACGACCATGTGGTTCTTGGCGCCGCCGAGGGCCTGCACGCGCTTGCCGGCGGACGAGGCGCGCTGGTAGATCGAGCGTGCGATCGGGGTGGAGCCGACGAAGCTGACGGCGTCGACCCTGGAGGAGTCGAGGATCGCGTCCACGGCCTCCTTGTCGCCGTGGACGACGTTGAGCACGCCGTCGGGGAGGCCGGCCTCGGTGAAGAGCTTCGCGAGCCACACCGCGGCGGACGGGTCCTTCTCGCTCGGCTTGAGCACGACCGTGTTGCCGCAGGCGATGGCCGAGGCCACCATCCACAGCGGCACCATCACGGGGAAGTTGAACGGGGTGATCGCGGCGACGACGCCGACCGGCTGCTTGACCGAGTGCACGTCGACACCGCGCGAGACCTGCTCGCTGCGCTCGCCCTTGAGAAGGTGCACGAGTCCGGCCGCGAACTCGACGTTCTCGATGCCGCGCGACACCTCGCCGGCGGCATCCGAGAGCACCTTGCCGTGCTCGGAGGTGACGATCGCGGCCAGCTCGGGCGTGCGCTCCTTCAACAGCTGGCGAAGGCGGAAGAACACGTCGGCGCGTTTGATCAGGCTCGTCTCGCGCCAGGCCGGCAGGGCGGCCGCAGCCGCGGCGATCGCGGTCTCCACCTCGGCCGCCGATGCGAAGGCGACCTGCTTGGACACCTGACCCGTTGCGGGGTCGAAGATCTGACCGGTGCGGGCCGCTTCGGCGGTCTCCGTGCCGTTGATGACGTGACGGACGATGTCCACGATGTTCCTCCGAGGGCTGAAGAATGCGGGGCTCGAACACTCTGACCGGTGTTCGATAGGCTTGTGCTCCTCAATGATCACAGAGCGAGGGAGCTGATCGTGATGTCAGAACGTCAGGACTTCCGCTTCATCCGGACAGATCGTCCGACACGCGGTGACGCGCTCCTCACGGTCGCCGATGTGCTCGCAGAGCCCGTGCTGCAGGCGGGCGCTCCCGAGCTGATCGTCGGCGGCAGTGCGCTCGATGCCGCCGTGCGCTGGGTGCACGTGTCCGACAGCGCCGGTGTCGCCCGTCTGCTCGACGGCGGGGAACTCCTGCTCAGCACCGGGGCCGGCTGGCCGACCGCTGCGGCGGAGCTGCGTGCTTTCGCCCAGGGACTGCACCAGGCCGGGGTCGCGGGCATCGTGGTCGAGCTCGGCTCCGGCCAGGCGCGCATCCCGGATGCCGTCGTCGAGGTGTGCGCGGAGCGCGGGCTCGCGCTGATCGCACTGACCAGCGAGGTCAAGTTCGTCGCCGTCACCGAGACCGTGCACCGCGCGCTGATCGCCGCGCAGACCATGGCGCTGCGCGAACGCCAGCACCTGCACGAACTCTTCACGGCGCTGAGCCTGCGGGGAGCCCCGGCCGACATCGTCGTCGCCGAGACGGCGCGGGCGCTCGGCGCACCCGTCGTGCTGGAGAACCTGGCGCGGGAGGTGATAGCGCACGAGACCCTGCGGATGCCGGTGGCCCAGGCGCTGGGAATGCTGCGCTCCGCCGACCGTGTTCCCGTCCAGGCGCGCGGCGTGCGGTGGGGGACCCTGCTCGCGCTCCCCGGACCCGCGCATCCGGCCGGCCGGCTCACCGTGCTCGAACAGGGGGCCACGGCCCTCGCCTTCGGGTGCCTCGCGGACGGCGGTGATTCCGAGTGGTCGCTGCTTGCACAGCGCGGCCTCATCGACGACCTGCTCGGCGCGCGGTTCGCGAGTCCGGATGACATCGAGGCCCGCCTCGCGGCCAGCGGCTTCCTGCTCGCGGGGCGGCACTGCCACGGCATCGTGGCACGTGGCACGGAACCTGCGGTGCACCTTGCGCACCGCGCGGCGCAGCTCGGGGTCGCGGTGGTCGCCGCGCGGGTGGGTGACGACGATGTCGCACTGCTGTCGCTGCCGGCATCCGTTCCGCTGTCGGATGCGCTCGTCGCGAGCCTCGTCGGTCCTGACCGCACGGTCTTCGTCGGGCCCCCTGCGGAGGAGGTGCTGGGTCTGCTCGCCTCGCTGCGGGCCGCGCGCGATCTGGCGGCCAGCGACCGTTCGGATGGCGGTCCGCGCGTGCGGCGCGTGGACGACCGTCCGCTCGAGCGCTTCGTCGCCTCGTTGCGCGACGACCATCGCCTGCTCGCACACAGCGAGCGGATGCTGGCGCCGCTCGTGACGCACGACCGCGAGCGCCGTGGCGACCTGCTCGATGTGCTGGCGGCGCTCGTGGCACACCCCGGCAACCGCTCGGCCGCCGCAGCCGCGAGCCACCTCTCACGCTCCGTCTTCTACCAGCGCCTCACGCTGATCGGCGACCTGCTCGATGTGGATCTCGACGACGGGGAGACCCTCGCCGCGCTCTACCTCGCGCTGTTGGCGAAGCGGAGCGCGGCGCCGGTCGTGTGACCTTCGCGCCGTGCCGTCTCCGCGACGGTCAGAGGACCGACTGCGCGCGCGTGAGCACATCCCGCAGGATCTGCTCGATCTCGCGGAACTCCGAAGGCCCGACGGTGAGCGGCGGTGCGAGCTGGATCACGGGGTCGCCGCGGTCATCCGCACGGCAGTACAGACCGGCTTCGAACAGGGCGGGGGAGAGGAAACCGCGCAGCAGCCGCTCCGACTCGGCGTCGTCGAAGGTCTCCTTGGTCGCCTTGTCCTTCACGAGCTCGATGCCGAAGAAGTACCCGTCGCCGCGCACGTCGCCGACCAGCGGCAGATCGAGCAGTTTCTCGAGCTCGGAGCGGAACAGCGGGGAGTTCTCACGCACGTGCGCGTTCAGCCCCTCCTCGTCGAAGATCGCGAGGTTCTCCAGCGCGACCGCGGCCGAGACCGGGTGTCCGCCGAAGGTGTAGCCGTGCGGGAAGGACATGTCGCCCTTCGAGAAGGGCTCGTAGATGCGGTCGCTGACGATCGTCGCTCCGATGGGGGAGTAGCCGCTCGTCATGCCCTTGGCGCACGTGATCATGTCGGGCACGTAGCCCAGACCCGTGCACGCGAACGTGTGACCGAGGCGGCCGAAGGCGCAGATGACCTCGTCCGAGACGAGCAGCACGTCGTGGCGGTCGCAGATCTCGCGCACGCGGGCGAAGTAGCCGGGAGGGGGCGGGAAGCATCCGCCGGAGTTCTGCACGGGCTCGAGGAAGACCGCGGCCACGGTGTCGGCCCCTTCGAAGAGGATCATCTCCTCGATGCGGTCGGCCGCCCACCGGCCGAAGGCCTCGAGGTCATCGGCGGGCCCGCCCATCTCGGCCGCGCGGTAGAAGTTGGTGTTCGGCACGCGGAAGCCGCCGGGGGTGACCGGTTCGAACATCGACTTCATCGCCGGGATGCCGGTGATCGCCAGAGCGCCCTGCGGGGTGCCGTGGTACGCCACCGCGCGCGAGATGACCTTGTGCTTGGCGGGCTTCCCCTGCAGCTTCCAGTAGTGCTTGGCGAGCTTGAAGGCGGTCTCGACCGCCTCGCCGCCACCGGTGGAGAAGAAGACCTTGTTCAGGTCGCCGGGTGCCTCGTCCGCGAGGCGGTCGGCCAGTTCGATCGCCGCCGGGTGCGCATACGACCACAGCGGGAAGAACGCCAGCTCGGACGCCTGTGCCGCCGCGGCCTCGGCCAGTCGGCGCCGACCGTGACCGGCGTTCACGACGAAGAGTCCGGCGAGGCCGTCGAAGTACTCCTTGCCCTTGGCGTCCCAGATCCGATGACCCTCGCCCTTGACGATGATGGGCACACCAGACTCGGCCATCGTGGACTGCCGGGTGAAGTGCATCCAGAGATGATCCTTCGCCATCGTCTGCAGCTCGGATTCCGACGGGATGGTGCGTGCGATGCTCATCTGGTCCCCCAGTTGTAGAGCTGCTTCTGCAGCTTGGCGTATATGAAGGTTTCGGTGGAGAGGACGCCCTCGATCGGGCGGATCACGTCGTTGATCAGTGCGAGCAGGTCGTCATCGTCCTCGCAGACCACCTCGGCGAGGACATCGAAGGAGCCGACCGTGATGACGACGTAGTCCACGGCGTCGATCGCGGCGATCGCCTCGGCGACGCGGCGGGCATCGCCGGACACGCGCACGCCGATCATGGCCTGGCGATGGAAGCCCAGCTGCATCGGATCGGTGACGGCGACGATCTGCATGACACCGGACTCGGTCAGCCGCTGCACCCTCTGGCGCACGGCCGCCTCGCTCATCCCCACGGTGCGGCCGATCTCGGAGTAGGAACGACGGCCGTCCTCTTGGAGCAGCTCGACGATCGTCTTCGAGACCGCATCGAGGGAAGGGTGCTTCTTCGCCGGACTCATGGTGCGATCCTCGCACTCCACGATGCTCTCGGCAACCGATTTCGCAGAATATGGCCATTCGTCCAGCGGAATCGGCAGAAAAACTCAGCTTTCGAGAGGGCCCAACCACGCGCTCGCCGCGGTGGAGTGCGCGGATTCGGGGTCGGAGGGGTGGAACGCCCCGGCCAGCACGTCGCGGTAGAGGCGGGAGAGCTCGTTGGCGGAGAAGTACGACCCGCCGCCGGCGACGAGCATCGCCTCGTCGACGACATGCTTGGCCATCGTGATCGCGCGGTGCTTGACGCCGGAGAGCAGCGGGAACCACCGCGCGCCGTGATCGACACGGTCGTCCACATCGCGTGCGAGCGCGGCGATCTGCGGCGGCAGCGCGTCGTAGGCGATCGCCATGTCGGCGATGCGCCAGCGGATGTCGGGATCCTGGCTGTAGGCGAGACCCGTCTTCTTCGAGTGCCGCTTCTGCGCCGTCGTGACGGCGAGTTCCAGTGCTCGGCGGGCGATGCCTGTGTAGACGGACGCGAGCAGGATCTCGAAGACCGAGAAGATGCCGAACACGATGGGGTCGGGGCTGGGACCCGGGTCGATACGGCGCACCACGTGCGCGGCATCGGCGACGGCGCCGTTCAGCCGCGTGGTGCGACTCTGCGTGCCGCGCATGCCGAGGGTGTCCCAGTCGTCGGAGGTGGTGACCGAATCCGTCCGCTCGATGAAGGCGAACACGAGCTGGGGCGCGTCGGGGCTCGTGGTGTCGAGCCCGTGCAGGCCCAGTCGCGTCCACACCGGGGCGAGGGAGGTGAAGATCTTGGTGCCGGTGAAGGAGTATCCGCCGTCGCCATCGGGCACGGCTGCGGTGTCGCTGCCGAACAGCACCAGGTCGTTGCCGCCCTCGCTGATGCCGAACGCGAAGACCTCGCCCGCGACCGCGCCATCCTGCACGAACTCCAGTCCTGGTACGCCGCGGTCGGAGAAGACCTTGGCGACGCCCGTCCACACGAGGTGCATGTTGACGGCCAGGGCGGTCGCCGGTGCGGCACCCGCGAGACGCTGCTGCAGGATCGCGGCTTCGGCGAGTCCGAGTCCGGCGCCCCCGCGCGCGGTCGGCACCAGGATCGACAGGTATCCCGCGGCCCGCAGCTCGTCGAGGTCCTGCGCGGGGAAGGTGTTCTCGCGGTCATGGATCGGTGCGCGCTCGCGGATGCGCTCGAGAAGGTCGTCGGCGAGGAACTCCGCGGGATCGAACGTGCTCATGCCAGTGCCTCCAGAAGCTGACGGACGGATTCCTCCGGGCGATCGCGGTGCAGGGAGTGCCCCGCACCCTCGACGATCGACAGGGAGATCAAGGGGTTCGCGGCGAGGACCTCGTCGGCGAGAGCACCCGTGAAGATGCTGTAGACAGCGGGGTCGGCGCCGATCACGTGCGTGGGCACGCGCAGCCGCGCGGCCTCGGCGCGCACGTCCCAGGGCTGGTTCTGGGCGCTGGTCTGCTCCACGGCCCAGGCGCTCGCGCGCAGGACGGCGTCGACCTTGAGCTCCTGATCCTGCGGATGCCAGTGCGGATGCTCCTGCTGCACGACCTCGAGCCGGGTGTCGGCGAATGCGCGCTCCTGGCTGCGGCGGACGATCGCCGCATCGCGTCCGTCCACGTGGATCGCGGGATCGATGAGCACGAGACGCCGCGTCCATTCCGCAGCGGATGCTGCGGCGACCGTGCTGGCGGCGCCGCCGAGCGAGTGGCCGATGACTGCGTCCCAGGCGCCGCCGCCTTCGGGGAGCGTGACGGCGAGGTCGACACCGTATGCGGCGACCGAGTAGTCCAGGGAGCGCGGCGCGTCGCCGTGACCTCGCAGATCCACGGCTGTCGCGTGCCATCCCGCATCGGCGAGAGCGTCGCCGAGACGCCACATCAGAGCGCCGGACGACCCGAGGCCGTGAACCAGAAGCGCTCGCCGGGATGCCGACGGGGAACCCCACGAGATACGGGGCAGAGTGAGCGGTGCGGGCATGTCACCAGCCTACGACCGGGGGAGCGGGGTCGTCCTGGCGGGGGAGCCCGCGGCGTTCAGCTGAGCGTCACCAGCGGCGGAAGGTCGGCAGCGATCGTCAGCACGCGCTCGGCGGCCGCGTGGCCGGCGGACAGGCATGCGGCGAGGTCGGCTCCCTCGAGGGTGGCCGCCAGGAATCCGGAGGCGAACGCGTCGCCTGCGCCGACCGGTTCGACGACGTCGACCACGGGGGCGGGGACGAACACCGGTTCGGCGTCGCCGTCGAAGGCGGTGGCGCCGACGTCGCCGTCCTTGACGACCAGCAGCGCGCAGTTCGGGAGGAATGCGCGGATCTCGGCCGGCGTCGCCGTGCCCCAGATGCGTTCGGCCTCGTCGCGGCCGACGAAGGTGATGTCCGCGGCGTCCGCGAGGCGGGCGAGAGTCTCGGCCGCCTCCTGAGTGCTCCACAGCGGACGACGGTCGTTCACGTCGAACGACACGAGAGCGCCTGCCGCGCGTGCGTCGTTGAAGAGCCGATCGACCATCTCGCGACACGACGCGGAGAGCGCGGGGGTGATCCCGGTGGTGTGCACGATCCGCACGCCCTGGAGCTGCGCGGTCGTGAGGAATCCCGGCTCCATGCGGGAAGCGGCTGATCCCTGACGGTAGTAGTAGACGGAGGACGACTCCGCTCCCGGATCCTTGAACATGACTCCGGTCGGCGCGGTGGCATCGCGGTCGATCCACAGCTCCACGCCTCGGTGCTCGAGCTCGGTGGCGACGCGGTCGCCGAGGGGGTCAGCGCCCAGACGCGATGCCCAGGCGACGCGGTGCCCGGTGGAGGCCGCGCCGGCAGCCACGTTGGACTCCGCGCCGGCGAGACCGATCGTCGCCGCGGCGGCATCGGCCAGCCGGGCGTCCGTCGGGGTGATCAGCGCCATGGTCTCGCCGATGCAGACGATCTCGGGGGCAGAGGTCGAGGAGGAGGAGCTCATGAGGGGGTGACCGCCAGGGGTTCGGTGTCGGGATGCGGGCTCGCGTCGCGGTGACGCAGGTCGGGGAAGGAGCGGACGAAGACGACGGCGACGAGGAGCCCGACCGCGGCGAAGATCGTGGCGGCGAGGTACGCACCGCGCCAGTCGCCGACATCGACGAGGAAGCCGGCGACGGCGGATCCTGCCGCGGCGCCGATGAGCTGACCGGTGCCTGCCCATCCGAACGCCTCAGCGGTCTCGCTGAACTTCACGCTGGCCGAGGTGATGGCGAAGAGCACGGCGAGGGCGGGGGCGATGCCGATGCCGGCGAGGATCAGGGTGCCGCCCAGCCAGAAGACGTTGAGCATGACCATCGTCAGGCCGAGCCCGATCGTCACGATCAGCAGGCGGCGCGCCATGGCCCACGGCCCGATGGGGATGTGTCCGAACGCCAGACCGCCGGCGAGGCTTCCGGCCGAGAACACGGCGAGCACGAGACCGGCGGCGAGGCTTCCGTGCTCGAACGTCGCGACCACGCCGACCTCCACGGCGGCGCAGGCCCCGATCAGGAGGAAGCCGATCACGGTCGCCAGCAGCACGGGCGGCTTGAGCACGACCTTGCCGAGAGCGTTGCGACTGCGCGGGATGCGCACGCGCCCGACCTCGGGGGAGAGGATGAACCACGCTCCGCCGCCGACGAGGATGATCGCCACCAACAGCAGTCCCTCCGCGGTGCCGATCTGAGTGGAGACGAGCGTGATCACGACGGGGGCCAGCACCCAGATGATCTCCTGCAGCGAGGCGTCGAGGGAGAACAACGGGGTGAGGTTCGACGAGTTCACGAGCTTGGGGTAGATCGTGCGGACCGCGGCCTGGACCGGCGGAGTGGAGAGGCCCGCGACCATCCCGAGCGCCATGTACCCCGGTACTTCGAGCGGGAGCAGGGCGAGGCACAGCACCGCCACGACGCATACCGACAGGGTGAGGGTGATCACGCGACGCATGCCCCAGACGCCCATCCACCGGCTGGTGATGGGGCCGGCGATCGCCTGCCCCACACTGGTCGCGGCGAGCACCAGACCGGCAGATCCGTAAGACCCCGTCTGCTGCTCGACATGCAGCAGGATCGCCAGCGACATCATCCCGTTGGGGAAGCGCGCCGTCAGCTGAGCAGCGATCATGCGCGCCACTCCCGGCGTGCGAAGAAGATCCCGATATCCCGCCACCAGACAACGGTACCGGCACCCGGCGGGGAGCGTCGAAGCGGGTACGGATGCGACACGCCGCCGACACGCCGAGAGGGAGTTTCCACAGGTCTCGGAATGTCCGAAGCCCCTCGTATGGTCGCCCCTGTGGACAGATCGCTCACGGGTGCTTCCCAGCCGCGATTTCCTGCGGTTCGAGTGTCCCCGTACGGGGCCTCTGCCTGTGGAAGAAACGGTGGAGAACCTGTGTTGTATCTGTAGAGAACGGTGGATAACTACAAGGATGTAACTACTACCCCTTGTGGTCGCCCCCAATGTCGGTCCCCATATGTAGTATTGAAGTCCCGGCAGGGGTCTACCGGGAAACAGCCTGATGAGAAGCAGGCCAGAGATTTGAGGGGTTACGAAAAAGATGTCGATCACGGTCTACACAAAGCCTTCCTGCGTTCAGTGCAACGCCACCTACCGTGCCCTGGATGCCAAGGGCATCGAGTACGAGATCCTCGACCTGTCGGAAGACCCGACGGCGCTCGAGCAGGTCAAGGCGCTCGGCTACATGCAGGCACCCGTCGTCGTCACCGACGAGGGTCACTGGTCGGGCTTCCGTCCCGACAAGATCGACGAACTCGCCTCCCGTCTGGCGTGACGCCCCATGAGCGCCGTCGCGACCGCAGCGCCGCTCCTGATCTACTTCTCGAGCGTCTCGGGTAACACCGCGCGGTTCATCGAGAAGCTCGGGCTCCCGTCCCGACGCATCCCCCTCCACCGGCACGAAGAAGACCTCGTCATCGACGAGCCCTTCGTGCTGGTCACCCCCACCTACGGCGGGGGAGCAGGGCGCGGCGTCGAGAAGGGCGCCGTTCCGAAACAGGTGATCCGGTTTCTCAACGACGAGCGCAACCGGCGTCACATCCGCGGCGTGATCTCCGCGGGCAACACCAACTTCGGCGAGGCGTTCTGCCTCGCCGGCGACATCATCAGCCGCAAGTGCAACGTGCCTCACTTGTATCGGCTCGAGATCTTCGGCACACAAGACGATGTGGATCGCGTGAGCGACGGATTGGAACGACGGTGGCAGCTTCAGTGACCGAGACAGCGGCATTCAAGGCGAACCCCTCCTATGAGGGTCTCGACTATCACGCCCTCAACGCGATGCTCAACCTGTACGACGCGGACGGCAAGATCCAGTTCGACGCCGACAAGCGCGCCGCACGGGAGTACTTCCTGCAGCACGTGAACCAGAACACGGTGTTCTTCCACTCGCTCAAGGAGCGCCTGGACTACCTCGTGGAGAAGGAGTACTACGAGGGTGCCGTCATCGAGAAGTACTCGATGGAGTTCATCCAGAAGCTCAACGACCTCGCCTACGGCAAGAAGTTCCGCTTCGAGACCTTCCTCGGCGCGTTCAAGTACTACACGAGCTACACGCTCAAGACGTTCGACGGCAAGCGCTACCTCGAGCGCTTCGAAGACCGTGTCGTCATGACCGCCCTCGGACTCGCAGACGGCGATGAGAAGCTCGCCGTCGCCCTCGTCGAGGAGATCATCTCCGGCCGCTTCCAGCCGGCCACCCCGACCTTCCTCAACGCCGGCAAGGCGCAGCGCGGCGAACTCGTCAGCTGCTTCCTGCTGCGCATCGAAGACAACATGGAGTCGATCGCCCGCGGAATCAACTCCGCCCTGCAGCTCTCCAAGCGCGGCGGCGGCGTCGCCCTGCTGCTGTCGAACATCCGCGAGTCGGGTGCGCCGATCAAGCAGATCGAGAACCAGTCCTCGGGCATCATCCCGGTGATGAAGCTCCTCGAAGACAGCTTCAGCTACGCCAACCAGCTCGGTGCGCGTCAGGGCGCCGGCGCGGTGTACCTCAACGCCCACCACCCCGACATCATGCGCTTCCTCGACACCAAGCGCGAGAACGCCGACGAGAAGATCCGCATCAAGACGCTGTCCCTGGGCGTCGTTGTGCCGGACATCACGTTCGAGCTCGCAAAGAACGACGAGGACATGTACCTGTTCTCGCCGTACGACGTCGAGAAGGTCTACGGCGTTCCGTTCGGCGACATCTCGGTCACCGAGAAGTACCGCGAGATGGTCGACGACCCGCGCATCAAGAAGACCAAGATCAACGCGCGCGAGTTCTTCCAGACCGTCGCCGAGATCCAGTTCGAGTCCGGCTACCCGTACGTCATGTTCGAAGACACGGTGAACAAGGCCAACCCGATCAAGGGTCGGATCAACATGTCCAACCTCTGCAGCGAGATCCTGCAGGTGAACACGCCGACCACGTACAACGCCGACCTGTCGTACGACAACATCGGCAAGGACATCTCCTGCAACCTCGGCTCGATGAACATCGCGCTGTCGATGGACGCCGACGACCTCGGACAGACCGTCGAGACGGCGATCCGCGCTCTCACCGCAGTGAGCGACCAGAGCCACATCGGCTCGGTGCGCTCGATCGAAGACGGCAACGACCGCTCTCACGCGATCGGCCTCGGCCAGATGAACCTGCACGGGTACCTCGCTCGCGAGCACGTGTACTACGGCTCCGAAGAGGGCATCGACTTCACGAACATCTACTTCTACACGGTGCTGTTCCACGCGCTGCGTGCGTCGAACAACCTCGCCATCGAGCGCGGCACCACGTTCGACGGGTTCGAGGACTCGACCTACGCATCGGGCGAGTTCTTCGACAAGTACATCGACCAGGCCTGGGTCCCCGCGACCGAGAAGGTCAAGGAGCTCTTCGCCGGCAAGCACATCCCGACGCAGGACGACTGGGCTGAGCTGAAGGCGTCGATCCAGAAGCACGGCATCTACAACCAGAACCTGCAGGCCGTGCCGCCGACCGGTTCGATCTCGTACATCAACAACTCGACGTCGTCGATCCACCCGATCGCGTCGAAGATCGAGATCCGCAAGGAAGGCAAGCTCGGTCGCGTCTACTACCCGGCGGCGTTCATGACGAACGACAACCTGGAGTACTACCAGGACGCGTACGAGATCGGCTACGAGAAGGTCATCGACACGTACGCCGCGGCCACGCAGCACGTCGACCAGGGCCTGTCGCTGACGCTGTTCTTCAAGGACACCGCCACCACGCGTGACATCAACAAGGCGCAGATCTACGCATGGCGCAAGGGCATCAAGACGATCTACTACATCCGCCTGCGTCAGCTGGCGCTCGAGGGCACCGACATGGCCGAGTGCGTCTCGTGCATGCTCTGACCTGTTGTTGACCTGAGAACTCTGAATCCCGAGAAACGACGAAGAAAATGACTCCCGAAAGACTCAAGCTGGTCTCCAGTGTGCAGGCGATCAACTGGAACCGCATCCAGGACGACAAAGACCTCGAGGTCTGGAACCGTCTGGTGAACAACTTCTGGCTGCCCGAGAAGGTGCCGCTGTCGAACGACGTGCAGTCGTGGAACACGCTCACCCCCGACGAGCAGCTGCTCACCATGCGGGTGTTCACCGGTCTCACGCTGCTCGACACGATCCAGGGCACCGTGGGCGCGGTGTCGCTGATCCCCGACGCGATCACGCCTCACGAAGAGGCCGTCTACACGAACATCGCGTTCATGGAGTCGGTGCACGCGAAGAGCTACTCCTCGATCTTCTCGACGCTCGCGTCGACGAAGGAGATCGACGAGGCGTTCCGCTGGTCCACCGAGAACCCGAACCTTCAGAAGAAGGCTCAGATCATCATGGACTACTACCAGGGCGACGACCCGCTCAAGCGCAAGGTGGCCTCCACCCTGCTGGAGTCCTTCCTGTTCTATTCGGGCTTCTACCTGCCGATCTACTGGTCCTCGAAGGCGAAGCTGACGAACACGGCCGACCTGATCCGCCTCATCATCCGTGACGAGGCCGTGCACGGGTACTACATCGGCTACAAGTTCCAGAAGGGGCTCGAGAACGAGACCCAGGAGCGCCGCGATGAGCTCAAGGACTACACGTTCTCGCTCATGTACGAGCTCTACGACAACGAGGTGCAGTACACGCAGGACCTCTACGACGGCGTCGGTCTGACCGAAGACGTCAAGAAGTTCCTGCACTACAACGCCAACAAGGCCCTCATGAACCTGGGCTACGAGGCGATGTTCCCCTCCAGCGTCACGAACGTGAACCCGGCGATCCTGTCGGCGCTCTCGCCGAACGCCGACGAGAACCACGACTTCTTCTCGGGGTCGGGCTCGTCGTACGTGATCGGCAAGGCCGAGGCCACGGAAGACGACGACTGGGACTTCTGAGTCCGTCGCGTCGGCACCGGATTCGCTGACGTACCAAAGGCTCCGGCCGGCTGCTCACCACGAGCGGCCGGCCGGGGCCTTTTGTATTTTCGAGCGAGGGCGGGACTCCAGATGCGATTGCTCTCGGCTACCTTCTCAACCCGAAGTGGTTCTTGACGGGGTCGGGCTGCCTGCACGGCCAGCAGCGGCATCAGGCAGGTCACGATCGGTCGTGCGCATCGCGGCCGCCGCGACGCCGCGCCTGTCGCCATCCGCGCGACATCGCCATGACGTCGCGACTCAGACCCGCGCCCAGCAGCATCCCGATCGCGATCGCCGTGAGCGAGCCGAAGGTCCGCAGGATGGTGTCCGTGGCGCCCGACGTGCCCGAGGCGGCCTCGCTGAGCCCGATGAATCCCATTGCGCCCGGCACCAGGAGCCAGTACGCGCACGTGAGCATGACCGCGGTCGAGGGTGACGCCGCGAGGCGCCCGGCGAGCATGACGGCGGGGATGACGATCAGGGCGCCGACGAGTCCCGACATCTCGGCTCCCACCAGCGCATCGCCCAGAAGCTGCGCGGAGTAGGCGACGACCAGCGCATAGAGGATCCACATGAGGGAGCGTCGCGGAGCAGCGGAGTAGAGGTAGTAGCCGAGGGCGACCAGAACGATGCCCGCCCACGGTGCCCACGCCCCGAGCTGCACAGGTGCGGTGGTGGGAGGAGGCGGCTCGCCTGCCAGCGAGATGCCCGCGTACACCCCGAAAGCGAGGAGGCCGAGCCGGGCGATACCGGATACCAGGCGGCTCGCCCCCGCCATCATCTGCCCTGAGGTGAGTTCCACGGCGGCGATGGTGAGAGTGAGTCCTGGAAGGAACGACACCAAGGACGGCGCGACGAGACGGAGCACGTCGTCGTGCACCAGAGGGCGCACGAGCACGGAGATCAGGAGCGTCACCGAGAAGGCGGTCAGCACGGGCAGGATCAGCGACAGCGTGGCGACGCGGGCGCCGATGAGGACGATCGAGCCCACGACCACCCCGAGCAGCACATACACCGGGAGAGCGGTGAGGGTCGGATTGAGCACGAGTCCGAACCCGACCGTGAGCAGGGTGTACCCGAACACGGTGAGCACCGGTCCGAAGCGCGGGGGTGCCGATCGGATCGCGCTGAGCCGCGCCACGACATCCTGCGGAGACGGCGTGCTCTGCGACGCCTGACGAACGAGCCTCTCGACGGCATCCACCTGATCGAGGCGCAGCGCGGTGCCGTCTGCGGCGAACAGAGAGGTCTGCGACGATGCCCTGCGCGGATCCTCGACCATGACGATCGTCGGGAGGACGAAGACACGGAGATCGGCGCGATCGTACTGCCGGGCGAGCCGGTCGAGCGTCTCCTCCACATCGCTCGTCGCCTGCGACGCGGCCAGGAGCGCTGCGCCGAGTTCTCCCAGCATCGCGGTCACGCCGACATCGGGCGCGTCCGTGTCCGCGGTCGCGGCCCGCGGGCGCAGCGCCTGCAGCGCGCCCCGAGCGCGACTCATGATCCCGGGGTCCGAGTTCGTCGCACGCACGGGTGGTGCCATCATGGCCGGTTCGAGGTCTCGGTGTTCAGCAGGCGCAGCCGGGAGGCGATGCTGATCGCGTCGTCGCGCGTCGAACATCCGAGCTTGCGGTAGAGGGATCTCAGCTGGGACTTGATCGTGTTCGGCGAGACATACAGCGCTGCGGCGATCTCCGCGGTCGTGGCGTGCAGAGGGAGGGCATGGAGTACCCGGATCTCGCTCGCGGTGAGCGCGGGGCGACGAGGGTGGTCGGCGGAGTCGAGACCGCCGGTGAGTGCGGAGAAGGCGACCGCATCCTCGGGCGAGAGGCGCTCCCGCACGCGCTCGATCAGCTGGAGCGGCATCGTGGAGATGAGTCGGCGCTTCCCGGGGCGCGACGCGATCCGCGCGACCTGGGCGGCGGTCTCCGCGGCGACGCCATCGGTGAGGGCGCACTCCAACCACGCCGACAGGAGCGTGGCCTCCGCACGCTGCCCCGGTCCCAGCGACCGTGCGGCGGACATCTGGCGCAACCCCGCGGCAGCGGTGTCGAGTCGGGATTCCAGGAGTGCGTGCCGGATGATCGCCATGCGGCTGAGCACTCCGGAGCGGGCGGATGAGTCGGCGAGCCGACGCGCCGAGGTCGTGTCGCCGATCGACCAGAGAGCTTCGATCGACACCGCGTTGATGACATCGGTCGCGAACGACCCGTGCTGGTCGGGGTGCGCGTCGCGCGCCAAACTGACGGCCTCGACGGCATCGTCGGGGTGCTGCAGGGCCAACAGGTGACGCGTGCGCGCAAGCAGCGCGAAAGGCCAGGTGAGCTCGATGCTGTCGTAGGTCTCGAGCCGGCTCAGAAGCGCACCCGCCTCCGGTGCCATCTGATCGACGGCGAGCAGGGCCCTCGCGCACCGCTCCGTCATCATCGTCGAGGCCGCATGGGCATGCGTGACCTGCGGCAGCAGGGCGATCTCGTCGAGGGTGCTCTCCGCGTCGTCGAGAGACCCGCGAACAGCGTGGGCGAGCGCGGTGCGGCCCAGCGCCATGCGCTCGGCGTCGGCCTGGGGGGACAGTCTTCCCAGGTCGCGGGCCGTCGTGAACTCGAGGAGGGCCGCGGCGGTCTCCCCGGCGGCGAGGAGCGTCGATCCGATCTGCTGGTGGTAGAACCAGAGCGGTCCGTCGGGGCGCTCGCGGGACTCGACGCGGATCTGCACGATGCGATCCTGCAGACGACGGGCATAGATCATGGCCGCTGCGACGTCTCCGCTGAGCCGGAACGCGACCATCTGCACGAGCGTGAAGATATCGAGTTCGTCCGGGCTCATATTCCGAGCATCATCGGGATAGATGAGGGGTTTGAACGGACGGCTGGTGCGCGCCAGGACCGGTGTCATGCGGTGCAGGATGCGCAGCACGGGATACCGCTCCAGCACGGGCGAGGGAAGCCCCTCGACGGCCTCCACCAGCTCGGCCGCGTGCACGCTGTACAACGGCCAGATGTTCATCATGGCCGCGTGCGCGACCCTCTCGTCGTTCTTCGACTGCACGGCGCTTCGCAACGCGTCGATCGCTCGCGCACTGTCCGTCAGGTTCATGGATTCGCCGCGCGCCGAGGTGCCGCGTGTGTTCTGTGGCATCGGCGGACTCAGTTCGGACGCGCGGTCACGGCTGCGGCGCGTCCGGCGGCGAGACGGCGGAGGTTCGGTCGAGTCGTGGATTCGGGGCCGGCGCACGGACCGCGGTGGGAGGCCACGTCACTTCTTCCGCGGACGCAGCCACGGGAAGAGGGAGCCGATCACGACGCCGGCCGCCAGCACTGCGAGGAACCAGCCCCAGGCAGGCATCGTGAACTCGAGGAAGAGGAACCGGAGAGTCGCGGGAGCGACGTTCGAGAACACGAAGGAGAGTGCGGCGATGGCGATGATGATCGCGATGATCGCCTTCGCGCCGTTCGTCCTGTTCGGCTGATCCACGTCGCTCTTCGAATGTTCCTTCTCAGGCATACGTCTCCTCCTCCTGCTGTCGCGCGCTCGCGGACCGCTCCAGGGAGGAGACTACTCACCTTTCGCGGCACACCACGAGAGGGATGAGAGCCGGGTGAAGGGCAGAGGGTGAACGGGGTCATCACCCGAATGACGAGGCGGGGGAAATCTCTGCGGGAAGCACGGCCGTGGCCGGGCCGCGTCATAGTGTCACGGCCATGACCCCAGGGACGAATGCACCGCAGAGGATGATCATCCGCAATGCTCGCGTCTTCGACGGCGTGAACGCGAAGACGCAGGACAACGTCGACGTCCTGATCGAAGGATCGCACGTCGTCGGGGTGTCCTCGGCTCCCGTCGCCGGCGACGCCTCCGACGGGGTCATCGAGATCGATGCCAGGGGACGCTTCCTGATGCCGGGGCTGAGCGATGCGCACGTGCACCTGATGGGGAACGCCAACAGCATGATGGAGTTCCTTCAGGGACCCACCGGCGCGCTTTACGGAAACACCATCGCCGAGGCGAAGCGGATGCTGCTGCGCGGGTTCACGACGGTGCGGGACATGGGCGGCGATACCGCCCCGGTCAAGTCGCTCATCGACCGCGGAGTCTTCGAAGGCCCCCGGATCTTCCCCAGCCAGGCGATGATCTCGCAGACCTCGGGCCACGCCGACTTCTCGTTCGTCTACGACGTGCCCGAGGAGTTCGGAGGCGCGCCGAGTCGCACCGAGGACATCCACTTCACCCGCGTCGCGGACGGTGTGCCGCGTGTTCTGGCCGCCGTCAGGGAGCAGCTCAAGATGGGGGCGAGCCAGATCAAGCTCACTCTCGGTGGGGGAGCGGCGTCGATGTACGACCCGCTCAACACCCTGCAGTACACCCCGGATGAGATCCGAGCCGCAGTCCAGGCGGCGACGGACTACGGCACCTACGTCGCCGCCCATGTCTACACGCCCGCGGGGATCGTGCGTGCTCTCGACGCCGGCGTCACCTCGATCGAGCATGGTCACCTCGCCGACGAGGCGACGATCGCACTCATCGCCGAGAAGGGAGCATGGCTCTCGATGCAGCCGTTCGCCGAGGACGACCATCACTATCCCGACCCTGTGCGCGCTGCCAAGAACACCGAGATCTGTCACTGCACCGATGAAGTGTACGGATGGGCGAGGCAGCACGGCGTGAAGACGGCATGGGGGACCGATCTGCTTCTCGAGCCGCAGTCGGCGCCGCGCCAGAGCGTCATGGCCGCCCGCCTGGGTGATTTCTACAGCAATGCCGAGGCCCTCACGATGCTCACCTCCGGCAACGCGGCGCTTTTCGAACTCGCGGGTGAGCGCAACACCTATCGCGGGGCGAAGCTCGGCGTGATCGCCGAGGGGGCATGGGCGGACCTGATCCTCGTCGACGGAGACCCGATCGCGGACCTCTCGCTCATCGCCGACCCCGACACGAACTTCGCCCTGATCGTCAAATCCGGCCAGATCGTCAAGAACGAGGCCTGAGACCATGTCGACGCCGATCGGGAATCTCAGAGCGAATCGAAGGGGAGAAGCGATGACAGCTCCGACGGAAGAGGGCGGCACCGCCGGTGAGCCCGGCACCCGCAGCGGACACAGCGATTCTTTCGGCGAGGTGTTGATCACGGCGACCGGCATCGGTGTCGACGCCTCGTGGGGGCACATCTACGGTCCCGTCGATCTCACGGTGCGAGCCGGAGGCGTCACGGTGCTGGTGGGTGCGGGAGGACGTGGTCGACAGGCGCTCCTGCTGACGTTGGCCGGACGGATGAAGCCCACCACCGGTCAGCTGGAGGCCTTCGGACGCGTCGACGCCCCGCATCATCTCTTCGACCGAGCGGCGATCGCCAACATCGACGAAGTGGACGGGATCCCGCAGACCATTCGCGTGCACGACATCGTGACGGAACAGGTGCGTTGGGCGGCCAAGTGGTACCAATGGGTGCCCCAGTCGACCGACGCCGACCTCGAGCGCATCTGCCGACCCGTGTTCGGGGAGTATTCGCTGCCGACGATGGATGCGATGGTCGAGGAGCTCCCGGAGTTCACGGCAGCACTGTTCCGCATCGCGGTCGCGAACATCCGAAAGCCCCCGCTGCTGGTCGTCGGCGGCGTCGACACGCTCGCCAGCATCGAAGGATCTCAGCGACTCCGTGAACGCCTCATCGCTCTCGGTGCCGAGCAGACGGTCATCATGGCCGATGTCAACGGAGTCGAGATGCAGGACGGGATCACCGACGTGATCGAGGTCCACAACCTCACCGACCACGAATTCGCGGTCCTGGAACGAGAGGTCACCGGCCGATGATCGCCGCATTCTCACCCGGCAGCGACTTCAAGCGCTACTACCGCGGCCGCATGCCGCGCCTCGCCGTCGTCGTCATCATCCTGATGCCGCTGTTGTACGGCGCCCTGTACCTCTGGGCGTTCTGGAACCCGTTCGGCAACGTGAACAACCTCCCCGTCGCGATCGTCAACCTCGACGAGGGCGCCGATGCCATGGGCGAGCCGCTCGATGCCGGTACCCAGGTCGTGCAGGGGATCGTCGCTTCGGGGCAACTCCAGACGCACGTCGTCGATGAGGCCGAAGGCACCGCGGGCCTCGAGCACGGGAGGTACGCGTTCACGATCACGATTCCCGCCGACTTCAGCGAGGCGATCGCCTCGGCGGCGTCTGGTGATCCTCGCCAAGCCGACCTGATCTTCACGTACAACGACGCCAACAACTACCTGTCGACGGTGATCGGTCAGGATGCGGCGGCCGAGGTCATCAACGACGTCACGGCGCAGGTGGGTGAGCAGGTGTTCCTCGCCGTCGTGACCGGGATCAAGGGGGAGCTGCCCACGATCCGGCAGGCCGCCGCAGGAATCGAGACCCTCAACTCCGGGGTCGACCAGCTCAGCACCGGCGCCGATCAGCTCGCGGCAGGTCTGGTCACCGCGAAGTCCGGCGCAGGGACGCTCTCCGCCGCGCTCGATGAACTCGTCACCGATGTGGACGGTGCCGTCGGTCAGGTGGAGAGAGCGGTCAGCGCGAACGGTCTGACCACGGGAGAGCTGCAGCAGTTCGCCGCAGCGATCCGCACCAGCACCGACACGCTCGACGGTGCTCTGGCCGGCATCGCCGATGCGAACGCGCGGGCACGGGCGGATCTGCAGGCGGTGATCGACGACGTGCGCGCCGGCGGAGACGATGCGCTCGCCGAGCGCCTGGAGAATGTGCAGCGCTCGATCGAGCAGAGCAACGTCGGGCAAGAGGTGTCCATCGCCTTCGATCGGCTGCGCAACGACGTCGACGTCCTGGCCGGCGAGTTCGACAACCCGAGCAGCCGTGTCAACGTGATCCTGCGCGCGGTCGAGTCCGGCGGCATCAACAACACGCTGAACCAGGTCACGGCGAAGGCCGACGAACTCCGATCCGGCGCCGACCAGCTCGCGGGCGGCCTGGTGCAGCTCAGCGACGGTGCGAACGAGATCTCCGCGAACATGCCCGCGCTCGTCGCCGGCACCGCGGAACTCGCCAGCGGTGTCGAGTCGGGCATGAAGCTGATCCCCTCGTGGAACAGCGATCAGCAGTCGAGCTTCATCAAGACGCTGGCCGATCCCGTCGTGATGAAGCAGGTCACGAACAACGAGGCCAAGACATTCGCCTACGGTTTCGCTCCCTTCTTCTTCGGGCTCGCGCTTTTCGTCGGCGGCATCATCGCGTGGATGCTGTTCACTCCGTTGCAGGCGCGTCCGCTGGCTCAAGGGCTCGGGTCCTTCCGCACCGTTCTCGCGTCGTATGCGCCGACGCTGGCGATCGGCTTCCTGCAGGCGACGATCCTGTACCTGGTCGTGCGGTTCGGTCTGGGGATGGAGTACGCCAACCCCTGGGGCACGTTCGGCTTCATGCTGCTGATGGTCGCGATGTTCATGGCCATGATCCAGATGTTCAACGCCGTGCTCGGACCAGCCGTCGGACGCGTGCTCACGCTCGCCTTCCTCATGGTCCAGCTCACCTCAGCCGGAGGCGTGTACCCGGTCGCGGTGACGACGCTGCCCTTCCAGTACATCCACTGGATCGATCCCATGACGGCCACCGTCACCGGACTCCGGTTCATGATCCTCGGGGGCGCCGACTACCGGCTGTGGGTGGCGATCGGCACGATCGCACTTCTCACCGTGGTCTTCCTCGCGATCTCCACGTGGGCCGCACGGAGGAACCGCCAATACAACATGGACCGCCTCTACCCGCCGGTCGAGGTATAGGAGGAGTCACCCGCGCGACACGTCCTGCCATCTCATCCCACTTCATCCGTCCGATCTCTTCGTAGGAGCGAAAAAGTGACCACCAACACGTACAAGGCCCGTCAGTCGACGAACGTCGACTCGACCATCAGCATCAATCCCGTCTTCGTCCGTCCGGGCGAAGCCACCGAGTTCGACAAGTTCACGCTCCCGGCCGGACCGAGCCTGCCGGAGACGGCCTATCAGATCGTGCACGACGAGTCGATCCTCGACGGCAACTCACGTCTCAACCTGGCCACCTTCGTCGGCACCTGGATGGATGACGAGGCCAAGAAGCTGTACCTCGAGGCCGCCGACAAGAACATGATCGACAAGGACGAGTACCCCGCGACGGCGGCGATCGAGGACCGCTGCTGGCGCATCCTCGCCGACCTGTGGAACGTGCCGGACAAGAACGACACCATCGGCACCTCGACGATCGGATCGTCCGAGGCGTGCATGCTCGGGGGCCTCGCCCTCAAGCGTCTGTGGCAGGAGAAGCGCCGAGCAGAAGGGAAGTCGACGGAGAAGCCGAACCTCATCATGTCGGCCGCCGTGCAGGTCGTGTGGGAGAAGTTCTGCAACTACTGGGACGTCGAGGCGCGCTACGTGCCGGTCTCACCAGACCACATCACCCTCGACGGCTACAAGCTCGAGGACTACGTCGACGAGAACACCATCGGCGTCGTGTCGATCCTCGGCCAGACGTTCACGGGTCTCTACGACGACACGATCGCGATCTCGAAGAAGCTCGACGAGATCCAGGCGAAGACGGGTCTCGACGTGAAGATCCATGTCGACGGCGCATCCGGCGCCATGGTGGCGCCGTTCTGCCAGCCCGACCTCGTCTGGGACTTCCAGCTCGATCGCGTCAACTCGATCTCCACGTCCGGCCACAAGTACGGTCTGGTGTATCCGGGAGTGGGCTGGGTCGTCTGGCGCAACACCGCCGTGCTGCCGGAGAGCATGATCTTCCACGTCAGCTACCTGGGCGGTGACATGCCCACCCTCGCGCTGAACTTCTCACGTCCGGGTGCGCAGGTGCTGCTGCAGTACTACCAGTTCCTGCGCCTCGGCTTCGAGGGCTACCGCGAGGTGCAGCAGAACTCGATCGACGTCGCCACCTATCTCTCGAGCGAGATCGCGAAGATCGGTCCGTTCGACCTCATCAGCAAGGGCGACACGATCCCGGTGTTCGCGTGGGTGCTGAAGGAGGGGCACACCGACACGTGGACCCTGTACGACCTGGCCGACCGGCTGCGGATGAAGGGCTGGCTCGTTCCCGCATATCCGATGGCCGACGACATGTCGGATGTCATCCTGCAGCGCATCGTCGTGAAGGTCGGGCTCAGCCGCGACCTCGCCTCCGCACTGCTGGCCGACATCAGGGGAGAGGTGGAGTTCCTCGAGGCGCTGAGCACTCCGCTCCCCGACACGGCGAGCAGCGGTTCGCACTTCCACCACTGAGCCGTCAGATCGGGGAGGGCGCCATGGTGCGCCCTCCCCGATCTCGCCTTCGCGCCACACATCGAGATGACAGGAGACCGAGCATGACCGCTGCCGCGACCAGTATCGATCCGCCACGCAGACTCTTCGTGCCCACCGTCACGAAGCAGTGCTGGGGGTTCATGATCGGATCCGCCTTCTTCGCCGTCGGCTCCGCACCGGGGCTGAGCGAGGCGATGGGGTCGAGCGTGTCGAATGTGCTCTTCTTCATCGGTGCCTGGTTCTTCACCGGCGCCGGACTGATCCAGCTGTTCCTCAGCGGAGCGGTCGCCGTCAAGGTGGGCTACCCTCCGGGGCGTATGGTCCGGGCCGAGTGGCTCGCCGCGGCCACGCAGTCGCTCGGGACCATCTTGTTCAACGCGAGCACGGCCGGCGCGCTGCATGCACGGAGCATCACCGCTCAGGAGAAGCTCGTCTGGAATCCGGACGCGGGCGGATCCGTCGCCTTCCTCATCAGCGGCGTCCTCGCGGTCGTGGCGTACGCGCATGCCCGCAAACTCTGGGAGCTGGGTCGTCGTGCCTGGTGGTCGGTCTTCATCAATCTGGTCGGGTGCATCGCGTTCGGCGCCTCGGCGGTGGGTGCGTTCATCCTCCCGAGCGGAGATGCTCTCAACGGCGGCCTCGCGAACACGGGCACATTCATCGGTGCGCTCTGCTTCCTGCTGGCCTCCTTCATCGTCCTCCCGTTCTGGGATCGCGCCCGCCGCCACCCGCACCGGGCGGTCGCCGGCGAGGACTACGAACCCGTTCTGCAATGAACGACGAACGAACGCAGGAGGCGCTGAGGGACGGGACGCCGATGCGGGATGCGGTATCGCGCGATCACCGCGAGAACGGGGGCGGGGCCGCGGTGGATTCATCCTGGCCGCCGGTTCCTGCGGACGTCCCGCGCGCGGCCCGAGCCCGACGCGCACTCGACGATGAGTCCTTCGCGCTCACCTTCGGGGCGTTCGCGTTCGCGGGCAGCGCCCTCGTCGCGGTCTTCGTCTTCTGGGGGCGCGAGCTTCCCATCGACGGGCGGCGCTCCCTCGGCGAGTTCGCAGCGATCGCGGGTGCCGTCGCCGCTGCCGTCGGGTTCGCGACCTCGCGCCTGCGTCCTCATCGCGACCGTCGAGCCGATGTGCGCGCGGCGGACGGGGTCAGCTACTGGTGGCTCGACCTCGTCGCCCTGTCGGCCGCATACGCGACGATCGCTCTTCTCGGGTGGATCGGCGTAGCGACCATCCTCGATCACAGCTTCGTCGGTGCCATGGTGTTCGCGTCTCCGGCGGTGGTGCTGGCCGCCTCGTCGACTGCGCTCAGCGCCTATCTCGCTTTCGTGAGCGGGACGAACCTCACCCCGCGCCATCTGTCGCTGGTGCTGGCGGTCTTCCTCGTCGTGGGCGTCGTGACGGCGATGCTGAGCGCGACGGACCCGCAGTGGTGGCAGATGAATCTCTCCGCACTCGGCATCACGCACGACATCTCAGCGCTGACCTTCAATCTCACCCTGATCGTGTCGGGCATCATCGTCACGACGATCGCGCGCTTCGGTACGGCATCCCTACCCACCACGACGGCCGCCGATCGCCGACATCGACGCACGGTGCGCGCGCTGTTCGTGCTGCTGGGCGCTCTGCTCGCCTGCGTCGGGGTCTTCCCCGTCGACCGGTTCTTCCTCCTGCACAACACGGTCGCCACGGGCATGTGCGTCGCCTTCGCCGCCCTGGTGATCGGTCTTCCGTGGCTCATCCCGACCATGCCGAAGGTCTTCATCGCTCTGGGCTTCGTCTACGTCGGAGTCATCATCGTCCTGGCCCTGCTGTTCTCCGCCGGTATCTACAACCTCACGGCGGTCGAGCTCGTGTCGGCGCTGCTCATCTTCAGCTGGATCATCCTGTTCCTGCGCAACGCCCATCCCGTGGTGCACGCATGATCGCCGTTCTGGCGGACCTGCTGACGCTCGGCATCGCCGTCGCGATCAGTCCGCTGTCGATCGTCGCCGTGATCCTGATGGCCACGTCGGGCAAGGGCCGCACGAACGGCACGGCCTTCATCCTGGGCTGCTACGCGTGGGGCATCCTCTTCGTCGGCGTTCTCGTGCTGATCGGGCGCGCCGCCGGGGCGGACGACCCGGATTCGGGCCCTCACATCACGATCGACATCATCGAGATCGTTCTCGGTGCCGGGCTGCTGGTGCTCGCGGTGCTGCAATGGCGCGGCCGCTCCTCGCATGAGACTCCCCGGTGGATGGCCAGCCTGGACGAGATGACGCCGGCGAAGGCCTTCCTCGCCGGCGTGCTGATCTCGGGACCGCTGTCGCCCAAGGATCTCCCGCTCCTCGCCGCGGCGGGCGGTCGCATCTCCCAGTCGGTGCTTCCGACGGAGCAGATCGTCGCGGTGGTGCTGATCTTCGGTGTGTTCGGCATCTCCGCCGTCGCGATTCCGTGGATCATCAGCGTCGTCTCGCCGAGCAAGGTCGAGGTGCGGCTCTCCGGGGCACGCAACTGGCTCGTCGCGAATCATGGTGTGATCATGACGGTGCTGTTCGTGATCCTGGGGTTCAAGCTCATCGGCGCGGGTGTCGCCGACCTCTCGGGGTGACTCATGGACTCGGTGCTGTTCGTCATCCCCGCACTCGCGATGCTCGCTCCGCTCCTCGCGCGTGCCCTCTCCCGGTGGATCCGCATCCCGATCGTCGTCTTCGAGCTGCTCCTCGGCATCCTCGTGGGTCCCAGCCTGCTCGGATGGGCGGAGCCCTCAGCCTTCATGGGTACCCTGGCGGCTCTCGGTCTCGCGATGCTCTTCTTCATCGCGGGCAGCGAGATCGACTTCGGCGTCTTCCGTGAGCGCACGGGCCGTCGTGCCGGTTTCGGCTGGGTTCTCAGCCTGGTCATGGGGCTGTGCGTCGGTGTACTGATCGCGCCCGGCGATGGTGCCGTGATCATCGGGATCGCGCTCTGTTCGACCGCGTTGGGAACGCTGCTTCCGATCCTTCGTGACGCCGACCAGCTGCGCACTCCGTTCGGCCGCGCAGCGGGTGCGATCGGGGCGGTGGGGGAGTTCGGTCCGCTGATCGCGATCTCGGTCTTCCTCGGCACCCGCTCACCGGGGCCGGCCACCCTCGTGCTCATCGGTTTTGGGGTGATCGCCGCGATCGCGATCCGGTTGTCGATGACCGTGCCCCACGGTGCGATGTATCGGTTCGTGCAGTCGACGCTGCACACCTCCGGTCAATTCGCCGTCCGGGTCGTCTTCTTCATCCTGACCGCGCTTCTCGCACTGAGCATCGCCCTCGACCTCGACATGCTGCTCGGCGCGTTCACCGCGGGCGTCGTGTGGCGGCTGCTCATGCGCGACGCAGGTCAGCAGGAGCGGGAGGCGGTGGAGAGCAAGGTCGAGGCGGTCGCCTTCGGTTTTCTCGTGCCGGTCTTCTTCGTCTACACCGGAGTCACGTTCGATCTCGCTGCTCTCCTGGCGGAGCCGATCCTGTTCGTCTTCGTGCCGGTGACGGTGATCGCACTCCTGATCGTGCGCGGCGTCCCGTCGATGCTCGCGGCACCGCCGGGATCATCGTGGCGGGATCGTGTCTCGCTGGGGATGTTGGGGGCCACGGGCCTGCCGATCATCGTCGCAGCGACCGCGATCGGCGTCACGAGCGGAGTGCTGTCGCCGGCCCTGGCCTCGGTGCTGGTGGCGGGCGGGATGCTCTCGGTACTGCTGCTGCCGTTGATCGCCATGGCGATGCACGGTGTCCACCCCGAAAGTGAGAGATGAGCATGGAACTCCAATCGGCACCTCTGATCGGCATCGCGCTCGCGATCGCTTCTGCGGCCGCGCTGGCTGTCGGCAATCTGCTGCAGGCGCGCGGGGTGCGCGCCATCGAGGCGGGGGCTGCCCTCGGCAGTGACGGCTCGAAGACCAGGAGCCTCCTGCGCAACCACTTCTGGCTGATCGGCACGCTCCTGCTCGGGGTCACCGTGCTCCTGCAGATGGGCAGCCTCACATTCGCGCCGTTGATGGTGGTGCAGCCGGTCGGCGTCGTCGCCTTGGTGTTCACGGCTCTCCTGACGGCGATGTTCACGAAGAAGGCGCCCTCTCGCCAGGTCGTGCGCTCCATCGCGATCTGCGTGCTCGGCGTCGCGGGGTTCGTGACCGTCGCGGCCATGGTCAGCACCCAACATGCCATCACTGACGTGCAGCTCGTCGCGGTGCTGGTCGTTCTGGCCGTGCTGCTCGCCACCACGGCGTTGGTGTGGTTCCTCGGGCGACGACGGCGCACACCGCCCGTGATCTGGGTGCTCCTCGGGGGCATCTACTCGGCCTTCGTCGCGACACTGGGGAAGACCGTCATCCTTCGGGTGCAGTCGATGTTCCACTCGGGCGGCCCGAAGTGGGACATGGCCAACCTGCTGACCATCGCCTGCATCCTCGGTATCGGCATCGCCGGTGGCCTCTCGGTCTACTTCGTGCAGAAGGCTCATGCCTTCAACCGCCCCGAGGTCGTCGTCGCAGGCCTCACGGTCGTGGACCCCGCGATCGCCGTCGTGCTGGGCATCGCGATCCTGGGCGAAGCCAGCGGTGCTCCGGCGTGGGCGTTCCTGGCGTTGGCGGCAGCAGGCGCCGTGGCGATGAGCGGGGTGTTCGCCCTGTCGAGGGCGGAGAGCCGCACGCAGTGATCGGCGTCACCCGGGTGCCACCGGGGTGATCACCCGGGTGAACACCCCGGTGATGTCCGACAGTGATCGGAGACCGTGGCTCGCCAATATATTAGGAAGGAGTCAGCGAGGACCCGGAGGACGGTCTCTCGTGTTCACGCCGAACGCTTCCCCAGGCGTCGGCAGATGAGGGGGATACTGTGAAGATTCGAACGACCGCTCCTGACGACATGATCGTCCTTCGTCGAGAAGCCCTCCGACCGGTCGTCGTTCGAACGCCTCTCGAGTCCCCGGAGAGAGCGTGGGCGGGGCCGGCATGAACCTCACCGACCCGGATCGTGCCCGTGATGACCTCGCGAAGGCCGTGCGCGCCGGACACCCCGACACCATCGCACGCACCGTCGTCTCCAACGTCTGGCCGCTGTACACCTGCCACCCTGAGGCCCTGACGGCAGCGGTCGTCGAACTTCCGAGCGCCCTGCTCGACCGGCATCCCATCCTGCGGGTCCTGCACCCGATGACGGCTGTGCTGGCCCGCAGGGCGCGGTCGTACCAACCGGTCCCGCATGGTCAGGACGCGCGCCTGATGAGCGCGGACGAGCTGGATTTCCTGATCCTCGCCCAGATGCTCGCCTTCCGTGTGAACGGTGACGTCACCACAGCCATGGTGTACGCGCACCGTCTCGAGGAGCGCCTACGCGAGACGGCCGCCGAGGGGCGTGAGCGCATCGACGGACCCCTGTGGTTCCTTCATCATCAGATCGGGAGCACGATGCTCGCCGCCGGCGATTCCGGACGAGCGCTGCTCGAGTTCGCCACGGCACGTCAACTCGGGAAGTTCTCCGGACAGCCCTATGCCGAGCGCATGGCGCTCTCCCGCAGCGCCCTCGCGCATGCCGTCCGCGGAACCCTGGACGAGGCGGAGCGGGCGCTCGCCGAGGCGGAGGATATGCCGGAGGTCACTTCGCTGCACGCGAGCGCCACGACCTCATCGGAGCGGATCGCCGCCGCGCTCATCGCCGTGGACCGCCGATCGGGAGACGTCGACGAGATGCTGTCGGGCACGTGTCCCGTCGACAGCGTCGAACTCAACTGGCCGTTCGCCCTGCTGGCCCGCTGCCGCGCCTACCTCTCCCGTCACCGGCCGGAGGATGCGCTCGAGGCGATCCGAATCGCGTCCGACGGGCACCCGACGCGGGGCGGTTCTTTCGCGGCGGACGTGATCGCCTCATCGACGATCGAAGCCCTGATCGCCACGGGCGACTCCGGGTACGCGTGGGGGATCGTCAAGGACAACCCCAAGGTGGGCGCACTCACGCAGCTCGCGACCGCGCACCTCGCTCTGCACGACGGACGACTGGACACAGCGTCGCTCGAGCTCCGTGCTCTGGCGTCGGATCAGAAGATCGGGCCGGCGCAACGTGCCGAGGCCGTGCTGCTGTCCGGGTGGCTGGAACTCGCGCGCACCGGCGAGCTCGATCTGGAGAGTGCCCGGCAGATCGTGCGGATCGCCCAACGCAGGGACCGGCGCCGGCTGCTGGAGCGTATGCCGCGGCAGCTGGTCGAGCGCGTACGGGACACGCTCGACAACGAGGGGAGGGAGGAGTGGGCTGAGGCGACGTCAGACATCAGCTTCCGGGATCTTCAGGTGCGTCCATCGCTGACATCGGGCGAACTGCGCATCCTGAACGCGCTGCCCGCTCAACGCTCGACGGCGAACATGGCCTCGGCGTTCCATGTGTCGCCGAACACCGTGAAGTCTCAACTGCGTTCGATCTATCGCAAGCTGGGATGCTCGACGAGGGAAGAGGCGATTCGCATCGCGACCCGCATGCGACTGCTCGCTGCCACGGTGAACGACTGATTGCCACCGGTCCGACAGGGCCGCGGTCGCGCTGACCCCGTGTGGTCAGCGCGACCGTCGACGATCAGCGCGGTCGGCGTCCGAGAGAGATCGCGCGAACGATGTTCACCACGCCGAGGAGCATGAGCGATATGCCCATCAGCATCCACAGCACGGTGGCACCCCACAACGGCGCGACGAGGAGCAGGGCACCCGCGGCGATAGAGAAGATCGAGAAGACGACCGACCAGACCTTCGAGCCGGCGCGGGGAAGCGTGCTGAGCGCCACGACGCCCTCGACGATCCACAGGATGCCCAGGAGTACGCCGAGGAAGGTCCCCAGCCAGGCCGCCGTCTGGCTCAGGCTCGTGAACGCGATCACACCGGCGACGACGAAGACCAGTCCGAGGAGCACATGGCCGACGCGCGCCCAGGCTCCCGAGGAACTGCTCAGACCACCGATTGCCGCGTAGATGACGCCCGCGATCATCACGTAGGCGGCCACGAGCGCGGTGACCACCATCGCGGTCTTGCCCGGCCAGACGAGGATCACCACACCGACGGCGAGCGCCAGCAGTCCGCCGATGCCGAGGGCGACGCGGATGCCGTCGAAAGGAGACTTCGCGGTCGTGGTCGCCCCGTTCATGCGCTCTCCTCGAACCGATCGACCCCGGCGCGGTACCTCACGCGGCCTGCTGCTTCTTCTTGCCGACCAGAGCTTGAACAGCCTTCGTGATCGCTGCGAACTCGTCTTGCTTTCGCGCGACGAATTCGAGGGCCGCGGTGCCGGTGGACAGAATCTGCTGGTCGAACTCTCCGATGTCGGCGAAGTGATGGCTGGCGTTTCCGACGAGGCCGCCCTCCAATGCCAATCGGCCCACCAGGTCGAGCTTGAGGACCTTGGTGCCTTCGTTGAAGCTCATGTCCGCGAAATCGACCCAGACGATGTTCGGGCGTGTGGTCGACTCGAAGGCGTAGCGCTTGTTGGTGAGGTCGAGCACGACCTGCCAGATCGTCTGGGAGGCGTCGGGCTTGCCTTCCTCCGGTGTGCGGAACGGCTGCGCGGCGTTGCGGATGATGCTGAACATCGCCGACATCGCTTCGATCTGGGTCTTCGGCTGCTGCTGGTGTGCCACATAGAACGACGCGCGAGCGAAGCGGTCACTGGCGAGCGTGGAACCGGGGAGGGGCTTGTCGCCGCCGAGGCCCTCGACCTCCTTGACGAGCTCGAGCTGCTTGTCGAACGTCGGCGAGTTCGTCATGACCTGGTATTCGCGCCCGTGGTAGACCTTCGGCGTGCCATCGGTGTACTCGATGATCGCCGAGTCGCCGGTCGCGTCGTTGATGGCCAGGTGCAGGGTGGGGACGAGATGTCCGGTCGGGTCGAAGAGCTGAGCGATCTGTACCTGCGACTCGTTCGTCCAGGCGACTGCTTCCGCCACCGTCGCGAAGTTGTCGAGGTAGTACTGCAACCACACCGCCTGGCTCAGCTGCGTCGCATCTGCCTCCGGCTTGCCGTAGTCGGACTCGGCCAACCAGAGGATGTGGCCGGCGAAGCCCTCCTCATTCATGCCGTCGGTCGCGATGAGATCGAAGGCTGTGGCGATGATGCTCCCGTACTTCGACTTCCAGGTGAGAGTGCCATGGACGCCGTCGGAGCGCTCGATCCCGCGAGGGAGCTTCCAGAGATTGGAGAGCAGGTCCATGTGGAAGTCCATGTTTCGGCCAACGATGACTGCACCGTTGGCATCGGGCCAGACAACTCGTGTGCACATGAGCGCACGTCCTCTCGTCGATGTGGGTCACTCGCGGCCGGAGGAGGCACGAGCTCTCTGGCGATTATTGGTCGCACTCGTCCGTGTGAGCATGGCGACGACGCGAAATCACCCGCGAGGCTCACCCGGGCACCACCCGCACCTTCACCCGATCCCGACGGATCACGTCTCTACTCGCACGTGTGGAAACGACGATCATGTCGCTCGGGCGGAGCCGCCCCGGGGAGCGGGTGGCCACCCCGCCTGGACCTAGAATCATCCCGATGACCGAGGAGACCGCCGCCGAAGCGCGCGTTCGCGTGAAGGTGACGCGGACGCTCGTGCGCACCCCACTGGTCGTGGGGACGGTGCTGCTGCTCGCGGCCATCGGCTTCACGCTCCTGGGCGACGACCTGAGCATCTTCCCGTTCCTGCTCATGCTGGTCGGGGGCTGGTGCTTCGGCTTCGCGTTCGTGAACGCGACCCTGGGCATGGTGCCGACTCGCAAAGGCGCGATTCTGCATCTCGGCGTCGCCATCGTGCTCGGAGCCGTCCTGGCCTTCGTGGTCGAGTTCGGGGGAGATCTGATCGAGCCGTTCCCCGACGAGGTGCGCGGCATCGCCGTGGTGCTGCAACTCGCGGCCATCCCGGCGACCGGCTGGATCTGGCTCGCGCTCATCTCTCGGGTCACGGATCTCTTCGGGCGCAGAGACGCGAAGAAGAGGCCGTCGCCGGTGGCACCGGAGTGGGAACGGGAGGAGAGCGGCGACGGGTCGATCGTGCGCTTCCCCGCCGTCGAGCTGCGGCTGCGCACCCTCACGCAGGCGATCGTCGGGATCACTGTGGTCGGCGGGCTGCTCGGTGTCGCACTCGTGATCGCGCTCGACGACATCGTGATGCGGATGGGGCCTCGGATGATGATTCTCTTCCTGGGCATCACGGTCGCGCTTCCGGTGTATCTCGTGTTCACGGCGATCCTGCGTCGGCGAACAGTGCCCTGCACGGTCGCCTTCGGGAACGACGAGCTGCGTGTGGGAGTGGGGGACGAGCTGCACAGGATCCCGTTCCGGGAGCTCGAGTTCCTGCGCTGGCGGTGCCGCAGCGACTACGCGCGCATCGAGGTGCGTGGCGTCGGTGCCGATCTGTCGCTCTTCGCCGGGCTCGCCAAACCGCCCCGCGGCTTCTCCGCTGAGCTTCCCGCCCTGCCCCGCCGGGTCTATCGACGTCTGGAGCTCGCAGGATTCACGCTCGAGAGAGCGCGCAGGGGCGAGGTCATCACCTTCTGCGGGCCCTCAGAGCCTGCCTCGCGCGCCCCTGCGCACTGACCGGGTGTCGGCGGCCGGCACTCGACCTCGACGCGTTGCCCCAGCTCACTCCGCCGGGTATTCGTGCGCCGCGAGCAGCCGCGCCAGGTGCGCGGCGTTCCTCGCGGCCGTCTCGATCGCGGAGGCGACCTTCTCGGGTGTCTCGTCGAGATCCTTGTAGTCGGTGGTGTGCATCGCCTCGCCGTTCCAGTAGACCGAGCTCTGGGCGGGAACCGTGAAGCCGACGTCGTTCAGCGACTGGAAGAGGATCGCGGCGATGTGATGGGCCCCGTCTTCGTTGCCGACGATGCCCGCGATGGCCACCTTGTCGAACAGCGTGGGTCGTCCGTCAGCATCCGTCTCGCCGAGTTCTGCATCGAGGCGTTCGAGCACACGTTGCGCGACGCTCGAATGCTGCCCCATCCAGGTGGGGGTGACGAAGATGAGGATGTCGGCGTCCAGCACCTGCTCACGGATGCGCGGCCACTCGTCGTCGCCGCCCATGTCCTTCTCGACTCCGGGGTTGAGGGAGAGATCCACGGCGCGGACCAGGTCTCCGGTGACGCCGTGCGCGGAGAGGGCTTCGAGCAGCTGCGTCGCGAGGAGATCGGAGCTGGAGGCTGCGGGTGACGGCTTCAACGTGCACGACACGGCGACAGCGGTGAGTGGTGTCTTCATGCTCAGAGCAGACCAGACGACGACGAACGTGCACAGGGGGTTTCCGAGTCCGGGCTATCCTGGTAGATGGCACCGACGACAGGAGATCCCGTGATCCTCAGCTTCCTCTTCTTCATGATCCTCTTCATCGGAGGGATCCTGCTGATGGGCATCTCGTTCGGGCTGCCCGCGTTCCAGGCGATCGCGTTCTGCGGGGGGCTCCTTCTGGTCACGCTGGCCATGGCCTTCCTCCTCCGCCAGGGCGGCACCGCCACCCGTCGGTCGAACAACTGGTCGGGCAAGGCCGCCGAGTGAGTCATCGCGGTCTGCGCGTCGCGCCGCGGCGCGTCTGACCGCTCACCGTCGTCTGGCGAGCCGCGCTTCGAGGTTCGCCCTGACTGCGGGCCACTCCGGCTCGATGATCGAGTACTCCACGCTGTCGCGCAGCGCGCCGTTGCGGTACCGGCTCATCGCCCGCATCACGCCGTCCTGCTTGGCCCCGAGGCGCTCGATCGCGGCGCGCGACTGGAAGTTCACCCACTGCGTCGTCAGGCCGACTCGGAACACCCCGAGCGTCTCGAACGCATGCCGCAGCAGCAGCAGCTTGGATTCGGCGTTGGTACCGGTGCCGTGCGCGGAGGGACGGTTCCAGGTGAAGCCGATGTGCAGACGAGGCACGTCGGCGACGATGTCGTAGTACGACGTGAGTCCCAGGATGCGGCCGGACGCGTCGAAGGCCGTGAACGGGACCATCTCGCCCCTCTCGATGAGTCCGATCCGTCGCTCGACCTCTGCCGCCACCCCGTCCGGTGCGGGCACAGAGGTGTACCACGCCGTCTTCCACAGGTCGTCCTCCTGTACGGCCTCGATCAGTCCCTCGATGTGCGAGCGATCGAGAGGGCGCAGTTCGACGAGTCGGCCGGTGAGGGTGACGGGGGAGGGCGTGAGGAGGAAGGCCATGTCGATATTCAACCAGCGACGAGCAGCGTCTGACGCAACAGGCGCTGATAGGCCACGACCAGCTCGATCGTGACATCCATCTCGAAGGCGAGGCTCGCCAGATGCGGTCCCCGAACCTCCTCCGCCTCGGCGTAGGCGCGCGGGGTGATCAACCGGGACGCCGCCCATTCGTCTGCCTGGCGCTCCTGAAGCGCACGGATGGCGGGGGTGGGCGCGGGGAGATGGCCGAGGCAGGCGTGACCGAGTTCGTGGGCGAGCACGCTGCGAGTCGTGCGCGCGCTCATCCCGGGGCTGAGGCGGATCGTGCGCGTCACGGGGTCATAACCCCCGCGCGTGCGGCCGACCCGTTCGACGACGCGCACTCCCTGCTCGTCGGCGAGGCGGAGAAGGTGCTGCATGGTCCCCCTCCTCGTGCCGGTCTCTCGCTCCGGGTCGGAAGCCCGGCCTATTCGTAGAGGTCGTCGGTGTCGGCATCGTGCCTGACGCCGGATTCGAAGGCGACCTCTCGGGTATCTTCGCGCGGGCCGGCGACATCGGGTGCGCGGCGGATCGGCGTGATGCGCGCGGTGGCATCGCCGTCTGCGCGCAGCCGCTCTTCTGCGCGGGCGAAGAGCACGTGGGGCTCGACGCCGAGGTCGGCGCAGACCGCGTAGACGACGGGGACCGGGATCGCGCGCTTGCCCGTCACGTAGTTGTCGAGAGCGCTCCGGGCGATCCCGATGCTGCGCGCCATCGCTGCGATGCTGCTCCGTGACGCGGCGATCTCCGCGCGCATCTGGCGACCGACAGCGTCGTTGAACTCCTCGGCAGGTGTCTTCACCTGGCTCACCATAGCAGCGTGGCGACTCCAAAATGCCGCCATTCTGGCTCATTCGAGCCCCATGCGCGTCTGTTCGTGGCGCTAGTGTAGGCAGATGGGGACAGAATTACGTCATTTGCTGGCATCTGAGGTCGACGGGGCGCGGTTCCACGCGGGAGTGTCCTTCTCCGAGCTGTCCGAGCGCTCGGGTATCGGGCCCGACGCCTTGGGAAATCTGCTCGACGGCATCGACGACTTCACGGTCGTCGACCTCGCGCGCATCGCCGAGGTCCTCGGCGTTCCTGTCACCGCTCTGCTCCCCGGTGCGGCGCCCGACGACTCCTGACGCCGTCGGCGCCGGAGGGTAGCGTTGTGCGCATGAAGACAGTGTCGTTCGGATCAGCCACCGCCCCCGCCGTCATCGCCGGAATGATGCGCATCGACGACAAGGACGACGCTCACATCCGCACGCTGTACGAAACCGCCCGCACCGCCGGTATCGACTTCTTCGACCACGCCGACATCTACGGCGGGAGCATGCATCACTGCGAGGCGCGGTTCGCCGATGCGCTGCAGCTCACCTCTTCCGAGCGCGACGAGATCGTTCTCCAGACGAAGTGCGGCATCGTGCCGTCGCAGGGGATGTTCGACTTCTCGTACGCGCACATCGTGGCGCAGGTCGAGGGATCGCTCGCAGCCCTGCGGACCGACCGCCTCGACGTGCTCCTGCTCCACCGCCCCGACGCCCTCGTCGAGCCCGAGGAGGTCGCTCGCGCCTTCGACGATCTGGAGAGCGCGGGAAAGGTGAAGGCGTTCGGCGTCTCCAACCACACGCCGCGCCAGATCGACCTCCTCCGCACGGCGGTCCGGCAGCCGCTGGTCGCGAATCAGCTGCAGCTGTCGATCACGCACGCGCCGATCATCGCGCAGCCGGTCGCGACCAACATGGCCGGGCACGCGCAGAGCGTCGTGCGCGACGGCGGCGGCATCGTGGAGTACTGCCGGATCAACGGCATCACGATCCAGGCCTGGTCGCCGTTCCAGGACGGCTTCTCCCACGGCGTGTTTCTCGGCAATCCCGAGTACGCAGAGCTGAACGCCGTGATCGATCGCCTCGCGGCGGCGCATGACGTGACACCCATCGCCATCGCGACCGCCTGGATCACCCGCCACCCCGCGGGCATGCAGGTCGTCCTCGGCACCACGACGCCGCAGCGGGTGCAGGACGCGGCGGCCGGCGCCGACATCGAGCTCACCCGCCCCGAGTGGTACGAGCTGTTCCGCGCCAGCGGTCACCTGCTTCCGTAGCCCGAGCGGTATGCCGCGGCGTCGTCTACCCTGAATCCATGGCGTTCCTGTTCTCGCTCCTCGTCATCGCCCTGATGATCGGCGCGCTGATCGACATCATCACGCGGGACAGCTCGCTGGTGAAGTTCCTGCCCAAGCTGGCATGGATCATCATCGTCATCCTGCTGCCGTTGATCGGTGGCCTGCTGTGGTTCGGGCTCGGTCGCGAGTACGGCGAGTCCGGCATCCAGATGCCGCGGATGCGCAGAGCGGAACGCCCTGCGGCGCCGACCGACGTGCGTCCGGCACCGCCGAGGGACACCAGGACGACCGAGCAGCAGATCGCCGACCTCGACCGAGAGATCGAGGAGTGGCGGCTGCGCCAGGAGATCGAGAAGAACCGCGGGACCGACGGCGAGGGGTCGACCGGACCTGCGGGCACCGCCTAGGCGACGGACTCGGCCTCAGCGACCTGCGAGCGGTCGAACGACTCGCGGATCGCGTCTTCGAGCGTCGGGTACCGGAACTCGAACCCGGCCGCCGCGAGCTTCTCCGGCAGCACCCACCGGCTCTTCAGGATCAGCTCGGTCTCGGTGCGCATGCCGATCGCTCCGAGCTCCAGCATCCATCGCGGCATCGGCACACCGACACGCACGCCCAGGACGCGGCGCACCGTCGCCATGAACTCGGCGTTGTCGACGGGGTGCGGCGACGCGGCGTTGACCGGACCGTCCAGCGACGGAGTCTGCTCGAGGAACTCGATGATGCGGGCGACGTCTTCGATGTGCACCCAGCTGAAGCGCTGGCGGCCCCGACGCGCACCGGGGAGATGACCGGTTCCTGCCGCCCGTCGTGCCGCGCTGATCGGCCAGCGCCCGTCGTACTGCGATCCGCCGAGCCCGAACCGGGCGAGCTTCTCCACGGGACCGAGCACGCCCCCGTGGCCGAGGACGATCGTGCTGCGCAGGGCGACGCGGCGGGTGGAGGGCAGCTCGTCGGCGAACAGCGCCTTCTCCCATGCCTTCGCGACCTCGACCGAGAACCCGGTGCCGATCTCTCCGGTCGACTCGGTCATCGGGCGGTCTTCGGCGTGACGGTAGATGGTCGCCGTCGAGGAGTTCACCCAGAGCGCCGGAGGGGCCGACGCGCGCCGGATCGCGGTGCTCAGCGACGCCGTGGTGTCGAGGCGGGAGCGGAAGATCTCGGCGCGGTTCTCCGGCGTGTAACGGCAGTTGACGCTCTTGCCGGCGAGGCCGATCACGAGGGCCGCACCGTCGACGGCGCGGTCGATCTCGACCTGATCGCCCCAGCGGATGTCGGCACCCGAACGGGAGATCGTGACGACCTCGCGACCCTCGGCGCGGAATCTCGGCAGGAGGAAGCGGCCCATGAATCCGGTGGATCCGCCGATGACGACCCGTCCTGCGCTCATGTGGTCTGCTCCTTCTCGGAATGGTGGATGCGATAGGTGAAGTCGCCCCGGTACTCGTACACGCGGCCGAGGAGCGGCGCGTCGACGGTCAGGGCCATGCGCTGCCGATCGAGGGCATCGTCGAAGCGCTCGGTGAGGCGGATGAGGGGAGCGATGGGCGCGGGGATGCGCATCCGGAGGCGTCCGAGGCGCAGGCCGACCGCGCGGCTGACGAGGTGCAGCGCGCCCTGGTGCACCTCGACGTCGAAGCACGCGGCGACCAGGCCCGGCTCGCCCAGCTCGTCGACGACGCGGCCGTGTCGTGTGAGCGCCGCCGCATCGCGCATGGTCCACGGTCCGCGGTCGAAGTGGAAGGTGCGTTCGCCGATGGCCCTGGAGGCGATCGTGCGGTTCTCCACGCGGAACGGCACGTCACTCTCCCAGACCGCGGCGACCACGCCCCGGCGCTCGAGGAGACGGAGGAACGGCCACAACCATCGTCGCGGGGTGCCGACGCGCTGGAACACGCCCTCGCCGATGCCCACTGCGCCATCGGGGATCGCCTCGAAGTACGCGCGCAGCCGCGGGTGCAGGTCATCGATGCGCTCGCCCAGCGCCCTGGCGTACGGGGACTGCGGCGGGGGCGTCACTCTTCGAGCCTAGCCCTGTCCTCGGCGCCTCCCCTCCGCACCGGCGGAGCCCTCAGGAGGCGGGTCGCAGCAGCCGGTCGAGGAGGGCGAGCGCCTCGTGTTGAGGGGCGGTCTCGTCGAGCAGCCATTGCGTCTGGAGGCCGTCGGAGGCCGCCACGACGAGGGCGGCGACCGCATCGGGATCGATGTCGTCGCGGATCCTGCCCTCGTCCTGCTGATGCCGGACGATGTCGGCGAGTCGGGCGCGGAGGCGGGTGAACCGACCGGTCGCGAACGTGCGCGCCGCCGGGTGCCCTTCCTCGAGCGCCGTGGCGACGAGGGTCGAGTACAGCTGCACGAGTCCGGGGATCGCGCGGTTGATGCGCGCGGACTCGATCATCATCTCCACCGGCGTCGCATCCTCCGCGGGCGCGCTGGGCTGTCGGGCCGGCACCGTGCTCTCCTCGTAGACGGCCACGAGAAGCTCTTCCAAGGAGCCGAAGTAGTGGGTGAGAGCCGCGTGGGTGACGCCCACCTCGCGGGCGATCGCCCGCAGGCTCGTGCGATCGGCGCCGCGCTCGGCGAACACCTCGATGGCGCGATCGAGGATCTCCTGTCGTCGAGCGATCCCCTTGGCGTAGGTGCCGCGCTGTCGCGACGGCTCGGCGGGCTCGGACGTGTCGGCGGGCATGAGGGGAGTCTAGCGAACCAAAACTTCCGCATGGAGGTATTTGGTGATAGCGTGCCTGCACGGGACAGCGGTCCCGCCACGTCACCGATGACCGAAGGAGCACGACCGATGACGATTCGGACTTCCCTGCAGCTGTTCACGATCAAGGACGAGCTGGAGGCCGACCTCGAATCCTCCCTCGCGGCGGTGGCCGCCCGTGGCTTCACTGCGGTGGAGCCCTACGACTTCGTCCGCCGCGCCGAGCCCCTCGCCGCGGCGCTGACCGCCGCCGGTCTGGTCGCCCCTTCCGGCCACGCCTTCCTGGCGTCTTCGTCGTTCGTGAACCCCGACGGCAGCGGCACCACGGTGCCCGTGCCGACCCCGGCCGAGGTCTTCGCCGCGGCGAAGGTGCTCGGCATGGACACCGTCATCGACCCGTACACGGAGCCCGCGCGCTGGGAGTCGGTCGAGCAGATCGAGGAGACCGCGCGGCTGCTGAACGAGGCCGCCGAGGTCGGGGCCGGCGTCGGCGTGCGCGTCGGATATCACAACCACGCGCACGAGCTGGAGGCCGTGTTCGACGGCGTCACCGGACTCGAGATCCTCGCCGGTCTCCTCGACGAGCGCGTCGTGCTCGAGGTCGACCTGTACTGGGTGGCTCGTGGCGGCGTCGACCCCGTCGCGCTGCTCGGACGTCTGGGCAGCCGCGTGATCGCCGTGCACGCGAAGGACGGCACTCTCGACCCCGCACTCGCCGGTGCCTACCCGCCCGCAGACCAGGTGCCGGCAGGAGACGGCTCGGTGCCGCTCGTCGACGCCATCGCCGCGGCCCCCGCGCTCGAGCTCGCGATCGTGGAGTTCGACCACTACGAGGGCGACCTGTTCGACGCCATCGAGCGCAGCCGGGTCTACCTCGACGAGAAGGTCGCCGGCTGATGGCGATCGGTGCAGGATCCGTCGGTGTCGGCATCATCGGCGCCGGGAACATCAGCGACCAGTACCTGTCGAACCTCACCACGTTCCCCGACGTGCGCGTCCTCGCGATCGGGGACCTCCTCGAGGAGCGTGCCAAGGCGCAGGCCGAGAAGTACGGCGTCCCGCGCTCCGGCGGCGTCGACACGGTTCTCGGCGACCCGGAGATCGACATCGTCGTGAACCTCACCATCCCGGCCGTGCACGTCGAGGTCTCCGAGGCGATCATCGCGGCGGGCAAGCACGTGTGGACCGAGAAGCCGATCGGCGTCGACCGCGAGGAGTCCCGTCGACTGCTCGAGAACGCGGATGCGGCCGGTCTCCGTGTCGGCGTCGCCCCCGACACCGTGCTCGGACCCGGCGTGCAGACGGCGAAGCGTGCCATCGCGCGCGGCGACATCGGCCGTCCGCTGTTCGCGCAGACCACGTTCCAGTGGTCGGGGCCGGAGATCTTCCACCCGAATCCCGCGTTCCTGTACGCCAAGGGAGCGGGCCCCCTGCTCGACATGGGTCCCTACTACGTGTCGGCCCTCGTGCACGTCTTCGGTCCGGTCGCCTCGGTGGCCGCACTCGGGCTGCAGGGCACGCCCACCCGTCGCGTGCAGGTCGGCGAGCTGGCCGGTCAGGAGTTCCCGGTCGAGATCCCCTCGACGCTGAGCGTGCTGATGGACTTCGAGCAGGGCGGCCAGGCGCAGAGCGTCTACAGCACCGATTCGCCCGTCATCCGGCAGGGGATCGTCGAGATCACCGGTACCGAGGGCACCATCGTGATCCCGGACCCGAACACATTCGGCGGCGCGATCTCGATCACCCGACCGCTCACGCGCCTGTTCATCCCGCCGGAGCCGATCGAGCAGGAGGTCATCGACGTCGAGCAGGAGGGCGTGCTCTCCGGTCGCGGAGTGGGACTGCTCGACATGGCGCGCGCGATCGCCGCCGGCCGTCCGCACGTGGCCACGGGAGAGTTCGGCTACCACGTGCTCGACACGCTGCTGTCGATCGAGGAGGCCGCGGAATCGCGCCGCTTCGTCGAGGTCGAGAGCACGCTCGATCAGGTCGGCTCGATCGCCGGTGACTTCGACCCGTTCGAGGCCACCCTCTGACAGGGCCTCGTGGCGGCGGAGACGCGGATCGACGCGCCTTCGCCGCCACGGCGTTGATCAGGCGGCGGGCTCGCGCAAGCGGACCAGCCGCTCGTGCCCTGTCTCCTCGAGCTCGGCGATGTCGTCGCGCGACTTCAGGAAGTCGGAGAACGAGCGGTAGCCCAGGGCCTTCTCGCTGAACGAGGGGTCCATGCGGCGCATGTGCGTCTTGACGGCGGAGCTGTGCAGCCACTCGTCGGCGTCGGCCTTGTCGTGACCGAGACGCAGCGCGCGCTCCAGCAACTGCGTCGCCACCTCCTGGTCATCGACCTTGTCCTCGACCCGGGGCTCTTCCACCTTGGGCGCGGGCTTGGAGCGCGTGCGCTTGGAAGCGGTCTTCGGCTTCGACGCGCTCCCCGCAGCGGTTTCGGCGACGGCGTCGGCGACCGGGGCAGGCGGCTCCACCACGGCCTGGGTCTTCGCGGCGGCGACCGGTGCGGCCTTCACCGGGCGGACGACGCCGGGCAGCGAGTCGTACGACTCGAACTCGTCGCACGCTGCGGCCAGCGACTTCGCGGTGGACCCTGACACCCCGACGCCGATCACGTAGCGACCGAGCCGCTTGCAGCGCTGGGCCAGCGGCACGTAGTCGCTGTCGCCGGCCACGATCACGACATGCGTGAGATCGGGGAGTCGGAACATGTCCTCGACCGCGTCGACGGCGAGGCGGATGTCGGCACCGTTCTTCGCGTAGGCGGCCGCCGGGAACAGCTGCACGAGGTCGACCGCACGGGCCACGAGCTGTGAGCGGTACTCGGCGTTCACCGGGGAGGACCAGTCGGCGTAGGCCCGGGTGAGCACCAGTGTGCCGAAGGAGGCGGCGTAGTCGATGATGGCGCCGACCTCGATCATCGCGCGGCTCAGTCGGTCGGTGACCTCCGGATCGTTCGGGTTCTCGCTGATCCGCTGGCGGTCCTTGCCGTAGGCGTTGCGTCCGTGGACGCGGTCGTACCAGGAGATGACGATGTTGTCGAAGTCGAGATAGACGGCGACGCGGGCATCGGTGGCCTCAGCCATGATCAGACCTCCTCACGGGGATAGCGGACGCCGATCTGCGCTCTGATCTCATCGAGGGTGCCCATGATCGCGACGCTCTCGGCGATCGGCAGGATGTCGCCCTCGAGGATGCCGTCGCGCACCAGCCGTTCGGCGGCGAGCGCCTGGAACTGCATGCCCCGACCGTCGACCTCGGAGGTGTAGCTCTCCTGCACCGTGCCGTCCGGCAGGACCAGGCGGAAGGTGGTGGGGCTGTACCAGACGGCGTCGATGTCGATGCGGGCGGCCGTGCCGATGATGCTCGCCACGTTGGGTCCTGCGGCGCGCGACGACGAGAGGCTGGTCGAGACCGCTCCGCCCTCGTGCGTCATCACGGTCGCGACCTCGGAGTCCGCTCCGGTTTCCACGAGTCGGCCGACGGCGTGGATGGTGGTCGGTGCGCCGAGGATGTCCCAGATGAAGGAGATCGGGTAGATGCCGAGGTCGAGCAGGGCGCCGCCGCCGAGTTCGAGGGCGTTGAGCCGGTGCGCGGGGTCGGAGGGGAGCAGCTGCGTGTGGTCGGCGCTCACCGCGCGGATCTCGCCGAGGGCGCCGTCGGCGATGAGCTCGCGGATGCGGACCATGTGCGGCAGGTACCGCGTCCACATCGCCTCCATGACCAGCAGGCCGCGTTCGGCCGCGAGCGCCTGCAGGTCTTCGGCCTCTGCCCGATTCAGCGTGAACGCCTTCTCGGCGAGCACGTGCTTGCCGTTCTCGAGCGCGAGCCGGGCGTTCACATGGTGCATCGGGTGCGGCGTCGACACGTAGACGATGTCGACGTCGGGGTCGGCCACCAGGGCCTCGTACGAGGCGTGCGCGTGGGGGATGTCGAAGCGGGCGGCGAACGCGTCTGCCGACTCCTGTGAGCGGGATCCGACGGCCACGAGGCCGAGCCCCGCAGTTCGCAGATCGGACGCGAATGCGCCGGCGATACCGCCGGTCGCGAGGATTCCCCACCGAAGACCTGTCATGGTCTCAGCGTAGGGGGTGCTCCGGCCGTGACGGACTGTTACATCCCGTGACGCCCGGCATCGGCCCCGTGGCAGCGGCAGCCGAGGGCTCCTACCGTGACGGCATGACCGAACCCCTCATCATCGGCGCCATGGTGCGCACCCTGGGCGCGTACCCCTCGGGCTGGCGTCAGCCCGGTGCGCACCGCGACCCCGCGACCGACGCCGACATGCTGCGCCGCATCGCCCGCGAGGGGGAGGACGCTGGTCTCGACTACCTCTTCTTCGGCGACTGGCTCGCGACGGGGCCGGATCTGGAATTCCGCGACCCGTACCTGCTCGCCCGCATCGACCCCGTGAGTGCCGTGCTCTTCCTCGCCGGTGTGACGTCGCGGATCGGTCTGATCGCCACGGTGAACACGACCTACGCCGACCCGTACACGACCGCGCGCTCACTGGCCTCGCTCGACGTGCTCACCCGAGGTCGGGCCGGCATAAACCTCGTCACGGGGGCCGAACCGCGAGCCGCGGGCAACCACGGTCGCGACGCGCACGCCGACAACGAGACCCGCTACGACCGGGCGGAGGAGTTCGTGGAGGCGCTGCGGCGGCTGTGGGGTTCGTGGGGAGAGGATGCGTGGATCGCGGATGCCGAACGCGGCGTGCTGATCGACCCGGAAGCGCTCCATGCCGCCGATCTGCAAGGTGCGCACGTGCAGGTCGCCGGTCCGCTCAACGTCGCCCGCCCACCGCAGGGGCAGATCCCGATCGTGCATGCCGGCACGTCGCCGCGGTCGAGGGCGCTCGCGGCCACCGAGGCCGATCTCGCGCTGATCGCCGCGCCCACCCTGGGCGATGCGATCGCCACCCGCCGGCTGCTGCGGGACATCGCTGCCGAAGCCGGGAGATCTCCCGATGCGCTGAACGTGATCGCCCCGGTGCTCCCCGTGGTCGCGGACACGGATGCCGACGCGCGACGCATCGTGGAGCGTCTGCTCGCCCTGGTGCCCCTCGCCGAGGATCACCAGCGTGCACGGAGGGCTTTCCCGCCCGACCGCACCGTCGCCGCGCTCGCCGACGCGTTCGATGTCCCGGCGGACGACCCGCTGCGCTCCGCCGCCTTCGAGGCACCGGTGACCGCCGCTGAGGCCGTGCGACTGGGGGAACGCGGCGCCCGGCTGATCGAGCGGCTCGGCCTCATCGCGGGACTGCGCGTGGCCGGAGCGGGCGTCTCCGGATCGGGAGCCGCCGGCGACGACCCGCTCACGTGGCGGCACCTCGTCGCCGCGCACGCGGCGCCCGCGGCCTTCGTCGTGGGAGATGCCGGGACGATCGCGGATCACTTCGAGACCTGGCGCGACGAGGGCGCCGCGGACGGATTCAACGTGCTGTCGGCCTTCCAACCCGCGCAGTTCGAGGCGTTCGCACGCCAGGCCGCCCCCGAACTGCGCCGTCGTGGACTGCTGCGGAGTGCAAAGGAGAGCGCGGGAGCGACGCTCCGCGATCGCCTGCGCATTTCCTCGTATGTCGACGCGTGACCACGCGTTTCCCCACGCGACATCCGGAGTCCGCCGGCTCGCGCCGCAAGAGCCGCGATTCCTACGGTGAGACCCACCTCACCTCACCTCACCACCGCGCCGCACCACCGCGCCCCACCCGCAGCACCGCACCCGAAGCCTGGAGGGCCCACCCATGAACCGTCGTCTCGTCCGCGTCGCCGCCATCGCGCTGCCGCTCGTCCTCACCGGCGGCCTCGCCGCCTGCGCGTCGACACCCGCCCCGGCGAACGCGCCCGCCGAGGGCGGTGACCCCGTCGAGGGAGGAACCCTCACCTACCTCGAGCACCAGGCGTACACGAACCTGTACCCGCCGCAGGCCGGCTTCTACCCGAACGGCGGCATCGTGAACAACATCGCGGCCCGTCTCACCTGGCAGAACCCGGACACGCTCGAGATCGAGCCGTGGATCGCCTCCGACTGGACGGTGAACGATGACGCCACCGAGTACACGTTCGATCTCAACCCCGACGTCACATTCTCCGACGGCACGGTGCTCGACGCCGCGGCCGTGAAGAAGAACTTCGACACCTACGGCCTGGGCGACGCGGAGCGGGGCCTCACGGTCTCGGAGGCGATCAACAACTACGCCAGCAGCGAGGTCGTCGACGAGGACACCGTAAGGTTCCGCTTCTCGGCGCCGTCGCCCGGGTTCCTGCAGGCGACCTCCACCATCAACTCGGGTCTGCTGTCGCCGGAGACCCTCGACGGCACGATCGAGGACTTCGGCGCGGGCAACGCCGCCGAGATCATCGGCTCCGGACCCTTCACGGTCACGGGCGAGAAGCTCGGCACCGAGTACACGCTCACCGCCCGCGACGACTACGACTGGGGTCCCGACAGCGTCGACAACGACGGCCGCCCCTACCTCGACGCCGTGCACGTGCTGATCACCCCTGAGGACTCGGTGCGCATCGGCTCGCTGCTGGCAGGCCAGGCCGACTACGTCCGCTACGTGCAGGCGTTCGACGAGGACCGCGTCGAGAGCGCCGGCTTCACGCTCTACGCCCCGCAGACCCGCGGCGTGAACAACTCCATCGCGCTGCGGCCAGAGAATCCGCTGCTCACCGACATCCGCGTGCGACAGGCCCTCATCGCCGCGGTGAACGCCCAGGAGGTCGTCGACACCCTCTTCACGGAGAACTATCCGGTGGCGACCTCGGTGCTGTCGTCCCAGGCGCTCGGCTACAAGGACGAGTCGGAGCATTACGCCTACGACCCGGAGAAGGCGGAGAAGCTGCTCGACGAGGCAGGATGGACGCCCGGCGCCGACGGCATCCGCGAGAAGGACGGGGAGCGCCTCTCGATCACGGTGTACGAGGCGAAGCCCCAGCCGCTGTCGAAGCAGACCCTCGAACTCGTCGCGCAGCAGCTCGCGAAGGTGGGCGTCGAGCTCTCGATCAAGCCCGGTGACGCCGGCAGCTACGCGGAGGACACCCGCGACCCGCTGAAGACCGGCTTCTACCACTCCATGGTCGGCCGGGCGGATCTCGACGTGATCAAGAGCCAGTACTTCACGAAGAACCGTGACGTGCTGATCTCGAAGGACGCGAAGCTCGACGAGCTGCTGCTCGCCGTGGCTTCGGAGCCCGACGCCGACGCGCGCGTCGCCGCGTCCCAGGCCGTGCAGGACTACATCGCCGAGCAGGCCTATGTGATCCCGCTGTTCGAGGAGCCGCAGGTGTACGGCACCGCGACCTCCGTGCACGGCGTCGCCTTCGAGTCGGTGGGACGCCCCACGTTCTCCGGCGTCTGGCTCGCCGAGCACTGATCGGCATGGTGCTTCGATGACGTTCGTCCTCCGACGAGCCGGGCAGGCCGCGATCGTTCTGATCGCGGCCTTCACGGCCACCTTCTTCCTGCTGCAGCTGCTGCCGGGCGATGCGATCCTGATCAAGTTCTCCGACCCCAGCCTCGGGCTGTCGCCGGACCAGCTCGACAGCATCCGCACCTCCTACGGCGCCGATCTGCCCTGGTGGGAGCAGTACGTGCACGCGGGTCTCGGCTTCCTCGCCGGGGACTTCGGCTTCTCGACGCAGTTCGGCACGCCCGTGCTGACGATGCTCACCGAGGCGCTTCCCGCGACTCTGCTGCTCGCATCGCTCGGACTCGTCGTCGCCCTGCTGCTGGCCGTCCTGATCGCCGGGCTCTCCTGGCTCGCCCCCTTCGCCTGGCTGCGCGACGGCCTCCGTCAGGTGCCGGGGCTGTTCGTGGCGGTGCCGGTGTTCTGGCTCGGCATCCTGCTCATCCAGGTGTTCTCGTTCGGACTCGGCTGGGTACCCATCGTCGGAGCCGACCCGGTGAGCGGGCTCGTCCTTCCCGTGCTGACCCTCGCCGTGCCGATCTCGGCCCCGCTCGCCCAGGTGCTGGTCCGCGCGATCGACCAGGTGCAGGCGCAGCCGTTCATCACCGTGGTGCGGGCGAAGGGCGCCCCGCCGCTGTGGGTGCTCACGCGCTCGGTGGCCCGCAACGCCGCCGTGCCGACCCTCACGATCGCCGGAGTGCTGTTCGGTGAACTCGTCGGGGGAGCGGTCGTGACCGAGACCGTCTTCGGACGCACGGGCATCGGCCGCCTCACCGAGCAGGCCGTCGCGAACCAGGACATCCCGGTGCTGCAGGGCGTCGTGCTGCTCTCGGCCCTCGGCTTCGTGGTGATCAGCTTCGCGGTCGATCTCGTCACCCCTCTCATCGACCCCCGCCAGCGCACGCTCTTGCGCTCCACCGCATCCGCCGCCTCGCGGCCCGCACCCCAGGAGGTGTCCGCATGACCGCTCCCGTGATCGCCCAGACGAGCGTCGACCCCGACGTCGTCGCGGCGCCGGTCGTTCCGGAGGGCACGCAGCCGCCTCGCTCGGGTGGTCGTCTGCGCCGCCGCGGGTGGGGGCTGTATCTGGCCTTCGCCGTGGTCGCCGTCGCCGTGCTCTGGGCCGTCGTCCCCGGGGTGTTCGCGCCCGGTGACCCGCTCACCGGCGTGCCGGCGGACAAGCTGCTGCCCCCGAGCGCCGCGCACTGGTTCGGCACCGACACCCTCGGCCGTGACCTGTTCGGCCGCGTGGTCCACGGCGCCGTGCACTCGCTCTCGGGCGCGCTGATCGCCGTCACCGTCGGTCTCGCCCTCGGCACCGTGCTCGGCGCGATCGCCGGAGCCGTTGGTGGCGTGGTCGACGACGTCCTGATGCGGATCGTCGACGTGCTGCTCGCGATCCCCGGGCTGCTGCTGTCGCTCTCGGTGATCATCCTGCTCGGGTTCGGCACGGTCAACGCCGCCCTCGCGGTGGGCCTCGGCAGCGTGGCGGCCTTCGCACGTCTGATGCGGGCCGAGGTCGCCCGCGTACGGCGCACCGAGTACGTCGAGGCGGCCTTCGGCAGCGGTGCCACGTTCTTCGCAGCCCTCCGCCGACACGTGCTGCCCAACTCCCTCACCCCGATCGTCGCGCTCGCCGCGCTGCAGTTCGGCACCGCGATCCTCGCGATCTCGACCCTCGGCTTCCTCGGCTACGGTGCTCCGCCGCCCACCCCGGAATGGGGCCTGCTGATCGCCGAGGGCCGCAACTACGTGGGCACCGCCTGGTGGCTCACCGCGCTCCCCGGTCTCGTCGTCGTCGCGGTCGTGCTCAGCGCCAACCGCATCAGCCACCGCATCGGAAGGAGGACGCGATGAGCGTTCTGGCAGCGTCGGATCTGCGGATCTCCTACAACGGCAGGGAAGTCGTGCACGGCATCTCGTTCGAGATCGAGGAAGGCGAGACGCTCGCCCTGGTCGGCGAGTCGGGATCGGGCAAGTCCACGACCGCCCATGCGATCCTCGGTCTCCTGCCCTCCGGCGGCACGGTCGACGGAGGCAGCGTGGTGCTCGGAGATCTCGATATCTCGGGATGGACCGATCGCGCGCTGCGGGGCATCCGCGGTGCGGAGATCGGTCTGGTGCCGCAGGACCCCACCACCTCCCTCGACCCCGTGCGTCCGATCGGGGCGCAGGTCGAGGAGATCCTGCGCCTGCACGGACATCGGGACCGGCGCTCGCGTCGCGCACGGGTGATCGAGCTGCTCGACCGCGTCGGCATCGACGACCCGGATCTGCGGGCTCGGCAGTATCCGCACGAGCTCTCCGGCGGCATGCGTCAGCGGGTGCTGATCGCCACGGCGATCGCGCTGCGGCCCCGTCTGCTGATCGCGGACGAGCCGACCAGTGCGCTCGATGCCACCGTGCAGCGCACCGTGCTCGATCTGCTCGACGAACTCCAGCGCGAGGAGGGCACCAGCATCCTGCTCGTGACCCATGATCTCGGTGTGGCTGCGGACCGTGCCGAGCGTCTCGTCGTGCTCAAGGACGGACGGATCGTGGAACAGGGGCCGAGCGAGGCGGTGCTGGCCGCGCCCTCCGATCCCTACACGCGACAGCTGCTCGCCGATGCTCCGGCGTTCGCGACCGGATTCCGTCGGCCCGAGGCCCCGCCGTTCCTGCGCGATGCGGCGGCCGTGGCGGCGGAGAACCCCTATGCGATCGTGGCCGAGGGGCTCGTGAAGGAGTTCCGGGTGGCGGGGCGCGAGCGGTTCCGCGCGGTGGACGACGTCTCGTTCCGTGTGCGCCGGGGCACCACTCACGCGCTCGTGGGGGAGTCGGGCTCGGGCAAGACCACCACGGCGCGGCTGATCACGCGATTCCACCAGCCCGATGCCGGGGCCATCGAGGTCGCGGGAGAAGACGTCACGCACGCGAAGCGCGAGCAGCTGCGCGCTCTGCGCCGACGCGTGCAGCTGGTCTACCAGAACCCCTTCGCCTCATTGGATCCCCGTCAGCAGATCGTCGACATCGTCGCGGAGCCGCTGCAGAACTTCCGCGTCGGCTCGCGTGCCGAGCGCAGGGAGCGGGCGCTCGCCCTCCTCGACCGGGTCTCGCTGCCCGCCGACCTCGCACGCCGCACCCCGCGCGAACTCTCGGGCGGACAGCGGCAGCGCGTCGCGATCGCCAGGGCCCTCGCGATCGATCCGGAGGTCGTGGTGCTCGACGAGGCCGTGTCGGCGCTGGATGTCACGGTGCAGGCACGCATCCTCGAACTGCTCACCTCGTTGCAGGCGGAGCTCGCGCTCACATACCTGTTCATCTCGCACGACCTCGCCGTCGTGCGCAGGATCAGCCACACGGTCTCGGTCATGCGCCGTGGCCGGATCGTGGAGGAGGGACAGACGGAGGACCTCTTCCGCGATCCGCAGCACGAGTACACCAGGGAGCTGCTGGCCGCGGTCCCCGGACGAACGGAGAACCTCGTATGACCACCGCCCCCACCGTCGCCTTCTTCACCCGCCTGCTCGACGACGCGTCCGCGGCTTCGCGGTACGCGCTGGCGACCGCACAGATCCAGCAGGCGGAGCGGCACGGGATCGGGAGGGCCTGGGTCGCCCAGCATCACTTCCACGCGGCGGAGGGAGGCTTGCCGTCGCCGCTCGTCTTCCTCGCGCACGTGGCCGCCGCGACCACGGACATCCGCCTCGGCACCGGGGTGATCACCCTGCCCTTGGAGGATCCGGTGCGCGTGGCCGAAGACGCCGCTGTCGCCGATCTGCTCTCCGGGGGGCGTGTGGATCTGGGACTCGGCAGCGGCGGCACCCCCTCGTCGTTCGTGCCCTTCGGGGAGGACGTGCGCGACAAGGCGCCGACCTACGACCGCAAGCTGCGAACGCTGCTCGACGGCCTCGCCGGGCGCGACATCGGCGCGGGCAACACGCTCTACCCGGACGCCGGCGACCTCGCCGACCGCATCTGGCAGGCCACCTTCTCGGCTCCCGGCGGGCACCGTGCCGGGGTGCACGGACACGGTCTGCTGCTCTCCCGCACGCAGCCGCGCCGCGCTGACCGCCTGCACGCGCCGTTGTCGGAACTGCAGGAACCGATCATCGACGCGTACCTCGACGCCCTGCCGGAGGGAGCGACTCCGAGGATCACCGCCTCACGCACCGTGTTCGTCGCGGACGACCGTGCCGAGGCGCTGCGGTTCGCCGAGGTCGGGCTGCGCCGGGCGGCGGAGGGCTTCCGCCGGCAGGGGCAGACGATCCCCGGCGACAGCATCGACGAACTGATCGCCGCCCTCGATACGCACCTGGGCACGCCCGAAGACGTGGCGGAGTCTCTCGCCGCCGACCGCACCCTCGCCCGGGCGACCGAGGTGGCATTCCAGGTGCACTCGGTCGACGCACCGCATGAGCACGTGCTGCGCTCGATCGCCCTCTTCGCCGACGAGGTCGCTCCCGCCCTCGGCTATGCCCTCAGTCCCACCCCGCACAGAACCAGTGCCGATGAGAACCTCACCCTGAAGGAGAACGCATGACCGACGACATCGTGGACCGGATCGTGGAGGTGACGCCGGAGCTGGATGCCCTGCGCCGTCGCCGTCCCGTCACCAGGGAGCAGCTGCAGGCGAGCTTCGACGCCCTCTTCCGGCCGGTGACGGTCGCGCACGTCTCGCAGGCGGAGCGCGAGCTCGTCGCGGCCTTCGCGACCGGGCTGGCCGGAGCCGATGACGCGACCGCGGTGTTCTACGCCGTGCGTGCACGGGAGACGGACTCGCAGCGGGCGCGCGTCGTGTTGGCGGAGGCGGCCGATTCAGCCGTGCGCGGTCCGTTCGGCGCCTACACCGAGCTCGGCCTGCAGAACGAGAACACCGAGGGTGAGCGGTACGAGCCCGCCGGCGCCGTCACCGCGGTCATCGGCGAGCGCCTCGCCGCCGCGCTCGCGCACACGCATCTGCTCGTGTTCCGCCCTCGTGAGGCCTCGGGTGCCGACCTCGGACGCCTGCTGGACGCCGGATGGTCGGCGGACGGGATCGTGACGTTGTCGCAGCTGGTGTCGTTCCTCGCCTTCCAGCAGCGCGTGGTCACCGGGCTTCGGGTGCTCGCTGCCGCAGGGCTCGCCCGGACCGCACTCTCCGAGGAGGAAGCAGCATGACCATCGAACAGACCGTGCTCCGTCACGACGACGCCCCGCACCCGCACGCCTTCACCCGCGGCGAGGTCGGCTGGGTCCCGCACCTGGAACCTCTCGCGGAGGAGGAGCTGACCGCGCGGCACTACGACGGTCTCGTCGACGCCGCGCGGGCGAAGAACGACTACTTCCGACTGCTGGCTCGCGACCCCGAGGTACTCAAGGCACGCACGTTGGTGGACAAGGACATCTTCTACAACGCTGCGGAGGGCCTCCCGCGTGCGGACCGCGAGCTGGCGGCCACGGCGGCATCGCGTCGCAACGGCTGCGTCTTCTGCGCCTCGGTGCACTCTCGTTTCGCTGCGCACCACAGCAAGCGCACAGATGACGTCGACCTCCTGCTGGACGAGGGCGTCGATGCCGACCTCGGTGCGCGCTGGAACGCGATCGTCACGGCATCCGTCGCCCTCACCGACACGCCCAGTGCGTTCGGCGAGGAGGAGATCGCGCGACTGCGCGCAGCAGGACTGGACGATCTGGAGGTCGCCGACCTCATCCACGGCGCCGCGTTCTTCAACTGGGCGAACCGACTGATGCTGTCGATCGGACGGCCGGTGGCTCCGGCCTGATCCGCAACGGCTGCCGCTACGGCAGCAGGATGATCTTGCCCGAGGCGGCGCCGGATTCCATGAGCTCATGGGCCCGCGCCGCTTCGGCGAGCGGCAGCTGCGGTCCGAGCTCGAGCGTGAAGTTCCCGGCATCCAGGAGCGCGATCGTCTCGGGCAGGGCCTCGGCACGCCAGGCGAGTTCCTGCGCGGTCAACGGCAAGGGGGAGCCGCCGGAGAAGGCGCGGATGCCGAAGGACGCGGCATCCGGCCCCCGCACGATCGTCGCGATGCGGTCGCGGTCGGCCACCAGGGCGAGGGAGGTCTCGATCGCCTCGTCGGTGCCGGCGCAGTCGAGTGCCACCGTGACGGGGGACGACGCGGCCGCGCGGACCCGGTCGAGCAGGCCGTCGCCGTAGGCCACGGGGAGGGCGCCGAGCTCGCGCAGCTGGTCGTGGCGGGCGGGGCTTCCTGTCGCGATCACGGTCGCGCCCCAGGCGACGGCGAACTGCACGGCCGCTTGACCGACCGCTCCGGAGCCTCCGTGCACGAGCAGCACGTCGCCCTCGGCCACCCCGAGCGAGCGCAGTGCCTGGTAGGCGGTGCCGGCGGGGATGCCGATTCCGGCGCCTTCGGCGGTGGTGACGGAGTCGGGGAGCTTGGCGAGGTTCTCGGTCGGGATGGCGAGCGCCGAAGAATAGGTGCCGTGCCCGTCGCGGATGGCGACCCGGTCGCCGACGGCGAAGTCGTCGACGCCCTCACCGAGCGCTTCGATGACGCCGGCGCCGTCGAAGCCGACCGGACGCGGCTCGGTGATCGGCGGCGACGGGCGCTTGCCGCCGCGCAGCTTCGCGTCGATCGGGTTCGCCCCTGCCGCTTCGATGCGCACGACGACCTCGCCCCGTGCCGCGACGGGATCGGGGACCTCGATCAGATGCAGGACAGCGGGGGAGCCGATTTCGGTGTACACGATCGCGCGAGCCATGCGCTCAAGGCTACCCGCGGCGGGCCGAGCGGTCGCGGATCAGCGCCCCGACAGCGCCTTCATGATGCGCTGCGGCGACACCGGCTGCGCGGTGCCCAGTCGCTGCGCGAAGACGCTCACCCGATACTCCTCCAGCAGCCAGCGCACCTCGACGAGCGCGGGTGTCGCGTCGGCGGGGAGCGGGATCGTGCCGCCCGCGTCTTCGAAGGCCTTCGCCATCCGCTCGTACTCGGTCATGCGCGCGCGGTCCTTGCCGGGTTCGCTGGAGAGGGTCTTCAGCCGGTCGAGCATCCCCTCCAGGTATCGGGGGAACTGCGTGAGACGGTCGGCGCCGGCGGCGGAGACGAACCCGGGGTGCAGCAGGCCGCTCAGCTGGGTGCGGATGTCGTTGAGGGGTCCGAGCAGGGCGAGCGAGTTCTGCGACTTGATGCCGCGCTCGACGTCGCGGGACTTGGTGAGGATGCGGGCGACCAGGGAGACGCACGCGAAGAGCTCGTCGACGAGGACGGAGGAGACCGCGTCGCGCACCCGCGCGAAGTCCGCCTCGTTGCGCACGATCCCGTCGGGCACGAGACCCTCGATGACCTTGCGCGCGACCGCCGCGCGGCAGTCCTCGATGAGGGCGGCGGCGGAGGGGTAGGGCGAGGCGGCGAGCGCCAGCTTCTCCTGGCTGGTGAGGTGCTCCTGCACATAGGACGAGGGCGAGGGCACGCCGAGCAGCACGAGCCGCAGCACGCCGTCGCGCGTGGCGGCAGCGGCGGCATCCGGGGTGGATTCGACGCGTACCGAAACGGTCTTGCCCTGGTCGACGATGGCCGGATACCCCCGCACGACGCCGCCGGCGACGCGGGTGTCGAGCACCTCGGGTAGGTCGCCGAAGGTCCAGGCGGTGAGGCCCGTCTGCTCGAGCGGTGCGGCGGCCACGCGCTCGACGCCGCCGCGTTCGGCTCCGCGGCCCGCTCGAGGCGTACCGGCGCGGGCAGGGGCGGCGATCGATCGGGCGACGCTGCTGCGTGCGCGGTCGGAGAGCTGGGCCTGCAGGGCACGCAGATCGCGCCCCGAGCCGACGATCCTGCCGCGCTCGTCCACGGCGCGGAAGTTCATGCGCAGGTGCGGCGGCACCCGCTCGTCGTCGAAGTCGGCGGCGGAGACCAGCTGATTCGCGAGCGGTTGGATGCGGCGGGCGAGGGCCTCCTTGAGCGTGCGCGGCGGCAGGCCGCCGTGCGACTCCGGTCCCTCCTCGACCAGCTCTGCACCGAACTTCTCGGCCCAATCGGCCGCGGGGACGACGTGGCGGCGGATCGCCTTGGGGAGGGCGCGCAGAAGCCCGGTCACGAGTTCGGCGCGCAGGCCAGGAACCTGCCAGTCGAAGCCGCGGTCCTCGATCTGCGCGAGCAGCGGCAGCGGCACGACCACGCTCACACCGTCGTCGTCGGCGCCGGGCTCGAACCGGTAGGCGAGGCCGAGCACCTGGTCGCCCTGCGTCCACCGCGTCGGGAACTCGCGCTGATCCGCTCGTTCCTCGTCATCGATCAGGTCACTCTCGCGCATCACGAGCAGCTTCGGCGTCGTGGCCATCGCCTCGCGCCACCAGCTCTCGAACGAGCGCACGTCGAACACATCGGTGGGGATGCGTTCGTCGTAGAACCGGAAGACGGCTTCGTCGCCGGCGAGGATGTCGCGGCGGCGCTCGCGCTCCTCGAGCTTCTCGAGGCGTTTGCGCAATTCGGCGTTGCTGCGCCAGAAGGCGCTCACCCGCTTGTCGATCCGTGTCGGATCCCACTCGCCCTCGACGAGCGCATGCCGCACGAACAGCTCTCGCGAGGCGGCCCGGTCGATGCGGGCGAACTGCACGCGCCGACGCGGGATGATCTCGAGCCCGAACAGCGTCACCTTCTCGAAGGCGACCGCGGCGCCGGCATCCTTCGACCAGTGCGGCTCGGTCACCTGTCGCTTGGCGAGGTCGCCGGCGAGCGGCTCGGCCCAGGCGGGATCGATCGCGGCGACCGTGCGCGCGAACGTGCGCGAGGTCTCGACGATCTCGGCGGCGATCACCGCGCGCGGGCTCTTCTTGCGCAGCCCCGACCCGGGGAAGATCGAGAAGCGGATGCCGCGGGCGCCGCGGTACTCCGCGACACGGCGGCCCTTCGGCTCCTTGGCGGGGGAGTGCGATCTACCCGCAGGGGCGGTGCGCTCGTCGAGGATGCCGATCTGCGAGAGCAGACCCGACAGCAGGGCGCGGTGGATGGCGTCGGGGTCGCTGGTCGCGTCGCCCTCATCCGTGCGGGCGTCGTCGCGCCGCCGGTCCGGTGTCTTCACGAGCGTGCGCAGCTGGCGATGCACGTCGAACCACTCGCGCACCCGCACGTAGTTGAGGTGCTCGGAGCGGCACAGCCGGCGGAAGGCGCTCGAGCCGAGTTCGCGCTGCTGCTCGCGCAGGTGGTTCCACAGATTCAGCAGGGTGAGGAAGTCACTGGTCGGGTCGACGAATCGCGCGTGCAGACGGTCGGCCTCCTCCCGGCGTTCCTCCGGCCGCTCGCGCACGTCCTGGATCGTCATGCCCGAGACGATCGCGAGCACGTCGCGCGTCACGGTGCCGCCGGAACCGGCCCGCCCGGCTTCGATCAGCATGCGTGCGAACCGCGGATCGATCGGCATGCGCGAGATGTCGCGACCCGTGCGGGTGAGGTGCGGGGCGCCGTCGCGGCGGGACGGCTCGACCGCTCCGAGCTCGGTGAGCAGGTCGAACGCGGCCTTCACGCCGCGGGAGTCGGGCGGGGTGAGGAAGGGGAACGCCGTGATGTCGCCGAAGCCGAGCGAGAGCATCTGCAGGATGACCGAGGCCAGAGAGGTGCGCAGGATCTCGGGCTCGGCGTATTCCGGCCGCTTGGCGTAGTCCTCTTCCGAGTAGAGGCGGATGGCGATGCCGTCGCTGGTTCGGCCCGCGCGGCCCGAACGCTGATTCGCCGAGGCCTGCGAGACGGCCTCGATCGGCAGCCGCTGCACCTTGGAGCGATTGCTGTACCGGGAGATGCGTGCGGTGCCGGTGTCGATCACGTACTTGATGCCGGGGACCGTGAGGCTCGTCTCGGCGACGTTGGTGGCGAGGATCACCCGGCGGCGCACCCCGGCCACCCGGCTGCGCTCGAACACCCGGTGCTGATCGGCGGCGGAGAGGCGTCCGAACAGGGGCAGCACCTCGGTGGGGGCGCGGTCGTTCGCATAGGCGCCGCGAACGGCGTCGGCGGCATCACGGATCTCGGCCTCGCCGGGGAGGAAGACGAGCACGTCGCCCGGCGCCTCGCGGTCGAGTTCGCGCAGCGCGGCGACGATGGCCGAGACCTCGTCCTCCGGCTCGGCCGGCTCAGCCTCGTCGTCCGCATCCTCGACCGGACCGCGATAGCGGATCTCCACCGGGTAGGTGCGTCCCGAGACCTCGATGATCGGTGCCGGCGTGCCGTCGGAGGCGGCGAAGTGCTTCGCGAAGCTCTCCGGATCGATCGTCGCCGAGGTGATGATCACCTTGAGGTCGGGGCGCTCCGGGAGGATGCGGGCCAGGTAGCCGAGCAGGAAGTCGACGTTGAGGGAGCGCTCGTGCGCCTCGTCGATGATGATCGTGTCGTAGCGCGTGAGCAGCCGGTCGCGGTGGATCTCGTTGAGCAGGATGCCGTCGGTCATCAGGGCGATGCGGGTGGCGTCGGACACCTTGTCGGTGAAGCGCACCTTGTATCCGACGAGCGTGCCCATCTCGACCTGGAGCTCTTCCGCGACTCGTTCCGCGATCGTGCGGGCGGCGAGACGCCGGGGCTGCGTGTGCGCGATGCGCTCGCGCCCCAGCTCGAGCGCGATCTTCGGCAGCTGCGTGGTCTTGCCAGAGCCCGTCGCACCGGCGACGATCACGACCTGATGGTCGCGGATGGCATCGGAGATCTCGGCCCTGGCCGCACTGACCGGCAGCTCCGGGGGATAGGAGATCACAGGGGAGGACATAGCCCTCCATCGTATGCCGGGATCGGGCATGTGCATGCCGATGTCAGCCCCTACGATCGGGGGGTGATCACTGCTCTCGCTCCCGTCCGGTGGTTCCACGAGTTCGGACGGCCCCCGCGCATCCTGGGCCTTGACATCGCCAGGGGGCTGGCGATCCTCGGCATGGCCGGAGCGCACATCGGCGAGACCGAGCCGTTCCAGTGGCTCGACCCGGCTACCTGGACCGATCTGGTGCACGGACGCTCCTCGATCCTCTTCGCGGTGCTCGCCGGCATCTCGATCGCCCTGATGACCGGGCGCAGCGCCCTCCCCGAGCGGGAGCGCATCCCGAGCATCCGGCTGAACCTGATCGGCCGGGGCGCGGTGATCTTCGTGATCGGTCTGGCCTTGGAGATGCTGAACACCCCGATCGCGGTGATCCTCACGCTCTACGGCCTGCTCTACGTCGCGGTCATCCCGTTCCTGCGCTGGCGACCCTGGCAGCTGCTGGCGGGAGCCGGGGTGCTCGCGCTCCTGGGCCCTGCGCTGCTCGCGTTCCTGAATGCGGTGATGCTCAACCCCTACGGTTCCGGCGTCGGGTTCGTGCTGTACGGCACTTATCCGATCACCGTCTGGATGGCCCTGGTGCTGGCGGGCATGGCGCTCGGGCGCCTGAACATCGGGCGGCTGCGCACCGCGGTGGCGGCTCTCGGCATCGGCGTCGCACTGATGGTGGTCGGATACGGCCTCGGAGGCATCGGCCAGGCAGCGGGTATCACCGGTGCCGTCGGCGGCAGCTCGTCCGCTGCGGAGCTCTCGTCGGGCAGCGGCTCGATCATCGACGGCGGTTCCGGCAGTTGGGCTCCGCCGGCCGGGTGGGAGGACTATCCGCAGGCGCTCGCCGCGTCCGACCCGCTTCGCGCCGTGCTCACGGCGGTCTTCGCGGTCGACCCGCACAGCGGCGGCACGGCCGAGATCCTCGGATCCGGCGGCTTCGCACTCACGATCATCGCGCTGTGTCTGCTGCTGAGCAGGCCCCTGCGCTGGGCGCTGCTCCCACTCGGTGCGCTCGGTTCCATGCCGTTGACGGCATACAGCGCGCACGTCCTCTCGGTCATGGTGGTCGGCGGGCCGGGCGGGTTCTTCTCCAGCAACGCCTTCTGGGCCGCGACCGCGATCGGGTTGCTCGTGATCGCGACGCTCTGGTCGATGTTCTTCGGACGGGGGCCGCTCGAACGCCTGGTCGGACGAGGAGCGGCGGCGATGGCGGCGGTGCCCCGGCGCTGAGCCGATCGGCGCCGGGCCTCCCGGAAGCCGAGAGGGGCGATGTGCTAGCGTGGGAGCGCGCACGCTGTCTGGCGTTCGCGACCGACCCGCATTTCGGGTCGGACTGGGGAGTTCTGAACTGGGGAGTTCACACCACCGCGTCGCGGCGTTCGTCGCCGCCTCGATGTCATCGAGCGCGCGGTGGAGTGACGACCTCGCGTTCGGAACAGCATCGACTGGGGAGTCACTGTGGGGAATACGAGTTTCGGGCGCCGAGCGCGGGGTGTCGTCGCGTCAGCGCTGACGGCAGGTCTGCTGATCGCCGGTCTGTCCGGTGTGGGCGCGACAGCGGCGGGTGCGGCAGAGGTGCCGCCGTCGATGCCGCCGCAGTTGCAGCGCGACGAGAACGTGGTGACGTCGGATCCGATCCCGACCGTGCAGATCGACAACGGCTACGTCTGGGCGCAGACCACGATCGGCACGACCGTCTACGCGGTGGGCAAGTTCGACAACGCGCGCGAGCCTAAGGCGGCCCCCGGTACGTCGTTGACCGCACGATCGAACGTGCTGGCGTACGACATCGTGACCGGCGCGCTGTCGTCGTTCGCCCCGAAGGTCAACGGAGTGATCAAGGCGGTCGCTGCGTCTCCTGACGGATCCCGCATCTACATCGGCGGTTCGTTCAACAGCGTGAACGGCAAGGACCGCTGGAACTTCGCCGCACTGGATGCGAAGACCGGCGAGCTCGTCCCGCAGTTCGCGCCGTCGATCGGCGGCAGCGGTGTGTACGCGATCACGACCGACGGATCGAACATCTACCTCGGCGGTCTGTTCACCCAGGCGAACGGCGTCGCCCGCAAGAACCTCGCCGCATTCGACGCCGGGAACGGCGCACTGCTGAGCTGGGCTCCGCTGGCCGACCGTCAGGTCGATGCCCTCGTGATGGACCCGGCAGGGGCGAAGGTCATCGTCGGAGGCCGGTTCTCGACGCTCAACGGCAGCAGCCTGCGCGGATCTGCCGCGGTGGACAAGTCCACGGGGGCGGCTGACACCGACTGGGGCATCTCCAAGGTCGTCAAGAACAGCGGGAGCAGCAGCAACTCCGGCATCTTCGCTCTCGCCACCGACGCGAACACGGTCTACGGCACCGGGTGGAGCTGGTCCGGCGGGGGCAACCTCGAGGGCACGTTCGCCGCAGAGGCGGGAAGCGGCGCCGTGCGCTGGATCGCGGACTGCCACGGCGACCACTACGGCGTCTACTCCACCGGCAAGGTGGTCTACACGACGAGCCACATGCACTCCTGCAACACGATGGGGCTGCAGCCGCAGAAGAGTCCCGCGGTGTACCAGTACGCCGAGGCATACACGACGGACGCGCGCGGCACCCTTTCCGCGAACACCTACTCCGGGTACGCCAGCTGGGCGGGAACTCCCGCACCGTCGCCGTATCAGTGGGCACCGGACTGGTCGGTGGGCACCACGACCGGACTCGGCCAGGCGGGCCTGTCGATCACCGGCTCCGGCGACATGATCTCGATCGGCGGCGAGTTCCGATCCGTCAACGGCGGTCAGTTCGAGGGACTGGTCCGCTTCTCCACCAACCCTCCGGCCGGCGCGAAGGACGGCCCCCGCGTCGCCGATGCGAACTGGAAGCCCACCGCGGGCACCTCGCCCGTTCCCGGTCGTGCTCGTGTGTCGATCCAGACCAACTGGGATCGGGATGATCTGACGCTCACCTACGAGCTGTACCGCGCCGGAACCGCTGAGCCCGTGGCGAGCACGACCGCGGACGGAACCTGGTGGAAGCGCGCGACGGTCACGCTCGACGACCCGTCGGCTACTCCGGGCGCGACCCAGAGCTACACCGTGGTCGCGAAGGACGCCGACGGCAACACCGCGACCAGTGCGAGCGTGAGCGCGAAGGCCACAGCGGGCACCGTCTCGGCGTACACGACGAAGGTTCTCGCCGACGGCCCCTCGCTGTACTACCCGATGGGGAACGTCTCGAAGGACTGGGTGGGATCGAACAACCCGGTGAACGGGTCGGGCGCCACGGTCTCGTCGTCCGGAATCGAGAACGGCGGCACCGGATCGACCACCGTCAACGGCACCATCTACGGCCGGGTGTCATCCGATGTCAAGGCAACTGTGTCGAAGGACTTCTCCTCGGAGATCTGGTTCAAGACCACGACGACGACCGGCGGCATGCTCATCGGCTCCGGCTCCGCCAAGACGGGGAGCTCGGCGACGGTCGACCGTCACCTCTACATGACGAACAGCGGCACGCTGACCTTCGGAGTCTCCGCAGCGCAGACCCGTGCCACCATCTCCGGAGACAAGGCGCTGAATGACGGCGCCTGGCATCACGCCGTCGTCTCGCAGAGCGCGGACGGGATGAAGCTGTACGTCGACGGGGAGCTCGTCGCGTCGGATCCGGCGGTGACGAACGCCAAGACCGATCCCGCGTATGTGCGCATCGGGGGCGACCTGCTCACGGGCTGGCCGTCGGCTCCCTCGTCGAACTACTTCAAGGGGTCGCTGGATGAGGCCGCGGTGTATTCGTTCGCGTTGAACTCCGAGCAGGTGCGCTCGCACTTCCAGGTCGGAAAGGGTCTCAAGGCTCCGACGGCGGTCTTCACCGCGCAGACGACCGATCTGAGCGTGGCGGTCGACGGCGCAGGTTCCGTCGCGGACGGTGCGGCCACCATCAGCGCCTACGCATGGGACTTCGGCGACGGCTCGACGGCCACCGGCGCCACGGCGTCGCACGAGTACGCGGCGGCGGGAACCTACACGGTGCGTATGACCGTGACCGACAGCAGCGGACTGTCCGCGTCGAGTGAGAAGCAGGTCGTCGTCACGGCGCCTGTCGCCGCCGATGTGGTGGCGGCCGCCGACGGATTCGATCGTGTGGTCGAGTCCGGATGGGGCACTGCGGACATCGGCGGTCTGTGGACGCCGATGCAGGGCAAGTCGACGGCGCTGTCGGTCAAGGACGGCGCCGGAGTGATCGACCTCGTCGCGGGACAGACGCGAGAGATGCTGTTGGACGATGCGTCTGTGCGCGATTCCGCCACGACGATGTCCTACTCGCTCTCAGGCGGTCCGGAGTCGGGCACGGTCTACGTCGGTGCGGGCTCTCGTCGCACGGGTGACGTGGGGTATCGCGCTCTGGCGTGGCATCGCGCCGATGGCTCGGTGTGGGTCGTGATCCAGCGCAACGGCACGGCGATCGCCAGCGCGGCGGTCCCCGGTATGACCTGGAGCGCGGGGACCGTGTTCCACCTGTCGACCGAGACGTCCGGTTCGCCGTCGACGACGATCCGCGCGAAGGTGTGGGCCGACGGGCAGCCGGAGCCGGCGGCGTGGCTGGTGTCCACGACCGATGCGACCCCCGCGCTGCAGGGCGAGGGATCGCCGTCGGTGTTTTCCTATCGGGCCGGCGCCGCGACCGGCACCAACGTCGTGAGCGTGAACGAGGTCAAGACCCTTCGACAGGGCGAGTGATCGGGTGAGCGGGTGGGGGTACCGGCGCGAGCCGGGCCCCCACCCTTTCTGTCAGAAGTGGGTGCCGCCGTCGATGCGCACCTCGGTGCCGGTGATGAAGGCGCCGTCCTCGCTCGCGAGCATCGCCACGACACCGGCGACCGACTCGGGGCCGGCGAAGCCCTGACCGGTCGCGGGTGAGAGCTTCATGAACAGGCTCATGTCGGCGTCGTCAGGCAGGCCCGGGCCGTTGCTCTGGTTGCTCCGACCGGATCCGTCCGTCATGCCGGAGGAGATCGAACCGGGCTGCACCGCGGTGAAGCGGATCCCGCTCTTGGCGTATTCGGCTGCCAGCGCGTGGGTCATCGACTGCACGCCGCCCTTGCTGGCGGCGTAGGCGGCCATGTACGGGTGGGCGAAGCCGGCTGAGGTCGAGCTGAAGTTGACCACGGCCGACGAAGTGCCCTCGAGCAGCGCGGGGATCGCCTGACGGATCACGAGGAACGTGCCCACCAGGTTGATCCGGATGACCTGCTCGAACTGGTCGAGCGTCGTCTCGTGGGTGTGCGAGGAGCGCAGGATGCCGGCGGCGTTCACGAGGACGTCGAGTCCGCCCAGGGCGGCCACGGCCTCGGCGACGCCCGCGGCGACGGAGGCCTCGTCGGCGATGTTCATCGTGACCGTCGTGAGCCGCGAGGTGAGGGTCCCGGCCCGGGCGATGGTGTCCTCGAGGCCTGCGGTGCTGACGTCGGCGGCGACGACGCTGCCGCCCTCGCGCAGCATCCGCAGCACGGTGGCCTGGCCGATGCCCGACCCTCCGCCGGTGATGAGCGCCCGACGTCCTTCGTAGCGGTTCATGGTCTTCCCTTCGTCGTGGTGTCGTGGTGCGACACTCCGTTGTAGGCAGACTATGCCTGTATGGCAGATCGTGCCACCTAGGCGTCGCCTGTCGAGCAGGCGGCCTCTTCCCGTACGCTGTGACGGTGGAGACCTCGACCCTCACCGAGCGCCGCAAGGCCGCGACCGAACGCGACATCGCCGCCGCTGCCGCCGCCCTGTTCGCCGAGCAGAGCGTGACGGGTGTCACCGCTGAGCAGATCGCCGCGCGTGCCGGCGTATCGGTGCGCACGTTCTACCGGTACTTCGCGCGCAAGGAAGATGCGATCGCGCCGATCCTCAGTGTGGGAGCCCAGCGCTGGCAAGAGGCGTTCGCGGAGGTCGGAGAGCGGTCGTTGCGCGCGCAGATACCGGCCGTGATCCGGGCGCAGCTCATCGAGGACCGGTCCGATGCGGGGGAGCGCACCGAGACCGAGGGTCTCGAACTCGACACGATGCTCGGCGTGCTCCGCGGACTCGACGACGACACGGCGATGCGCGACGTCTGGCTGCGCGTGAATGACGATTCCGAGCGGCGGCTGCGCGTGATCCTCCAGGATCGGGGGCTCGCGGTGTGGGAGGCGACGCTGCTGGCCACGGTCGCGACGGCCTCGATCCGTGTCGGGCTCGAACAGTGGGCGGCCGACCCCGACGGCCCTCGCCCCGCGGCGCGGGCGGTCGACGCCTTCCAGGCGATGTCGCAGGGGCTGCGCGGGCTCGACTGACCTCGGTGCTCGCGGGACGACAGGCGGGATGCGCCGCGCCTAGAGCGGGAGCGCCAGATACAGCTGATAGGCGGCTTGCCCTGCGAAGCTGTCCGCGGCGTTCGTCGGCGCTTCGACGATGTACAGACGCCCGGGCGTGTGCGGCCTCGACTGGGCGTCGAGATGCCACACGACGCGGCTGACGGTCGCGCCGTCGAAGTCGTATCGCGTGCCCGACCCGTCGTCGAACACCTGTTCCGTGTATGTCGGGTCGCCGATCCTGGCGCGGATGTCGAGGGCCGCCTGCGCGGCAGCGTCGTCGGTGGGGAACTGCAGCACCGTCACCGTGGCACGGCCGGCGTCGGAGGCGAACACCGCTGTTGCGGCATCGCGCGAGCCGAGGTCGTTCGCCGCGTTCGTCCAGTCGCCCTCGATCCGCCAGTCGCCGGCGGTGGCTCCGATCTCCTCGGTGGCCGCGGCGCAGAGCTCGCTGCACGCGGACGTCGGCCGATCGGGGGTCGGTGTCGGGGACGCGGATGCCGACGGCGTCGCCGATGTGCCGGGGCGTCCCTCGCCGATCTCGGCGCGCAGTCCGGCGGCGAGAAGGAGGTTCGTCGCGATCGTTCCGAGGAGCAGGACGGCGGCGACGACGGTGACCAGGATGACGATGGTTCGACTGCGCCTCTTGGTCGCGGCGACGATCCGGGTCTCCTCCTCGTCCGGCGCATGCGTGTCCGCGGCAGGGGGAGGTGGCGGGAGATACTCCGCATCGTCGGAGGCGTCGCGCTCGTTCATCGTTCCTCAGCCTACGGAACCTCGGTTGCGGGCCGCGTCACCCGCACCGACTTCCCTCGTCATCGTTCGGATCCGCCTGTCATCACAGGTCATAGGCTGGAGGGATGACGATTCCTGCACTCGAACTGAACGACGGCAATTCCATCCCGCAGCTCGGCTACGGCGTCTTCAAGGTGCCGCCGGCAGAGACCGAGCGCGCGGTGAGCGAGGCGCTCGAGATCGGCTACCGCCACATCGACACCGCCGCGATCTACGGCAACGAGGAGGGCGTCGGTGCCGCCATCGCGGCTTCCGGCATCCCGCGCGACGAGCTGTTCGTCACGACGAAGCTCTGGAACGACCGCCACCACGACGACGAGCCGCGTGCGGCCATCGCCGAGAGCCTGGACAAGCTCGGCCTGGAGAAGGTCGATCTGTACCTGGTGCACTGGCCCACCCCCGCGAAGGACGACTACGTGCACGCCTTCGCGAAGCTCATCGAGCTGCGCGAGGCGGGGCTCACCCGCAGCATCGGCGTCTCGAACTTCCTGGTTCCGCACCTGGAGCGCACCGTGAAGGAGACCGGTGTCGTGCCGGCCGTGAACCAGATCGAGCTGCACCCCGCCTACCAGCAGCGCGACGTGGTCGCCTGGGCCGACGCGAACGGTGTGCGCATCGAGGCGTGGGGTCCGCTCGGTCAGGGCAAGTACGACCTGTTCGGCGCTCCGGCGGTGGCGGATGCCGCGGCGGCCCACGGGGTCACGCCCGCCCAGGCCGTGCTGCGCTGGCACCTGCAGAAGGACATCATCGTGTTCCCGAAGTCGGTGCGCGCCGAGCGCCTGCGCGAGAACCTCGATGTCTTCGGCTTCGAACTGACCGATGCCGAGATCGCGGCGATCGACGCGCTCGACCCGCTCGACGGCTCCGGCCGCGTCGGCTCCCACCCGGACGAGGTCAACTGACCCGCTGCGGTGAGACGGAGCCTTCGAGCTCACATGACGCCCTGTGTCGCACCACGCGACACAGGGCGTCGTCGTGAGTACCGTCGAGGCATGACAGCTCCGTTCCGTGTCGTCGCCGTGTCGGGATCCCTGCACGAGCCCAGCAAGACGACCGCCCTCGTCCGCGCGATCACGGCCGCCGTCGCCGAGCGTGCTGAGGTCGAGGCGCAGCTCATCGAGCTGACGCGGATCGGTCCGGGACTGGCCGGCGCGCTCCAGCGCGACCAGCTGCCGCCGGAGGTCGAGGCGCAGCTGCAGGCGATCGAGTCCGCCGATCTGCTGATCGTGGGCAGTCCCGTCTACCGCGCCTCGTTCACCGGGCTCTTCAAGCACCTCTTCGACTTCGTCGGCCAGTACGACCTTGTGGGCACGCCCGTGCTGCTGGCGGCAACCGGCGGCGGCGAGAAGCATGCGCTGATCATCGAGCACCAGCTGCGTCCGCTGTTCGCGTTCTTCCAGGCGCTTACCCTTCCGGTCGGCGTCTACGCCAGTAACACGGACTTCGACGGCTACGAGATCGTCTCGGAGGTGCTCGAAGCCCGCATCGCCCTGGCGGCGGAGCGCGCTCTGCCGCTGGTGGGCTACGCGGCGTCGCGTCCGATCGAGCTGCTCGTCGGCTGACCCCGCCGCGCCCCGCGGGCGTAGCGTGAAGGCATGACCAACCGGCTCGCCGACACCCTCAGCCCGTACCTCCGGGCGCACGCCGACAACCCCGTGGACTGGTATCCGTGGGGTGAGGAGGCGTTCGCCGAGGCGCAGCGGCGCGACGTGCCGCTGCTCATCTCGATCGGCTACTCGACCTGCCACTGGTGCCACGTGATGGCGCGGGAGTCGTTCGCCGACCCCGCCACCGCCGCGCTCATCAACGACGGGTTCGTGGCCGTGAAGGTCGACCGCGAGGAGCATCCGCAGGTCGACGGCGCCTACATGGCCGCAGCCTCGGCCTTCACGCAGAGTCTCGGCTGGCCACTCACGGTCTTCGCCACCCCGCGCGGGCGCACCTTCTACGCCGGCACCTACTGGCCGCCGCAGGCGCGCCCCTCGATGCCCGCGTTCCGCGACGTGCTCGCGGCGGTGCGGGAGGCGTGGACGCTGCGTCGTGCGCAGGCGGAGGAATCGGCGGATGCCGTGACCGACGCGCTCGCCCGCGCGGCGGAGTCCACGCCTTCGACCCTGCCGGACGTCGTCGCGATCGGGACCGCGGCGCAGGCGATCGCGCAGCGCGAGGATCCGCAGTTCGGCGGCTTCGGGGGAGCCCCGAAGTTCCCTGTCGCCACGACGCTGCGCTTCCTGCAGCACCCGCTCGTGCGGGAGGGCGCTCCCGAGGCGTCAGCGGCCACCGCACGCGCGCTCGCCGCGATGGCGGACTCCGACCTTCGCGATGCGGATGGCGGGTTCTTCCGGTATGCGACCCAGCGCGACTGGACGGTGCCGCACTACGAGCGGATGCTGACCGACAACGCGCAGCTGCTCGATGTCGCGCGCGACGCGGGAGACGAGCGCACCGTGCGCGGCATCGCGTCCTTCCTGATCGATGCGCTCCGTCGCGACGGCGGCGGATTCGGCGCGGCGCAGGACTCGGAGTCGACGATCGACGGCGTGCGCAACGAGGGTGGGTACTACCTCCGCCCGCTCGCCGAACGGGCGGGGCTCGAGCCCCCGGCGGTCGACGGCAAGGTGATCACCGGCTGGAACGGACTCGCGATCGGCGCCCTCGCCAGGGCCGGCGCGGCGCTCGGCGAGCAGAGCTGGATCAATGCCGCGGCCTCTGCCGCGGACGAGGTGCTGCGGACCAACCGGGATGCCGACGGCGCCCTCGTGCGGGCGTCGCTCGACGGACGGGCATCCGCCGCGTCAGCGACCGCCGCGGACCTCGGCCTTCTCGCCGACGGTCTGTTCGCGCTCGCGCTGGCGACCGGCGAGGCGACCTGGGCGATCGCGGCGCGCAGCATCCTCGACGGGGCACTCGACGGCACGGTCGGTGACGACCCGCTGCTGTCTGCCCAGGGCATCGCGGCCTCGCCCGACCAGACCGACGGCGACCTGCCCTCCGATGCCGCTGCGGTGGCCGGCGCTGCCCTGACCGCATGGTGGCTGGGAGCGGGGGAGCGGTATCGCGAAGCGGCGGTGACGACCGTGAGCGCGCTCGCCGCGCGTTCGCTGGAGCAGCCGTTCGCCCACGGCACCCTGCTGCGGGTGGCGGCGGGTCTCGCCGTTCCTCCCCGCCAGCTCGTCGTGGTCACCGGAGCGCGCAACAGTGCCCTCGCCGTGGTCGCCAGGGGCGCGGACGCCGAGGTCGTCGCCGTGGTGACCACGGAGCAGGCGCGGGCCTTCGCCGACGCCGGGTTCGACCTGTTCGAGGGGAAGGACGCGTCGGCGGAACGCGCCTACGACTGCCGCGCGTTCGTGTGCCGGCTGCCGGTGAGCGACCCGGCCGAGGTGTCGCTCACGCGCTGACGGCGGCCCTCGAGGGCGCTGCGGCTCCTACGCTGGGGACCGACACGGTTCGAGGGGGAAGGTGCATGGCCGCGCAGCAGATCGAGTGGGTCGGCATCCCGGCGGGAACGCTGCAGCGGGGGACGCCGCCCGACGAGGTCGACGCCCTCACCGTCCGCTATGCCGACACGGGGGTTCCGCGTGCCTGGTACGAGAAGGAGACGCCGCGCACGCGGATCGTCGTCCCGGCGTTCCGGCTCGCCCGCACCCCGGTCACCGTCGCGCAGTGGGCCGCGTACGCGGAGGAGACCGGCGCCCGTGCCATCGCCGGGATCGACGAGCATCCGGTCGTCGGAGTCACCTGGGCCGAAGCATCCGCCTTCGCCGCCTGGATCGGCTCGCAACTCGGCGAAGAGGTGCGACTGCCGACCGAAGACGAGTGGGAGCGGGCGGCGCGCGGTGATGACACCCGCGAGTTCCCCTGGGGAGACGAGTACGTGCGGGGGAGGGCGAACCTGTTCGACCTCGGGCTCGGCACCACGACGCCCGTCGGGTCGTTCCCCGACGGTGCCAGCGCGTTCGGAGTGCTCGACATGGCCGGCAACGTCGACGAGTGGACCTCGACCCGGTACGCGCCGTACCCGGGTGCGCCCGACAGCGTCCCGGCCGTCGAGGACTGGGCGGCCGACCCGCACATCACGCGCGGCGGCGCGTTCCGCCACGACGTCGACCTGGCCCGCTGCGCGCGGCGACACGGGGCTTACGAGGCCGACCTCCTCGCGGTGGGCATCGGGTTCCGGCTCGCGGCCTCCGCCGAGTGATCGTCGCGACTGTGCAATCTGCCTAACAGTTCCCCGAGGAGTGCCGGTCGATTGCGCGGGATGCGCAGCTTCCGGTGCGCCGATTGCCCAGTGGCCGCGATCCGTTCTACTGTTGCGCGACAGCAGGCGGTGCCGCTCGGGGGCCGCCCATGGATCACAGCAAGGACGCTCTGACGATGCCCCTCCCCACCCGCGCCGGACTCGACGCCGTTCCCGCATACCGTCAGGGGCGTTCCGCTCCGGCCGGTGCCTCGAAGCTCTCCTCGAACGAGTCCCCGCATCCGCCGCTGGCCTCGGTGGTCCAGGCCGTGCGCGATCGCCTCGACGGCATCAACCGCTATCCCGACATGAGCGCCGCCGCGCTTCGCGAACGGCTCGCCGAACGCTACGGCGTCGATGCGTCCGAGGTCACGGTCGGGGCCGGGTCGGTCGAGATCGCCTCCCAGCTCATCCACGCGGTGGCAGGTGAGGGCGACGAGGTCGTCTTCGCGTGGCGGTCGTTCGAGGCATATCCCTCGCTGGTGCGCATCGCCGGGGCCACGCCCGTGCCGGTGCCGCTCGACGCGGACCACGGGCATGACCTCGATGCGATGATCGCGGCGATCACCCCGCGTACCCGCCTGATCTTCGTCTGCAACCCGAACAACCCGACCGGGACCGTCGTCGGCGCCGACGAGCTGGAGCGCTTCGTCTCCGCGGTTCCGCACGACGTGCTCGTGGTGATCGACGAGGCCTATGTGCACTTCGACCGCACCGAGAGCAGGGGCGCCGGTATCGAGCTGTTCCGCCGGCACCCGCACGTGGCGGTGCTGCACACGTTCTCCAAGGCCTACGGGCTCGCCGGGCTCCGCATCGGCTACGCGATCGCCCCGGCAGCCGTCGCCGAGAACCAGCGCAAGGTCGCCGTGCCCTTCGGGGTGACCGACCTCGCTCAGGTCGCGGCTCTGGCCTCGCTGGACGCCGAGGACGAGCTCGCGACCCGCATCGACGACGTCGTGGCCCAGCGCGATCGCCTCCACACCGTGCTCACCGCAGCCGGATGGCCCGCCGTCCGCTCCCAGGCCAACTTCGTCTGGGTGCCGTCCGCCGACCGCACCGCAGAGCTCGAGAGCCTGCTGCAGGAGGGGGGAGTGATCGCGCGCGCCTTCGCCGGGGAGGGCATCCGCATCTCCTCGGGCTCCGCGGAGGACATCGACCGGGTGGAGGCCGCGCTCGCCGCATCCGCTCCGCTCGCGGTCGACGCCGAGCGCGTGGAGGTCGGCGCATGACCGATGACCGCATCACCGAGGTCCCCCCGACCACCACGACCACCAAGGGACTGCATCCGGGCCTGACCCGTCGTCAGATCTCGATGATGGGACTGGGCGGTGCGATCGGCGCCGGTCTGTTCGTCGGATCGGGTCAGGCGATCAGCATCGCGGGTCCCGCCGTGCTGGTGTCGTACCTCGTCGCCGGTGGCATCGTCGTTCTCGTGATGGCGATGCTCGCCGAGATGGTCGCGGCACGCCCCAGCTCCGGCGCCTTCAGCTCCTACGCCCAGAAGGCGATGGGGCGCAGCGCCGGCAGTGCGGTCGGGTGGCTCTACTGGATCCAGCTGGTCGTGGTGATCGCGGCCGAGGCGACGGGTGCGGGCGCGATCGTCGCCAACTGGACGCCGGGCATCCCCGCCTGGGTGTGGGTGCTGATCTTCGTCGTAGCGCTCACCGCGGTGAACCTGTTCGGCGTGCGCAACTACGGCCGCTTCGAGTTCTGGTTCGCGGCGATCAAGGTCGCCGCGATCATCGCCTTCCTCGTGGTGGGAGTGTGCGCGATCATCGGTCTCATCCCCGGCGTGGCGGCCACCGGCATCTCGAACCTCGTCGACGCCGGCGGCTTCGCCCCGAACGGCATCGCCGGCATCGCCGGTGCCCTGCTGATCGTGGTGTTCGCCTTCGGCGGCACCGAGGTGGTCGCGATCGCGGCCGCCGAGTCGAACGATCCCGCCCACAACATCCGCCGCATCGTCCGCGAGGTGCTCGTGCGCATCCTCGTCTTCTACGTCGGATCGATCTTCGTGATCGTCGCGGTGCTGCCCTGGAACGACCCGGCCGTGAAGGCGGGGCCGTTCTCGGCGGTGCTCGAGACCCTGAACGTGCCGGGCGTCGGACTGGTGATGGACCTCATCGTCATCATCGCGCTGCTGTCGGCCATGAACGCCAACATCTACGGCGCCTCCCGCATGGCGTACTCGCTGGGGGAGCGCGGGCTCGCGCCGCTGGCCGCCACCCGCACCAGCCTCAAGGGCGTGCCGTTCGTCGCGGTGCTGGCCTCGGTCGCCTTCGGCTTCGTCACGGTCGGGCTCAACTGGGCCTTCCCCGATGTGGTCCTGCCCGCCCTGCTCAACGTGGTCGGCTCGACGCTGCTCGTGATCTGGACGGCGACCGCCGTGGCGCAGATCATCCTCCGCCGCCGCGCGGATCGGGCGGGAGAGGCGATGCCGATGCGCATGTGGGGCTTCCCCTGGCTGTCGTGGCTGTGCCTGGTGCTGCTCGCGGCCGTGATCGCCCTCGCGATGATCGATGAGGCCGCGCGCATCCAGCTGCTGCTGACGCTGGGGCTCACCGCCGTGCTCCTCCTCGTCGCCCGCGCGACCAGGGGTGTGGCCCGGCCCGGCGTCCCCCGGGAGTAGCGATGCGCATCGATCGCCTCGACGCCCAGCTCATCCGGCTGCTCACCGAGTCGCCGCAGCTGCCGATCCTCGAATGCGCGCGGCGGCTCGGCATCGCCCGCGGCACCGCGACGAGCCGGCTCGCGCGCCTGCACGAGGGCGGGGTGATCGAGGCGATCGTGCCGCGCATCGACCCGGCCGGCTTCGGCTACGGCGTCGTCGCGTTCTGCCTGGTCGAGATCGATCAGAAGGTGGGGCACGACGAGGTGGCCACGGCGCTCGCCGACGCCGTGCCCGAGATCGTCGACATGCACACGGTCACGGGTGCCAGCGACATGCAGCTGCGGCTGGTGGCGCGCGATGCCACCAGGCTGCAGGAGGTGCTCGACCGGGTCGCTCTGGTGCCGGGAGTCGCCCGCACGGCCTCGTCCATCGCGATGCGCACGCATCTCTCCGGACGGGTGCTGCCGCTCGTGGAACACGTCGCCACCGACGAGGTGCTCTCCGGCTAGCGGGTCACACCCAGCCGGGCAGCCAGTTGTGCAGGAGCCAGAACTCGTACGGCACGCTCATCCCTGTCCACAGGGGCAGGAAGAACGCCGACACCAGCACCACGAACGCGAGGAAGATCATCACGGTGCGCTCGCCGGACTGCCGACGGTGCAGCGGATCCTCGCGCGTGCCGGCGATGATCCGCAGCGTCATGGCCAGCGCGATCACGAGGAACGGCATCATCACGACCGTGTAGAACTGGAAGATCGTGCGATCGGGGAACATCAGCCACGGGACATAGGTGACCGCGAGGCCGACGAGGGGGATGCTCAGATCCGGGCCGACGGGCCGCCGGGTGATCCAGCCGCGTACCAGGCGGTAGAGCAGGTAGATCGCCGCGGCCACGCCCGCGTACCAGATGAGCGGGTTCGGGATCGCGGAGATCACGCCGATGCAGTGGTCCGTGCCGCAGCCGGTGGGATCGGAGTCGACCCATACGGCCGTGGGACGCAGCAGCAGAGGCCACTCCCAGGCGGGGCTCGCATAGGGGTGCCCGCGAGTCAGACCGACGTGGAACCCGAGCATCGACTCGTGGTACTTCCACAGGGCGATCAGCGGGTTCGGGTCGCTCTGGCGGTCATAGCCCCCTGCGGTCACCAGCCATCCGGTCCAGCTGATCAGGTACACGGCCAGGGCGGGGAAGACGAGCAGCACGAACGAGACGGGCCCCTGGCGGAAGGCGGCCGCCGTGGGCCACAGCACCACCCCGGCCCGCCGCCGGGCCAGCGCATCGGTGACCACGACGTACAGGCCGAATCCGGCCAGCGCGTACAGCCCCGACCACTTCACGGCCGACGCTGCGCCCAGGGCCGTCCCCGCCGCGATCAGCCAGGGGCGACGCCAGAGCATCGGACCCCAGAACGGGTCGGGCTTGTCGGGGTCGCGCCTCTCGAGCACCGGGATGGTCCGCTGCCGGTCGATGATCACGAACAGCACGCCGAGCAGGACGAAGAAGGTCAGGATGCCGTCGAGCAGGGCGATGCGGCTCATGACGATGCTGAGGCCGTCGATCGCGAGCAGTGTTCCGGCCACGCTCGCGACCACCACGGAACCGCTGAGTCGTCGCGCGATCAGGTAGACCAGCAGAACGGAGGCGGTGCCGAGCAGTGCCGTCGCGAGTCGCCAGCCCGCGCTGTTGTCGGGACCGCCGATCGCCATGCCCAGCGCGATGAGCCACTTGCCGAGAGGCGGATGCACGATGAACGCGCCCTGTTCGGACAGCGGCAGCTGCTGCAGGGTGATGAACGCGTCGTTGGCGTTCTCACCCCAGGTGCCCTCGTAGCCGAGGGTCCACAGCGACCACGCGTCCTTGACGTAGTAGGTCTCGTCGAACGCCAGCTGATGCGGATGCGCGACGTTGATCAGACGGAGGAGGGCGGCGATCGCGGTGATCACGAGAGGGGCGAGCCAGCGGATCGCGCGTCCCCAGTCCGGATCCCGCAGCAGACGATCGCGGAGCTGCCCGTAGCGCGTCGACCGCTCCTCGGGAGCGGGAAGCAGGGGCACGGGCGCGGTCACCGCTCCAGCCTAGACAACCGGCCTTCTCCGCCGGCTGCATCCCGCCCGCCTAAGCTGGGCGGGTGATCATCCTCGCCGCCACTCCGATCGGAAATCTCGGCGACGCATCTCGCCGCCTCGTGGAGGTGCTGGAGAACGCCGAGGTCGTCGTCGCGGAGGACACCCGCACCACCCAGCGCCTGCTCAAGGCCCTGCAGATCGACAACAGGCCGCGCCTGATCGCCCTGCATGACCACAACGAGAAGCAGAAGGCGGCCGAGCTGGCAGCCCTCGCGGCGGAGACCGACATCGTGGTGATGAGCGATGCCGGGATGCCGACCGTCAGCGACCCCGGGTACGGACTGGTCGCCGAGGCCGTCGCCCAGGGCGTGACGGTGACCGCGATCCCCGGGCCGAGCGCGGTGCTGATGGCGCTCGCGATCTCGGGCCTGCCCACCGACCGCTTCACGTTCGAGGGGTTCCTGCCGCGCAAGCCGGGGGAGCGTCGCTCCACACTGCGCGCGCTGGCCGCCGAACCCCGCACCATGGTCTTCTTCGAGTCGCCCGCCCGCCTCGCCAGCGCTCTCGCCGACATGGGCGCCGCCTTCGGCGACGAGCGGCGGATCGCGGTGTGCCGCGAGCTCACGAAGCTCTACGAGGAGGTGCGCCGCGGCACCTCCTCCGAACTCGTCGCCTGGGCCGAGAACGGGGTGAAGGGCGAGATCGTCGTCGTGGTCGAAGGGGCGTCGCGTCGTGATGCCTCCCCGGAAGACGCCCTCGTCCAGGTGCAGAAGCTCGTCGCCGACGGCATCCGGCTGAAGGATGCCGCGTCCGAGGTCGCCGCCCTCACCGGTCTCTCCTCCCGAGACCTCTACCAGGCCGCCCTCGCCGCCCGATCCGGAGGGGCGTCGGCGTGAGCAAGGCGGCGACCGTGTACGACGTGGCCGATCGGGCCGGCGTCTCGATCGCCACGGTCTCGCGGGTGCTGCGCTCGCCGGACGCCGTGCGTCCGGTCACCCGCGAACGCGTGCTCGACGCCGTCGCCGCGCTGGGGTACGTCCCCAGCGGCAGTGCCAGGGGCCTCGCCGAGCGGCGGACAGGGGTGCTGGGGCTGTACTTCCCCGGATTCGACGCCGCGGAGGATGCCCCGCCTCTCGACGCCCTCTCCGCCGCCGACAGCGAGGCGCCGCCGTTCGCGATCGTCCGCGAGGAGGCGGAGGTCGACGGCCGGCACACCTCGATGCTGTTCCTCGACGAGGTGCTGCGCGGTGCGGAGCTGGAGGCGTGGAAGCAGGGCTTCGTGCTGATGGTCGGGGTCGGACGTGACGACCCCGATCGCTCCACCGTGCGGGACATGGCCGGCCGCGTGGACGGGCTCATGGTCCTCGCCAGCAGCGTGCCCGACGACGTGCTGGCTCGACTGGCGCGACGCATCCCCGTGGTGGTGCTCTCCGGCCCCCCGCGCGGCGATCACTACGACCACGTGACGGTGAGCAACGCCGAGGCGATGGCCGAGCTGACCAGGCACGTGCTGGCTCAGGTGGGGGACGGGCGGCTCGCCTTCCTCGCGGGGCCGGCTGACTCCCCGGATGGACTGCAGCGCTGGGAGGGCTTCGCCGCTGCCGTGGCGGAGGCCGGCGGATCACTCGACGACGTGACGGTGCGGCGCGGCGACTTCACCCGGGCGTCCGGGCGCCAGGCCGCCGAGGAGCTTCTCGCGGCCGGCACGCCGGCCGCGCTCATCTGCGCGAACGATCAGATGGCCCTCGGCGCGCTCGACGTGTTCCGCGGCGCGGGCGTCCGGGTGCCGGACGACGTGCTGGTGACGGGCTTCGACGGCATCGAGGCCGCCGCGCTCTCGCAGCCGCCGCTGACCACGATCCGCCAGCCGATGATCGACCTCGGGCGCGCGGCGGTGCAGGTGCTCGCCCGCCGCCTCGAGAACGCCGACGCCGACCCCGTGGTCGCGCGGCTGCCGCTGCAGATCCTGCTGCGCGAGAGCTCTCTGCGCCCCGCCTGACGGCTCGACACATGCCCCGGTGGCGGTGTCAAGGGGTTGCGATCGCAAAATGTATGCGCTTACAATCACTGAGGCGGCGCAGGATGCCGTTCATGACAGAGACGACATGAGGTGGCAGATGTCCGGTGGAAGAACACCGAGAGGGCGCGTGATCCAGCGCTGGCGCCGAGCGGCGATCGTAGGCCTGGCGGCCGTCGCGGTCGCACTCAGCGGCTGCAGCATCCAGATCACATCCCAACCCGATCCGTCGATCGGCGCCGACACGATGCTGATCAACGCCGACAAGGGCAACCCGTTCTTCACGAAGAACTTCAACCCGTATCTCACCAACACGCGCACGGCGTCGCGGTGGATCTACGAGCCGCTGATCCTGATCAACCCGCTCGACGGCACCCAGAACCCGTGGCTCGCCTCCGAGTGGTCCCAGCCCGACGCCCGCACGATCGTGATGACGATCCGCGACGACGTGACCTGGAGCGACGGCGAAGACCTCACCCCCGAGGACGTCGCCTTCACGTTCCAGCTGTTGAAGGACAACCCGTCCCTCGACATCAAGGGCGCATGGCAGCACCTCGAGAGCGTCGAGACCGAGGGAGGCGACGTGATCCTGCACCTCAAGACCGACGACGCTCCTTCCCTGTCGATCCTCGGGCAGACCATGATCGTCCCTGAGCATCTCTGGGCCGATGTGAAGGACCCCGGCACCTACCGCAACGAGACGCCGGTCGGCACCGGCCCCTTCGTGCTCGGCAACTACAACGACCAGCAGTACTCGATGGACAAGAACCCCGACTACTGGCAGGCCGACTCGATCGAGATCGAGCACATCATCCTCCCCGCCACGAACTCGCAGCTGGACACCGTCAGCCGCGGCTACGACTGGGCCTACGCCTTCATCTCCGATGTCGAGGGCACGTGGGGCGCGGCGAGCGAGCACAACTCCTGGTGGTTCCCGCCGGGTGGCGTGATCGCGCTGATGCCGAACCTCGAGGTCGCACCCTTCGACGACGTGAACGTGCGCCGTGGCATCGCGCTCTCCCTCGACCGCGCGGAGATCGCCGAGACCGCCTCCGAGGGATACATGAAGCCGGCCGGTCAGACCGGGCTCATCCTCCCCAACCAGGAGCAGTACCTGGATCCGAGCATCCCCGACCAGGGCATGATCACGCAGGACAAGGATGCCGCCCTCGCCGCCTTCGCCGAAGCCGGATACTCCCTCGACGGCGATCGCCTGGTGGATGGGAACGGGGAGCAGCTGGAATTCGCCCTCACCACCGCCAACGGCTTCACCGACTGGACCAGGGCCGCGCAGACCGTGCGCAGCCAGCTCGCCGACGTGGGCGTGAAGGTCACGCTCAAGCTCCCGCAGCCCGCGGGTTACCAGAGCGCGATCAGCAACGGCGACTTCGAGATGGCGATCGGCGGCATGGGCAACGGCGACGTCTACCAGGCGTACAACAACCTGCTCTCCAGCGAGTTCTACGTACCGTCGGGAGAGCCGACGGCGAACAACTTCGAGCGCTACAGCTCGGAGAAGGTCGACGCGCTGCTCGCGGAGTACCGCGAGACCGTCGACACCGCCCGCCAGGCCGAGATCGTGAAGGAGCTGCAGGGCATCGTCTACGACGAGATGCCCGTGATCGGCCTCTACTACGGCGGCATCTGGGGCCTGTTCAACGACGCCAAGTTCACCGGCTGGCCGAGTGAGGAAGACCCGTACATGATCCCGCAGAACTACGACTCCGCGCCGCTGATGATCTTCACGCACCTGAAGCGGGTCAAGGGGGACGACCGATGAAGTACGCGCTGCAGAAGTTCGGCCTGTTCGTGCTCACGCTGTGGGCCGCGGTCACCCTGAACTTCTTCCTCCCGCGGATGATGCCGGGTTCTCCGGCGGATGCCGCCATCGCGAAGCTGTCCCAGAACGGGCCGGTGTCCGATGCCACGCGTGCCGCCATCGAGGCGCAGCTGGGCGTCCCGACCGGGTCGCTGTGGGATCAGTACATCGCCTACCTCGGTCAGGTCGTCCGGCTCGACTTCGGCGTCTCGTACACGTTCTACCCGCAGTCGGTGTCGAGCATGGTGTCCACGGCCCTGCCGTACACGATCGGCCTCGTCGGCATCGTCACGATCCTCGCGTTCGTGATCGGCACGCTGATCGGCGTCTCGGCGGCCTGGCGACGGGGTACCTGGCTCGACAGCCTCCCGACGCTGACCGGCTCGTTCCTCAGCACGTTCCCCTACTTCTGGACCGCGCTGCTGCTGCTGTTCTTCTTCGGCTACGTGCTGCACTGGTTCCCGACCACGGGCGCCTACTCCGCGACGACGACCCCCGGATTCACCTGGGAGTTCCTCGGAGACCTGCTCAGCCACGCGTTCCTTCCCGCGCTGACGATCCTGCTCACCTCGCTGGGCGGATGGATCATCGGGATGCGCAACGCCATGATCAACACGCTCGGCGAGGACTACATCACGTTCGGCGAGGCGAACGGCCTGCACGGGCGCACGATCGCCCTCCGCTACGCCGCGCGCAACGCGATCCTGCCCAACCTCACCGGCTTCGGGCTCACGCTCGGCGGTGTCGTCGGCGGATCGATCCTCGTGGAGCAGGTGTTCGGGTATCCGGGCATCGGGTATCTGCTGTTCAACGCCGTGATCGGGCAGGACTACCCGCTCATGCAGGCGCTCTTCCTGATGATCACCGTGAGCGTGCTCATCGCCAACTTCCTCGTTGACATCCTGTACGGGGTACTCGACCCAAGGACCCGCCGATGACTTCCACCATGAACGTCAAGATCCCCGCCGAGCGCATCGCCGCGCCCAGCCCGGGGCGTGCCTTCGGGCGCATGGTCGCCACCCTCTGGAGCAACGGCAAGGCACGGCTCGGACTGTGCATCCTCGCCTTCTTCGTGCTGGTGGCGGTGTTCGCCCCGCTCCTGGCCCCTTACGGCGCGAAGGACAACACCTTCGAGCGCAACGCCGATGCCTCCTGGGCGCACTGGCTCGGCACGACGGCGGCGGGGGAGGACGTGCTCAGCCAGCTCATCTACGGCGCGCAGATCAGCCTCCTGGTCGGCTTCGCCGCCGGCATCCTGTCCACCATCGTGGCCGTGCTCATCGGCCTCAGCTGGGGATACATGCGTGGCTTCGCCGGCGAGGTGGTCGGCTTCATCGTCAACCTCTTCCTGGTGATCCCCGGACTCCCGCTGATGATCGTGATCGCCGCGTATCTGCAGAACGGCGGCATCCTGATGATCATCGCGGTCATCGTGGTGACCGGCTGGGCGTGGGGTGCTCGCGTGCTCCGCAGCCAGACGCAGTCGCTGCGCGGCAACGACTTCGTCACCTCGGCGCAGTTCTCGGGTGACAGCAGGGCGCGCATCGTGTTCCGCGAGATCCTGCCGAACATGACGTCGATCATCGCCGGCACGCTCTTCGGAGCGGCCACGGCGGCGATCCTCGCGGAGGCGGGGCTGGAGTTCCTCGGCCTCGGCGACTCCAGCATCGTCAGCTGGGGCACCATGCTCTACTGGGCGCAGAACTCCAACTCCCTGCTCACCGGACAGTGGCTGCTGCTGTTCGCCCCCGGTCTGTGCATCGCACTGCTGGCGCTGAGCCTGACACTGATCAACTTCGGCGTGGACGGCATCTCCAATCCGCGCCTGCGAGAGGGGAAGGGCCGATGACCGCCATGGCACCCGAGACCACGCCGATGCCGAACGACATCCTGCTCGACGTGCAGGGGCTCTCCGTGGAGTACGCCTCGCCGGGTACGAAGCCCGTCACCGCGGTCGAGAACGTCTCGTTCTCGCTGCGCCGCGGCGAGTTCGTCGGGCTGGTCGGCGAGTCGGGGTCCGGCAAGTCGACCCTCGGCTTCGCGCTCACCCGACTGCAGAAGCCGCCGGCGCGGATCAGCGCAGGGCGCATCCTCTTCGGGGGCCGCGACATCCGCGAACTGGATGCGGAGGAGCTGCGTCGCCAGCGCCAGGGCGGGTTCGCCATGGTGCTGCAGTCGGGCATGAACGCGCTCAACCCGGTGCGCACGGTCGGCAACCACTTCCGCGACATCTTCGCCGCGCACGGCCACGTACCCAAGGACGCGCGCGATGCACGCGCCAGGGAACTGATCGGCAAGGTCGGACTCGACGAGTCGGTGCTCGCCCGCTACCCCGGTGAGCTCTCCGGCGGCATGCGTCAGCGCGCATCGATCGCGCTCGCGCTCTCGCTCGAACCGCAGCTGATGGTGTTCGACGAGCCCACCACCGCGCTCGACGTGCTCGTGCAGCACGCGGTCATGGACACGATCAAGGAGCTGCAGCGCGCCGAGCATTTCACGGCCATCCTCATCAGCCACGACCTCGGCATCGTGCTCGAGGCGACGGACAGGGTGATGGTGATGCACGAGGGCCACATCGTCGAGGACGCCAGGAGCATCGACATCCTCGAACGCCCGCAGGACGAGTACACGCGGATGCTGCTGAGCCACTACGCAGACCCTCGGGCGGAGAAGATCGAGATCCCCGGATTCCTCGACGCCGGTACGCGTCGCCGCGAAGGACGCGCGCGGACCGATGTCACCGAGACGCTGCCGACCGTCTCCTCGCGCGACACCCGTCGTGCGGATGCGGCGATCGTGGTGCAGGGCGTCTCGAAGCACTACCCGGCACCGCGACGGGGACAGGACGCCGTGACCGCGGTCGACGACGTGTCGTTCCGGCTCGAACCGGGCGAGGCGCTCGCGCTCGTCGGCGCCTCCGGCTCGGGCAAGTCGACCATCGCCAAGATGCTCACCGGCGTCGAGAAGCCGACCTCCGGCACCGTGCACTTCGGCGATGTCGACGTGGCGTCCCTCAAGCGGCGGGGTCTGCGCGATCTACGCAAGGACGTGCAGATGGTCTTCCAGGACCCGTATGCGGCACTGAACCCGCTGCACACCGTCGAGTACGCCCTCACGCGCCCGGTCATGAACTACACCACGCTGCGAGGATCCGAGGCCAGGGCCCGCGTGCTCGAACTGCTCGAGACGGTCGGCCTCACGCCCGTCGAACAGTTCGCGGCGAAGCTGCCGCACCAGCTCTCCGGCGGACAGCGGCAGCGCGTCGTGATCGCCAGGGCGCTCGCGAGCGACCCGCAGGTGCTGATCGCCGACGAGCCCGTCTCGATGCTCGACGTCTCGCTGCGCGCCGGGGTCCTGGCGCTGCTGGAGGACCTGCGCGAGAGATGGGGCATCAGCATGCTCTACATCACGCACGACCTGCTGAGCGCGAGGCTCGTGACCCAGAACATCCTGGTGCTCAACGGCGGACGCGTGGTCGAACGCGGCGAGACCGCGGAGGTGCTGCAGCATCCGGAGGATCCGTACACGATCCAGTTGCTGGACGCCGTGCCCAATCCCACACGAATCCGATAGAACCCTCGATCCGTACATCAACACCGAGAGGAGCACTCGTGCTCGCATTCCCCGACGGCTTCCTGTGGGGTGCCGCGACAGCGGCCCACCAGGTGGAGGGCAACAACACCACGAGCAACTGGTGGGCGATGGAACACGCCCCCGGCTCGCCCATGGTGGAGCCCTCCGGCGACGCCGCCGATCACTTCCATCGCTACCCGGAGGACATGCGGCTGCTCGCCGACGCCGGGCTGAACTCCTACCGATTCTCGGTGGAGTGGGCGCGGATCGAGCCCGAGCGCGGCTTCGTCTCCCGGGCGATGCTCGACCACTACCGCCGCATGATCGACACGGCGCGCGAGAACGGGCTCGACCCCACGGTCACGCTCATGCACTTCACGGTGCCGCAGTGGTTCCAGAAGGACGGCTTCTGGCGCGCCGATGATGCGGTCGACCTGTTCGCCCGCTACGTCGAGACCGTGCTGCCGATCCTCGACGGCATCGACTACGTGTGCACCATCAACGAGCCGAACATCGCCGCGATGCTGGCCGGGGGAGAGGACGCGGCGAATCTGGTCGCCTACGGCCTCCCGAACCCCGACCTCGCCGTGGCCGACACGCTGCTCGCGGCGCACCACCGTGCCACCGAGATCCTGCACTCGGTACCGGGAGTCAAGGCCGGATGGACGATCGCCACGCAGGCGTTCCACTCCACCGGTGAGCCCGGCGCCGACGAGATGCTCGCCACGTACGGCGACCCGCGCGACCACTGGTACCTCGACCAGTCGGCCGGCGACGACTTCGTCGGAGTGCAGGCCTACACCCGCACCTTCATCGGCCCGGAGGGTCCGCTGCCGGTGTCGCCGGACGTCGAGACCACGCTGACCGGCTGGGAGTTCTTCCCCGAGGCCCTCGAGATGGGTGTGCGCAGCGCCTGGGAGCGCAGTGGCGGCGTGCCGGTGCTCGTGACCGAGAACGGCATCGCGACCGCCGACGACACCCGGCGAATCGCCTACACGCAGGGAGCGCTGGAGGGGTTGCACCGCGCGATCTCCGACGGCATCGACGTGCGCGCTTACCAGCACTGGAGCGCCCTGGACAACTACGAGTGGGCCAGCGGCTTCCGGCCCACGTTCGGGCTGATCGGCTTCGACCACGAGACGTTCGCGCGCTCGCCGAAGCCCTCGCTCGCGTGGCTGGGTGAGGTCGCGCGCCGCAACGGTCTCTGAGACCGGTCGACGACCCCGCCTCGGATGCGCCCCCGGCATCCGTGGCGGGGTTACCCTCGGGTCATGACGAACGCCATGCACGCGACCAGGGAGGACACGCTCCGCTCGGCCGCAGCCGGACTGAGCGCATCGTTCCTCGCCGTCGGCCTGGCGGAACTCGTCGCCGCGGTGGTGGAGCCGAGCGCGAGCCCGTTCGCCGTGATCGGCAGCGGGCTCATCGACCTCGCACCGAGCTGGGCGAAGGACACAGCCATCGCGCTGTTCGGCACCGGCGACAAGGTGGCGCTGATCGTGGGTATCGCTCTGGTGCTCGTGGTCGTCGCCGCCGGCGCGGGCATCCTGGAGCGTCGACGGTCCGGTGTCGGCGCCGTGATCCTGGGAGCACTCGGCGTCCTCGCCGTCGTCGCCGCGATGATCCGTCCCGGTGCGGGGCCGTTCGCATGGCTTCCCGGTCTCGTCGCCGGTCTGGTCGCGGTGATCGTCCTGCGCCTCCTCGTCGCTCGACTGCGTCCGGTCGCCGGCCTGCCACCCGACGGCGAGGATCGGAGACGGTTCCTGATCTGGACCGCCGGGGTCGCCGCCGCCGGCGCCGTCGCCCTCATCGTCGGGAACGTCGCCCGCGGCGCGACCCGTTCGATCGAGGCGGTCCGCGCGGCACTGCGACTGCCTGTCTCGGCACGACCGGCCGCCCCGGTCGCCGCCGGCGCGGAGCTGGGGATACCCGGCCTCGCCTCCGTCGTGACCCCGAACGCGGAGTTCTACCGCATCGACACCGCCCTGATCGTGCCGCAGGTCGATCCTGCCGACTGGTCGCTGCGCATCCACGGGATGGTCGACCGCGAGGTGGAGATCACCTGGGACCAGCTGCTCGCCATGCCGATGCAGGAGTCCGACGTGACGCTGGCGTGCGTGTCGAACGAAGTGGGCGGCTCGCTGATCGGCAACGCCCGCTGGCTGGGTGTGCCGGTGCGGGAGCTGCTCGCACGTGCGGGCGTCGACGCCGAGGCCGACATGGTGCTCTCGACCTCCGCCGACGGCTTCACGGCATCGACCCCGATCGAGGCTCTGACCGATGACCGCGACGCCCTGCTCGCGGTCGGCATGAACGGCGAGCCGCTGCCGATCGAGCACGGCTTCCCGGTGCGGATGGTGGTGCCGGGGCTCTACGGCTACGTGTCGGCCACGAAGTGGGTCACGCAGCTGGAGGTGACGCGGTTCGACCGTGCGAAGGCCTATTGGACGACGCGGGGATGGTCCGATCGCGGACCGGTCAAGCTGCAGTCGCGCATCGACGTGCCACGCCGCGGGCAGTCGATCCCGGCGGGTGACGCGGTGATCGCCGGAATGGCCTGGCAGCAGCACGTCGGCATCGCCGGCGTCGAGGTGCGCATCGACGACGGTCCCTGGCGTGCCGCGGAACTCGCGACCGCCATCTCGGCCGACACGTGGGTGCAGTGGAGCATCGACTGGGTGGCGGAGAGCGGCGCGCACACCGTCGAATGCCGGGCGCTCAGCGTCGATGGCGAGACGCAGACAGCGGATCCGGCGGCCCCCGCGCCCGACGGCGCGCAGGGGTGGCATCGGATCGACGTGTCGGTGGCGTGAGCCGGGGGAGACCTCGGGCGCACGGCGTAACCCCCCGCGGTATCCCGCCTAGAATTGCTCCATGCCCGCAGGCGAATCCTTCTACATCACCACGCCCATCTACTACCCGTCCGACGTGCCTCACATCGGCCACGGGTACACGACGGTGGCCGTCGACACGCTCGCACGGTGGCACCGCCAGGCGGGGGATGACACCTGGATGCTCACGGGCACCGACGAGCACGGGCAGAAGATGCTGCGGGCCGCGGCGGCGAACAACGTCACCCCGCAGGAGTGGGTCGACAAGCTCGTCAGCGAGAGCTGGTTCCCGCTGCTGACGACGCTCGACGTCGCCAACGACGACTTCATCCGCACCACGCAGGAACGCCACGAGACGAACGTGCAGACGTTCTTCCAGCGCCTTTACGACCGCGGCTACATCTACGCGGGCGAGTACGAGGCGCTCTACTGCGTGGGCTGCGAGGAGTTCAAGCCCGAGTCGGAGATCGTCGACGGCACCGGTCCCTTCGAGGGGCTGAAGGTCTGTGCGATCCACTCGAAGCCGCTGGAGCTGCTGCAGGAGAAGAACTACTTCTTCAAGCTCAGCGAGTTCCAGGACCGTCTGCTCGAGCTCTACAAGACCCAGCCCGACTTCGTGCGCCCCGACTCGGCACGCAACGAGGTCGTCTCCTTCGTGAGCCAGGGACTCAAGGACCTGTCGATCTCGCGGTCGACGTTCGACTGGGGCATCCCGCTGCCGTGGGACGAGTCGCACGTCATCTACGTGTGGGTCGACGCCCTGCTCAACTACGCCACGGCGGTGGGCTACGGCTCCGACGAGGAGACGTTCGAGCGTCGCTGGCCCGCGTACCACGTGGTCGGCAAGGACATCCTGCGCTTCCACGCGGTGATCTGGCCGGCGCTGCTGATGGCGGCGGGCCTCGAGGTGCCCAAGGGCGTCTTCGCGCACGGCTGGCTGCTCGTCGGCGGCGAGAAGATGTCGAAGTCGAAGCTCACCGGCATCGCGCCGACCGAGATCACCGATGTCTTCGGTTCCGACGCCTACCGCTTCTACTTCCTCTCCGCGATCGCCTTCGGCCAGGACGGCTCGTTCTCGTGGGAAGACCTGTCGGCCCGCTATCAGGCCGAGCTCGCGAACGGCTTCGGCAACCTCGCCTCGCGCACGACCGCGATGATCGAGAAGTACTTCGAGGGCGTCGTTCCCCCCGCGGCCGAGTACACCGAGAAGGATCTCGCGATCCAGAAGATCGTGGCGGATGCGGCGACGAACGCGGATGCCGCGGTCGCGCAATTCCGCATCGATGAGGCGATCTCGTCGATCTGGACGATCGTCGACGCGCTGAACGGCTACATCACCGTGAACGAGCCGTGGGCGTTGGCCAAGCAGGCGAACAGCGGAGACGAGGACCAGCGCGCGCGCCTCGGCACCGTGCTGTACACCTGCGCCGAGGGCCTGCGCGCGCTCGCGGTGCTGCTCTCGCCGGTGATGCCGCAGTCGACCGAGAAGCTCTGGATCGCCCTCGGGGCCGCTGAGAGCCTGGGCCGTCTGCAGGACCAGCCGATCCGCGAGGCCGGCACCTGGGGCGTGCTTCGTCCCGGTACCAGCGTGAACGGCCTCGCCCCGCTGTTCCCGCGGGTGGAGACCACGGCCTGAGCCGCGGCCCGACGACGGAGCTCGACGACATGGCCGAGACCTACGTGCGTGAGCGCTCGGGGGACGGACGCAAGGATCTGAAGTATCCGTCCGCCCCTGAGCCGCTGACGGTTCCGGTGTACGACAACCATGCGCACCTCGAGATCGTCGACGGCGACGAGCCGCTGTCGCTGACCGAACAGCTCGACCGCGCGGCGGCCGTGGGCATCGCCGGGGTCGTCCAGGCCTCGGGCGACATCGAGTCGTCGCGGTGGGCTGTCGAGGCCGCGGCATCCGACCCGCGCGTGCTCGCCGCCGTCGCGATCCATCCCAACGACGCGCCGACCTATGCCGAGGAAGGTCGACTCGACGAGGCGATCGCGGTGATCGACGAACTCGCCGCCCACCCGCGCACCAGGGCGATCGGCGAGACGGGCCTGGACTTCTTCCGCACGGAGCCCGAGCGGCAGGCGCCGCAGTTCGAGTCGTTCGAGGCGCACATCGCCCTCGCGAAGAAGCACGGGATCGCGATGCAGATCCACGATCGCGACGCGCACGAGGCGGTGCTGGAGACGCTCGCCCGCGTCGGTGCGCCGGAGCGCACGGTGTTCCACTGCTTCTCGGGCGATGACGCGATGGCCCGCATCTGCGCCGACGCCGGTTACCACCTGTCGTTCGCGGGCAACCTCACGTTCAAGAACGCCCAGAACCTGCGCGACGCGCTGCAGGTCACCCCGCTCGATCGCATCCTGGTCGAGACGGACGCCCCGTTCCTCACTCCGGTGCCGCTGCGAGGCCGCCCGAACGCGCCGTACCTCGTGCCGATCACGGTGCGCTTCATGGCTGCGGAGCTCGGCATCGACGTGGATGAGCTGTGCGCCCAGCTCGCCGAGAACACCCTGCGGGTCTACGGCTCGTTCGCCGACTGACTCGCGGGTTCCGCGTCGTCGGGCCCGGTGTCGGCGATGGGCTTCGCCGACACGATCTGTGAGATGGGCTTCCACACCAGCAGCAGCGTGAGGGCCGCGCCGACGAACGCGAACCACCACGGCGCGGTGAGCCCCCATACCTGGGCGATCACGCCGCCGAGCGCCTGTCCGACGACCATGCCGCCGAAGACTCCGACCATGTTCACCGAGGCCACCCGCCCCTGCAGCTCGGCGGGCACCAGGCGCTGCCGCACGGTCGTGGAGATCGTGCCCCACACGAACGCATAGGCGCCGAAGAAGAACATGATGACCAGCGCGACCCAGCCGGTCGTGGTCAGCGCGAACGACAGGTGCATGAGCACTTCGAGCGACAGCACCACCCGCATCAGCGTCGCGAAGGACACGTGCCTCTCCAGCCAGCCGAAGCTGAGCGTCGCGAGGATGCCGCCGGCCGCTGACGCGGTCGTGAGCGCTCCGTAGCCGACAGCGCCCATGTGCAGGTGCTCGGTGGCGTACAGCACGAGCACGCCCCAGGGGGCTGCCCAGGTGATGTTGAAGACCAGGATGATGAGCACGAGCATGCGCACCGGAGGGTTGCGCCACAGCCAGCGCAGACCTTCGGCGATGTCGGTGTGCACGGGAGGATGCGTGTCGGTCTCGCGGGGCGGGACGGGCGTCTTGGCCATGCGCGAGATGAGCACGACCGCGAAGCTCACGCACACCACCTCGAGCAGGAACGGCCAGGCGGTGCCCGCGGCGAACAGGAACGCGCCCAGCGGCGGGCCGGCGAACTGGTTCGCCACGAGGTATCCGGCCTGCAGACGAGCGTTGCCGATCCCGAGGTCGGCGGGCTTCACGAGCATCGGCAGCAGAGTGCTGCCCGCAGTGTCGACGAAGACCTCGGCGGTGCCGTAGAGGAACGCGACGGCGAGCACGATCCAGATGTTCGCGACGCCCGTGATGAGGAAGATGCACAGCGCCGCGAGCACCACGGCCCTGGCGGCGTTCGCGAACATGACGAGGCGCCGACGGTCGAAGCGGTCGGCGATCGCGCCCGCGTGCAGCCCGAACAGCAGCCAGGGGAGGAACTGCAGGATCGCACCGGCCGCCACAAGGATCGGCGAGGAGGTCATCGACGCGATGAGCAGGGGAGCGGCCGCGAGGGCGACGCCGTCGCCGATGTTGCTCGTCCACGAGGAGGCGAGCAGCCATCGGAAGTCCCGGCCCATGCGGCGGGGCGCGACGAGTTCACCGAGGGAGGGCACCAGAGAAGACTACTGACGGCGGGAGACATCGGTGCCGTGGGGGAGAATGGGAGGATGACCGTCACCCTGCTCGGCGCCACCGAGATCCGCCGCCTCGCCGCCGAGCTCGACGTCACCCCCACGAAGAAGCTCGGCCAGAACTTCGTCACCGACGCGAACACCGTGCGCAAGATCGTGCAGGCGGCCCGCGTGCAGCCGGACGAGCGCGTGGTCGAGGTCGGCCCGGGGCTCGGGTCGCTGACACTCGCGATCCTGGAGACCGGCGCATCGGTCACGGCCGTCGAGATCGATCACCGCCTCGCGGCCCGCCTCGCGCAGACCGCCGCCGAGCACGGCGTCGAAGCCGACCGCCTCACGGTCGTCGATGCCGATGCGCTGCGCATCACCGAGCTGCCTGGCGAGCCGACGGTGCTGGTGGCCAACCTGCCCTACAACGTCTCGGTGCCGGTGCTGCTGCACTTCCTCGAGAACTTCGCCTATCTGCAGCGTGGTGTCGTGATGGTCCAGGCCGAGGTCGCCGAGCGGCTGGCCGCGAAGCCCGGTTCGAAGATCTACGGCTCGCCCAGCGTCAAGGCCGCCTGGTACGGCGACTGGAAGCTCTCCGGGAACGTCTCCCGTCAGGTGTTCTGGCCGGTTCCGAATGTCGACAGCCTGCTCGTCGGCTTCGACCGTTCCGAAGGGGAGCGGGGCACCGAAGAGGAACGTCGTCGCACGTTCCGGATCGTCGACGCCGCCTTCAACCAGCGTCGCAAGATGCTCCGTCAGGCGCTGTCCGGCATCTTCGGCAGCTCCGCGGCGGCCTCCGAGGTGCTGCTCGCCGCCGGCGTCGCGCCGACGGCTCGAGGCGAGGACCTCACCGTCGAGGACTACCAGCGCATCGCACAGCACGCGGCCGCGTCCGAGGTTCTCACCGACGACGTCGCTCCCACCCAGTAACCTGGCACCGTGAACGAGTCCCCCCGCTTCCGCCCCGATGTCCCCGAGCTGCACCGTCCGTACGCGGCCGACGAGAGTCGCTATCAGCAGTTCGCCTACCGGCAGGTCGGCACCTCCGGCCTGTACCTGCCGCCGATCTCGCTCGGGCTGTGGTGGAACTTCGGCGACAACATCCCGCTCGACAATCAGCGCGCACTGCTGCGCCACGCGTTCGACCGCGGCATCACCCACTTCGATCTGGCGAACAACTACGGTCCGCCCTACGGCTCGGCCGAGAAGAACTTCGGCCGCATCTTCGCCGAGGACTTCCGCCCGTACCGCGACGAGCTGATCATCTCGTCGAAGGCCGGATGGGACATGTGGCCGGGGCCGTACGGCGACTTCGCGAGCCGCAAGTACATCCTCGCGAGCGCCGAGCAGTCGCTGACCCGCATGGGGCTCGACTACGTCGACATCTTCTACTCGCACCGAGTCGACCCGGTCACCCCGATCGCTGAGACGGTCGGCGCCCTCGATACCCTCGTCCGCCAGGGCAAGGCGCTCTACGTTGGCATCTCGTCGTACAGCGCCGAGCGCACGGCAGAAGCCGTCGCGGTCGCGAACGACCTCGGCACACCGCTCGTCATCCACCAGCCGGCGTACTCGATCCTCAACCGCTGGGTCGAAGACGGACTGACCGACACGCTCGAGCAGTCGGGCCTCGGGGCGATCGCCTTCACGCCGCTGGCGCAGGGGCTGCTCACCGACAAGTACCTCGGAGACGGCACGGCCGAGCGCGCGCAGAAGCGCGGCTCGCTGCCCGAGGGCCGGCTCACAGAGGAGGCCGTCCAGACGCTGCGCTCGCTCAACGAGGTCGCACAGGGTCGCGGCCAGTCGCTTGCGCAGCTCGCGCTGCAGTGGACGCTGCGCACGCCCGTCGTGGCCTCCGCGCTGATCGGAGCCTCGCGTCCGGAGCAGCTCGACGAGAACATCGCGGCCGTGAACGGCCCTGCCTTCACCACCGAGGAGCTCGCCCGTATCGACGAGCTCGCCGGTGCCATCGACGTCAACCTGTGGGCGAAGTCCTCGGAGCTGTGAGCCGATCATGAGCCATGCCGCGTTCGCCGATTCCGTGCACGTGCGCGCCCCGGGCAAGATCAACGTCTTCCTCGGGGTCGGCGGCCGGCATGACGACGGCTACCACGCGCTGGCGACGGTCTTCCAAGCGGTCTCGCTCTACGAAGACGTGATCGCACGCCCTGCCGACGACTTCTCGGTCACGGTCTCTGGTGTGGAAGACATCGACTCGGTCCCCCTCGACGACCGCAACCTGGCGATGCGTGCGGCCAAGCTGCTCGCGGTGGCGGTGGATCACCGGGGCGGCGTCGCGCTCGAGATCCGCAAGAGCGTGCCCGTGGCCGGCGGCATGGGCGGCGGATCAGCCGATGCCGCGGCGGCGCTGGTCGCCTGCGACGCACTGTGGGGCACGGGCCTGTCGCAGACCCGTCTGCACGATCTGGCCGCCCGCCTCGGCGCCGATGTGCCGTTCGCGCTGCACGGCGGCACGGCGGTGGGCACCGGCCGCGGCGATCAGCTCAATCCGGCGCTCGCACGGGGTCGCTTCGACTGGATCCTGGTGCCCAGCGAGCAGGGCCTCTCGACGCCCGTGGTCTACGAACGTCTCGACCTGCTGCGCGAGGAGGAGGGCGCCCTCGCCGACGACCCGCCGCTGTCGCTGGACGTGCCGATCCCGGTGCTGCAGGCTCTCCGGTCGGGCGACCCGGTCCAGCTCGCCGAGACGCTGTTCAACGACCTGCAGGCCGCGGCCCTCTACGAACGGCCCGACCTCGCCGAGACGATCCGGCAGGGCGTCGCCGCCGGCGCGCTCCAGGGCATCGTGTCGGGATCAGGACCCACGGTCGCGCTGCTCTGCCCCGACCCCGAGACGGCACAGGACGTGCAGTCCTCCCTGCGGGAGACCGGTCTCGATCCGCTCCACGTGCACGGTCCGGTGCCCGGCGCGCGCATCATCGGCTGAGCGGACGCCGTTTCGGCGGGATGCGGCCTCACCCCGCGTTGAGCAGGGCGCTCACACGGTAGGGGATCACCTCGCGGAGGAAGAGACTCGTCGAGGTGCGGAGGATGCCGGGGCATAGGCGCACGACTTCTGCCACGCGGTAGAGGTCGTCCGGGTCCTTGGCGACGACCCGCAGCAGCAGGTCGGTGTCGCCGGCGGGAGCGAAGCACTCCAGCACCTCGGGCACGCGGCTGAGGGCATCGATGGCGGCGGTGATCTGATGCTGATCCAACTCGACCAGGATCGACGCCGCGACGCCGCGACCCAGGGCCTGAGGGAGGATGCGCGAGCTGTGCGCGCGCAGGTATCCGCCCGATTCGAGGCGGTCGAGACGGGCATGCACCGTGCCGCGGGCGAGACCCAGATCCTGGGCGATCAGGGCGACCGGCCGCCGCGGGTCCGTGTCGAGCACCGTGAGGATCCTCCGGTCGGTCTCGTCGAGGTTGGCCATTTCGATCACCGTCGCCTTCGTCATCGGGTCATGATTGATCGAATTGATCAATCAGAATCCACTCTATGGTCTTCGTGATCGCCGTGTGTTGGAATCAGTGTCAGAAACGCAGGATGTCGGCCACGAGCGGACATCGAGCGCACTCGACGCGGAGGCCACGAGCCCGCAGTCGCCGAGTGCAGACGGCGACGGGCCACGAGCCTCTGTCGGCCCCGTCCCGATGAGGGGCGGGGCAGGCGCTGTCATCGCACGTCGTGCGTCAGTCCCGGGGCACCAGCAGGCGCAGCTGCACCATGGCCGAGAACCGGGCTTCCGGATCGGTCAGATCGAGTCCGCTGATCTCCGACAGGCGGCGCAGCCGGTAGCGGAACGTGTTGGGGTGCGTGTAGACCCGTGCGGCGGCGACCGCCACATCTCCGAAGGCGTCGAGCCAGGCCCGCAGCGTCTCGACCAGATGCGTGCCCTTCTCCCGGTCTTGCGCCAGCAGCTGCGCGACCGGACCGGTCGGCTGGTCGCCCCGGGCGCGGACGAGGTCGCCGAGCTCGACCAGCAGGGCTTCCATCTGCACGGCCGTGAAGCGTGCCACGGGTTCGCGCGAGGGCGCCTGACGGACCACACGGAGCGCGCGGTCGGCGTTCGCGCGCGACGACGGGATGCTCGCTGCCTCCTGCGCCACGGTGCCGACCCCGATGCGGATCTCGCTCGTCGCGCCGAGCCGGCCGAGGAAGTCCGCCGCGACCCGCGCGGCACGGCTGTCGGCATCGCTGGTCTTCGCATCGCCGGGATCGGCGTCGCCCTGCTCCGGGCGGATGCCGACGACGGCGTACACGACGTTTCCGATCACGGCCACCGCCGAACGGAGATACACGGCGCCCAGATGCACGGCGAACGCATCGGCGATCCGCTGCCGCTCGGCCACTCCGCGGGCTCCGGCGGACGGCTCGTCGTCGACCTCTTCTGTGGCCGACAACGCGAGCACCACGCATCGGTGGTCGCTCAGACGAAGTCGCGCCGTCGCATCCGCCGCCCCCGGGCCTCCTTCGAGGATCGTGGCGAGCAGGTCGGCGCGCAGCCGACGCTCGACGTCCGCTCCGGCGCGCAGCCGCAGCAGATGTAGCGCCACCAGGCCCGCGGAGTCCTTGAGCGCCTGCACGCGATCGGGGGAGAGGGGCTCCTGCACCGCGGCCCAGATCGAGCCGAGGATCTCATCGCCGGCGCGTACCGCGAGCGCCACGCGGGGGAACGAGGGGAGGCCCTCGGTGTTGAGCACAGGACCGACGTCGATCGGATCCTCGCTGCGGTACAGCTCCTGGAAGACGCCGCGCTCCTCGAGCTGCCGGGCGAACCGTTCGGGTACCTGCCGACCGAGCACCGTCTCGATGCGGGCCGGATCGGCTTCGTGCTGGCGACCGGAGAACGCGACCACCCGGGAGTTGCGGTCCTCGATCGTGACCGGCGCATTCAGCAAGGTCGCGATCGCATTCGCGAGCGCGAACAGGTCGCCGGAGGGCATCCCGCCCAGCGTCGTGGCCGCCTGGTCGCCGACGTCGCCCTCGGCGATCAGCGAGCGCAGCATCGCCGTCAGCTGTGCCCACGACGCACCGCGGGTGAGGGCGAGGACCGGGATGCCGCTGGCCTCGGACGCTTCGCGCACCGGCTGCTCCGCCCGCACCGGAGCGCGCAGCACGAGGGCGGAGGCGTGCTGGGCGGCGAGGGTCCGCAGCAACGCGGCGATCTCATCCGGATCGCTCAGCCCGACGCCCAGCACGAGCGCACCGCGCATCGGCATCGCGTCGTCGAGAACGTCGTGGATCACGACGGTCTCGATCTCGGCGTCGTCGTCGGCCGCGCCGCTCACCACTTCGAGCAGCGTGGTGCCGAGGTCTTCGATGACCCGGCCGAGGCTGGCGCGGGGCCTGGTCGTCACGGACATGAGCACAGGGCCCAGGCTAGGGGGCGACCGCCGGTCGCGGAGCTGTGGGGCACGACGAAATCGTATCGACTCTTCGTCGATCTCGACAGGATCATCGTGCCCCACCCGGGACGTCAGCCCGCGTTCAGAGGGTGATCCACTCGGTGCGCACCGTCACGGCGTCCAGCGCATCGGGGTCGGGGGTGACCCCGATCCCCGGCCCCGTGGGAACCGTGAGCGTGCCATCTTCCACGACGAAGGGATCGGTGATGTCGCGCGAGTAGTAGCGGCCGGAACCCGAGGTGTCGCCTGGGAGCGTGAAGCCCGGCAGGGCGGCGAGGGCGACGTTCGCCGCGCGCCCGATCCCGGTCTCCAGCATCCCGCCGCACCACACCGGGATGTCGTTGGCGACGCACACGTCGTGGATGCGACGCGCTTCGAGGTACCCGCCGACGCGACCCGGCTTGATGTTCACGATGGAGCACGCGCCGAGAGCGATCGCGTCCGCCGCCGCCCTGGCCGACACGATCGACTCGTCCAGGCACACCGGGGTCGTGATCGCCCTGGCCAGCTGCGCGTGGCCGAGCAGGTCCTCCTCGTCGAGCGGCTGCTCGATCAGGAGCAGGTCGAACGGATCGAGCTTGGCGAGATGCCGCGCATCGCCGCGGTGGTAGGCGGTGTTCGCGTCGACCTGCAGCAGCACGTCGTCGCCGAAGCGCTCGCGCACGGCGCGCACGGGCTCGATGTCCCATCCCGGCTCGATCTTGAGCTTGATGCGCACGTACCCCTCGTCGAGGTAGCCGCCCACCGCGCCCAGCAGCTCGGGGATCGAGTCCATGATCCCCACCGAGACGCCGCAGTCGACCCGGTCGCGCACGGCGCCGAGCTCGCGGGAGAGGGGCACTCCGGTGGCCCGCAGCTCGGCATCGAGGATCGCCAGCTCGACGGCGGCCTTCGACATGCGATGCCCCTTGAACTTCGCGAGAGCAGGAGCGACGCCCCCGGCATCCAGATCCTTCACCTGGGCGAGCGCCGGCAGCAGGAATCGAGTGATCACATCGACGCTCGCCTCGACGTACTCCGAGGAGTACAGCGGGTCGTTCATCGCGACACCCTCGCCCCAGCCCTCCGCCTCGTCGGTGACGGCGCGGACCACCAGCGCCTCGCGCACGGTCTGCACGCCGAACGACGTCCGAAACGGCGACACCAGCGGCATCTCGATCACACGCAGCTCGAATCCGGTGAGCTTCATCCCTGTTCTCCTCTGTCGATGGTGTACGCGCCGGAGCGGTCGAACGAGAGCACGCGCCCTCCACCCTCCAGCGATGATCCGAGAGTCTCGCGCAGCGCCAGACGCCACGCGGTCGCAAGCGCCGGCTCCGTGAGGCGCAACGTCTCGATGTCGCGCGGCAGTGCCACGCGCACCAGTCGCGCGTCGGTGCGATGGCGGAGCGGTCCGAGATCCTCGCCCACACCGAGCAGCGGCTCGGCGGCCGCGATGTCGCGCGCAGCGTCGAATGGCTCCCCGTGACAGGCCGCCACGACCCGGGGGTCGCGCACGTACCAGGTCACCAGCATCCGGTCGGTGTCGTCGGCACCGTTGAGGGCGTCGGCCATGTGCCCGTAGAAGTTGCGGTGGTACGACGTCGGCGTCGCGGCGAGCTTCACGAGGTTGAAGTGCGCGTTGCGGCTGATGAGCGGATCGAAGGTCCAGGAGATCTCGTCGAGTCCTTCCTCCAGCGCCCACGCGCGCTGATGCACCTTGAGGGCGAAGCCGACGCTGCGCCCCCGCATCCGCGAGGAGACACCGGCGATGTGGCTGTGCAGGGCGCGCTGATCGGGCGCGGCGAAGAACCCGAAGCATGCGCCGACGAGCTCGTCGTGCTCGAACGCGCCGCCCACATAGCTGCCGGCCTTCGACAGGGCCCGCAGCGTCTCGACGTTGACGGGGGAGGTCTCGCCCTGCTTCGTCCAGATGCTCTGGAACAGCGCGGCGACCCTGGCGAAATCGCCCACTTCGGAGAGCAGCCGGATCTCCACCCCGGCTCTCGTGGCGGCGGCGATCGCGGCGTCGGAGGCTTCCTCCGGCGAGGCGCGGAAGGCCGCGGCATCCGTCATGCTCATACCCTTCCTCCTGCCGGCGTCCCGTGCCCTGTAGCGGATCTCTCTCGGTCAGCCAGTGCGGCGGCGATCAGCTCCCGCAGCAGCAACGTGCGCTCGAGGATCATCGCGACCACCACATGCTCGTCGTCGGCGTGCGCGCCGCCGCCCACAGCGCCCAGGCCGTCGAGTGTCGGTACGCCGAGAGCCGCGGTGAAGTTGCCGTCGGAGGCCCCGCCGACCGCAACACCCTGGAACGGAGTCAGGCCGGAGCTCTCGCCGATCGCGACGGCCTGTGCGAACAGGTGCGCCGATGATCCCGGCTCCAGCGGAGGACGGTTCGCACCACCCTCCACGCGGATGGACGCACCCGGAAGCGTCGCGGGGATGGCGCGGAGTGCCGCATCCACCCTGTCCTGCTCGGCGACCGTGCGCACCCGCACATCGACCGCGAACTCCGCCTCGGCCGGCACCGTGTTCGTGGTGCTGCCGGCGCGCAGGAGCGTGGGGGTCACGCTGGTTCCGGCGTTCGCGTCGCCGAGCCGGGAGATCGCGAGCAGCAGGTGCGCGGCCTCGACCGCGGCGTTCACACCGCGTTCCGGTTCCAGTCCGGCGTGCGCCGCCCGCCCCGCGATATGCACGCGGTACAGCGAGACGCCCTTGCGGGCGATCTTCACGGCGCCGTCATCGGCTGCGGCTTCGAGCACGAACGCCGCGCTGCAGCCGAGCGCCTCCTGCTCGATCAGCGTGCGCGAGCTGGGAGAGCCCAGCTCCTCGTCTCCCGTGATCAGGATGCTGACGCCGGTGCGGTCGGGCAGCGCCGCCACGGCGTGCAAGGCCATCACGACCCCGGTCTTCATGTCGAAGCATCCCGGGCCGCGCAGCACGCCATCGTCGACCCGGAAAGGAAGCCGCTGCAGCGAGCCGAGGGGCCAGACCGTGTCGTGGTGGCCGAGGACGAGCACGACCGGATCGCCGAACCGCCAGCGCAGGTGGGTGCGCCCGTCGATCACGATGCGCTCCGGCGCGGTGCCCAGAAGCCTCTCGCCGAGGGCCGCGAGCACATCGGCGCTGCGGGCGACGGCATCGAGGTCGTCCGACGGCGACTCGCAGGAGACGAGGGTCTCGATGTCGGCCAGGACCAGGTCGAGGTCCCGGCCCGCCTGCACGCTCATCACGACACCTTCGGCGCTGCGCGCACGCCGTGGTGCAGATAGCGCTCGCCGCTGGGCAGGGAGTAGAAGACCACGGCGTGCCAGGCCTGCTCACCCTCCGTGCGCATCACGAACTCGCCGGGGCGGACGGGCACCAGCGGGTGCTCCTGCACCGGGTCGGGGAGCAGCGCCGCGAGGGGACCGTTCAAGGTCGTGCGCATGCGCAGTCCCTCGTCGTCGCGGAAGATCTCGGTGCGCACACCGGCCCGGTGGTAGATGCCCTCGAACTCCGAGAAGTCGGCGGTGAAGGGCTCCTCGGGCGGGACGAGTCCCGCAGGCAGGTGCACGTCGGCGACCTCGGCGAAGATCTCCCCGAAGAGCGCGTCGTACAGGTCGCGGGTGTTCCCGCCGTTGGCGAGCAGGGTGACCGCAACGCCCTCGTCGAGCAGGATGCGCAGGAAGGACGACTGTCCGATGGTGTTGCCGTCGTGGCCGACGAGCTTGCGGCCGCCCCAGTCGAACCGGATCCAGCCGATGCCCCAGCTGTCGCCGATCGAGTACGGATCGGGCACATCGACCTCGTGCTGCTGCATCCGCTCCACGCTGGCCTCCGAGAGCACCCGCGTGCCGTCGGCGGCCAGGCCCCCGGTGAGGTGCATGCGGGCGAACGCGAGCACGTCGGCGGTGGTGGAGTTGATGAGACCCGCCGGCCCCATCGAGCGGGGGAGCATCCACGCCGGGGCGAGCGTCGGTCCCTCGTCGCCGACCTCGGTGTGGCCGCTCGCCGCGCGGAACATGATCGCCTCCTCCGGCAGCGTGCACGAGTGCGTGAGCCCGAGCGGGGTGAACAGCAGGTCTCGCATGGACTGATCCCAGCTGGTGCCGGTGATCTTCTCGATCACGCGGCCGGCGAGCACGAATCCCGAGTTGCAGTACGACATGGTCGCACCGAGCGGATGGTTCTGCGCGACCCCGTCGAGCAGCGCGACGTACTTCTCGAGGGTGTCGTCACCGCGACCGGTGTCGGTGAACACGTCGCCGTCGATCCCGCTGGTGTGACTGAGCAGGTGGCGCATCGTGACGGTGCGGGTGACTTCGGCATCGGACGAGGCGAACTCCGGCACGTAATCGACGATCGGGGCGTCGAGATCGAGCCGACCCTCGTCGACCAGGCGCATCACCACGGATGCCGTCCACACCTTGCCCATCGAGCCGATCTGGAACACCGAGTCGTCGGTGGTCTCGATCCCGGTGCGCACGTTGAGTATGCCGTGATGGGCATACACCGGATCCTCGCCGAGGCGGAGGATGCCGAGCGTCGCACCGGGAACCTTGTGCGCCTCGGCGAGGGCACTCAGCCGCTGCTGCCAGTGGCGGGCGTCGAGACGTGCGCGCACCGGCTTTCCCGCCGGCGGCGCATACTGCTCCACCCAGTCGATCACCCGTCGGGAGTAGTCCGCCCGGTGCGAGGGAGGGCCGGAGAGCACGAACAGGTGCGAGCCGCCGGGGTACAGCACGAGCCGCGTGGGAACGTTCCGCTCGTGCAGCGCCGTGAACCATTGCTCGGCCTGACCCACCGGGCAGCGGTCGTCCGCCGCGCCATGCAGGATGAGCGTGGGAGTGGTAACCCGGTCGACCTGCGTGTACGGCGACTGTGCCGAGATGCGCTCCTCGTCGCGCCAGGGCAGACCGCCGTTCTCCTTCGCGGAGAGATGGTGGCCGAAATCGGAGGTGCCGCCCATCGAGAACAGGTCGGTGACCACACCTCCGGCCACGGCCGCGGCGAAGCGGTCGTCGCGCGAAGTGAGGTAACAGGTCATGAAGCCGCCGTAGCTGTACCCTGTGACGGCGAGGCGGGCCGGGTCCGCGATGCCCTCTGCCACGAGCAGGTCGATCGGCTCGAGGAAGTCGTTCGCGTCACTGACGCCCCACTCGCCGGAGACCGCGGAGAAGAACGCGTCACCGTAGCCGTCGCTGCCGCGGGGGTTGAGGGTGAGGATCGCCCAGCCGCGGCGCGCGAGCACCTGGTGGTACGGGTGGATGAGGTCAGCGGCACCGTTCCAGGCGTTGTGCGGCCCGCCGTGCACGTCGAGCAGCAGCGGGAGAGGCCCCGTGGCGTCGGGATCGCGGCGCAGCCATCCGGTGACCACGGTGCCGTCGGAGATGGTGAAGCGGCGTTCCTCGGCCGGGACGAGCTCGACGTCGGGCGTGCCGTATGCGGTGAGGATGTGCGTCGGTCCGCCGCCGAGGTCCACGAGGGCGACGTCGCCGAACGACTCCGGCGTCGCGAGCACGATCGCGGCCGAGGATCCGGCGATCGACAGCCCCGACACGTTCGCGGTGCCGTCCACGAGCGACACGGCTCCCGTGCCGTCCTGTGCCACGCGGTACACGTGCGAGTAGCCGTTGTCGCGCAGGCAGAACACGATGTCGCCGTCGTCCGTGAACTTCGGCATACCGCCGGGGTAGCCGGGACCGCCCGGCATCACGTTGCGGTCGAGGCTCGCCGTGACGTTCCGTGCATCGCCGCCGTCGATCGGGAAGAGCAGCAGGTCCGCATTGCCGACCTCGGTGTCGGTGCGTCCGACCGCGAGCACATGGCGACCATCCGGGGTCCAGCCCACGGCCGTCGCCTGCACATCGGCGGCGCTGACCTGCACGGCCTCGCTGTTCGGATCGGTCGAGGAGCGCACGAACACGGGGATCCGCATCGTCAGATCCGCGTCGTCGTCGACGCTCGTGGAGTAGGCGATCCGCGTGCCGTCGGGCGACCAGAACGGCTCGGATGCGTGCGAGCGCCCGTGAGTGAGCACCGTGATCTTCCCCGAGGCGACGTCGAGCACATGCAGCTGCTGCACCAGGGTGCCGAGGTTGCCGGCGCCGTCTGCCTTGTAGCCGAGCCGGTCGGCGGCGGTCGGTGCCGACCGGCGCGCGAGGATCGTCTCGGCCCCTTCGCCAGGGAGCGCCGCGCTGTCGACAGGCGCGGTGAAGGCGATGCGCTCCCCGTCGGGACTCCAGGCCGGTGCGCCGGCGCCGAGGGGAAGCGTCGTGACCCCGTGCGCCTCACCCCCCGCGGACGGAAGGAGCCAGATCTGCGCCGGTCCGTCCTGCGCACGCAGGAACGCCAGCTGCGAACCGTCCGGGCTCCACACCGGAGTCGAGTCCGCGGTCGCGCGGGTCAGTGCGACGGGGGTCCCGCCGGTGGCCGGCACCTGCCACAGCGCTCGCGTGTCGCGGTCGCCGTCGCGGTCGGTCGTGCGCAGCACGAAGGCCACGCGTGTGCCGTCCGGAGAGAGGGCGGGCTGCTCCGGCGTGCGGACGGAGAGCAGATCGTCGACGGTGACGCGGTTCATGAGAGCTCCAATCGGATGGTCAGTTCACTGTGTCCGCTGGGAGCGGGGACCGTGTTGTGGGCGGGGCCGAAACCAGGGGGATGCTTTGGGAGGTGGGCACAGTTCCGAGTGCCGCGTCGGCGTGCGTGCCCGCGAAGTGACAGGCGGCGCCGGCCGCGCCCGCGGGCAGCGGAGGTTCCGCGATCATGCAGATCTGCCGGTCCGGTCGCGCCGCAGGACCGATCGGGCACCGCGGATGGAAGCGGCATCCGCTGGGCGGCGAATGGGGGTCGGCGGGCTCGACGTCGACGGGCGCGAGCGGGTCGACCGCCAGCAGATTCCCGTTCCGGGTGGGCGCCGCCTGGAGCAGATCCCGCGTGTAGGGGTGCTGCGGGTCGGCGAGCACCTGCTCGGTGGGCCCGAACTCCACGATGCGCCCGAGATACATCACCGCGATGTGGTCGCTCAGGTAGCGAACGACCGACAGATTGTGCGAGATGAACAGCATGGTGAGGTCGAGTTCGCCGCGCAGCTCCCGCACGAGGTTGAGCACCGAGCCCTGGACCGACACGTCGAGCGCCGAGGTGATCTCGTCGGCGATCACGACCTCGGGCCGGGCAGCGAGCGCGCGGGCCAGCGCGATGCGCTGACGCTGGCCGCCCGAGAGCGCGGCCGGGAGCGACTGCGCGCGGTCGGCGTCGAGGCTCACCAGGTCGAGCAGACGCGCAACCTCGGCCCGCCGGGCCGCGGAACCGCGGATGTCGCGGGGGAGGGCCTCGGCGATGGACTCGCCGATCGTCATGCGCGGGTCGAGCGAGGAGAACGGATCCTGGAACACCATCTGGAGCGGGCGGCGACGGCGGAAGCTGCGCACGTCCACGCCGTCGAGCGTGATCGCACCCTCGCTGATCGGTGCGAGCCCGATCGCGGCGCGGGCCAGCGTCGACTTGCCCGAACCCGACTCGCCCACGAGCCCCACCACGGATCCGGAGGGGACGACGAGGGAGACGTCGTCGACGGCGGTGAGACCTGCCCGATGCGTGCCGTAGCGCACGCTGACCCGATCGAAACGCAGCTCGCTCATCGCAGGACCGTCTCTTCCTCTTCTGCCGCCGTGGCGATCGCCACGGGTACCGCTGTCTCGCCGCTGACCGGATGCCAGCAGGCGACCCTGTGCCCATCGGTGTCGGCCACGAGTTCGGGGTCGCTCTCGCGGCAGAGGTCGGTCGCGAGCGGGCAGCGCGCGGCGAAGGCGCAGCCGACAGGGAAGGCCCCCGGTGCCGGAGGACGGCCGGGGATCATCTTGAGCGGTTCGTCGCGGTCGGCGTCGAGCTCGGGCACGACGTCGAGCAGGGCGCGGGTGTACGGATGCCGGGCGTCGGTGTGCAGGGTCGCCGCCGGCAGATCCTCGACGATCCGGCCCGCGTACATCACGAGCACCCGGTCGCAGGTCTGCGCGACGACGGCGATGTCGTGGCTGATGAGCAGGATCGCCGCATCGGTGTCGCGGCGCACACCCGCGAGCAGCTGGAGCACCTGCCGTTGCACGGTCACGTCCAGTGCCGTGGTCGGTTCGTCCGCGATGATCAGCCGGGGGTGGTTCATGAGCCCCATGGCGATCATGGCGCGCTGACGCATGCCGCCGGAGAACTCGTGCGGGTACTGGCGGGCCCGTCGCGCGGCCGCGGGCACCCGTACCGACTGCAGCCGTTCGATCGCCCGGTCCAAGGCCTGCTTCCGCGTGATGCCCTGGTGCTCTGAGGCGGCTTCGGCGAGCTGCGATCCGATGCGCCTGGTCGGGTTGAACGAGGTCATCGGGTCTTGGAACACCATCGCGAGCGAGGTGCCCAGCAGGCTCCGCACCGCACGGTCTGACGTGGTCAGCAGCGGGGTGCCGCAGAAGTCGAGCCGTGCGGCTGCGACGTGGCCTGGCCGCTCGATGAGCCGGGCGGCGGCGAGCGCGGTGAGGCTCTTGCCCGATCCGGACTCGCCGACGACGCCGATCGCCTCGCCGCGCGAGACCGTGAACGAGACGCCGCGCACCGGGGTGACCCATCCGCCTGGCGTCGGGAAGGAGACGCGCAGGTCGTCGACGAGGAGCACCACTTCTTCACCGTCGACCTGCGCGGGCTGGGTGGCGCCGGAGAGCGCGATGGCGGGCAGGCGGCGGCGGCGACGGGCCGATCGCCCGCCGAGGGCGGCGGCGGCGGTCTCGCCGAGGAGGTTGAACGCCAGTCCGGCGATCACCACGGCCACCGCGGGTCCGAGGGCGGCCGCCGGGTTGAGGTAGATCCGGTTCAGTCCCTCTCCGAGCAGGCGCCCCCAGTCGTATTCGGGCACCTGCACGCCCAGACCCAGGAACGACAGGCCGGCGAAGGCGAGCAGTGCGGAACCTGCCGCCACGGTCGCGTTCACGATGAGCGGTTCGCCGATGTTGGGCAGGATGTGCCGGATCAGGATGCGCAGGCGCGAGACACCGGCCACCTGCGCGGCCGAGATGAAGTCGCGACCGGCGATCGCCGCCGACAGGGTCTGCGTGAGCCGGGCGAACTGCGGGGCCATCGCGAAGCCGATCGCGAGCACGGCGCCGGTGGAGCCGACGCCGAAGATGACCGCGAAGAACAGCGCGAGCAGGAGCCCGGGGAACGCGACCGCGATGTTCACGAACCCGACGATCGGTCGTCCGGCCCACCGCGGGAGCACCGACGGCGCGGTGCCGAGCAGGGTTCCCGCGACCACCCCGATGACCACGGCGACCACGGCGAGCACCACGGAGAGCCGGGTGGCGACCAGGACGCGTGCGAGCACGTCGCGTCCGAGGGTGTCGGTGCCCAGCAGATGCTCGACGCTCGGGCCCTGGGTGATGGCGGCAGGGTTCACCTGTTCCGCCTGAGCGCCCCAGATCATCGGGGCGAAGATCGCGCCGAGGGTGACGAGCAGCATCAGGCCGAGAGAGGTGATCCCGAGCGGTGAGCGGACGATGCCTGACCATGCCGTGCGTGCCGACATCATGCCTCCCTGATGGTGGATCGAGGATCGAGGAGCGCGAGGATCACGTCGATCACGAGGTTCACGACGAGTACGCCGACGCCGTAGACGAGCACGATGCCCTGCACGACCGAGTAGTCCTTGGTGAGGATCGACTGCACGATCATGGTGCCGAGGCCCGGCCACGCGAAGACGTTCTCGACCAGCACCGTGCCGGCGACCATTCCCGTCAGCAGCAGGCCCGTGAGGGTCAGGGTCGCGGTCATGGCGTTCGGCAGCGCGTGGCGCGAATAGATGCGGTGCGGTGCGAGACGCTTGGCGCGTGCGGTGCGGATGAAGTCCTGGCCGAGCACCGAGAGGACCTCGACCCTGATGATGCGCGAGAACACCGCGATCGGTCCGACCGCGAGCGCCACCACGGGCAGGACGAGCGAGAACGGGGCGGTGTTGCCTGCCACCGGGAACCATCCCAGTGACACCGCGAACACGTAGACGAGGCCCACGGCGAGGAGGAACTCGGGGATCGCGGCGAGGATCACGGATCCGGTGGCGAACGCCAGCTCGAGGCCACGTCGTCGACCGCCGCGGGTGGCGACGGCCATCGTCACCCCGAGGGGGACCGAGACCAGCAGCACCAGCAGCACCGCGAGCAGGGCGAGCTGCAGTGTGGCGGGGAGCCGCGTGGCGATGATCTGGGAGACCGGCTGACTGGTGATCATCGAACTGCCCATGTCGCCGGTGAACAGGCCGCCGATGTAGCGGAAGTACTGCACGATGAGCGGCTGGTCGAGGCCGAGGGCTGCGCGCCGGGCCTCGACGAGCTCTGCCGGGGCGTTCAGCCCGAGGGCCGCGCGCACCGGGTCGCCCGGTACCAGGTGGATCATGAGGAAGGCAGCCGTGACCAGCACCCACACCGAGAGCAGGAACTGCCCTCCGCGCCGGACCAGGAAGGACACCCAGGGGTTGTCCGACCGTGCGGATCTGATCAGTATCGCCTGCGTGGCGGTGGTGCTGGCCATCGGCTGTCTCCGGTCTTCGGTCTACTCGTACATGCGGATCGACGTGGGGTCGATGCCGTCGCCCTCGGTGAACGTGGCCTTGGTCGCGAAGGTCGACCGGTTGATGTTCGCGTACGGCATGACGCTGGTCGTCGCGTACAGGGCCTGCTCGGCGGCGCCCCAGTCGTCGCATCCCTCGCTGCCGGCCTTGGCGGATGCCGCGGTGACGGCTGCCGTGTACTCGGGATTGTCGATGGAGGCGAAGTTGGTGCCGTCCGGCGGGTTCGGTCCGGAGTAGAACGGAACGAGCATGCTCGGCAGCGAGACCGTGAGCGGTGCGGCCGAGATGTCCCAGTCGCCGGTGGAGAACAGGGTCTCGCTCAGGGTCGGGGAGTCCACGGCGGCGACGGTGATGTCGACACCCAGGTCCTTCCAGGCCGCCTGGGCGAGCTCCGCCGAGGCGTTTCCGGCGTCGCCGAGCTGCGAGGAGTAGATCATGCGCAGGGTCAGCTTCTCGCCGTCCTTGGTGCGCACTCCGTCGCTGCCGGCCTTCCAGCCCGCATCGTCGAGCGCGGCGGCCGCGGCCTCGGCGTCGAACTCGGGAAGGAAGTCCGCCAGCACGTCCGCGCGGCACGGGTTCGGAGACACGGTCACCAGGCCCGTCGGCACGGTGCCGGCTCCGCTGCCGAGCACCTGGCGCATCTGGTCGAGGTCGAGCGCTGCGATCAGCGCTTCGCGCACGTCCTGGTCGGCGGTGGGGCGTCCCTCCGCCTGGTTGAAGATGAACTGCCCCACCGGGGTCGGGATCTCGGTGTGGAACAGGCCCGCATCCTTCAGCCGCTTGTTGTCGGGACCGATCACGAGGGCCGCGTTGACTTCGCCGGAGAGCAACAGGTTGGTCGCGGTCGTCTCGTTCGGGACCACGCGGAAGACCACGGAGTCGGGGAGACCCTTCTGCTTCGGGTCCCAGTCGTCCGGACCCCACGTGAAGTCGTCGCGGCGGGTCAGCGTGTACTGGCTGTTGGGCACGAGCTCGCTCATGGAGAACATGCCCGTGGCGCCCTCGCCCTTCGCGAGCGCGTCGGGGTCGTCGATCACGGTGCCGCAGACGATCGAGATGCTGCCGACGTTCTCGAGCAGGAACGAGTCGGGCCGCCCGCTGGTGACGGTGACGGTGCCGGCGGCGTCGTCGCCGACGGCACTGGTGCCCGGCTGCACCTGCAGACCGATCAGGGGTGAGCCGTTCGCCGGGTCGCCGATGTGGGTGATGTTGGCCGCCACGTCGGTGGCCGTCAGCGGCGTGCCGTCCTCGCAGGTGAGGCCGTCGCGCAGCGTGAAGGTGGCGGTGGTCGTGTCGGCCTCCCACGAGTCGGCAAGGCCGGAGGCGATGCTGCCGTCCTCCAGTACCTCCACGAGCCGCGCGTAGAGGAAGCGGTCGATGGAGCGGGCGACCGACATCACGGTGACGAACGGGTCGAGACTGCCCGGGTCGGTCGAGATCACCGAGGTGAAGGTCTTGCCGTCGGCGAGGACGCCGTCGGCTCCGTCACCTCCGCTCGGCGGGGCGCCGCCGGCGCAGGATGTCAGGGCGAGCGCCGCAGCGCCCAGCAGCGCGATCAGCGGGGTACGAGAACGCATCAGAAGCCTCCAGCAGTGTTCGGGATGGTGCAGGTGTGTTGTGCAGGGAGAGTGCAGTGGTGCGGGGAGTGCGGGTCAGACGGTCCGAGCGCGCAGCTGCTCGACGGCGGCGAACGCGGCGCGTCCGATCGACGCGTCGACGAGAGGCTGCCGGTCGACGAGCGAGGCGGCCTGCGTGAACACCGCCACGGCGTACTGGCGGCCGTCGGGATACGTGACGACACCGGCCTCGTTGCGCCAGGTGGGGAGGGTGCCGGTCTTCGCCGCGATGCGCACGTCACCGGGGAACGCCGCGGTCAGCCGATGCGGCCAGATCTGCAGGGCCATGATGTCGCGCGCCTGACGACAGGCCTCGGCCGGTGCCGCGGTGTCGGTCCACAGCGCGTTCAGCAGGGTGGTGACGTCGCGCGGCGTGGAGTGCGAGGTGCGCAGCGGCTGCACGACGTCGAGTGCGAGGATCTGCTCTGCGGTCGCACCGGTGAACAGCTCGTCGAGGTCGCTGTCGGCGGCGCCGCCGAGGTCTGACACCACCGAGGCGAACAGGTCTTCGCAGCATCCGATGAGACGAGTGCTGCGCAGTCCCAGATCGGTGATGACCCGGTTGACGGCCTCGCCGCCGAGGCGGTGGTAGATGATGTCGGTGGCTGCGTTGTCGCTCATCGACATCATGTTCAGTGCCAGGTCGCGCCAGCTGGCCTCGACGTCGTCGGCGAACCCGGCCGTGCCCACGCCGCCGATGCGATAGCGCGCCGTCACGGTGGTGCGCTCGGTCGGATCGAGCTCGCCCGCGGCGACCGCGCGGACGAAGGCGGTGAGTACCAGGATCTTGAACACCGAGGCGAGCACCACCGGCTCGTCGGCGCCGAAGGTCACCTCGGGGCCGTCGGCCCCGCCGATCTCCCGCGCATGCAGGAAGCCCGTGGCCCCCGCATCCGCGAAGATCTCGGCGACGTCGGGCACGGTCTGCGTGTCCGTCATCGAGGCGGGCGCGTTCGTCATGCGTCGATCCGGCGGTCGGCACGTCCGGTGTGCAGGTACAGGGCGCGACCGCTGCCGTCGTCGCCGACGAACGCGTGCGGCATGTGCATGCCGTTCTGCGGTTCGCGGGGGAGGAGCGTGTCCCCGGCCCAGCCGACGAGCTCGACGGGTTCGGGAGCAGGGCCCAGCTCGGCGAAGATGCCCTTCATGGTGCGTTCGAGCCAGATGCGGCCGTCTTCATCGACACGCACGGTCGAGTCGGAGACCGACGACGAGTACGTGCCGATCACCCGTTCGAGGTCGATCGCGACCGGCGATTCCGGAACAGAGGGGAGGGCCGGAACCGTGACTCCGGCGAGAGCGTCGAGCACCTTCGACGTGATCGCGTGATACGCGTCGACCGTGCGTCCGCCGTTCGTGAGCACAGCGACCGCGACACCCGCACCCGGCACCATCCGCAGGAACGCGTTCTGCCCGATCGTTCCGCCGTCGTGACCGATGACGGGGCCGCCGTCCCAGTCGAAGATCTCCCAGCCCAGACCCCACGCATCGCCCATCAGTCCGAGTTCGGGAAGGTCGACCTGGCGCTCCTGCATGGCCCGCACGCTCTTCTCGGAGAGCACTCTGGTGCCGTCGGCTGCGACCCCGCCGTCGAGGTGCATGCGCGCATAGGTCACCAGGTCGCGTGCCGTCATGGCGAGCATCGATCCGGCCGGGGCGTTCGAGCGCACGAGGCTCCACACCGGTGCAGGTACCGGCTCATCGCTGCCGCCTGCGGGGATGTGTCCCAGAGCTGCACGGAACATGATCGCCTCGGCGGCCGTGGTGGCAACGTGCGTGAGTCCCAGCGGGGCGGCGAGGTGGGCACGCAGCGCCTGGTCGTACGACGTTCCGCGCAGCACCTCGATGATGCGGCCGAGCACGACGAAAGCCGCGTTGTTGTAGGAGAAGCGCTCACCGGGGGCGAAGAGCTGCGGGGCGTCGGCGATCGTGGCGAGGTACTTCTCCACGGCGTCGTCGCCGACCCCGGTGTCGTTGAACAGGTCGCCCTCGAATCCGCTCACATGGCTCAGGAGCTGGCGGGTGGTGATCGCGCTCGCCGCCGCGTCGTCGCCGATCGCGAACGCGGGCACGGTGTCGCGCACCGGGACGTCGAGGTCGAGCAGACCCTCGTCGACGAGCTGCATGACGAGTGTCGCGGTCCACGTCTTCGTGATCGAGCCGATCTGGAAGACCGAGTCCTCGTCGGCTTCGACGCCGGTGTTGCGATTGAGGATCCCGGCGGCGGTGGTGAAGATCTCGCCACCGGCCAGGATCGCGACGGATGCTGCAGGGATGTGCGCGTCGGCCAGCATCGTGGGAAGGTTCTCCCGCACCCAGCTGCCGATTTCGTTCAGGTCGGACACGTGCGCTCCTCTTCGTCGAGTGGGCCGTCGTCTGCGGGCGACGGCGATGGGCCGAGACTATTCGCGCGCTCCCTCGCCTCGTTGGTGCGCGGCGACGAGACTTGCGCGGACCTTGGTGCGCTCCGACGAAGGATCGGCGGCTCAGCGGCGGCGCACCGCGCGCATGCCCACGTGCAGGAGCTGGGGGCCGCCCTCCGCCGGGTCGAGAAGACGGCCGACGGGCTGGTCCGTGTCGGTGATCAGGGCGCCGTCGGCACGCACGCGCAGCCGTAGCGGCGGACGAGGAGGGATGCCGAGGGCCGCGATGTCCTCACGCAGCACCATCGCGAACTCGAGGGCGTCGCCGTCACGGGTCACGTCGTAGCGCCACTGCCCGGCGTCGTACGTGCCGAGCAGTCCTTCGAGCTTCTCGACCGGCTGCAGCTGCGCAGCCTCCATGGGCTTCTCGATGCCGCGCAGCCGCGCGAAGCACCAGTCGACGACCGCGGATCCGAGTGCCTTGCCGCTGCCGCTGTTCGTCAGCACGGTGATGGCCAGATCCTCATCCGGGGCGAGGACGAACTCGCTCAGCTGCATGTCGGAGATGTTCCCGCCGTGCATCACGACCCGTGCCGATCCGTGCCGGGTGAGCAACCAGGGAAGACCGATGGCGTCGATGGGCGGCCCCGCGGCGAGGTGGGGCTGCTGCATCAGGAGTCTGGTCGCCTCGCCCACGGGTGCTGCGCCCTCCGACTCGCCGCGCATCTGGAAACGGGCGTAGGTGAGCTGGTCGCGCACGGACGACACGATGCCGCCCTCGGGCGCGATGTCGCGGGTCAGCGGCCACTGGGGGAACGCGGCCATCGCTGCGTCCTCACCGGGCACGTGTCCGACGGCATGGGGGCGTGCGATCACGTCCCACGGGAAGAAGAACGTCTCGGACATACCCAGCGGGTCGAGGACGATGCGCTGCACCGCCTGCTCGAACGTCTCGCCCGTCGCCTCCTCGATCACACGACCCAGCAGGCGGATGCCGGAGTTGCTGTAGGAGGCGATCGTGCCGGGGGAGAAGAACTGCGGGAGCTCGGAGAAGCCGGCGACGCTGCGGGCGAGGGCGTCGTCGTCCCACCCCGGATGATCGTCCGCATCGCCCAGGAAGCCGCCAGAGTGCGTGAGGAGGTGGCGGATGCGCAGCTCTGCGAGGGCGTCCTCGTCTCGGAGCCGGAAGTCGGGGAGCACATCGACCACATGGCCGTCGAGGTCGAGCACGCCGCTCTCGACCAGGTGCATCGCGACGGTTCCGGTGAACGTCTTCGTCGTCGAGCCGATCTGGAAGAGCGTGCGCGCGGTCACGGCGGCACCGGTGTCGACAGCGGCGACACCGGTGGCGGCGATGACTTCCCGGTCGCGGTCGATCACGCCGACCACTGCGCCGGGCACGCCGAGCTCCGCGGCCGTGGCGTCCAGGAACTCCTGCAGCTCGTCGTCCATCAGGCATCCCCTCGTACGGCGCGCCCCGGCAGGGCATCGGTCACGATCTCTCCTGCGTGCACGACACGAGTGCCGTGCACGAAGAGCTCGCGCACACCCCGCGACGGGCGAGTCGGATCGGCATAGCTGGCTCTGTCCGTCAGCGTCGTCGGGTCGATCACCACGACGTCGGCATCCGCCCCGATCGTCAGATGGCCCTTGCCCCGCATGCCGGACGAGACCTCGTCGAGCACACGAGCGGGGAGGAACGAACAGCGCCGGAAGGCTTCGACCCAGCTCCACGTGCCGCTGTCGAGAACCATGAGCCGCAGTGACTTCGCGAACGTGCCCGCGGTGCGGGGATGCGTGTGCCCGCCCGCGGGAAGCGGCCACTCGTGCTGCTCGTACACCGTCCCCCCGCCGCTCGCCGCCCAGGAGATGGGCATCGCATCACTCGCCACGATCGAGTCGGGATAGGCCAGCGCCCGGTGCAGGTGCGCGCGGTCGAAGGGATCGGCCTCGTCGAGGAACGTCACGATGCAGGTGGCGCCGGGGTCGGTCGTCCGCACCTCGCGCAGCCGGGCTTCGTCGGCGATGCGCTCGCCGGTGTCGACGAGCACCAGAGAACTCGGAGTGATGCCGAGCCCCGCGAGTTTCTCCGGGGCGAGGAAGAACGCGCCGATCGCCGTGCTGCCGGCGCCGTAGGGGTAGGCCTCGACCGTCACGCGGGAACCTGCGGCGCGGCTGCGATCCAGCAGGCCCAGCACCCGGTCGATGTGGCGCAGCGAGGTGCTGTTCACGTGGCAGTGATGCATCGCCGCCCCGGTCTCCGCGGCGGCGCGGACGAGCTCCTCAGAGCCGTCGATCGGTGTGCGCGGATCGGCCTCGATCAGTTCGCGCACGTGCGTGAAGGTCGGGGCGTGGGCAGCGGCGGCCAGCCGGGAGAGGGCGAGGTACTCGTCGGGGTCGGACCGCGGTGCGTAACCCATCAGCACGCCGATCCCCAGTGCGCCGGCACCCAGCTCATCCTCCAGCAGGCTCAGCCATCGGCGGCGTTCGGCGGGGGAGGAGGACCGCTGCCAGTCGGGTGTGCCGAGCAGATCCATCGACGCGGTGAAGTCGGCGACGGGCACCCGGTCGAGGTGCGCGTACGCCCGCGCCTGCGACCAGGAAGCCGAGAAGCCGTAGTTCAGCGGGCGTCCGTCCGCGGCGGCGCGGGCGAGGGCCTCGGCGATCGGCATGAGTCCGGCCTCGAGATCGAGGGCGGTGGTGACACCGTCCATCGCCTGCAGCCGGTGCCCCGCGATCGAGTGCACGTGGCTGTGCAGGTCGACGAAACCCGGTCCGACGATGAGGCCCGTCGCGTCCACCACCTCGGCATCGGTCGGCGCCGTGAGCCCGTCGCCGACCGCGGCCACCCGCCCCTGGGTGATCAGCAGATCGGTGATCCGGTCGGTTTCCGTCTTCGGGTCGATGACGCGCCCGCCGCGCAGCAGTGTGTCCACGCCGCCACGATGCCATGCTGGAGGGAGCCGTTCCGGTGCCGCTCGACGAAACCGGGTGGTGCTTCCGGTGCTCGCGCACAACCCGTCACGCGCGGCAACGGCGTTCGAGTGGTGACACGCGCGCGCCGCCAGACATAATGTAGTGACGATGTGACCGTGCACACGCGAGGAGGCAAGTGATGTCCACCGCCTCCGAGCGTGCGCGGTTGCCGAGCATCCGCGACGTCGCCAGGCTCGCCGGTGTCTCGCATCAGACGGTGTCCCGAGTGCTCAACGATCATCCGAGCATCCGTCCGGAGACGAAGGCCAAGGTCCTCGATGCGATCTCGGTGCTCGACTACCGGCCGAACCTGGCCGCCCGCGCTCTGGTCACCAGCAAGTCGAACATGCTGGGCATCCTGTCCGCCACGATCGGGGAGTTCGGTCCGACCTCGTCCATCGCCGGCATCGAGGATGCGGCGCGCGAGGAGGGGTACTCGGTCTCGACCCTGAACCTCGCCGACACGACGCCCGAGGCGATCGGCAACGCGGTGCGCCAGCTGTCGCGCGAGCAGGTCGACGGCATCGTGGTGCTCGCACCGCAGGTGCGGGTGTTCCATGTCCTTCGCGGCATGTCGGTGGACATGCCGTTCGTGACCCTGCAGACGGCATCGGGCTCGGACGGGGTGAGCCTGTCCGCCGACCAGGTGGCGGGCGCCAAGGCCGCGACGGCCCACCTGATATCGCTCGGTCACAGCGACATCCTGCATCTGGCCGGCCCGCAGGACTGGATCGAGGCGGAGTCGCGCATGCGCGGGTATCTCGACGGACTGCGCGAGGCCGACCTGCCGACGTTCCCGCCGATCCGCGGCGACTGGACAGCCGACTTCGGCTACTTCGCGGGCAAGGAGCTCTCGCGCCGTCGGGACTTCACGGCGGTGTTCGCCGCGAACGATCTGATGGCGATCGGGCTGATGCACGGCTTCCGCGATTCCGGGGTGCGGGTGCCGCACGACGTGAGCGTGATCGGGTTCGACGACATACCGGTCGCCGCGCACGTGGCGCCGACGCTGAGCACGGTGCACCAGGACTTCCCCGAGCTCGGGCGCCGAGCCGTGCGCATCCTCCTCGCGCAGATCAGGGGAGAGCAGGTGCCGGAGTTCGGCCCGCTGCAGACGATCCTGCGTGCGCGCGAATCCGCCGCAGCACGCTGACCTGTCGCGGGACCGCTCCCAGCCGATCGGGCCGCATGCATCACGGTAGCGACACGAAATCGGCGCGCGGACTTGACAGCGGTTCGTCGTGAGTGGACTATGTAATCCAATGTGAACGGTCACATCGAAGGTGACCGCACGTCGCGAGGAAAGATCCGTGAGCACCACAGCAACGTTGCCTACCGTGTCAGGCCCCATCCTGGAGATGCGCAGCATCACCAAGGAGTTCCCGGGGGTCAAGGCACTCGCCGACGTCTCGATCACCGTCCGCGCCGGCGAGATCCACGCGATCTGCGGCGAGAACGGCGCCGGGAAGTCGACCCTGATGAAGGTCCTGTCCGGGGTGTACCCCTACGGAACCTACGACGGGGAGATCCTGCTCTACGGCGAGGAGCAGCGCTTCAAGGACATCGCCGCCAGCGAGCATGCCGGCATCGCGATCATCCACCAGGAGCTCGCCCTGATCCCCGAGCTCTCGGTCACCGAGAACATCTTCCTCGGCAACGAGATCCAGCGCGGTGGCCGCATCGACTGGAAGGCCCAGAAGGAACGGGCGATCGAACTGCTCGCCCGCGTCGGGCTGAGCGAAGACCCCGACGTGCAGATCAAGACCCTCGGTGTCGGCAAGCAGCAGCTGATCGAGATCGCGAAGGCGCTCAACAAGGACGTCAAGCTCCTGATCCTCGACGAGCCGACCGCCGCACTCAACGAGAACGACTCGCAGCACCTGCTCGACCTGATCCTGGGCCTCAAGGCCAGGGGCATCGCGTCGATCATGATCAGCCACAAGCTCAACGAGATCGAGCAGATCGCCGACGAGATCACGATCATCCGCGACGGCCGCACGGTCGAGACGCTCGACATCTCGCGTGGGGAGGTCAACGAGGACCGCATCATCCGCGGCATGGTCGGCCGCTCGCTCGAGAGCCGCTACCCGGACCGCACCCCCGAGATCGGCGAGGTGTTCTTCGAGGTCAAGGACTGGTGGGTGCAGCATCCGACCGTCCCCGAGCGCATGGTCGTGAAGGGCTCGAACATCAACGTCCGCCGCGGCGAGGTGGTCGGCATCGCCGGTCTCATGGGCGCAGGGCGCACCGAGTTCGCGATGAGCATCTTCGGCCGCTCCTACGGCACCTTCCTCTCCGGCACCCTGATCAAGGACGGCCAGGAGGTCGCCCTGCACGATGTGGCGTCGGCGATCAAGCACGGGCTCGCGTACGTGAGCGAGGACCGCAAGGTGCTCGGGCTCAACCTGCTCGACACGATCAAGCGTTCGGTCGTCGCCGCCAAGCTCTCCAAGATCGCCAAGCGCGGTGTCGTCGACGCCCGCGCCGAGTTCGCCGTCGCGGAGGAGTACCGCAAGGCGCTCCGCATCAAGACGCCCTCCGTGGAGGAGGGCGTCGGCAAGCTCTCCGGCGGCAACCAGCAGAAGGTCGTGCTGGCGAAGTGGATGTTCACCGACCCCGACCTGCTGATCCTCGACGAGCCCACACGCGGCATCGACGTCGGTGCCAAGTACGAGATCTACGCGATCATCAACCAGCTCGCAGCCCAGGGCAAGGGCGTCATCGTCATCTCCAGCGAGCTTCCCGAACTCCTCGGCATCTCCGACCGCATCTACACCGTCTTCGAAGGTCGGGTCACCGACTGCATCCCGGCCGATCAGGCGACACCTGAGGACCTCATGCGCAGCATGACCTCCGCGACCCAGAAAGCATCCGCATGACCACCGACACCACCGCAACGAAGCGCGGCTTCCATTTCAAGGACATCACGAAGATGTTCGGAGGCGGCCAGTCGACCCTCCGTCAGTTCGGCATCCTCGGCAGCCTCGTCGTGATCCTGGTCGTCTTCCAGGTGCTGACCTGGATCTTCAAGGGTCAGGGACTCACGCTCTCGTCGGGCAACCTGATCAACGTCGTCAACCAGTACTCCTACATCCTGATCCTCGCGATCGGCATGGTGATGGTCATCATCATGGGCCACATCGACCTGTCGGTCGGGTCGGTCGCGGCGTTCACCGGCATCATCGTCGCCAAGGCGATGGCGGACTGGAACCTGCCGTGGCCGCTGGCCATCCTCCTCGGCCTCGGCGTGGGCGTGCTGGTGGGCGCCTGGCAAGGATTCTGGGTCGCGTATGTCGGGGTGCCCGCCTTCATCGTGACGCTGGCGGGCATGCTGTTCTTCCGTGGCGCGAACCAGTGGGTCGGCGACTCGCAGTCGATCCCCGTCCCGCAGGGGTTCAAGGTCATCGGCGCCGGCTACCTGCCCGAGCTGTCTTTCATCCCCGTGCAGTTCAACGTGCTCACCATGGTCCTCGCCCTGATCGGTGTGCTCTGGATCGTCATCTCGGAGATCCGCACCCGCCGCGCGCAGGCCAAGATGGGTTCGGACATGGCGCCCCGCTGGGTGAGCATCACCAAGGTCGTGCTGATCTCGGCCGTGATCCTCATCGCCGGGTGGCTGTTCGCGACAGGGCGTGAAGGCACCAGCTTCCCGATCTCGGGCGTCATCCTGCTCGCCCTCGTCATCCTCTACTCGTTCATCACGAACAACACCGTTTTCGGCCGCCACATCTACGCCGTCGGCGGCAACCGCCAGGCAGCGCGTCTGTCGGGCGTGAAGGACCGCTGGGTCGACTTCTTCGTCATGATGAACATGTCGGTGCTCGCCTCGCTCGCCGGGATGATCTACGTGGCCCGTGCCACGGCCTCCGGTCCGCAGGACGGCAACGGCTGGGAGCTCGACGCCATCGCCTCGGTCTTCATCGGTGGTGCCGCCGTCTCGGGCGGCATCGGAACCGTGATCGGGTCGATCATCGGTGGTCTCGTGATGGCGTTCCTCAACAACGGACTCGCGCTGCTCGGCGCCGGTGCCGACGTGGTGTCGATGATCAAGGGCCTGGTGCTCCTGTTCGCGGTCGGTGTCGACGTCTGGAACAAGCAGCAGGGCCGCCCCTCGATCATCGGGTTCCTGACGCGCCGGTTCGGTCGCAAGGAAGACCCCGCCCTCGAGACCTTCGACCCGAAGGCGAACTACCCCACCAGCCAGAAGTACGAAGCCCCCGCCGTCGACGAGACGCGCGGAAAGTAAGGGTCGAGTCGCGCACCGCACACGCGCCTTGACCTTCACACACCAGAGAAAGAGATCACATGAAGAAGATTCTTCTGTCGGCGACAGCGCTTGTCGTCGCGGGCGCCTTCGCCCTCACCGGCTGCTCCTCGGAGCGCGGCGGTGACACCGGCTCCGGGTCGGGGGACGAGGCCAAGGGCTTCGCCGCTGATGCCACTATCGGTGTCGCCCTTCCTGACAAGACCTCCGAGAACTGGGTTCTCGCCGGTCAGCTGTTCACCGACGGCCTGAAGAAGGCCGGATTCAAGCCCGACGTGCAGTACGCACCGGCCAGCAACACGGTCGCCGAGCAGCAGAACCAGATCCAGGCGATGGTCACCGGTGGCGCCAAGGTCATCATCATCGGTGCGAAGGACGGCAAGCAGCTGTCGACGCAGGTCGAGGCAGCCCGCGACGCCGGCGTCACCGTCATCGCGTACGACCGTCTGATCGAGAACACCGAGGCCGTGGACTACTACGTCGCCTTCGACAACTTCAAGGTCGGTCAGCTGCAGGGCCAGGCGCTGCTCGACGGTCTCGCCGAGCGCGCGGGCCACGAGGCGCCGTACAACATCGAGCTGTTCTCGGGTTCGCCGGACGACGCCAACGCTCCCGTGTTCTTCAACGGCGCGATGGACGTGCTCCAGCCGAAGATCGATGACGGCACGCTCAAGGTCGTCTCCGGTCAGACCGAGATCTCCCAGACGGCGACCGAGGGCTGGAAGGCCGAGAACGCCCAGCGCCGCATGGACTCGATCCTCACGTCGACCTACGGTTCCGAGACGCTCGACGGCGTCCTCTCGCCGAACGACACGCTCGCCCGCGCCATCATCACCTCGGTGCAGGGAGCAGGCAAGCCGGTCCCGGTCGTCACGGGTCAGGACTCCGAGGTCGAGTCCGTCAAGTCGATCATGGAGGGCATCCAGTACTCCACGATCAACAAGGACACCACGCTCCTCGTCGAGCAGTCGATCAAGATGGTCGGCCAGCTCCAGAAGGGCGAGGAGGTCGACGTCAACGACACCGAGCAGTACGACAACGGCGTGAAGGTCGTCCCGGCCTACCTGCTCGACCCGATCATCGTCACCAAGGAGAACGCGGCCGAGGCATACGCCAACGTCCCGAGCCTCCTCGAGATCGTGAAGTCGTACCAGTAATCCGGATGCTCCTTCGAGGAACACCCCACAGCACCTCGCTGTGACCGAGAGCCACCCTGACCTTCGGGTCAGGGTGGCTCTCTCGTATGCGGGCCGTGTCCGTCGCCGTGTTCGTCAGCCGCGGAGGGCGCGCGTCGCCTGACCCGTGCGCTGCAGGGCGTCGACGGTCTCGGTGTACCGGCGCTTGGCGACACCGAGGAACAGGCAGTCGACGAGCGTGAGCTGCGCGATGCGGCTTACCATGGCGCCTGCGCGGAAGGTCGACTCGCGCACCTCAGTGAAGAGCGGGTGATCGGCCGCGCGGGTGAGGGGGGAGTCCTTCGCCGACGTGACGGCGATCGTGGTGGCGCCGCTGGTACGCGCCGTCTCCAAGAACCGCACGGTTTCGAGCGTCGAACCGGAGTGGGAGAAGCCGATCGCGACGGTCGATGCGGTCGGCAGCACGGAGACGGCGACGGCCTCGTGCGGATCGGCGGGAATATGCGCGTTCCGTCCGACGCGGAGGAGCTTGTGGGCGAGATCCTCCGCGACGAACCGGCTGGCGCCGAGCCCGTAGAGGATGATGCGCTCGGCCCCGTCGATCGCGTCCACTGCCGCTTCGAGCACGGTGAAGTCGAGTCGGGCGACGGTCTCCTCGATCGCCAGCAGTTCGAGCGCCGCCACCTTCGACACCGCCTCCTGCAGGGTGTCTGCGTCGGAGATCTCCGACCCGTAGGCGCCGCGTGCGGAGAACTGGGCGGCTTCCTTGCCGAGCTCGGCGGCGAGGGCCATGCGCAGCGGGGCGTAGCCGCTGAAGCCGATCGCCCGGCAGAAGCGCACGACCGAAGCGACCGAGGTGTCGCATTCCGTGGCCAGTTCGTTGATCGTGTTGTCGATCACGACGGAGGGGTTCTCGCGGACGACCAGCGCGATACGGGCCAGCGACGGCGTCAGCGTGGAAGCGGCGGCTTCGATCGTCGACTGGATGCTCATCGGTTCTCCGTCTGCTCGGTGTAAATTCTTTTTGCAGAGTCTACTTCGCATGTAGTCTCTTTTCATCACCTGTTTCCACCGATCCCCGGGAGAGTCGATGAGCGCGAAGACGACCGCATCCGTCGATCTCGGCAAGTCCCGGTGCCGCGTCGTGATCGACGGCGAGCGGGTCGCGCGCGCAGGCGTCGGAGCTCCCGGGCTCGCCGCAGCCGGCGGGGTGGAGAGTGCACTCGAGGCGATCCTCCCGCTTCTGGAGGGTGACCGCCTCGACCTGATCGGGGTGGGCGCCGCGGGCGCCTGGCTGGCGCCGCATGCGGCGCAGGAACTGTCGTCCCGGCTCGCCGCAGCGAGCGGAGCCGCGGTGGCCGTCGCCTCCGATGTGGTCACCGCTCACGCCGGTGCACTCGCCGGTGCCGGGGGAGTGCTCCTCATCGCGGGAACCGGAGCGGCGGCCCTCGGCGTCGACGCCGAGGGCGCGCGACTCGTCGACGGCTGGGGTCCGGAACTCGGCGACTTCGGCAGCGGCTCGTGGCTCGGGCGCGAGGCCCTGCGTGCCGTGCTGCGTGCGGACGACGCCCTGGGCGCCCGCACCGCCCTCACCGCGGCGATCGTGCAGCCGGTGGGTGCGCCATCCGACATCCAGGCCTGGCTCGCCCAGCGCGAACCCCTCCCTCGACGCCTCGCGACGCTCGCACCTCTCGTGCTGGATGCCGCTGCCGACGGCGATGCGGTCGCCGGCGAGATCGTGGCCGAGGCGATTCGACTCCTCACCGCGACGGCTGTCGCCGCATCCACCCGCACCACCGACGTGGTGATCCACGGCGGCCTCACCGACCACGCGTGGTTCCGCGCGTCATTGACCTCTTCCCTGCAGACCGCCGGACGCACGATCGTGCCCGCGAGCGGCGATGCACTCGACGGCGCGCTGCTGCTCGCGCGCCGCACCGACCTCCCCCACGAAAGGTTCGTCCACCGTGCCGAATGACGATTCCCGCCTGGCCACCCTCCTCTCCGTGCTCGAGCGCCTCGACACCGAGGCCTCGACGACCGATCGCGGCGACCTCGACCTGCTGGGCACCGCCGAGCTCGTGCGACGCATGAACGCGGAGGATCGGCGGGTGCCGGAGGCCGTCGCCGAGCGGGCGGAGGAGATCGCCATCGTGGTCGACGGCATCACCGAGCGGTTCCGCCGCGGCGGACGCCTCATCTACATCGGTGCAGGCACGGCCGGGCGCATCGGCGTTCTGGATGCGAGCGAGTGCCCGCCGACCTTCGGCACCGACCCGTCGATGGTGGTCGGGCTGATCGCGGGGGGCGAGACGGCGATCCGCTCCGCCGTGGAGAACGCCGAAGACGACGACGCTGCCGCGGAAGCCTCGCTGCGCGAGCTCGGTCTCTCGGAGAACGACACGGTGGTGGGCATCTCCGCCTCCGGCCGCACGCCCTACGTCGTGGGAGGGCTGGCCTACGCCCGCAGCGTCGGTGCCTTCACCGCGGCGATCGCCTCGAACGCCGGTTCCGACATCGGCGCGGCCGCGGAGGTCGCGATCGAGGTCGTCACCGGCCCCGAGTTCATCTCCGGCTCCACGCGCCTCAAGTCGGGGACGGCGCAGAAGCTCGTCGTCAACATGCTGACGACACTGTCGATGATCAACCTCGGCAAGACCTACCGCGGCGTCATGGTCGATCTGCTGGCCACGAACGAGAAGCTGCATGCCCGCTCGATCCGCACGGTGTCGCAGCTCGCCGGCGTCGACATCGACCAGGCTGCGGCGGCGCTGCAGGCGGCGGACGGTTCGGTCAAGCTCGCGCTGCTGATGCTCGCCGCCGACGCGACGCCGCAGGACGCGGCCGCAGCCCTCCACGAGGCCGACGGCATCCTCCGCGACGCGATCGCCGCGCTCGCCTGAGGGCGATGCGAGCGCCCGGGGAGTCCGATACGGTGTGCGGATGCCCCTTGCTCTGATCACCGGCGCCGCGCGTGCCGACAGCATCGCCGCCGGCATCGCTCCTCGTCTGCGCGCCGCCGGTTGGACCGTCGTCACCAGCGACCTGCACGACGCCGATCACATCGCCGACCTCGCAACGCCCGGGGGGCCGGAGACCCTGATGGCTGAGGTGAACGCAGCCCACGGCCCGGTCTCGGCACTCGTCCTGAGTCATGCGCACGATGTGGAATCCGGCATCCTCGACACGACGGCCGAGAGCTTCGATCGGCACGTCGCCGTGAACGCGAGGGCGAGTCTGCTGCTGATCGCGGCCTTCGCGCGGCAGGTGGGCGACGGCGGAGGTGCGATCGTGGCGCTCACCAGCGACCACGTGACCGGCAACCTCCCCTACGGGGCCTCCAAGGGCGCTCTCGACCGGCTCGTGATCTCGGCGGCCCGCGAGCTCGGCCCGCGCGGCATCTCGGCGAACGTGCTCAACCCCGGCCCCATCGACACCGGCTGGATGGACGACGAGACGCGCCGCGGGCTGGGGGAGATGACACCGCTCGGGCGTCTCGGGCGCCCCGGCGACATCGCGGCCGTGGTGGAGTTCCTCGTGTCGAAGGAAGGGCGCTGGATCTCGGGGCAGCTGCTGCAGTCGGACGGCGCGTTCTCGGCGAGGTACTGAGCCGCGGGGCAGGCGCGGACTCGACGCGCAGAGCTCGACGCGCAGAGGCGGCGAGACCGGGGTCTCTGTGCGCCTGCCCCGGGCGGGCATCCGACTCAGTGCGCGCAGGTGCAGGTGCCTCCACCGCAGCATGCGCTCGCCGTCGCGCCGCGGTGCGCCTGCGACGCCTCCGGTACATCCATGGCCGGGTTCTGGTCGAGGAATCCGGCCGGTTTGAACCAGAATCCGGCGTAGTCGACCGGCATGATGGGCCAGTCCTCCGGTCGCGGGAAGTGCGTCAGACCGAAGGTGTGCCACAGCACGACGTCCTGGCCGTCGATGTCGCGGTCGGCGGCGGCGTACTCGGGTAGCCCTGCTCCGCCCTGGTGCGCGTTCGGATACCGACCGGCCGGCCAGATCTGCCCCGCCTCGAAGCGTGTCGCCCAGAGGTGCTTCGTCGCGAAGGCGGCACGCGCGGCGACGGAGGACTGCGGGTCGGCCATGAGCAGTGCCGTGGGCTGCGGCACCAGGTGGTACGCGGTGGGCCGGCCGACGTGGTTCGTGCGGGACGCGCTCTGCACCTCCCACACCCGCGCGACCGAGGAATCGGCCTCGCGCTGCGCCTCGTTCTCGGTGTGCAGAGTCGTCTCCGACCAGGTGAAGGCGTTGCCGAAGGGGTTCTCGGGGCCCATCGGCACGCGTTGGGCGTCGATCTCGACGAGCCGGTTGTCCTCGCCGTCGATCGCGACGTCGAGCCGTGCGCAGAAGAGGTGCTGGTGCACGGGGGCGAACACTCCGGGGGCCAGCTCCGTCGCATGGCGCTGGCGCACCCCGGGCTCACCGGCGCTGGCGAAGACGATGCCCGTAGCCTTGGCCACCACCTCGATAGACCCGTCCAGGCCGAAGTTCCAGTAGAACCCGTAGTCGTAGTTGCCGATCGTGGAGAAGTACGAGACCACGAACCGGCGGGAACGCCGCACGTCGGAGCGCCCGGCCAGATCGGTGTGCTTCCAGAGGATGCCGTAGTCCTCCTCGTGCATGCAGATCACGTTCGGGATGCGCACGGGGTGGCCGTGGTCGTCGGCGACGTAGCCGTCGAGGTAGCGGATCACGCCCAGGCAGTCGCAGCCGAGCTCGAGGTGGTTCGCGTTCTTCCCGAGCAGGTACTCACCGGCGTCGAAGTAGCTGATCCAGAAGCGGCCGGGCGCGGTGTCGCCGTAGGGGACGACCATCTCGGGCACGCTCGCCCTGCTCAGCACCGATCGTCCCTGGAAGGTGACGTCGTGCAGCACGAGGCCTTCGCGTGCGTTGAAGTCCACGCGCATCGACCAGCCCTCCCACTCCACGAGCGAACCCGTGACGGCGAAGCTCGGCCCCTCGGGCTGGGTGATCTCGATCGGCTTCAGGGTGGTGCGCGCCTCGCCCTGCACCTCGGGGTAGTAGTTGCCGTGGCCGGCGGGAACGGGCACATCGCCGTGGTCCTCGACGCGGATCACGCTGTTCGCGGTGAGGTCGATGTGCACGATGAGTCCCTCGACCGGGTGCGCCCAGGGGGAGTCCTGCTCGTCGTACTTGAGGAAGGTCAGGGAGCGGATCACGCGTCGTCCGACCTCGTCGGCACGGCCCGTGTATCCGGGGGCGAGCGGCCCGCAGAAAGCGAGCGCCATGTGCTCTTCGAGGCCGCGGCGCTTCATCGCGGCCTGCCACTGCGGTGACGCCTTGGCGATCGCCTCGGCGCGCTCGTACTCCTCGAACAGGTACTGCGGTTGCCCGTAGGGCGGGGCGTCGTTGGGGACCCGCTGCGTGTGCAGCACCTCGCCCCGGGTGATCGAGACGATGGCTTCGGTGGCGACGCCGGTGGCGATGTCGAGCAGGGTGACGTCGACGCGGCGGTCGATGGGGGAGCCGGGCGTCCACGTCGCGAGCTCCTCCTTGCGGGGTTCGTCGGGCAGGAGCATCGGCACCCGGGTGGTCTCGGTCATGAGGCCCGCGGCGTCGAGCACGGCGCGGGCGGCCGCGATCTCTGCACCCGTGAGGGGATCGTGGGGGTGCGGGGCGGCGATCTTCTCGATCGACACGGGCTGCGGAGCGTGGTGGGACATCATCGACCTCACTATTTTCGAGCGATTGCTCAATAAACGGGTTGGCATGATGATACGACGGAGCGCCCGACGCCCGCAACGGGAGATTCGCGGGCGGGGAACTCTGTCAGGCCCGCCAGGGAGCGAGCGCCACCTCGAGCACCGCGAGGTGGGCGGGCGGCGTCTGCGGCTCCGTGACCTCGACGATCTGCTGTCCGTAGGTGATGGAGCGCAGCAGCGTCACGATCGCCTCGGTGGGGGTGTCCGTGCGCAACTCACCGTCTTCGACTGCCTCCCGCAGGGCGAGTCGCGTCGTGTCCTGCCAGGTGGCGAGCGTGGGCGAGCCGGCGTCCGGCGTCGGCGCGAGCGCGGCCAGGCGCCCCCAGAATCCGACCACGACATGGGCTTCGGTGCGGGTGCGCTCGTCGACCGGGAGCACTTCGCGCATGAGCGCGTGCAGTCGGTCGAGCCCGCGGCGGTCGGCCGTTGCCTCGGCGATGCGCGCCTCGGTGCGGCGGGTCACCTCGGCCGCAGCCGCACGCATGACCTCGTCGAAGCCGTCGAAGTAATGCCAGAGCGAACCCGTGGCGACGCCGAGCTCCTTCGCCACGGCACGCGAAGACACGCTCTCGTGTCCGTCGCGGGCGGCGACGGCCAGCAGCGCCTCGGCGATCTGCCGGCGGCGCTCATCATGGTCGACGATGCGAGGCACGCACCCATCTTGTCGCATCGCGCACAGGTATAGCTATATTGAGCGAGCGCTCAATATACTTCCGGCGTGGATCACCTCATCGTTGCGGTGCCGTGGCTGATGGCCGCGGCCGCGATCGTCTCGGCCGTCGCCGGCGTGGCTGCCTGGCGCGCCGTGCCGTGGCAGGGGCGGCAGAGCGTGCTCGTCATGGCGGCGGCGATGCTGGCGCTCGCCGCGACCGCCGGGCGCCACCCCGTGCTCGAGCTGGCGCTGGGGGTGGTTCTGCTGGGATCCGGCATGGTCGGGACCATGGGCGTTCGCGGCACCGCATCGGCGGCCCCGTGCTGTCACCGCGCTCTGGTCTCCCTGGTGATGGCGATGTGCGCGTTCCACGGAGCCGCTGGACCCGTCGCCGCGGTGGGTCCAGCGACGGTGACAGGACACGGCGGCCACGGGCTCTCCGGCATGCTCTCGGTGCTGCTCTTCGCGGGCGTCGGCGCGGTGGCGCTGTGGACCATCGTCGCGGAGTGGTTCGTCGCTCCGGTGCACCACGGTCGCACGGCGCGCCTGCTCCGCATCGAGTCGTGGGCGATGACCGCCGGTATCGCGGTGATGTGCCTGGGATTCTGACGGAGGGGCCGTCACCCCGCGGCGGCTGGGCGCACGAACAGCCAGGCGGCGACCGCGGCGACCGCCGCCGCTGCGGTCATCGTCACCGCCATCGTGACGGCGTTCGTACCACCGATCCCTGCGGCGACCGGCGCGAGCACCGGACCGAACAGGAACGTCGACATCCCGAGCAGAGCCGAAGCCGTGCCCGCTCGCGCGCCGTGGTGGGCGAGGGCGAGGGTCTGCCCGTTGGGCCCGCCGAGCCCTGAGCACAGCATGAATCCGATCAGCGCGGCGACGATTCCCGCGACGCCCACGTCGGCGAGCGCGAGCACCAGGAAGGCCGTCGCGGCGATCAGCGTGGCCGAGATGCCCCCGAGGTACACCCGCAGCGGTCCCCACCTGCTCACGACGAGACGGCTGAGCTGACTGCCGACGATGCTCGCGAGAGCTCCCGCCGCGAAGGCGAGGCTGAACGACTGCGGACTCAGGCCGAACTCGTCCTGCAGTACGAACGACGACATGGACAAGTACGTGAAGAAGGCGATTCCACCCCCGGCCGCCGCGCACAGCACCGCGACGAAGAGCCGATCGCGCAGGACCGCTCCGGTGTGGATGCGGAGGGTGCGCAGACCGCCGCCGTGCCGTGCTGCGACGGGAAGCGTCTCCGGCAGGGCGAAGACGACGACCAGCAGCAGCACGACGCCCACGGCGCTGAGCACGCCGAAGATCCCGCGCCAATCCATGATCCTCGCGAGCTGACCTCCGACGACGGGCGCGATGATCGGCGCCGTTCCCGAGACCAGGAACAGCAGCGACAGCATCCGTGAGAGCTCCACGCCCTCGAACTGGTCCCGGGCGATCGCGAGGCAGATCACGATGCCCGCAGATCCCGCGAGTCCCTGCAGGAAGCGCGCGAGCAGCAGCAGCTCGATGTTCGGGGCGAGCGCGCACGCCAGGGAGAGGACGGCGAAGACGGCGACGCCGACCATCAGGGGGAGCCGTCTGCCCCATCGGTCGCTGAGGGGTCCGGCGACGAGCTGACCGAGCCCGAGCCCGATCATGCACGCCGACATCGTGGCCTGAGCGAGTGCCTCCGTGGTGCCGAGCGAGGCGGCGAGCTGCGGCAGCTGCGGCAGATACAGGTCCATCGACAGCGGGCCGAACGCCTCGAGCATGCCGAGCACGAGCATCGCGTGCACCGTGCCCATCCGTGGCCGCGAGGGCTCCCCGGGAACGGGAGTGCTCATCCTTCCAGGTGCAGCGTGCGCCGCAGCCAGCTCGCGCGCGCGGCGTCGGCCGCCTGCGAGACCTCGGCGTCGGGGGAGAAGCCGGAGAAGCCGTGGTATCCGCCCGCCCACACATGCAGCTCTGCCTGTCCGCCGGTGGCCCAGATGCGCGTGGCGTAGTCGACCGCTTCGTCTCGGAAGGTCTCGGCCGCCCCGACCTCGATGAACGCGGGAGCGAGGCCGGACAGGTCGACGGCGCGCGCGGGGGCGGTGTAGGGCGATACCCGATCGGTGCCGCGGTCCTCACCGGCGATCGCCTCCCACGCGGTGTGGTTGTTGTGGCGATCCCAAGCTCCGAACCCGTCGTACTGACGACTCGAGACGGTGTCGTTGCGGTCGTCGAGCATGGGGCATCCCAGCAGCTGTCCGGCCAGGCGCGGACCCCCTCGGTCTCGGGCGAGCAGCGCGACGGCGGCGGAGAGACCACCGCCCGCGCTCATGCCGGACGCGATGATGCGGTCGGGGTCGATGCCCAGGTCCTCCGCGTGCGCCGCCATCCACTCCAGCGCCGCATAGCAGTCCTCGGCCTGTGCCGGCCCCGGGTGCTCGGGGGCGAGGCGGTACTCGACCGCGACGCCGATCACCCCGTATCGCTCGGCCAGGTCGATGAGCTCGGAGGTGCCGAAGAACCGGGTTCCCAGCACCATCCCGCCGCCGTGGATCGACAGCACGGCAGGGGCCGGTCCGTTCGCCGGCGTGGTGGGCCGCACGATCGTGATCTCGATGTCCGGGGCTCCGGCGGGGCCGGAGACGGTCCGGTCCTCCCACGTGATCGCGCGCCCGTCGGCCTGCGCCGACATGGGCGGGATGATGGTCGCGAAGTGATCGCGATTGGCGTGGATGGTGTCGGCGCGCAGCGGGATGATCTCGACCATGTCGACGAAGGCCGCGAGACCGGCGACGAGCTCGGGATCGTAGGGGACCGGCGGGTGGGCGGTCATCGGGCGGCCCGCCAGATCCGTCGCAGCCAGGAGGCGCGCGCGGCGAGGGCGGCGCGGGAGATCTCGGCATCGGGCATGTACATGTCGAAGCCGTGCGCGCCGCCGCCCCACACGTGCAGCTCGGCCTGTCCGCCGGTGGCCCAGATGCGCAGGGCGTACTCGGTGTCCTCGTCGCGGAAGGCCTCGGCCTCTCCGACCTCGATGAAGGCGGGCGGCAGGCCCGAGAGGTCGGCCGCGCGGGAGGGGGCGGCATGCGCGGGTGCCTCGGGGCTGAAGGCGAGATCGTCGCCGAGCACGCACGACCACGCGAGCAGGTTCAGCTCCCGCTGCCACGTGCCGATGCCGTCGTACTGCCGGCTCGACACCGTGGTGTTGGTGTTGTCGATCATCGGGCACAGCAGCAGCTGTCCCGCCATCGCCGGGCCCCGTCGGTCGCGTGCCATCAGGGCGACGGCGGCGGCGAGTCCGCCCCCAGCGCTCCCGCCGCCGACGACGATGCCCGCAGGATCCATGCCGAGATCGTTCGCGTGCGCATGCACCCAGACGAAGGCGGCGTAGCAGTCCTCCACTCCGGCGGGGTAGGGGTCTTCAGGAGCGAGACGGTACTCGACGTTCACTGCCACCACGCGGTGCTGCGCGACGATGTCGACCACGCGCCCGGTCTCCCACGAGCGGTGACCGACGATCATCCCGCCGCCGTGGATGTTGATGAAGCCGGGAAGCACCTCGGCGCGGGTTCCGGTCGGCCGGAAGATCGTGATCTCGATGTCGGGCGCCCCGGCAGGGCCGGGGATCACGCGGTCCTCCCACTCGAAGTCACGGCCGGCGATGACGGTGTCGTTGTCGGGGAACATCCGGTCGGCGCCCTCGCGCGGCAGCGTGTCGCGGGTCAGGGGCGGCTGAGGATCCTTCGCGATCTCATCCAGCACGGCCTGCACCTCGGGATCGAAGGGCACGGGGGTGACGGTGGGACGTCCGGCGGCGGTGGCGGTCATGGAACTCCTTGTGCGAGTGGTGGCGGGGCGGTTCAGGGGCCTTCGGGGTCGACGATGCCGCGGTCCGCCCAGAACGGTGCGACCAGTCGACGCAGTTCTGCGACGCCGACACGATCGACCAGGTCGACGGCCGCGAGGTTCGCGCGCAGCTGGGCGACGCTCGACGCCCCGAACAGCGTCGTCGTGAGCGCCGGGTGCGTGAGGGTGAAGGCGATGCCGAGCTGCGCCGGAGACGCGTCGAGCGAATCCGCGAGTGCCGCGAACGCCGGGACATCGGAGAGGATCCGTCCGCGGATGTCGCCGGGGTCGCGACCGATCTGGCGGTCGCCGTTCACCTTGCCCGCCAGGATGCCGCCTTCGAGGCAGTCCGAGGCCTGCAACGTCAATCCCTGCTCCCACAGGCCGGCGAAGGGCGCTCCGTCCGGGATGGCACGTCGCGAGACGCTGTACTTCAGCTGCGCGATCTGCGGGCCGGGCACGTCTTCGTCCGTCGCGATGTCGATCAGTGCCTGGATGCTCGATGCCGACCAGTTGTTCACTCCCCAGGCACGGATGATCCCGGCATCGGTCAGGCGTGCGAGATCGAGCACGAGGTCGCGCAGATCCAGGTCGTCACGGCGCAGGTCTCCCAGGATCACGAGGTCGGCGTGCTCGACGCCCACGCGCATCAGCGCGTTGTCGAGCTGGGGGCGAAAGCCCTCCGCGTCGAACGTCTCGAGCCAGAGCTTCGACGACAGCAGCCACTCCTCACGGTCGAGGCCCGCCGCGCGCACCATGGCCGAGAAGATCACGTCGGTGAACACCGGTGGGGCACCCGGTGCGGAGTAGACCCCGACATCGAAGAGGTTCACGCCGCGATCCACGGCCTCGCGGAGCATGGCCACCGCGTCGGCGAAGTCCATCCGGTCATAGGTGTGCCAGGAGCCGAGCGAGAACAGCGAGGAGTACAGGCCGCTGCGCCCGATCTCACGGCGCGGAAGGGGAGTGGTCATGGTCGTCCTCACAGACTCGGGTCGATGACGGCCTTGACCTCATCGAGATGGTGCATGCGGGCGATCTTCGCCGAGGCCTCCGCGAGGCCGACGGGGGCGCTGAAGAGGTCATCCCACGGGAAGCGGTCGGCGAACGCCGCGAAGAAGTCGACGGCCCTGGCGTAGTCGGAGATGTCGCCGTTGAGGGATCCCACGACAGTGAGCTCCTTGCCCATGATCGTGCTGAGGGCGAATCCGTCTCCTGCCGGTCCGGTCGAACCGACGATCGCGATCGTGCCGCGCTGGGCGGCCATCCCGACGGCGTCCGGTCCCACCCCTGGGGCCCCGGCGAAGTCGAAGACGTGGTCGGCGCCGCGTCCGTTCGTCAGCTCCAGGACCTGGTCGACCACGGGACCGTCGCGGAAGTCGACGACGGCGTCTGCGCCGAAGCGCCCGGCCAGCTCCAGGCGCGCGGACGGTGCTCCGACGGTGATCACCTGGCCGGCGCCGGCGATCTTCGCGACGGCGGTGGCGAAGATGCCGAGGGCCCCGGAGCCCTGGATCACGACGCTCGATCCCGGGCGGATGCGTCCGGCACGCTCGAACGCGCGGAGCACGGTCTTGGCGGCGCATCCCGCCATCGACGCCCACGTGTCCTTGACAGCGGAGGGGAGCAGCAGTTTCGCGGCGCCCGGAGTGACGTAGGCGTAGGCGGAGAGACCCGCGGTGGCGAAGGGATGCACGTCCGCGCGCTGGAGGAAGCCGTAGCCGCGGTGGGCGCACGCCACCGGTTCGCGCAGCACGACGCAGCCGTGGCATTCGCCACAGGTCGATTCCGACCAGCCGATGCGGTCGCCGGGGGAGAGGGTGCGGCCGAGGGCGTCACGGGTGTCGGGGCCGGTGGCGACGATCTCGCCGACCATCTCGTGGCCGAGCACCATGGGGAGCATGCCGGGGAAGGTCATCTTCCCCTCCCAGATCTCGATATCGGTGCCGCACAGGGTCGTGCAGGTGATGCGCACCAGGGCGGCACCGGGTTCGATCTCGGCGGGCAGCGGCAGCTCCTGCAGGGTCAGGGGCTCGCCATGGGCGGTGAGGACGGCGGCGCGGGTCGTGGTGGGCAGTTCTGCGGTGCGTGTCATGGTGTCGTCTCCGGGGAAAGGTCAGACCAGGAGCTGTCCGCCGTCGACGGCGACGCAGACCCCGGTGATGTGGCTGGCGGCGTCGCTCGCGAGGAACAGCACGAGCGGGGTGACCTGGTCGACCTCGGCGATCGAGCCGAGCGGGATGCGCGACTCCCAGGCCGCACGAGCATCGGGGCTCGACGCGAAGTCGGCGGTCAGGGGAGTGAGCACGGGACCGGGGGCGACGGCGTTGACGCGGATCCCCGATCCGGCGAGTTCGATGGCGGCCGTGCGGGTGAGGGCGTCGACCGCCGCCTTGGTGGCTTCGTAGTGGCCCAGACCCGGGGTGGGCTGGCGGGCGCCGATCGAGGAGATGTTGACGATCGAGCCGCCGCCGGTCGCCGCGAGCAGGGCGCCGAACGTGCGGAGCATGAGGAAGGTGCCGCGGACGTTGACGCGCAGGGCGGCATCGACGGCCTCGACGGGCACCTCCTGCAGGGTGCCGCCGCCCGCGACGACGCCGGCGTTGTTCACCAGCACGTCGAGTCCGCCCGCGGCGGAGAGTCGATCGGCCGCCGACTGCACGGAGGCTTCGTCGGAGATGTCGAGGTGCACGGCCGTGGCGCCGAGCTCATTCGCGACGCCCTGCACGGCTTCCGCGTTCACATCGCCGATGAACACCTCGTCCCCGGCCCGTGCGAACGCGGCGGCGATGCCTCTGCCGAGGCCCGAGGCTCCACCGGTGACGAGGATGCGGCGGGGGGATGCGGTCATGTTCGTCCTCACTGACGGGTGCTGCGACGGGGTGACTCCGTTATATTCTACAAACATAGAAAAACACAACCCCGTGTCAGAGAAGACGAAGGAGCCTTCATGCCCGAATCGACATATCCCCGCACGGCACTGCAGCACGGAGGGGGGCCGGTACCTCCGCTGGCATTGGGGTCGTGGAACACCTGGGACCGGATGTCGAAGGATGAGGCGGTCGCGCTGATCCGGAGAGCCACGAAGCTCGACGCCGGATTCTTCGACATCGCGTACTACAACATGGGTCCGCATGCCGAGAACTCGAGGACCGACATCCTGTTCGGCGAGGCGCTGCGGGCGAGCGGCGTCGATCGCGACGACATCACCCTGTGCGGCAAACTGTGGCTGTGGGACTGGCCGAACCAGGGATTTCGTCAACAGCTCGTCGAGTCGCTCGGGCGGGCCGGCCTCGAACGCTTCGACACGGTGGTGGTCGGCGACTACGGGGAGGCGCCCGACATGCCGCGCCTCGTCGCCGAGGTGAACGCGCTGATCTCCGAAGGCCTCGTCGACAGCTGGGGCATCAACAACTGGCAGATCGCCCACACTAGGCAGGCTCTCGACGAGGCGGAGACGCAGGGGGCTGTCGCACCGGCGTTCGCACAGCTGAAATACGGCATCGCGCGCCGATCGATGGCCGAGGGGGAGGCGTACGGGGCGTTGTTCGATGCGGGCGTGCTCACCCTGCAGGCGTCCGACGTCTTCGAGGGCGGGATCCTCGCCACCGGGCGGCTGCCCGAGCGGAAGATCGGCGCGGATGTCGGAGGGATCCGTGAGCAGATCGCCGCGATCTACCCCGAGGTCGCGCGGGTGGCCGCCGGATTCGGTGTCACACCGGCGGCACTGGGCATCGCCTTCTGCCTCTCGAACCCCGCGACCGCGAACGTGCTGTTCGGTGCCTCCCGGCTCGCGCAGCTGGAGCAGAACCATGCGGCACTCGCGTTGGCGCTCGCGCATGGTCCCGAGGTGCGTGCGGCGCTCGCCGGGTGCTGGGTCGACCGTGACGTGCGCGCCGACGGTGTGTGGTGAGGTCGGCTACGCCTCGCGCTCGTGAGCGAGGGCTACGGCACGCTCGAACGTCGAGACGATGACCTGGCGTCGATCGGTGCGGTAGTCCTCGTCCGGTTCGAGCTCGTCGATGTAGTCGTCCCAGACCCGGATGTACCGGTCTCGCCAGCCCTCGAGCGTGCTGCTCGACGGGAACGTGGCACCCACTCGCCCCGCGGACCCGATGTCGGTGAGGATCTCCAGCCACGCGGGAGCCATGGCTCCGCCCCATTCGTCCGGCTGCAGCTCGGTGTCGTCGTCCTCATCGGCGAACACCTCGGTGATCTTCGCGATGAGCTCGTCGGTGATCTCGCTCAGTGCGTCGGCGACCGTGTCGTCGTCGAAGTTTCCCGGTCCCCACGTGCCCATGTCTTCCTCTTCCTGTCGGCTGTTGCGGTCGGACCCAGTGAACCATGTGAGCGTGGTGTCGGGCGGAGGGTCAGCGGCAGAATGCCGGCATTTGTTCGAAGATAAGTTCGAATGTCGAGAGGTGATTCGGTAAAATCGAATCATGTCGAAGCTGGTCGAGTTGCACGAGGCGATGTCCCGCCTCGATGCGGCATGGGCCGACGCCGATGGATCCGGTGAGCTGTCGCGAGAGCAGCTGATCGCCGTGAGCGCATCCATCGGGCTGCTGCAGCGGCGGCTGGATGCGGTGCACATCGAGGTCGCGGCATGCATCTCGCGCGAGTCTCGTCCCGAGTTGGGTGCGGAGGGTCTCGCGAAGCAGCAGGGCTACCGGAATCCGGCGACGTTGATCGCGGCGACCGTCGGCGTCTCGCGTGGCGATGCGACCCGGCTGGTGAAGGTCGGAGAAGCGGTCGCGCCGCGCGAGGATCTCCTCGGGGCGCCTCTGCCGGCGAAGTATCCGAGAGTGCGTGAGGCGCTCGGGTCCGGCGCGCTGAGTGCTCAGGTGGCTGCCGCGATCATCGCCCTGCTGGATCGGTGTCGCGTCTCGGCGGGCCCGGTGCGGGTCGCCGAGGCGGAGTCTCTGCTGGTGGAGAAGGCGGTCGGGCTCGCTCTCGACGACGTGCGCAAGCTGGTCGTGAGGGCGGAGGCGTGGCTGGACCCGGATGGAGTGGAGCCGCGCCTGGAGGAGCAGCGTTCCCGCCGAGCTTTGACCATTCATGAGCGCGACGGGATGGTGCATCTGAACGCCGTCCTCGACGCCGAGACCGCCGCTCCTGTCGTGACGGCCATCCGCGGCTACGTGACCGCCGCGTTCGCCGCGCGAAAGAACGCGGCCGCGCCGGACGCGCCGGACGCCGATCGTCGCACCGTTCCAATGATCCAGGCCGACGCTCTCTCCGTGTTCGCGGGCCACGTTCTCGAGTGCGACGCCCGGGTGCCGTTGGCGGGTGCGACCGTCGTGGTGCGGATGAGCCTCGACGACCTGGAAGCCGGCGCCGGTTCCGCTGAGATCGACGGAATCGAGCAGCCGGTCAGCGTCGGCGCGGCGCGACGGATGGCCGCAGGCGGGGGAGTGATCCCCTGCGTGCTCGGTGCGGCGAGCGAAGTGCTCGATTGGGGTCGGGAGAAGCGCCTGTTCACGCGCTCGCAACGGTTGGCGTTGGTCGAGCGGGATGGTGGATGCGCCATGTGCGCGCTGCCGCCCGAGATGACGAAGGCGCATCACATCCGATGGTGGAGTCGAGACCACGGTCCGACCGATCTCTCGAACGGCGTGCTGCTGTGCGAGACCTGCCACCATCGGATCCATGACAACGGGTGGGATATCCGTATCGATGGCGGTGGGAGCCGCGGCAGGGTGTGGTTTCTCCCACCGGCCACGGTCGACCCTGCGCGGGCTCCGCGCCTGGGTGGCAGGGCGCGCTTCGACATCGCTGCTTGAACGCGTGGCGTGGATGTGTGGCCTGAACGCGTGGCCATGGATGAGTGGCGTGAGTGCGTGGCCCCGAAAGCGCCGCCTGAGCACGCTGCCTGCGCGTCTCGCCGGCGACCGGCGCTCCACCATGCCTGCACGCTCGGACAAGCCCGGTGCGCGCCGGGGCATGAGCGGGGCGCCCAGGGGAGCGAAAGGCTCTTGCGCTCTTTTTCCACGCATGTAGACTAACCAGCGCGACACATCGAGGTGACGCCGGATCCGGTCTCCGGTCAGCGGCACTCCGAGCCTTCTTCACCACCCTTGCACCCGAGAGAAGGAACCATGAAACGAATGCCCCTCGCGCTCGCCGCAGCCGTGGCCGCGACCCTCGCGCTCACCAGCTGCAGCGCAGGCGCAACACCCTCCCCGTCCGACGGCAGTGCTGCCGACGGCCCTGACGCCCTCAACATCGGCAACTTCCTCGACGTCACGTCGTGGGATCCCTCGCTCGCCGACATCGGCTTCGACGGCCCCTACCTCTCCGCCGTCTACGATGCCCTGATCGCTCTGGACGCGGACGGCAAGCCGGTCCCGTCCCTCGCGACCGAATGGACCGTCGCCGACGACGACCTCAGCATCGACCTCGACATCCGTACCGATGCCGTGTTCAGCGACGGCACCCCGGTCGACGTCGACGCCGTGATCACGAGCCTCGACTACCTCAAGCAGGGCGCGCGCTCCGGAGAGGCCTATCTGAACGTCTCCGCCTTCGAGAAGGTCGACGACGACACGGTTCGCATCCTCCTCACCCAGCGCGACGACACGATCCTCTACTTCATGGGGCTGGGCCGCAGCTACGTGGTCTCTCCGGCAGCGATCGAGGCGGGAACCCTCGGCAGCGAGCCCATCGGCTCCGGACCCTACGTCCTCGACGGCGACACCAGCATCGCCGGCGCGGAGTACCACTTCACCAAGACCACCGACCACTGGGACGCCGAGGCCTACCCGTTCGCCGACCTCGCGATCTTCCCGATCACCGATGCGACAGCGCGGCACAACGCCATGCTCAGCGGCCAGATCAATGTGCAGTACGGCGACGTCGCCAACCTCGAGCAGGCGAAGCAGCAGGGCTGGAACACCGCGGAGCGCGTCTCCGGCTGGGCGGGACTCGTCATCACCGATCACACCGGAGCCAAGAGCGAGCCCCTCGGCAAGCTCGAGGTCCGGCAGGCGCTGAACTACGCGTTCGACGGTGCCGCGATCCTCGCCGCCGTCGGCAGCGGTGCCGGCGTCGCCACCAACCAGGTCTTCCCGGACGGCGGCACGATCAACGATCCCGCCCTCAACGAGACCTACGCCCACAACATGGACAAGGCCAAGAAGCTGCTGGCCGACGCGGGCTACGCCGACGGCTTCGAGATCTCCATGCCGATGTCGCCGATCTTCGAGATGTGGAAGCCCTCGGCCGAGCAGGCGCTTACCGAGCTCGGCGTGAAGGTCACCTGGGACAACATGCAGATGCCCGACTACCAGCTCAACGCGCCGAACTACCCGATGTTCATCTCGTTCCTCGCGATGGACGGCAACGATGTCGCGACGGTCGCGCGCCAGGTGACCAGCGTGCAGTGGTTCAACCCCGCACCCGACTACGCCCAGAACGAGGTCATCGCCCCGCTCGTCGAGAGGGTGCAGACGGAACGCGGCGAGGCGCAGACCGACGCCGTCGAGGAGCTCAACAAGGCGCTCGTCGACCAGGCGTGGTGGTCTGTCTGGTACCAGGCGAACAACATCTACTACACGGCCTCCGGCATCCAGCTGCAGCCCATCGTCGGGATGATGTTCCCCACCCTGCGCTACATCACCCAGGGCTGACGCCCGCCGGGGCGGCCGCGACGCCGGCCGCCCCGGCATCCTCCCCCTCCGACCCCTCCACCCCCGAGAGGTTTCCATGCTTGTGTTCACGGCGAAGCGGGTGCTGTCCGGCATCCTCCTGCTCGTCGCGGTCTCGATCGGCACCTTCTTCCTGGCGCACCTCGCCATCAGCGACCCGACCGCATCGCTCCTCGGTACGACGGCGAGTCCTGCGCAACAGGCGGCGCTGGCCGAGAAGATCGGCCTCGACCGTCCTCTCCTGGTGCAGTTCTGGGACTGGCTGTCGCATGCCGCGCTGCTCGACTTCGGCGTCTCCTGGCGCAACTTCCAGCCGGTCAGCGCGCAGCTCGCGATCAAGGTCCCGGTGACCCTCTCGGTCGTGACCTTCGCGACGCTCATCACCGCGGTGGTCGGCATCGCCTTCGGCATGATCACGGGTCTGCGCCCCGGCACCTGGTTCGACCGCGTCATCAAGGGCATCTCCGTCGTGCTGTTCGCGCTCCCCGGCTTCTGGGTCAGCCTCGTGCTGGTGATGTGGCTCGCGGTGCAGCTGAAGTGGTTCCCCGCAGTGGGCTACGTGCCCCCGACGCAGTCCGTCGATGGGTGGCTGCGCTCCATCACCCTCCCGGCGATCTCGCTGGCGCTGGGCGGCATCGTCGCCGTCGCGGAGCAGCTCCGCAACGCCGTCATCGCGCAGAGCAGGCAGGACTGGGTGCGCACGCTGCGCAGCCGGGGCCTCTCGACCGCCCGCGTGAACCTGCACATCCTCCGCAACGCCTCACCCGCGGCGCTCACGGTGATCGCGCTGATGTTCGTCGGACTCCTCTCCGGCGCGATCGTGGTCGAGCAGATCTTCAGCCTCCCCGGTCTCGGCCAGCTCACCAATCAGTCCTCGCAGAACGGCGACATCCCGATGCTCCTCGGCATCACGGTCATCTCCGTCGTCTTCGTCGTCCTCATCAACCTCCTGCTCGACCTCGTGCTGGGCTGGATCAACCCGAAGGTGCGCGTCGCATGACCACGACAGACATCCGCGTCGCCTTCGATCGGGCAGCACAGAAGCGCCGATCGAGCCTGTTCCGGCGCTTCCTCCGCCACCCCGGCGGCTACATCCCGCTCGCGATCTTCGTCCTCATCGTGCTCGTCGGCATCTTCGCGCCGCTGCTCGCGCCGATGGATCCGAACTTCGTCGATCTGTCCGCCGCCAAGGCCGCGCCGGGGCCGGAGCATCTGCTGGGTGGCGACTCCACCGGTCGGGACATCCTCAGCCGCCTCATCTACGGCACCCGCACCACGCTCTGGGGCGCGCTCATCACGATCGTGACCGCACTCGTGATCGGCGTGCCGGCCGGCGTCGCCGCCGGCTACTTCGGGGGAGCGTTCGACAGGGCCGCCACCTGGATCAGCGATGCGCTCCAGTCGATCCCCGGCATGATCATCCTGCTCGTCGTCGCCGCCGGCTCGCGCAACAACTTCGAACTGCTGATGGCCACGGTGGGTGTCTTCATGGTGCCGGGCTACTTCCGCATCGCCCGCTCACAGACGCTCGCCGTGCGCGGCGAGCCCTACATCGAGGCGGCGCGCGTCTCCGGTCTGTCAGACGGGCGGATCATCTTCCGCCATGTGATCACGGCCGTGTACCCGCCCGTCATCATCCAGACGGCCCTGACCGCCGGGATCGCGATGGGCATGCAGGCAGGGCTCCAGTTCCTCGGCATCGGCGACTCGAACGTCCCGAGCTGGGGCGCCATGATGCTCGAGGGCTTCCGACTCATGCTCACGTACCCGCTCATGCTGCTGTGGCCGTCGGCCGCGCTCGGACTCACGATCGCCGTGCTCGCGATCATGGGGTCGACCCTCGCAGAGCTCGTGCAGGTGCGGACGCCCCGGGTCGCCCGGCGAAAGCGCGATGAGGTCGCAGCGATGCCCGCCAGTGCTCCGACCGGCAGCGCTCACCACTCGGCGGAGGGGTCCGCGCTGCGGGTCGAGAACCTCCGCGTCGTGCACGCCACGCCGACCGGGGAGACGGAGGTCGTGCACGGCGTGACCCTCGACGTCGCGCCGGGCGAGGTGGTCGGCATCGTCGGCGAATCGGGATCCGGCAAGTCGCAGACCGTGTTCTCCGTGCTCGATCTCCTCCCCGCGACGGGGCGCGCCACCGCCGACGCCATCTGGGTGGGCGGGGTCGATGTCACATCGTCGACCCCGAAGCAGCGCCGGGCCCTGCTCGGGCGGACGATCGGCTACGTGCCGCAGGAGCCGATGAGCAACCTCGATCCGTCGTACACGATCGGTCATCAGCTCATCGAACCGCTGCGCCGCACACAGGGGCTGAGCAGGTCGGCCGCGAAGGAGCGCGCACGCGCGATGCTCGTGCGCGTCGGCCTCACCGACCCGGACCGGGTGATGCGCAGCTACCCGCACCAGATGTCCGGGGGGATGGCGCAGCGCGTGCTGATCGCCGGTGCCATCGCCGGCAAGCCCTCACTCCTCGTCGCCGACGAACCCACCACGGCGCTCGATGTCACGGTGCAGGCCGAGGTGCTCGAGCTGCTGCGCGAGCTGCAGGCGGAGTACGGCATGGCCCTCCTCATCGTCACGCACAACTTCGGCGTCGTGGCCGACATCTGCGACCGCGTGATCGTGATGCGCGGCGGCGACATCGTGGAGTCCGGTCCCGTCGACGCCCTGTTCGCCTCCCCGGCCGAGCCGTACACGAGGGAGCTCATCGCCGCCTCGCTCGACGACGCCGTCGGCCGAGACGAACTCGACCGCACCACGACGGGGGTCCCCGCATGAGCGCCCTCCTCGAAGTGAGCGACCTCGTCGTGGAGTACGGCCGCGGACGGCGGGCGTTCCGCGCCCTGCACGGCGTCTCTCTCGACATCGCGCCGGGGGAGTGCCTCGGCCTGGTCGGGGAGTCGGGATCGGGCAAGTCCACGCTCGGCAAGGCCATCCTCGGGCTGGCTCCGGTCACCGCCGGCAGCATCCGCTTCGACGGGCAGGAGATCAGCCGTCTGAGCCATCGCGCGCGCCGAGCGCTCGCCGACGACGTGCAGGTCGTGTTCCAGGACCCCTACGGCTCGCTGAATCCGGCGATGACGATCGGAGACATCCTCGCCGAGCCCCTTCTCACGACGGGGATCGGCGCCAGGGCCGCCGAGACGAAGGTGCGGGAGATGCTCGATCGCGTGCGCCTCCCGTCGGCCGCCATGGATCGCTATCCGAGCGAGTTCTCCGGTGGGCAGAGGCAGCGAGTGGCCATCGCCCGTGCGCTGGTGCGCGGCCCGCGCCTGGTCGTGTGCGACGAGCCCGTGAGCGCGCTCGACCTCACGACCCAGGCGACGATCCTCGATCTGTTCATCGAGCTGCAGCGCGACACCGGCGTGGCCTACCTGTTCGTCTCGCACGACCTCGGCGTCGTGCGCAGAGTCTGCCATCGGGTGGCCGTGATGTATCGCGGCGAACTCGTCGAGGTCGGTGCCGGGGAGCAGGTCACCCGCGCTCCGCAGCATCCGTACTCCGAGCGGCTCCGTCTGGCATCGCCCGTCGCCGATCCGGCTGCGCAACGCGAGCGCCGTGCCCAGTGGCTCGCTCTGCGGGAGGTGCGCGATGCGGCGGTACGGTAGCTCCAGGCCGGAACACTCCACGCAGCAGAATCGGCCGGAAGGACGTCATGCCGAAGATCATCGACCACGACCAGCGTCGACGGGACATCGTCGACGTGGCCAAGAGCATCATCCTGAAGGGCGGGTTCGAGGCGGCGACGATGCGCAGCATCGCGGCCGAGGCCGGATTCGCGAACGGAGCGCTGAAGCACTACTTCCCCGGGAAGGAGAGCATCGTCGCCGCCACGTTCGAGACGGTGCTGCTCGAGCACGACACCTGGCTCCAGCAGTCGATCTCCGAGGGCGCGACGCCCGAGCGGATGCTGCAGCAGGTGCTCGAGGGCACGCTGCCCAGCAGCGTCGGCGAGATCGCGAGCGGGCGGGTGCTCCTCGCGCTGTGGGAGTACGCGATGTCGAACGATCAGCTCACGGAGCTGTACCGCACGCACCTCGGGCGATGGCACGCGATGCTCGTCGAGCGGATGGAGGCGGCGCGCGATGCGGGCGCCATCCGCGATCAGGACTACGCGGCACTCGCGAACGAGTTCATCTCGGTCGCCGTGGGGGCGACCGTGATCAACCTCATGTATCCCGAGGGCGAGCGCATCGCCGACTATCAGGACTACATCCAGCAGTTCCTGGCGCGACTGCGCTGATCGCGAGGCGCCGCATTCGAGAGAAAGGCGTCTCATGACCGTGTCCCTGTCCGTCACCCACCGCCCCGGCCAGGGGCGTCCTGTCGCGTTCCTGCACGGCCTCGCCTCGCGGGGTTCCGTGGACTGGCCGGATCGGGAGTGGGAGGGTGTGCTCGGAGAGCGCCCGCGTATGGTGATCGATCTGCCGGCGCACGGCGACAGTGTCGCGCTCGGCTCCGCGACGACATCGGTCGTGCTCGACACCATCGCGTCGTCCATCGGTGCGGAAGAGGTCGACCTGGTCGGCTACTCGCTCGGGGCACGGCTCGCGTGGGACCTGGCGCACCACCCCGGTGTCGCGGTCCGACGGCTGGTGCTCGGCGGACTCAGCGCGGGGGAGCCCTTCGCGTTCGTCGATCTTCCGGCGGCTCGAGCGGCTCTCGCGGGCGACCGCCCGCCCCGGGACCCGCTCACGGGCATGATCGTCCAGATGGTGTCGATGCCCGGAAATCGTCCTGCCGACCTGCTCTCGCTGATCGAGGGCCTGGCGGCGGAGCCCTTCGTCCCCGGCCACAGCGCGCCCGCCGTGCCCGTCCTGCTGCTCGGCGGGGCGGACGACGAGATGGCGGCGGGGATCGATGATCTCGCCGCGATGCTCCCCGATGCGCGAGCGCGGCGCGTGCCGGGCGATCATCTCTCGGCCTTGCACACGGCGGAGTTCCGCAGGGCCGTGCAGGTGTTCCTCGCGGCGTGAGCCCCCTCTCGCGGCCGGCTCTTCCATGACCTTTATTTCCAACATTTGTAGACCAATTGAAAGGCTCGTTCATGACTGACATTCCCACCGCCGATGCGGCGCGGATCCTCGACATCGCCACCGGCTACATGGCCTCCAAGCAGCTCTTCCAGGCCAGCCGGATCGGGCTGTTCGCCGCGGTGGCCGACGGGGCCGACACGGCGGGCGAGATCGCCGAGCGGTGCGGGGTCAGCGAGCGCATCGCGGCGCTGCTGGCCGACGCCATGGCCGCGAAGGGTCTGCTGATCCGCGCCGCGGGGCGCTATGAGCTCGCCGACGACGCCGCCGCGTACCTCGTCGGCGAGGAGGCAGCGATCGACCTCGCGCCGTTCCTCACCTTCCTCGACGAGATCAGCTACCCGCACTGGCTGCAGTTCGCGCACACGGTCGACACCACCGAGCCGGGCGATCTGCAGATGGACGACGCCCGCTGGGCGACCTTCATGGCGGGCGTCATGACGTACAACCGCCTGCACGCGCAGGAGTTCGGTCGTCTCGTCGACCTCGAAGGCGCGACCAGGGCACTCGACTTCGGTGGGCTCTCCGCCGAGTTCGCACTGTCGGTCATGGCGAAGAACCCCGCGTTGCGGACGACCTTCCTCTACGCCCCCGGCTTCGAAGACGGCATCGCCGAGGCGGTGGCGGCCGCCGGGATGCACGATCGTGCCGCGGTCGAGGTCGGTGACACCGCGACCACCGCACCGGAAGGCGAGTACGACGTGGTGTTCGCCAACCACGTCATCCACCGCTTCTCCGCGCAGGAGAACGCGCAGATCTTCCGCAACCTGCGCGCGGCTGCCGTCGAGGGGGCGACCCTGACCGTGCTCGACTTCTTCCTGGACGAGGATGCGGAGCAGCGCGGCCTCGACGCGCTGCACGCGGGGGAGTACCTGGTGATCGACGGCACCGTCGTGTACCCCGAGGCGGAGGTGCGCGGATGGCTCGCCGACGCCGGGTGGTCGGTGCGCGACAAGGTGGCCCTGCCCGGCAGCCCGCGGGTGCTCGTGGCGACCGCGGTGTGAGACTCGCCCCGGCATCGGACGCGATCCGGTGCGCGGGCGGCATGTGAGAGCATGCCGCCCGCCGTTTTCGTGTGCGACCCCTCGGCGAGGTGTGGGCAGGCCGGTCGGCCGCGGGGCGGTTGGTCGCGGGTGGGCCGGTCAGCCGCGGGTGAAGACCGTGCGCCCGTCGACGATCGTGCGGGCGACCCTGATCGTCGCGAAGTCGCGGCCGGGGGTCAGCGGGTCCTCATCGAGCACCGTGAGATCGGCGACCTTGCCGACCTCCAGTGACCCCTTCCACGCGGAGGCGCCGTCCTGTCGGGCGGCCTCGACGGTCATGGACCGCAGCAGCCGATTCCTGCTCTGCGCGTCGTCGGCGATCCCTGCAGCGGTGAGGAGGGCGAGGGAGGCATCGAGCCCGAGTCGCCAATCCGGGCTGGCGATGGGGGAGTCGCTGGTGATCGTGGTCAGGGCGTCGGAGGTCAGCATCTCGGCGAGCGGCCAGGCGGTGGCGAGCCGGGCCTCTCCGAGCTGCACCGCTGCCCAGGAGTGCGTGTGCGCCGCGATCAGCGGCTGCACGGCGAACCCCGCACCGATCCGCCCCATCCGGGCGATCTGCGCGGTCGTGGCGAGGTCGCCGTGCACGACGTAGTGCGGCCCCGCCGGCGTGGGGTGATCGCCGTGCCGCCGCTCCAGCACGGACAGGAACTCGGCGATCGAGCGGTCTCCCGTCGCATGCACGGCGATCTGCATTCCGCGAGCCGAGGCGAGTTCGAGCATGCGTCGGAAGGCGGTGCGGGCGTCGGGTTCGCCACGGGTGAGCAGGCCGCCCGTCGTGCCGTCGGCATAGGGCTCATCGACCCAGGCGGTCGCCAGGGGTGGGATGCCGTCGGCGAAGATCTTCACTCCGGGGACCGTGAGCCACCGGGCATCCGAGGCGGGGGGAGGGGTGCGGATGCCTCTCTCGAAGTCGGCGAGGGTGCTCTCCCCGTCGATCGTGCCGAACAGCCGCAGCAGGGTCACGCGGGAGGTCTGCGCGCGTTCGCGGTGCAGCTCGAGATAGGTGTCGAGCATGTCGGAGCCGAAGCATCCCGTCTCGCCGTCATCCTCGCCGGGGCCGATCCCGGGTTCCGTGTAGCTGGTGATGCCCAGTTCGGCCAGCAGCGCCCACGCCCGCCGCAGCGCTGTGCGGCGCTCTCCCGCGCTCGACACGAGCCGCCCAGATGGCTGCTCCTCGGGGGGAGTGTCGGAGAAGAAGAGGTGGGGCCACCGTGCGCCCAACCATGCGGCGTGCAGGTGGGCGTCGTTGATGCCGGGGATCACCGTGCGTCCATCCAGCTCGATCACGGCGCGGGCATCGAGGGATTCCGCATCGTCGCCTCGGGCGATGATCGCCCCGTCACGGACGGCGAGAGCTCCGACGATCGCATCCGAGGGGTCGAGGGTGTGGATGCGGCCGCCGCGGATGATCAGATCGGCCTCGTCGCCGTGGAGTGACTGTGTCATTATTCCACCAGTGTAGACGCAAACTGACGACGAAGAGGAGCGGCTCGAGCAGACGCCGACGAGGGCTGCTTATCAGTGCCCGCCGCCGAACTCGATCATCCCCACCCCGACGGCGATCAGCGCGACGCCGACGGCCATCATGGCCGAGAAGTGGTCCTTGAAGATCACCCGCCCCAGCACCGCGGTCAGCGCGACACCGGCCGCTGCCCAGATGCCGTAGGCGACGCCCACGGGCATCCCCAGCGCGAGGATCGTGCCCAGCAGCGTGAACGCGGCGAGATAGCCCACGACGATCACGGGGATCCAGCGGCGCCGGCGCAGGCCTTCGGAGGCGCGCAGGCTCAGCGTCGCGGTGACCTCGCTGGCGATCGCGAGGGCGAGGAGCAGCCAGGTCATGGGGTGACCTCCTTCGCCTCACGCGTGTGCGAGCCGAGCTCGACGAGCAGCACGCCGATCACGATCACGCCGACGCCGATGATCTGCACCGGGCCCAGCAGCTCGCCGAACAGCACGGTGCCGAACACGGCGGTGAGCACGACTCCGATCGCCGACCAGATACCGTACGCCACACCCACGGCCATGCCGCGATCGAGCACGACGGACAGCAGCCACAGCGAGCCGGAGTAGCCGATGACCACGACGATCAGCCAGAGCGGGTGGGTGAAGCCCTCGGCCGCGCGCAGCGAGAGGGTCGCGGTGACCTCGAGCGCGATCGCGAGCAGCAGGGGTGGCCACGCCGAGCGGCGAGGGTGATCTGTCATCGGCGGCCTTTCGTCGAGCATCCGACGAAGAGAACGCACGCGCGGCGCGCGGGATTCCCGCCGGCGACCGGGCACCGTCGACGTCCCGATTCGGCACGCGTTCCCGCGACTTGTACGCTGGATGCATCCCCCGATTCACCCGGCAACCCGCGCGCCGGCGATCTCGGCGCGCGCTCACACATGCAAGGACGCAGATGAACGATTCCGCGGCACACCGCGACGACTGGACTGAGAGCGAAGAGCTGGCGGAGCGGATGATCCCGCTCATCGGGGCGCTCCGACGCGAACACGACGTGGTCACCTCTCTCCACGGGCACCGGCTGCTCGGCCTGTCGGCGACCGGCCTCGTCGAAGTGCACGAGCGCGTCGCGCAGCTCGGGCACGAGCGGCTCCCGATCGAAGACAGCCTCGCCGTGCTGGAAGCGATCCATGCCCTTGCTCCCGGCGCCTCCTCCCTCGACGTCGCCCGGCTCGTCGCCGGACACACCGAGAGCGGGCAGCCGCTGGAGACCTACCTCGCCGAGGTGCTCGCGCCCGCCATGGGAGCCGTCGCCGCCGAACCCACCGACGTCGTCCTCTACGGCTTCGGACGCATCGGTCGCCTCCTCGCCCGCATCCTCATCGCCCACACCGGCGGAGGCAGCGGACTGCGTCTGCGCGCCATCGTCGTCCGCCGCGGCGCCGAGAACGACCTCGTCAAGCGCGCATCCCTGCTGCTGCGCGACTCCGTGCACGGTCGGTTCGCCGGGTCGGTCACCGTCGACGAGGAAGCCGAGCAGATCATCGCGAACGGCACCCGCATCCAGGTGATCTACTCCGACGACCCCGCGACAATCGACTACACCGCCCACGGCATCCACGACGCGATCGTCGTCGACAACACCGGGCGCTGGCGCGACGAAGCCGGCCTCTCGCAGCACCTGCGTTCCAAGGGCGTCGCCCGTGTGCTGCTCACCGCGCCGGGGAAGAGCCCTCTCAAGAACATCGTCCACGGGATCAACGACGATACGATCGCCGACACCGACCACATCCTCTCGGCCGCATCCTGCACGACCAACGCCATCACGCCCGTGCTGGCGGCGATCGACGAGGCGTACGGCGTCGTCAAGGGGCACGTCGAGACCGTGCACTCGTTCACGAACGACCAGAACCTGATCGACAACTTCCACAAGGGCGACCGTCGCGGACGCTCGGCGGTGCTCAACATGGTCATCACCGAGACGGGGGCCGCGAAGGCGGTCGCCAAGGCGCTCCCGCAGCTGGAGGGCAAGCTCACCGGCAGCTCGATCCGCGTTCCCACCCCCGACGTCTCGCTCGCCGTGCTGCACCTGACGATCGCGCGCCCCGCCACGAAGGACCAGGTCAACGACTACCTGCGCCGCGTGTCGCTGCACTCGAAGCTGCGTCAGCAGATCGACTACGTCGAGAGCCCCGACGTGGTCTCCACCGACTTCGTCGGCTCCCACCGGGCGGGCATCGTCGACGGCCTCGCCACGATCGCCGACGAGGACACCCTCATCCTCTACGTCTGGTACGACAACGAGTTCGGGTACTCCTGCCAGGTCATCCGCGTGCTCGAGGTCATGGCGGGCTCGCACCCGATCGTGCTCCCCGAACGTCCAGAGGTCACCCTGCAGGGCTGACGCGATCCGTGCGCCGGGTCGGTGGCGCCCGGCATGATGAGGTCATGAAGACCACGACCCTGCTCGCCGAGCGCCTCCGATCGCACCGGCTCACGGCGCCGGCGCGCACCGTGACGGATGCCGCGCATCACATGCTCGCCGTCCAGAGTCAGGACTTCACGGCCGGACGATGGGCGCTCGCCGTCCGCACCGGGAACCCGGTGCGGCTGCGCGACGTCGACCGTGCCTTCGACCGCGGTGACATCGTGCGCGGCTGGACCATGCGCGGCACACTGCACACGGTTCCGGCGCGCGACCTCGGCTGGATGCTCCAGGTCACCGCCGGGCGGCAGCGCCAGCAGGCGGCCTCCCGACACCGTGACCTCGGCATCGACGACGACATGGTCGTCGCGGCCGTCAGGGCACTGACCCCGGCGCTGCGCGACGGCGGGTACACCCGTGCCGAGGTGTTCGAGATCCTCGAGAACATCGGCATCGATCCCGCGGGCCAGCGCGGCATCCATCTGCTGTTCACCCTCACGATCGACGGCCTGATCTGCCAGGGACCCGTCGTCCCGCGGGAAGGTGTCACCCGCGAGCAGCGCTTCGTGCTCGTGGAGGAACACATCCGCGAGCACGCCGTCCCCGACGATCCGCTCGCCGAGTTGTTCGTCCGCTACATCGACGGACACGGCCCCGCCGCGATCGCCGACTTCGCCTGGTGGTCGGGGCTCACCCTCGGCCAGGCGCGCGAGGCGGCCGCGCGGGCGGCCGAGAGGGTGGAGGACCTCTGCGACGGACTCTTCGCGCCCCGCCGGCGCCCTCGACGCACGACCGGGGCGCCGCCCGTCCACGCCCTCGGCGCGTTCGACGAGTACTACATCTCCTACGCCGACCGCACGACCGTCTGCGCGCAGGAGCATCTCGCAGCCGTCGGCCCCGGCAAGAACGGGATGGTGCGTCCGACCCTGGTCGAGCAGGGGCGCGTGATCGGCACCTGGTCGCACGCGGGCGCGACACGCGACGCTCCGCCCGCGCTGTTCGAGCGGCCGGAGGATCCCGCCGCTGTGGCCGCCGCCCTCGCCCGGTTCGCCGCGTTCGCCGACGACTGAGCCGGCGCGGCATCCTCGCGCCTCGGCGCCCGCTCCCGCCTCGGCGCCCGCTCCCGCCTCGGCGCGCGCTCCTGCCTCGACCGGCGCCGGCTCCTGCCTCGACCGGCCGCCGCGACTACTCGCTCGCGTGGCGTGCGAGGAAGTTGTAGACCTCGTTGTCGTCGACACCGGGGAACGCGCCGCGGGGGAGCGGGGAGAACATGTGGGTGTGCACGCGTGCGCTCGGCCAGGCCCTTCCGCTCCAACGGTCGCTCAGCTCGGCCGAGGGGCGTCGGCAGCACGACTCGTCGGGGCAGGTCGACACGGCCCTGTCGCCGGTCTCGCGTCCACGCCACCATCGTGCGTCGTCGAAGGGCACGCCGACGGTCACCGAGAACTCGCCATCGCTCGACGAGCCGGTCTGGGTGGAGCACCAGAACGTGCCGGAGGGGGTGTCGGTGTACTGGTGGTGCTCGACCGTGCGGTTCTGCTGCGTGAACGCCGCGCGCGCCTGGAACTTCCGGCACACCCGCTGTCCCTCGACCGCGCCCGTCACATCCATCGGCAGCGGCAGGTCGTCGTTCTCGTACACGCGGGTGATGGCGCCGGTGGAGTCGACGCGCAGGAAATGCAGCGCCATGCCGAGGTGCTGCGTCAGCAGGTTGGTCATGCGCATGCCTGCCGCCTCGTGCGTCACGCCGAAGCCGTCTCGGAAGTCCTCGACCGCGAGGTTGCGATCCTTCTTCGCCTGCTGCAGGAACGCGACCGATGCGGTCTCCGGCATCAGGCAGCACGCGGCGAAGTAGTTGATCTCGAGGCGCTGCTGCAGGAAGTCGGCGTAGTCGGTGGGCGGGGCGTGCCCGAGCAGGCGGTGCGCCATAGCCTGCAGTGCCATCGACCGCAGACCGTGACCGCCGGGGATCGAGGCCGGCGGCAGGTAGATGCGTCCGTTCTCGAGGTCGGTGACCGATCGGGTCGAATGGGGGAGGTCGTTGACGTAGATCAGCTCGAATCCGAGCTTCTCGGCCATGATGCTCACGGTGCGGTGCGTGAGAGCGCCCTGCACGTGTCCCGCGGCCTTGAGGTGCTTCTCGGCGAGCTTCTCGATCTCGGGGAGGTAGTTGTTCTGCGCGCGCATCCGCAGCCGCAGCTCGGTGTTCGCGCGCCGCGCCTCCTCCGGTGTGGCGATGGCCTCGCGTTCGCGACGCTCCAGCTCCCGGTGCAGGCCGAGGACCGATTCGATGGTCTCGTCGCTCATGCCCTTGGTCACGCGCACGGGCGCGACGCCGAGCTGGCGGAAGACCGGGCTCTCCTGCGCGCGTTCCAGGGCGATCTCGAGAGCGGCACGACGGTTCGGCGGCTCCCCGGAGATGAGATCGGTCACCTCCGTCTTGGTCGCCTGGGCGATCGCCTGCAGCAGCGAGAGCTTGGGCTCGCGCTTGCCGTTCTCGATCAGGCTCAGCTGCGAACCGGCGACGCCGACGAGAGCACCGAGCTCGTCGAGCGTGAACCCGTTCTCCAACCGGTGGTGACGGATGCGGTGGCCGAGAGTCGTGAGGTGGATGCCGGAGGACGCCATTCCTTGAGTCTAGCGAAAGAATTGAAGTTCTTATCGCTCGAAATGGCCGAAAGTCGCGCTCGAACCGGAAGAAGATAGGTGCAACGCCCCACACTTCAAAGGAGCACACGTCATGGCTATCGCCGAAGTCTTCACCCCCCGCACGTCTCCCGTCGCACAGACGCGTACGTTCGGCGCGGCTCCGACGTATGACACCCCCGCGATGGCCGAGCTGGCCGCCTGGGTCGAGGAGATCCGCGCACTCACCCAGCCCGACGCGGTGCACTGGGTCGACGGCTCGCCCGCCGAGAACGACTGGCTCCTGCGCGGACTCGTCGACGAGGGCAAGCTGATCAAGCTCAACCCCGAATGGCGCCCCGGTTCCTACCTTGCCCGTTCGCACCCCAGCGACGTCGCCCGCACCGAGGGACGCACCTTCATCTCCTCCGAGCGCGAAGAGGACGCGGGCCCCACGAACAACTGGGCGGCCCCCGCCGAGATGCACGCCAAGATGGACGAGATCTTCGAGGGATCGATGCGCGGCCGCACGATGTACGTCGTGCCGTTCTCGATGGGACGCGTCGGCGGCCCGCTCTCGCACATCGGCGTCCAGATCACCGACAGCGCCTACGCGGTCGCCTCCATCGGCATCATGACCCGCGTCGGCGATGCCGTCACGCGTCAGATCGCCGAGGGGGCGCCGTGGGTCAAGACCGTGCACTCGGTCGGTGCTCCGCTCGCACCGGGCGAGCAGGATGCCGAGTGGCCCTGCAACGACGACAAGTACATCGTGCACTTCCCCGAGACGCTCGAGGTCTACTCCTACGGCTCGGGCTACGGCGGCAACGCGATCCTGGCCAAGAAGTGCTTCGCGCTGCGCATCGCCTCGGTGATCGCCCGCGACGAGGGCTGGCTCGCCGAGCACATGCTGCTCATCCGCGTGATCGACCCCCAGGGCAAGGCGTACCACGTGGCCGCAGCCTTCCCGTCGGCCTGCGGGAAGACGAACCTCGCGATGCTCCGCCCGACCATCCCCGGCTGGCGCGTCGAGACCCTCGGTGACGACATCGCCTGGATCCGTCCGGGCGAAGACGGCCGCATGTGGGCCATCAACCCCGAGGCCGGCTTCTTCGGCGTCGCACCCGGCACCGGCGAGTCGACCAACGTCACCGCGGTCGAGACGCTGTGGGGCAACACGATCTTCACCAACGTCGCGCTCCGCCCCGACGGCGACGTGTGGTGGGAGGGTCTGACCGACGAGGCGCCCGCGCACCTGATCGACTGGGAGGGCAACGACTGGACCCCTGAGTCCGGCCGACCGGCCGCGCACCCCAACTCCCGCTTCACGGTGTCGGCGGCGCAGTGCCCGCAGATCTCCGAGGACTGGGAAGAGGCCGTGCCGCTCGACGTCATCCTGTTCGGCGGGCGCCGCGCCAGCAACGTCCCGCTCGTGGTCGAGGCCACCGACTGGACGCACGGCGTCTTCCTCGGCTCGAACATCTCGTCCGAGCGCACCGCTGCCGCTGAGGGAACCGTGGGGGAGCTGCGCCGCGACCCGTTCGCGATGCTGCCCTTCTGCGGCTACAACATGGCGGACTACTTCGGTCACTGGCTCAAGGTCGGTCGCGGTCTTCGCTTCGACCGGGCGCCGCGCATCTTCCAGGTGAACTGGTTCCGCCGCGGTGCCGACGGCCGGTTCCTGTGGCCGGGCTTCGGCGACAACTCGCGTGTCGTCGACTGGATCATCCGCCGCATCGCGGGCGATGTCTCCGCGGTCGACAGCCCGATCGGACGCCTGCCGCGCGTGGAGGACCTCAACCTCGACGGACTCGACATCCCCGCCGCCGACCTCGACGAGCTGTTCTCCGTCGATGCCGAGGCGTGGAAGACCGAGGCTGACCTGACCGAGGCGTTCTACGACACCTTCGGTGACAAGGTTCCCGCGGCCCTGCGCGCCGAGCTGGCCTCGCTGCGCTACCGCCTCGACAAGGCGTAACCCCAGACCGGTGCCGGTTCGGGGGAGCCGGCACCCTCAGGGCTCCGTGCCCTGCAGACCCGCGAAGGCGGGACATCAGAGACGAACCCATGGCTGAGTGGTCTCCGACGTCCCGCCTTCGTGTTGCCCGGGAACGGGTGGCGTCAGGCGAGCAGCTGGTGACGTGCGAGGTCGCGGTACAGCGGCGTCGATTCCACGAGCTCGGTGTGCGTACCCTGGCCGACCACGACGCCGTCCTGCAGCACCACGATCAGGTCGCTGTCGACGACGGTCGAGAGGCGGTGCGCGATCACGATGAGCGTGCGGTCGGTGGATACCGCGTCGATGGCCTCGCGCATGCGCTGCTCGTTCACACCGTCGAGCGATGACGTGGACTCGTCGAGCAGCAGGATCGGGGCGTCGGTGAGCAGGGCGCGGGCGATCGCGAGGCGCTGACGCTCACCACCGGAGAGCATCACGCCGTCCTCGCCCACCGGAGCCTCGATCCCGAGCGGGTTGCGCTCCAGCACGTCGCCCAGGTTCACGGCGCGCAGCACTCGTTCGCAGTCGGCGTCCGTCGCTTCGGGGGAGGCGAGCCGCAGGTTCTCGGCGAGTGTGCCGGCCAGCGTCGGCGCATCCTGTTCGACGTAGCCGAAGTGGGCGCGGAGCTCGTCGCGCGGGTAGGTGCGCGCATCGTGACCGTGCAGGCGGATCGATCCGCCCGTGGGGTCGTAGAAGCGCTCGAGCAGCGACAGGATCGTGCTCTTGCCCGCCCCGCTGGGGCCGACCAGGGCGACGCGGGAGCCGTGCGGCACGGCGAAGGAGACCCCGCGCAGCACTTCGTGGTCCTGGGCGGCCGGTGCGGCATCCTCTGCCGACTCCAGGTGCGCGTCGGCGAGCAGATTCCGTGCCTCCTTGGCGGCGGCCTGACGCGCGGCCACGACGTTCGCCGGGTAGTGGAAGCGCACGTCGCGGAATTCGATCGCCGGCGCATCCGGTGCTGCCGTCTCACGGGGCAGCGACGCGGCGATCTTCTCATCGTCCTGCGACTCGGTGGGCAGGTCGAGCACCTCCTGGATGCGTCCGAGCGCCCCGAGGGCCTGGTTCACCGACGTGATCGCTCCGAACGTCGTGGCCAGCGGCATCACGAGCAGGAACAGGAACATGATGAACGAGATCAGCGAGGCGATCGTGATGGCTCCTGCGGCCACGCGGAATCCGCCCACGCCGAGGACGACGAGCAGCGACAGCTGCAGGGCGATGCCGGAGACGGGCACGACCATCGAGGAGATCTTGGCGATGCGCACGCCGATGCCGTAGGCGTCGGACGCGAGCTCGGACACCGCGGTGGTCTCGCGCTCGGTCGCACCCGACGCGCGGATGGTGCGGATCGAGCCCACGGCGCGTTCGACACCGGAGGCCAGCTCGCCCACCTTCTCCTGCTGCGCGGTCGATGCGGTGCGGATGCGCCCGCTGAGCAACACGACCACCGCGACCGAGATGCCGATCACCACGACGATGAGCAGCAACAGGATGGGATCGATCACGAGCATCGCGATGAGCGCGCCGAGGAAGAGCACGGCGCTGCCGACCGCGTCTGCGAGGCCCTGGGTGAGCACGGCGTAGAGCAGGGTCGTGTCGGTGCCCACGCGCGAGACGAGGTCGCCGGTACGGCGGGCATCGAACTCCGACGTGGGCAGATGCAGGATGCGGGCGATCAGCTTGCGGCGGCTCGAGTACACGACCGCGGTGCCCGTGCGCTGGAGGAGGTAGTGCTGGAAGCCGGAGATGACAGACGACACGACCACGAAGCCCACGAGCAGCCACACGAGGATCCCGATGCCGGTGTCGGACTGCACCGCCTCGATGACCTGACCCACGAGCAACGGCTGCACGAGCGACGTCGCCGCGCCGATGACGCTGAGCACCGCGACCACGATCAGGGTGCGCTTGTGCTCGAAGAGGAAGGGGAGGAGCTGGCGGAAGGTGGCGCGGGGGCCTTCGGGCTGCGCGCCACGTCCGCGGCGGCGTGCTGTCGCCGAACCGGACATGCGGGACCTCTATCTGGAGATGGTACTTCGACCGTACTTCGTTCGCGGTCGAATCCTATGGAGGGGCTGAACGCGGCTCAGGAGTGGCCGAAGCGACGGTGCGCCGCCTGCTTGCTCACGCCGAGAGCGCTGGCGATCGCCTGCCACGAATAGCCGAGGTTGCGTGCGCGGCGCACGTTCGCCTCTTCGGCGCGGGCGACCTCCTTGCGCACTTCGGCGAGGCGGTGCAGCGCGGCCAGGGGCTCGCCCCCGTCCTCTTGTGCGATCGCGGTCGGCATTGTCATGATGCACCTCCTCCGTCAATACTCGTTGACGGACTCGGGGATGTCAATACATGTTGACGTGGCAGTCTGGGGTGATGTCGACGAAGAAGTGGATCCTGTTCGATATCGGTGGAGTTCTGGAGGCCGTCGACGACGACGCGTGGCAGCAGGAGTGGTGGGAGCGTTGGCGCGCGGTGAGCGGCCTCGACACGGCGGCGTTCGATACGCGGATCGCGGGCGCCGAACTTCCCGCGATCGATGTCACCGTCGGCACGGAACCCGCGTTCTGGGCTGCGGTTGGTGCCGCCCTCGAACTCGACGATGAGCAGTGCGCGGCCATGCGCGCGGACTTCTGGGATGCGTACTGCGGCACCGGGAACGTCGAGCTGATCGACTACGCACGAACGCTCTCGTCGCGCGCGGGGACCGCGATCCTCTCCAACTCCGCCGATGGCGCGAGGGAGGAGGAGGAACGGCGCTTCGCGTTCTCCGAGGTGTTCGATCCGATCTGCTACAGCCACGAACAGGGCGTGAACAAGCCGCACCGTGACGCCTACCTGCAGGCGCTGCGTCTGATGGACGCGCAACCCGCGCAGGTGCTCTTCATCGACGATCGCCCGTCGTCGGTCGACGGGGCCGAAGCGGTCGGCATCCGCGCCGTGCGGCACCTCGACAACGCCACCACGATCGCGGCTATCGAGAAGTTCCTCGCCGACTGAACGCGATCGCGAGCGATCCCTGCCCTCGCGTTCCCTGTCGACGACGCGAGGGCGCCCATCCGGAGACGGGGTGCCCTCGCGCTGCGGAGGAGTCGCGGGCTACAGTTCGACGGCCGCCGCGACGCCGAGGTCGTCGTCGTAGTCGTGGTCCTTGGTCTCCGGGCTGAGGAGGAGCGCGATGAAGGTCAGCACACCCATCGCCGACAGATACAGGCCCACCAGCCACGGAGCGCCGTCACCGAGCGACCACAGCCAGAGCGCGATCAGCGGCGCCACGGCCGCGCCCAGGATCGACGACACGTTGTACGCGATCGCCGAGCCGGTGTACCTGACGTTGGTCGGGAACAGCTCGGGCAGCAGAGCGCCCATCGGGCCGAACGTTGCTCCCATCAGCATGAAGCCGAACACCAGGAAGGCCTGTGCGAGCGCACCGGTGAACTTCGGGTCGGCGGCAGGGAGCAGGAACGTGTTGAACGTGAAGCCGAACACGATGATCACACCGGTGACCCACAGCAGGAGCTTGCGTCGTCCGATCGCGTCGGCGATGGGACCGGAGAGCAGCGTGAAGATACCGAAGAACACGACGCCGATGATCTGCATCAGCACGAAGTCGGTGTAGCCGAAGCCGAGGCCGGGATAGAACTGGGCCGCGAACTTGGTCGGGTCGAACGGGGCGCCCGTCGCCTCTGCCGCGGCCTTCGCTGCGGCCGATGCCGTCTCCAGCGATGCGGGCTTGGTGCCGTAGGCGAGGGTGAAGTTCGTCATCAGATAGAACAGCACGTAGGTCGCCAGCATGATGAACGTGCCGAGGATGAGCTGCTTCCAGTGGTGACGGAAGACGGTCGCGAGCGGGAGCTTGCGGATCACGCCCTTCGTCTCGGCCTTCTTGAAGGTGTCGGACTCGACGAGCTTCAGTCGCACCCACAGCCCGATGATGACCATCACGGCCGAGAACAGGAACGGGATGCGCCAGCCCCAGGAGAGGAACGCCTCGGACTTCAGCACCGGGTTCTCGGCATGCGGCAGCAGCCAGTTGATGGCGAGGAAGAGGAAGTTCGCGATGATGAAGCCCAGCGGTGCCCCCAGCTGCGGGAAGGTGCCGTACCAGGCGCGCTTGCCCTTCGGGGCGTTCTCGGTGGCGACCAGCGCCGCACCCGACCATTCGCCGCCGAGCGCGAAGCCCTGCGCGAGCCGGAGGATCAGCAGCAGGAGTGCCGCCCACCATCCGATGTCCTGGTACGTCGGCAGCAGGCCGATGACGAAGGTCGCGATGCCCATCGTCAGCAGCGAGGCCACCAGCGTGGCTTTGCGCCCGAACTTGTCGCCGAAGTGGCCGAACACCACGGCGCCGATGGGGCGGGCGACCATCGCGGCGCCGAACACCGCGAACGACGACAGGAGCGAGGTGGTGTCGTTCCCGGTGGGGAAGAACAGCACCGGGAACACGAGTACGGCAGCCGTGGCATAGGCGTAGAAGTCGTAGAACTCGATCGTGGTGCCGACCAGGCTCGCGGTGATGACGCGCGAGCGAGGATTCGCGGGCGCAGTGGCAGTACTCATGGAACTCCTCCGATCGAGTCCCCGGTATACCAAGGGACTCGGGCGAGTTTACGCCTTCCTGAGTGTTTGCTGTGCGCGCTTTTCGCGTGTCATCCGGGCGGGCACCTCCGCGGTGCTATTCCTCCGTGTCGCCGAGCGAAGGGGCACCGACGAAGACGGCGCGCGGCTCCACGACGTTCTCGAGTTCCAGCACGACCAGACGGTTCGCCCCCTCTCTCGTGGCAGGAGCGGGCACGGAGAGCGTGCGCTGCGGGCCGTTGCGCCAATAGCGGCCGAGGAAGAAACCGTTCACGAACGCGTAGCCCTTGCTCCAGGCCATGGTGTCGAGGACGAGGTCCGTCGGCGCATCCAGGGTGAACGAGCTGGTCCACGCGGCCGGGCCCGTTTTGAGGACATCGGCGGCGTCGGCGCCGGCAGGGGCATCGAACTCGGTATCGATCTCGGCGTCGACCTCCGCGGCGATCGCTGCGACATCCAACGGCGTCGAGCGCCAGCCCGTCACCGGCGCGCCGTCGAGGGTGATCTCGCCGATCAGACCCTTCTCCTCGCCGAGGCGGTGGTCGTAGTTCACCCGACCCTGATCCTCGACCAGGATGCTGAGGGTCCGGCCGTCCGGGATCCGGATCGCCCGGTCGTGCCGGGTGCGCGAGAGCGTGCCGACCACGCGGTCGTCGACGCTCACCCACGCCAGATCGCGCACCTCGTCGACGACGAGCAATCCGCCGCGTGCATCCCGAAGCTCGGTGTCGTAGCGCACGAGGGCGCTGAGGTGGCCGAGTGTGTCGAAGGTCTCGGGCTGCGCGGTCGTCGACGCAGGACCCGCGAGGTCCGTCCAGGCGCCCGCGGGCGTGAGCGGAACTTCGAACGCGGGCGCTGCCTCGGCCGCAGCCGGAAGCTCATCCGGCACCGGCGCATACCGGGCGATGACCTCGCGGAAGGCGAAGAACTTCTCCGTGGGGTTGCCGGCCTCGTCGAGCGGGGCGTCGTAGTCGTAGGAGGTCACCAGCGGCAGATAGCGACCCTTGTGGTTCGCGCCGTTGGTCAGCGCGAAGTTGGTGCCGCCGTGGAACATGTAGATGTTGACCGAAGCCCCGGCCGCCAGCAGCTCGTCGAGGTCGGCGGCGGCCGTGGCGACATCGGTGGTGTGATGCACGCCGCCCCACCAGTCGAACCAGCCGTCCCAGAACTCCGAGCACATCAGCGGACCGGTGCTCTGGTGCCGGCGCAGGGTCGCCAGCCGTTCCGCGCTGCGGGAGCCGAACGACCCGGTCTTGTGCAGCTCGGGGAGGCTGCCGTCGCTCAGCATCTGATCGACGGGCTGATCGACGGTCGTCAGCGGAACGGTGATCCCGGCCTCGCGGGTGACGGCGACCAGAGCCTCGAGATAGGCCCGGTCGGATCCGTAGGCGCCGTACTCGTTCTCGATCTGCACCAGCACGACGGGGCCGCCCCGATCGATCTGCCGCGGAGCGACGATGTCGTACACGCGGCGCAGGTAGGCGCTCACCTCGACGAGGAAGTCGGCAGCGGAGGAGCGCAGCCCCTCGACGCTCCCCGTCAGCCACACCGGAAGTCCTCCGTTGTGCCACTCGGCGCAGATGTAGGGGCCGGGTCGCACGATCGCGTCGAGACCTTCGGCGTGGACCAGGTCGAGGAAGCGTCCGAGGTCGTTCCATCCGCTCGCGTCCCACTCACCGCGTCGCGGTTCGTGCGCGTTCCAGGCGACGTAGGTCTCGATCGTGTTCAGCCCCATCAACCGGGCCTTGCGGATGCGGTCCTGCCACTGGTCGGGGTGCACGCGGAAGTAGTGGATGGCGCCGGAGATCACCTGATGCGGCTGTCCGTCGCGGAGGAAGTCGGTGTCGCCGAGGGAGAAGGATGTCACGTGTCGTGGTGCTTTCGATGAGGCGGGCTGAACCGGTCCCGTGGGGTGGGGGATGGGGGCCGGAACCGGTTCAGCCCGCGGGTATCACTTGTTGACGCTGAAGCCCTGCGCGTTGCCGTAGTCGACCAGCGCGTCCTGCCAGGCGGTGAGGCCCTTGTTCAGGTCGGTGCCGTCCTGGTACGACTGGCCGACGGTGTCGCCGAAGATGCTGTTCGCGTAGACCTGGTAGGGCAGGTAGCTCCAGCCCTCGACCACGTCATCGGCCGCAGCGGCGAGGACCTCGTTGATCTTCTGACCGCCGAAGTACTCCGGGGCCTCGGCGAGGAACTCCTTGCTCGACAGCTCAGCGGTGGTCGAGGGGAAGCCGCCGGTCTCGAGGAAGATCGAGATGCTCTCCTCCGAGTTGTTCAGCCACCACAGGAATCCGGCAGCCAGCTCCGGGTTCTTGCTCTGCTTCGTGACGGCCTGGCCGCCACCGCCGTTCTCCGCGCTCGCCGGGGCGCCGTCGTACGTCGGCATCGGCGCGACGCGCCAGTCTCCGGCACCGTCGGGGGCACCCGAGATGAGGTTCGCGGGCATCCATGCGCCGATCACGAGGCTGGCGAGGCTGCCGTCGCCCAGGGCGCGGAACCACTCGTCGCTCCAGCTGCCGTACGGTGCGAGCAGGTCCTCCTCGACGAGGCGGTTCCAGTTCTCGGTCCACTTCACGGACCCGGCGTCCTGCAGGTCGATCGTGACGTCGGTGCCCGAGGTCTCGAACGGCTTTCCGCCGGCCTGCCAGATCATCGAGGTCGCGAAGCCTGCATCTCCCGTGTCGTTGGTGATGTACGCGTCGGGGTTCGCCGCGTGGATCGCCTTGGCGGCCTCGTAGTACTCGTCCCAGGTGGTGGGCACGGCGACGCCGGCGGCGTCGAACACCGTCTTGTTGTAGAACAGCGCCATGGGGCCGGAGTCCTGCGGCAGGCCGTAGATCGCGTCGCCGTCGGTCACCGAGTTCCAGGTGGAGGCGGTGTAGTCGTCCTCGAAGTCTGCGAAGCCGTACTGGGACAGGTCGGTGAAGGCGTCGGTCAGGGCGAACTGCGGGAAGGCGTAGTACTCGATCTGCACGACATCCGGGGCGCCGGAGCCCGCCTTGATCGCGTTCTGCAGCTTGGTGTACTCCTCGTTGTTGGTCCCGGCGTTCACCAGCTTGACCTTGACGTTGGGGTATTCCTTCTGGAAGGCCTCGACCTGCGCCTCGGCAGACGGCGTCCACGACCAGTACGTGATCTCGCCGCCCTTCTCGAGTGCGGCCTCGATGGAGTCGAAGGAGCCGGAGCCCGCGTTGCCGCCGACACCGGTGTCGCCGCCGGTGCTGCAACCGGCCAGCGCCAGCGCTGCCACGGTTCCCGCGGCCAGCACCGCGAGGGTGCGCCGCGTCGGGGAGGGAAGGTGCTTCATTGCTGTGTCCTTTCGGGAGGGGCGATCCAGCGTCGGATCGCCGAGGTGATGCAGGGGAGGTGCGGGGAGCTACTGCTTGACGCTTCCCGCGGTGAGACCTGACTGCCAGAAACGCTGCAGCAGCAGGAAGGCGATGACGATCGGGATGATCGTGAGCAGCGAGCCCATGATCACGAGGTTGTAGATGGGCTGGGATCCGGCCCCGATGGCCTGGGCGCTCCACTGGTTCAACCCGACGGTGAGCGGATACCACGCGGGGTCGGACAGCATGATCAGGGGCAGGAAGTAGTTGTTCCAGGTGGCCACCACCGTGAACAGCGCGACCGTCACGATGCCGGGTGCGAGCAGTCGCATCGAGATCGTGAAGAACGTGCGGAACTCGCCGGCGCCGTCGATGCGGGCGGCTTCGAGCAGCTCGGTGGGCACCGACTCGGACGCGAACACCCAGATCAGGTACAGACCGAACGGGCTGATCAGCGAGGGGATGATCACCGCCCACGGGGTGTTGGTCAGTCCGAGCTCGCTGAACAGCAGGAAGGTCGGGACCGCAAGGGCGGTGCCGGGCACGGCCACGGCGCCCAGGACCACGGCGAACACCGCACGGCGCCCGGGGAAGCGGAACTTCGCGAGTCCGTAACCCGCCATGGTGGCCAGCAGCGTCGCTCCTCCCGCACCCACCACCACGTACAGCAGGGTGTTGCCCAACCAGCGCAGGAAGATGCCGTCGCGGTAGGAGAACGTGGCGACCAGGTTGTCGATGAAGGCGAAGTCGTCGGCGAACCAAAGCCCGAACGAGCTGAAGAGTCCGGCCTGCGTCTTGGTCGAGCTGAACAGCAGCCAGACCAGCGGGACGAGGGTGTACAGCGCGTACAGGATCATGACGATGAGCAGCGTGTTGGACTTACGCGGATTCATCGGGTCATGGCGTCTGCGAGAGGGACGGGCGAGGGGGAGTGCCATGTCAGCGCACCTCCGACTTCGAGCCGCGCAGCTGCACGACGTAGGCGATGACCGCGGTGATGACGCCCATGATGATGGCGATCGTCGCGGCGTAGTTGAACTGCTGCCCGGCGAACGACAGGTTGTACGCGTACATGTTCGGGGTGAAGAACGTGGTGATCACGTTCGGCGCCAGCGGACGCAGGATGTTGGGCTCGTTGAAGAGCTGGAAGCTCCCGATGATCGAGAAGATCGTCGCGATCACGAGCGCCCCGCGCACGGAGGGGATCTTGATCGAGAAGATCGTGCGCCAGGCCCCGGCGCCGTCGAGGGAAGCGGCCTCGTACATGTCGGTCGGGATGGTCTTGAGCGAGGAGTAGAAGATCAGCATGTTGTAGCCGACGAACTCCCACGTGACGATGTTGCCGATCGAGAGCAGCATCCATTCCTTCGCGAACGGGGTGATCGCGTCGACCCCGAGGAAGTCGTTGATGTTGCTCGTGAGACCGAACTGGTCTCCGTAGATGTAGCCCCACATCAGCACCGCCACCACCGCGGGGACGGCGTAGGGCAGGAAGATCAGGATGCGGAAGAAGGATGCTCCGCGCAGGCGGGCGCTGTCGAGGGCGAGAGCGGCTCCGAGCGCGAGGATCAGCATGATCGGCACTTGCACGACGAGGAAGACCAGCACGCGGCCGAACGCCTCCCAGAATTGCGGATCGGAGAGTGCGCGTGCGTAGTTGTCCAGCCCGACGAAAGCGGTGCCGCCGATGAGCTTCTCCTGGAAGAAGCTCAGGTAGAGCGCATAGGCGAGGGGTGTCAGGAACACCAGGGCGAACACGACCATGAACGGGCCGACGAAGGCCCATCCCTTCCAGTCGCGCTTGTCGCGGCGCCGGATGCCGGGGGCACCCAGGGCTGCGGGGATTTCAGTCGTCATCGACGAGTCCTTCTTACGTTTCGGGCGCACCGTGCGCCGTGTGTCAACGTCAACATATTGGATGGACTGGTAGTGTGTCAACGTCAACATATGAGGGGATGGGTGATCGTGACCCCAGAGCATCCGACAGAGACGTCGACGCGCAGACGCGAGCCCTCGATGGAAGACGTCGCCAGGGAGGCCGGTGTCTCCGGTCAGACGGTGTCCCGCGTCGTGAATGCCAGGGGATACGTCGGCGCCGCCACGCGCGAGCGCGTCGAAGCGGCCATGAACAGCCTCGGCTATCGACCCAACAGTGCCGCTCGAGCGCTGCGATCAGGGCGATTCCGCACCATCGGTGTCGTGATGTTCTCGTTCAGCTCGTACGGCAACCAGCGCACGCTCGATGCGATCGCCGTACGCGCCGCCCAGCTCGGCTACGCCCTCACCCTCATCCCCGTCGAATCCAGTGCCGGTGAGACGGTGGCCGGAGCATTCCGACGACTGGAGGAACACGCGGTCGACGGCATCATCATCGTGATCGAGGCTCATCAGCTCGACGAGGCCGACATCGAGATCCCCGACGCGCTTCCGGTCGTGTTCGTCGACTCGAACCGCGGAGACACCCACCCGTTCGTGGACACCGACCAGGCGCAGGGTGCGCGTCTGGCGACCGAGCACCTGCTCGGGCTCGGGCACGACACGGTGTGGCATGTCGCCGGCCCCGCGCGCTCGTACTCCGCGGAGCGTCGGCGCGAAGCCTGGCAGCAGACCCTGGAAGGGCACGGACGTGATGTCCCGGCTCCTCTGTCGGGCGATTGGACCGCTGCATCCGGCTACGCAGCCGGTGTGGAACTGCGCGAGATCGACGGGGTCACCGCCGTGTTCGCGGCGAACGACCAGATGGCGATCGGAGTGCTGCGCGCCTTCCGCGAGGTCGGGCGCGACGTTCCGGAAGACGTCAGCATCGTCGGGTTCGACGGCCTGCCCGATGCCGCGCAGCTGTGGCCGCCGCTGACGACGGTGCAGCAGCACCCGGAGCGTGTGGGAGCGCTCGCGGTGGACGCGCTCCTCGCGGAACTCGACGGCGTCGAACGGCAGCAGACCCCGCTGGTGGCCACCGAGCTCATCGTGCGCGAGAGCACGGCGGCACCGCGGAAGCGCTGAGTCGACTCACTCCGCGCGCTGCTGCGGAAGCGCTCAGGCCGCGGGATCCTGCGGTCAGCGCCAGATCGCGGCGATCGCGGCGTTGGCCGCGGTGAGGATGCCGACCAGCCAGAACACCGCCGACGGGATGTCTGCTCCGCGGCGCTGACGAGCCAGGCCGATACCGAGCAGGGCGCCGATGACGAGCAGGATCACGAGCTTGACGCCGACCTTGACGTAGTTGAGCTCGTAGGAGAGCCCCCACGGTGCGGCGAGAGCGAGGCCGGCGACCGCGGCGATCGCCATGCCGATGTTCATCAGCCGGGTGAACTCCCGCTTGCCTCCGAATGCCTGGGCGGCCCAGGCGCCGAAGAGCACGGCGAATCCGATGAGGTGGACGAACAGCACGATGTGGCGGAGGGTCTCCATGGCCTCACCGTACGAGTGCGGCACCCTTCTGCGCTAGCAAGGGCAGGCTGACCTCAGCCGCGCAGCTCCCGGGTGACCAGGGCCGTCCGCAACGCGGCATCGGCGGCTTCGGCGCCCTTGTCCTCCTTGGAGCCTTCGAGACCGGCGCGGTCGAGACCCTGCTGCTCGTCGTCGAGGGTGAGCACACCGAATCCGACAGGCTTGCCGGCATCGAGGGCGACGCGGGTGAGGCCGTCGGTGGTCGCCGCCGAGACGTACTCGAAGTGCGGAGTGCCTCCGCGGATGATCACGCCGAGCGCGACGACCGCATCCGCTCCGCCGGCGAACGCGGCCTGCGCGGCGATCGCGAGCTCGAATGATCCGGGCACGCGCACCAGTCGGTGCGTGGCCTTCGCCTCATCCAGCACACGCTCCGCGCCGGCGATCAGGCCGTTGGAGATCGTCTCGTGCCAGGTGCCGGCGACGATGACGACGTTCAGTCCTCGTCCGTCGATGTTGCCGGTCTCGGGTGCTCCTGCGCCGCTCATTCGTCGTCCTCTCCGTGGGCGAGCGCCTCTGCGAGTTCCGCTTCGCCGATGATGTGACCCATGCGGTCACGCTTGGTCTCCAGGTACTGATGGTTGTTGGGTCCCACTCCGACGATCAGCGGCACCTGCTCGATCACGTCGAGGCCGAGCTCACGCAGCTGCGCGACCTTGTCGGTGTTGTTCGTCAGCAGACGCACCTTCGACACGCCCAGATCGGAGAGGATGCCGGCGGCCGCGGCGTAGTCGCGGGCGTCGGCGGGCAGCCCCAGCGCGAGGTTGGCATCGACCGTGTCGAGGCCCTCCTCCTGCAGGCTGTACGCGCGCAGCTTGTTGATGAGGCCGATCCCGCGCCCCTCGTGCCCGCGCATGTAGATCACGATCCCGCCCTCTTTCTCGATCGCGTCGAGCGCGGAGTCGAGCTGGGGGCCGCACTCGCATTTCAGCGAGCCGAACGCCTCGCCGGTCAGGCACTCCGAGTGCACGCGCACCAGCGCGGTCTCACTGAGCTCGCCCGAGACGACCGCGATGTGGTCGGTGCCGGTGACGCGGTCCTTGTAGGCCAGGAAGCGGAAGGTGCCGTGCGTGGTGGGCACCGTGGCGTCGGCACGCAGACTCACCCGGCGGCCCCGGTGCGCGCTCGGGGTCGCTCCGTCCGGGTCGATCTCGTTGAGGTGAGCGATGAGCTGCTCGATGGTGATCACCGGCACGCCGTCACGGGCACCGAGTTCGATCAGCCCGGGAAGGCGCATCATGCTGCCGTCCTCCGCGACGACCTCGGCGATCGCGCCGACGGGTCGGAGTCCGGCGAGCTTCATGAGCTCGACGGCGGCCTCGGTGTGGCCGCTGCGCTCGCGCACGCCGCCGTCGACAGCCCTCAGCGGCAGCACGTGCCCCGGGCGGATGATGCTCGTCGACGTCGATTCCGGGTTCGACAGCACGTTCAGGGTGTGGGCGCGATCGTGGGCGCTGATGCCGGTGGTGACGCCCTGGGCGGCATCGACGCTCACGGTGTACGCGGTCGAGCGGGCGTCTTCGCTGGCGGCCACCATCGGCGGAAGGTTCAGATGGTCGGCGAGGTCGGCCGGCATCGGAGCGCAGATGAATCCCGACGACCAGCGCACCGTCCAGGCCACCCACTCCGGCGTCGCGAGCTCTGCCGACAGGATGACGTCGCCCTCGTTCTCGCGGTTCTCGTCGTCGGCGACGAGAACGGGGCGCCCGGCGCGCAGCGCCTCCAGGGCCTCGGCGATCGTGGAAAGGCTCATCGCGAGCCTCCTTCCGGTGCGGCGCGGAACGCGAGCAGGCGCTCGACGTGCCGGGCGAGGATGTCGGTCTCCAGGTTCACGCGGTCGCCGACGGCGCGGATGCCGAGGGTGGTCGCGGCCAGGGTCTCCGGGATCAGTGAGATCTCGAACCAGGGGGAGGGGTCTGCGGGTGCGCTCACCGCGCTCACGGTCAGCGAGGTGCCGTCGACCGAGATCGAACCCTTGTCGACGACGAGCGGGGCGAGGTCGGCGGGCAGGCTGATGCGCAGCACACTCCACTGGGCGCCCGGTCGTACCTCGAGCACGTCGCCGACCCCATCGACGTGGCCCTGCACGATGTGCCCGCCCAGTCGCGCCCCCACCGGCATGGCCTTCTCGATGTTGACGCGGGTGCCGACCGTCGCCGACCCGATGGCGGCGACGTCGAGCGTCTGCTTCATCACGTCGGTGTCGAAGGTGTCCGCGGTCGAGCCGACGACGGTCAGGCACACGCCGGAGACCGCGATCGACTCGCCGTGTACGGCGTCCGCTGCCGCGCGGGGTGCGCGCACGGTCAGGCGCCAGCCGTCGCCCGCGGGCGCGATCGCGGTGATCTCGCCCATCTCCTCGATGATTCCGGTGAACATCAGGCTGCTCCTTCGTGCCGCGGGTGTGCGTCGTGCGCAGGGTGCGCGATCGCGAGCAGGTCGCTCCCGAGGGGGACCCATTCGTCGATGGTCAGGCGGCGTGCCTCGCCGATGGATGCGACACCGATGTCGGTGAGGGCCAGGCGGCCGCCTCCGAGCAGCACCGGAGCGATGTAGACGAGCAGGCGGTCGGCGAGCCCGGCCTGGAGGAAGGCGCTGGCGAGCGTCGGACCGCCCTCCACGAACAGGCTCTGCACCCCGCGGGCGTGCAGGTCGGCGACGACCGTGTGCAGATCGTGCGTGTCGAAGAACAGGGGGGAGTGCGGATGCCGGTGCACCGCGGCGTCGGCAGGGGTGGGCCGCGACCCGATGACCACCGGGATCGGCTGGTGCGGCAGCAGGGCGTCGCCGTCGCGGGCGGTGAGGGCCGGATCGTCGGCGAGCACGGTTCCGGTGCCGACCGCGATGGCATCGGCCTCCGCGCGGCGGCGATGCACGTCGGCGCGGGCTGCGGGACCCGTGATCCACTGGCTGGAGCCGTCGTCGGCGGCGGCGCGCCCGTCGAGGCTCTGCGCCCACTTGACGGTGATCTGCGGGCGTCCGAGGCGCTGGGCCGTGAGCCATCCGGCGATCAGGGCGTGCGCGGCATCGGCCTGCTCGCCCGCTTCGACGTCGACACCCGCGGACCGCAGACGCTCCGCACCGCCGCCCGAGACGGCGCCGGGGTCATCGAGTGCGTAGACCACCCGGGCGATCCCCGCTTCGATGAGCGCCACGGCACAGGGCCCCGTGCGGCCGGTGTGGTTGCACGGCTCCAGGGTCACGACGGCGGTGGCGCCGCGGGCTTCGCCGGGGGCGAGCTTCGAGAGCGCGTCGACCTCGGCGTGCGGGGTGCCGGCGCCATGGTGCCAGCCCTCGGCGAGGACAGTGCCGTCGGGGGAGAGGATGACCGCGCCGACCTGCGGGTTCGCCCCGCGCGGCCCTCGGGCGGCGAGGTGGAGCGCGCGATCCATCGCGTTTCGCTCTGCCGCGTTCACTGCCATCCGTCGTCCTCCTCTGAGGCTCCGGGGTCAGACAGGGGTGGCGGAACGGACGCACGGATGCGTCTCGTGCTGCCTCCCTTCCGGACTAGCGAGGTCTCCCTCGCATCACCGTCGGTCCCGGAATTCCACCGGATCGGCATCCCGATCTCTCGAGACGCTCGCGGACTGTCACCGCCGGTTCGGATTCCCACCGACCCCGGAGCACGTTGTTGCTCTGAGTGTACTCAACGCGTCTGCGCCGATTTCATTCCAAGACATGGATCGGTGCCCTCCGATCGCCCGCCGTCACTTGAGCAGTCGGGACAGACGCCGGTCGGCGAGCATCTTGCCGCCGGTCTGGCATGTGGGGCAGTACTCGAGAGAGCGGTCGGCGAAGAACACGCTGCGCACCGTGTCTGCGCACACCGGGCAGGCCTCGCCGCGGCGTGCATGCACCTGCATCCCCCGGCGCTTGGCGTCTTTCAGGTCGGCGGGGGGCTTGCCGGAGGCTGCGGCCACCGCCTCGCCGAGCGTCTCGCGCATGGCGGTGAACAGGCGGTCGATCTCGGCATCGTCGAGCTTTCCGGCGATCGCATACGGCGACATGCGTGCGGCATGCAGGATCTCATCGGAGTAGGCGTTGCCGATGCCGGCGATCACCGCCTGATCGCGCAGCAGCCCCTTGATCTGCATGCGCCGATCCTCGAGCAGTGCCGCGAACGCGTCGCGGGTGAAGGAGGAGTCGAGGGGGTCGGGGCCGAGTCGCGCGATGCCGGGCACGTCGTGCGGATCGCGCACCACGTAGACCGCGAGCGACTTCTTCGTTCCCGCCTCGGTGAGGTCGAAGCCGCTGCCGTCGTCGAGCGCGACGCGCAGGGCGATGGGCGACTTGCCGGGTTTGATGAGCGTCGCAGGGAGCGTCTCGTACCAGCGCAGCCACCCGGCCTTGGCGAGGTGGAACACCAGGTGCAGGTCGTCGCCGCAGGAGAGCACCACGAACTTCCCGAGGCGAGCGGACGCCGTGATCGTGGCCTGCTGCAGCGCGGTGATCGGCGGATCGTAGGTCTTCAGCGCGGCGATCGCCGAGACGGTCGCGCGGGTGATCGTGCGCCCGACGGCGCGTTCGGCGAGAAAGGCGGTCAGGCCCTGGACCTCCGGCATCTCCGGCATGCGTTCATCCTGTCATCGGCCGCCGACACTGTCACCTGGTGACCTGTCGCTCCTCGGGCTCGTACCCGGTGCGCTCGCGCCTCAGAGCACCGGCCAGTCCACCGGCGTGCGGTCGTCGTCCGGCAGCAGAGCGGCCATCCATCCGTCGTCGCGACCGCGGGGGCTCGTGAGCGCCTGCCGCTGGAGGCCCTCGTAGCGGAAGCCGAGAGCGCGGGCGGCGCGGGCCGAGGGGATGTTCCCGACGACGGCCTGCCAACGGATGCGGACGAGCCCGAGCTCGCCGAAGCCCCAGTCGAGCACCGCGCGGGCGGCCTCCGTGAGATACCCCCGGCCCCGGGCGTCGGCCGTCACCCAATAGCCGAGCTCGGCGGCAGCGCCCGTGAAGTGGTCGGCGATGTTGTGCAAACCGATCATGCCCACGAGCAGGTCGTCGGCGTACATCGCCCAGACGACCTCCGAGCCGTCGGCCCACCACCCCGCGATGAGACGCACGAACTCCTCGGCGTCCTCGCGTGCATACGGGCTCGGCACCGTGGTCCAGCGCCCGATCTCCGGGTCCTGACAGGCGACGGTGATCGCATCGATGTCGCCCTCCGTCGGGGGGCGCAGGACGAGGCGTTCGGTGGTGAGGGCGACGGAATCCATCCCGACAGCCTATTGAGGTGCGCACCCGTGGCAGGGGCAGCGGCCGGAGTGTCCGTGAGCGCGACTAGTCTTATCCGGTGACTGTTCCGGGGATTCTGCGCGCCTTGGAAGAGGCGTCTCTGTACCGTGACGCCCTCAGCTGGGCGCGCACCGATGCCGACCTCGGCCTGGTCGACGGGCTCGACGCCCCGGCGCTCGCCGGCCTGCTCGAGAAGCGGACGGCGGCAGGACACCCGGCCGCCCTCCTCGCCGTCGTGCCGACGGGCAGGCGGGCCGAGAGCCTCGCGCTGGCGATGCACGCCTATCTGCCCGACGCCGACATCCTCACCTTCCCCGCCTGGGAGACGCTGCCGCACGAGCGCCTCAGCCCGAGCCCCGACACCGTCGGGCAGCGCCTGCAGACGCTGCGACGGATCGCGGAGTGGTCGGGGGATCACCCGCTCGTCGTCGTGGCATCGGTGCGGGCTGCTCTCCAGCCGATCGCGGGGAACCTGGGCGAGATCGCCCCGCTCGAGCTCGCCGCCGGCAGCCGAGGACACGAACTCGACCGCGTGGTCGAGCAGCTGGTCGAGCGCGCCTACTCGCGCGTAGACATGGTGTCGCGGCGCGGCGAGTTCGCGGTGCGCGGCGGCATCCTCGACGTCTTCCCTCCCACCTCCGAGCACCCGTACCGCATCGAGTTCTTCGGCGACGAGATCGACCAGATCCGTGCGTTCTCGGTCGCCGACCAGCGCTCGCTCCCGGGCGATGTCGCGAGCGTCGACCTTCCTCCGACCCGCGAACTGCTGCTCACGGCAGAGGTCCGCGAGCGCGCCCGCGCGCTCGTCGGCGGCTTCCCGGCGATCTCCGGAATGCTCGAGAAGATGGCCGAGGGCATCCCGGTCGAGGGCATGGAGTCGCTGCTGCCCGCCGTCGCCGGCCCGTTGAAGTCGCTCGCCGAGTATCTGCCCTCCGGGAGCGCCACGGCGGTCATCGATCCCGAGCGCGCGACCGCACGTGCGATCACCCTGGGCGACACGAACCGCGAGTTCCTGGATGCTGCCTGGAGCGCGGCCACCTCCGGCGCCTCCGCGCCCATCGATCTGGGCGCCGGTGACTTCCTGACGATCGCCGACCTCCGCGAGGTGGTGCGCGACCGGGGCGGCGTGTGGTGGCGGCTCAGCCCGTTCGGCGCCGGACTCGGCGAAGGCGATGCGGAGGCCACCAACCTCGGCGCCGCCGTCATCCCCTCCTTCCACGGCAACGTCGACGGCGCGATCTCCTTCGTCGAGGCGAAGGTCACCGACGGCTGGCGCGTGGTCGTGATCGCCGCCGGTCACGGCCTGGTCGACCGCGCACGCGACGTGCTCGCCGACCGGGGACTGGCGGCCCGTGTGGTCGAGACGCTCACCGAGGCGCCGGAGGGTGGTGTCGCGACGCTGGTCACCGGATCCGTCGAGGCCGGCTTCCAGGTGGCCGAGGCGAAGCTCGCCGTGCTCACCGACAACGAGTTCTACGGTCGCACGATCGGTGGCGACCAGCGCGTCGTCAAGAAGCTCGCATCGCGGCGCAAGAACGTCGTCGACCCGCTGCAGCTCAAGCAGGGCGACTTCGTGGTGCACGCGACCCACGGCATCGGCCGCTTCGTGGAGATGACCCAGCGCGAGGTGTCCACCGGCGGGCGCAACGCCACCAAGTCGATCCGCGACTACCTCGTGCTCGAATACGCGCCGTCCAAGCGCGGGTACCCGGGCGACAAGCTGTTCGTGCCCACGGATCAGCTCGACCTGCTCTCGAAGTACGTCGGCGGCGAGGCCCCGACCCTGTCGAAGATGGGCGGCAGCGACTGGTCGCAGGCCAAGGGCAAGGCCCGCAAGGCCGTCCGCGACATCGCGGTCGAGCTCGTGAAGCTCTATTCCGCGCGGATGAGCGCCAAGGGCCATGCCTTCGGCCCGGACACGCCATGGCAGCGCGAGCTGGAGGAGGCGTTCCCGTTCGCGGAGACCCTGGACCAGTTGCAGACGATCGACGAGATCAAGGCCGACATGGAACGGCCCATCCCGATGGACCGCCTGCTCTCGGGAGACGTCGGCTTCGGCAAGACCGAGGTCGCCGTCCGGGCCGCATTCAAGGCGATCCAGGACGGCAAACAGGTGGCGATGCTCGTGCCGACGACGCTGCTCGTGAAGCAGCACCTCGAGACGTTCACCGAGCGCTTCGCCGGTTTCCCGGTCAAGGTGCGGCCGCTGTCGCGCTTCCAGACCGACAAGGAGGCGCGGCTCACTCTGCAGGGTCTGCTGGAGGGGTCCGTCGACATGGTGATCGGCACCCACCGCATCCTCACCGACCAGGTGATGTTCAAAGACCTCGGTCTGATGATCATCGACGAGGAGCAGCGTTTCGGCGTCGAGCACAAAGACGCGCTCAAGAAGATGAAGACCAACGTCGACATCCTCGCCATGAGCGCCACCCCGATCCCGCGCACGCTCGAGATGGCGGTGACCGGCATCCGTGAGATGTCGACGCTGGCGACTCCGCCCGAGGACCGGCATCCGATCCTGTCCTTCGTCGGTCCGCGCAGCGACAAGCAGATGGCCGCGGCGATCCGTCGCGAGATCCTCCGCGAGGGGCAGATCTTCTTCGTGCACAACCGCGTGCAGTCGATTCAGCGCGTCGCGAGCGAGCTCGCCGAACTCGTGCCCGAAGCCAGGATCGCCGTCGCGCACGGACAGATGGGCGAGCACCAGCTCGAACAGGTCGTCGACGACTTCTGGGAGCGCAAGTTCGACGTGCTCGTCTCGACGACGATCATCGAGACGGGTCTCGACATCGCGAACGCGAACACGATCATCATCGACCGCGCCGACAAGTACGGACTCAGCCAGCTGCACCAGCTGCGCGGGCGCGTCGGGCGAGGGCGCGAGCGCGCGTACGCGTACTTCCTGTACGACGAGATGAAGCCGCTGAGCGAGACCGCCGCCGACCGGCTGCAGACCATCGCGGTCAACAACGACCTGGGCTCCGGCATGCAGGTCGCCCTGAAGGACCTCGAGCTGCGCGGCGCGGGCAACCTGCTCGGCGCCGAGCAGGCCGGTCATATCGCGGGCGTCGGGTTCGACCTCTACCTGCGCATGATCGGCGAGGCGGTGGCGACCTTCCGCGGCGACGAGGTCGAGACGGGGCAGGAACTGCGTCTCGAGCTTCCCCTCGACGCGCGCATCCCCGAGTACTACATCGACAGTGAGCGGCTGCGCCTGGAGGCCTACCAGAAGCTCTCCGCCGCCTCGGCGGCGACGGCCAAGGACGACGCGATCGACCTGGTCATCGAAGAGCTCGTCGACCGGTACGGAACGCCGCCGGAAGAGGTCGAGGGGCTGCTGGCGATCTCGCGCCTGCGCCGGCGCGCCGCGCGTGCGGGCCTGACGGACGTCGTGGTGATGGGATCGAATCTGCGCATCGCGCCCGCCCGGCTCGAGGATTCGATCAAGGTACGGCTGCAGCGGCTCTACCCGAAGGCGAAGCTCGTGGCAGGGGGAGAGGCGCTGGTCGTGCCGATGCCCACGGTCCCCGCCGCCGTCGGCGTGGGGCTCGAGCCGCTTCCCGACGCGCAGCTGCTCGAATGGGTCGGTCAGCTGTTCACTGCGATCTTCCCTGAGCCGGCCGCGTCCGAGTAGCGCGCCGCCGCGGCCGCGGGACTAGTCTGGCGGCATGTTGTACGAGCACCTCGGGGCTCGGCCCCGCGTCCATGACACCGCCGTCATCGCCCCCACCGCCGTGATCTCCGGCGACGTCGAGATCGGGCCGGGCTGCCAGGTGCTGCACGGCGCCGTGATCACCGCCGAGGGAGGAGCGATCACCCTCGGTGAGCACGTCATCGTGATGGAGAACGCGCTCATCCGCGCCACGGCGGCGAACGCCGTGCACATCGGGTCGCACACCCTGATCGGCACGCTGTCCAGCATCGCGGGCGCGACCGTCGGAGAGGAGACGTTCCTCGCCTCGGGGTCGCGACTGTTCAACGGTGCGCTGATCGGGCCGCGCTGCGAGGTGCGCGTCAATGCGATCGTGCTCCGTCGTGCCGTGCTGCCGGAGGGCACCGTCGTCCCGATCGGCTGGGTGGCCGTCGGCGACCCCGCGCAGTTGTTCTCGCCGGATCGTGAGGCCGAGATCGCGGCGGCGCAGCCCGATCTCGACTTCCCTGGGCATGTGTTCGGTGTCGACCGCGACACCCCCGACCTGATGGTGCAGCTGACCGAGCGCTACGGCACGTCGCTCGCACGGCATGCGCACGACGTGAGCATCGACGGCGCGCACCACCGGCAGCACCGCGCATGACGGGCGGAGTGGGCCTGGTCCGCCCCGACGTGAGCACGGCTGATGCCGCGCGCATCGCCCTGGACTGCTATGGGATCACGGCGAGCGCGCAGGAGCTCGGCAGCAATCAGGACCGGAACTTCCTCCTCACGGCGGAGGACGGCGCGAAGAGCGTGCTGCGCATCGACAACGCGGTGTTCGGTGATGCGGCGCGCGACGCGCAGCATGCCGCCCTCGACGCCTACCGCGACGCGGGGGTCCGCGTGCCGGCGGTGCTCCCGGGTCTCGACGGTGCGCTCACCCAGCGCTGGAAGGGATTCGCCGTGCGGCGCAGCGAGTTCGCCCCGGGGGAGCCGCTGGTGGATGCGGGGTATCTCGCCCCGGTGGTGCTCGCCGAGTTCGGCGCGCTCGCCGCCGCTTCCGTGAATGCGCTGGCGCCCCTCGGTCATCCCGGTCTCTATCGCCCGCAGATGTGGGACATGCGCGTCGCGCACGAGCAGACCACGGCACTCGCACCGTCCATCGCCGACGCCGCACTGCGAGGGCGCGTGCTGCGTGCGGCGGCGAAGGCGGATGCCGCTCTCGCCCCGCTCGCCGCGGGCCTTCCGGTGCAGGCGATCCACGGCGACCTCACCGACGACAACGTGATGGGCACGCGGGGCGACGATTCCCGCCTGCATCCGCACACGGTCCTCGATCTGGGCGATCTCGGACTCGGATGGCGCGTGGCCGAGCTCGCGGTGTGCGCATCGTCGATGCTGCACCACGAGCCGGAGCGGCCGCTGCGCGTGATCGAGACGATCGCCGCCTTCCACCGGGATGCCCCGCTGAGCGTGGCGGAGGCCAGAGCGGTCTGGCCTCTCGTGGTGCTGCGCGCCGCGCTGCTGGTGGCGAGCGGGTGGCGTCAGCTCGAGATCGACGGCGACAACGACTACGCGCGGGAGCGGATCGCGGGCGAGCAGGCGATCTTCGACGCCGCGACCCTGCTGCCGCTGGTCGAGATGACCGAGCACGTGCTCGTCGCGGTCGGAATCGACGAAGGCGGCTTCGATGCGGCGGATCTGGCGGCGGAGGCGGAGGTCGCCCCTCTCGCCTCGCTGCTGCCGGATCTCACCGGCCGCGTCGCCGTGATCGATCCCGGAGTCGAGTCCGCAGCCCTCGACGGCGGGCGCTGGCTCCGGGAGGACGCGGAGGAGGAGCTGATCGCCGAGGCGATCGAGCTCGGGGTCGCCGTGGCGGTGATGCCGTACGGCGCGTTCCGGCTGACGCGAGCGCGCGTCGACGACGCAGAGGCGGGGCAGACCTGGGCGACCGCCTGCGAACTGCACTTCCCTCCGGGGCCACGGGCGCGGGTGGCGGCGCCCGCGAGTGGGCGTGTGACGCAACGGGGCGGGACCGCTCGGCTCATCCTCGACCTCGACGGTCCTGGCCGCGGCCACGACTGGGTGCTCGAGATCACGGGACTCGATGCGGAGGAGCGCCGTGAGCGTCCTGTGGGCGCCGGCGAGACCGTGGGGTGGCTCGCCGCAGCTTTCGAACCGCGGCGGCTGACGGTGGGCATCCGGCGAGACGATGCTCCGGAGCAACAGGCGGACGGTGCAGCCCTGGTCGCCCCCGACCGCGTCCCGGCGTGGAGTCGGCTGACCGCCGACCCCGCACCCGTCCTCGGGCTGCCCTCCTTCACGCAGCACGACGATGCCGCGGCGGAGCTCGGCCGTCGCGAGAGGATCTTCGCTGCGGCGCAGGAGCGCTACTACGAGCGTCCCCCGCAGATCGAACGCGGCTGGCAGCACCACCTGATCGACACCACCGCGCGCACGTACGTCGACATGGTCAACAACGTCGCAGGTCTCGGCCACGCCCATCCGAAGGTCGCGGACGCCGCGGACCGCCAGCTGCGGACCCTCGCCACGAACTCCCGCTTCCTGTTCCGCGACCTCGCGGAGTACAGCGAACGACTTCTCGCCCTGATGCCCGAAGGCAGCGACCTCGACACGGTGCTGCTGGTCAACAGCGGCTCGGAGGCGGTCGATCTCGCCATCCGTCTGGCGCAGGCGGCGACCGGTCGTCGCACGGTCGTCGCGCTGCGAGAGGCCTATCACGGCTGGACGATGGCGAGCGATGCGGTGACCACCAGCGCCTATGACAACCCCTTCGCGCTCGCCACGCGCCCCGACTGGGTGCACATCGCCGATGTGCCCAACCGCTTCCGCGGCACGTACCGGGGTGCGGACGTCGCCGGCGCCTATCTCGCCGACCTCGCGACCGATCTCGATCGGCTGCGGGAGGAGGGACGGGAGGTCGCGGCGTTCCTGTGCGAGTCGATCCTCGGCAATGCGGGGGGCGTGGTGCTCCCCGACGGCTATCTCGCCGGGGCCTACGCGCAGATCAGGGCGGCGGGCGGGGTGTGCATCGCCGATGAGGTGCAGGTCGGCTTCGGGCGCATGGGGTCCGCCTTCTGGGGGTTCGAGCTCGCAGAGGTGGTGCCCGACATCATCACGATCGCGAAGCCGATGGGCAACGGATTCCCGATCGGCGGGGTCATCACCTCGAAGCGCATCGCGGACGCGCTGTCGACGCAGGGCCAGTTCTTCTCCTCCGCCGGCGGCAGCACGCTCAGCTGCCGGGTCGGCATCGCGGTGCTCGATGCGATGGCCGAGGACGGACTGCAGCACAACGCGGCAGTGATCGGCGCGCGCCTCGCCGAGGGCCTTCGGGGCCTCGCCGACCGGCATCCGCTGATCGGCGTCGTCCATGGCGAGGGGCTGTATCTCGGTGTCGAACTCGTCCGTGACCGCGACACCATGGAGCCGGCGGCCGCCGAGGCCGCGGCGATCTGCGAGCGGATGCGTGAACTCGGTGTGATCGTGCTGACGACATCCGAGCGGTCCAACGTCCTGAAGATCAAACCACCGCTGTGCCTCACGGCGCACAGTGCCGATCATGTCGTCGCGATGCTGGACAGGGTGCTGACCGAAGGGTGGTGACTCGGGCCCTCATCTTCGAATCCCGCTGTCCATCGGATTGTTAAAAGCGTATTTCGAACCGAATTCGTCGTAGCGCTGGCGATTACCTCCGGTCCATACTGTTCCTCAGCGTCGGACGATCCGAAGTCCGACCCATGCGCTGTTCCCCGAGGAGTACCCATGGCAACGAAGACGAAGCCGCTGGCGCAAGGCGGAGGGACGCTCCGACGAAATCTGGGGTTGTGGGCCATCGTCGGGCTCGGGCTCGGCTACATGACACCGACGGTCGTCTTCGACACCTTCGGCATGGTCGCCCGTGACACCGACAACGTCGTTCCGGCGGCGTACCTGGTCGCGCTGGTCGTGATGGTCTTCACCGCCATCAGCTACGGCAAGATCTCCAGCGCGATCCCGAGTGCCGGATCCGCCTACACCTACGTGCGCGAGTCGATCCATCCGAACCTCGGCTTCATGGTCGGTTGGACGTCGCTGATCGACTACGTGCTGCTGCCGATGGTGAACTGCCTCATCATCCGCAGTTATCTCGAGGCGCTCTTCCCCGAGATCCCCGGGTGGATCTGGGTCGTGCTGTACTGCATCCTCGTCACGAGCATCATCTACCTCACGATGCGCGGCACCTCGAACCTGAACATGATCCTGCTCATCTTCTCGATCATCGTGATGGTCGTCTTCGTGGTGATGGTGATCGCACAGCTGATGCGCGGCGAGGGTGCCGCGACCGTGGCCTCGATGACCCCGTTCTTCCACGACGGCGCCACGATGAGTGCGGTGCTGATGGGCGCCACGATCGTGTGCTTCTCGTTCATCGGCTTCGACGCCGTGACGATGTACGCGGAAGAGGCCAAGGACCCGAAGATCATGCCCAAGGCCATCCTGCTGACGGTGCTTCTGGGAGGCGCGATCTTCCTCATCTCCGGCTACCTCACGCAGCTGCGCTTCCCCGACTGGAACGAGTTCGCGCCGGGCGGCGACATGCAGTTCGTCGAGGACTCCACGCTGCCGGTCATCGGCAACCTGGTCGGCGGCCCCGTGCTCATGGCGGTGCTGACAGCGGCCGGCTTCTGCGCCACCCTCGCCTCCGGCCTGGCTTCGCACGCCTCGGTGTCGCGGATGCTGCTGGTGATGGGTCGCAACAACGTGCTGCCGCAGCGGGCGTTCGGCTACATCAACCCGCGCACCCACACCCCGACCTTCAACATCGTGCTGGTCGGCGCCATCTCGCTGCTGGCCATCCCGTTCACCCTCGAGCTGATCGCCGCGTGGATCAACTTCGGCGCGCTGATCGCCTTCACCTTCGTCAACATCTCGGTGATCGCGTGGTTCGCGATCCGCAAGGGCCGTCGCAAGACTCCCGGCGACATCTTCAGCTTCATCGTGATGCCCGGTATCGGCATGGTGCTCACCGGTCTGCTCTGGGCGAACCTGCACGAGGACGCCCTGCGCGGCGGCCTGGTGTGGACCGCGATCGGGGTCGTCTACCTCGCCATCATCACGAAGGGCTTCCGCAAGAAGGTCGTCGCCTTCGACGAGAACCAGGCGGTGACCGGATACAACAAGGTCGTCAAGGTGCCGGTCGACGAGAGCTGACCCGACATCCCGACACGAGAAGAGCCGCCTCCCCGGAAGGGAGGCGGCTCTTCTCGTGTCGAGGAACCTGTGTCGAGGAAGGGGTCAGATGACACCCTGGGCGAGCATCGCCGCGGCGACGCGCTCGAAGCCGGCGATGTTGGCTCCGGCGACGTAGTCGCCCGCGACATCGTGGCGCTCCGCGGCGTCGAAGGCCGCATCGTGGATGTCGGCCATGATCTCGCGCAGCTTGTTCTCGCTGTCGCCGAAGCTCCAGCGCTGACGTGAGGCGTTCTGGCTCATCTCGAGCGCGGAGGTGGCGACGCCACCGGCGTTCGCGGCCTTTCCGGGGGCGAACAGCACACCGGCCTTCTGGAACGCCTCGACCGCATCCGGCACGCACGGCATGTTCGCGCCCTCGGACACGGCGCGCACGCCGTTCGCGATCAGGGCCTGGGCATCGGCGAGGCCGACCTCGTTCTGGGTGGCGGAGGGGACGGCGATGTCGACCGGGACCTCCCACACGCTGCCGCCTTCGACGAAGCGGGCACTCGGGCGGCGGTTGGCGTACTCGACGATGCGGGCACGCTCGACCTCCTTGATCTGACGCAGCAGATCGAGGTCGATCCCGGCGTCGTCGACGACGTAGCCGGAGGAGTCCGAGGCCGTCACCGCGGTGGCGCCGAGCTGGGTGGCCTTCTGGATCGCGTAGATCGCGACGTTGCCCGATCCCGAGATGCCCACGCGCTTGCCGGTGAGGGAGTCGCTGTGCACCGCGAGCATCTCCTGCGCGAAGAACACCGCGCCGTACCCGGTGGCCTCGGTGCGCACCTCTGCACCGCCCCACCCCGTCCCCTTGCCGGTGAACATGCCGGACTCGTGGCGGTTGGTGACCTTGCGGTACTGGCCGAAGAGGTAGCCGATCTCGCGGCCGCCGACGCCGATGTCGCCCGCGGGCACATCGGTGTGCTCGCCGAGGTGACGGTAGAGCTCGTTCATGAACGACTGGCAGAAGCGCATGACCTCGGCGTCGGACTTTCCGTGCGGGTCGAAGTCGGAGCCGCCCTTGCCGCCGCCGATGCCCTGGCCGGTGAGCGCGTTCTTGAAGATCTGCTCGAAACCGAGGAACTTGATGATCGACAGATTCACCGAGGGGTGGAAGCGCAGTCCGCCCTTGTACGGGCCGAGCACGGAGGAGAACTGGATGCGGTAGCCGCGGTTGACCTGCAGCCTGCCGGCGTCGTCGATCCACGGCACGCGGAAGAGGATCTGGCGCTCGGGCTCGACGAGTCGCTCGAGGATGCCGCCGTCGACGTATTCCGGGTGGCGCTCCAGCACAGGTGCGATCGAGTGCAGCACCTCGTGGACGGCCTGGTGGAACTCCGGCTCGTAGGGGCTGCGGGAGAGCACCGTGTCGAAGACGGGCTGCACGGATGCGGCGAGCGGATGGAAGTCGACGGGAGACGTAGCGGTCACGCGGAAGAGCTTTCTGGTGGGGGATGGTGGTGCAGGCGATCGTGTCGCGTGAGGCTGTGCCGGATCCGGCAGAGATTTCACTCTAGTGGGCACCGAAAGCGAGGGTTCCCGCTCGGTCGGTGGCGACGTCGGTCACCCGGTGTTCTGCAGGCCGGCGGCCACACCGCTGACGGACAGCAGCAGCAGCCGCTGCTGTTCCGGGTCGGCGCCGGAGCCGGTCGGATCCTCTGCGGCCGAGCGGAGGGCCCGCAGCGCGCGCAGCTGCAGCAGCGAGAGCGCGTCGACGTAGGGGCTGCGCAGCTGCACGGCGCGCTGCAGCACGGGCTTGTTCTCGAGCAGGCTCTCGCCCCCGGTGAGACGGATCACCCAGCGCCGCGTGGTCGCGAGCTCGTCGAGCACGAGCTGTGCCAGATCGTCGCGGTCGCCGAGGGCCAGGTACTGACGGGCGATGCGCTCGTCGGTCTTGGCGAGACTCATCGCGACGTTGTCGATCATGGTGCGAAGCAGCGGCCACTCCCGGTACGCCTCCACGAGCAGCTCTTCGTCGCCGACCGCGTCCAGGGCGGTGCCGAGTCCGAACCATCCGGCCAGGTTGATGCGGGCCTGCGTCCAGGCGAACACCCACGGGATGGCCCGCAGGTCTTCCAGCGATTCGACTGAGAGCCCCCGGCGGGCGGGGCGGGAGCCGAGAGCCAGCAGCCCGATCTCCTCCATCGGGGTCACGGTGGCGAACCAGGGGGCGAAGCCCTCCGCCTTCACGAGCGAGAAGAAACGCTCCCGGGAGGCCGCGTCCATGATCGAGGCGACCTCGGCATAGCGGGCGGCCGCCCGGCTCGTGCGCTCCTCCTCGGTGGGGGAGGAGGCCAGCAGCGTCGCCGCCGCGACCTGGTCGATGTGCCGCATGGCGATCGCGGGCTCGCCGTAGCGGGCGAAGATGACCTCGCCCTGCTCGGTGAGCTTGAACCGGCCGTCGACCGAGTGCGGAGGCTGCGCGAGGATCGCGGAGTTGGCGGGCCCGCCGCCGCGGCCGAGCGCACCGCCGCGACCGTGGAAGAGGGTCAGCTCGATGTCGGATTCCTGCGCCCACCGTGCGATCTTCTCCTGCGCCTCGTACAGGGCGAGGTTCGCGGCGACGGGGCCGACGTCCTTCGACGAGTCCGAGTAGCCGAGCATGACTTCGAGCCGATTGCCGGTGGCGGCCATGCGCTCGCGGAACTCGGGGAACGTCACGGCCTCCGCGAGGATGCCGGGTGCCGCCTGCAGATCGGCGAACGTCTCGAACAGGGGCACCACGTCGAGCACCGGGGCGTCGTCACCGAGCGCGTAGCGGGCGAGACGGTGCACGTTCGCGAGGTCGGAAGCCGCCTGGGTGAAGGAGACGACGTAGCGCCCGGCGGCGCGCAGGCCACGGTCGTTCTGGATGTCCGCGATCGCGCGGAACACCTCCAGCACCTCCTCGGTCTGCGCGCTGATGGCCTCGCCGGCATCGAGCTCGGCCAGGGCCTTCGCGTGCACCTGGGAGTGCTGGCGCACCTCGAGCTCCGTGAGGTGGAAGCCGTAGGTCTCGACCTGCCAGATCAGGTGCTGCACACCGCCGAACGCGTGCCGCTTCGCTCCGGCGTCCGCGAGCGAGGACTGCACCGCGCGCAGATCCGCGAGCAGTTCCTCAGGACGCGAGTACGCCTGAGTGCTGTCACCGTGACGGGTCGCGGCGACGCGACGCGCCAGCACCAGCAGCACGCGACGGTGCGGCTCGTCGGGCGAGCGGGTGGCGAGTTCGGCCGCCAGGTTCGGCTCCGCCGCGGCGAACCGCTCCCACAGCGCCGTGACCTCGACGCTGGGCGGAGTGTCGTCGGAGGCGAGAGTGAGGGTGCGGCCGATGCGATCGAGCGCGCGCTCGAGACCGCGCAGCACATGGTCGGCCGCGATCTGCGAGGCCTCGCGGGTCACGGATGCCGTCACGAAGGGGTTCCCGTCGCGGTCGCCGCCCACCCAGGAGCCGATCCGCACGAAGGCGGGAACGACCGGGGCGGTGGCGCCGGAGTCCTCTCCGCGGAGCGCATCGTCGATGCGGCGGTACACGTGCGGCACCGTCGTGAAGAGCGTCTCGTCGAACACCCCCATCACGGTGCGGACCTCGTCGGTCGGGGAGGGCTTCTGCGACCGCAGCGGGGCCGTGCGCCAGAGGGTGTCGATCTCCTCCAGCATCCGGCGGCGGGCACGGTGCTCCTCCGAGCCGCCCTCGCTCGCGGCATCGTGCTGCGTGAGCAGCTCGGACAGGCGGCGGATGCTCGACGACACCGCGCGTCGGCGGGCCTCGGTGGGGTGCGCCGTGAAGACCGGGTGGAAGCGGAGCCCCTCCAGTCGGCGGCGGGCCTCGTCGTCGCCGACCTCGGTGCGCAGCCGCGCGTACGCGGTCGCGACGGTGTCGGCGGCGTCCTCCCGGCCCGGCTGTCCGGCGCGCTCGCGCAGCACGCGCACGCGCTGGTGCTCCTCGGCGAGGTTCACGAGGTGGAAGTAGCAGGTGAACGCGCGGGCGACCTCGTCGGCCCGAGCCACCGTGAACGACTCGGCGATCGCCGCCGCGCGCTCGAAGGCGTCGGAGGTCTCCTCGTCATAGGCCTGGATCGTCGCCAGACGCAGCCGTTCGACGTCTTCGAAGAGGTCGTCGCCGCCGGCTTCGCGCAGCACCTGCCCGAGCAGCTGCCCGAGCATCCTGACATCGGTGCGCATGGCATCGGGGATGCCGCGGCCGGCTTCGAATCGGCCGATCACGCGGATGGCCTCGGTGTTCGTGGGCTCGGAGAAGGAGTGTGCGGGGGTCACACTTCGAGAGTATCCCTCGTCAGAGGAGTGTCCTGCACGCATGACGATCTGCTTCGCGATCGGGCGATGACGAGAGGCGCCGAGGCCTGTCGGCGACCTACGATGGGGGGAATGCGCATCTCAGCGAACCCCCTCCGCGGGCAGCAGTTCCCTGCCGTCCTCCTCCTCATCGCGGCCGGCCTCGGACTCCTGCTCGCGAACCTGCCGACGCACGACGCGCTCGCCGCCTTCCTCGATCTCCACATCGCGATCCCCGGCACCGCCCTGGATCTGTCGATCGCGCACTGGGTGTCCGACGGCCTTCTCGCCGTCTTCTTCCTCGTCGTGGCCATCGAGCTGCGCCACGAGCTGACCCACGGCGAGCTCGACTCCCCGCGCAAGGCCGTGCAGCCCGCCATCGCGGCGACCGGCGGCGTGCTGGTCCCGATCGCGGTGTACCTGCTGATCGCCGGCGGCGACAGCACGACGGCTCCGGGCTGGCCCATCCCTACGGCGACCGACATCGCGTTCGCGCTCGGTGTGCTGGCGATGTTCGGCAAGGGTCTGCCCTCGCGCGTCCGCGTCTTCCTGCTCGCCCTCGCGATCCTCGACGACATCATCGGCATCATCTTCATCGCCGTGCTGTTCGCCGATGACGTGCAGTGGCTGCTGTTCGGGCTCGCGATCGTCGGCGTTGCCGTCTTCTGGGCGCTGAGCAGACTGCTGCACGCCAAGGGCCACCCGCTGATCGCCGTCGCCATGGCCCTGGTCGGCGTGATCACCTGGGGTCTGGTCGCCTCCTCCGGTATCCACGCCACGATCGCCGGCGTGCTGCTCGGTCTCGTGATGTCGCCCGTGCCCGCCGGGCGCACCAGGCATGCACTCGAGCCGACCGTGAACGGCGCCATCCTGCCGCTGTTCGCCTTCGTCGCGGCGTTCGTGGTGATCCCCGCCGTCTCGATCACCGAGCTGTCGCCGGCGTTCTGGGCGATCGTGGTCGCGTTGCCCGTGGGCAAGATCATCGGCATCTCGCTGTTCGGCTGGCTCGCGATGCGCATCCGTCCGAAGGGCGCCGATCCTGCGCTGCCGTTCGCCGACATCCTCGCCGCCGGTGCCCTCGGCGGCATCGGCTTCACCGTTTCGCTGCTGCTGGCGAACCTCGCTTTCGCCGACGACGGCGGCATCAGGGACCAGGCGATCCTCGGTGTGCTCGTGGGGTCGTTGATCGCTCTCGTGTTCTCCGGGATCATCGTCTCCCTGCGGGCGCGCTGGTACCGTCGGGTCGCGTCCGCATCGTCGTGAGGAATGTTCCGGCCCTCGCCGCTTCCGGCCGGGTCGATGCAAGGAGGAAGCGTGAGCTCTGAGTCCCCGGCCGCCGCGGAAGCTGCCGATCCGCTGCGTCAGGCAGCCCAAACCATGCACGCCGTCCGGGAGCGTTGCGTATGGTCGCAGCGGATCACACACCGTGACCTCGTGCCGTACCTGATCGAGGAGTCGCACGAGGTGATCGACGCCGTCGAGAGCGGCAGCCGCGACGACCTCCGCGAGGAGCTGGGGGACCTGCTCTGGCAGGTGCTGTTCCATTCGGCGATCGCGGCACAGGACCCGGACGATCCCTTCGACATCGACGACGTGGCACGCACGCTCACCGAGAAGATGGTGCGTCGGCATCCGCATGTGTTCGCCGGCGAGGTGGCCGAGACGCCGGAGCAGGTGCTGGTGCACTGGAACGCCGCGAAGGCGGCGGAGAAGCGCACCCGCCGCAGCGTGCTCGATGGTGTGCCGCGGGGGATGCCGGCGCTCGCGCTCGCCCAGAAGCTCGCCGGTCGCGCGGCGGGAGTGGGCGTCGCGGTGGAGTCCGCCGCCGCCCCGGCATCGGAGGACGAGCTCGGTGAGGCGCTCCTGGCACTGGTGGCGACGGCGCGTGCGCAGGGCTGGGATGCCGAGCGGGCGCTGCGCGAGCGGTTGCGCGTACTGGAAGACGACGTGCGGGCCGCCGAAGCCGCATCCTGATCCCGGCACGGGGGCGTCGGCAGACCTGGGAAGATGGAACCGTGGCTACCGTGAACCCGCCGCGCGGCATGCGCGACATCCTCCCCGCCGACAAGGCCCGCCGTGAGCGCGTGCTCTCCGTCATCCGCGAGCGCTACCGCGCGCATGGATTCGACGAGATCGAGACGCCCGTCGTCGAGGACTACGACCGCCTGCACGCCGGCATCGGCGGCGACAACGAGAAGCTGTCGTACAACATCCTGCGCCGCGGCCTCGACGCCGACGCGATCCGCGCTGCCGCCGACGACCCGGCCGCCCTCTCGGACCTCGGCCTGCGCTACGACCTGACCGTGCCGCTCGCGCGCTTCTACGCCAGCAACCGCGGCCAGCTGCCCACGGTGTTCCGCTCGATCCAGATCGGTCCGGTCTGGCGCGCCGAACGCCCGCAGAAGGGGCGCTACCGCCAGTTCGTGCAGTGCGACATCGACATCATGGGAGATGACTCGTCGCGCGCCGAGGCCGAGCTGATGGTCGCCTCGCTCGACGCGGTCGACGCGCTCGGTCTCGACGGTGCGACCGTGCGGATCAACGACCGTCGGGTGCTGGATTGGATGCTGGACAGTTTCGGGTTCACCGCCGAGGAGCGCCCCGGGGTGCTCATCACGATCGACAAGCTCGACAAGATCGGGCCCGAGGGTGTGGCGGCCGAGCTGCGTGAGCGCAGCGCCTCCACCGCAGCCGCCGACGCGTTCGATGCGTTCCTGCGTCGCCCGCAGACCATGGAGTACACCCCGTTCGGCGAGCGGCAGATCCGCAAGGCGCTCCCCGAAGGCGCCCCGACCGAGTTGGTCGAGCACCTCGTCGGAATCGGCGAGGCGGTCGCCGCGGGGCGGGGGCAGTCCGACATCCCCCTGGTCTTCGATCCGTTCCTCGTGCGCGGCATGGGGTACTACACCGGCACGATCTTCGAGCTCGCGCACCCCTCGGTCGGCTACTCGCTCGGCGGTGGCGGTCGCTATGACGGCATGATCGGCCGCTTCCTCGGACAGCAGGTTCCCGCCGTGGGCTTCTCGCTCGGCTTCGAACGCCTCGTCGACCTGATCGCCGACGAGGCCGATGCGACCGCACATGCCGTCGTGCTCATCCACGATGCCGACGTTCCGGTGCACGAGCTCGTCCGGCACAAGGCGGCGCTGATCGCAGGGGGCGCGAGGGTGCGGCTCGAGCGACGCACCAAGAACGTCAAGGCGCTGCTCGAGCGTTCGGCGGCCGACGGCTACACCGCCTTCGCGACCGTCTCCGCCGGCACCGGCGAGCTGGAGCTCAAGCCGCTGTCCTGACCGGTCCGGTCCGCCGCGCCGGGACATCTGTCGGGCGGATGCACGGATGTCGGGGGAATCGCCGTGGCTCTGCCCGACATCCGCACGAAGTCCCGACAGGTGCACCCGGAATGACGGGGCGTCCTTGCTCCCGTTCACGCCGCGTTCACGATGTCGGGGTGGAATCGGGGCGTGAGTCGCGTTCGGAACCTCGTCGTCGTGCCGCCTGTCCTGGTCGGGGTGGCACTCGTCGCGCTCCTGGTCGGCCTCCGTCTCGTGCTCCGGCAGCAGGCGGCGCTCGCACGACGCCGGATCGGGAAGCCGCTGGGCGAGGAAGCGCTCGATGCGGATCGCCTCTGGCGTCGAGGTCTCGACGGAGAGCCCCTCGAACTGCTCGTACTCGGCGACTCGATCGCCGCAGGCCTCGGGGCCGAGCATCGCAAGGAGACCCTCGGCGGGCGGCTGGCGAAGGCGACGGGACGCCGGATGCATCGGCCGGTGCGGCTGCGCACGGTGGCCGTCGTCGGCTCGGAGTCGCCCGATCTCCCCGGCCAGCTCGATGCCCTGCCCACGGATTACCGTCCGCACGTGGCCGTGATCGTCGTCGGAGGGAACGACGTGACGCACCGGTTGCCCGTGGCGCTGTCCGCACAGCACCTGCACGACACGATCCGCCGGCTGCGTGAGAGAGGGGCAGAGGTCGTCGTGGGCACCTGCCCCGACCTCGGTGCGCTGCGCGCGGTGCCGCAACCTCTCCGCCGCCTCGCCTCCAGCCTGTCCCGCCGTCTCGCCGAGATCCAGGACGAGACGGCACGGCGGGCGGGCGCCGAACCGGTCGATCTGCGTCGAGCGGTGGGACCGATGTTCTTCGACGAGCCCGAGGCGATGTTCAGCCTCGACCGCTTCCACCCGAGCGCGCTGGGCTATCGCCGCACGGCCGAGGCGCTGCTTCCCGCGGTGTGCCGTGCGGCTGAGGCATCGCTCAGCTCGCGCCGTCCGCCGGTGCCGCGCTGAACGAGGCCGCCCATTCCGCCACCCGGCGGCTGCTCTCCTCGTCGGAGATGTCCTCCACACGGGTCATGACCGACCAGCGCACCCCGAACGGGTCGCGGATGCTGGCGAATCGGTCGCCCGAGACGAAGGGTGCCGGGGCTTCGCGCACGGTCGCTCCCGCGGCGACGGCCTTCTCGACGACCGCATCGACGTCGGAGACGTACAGCCCCATCGAGTAGCAGTCGTCGTCGCCCTCGGGCGAGCGCACGAGGCGGTACTCGGCGTTCGGCTCTCCGAGCTGGAGCAGGCCGAGACCGAAGTCGAGGTCGGCGTGGGCGACGACTCCGCCGAACTCGGTCACGTCGATGACGCGTGCGCCGAAGACCTCGCGGTAGAACTCGATGGCCTGCTTCGCATCCGGGATCGCCAGGAAGGGAGTGAGCGAGGTGGCGCTGTTGGGGCGGCCGTTCGTCGTGTACGTACCGCTCGCGCCGGTCGTGGGGGTGTCGTGTGTCGTGGTGTCGTCGTTGCTCATGCCGCCACGCTAGGCCGGGCGAGGTGCCGGCGGCTTGAAGATCCGCGACAGCCTTCGGGCGTCGGCGGTGGACCCTACGCTGGGCGCATGGTGAATCCGACCCGTGGTGTGCTGTATCCCGCTCGCCTGCCGCAGTTCCACCGGCTGCCGGCACCGTCGGCGGTGACGGATCTGGTCGCATGGTTCTGGATCCCGGAGTGGGACATCGCACCAGGGCGCTCCTCGCAGCAGGAGATCGTCGCCTATCCGGCCCTCAACCTCGTCGTCGATGCGGAAGCTGTGACGCTGTCGGGCGCGACGACCCGCGCGTCGCACCGCGACCTGCAGGGGAGCGGATGGGCCGTCGGTGCACTTCTGCGACCGGCGGCGGTCGCTGCGCTGACCGAGGATCCGTCATCCCTGGTCGACGGAGAGCGGGTGCTCGACCACGAGGCCGGCGATGTCACCGCGCTTCGTGATGCCGTCGTCTCGGCGATGGGCTCGGACGAAAGGCACAGAGAGCGTGCGGTCGAGGCTTTCTCCCGCTGGCTCGAGGAGCGCGCATCACCGGTCGGCGATCCTGCACGCCAGGCCAACGCGGTGATGGACGTGCTGATGGGCGATGACCCGGCGTTCACCCCGGAGGAGGCGGCGACCAGGCTCGCCGTCTCGGTGCGCACCCTGCAGCGGATGACGCACCGCTACGTCGGCCTCTCACCCGCAGCGATGATCCGGCGTCGGCGGTTGCAGGAGGCGGCGCAGCGTGTGCGCGAGGAGCCGGGAGCCGATCTTGCCTCGATCGCCGCCGAGCTCGGCTACGCGGATCATGCGCACCTCACGCGCGACTTCCAGACCGTGCTCGGGATCGCCCCACGGGCGTACCGCTCCGAGGCGAGCGGCTGACCTCAGAGCGGCTGACCTCCGAGCGGCTGACCTCCGAGCGGTGAGCCTAGGCCCCGCACGGTTCTCACACCCGAGTGAACCGCAGCCGCAGCACCCGGTATCCCACACCGAGGAGCACCACGGCGGTTCCGACCAGCGACGCGAACACGGGCAGGGTGTTCACCAGGACCAGGCATCCGAGGGCTCCGAGCACCTGCAGGGCTCGCGGGTAGCGTCGTGCGCGTCCCGTCTGCCGGAAGGCGGCTGCATTCGCGATCAGGTAGTAGAGGAGCACGCCGAAGGACGAGAAACCGATGGCGCCGCGCAGATCGGCGACGAGCACGATGGCGATCACGATGAGGGCGATGGCGATCTCGGCGCGCTGCGGAACCTGATGGCGCCGGTCGATCTTCGCGAGGAATCGAGGAACATCGCCCTCGCGAGCCATAGCCAGAGTCGTGCGGCCGATTCCGGTCAGCAGCGCCAGGAGAGCGCCGAGCGAGGCGGCAGCCGCTGCCACGCGAAGAACCGGAGTCCACGCTGATGCGCCGGCGGCGGTGAGCAGGTCGACCAGCGGCGCCGTCGAACCGATCACATCGGCGCCGAGAACGAGCACGACGACCGCACCGACCAGTGCATAAACGACGACCGCGCCCCCCAGGGCGAACACGATGGCGCGGGGGATCGTGCGCGCGGGATCGACGACCTCTTCGCCCATCGTCGCGATGCGGGCGTAGCCGGCGAATGCGAAGAACAGCAGCCCGGCGCCCTGGAGCACCCCGTAGACCGTGGCATCGGGCAGCGGGGTGGGAGAGGCGGTCGGGGTGGCCGCGAATCCGAAGCCGACCGCGACCGCGAGCCCGAGCAGCGAGCACACGACGAGGATGCGGGTGACCAGGGCCGTGCGTGTCACACCGAAGCAGTTCACGACGGCGAGGAGCACGACCGCCGCGACGGCGACGGGCACCTGCCATCCGGCCGGGGCCGCATAGGCGGCGAAGGTCATGGCCATGGCCGCGCAGCTGGCGATCTTGCCGATCACGAAGCTCCACCCCGCGATGAAGCCCCACCAGGGACCGATCTCCGCGCGGGCGTAGGCGTACGTGCCACCGGCGACGGGGTGCGCTGCGGCGAGCTGCGCCGACGAGGTGGCGTTGCAGTATGCGACGACGGCGGCGACCGCGAGGGCGATGAGGATGCCGCTCCCTGCGACGCCGATCGCGGGAGCCCACACCGCGAAGACGCCGGCGCCGATCATCGAGCCGAGGCCGATGGCGACCGCATCCGCGAGAGTCAGGCGACGGGCGAGGGGCATCCCGTCATCGTGGCACGCGACGGTGAACGGCGGGTGACGAGGCTCCCGCGTGAGTCGGGACCGTCACCTCGGCGGGCAGGGTGAGGGTGGCAGGATCGGTCCCTCCCACACGCACGGTCTGTTCGCTGGCGAGCAGGCGCGAGTGATCGCGCACCGGATCGTCCGTGCCGGGGTTGCGCAGATGCAGAGGGTGGGCACCGGACGACACCTGCACGCGCAGACGCGACCCGGCGGCGAAGCGGTGGGCGAGGGGCGCGAGTTCGAGCCGCACGGTGCCCGCCTCGATCCCCGCATCGTCGGGGGAGAGCCGTCGGTACCCGTCGGTGACCGCCCGCGAGACGCCCCGGGTGTCGACCTCGCAGAGACGCACGAACAGGTCGGCTCGGGGATTCGACGATGAGAACGGCAGGGCGATCTCGGGCACTCCGATGACCAGCAGGTCTTCCGGAAGCGGATCGCCGGTGAACACGAGCACATCGTCCCGGCGTTCGCGGACGCGCTGTCTGCGTCGTCCTGCAGAGAACGGATTGAGCGTGCGTCCGCCGCCGTCCGGGGTCGGATCCGCAGGGTCGTAGCGGTACGTCAGGTCGGCGGCGGGGTGCTCGGCACCGCTCCGGTCGAGTCGCCCGTCGGGGGTGAGCGTCACGGTCATCGCCGTGTGCGGCGGTGGCCAGCTCAGAAGCTCCCGCCGCCCACCGCCTCCGGTCACGTCGAGGCGCACGCCGTTCGTGGCCGCGTCCGCAGTGAAGGAGCGCAGCGCCTCGCGGACCCCGATGACGGTGATCTCCGGAGCGCCATGCACCCAGTCGCCGATGATGAGGCGCACCGGGCGGTCCGCGTCGCGGAGGGCGGCGTAGTCCGCCAGCTGACCGACCAGGAACAGGTCCTGCCATCCGGCGACGAGCGTGACGGGCGGGACGGTCTCCACATCCTGCGCGAAGTGCATCGGCTCCCACCACGGGTCGCCGTGGTCGCTGTGCTCGACCCAGTCGCGGAAGAACTGCGGGTCCGCGTCACGCGCCACGCGCACCGCCTCCGAGGGGGGAATCGCGAGCGCCCCACGACGGAAAGCGCGGCGGGCGCGCAGCAGCGCCCAGGCCTTCGACGGCAGCGACCGCTCCTGGATGTCCAGCGCGTAGGCCCATGTGAGAGGGATGTCGATCGAGAATCCGCCGCCCGGGTAGAGGATCGCGTCGTCGAAGCGTCGCGCGGAGATCGCGATGCCCAGGGCGTCGGGACGCTCGTCGCCGTCGCAGTAGGCCCACTGCGTCACGCCGAAGTAGCTTCCGCCCCAGGAGTGCACACGGCCGGTCGCCCACGTCTGCGCGCGCAACCAGCGCATGGTCGCCTGCCCGTCGGCGACCTCGTCGTGCAGCGGGTCGAACGCGCCGCCCGAACCGAACGTGCCGCGGCAGCTCTGCACCACGACATGGTGCCCGCGTTCGGCGAGGAAGAGCGCCACCCCGGCGATGCCGTCACGCCCATAGGGAGTGCGGATCAGCACGGTGTGCCCGCCGGCCCCCTCCGCATGCCAATGGTCGGTGAGGAGAGTGACGCCGTCGTCCGCCGGGACGGGGATGTCGGCTGCCCGAACGACCTCGTGGTGCGTCCGCGGAGGCATGTCCGCGGCGCGGTTCAGGCGCCGGTACTCGCGACGGGCTGCGCCGCCGAGACGGGGAGCATCGGTCATCGCACGCCCTTCACTCGGGTGACCGCGAACGCGGCGATCACAGCCATCACGACCGCGCCGATGTAGAGGGCCGCGAAGTTCTCACCTGTCGGCGAGCCTATGCGGGTGGCGAAGAATCCGAAAACGGGTACGAGGATGCCCGGCAGCAGGTAGGCGAGCGCCACGATGCCGAGGTCCTTGCCCGCGTCCTCGACGGAGGGGAGGCACTCCGTCATCAGGGCGACGTCTGCCGCGATGTACGCTCCCTGCCCGGCACCGACGATCGCGATGCCGACGAGGAAGAACGCGATGTCGCCGAACGAGATCGCCAGCACCAGCCCGCCGGCGCTCGCGAGGGCGCCGATGATCACGCTCGGCTTGCGGCGCCCTGTCCGATCGGAGATCACGCCGAAGACGAATGCCATCACCAGGTTCATCAGGGTGAAGGCCGCGGTGGCCTGCGTCTGCACGGCGGCGATCTCGGTCGGGTCGTCGATCCCGAAGCGTCCGGAGATCGTCAGGTAGAGGTAGCTGGTGACCGACACGATCGATGCGGTCATGAAGAAGCGGCACACCCATGCCCAGGCGAAGTCGGGGTAGCGGCGCGGGCTCAGCCAGAAGGTGTCCAGGACGCCGCTCCAGTCCATCGGCTCCGCGGGTTCCAGACGTCGGATGTCCTTCAGGGTGAAGAACAGCGTGATCGCCAGGACGACGGCGAGCCCGCCCGGGATCAGGAACATGCCGACCTGACCGATCGGGGCGACGGCACCCGCGAGGGAGACGCCGCCCAGGATCCCGATCGCGGTGGCGGCACCGGTGACGGCCGACATGATGGCGCGGATGCTGCGGCGGATCTGGTCGGCGAAGAGGGTGTGCACGGTCATCGAGACCGCGCCCCACCCCACGAGCACCAGGATCGTGCCGACCGCGAGCACGAGGAGCGACGGGGCCGTGGCCTGCACCGCGTAGCCGGCCAGCGCGATCAGAGAGCCGGAGAGGATCCAGGGCCGACGGATGCCGAGCCTCGACATCGAGCGGTCGCTGAGGCGGCCGAAGATCGGCGTCGTGATGAGGATGGCGGCGCCGCCGATAGTGAGGATGATGCTGAGGTCTCCCGTCGCCTGATCGGGATCCCACTCCTTGAGGAGCTGGGGGATCGCGACGCTGGCGACGCCCTGGGCGATGCCGGATCCGAGCCAGGCGAGCACGAAGGAGACCCAGAACCAGCGCGTCTGGCGCTGGCCCGGGATCGCGTCGGTGGTGAGCGGCGGAGCGGGGTCCGCGGGGAAGACTGGATCGACTGCGTGGGTGGACATCATCGTCTCCGGATCGGGGTCGGGGTCGGGGTGCGGAGTGGTCACCGGTGCGTACCGGCGGTCAGCGCCGGATCGGCGATCGGGAGGGGGGTCGTGCCGTAGGCGTCGGCGAGCTCGGCGACCACGACGTCGCGCCACGTCCGTGCGCCCTCCCAGCGGCGGGTGAGACCGGGGGAGGCGTGATCGTGGCCGGGTCCGATGCGCAGTCTGACGGGGACTCCCGCCCTCCGCAGCGCATCGGCATAGGCGGTGGCCCCGTCCCTCAGGGGATCGAACTCGGCGGCGAGGATCAGTGCGGGGGCGAGCCGCCGGTGATCCGGCGCATCCAGCGGAGAGGCCTCTGCGAGGGGAGCTCCGGCGCGATAGACCTCGGCGAGGTGTTCGACGCTTTGCCTGTCGGCGGGGCTCAGGTAACGGTGCATAGAGTCCCCGACGATCCGCAGCGCCGCGGGGAGCACTTCGAGCGTCTGGTGGTGCAAGGGCGTTCCGGCGTCGCGCATGCGCAGGGCCGTCGTGGCCGCTATCGTCGCGCCGGCGGAGTTGCCGCCGACGCCGAGTCGGTGCGCGTCGACCGCCAGCTCGTCTGCGCGCTCCCGGATGTCAGCGAGTGCGGCGACGGCGTCGTCGACCGGAGCCGGGAAGGGATGCTCGGGCGCCAGCCGGTACTCCAGTGCGATGATCTGCACTGCGGAGCGCAGGGAGCGATCAGCGCACAGGCGCTCGTTGAGAAGCTCGTCGATCGTGCCGCCGGTCCAGCCGCCGCCGTGCAGCCACAAGATAGTCGGCAGTGCACCGGTCGACGATCCTGGTCGGAATCGACGCGCACGCAGCGGACCCGTCCCACCGGCGACCACGAGGTCGTCGATCAGCACGCCTGCGGGAACCGCTTCGGTGAACTCCACCGCCAGGAGGTCGCTCAACTCCCGCTGCGCCCGGCGTCGTGCTCCCGGCTCGGGGGACTCGAGGTCGGGAAGGGTCGCGGAGAGCTCGCGGATACGTTGGATCCACTCCAGGATCTCGGCACTCAGCGGCGGCCGGCGGTACTCGTGGTCGCTCATGCCGCCCCTCTCGCGTGCAGCGTGCGCAGCTCGGAGACGACGAGACGGTGCGCGACGTCTGCGGCGGGCACGTATCCGGTCGAGCCGAGCGAGCCGTGCGTCTGCCCGATGAAGCGCATCGCGGTCACGGGCACACCTGCGGCGGAGAGCGCTCGGGCGTAGGCCTCTCCGTCGCCGCGCAGGGGGTCGAGCTCGGAGGTGAGGATGAGTGCTGGGGGGAGCCGCTCGTGCGACGTGGCCCGCAGCGGTGAGGCGTAGGGGAGGCGGGCGACTGCGGAGTCTTCTCCGAGGTACTGCCGCACCAGGGTGCGGCCGGCCGCGCGCACGATCACTCCCGGCATGCGCGCATCGATGCCGCGCATGTCGGCGTGCCCCATGGTCAGATCCAGCGCAGGGTTCTCCAGCAACTGCAGGACTATCGGATGCGCTGAGCGATCGCGGTTCATGAGTGTCACGGCCGCGGCGAGGTCGCCTCCCGACGATGCTCCGCCCACGGCCATCCGCTCCGGCGACGCCCCCAGCTCCTCTGCGTGGGCGCGGGTCCATTCGAAGGCCGACCAGCACTGCTCCGGTTGCGCGGGGAATCGCTGCTCTGGTGCGTGGGCGTAGTCGGCCGCGACGATCACGATCCCCGCATCCCGCGCTCTCACACGGAAGCGGGCGTCCCAGGAGACCCAGTCGATCCCGGCGATCGTGAATCCTCCGCCGTAGTAGTAGACCAGCACGGGAAGGCCCGATCCCGCCGGCGCGCGCTCCTCGCCGGGCCAATACACGCGGATGCGCACGCCGGGATGTCCGTCGACCGGAACCGTGTGCTCTTCCGAGGCCGTAGGGAGCGGCGTGATCCCGAGCGCGGCGCTCACGGTGTCGTCGTTGCGCGCAGCGACTCGGCGTCGTCCTGCGGGGTCTGCGGGTTCGTCTTCGAGCAGCGGGGCGACTCGCTCCTCCCATGCAGCGACCGCGCTGTCGAGCGTCGGACGTTGGAATCGGGACCGGGGTGTCGGCATCGGTCATCTCCTTCGACGAGTTCCGCACCGACGGGTTCCGATCGTGCGGGTTCCGACCTAGTCTGGGCAATCGAAGAACTTCGATGAAGAAGGAAGTCCGACCATGCGCGCACGACCGGGACGGGTCACCATCTACGACGTCGCGGAGCGCGCCGGAGTGAGCATCTCCACCGTGTCGCTGGCGGTGAGCGCCCCGCATCGGGTGCGCCCCGAGACCCGCCAGCGCATCGTCGCCGCGGCCACAGCGCTCGGCTACCGGATGACACAGGGGCGACGTGTCGGAGCCGCGCGCATCGCGGTCGCCGCCCCGTTCACCACCTACCCCTCGTACCTGCGCCGCCTGTCCGGCATGCTCCGCCGGGCGAGGGACGCGGCGGTGGACATCATCCCGTACGACCTCGATTCCGCCGCGGCTGCCGACGAGCCGCTGCTCGACGTCCTGCCCACGCGCACGGATGCCACCGGGCTCGTGGTGATGGGGGTTCCACTGGGCGGGGCCGCACGTCGGGCGAGCAGGGCGGCGCGCATCCCGGTCGTCTACGTCGACGTGGTGCCGACGCGGTCGGACGTGGACGGTCCGGTCGTCCTCGTCGACGATCGCGACGGTGGTGCGCAGATCGGGCGCCACCTCGCCGAGCTCGGGCATCGCCGCGTCCTCTTCGTGCACGAGCCGCAGCGCTCGCCGGCCTACGTGTCGGCGGGGATGCTCCGTATCGAGGGGCTGACCCAGCATCTGGCGATGACCGATCTCGCCGTCGCCGACCCCTCCTCGGTCGATGGCCGGGTGATCGCTGCGGCCCGAGCCGCGGGTGCGACGGCGATCGTCGCGAACCACGACCAGTTCGCCGCCGCGGTGATGTCGGCGCTACGCGCGGATCCTGGCACTGCCCCGCTCGCTGTCGTCGGCTACGACGACGGTGAGGTCGCCGCAGCGCTCGACCTCACGACCGTGCGGCAGCCGTTCGAGGAGAGCGGGCGCACGGCCCTCGAACTCGTCCTCGGACTGGTGTCGGGCGCATCGACCGCACACGACACCGTGCGACTCGCCCCGACCCTGATCGCGAGGTCGTCGACGCTCGCGCCAGGGTGACGAAGCGTCGTTCGGTCGTCGCCTATGCTTGCTTCCACGCCTGACCTCGTGTGGTGAAACCATGAGGGAAGGATGATCCAGATGGATACCGGGGGGTGTCTTCATGTCGGAAGTACAGGTGTTCTATGACGAATTGCAGTCGTCGGCGTCAGATCTCGCCGATGCCGCGTTCGTCCTGCAGACGGATGCATCGAATCTCGTCGGCGGTGATGCCGGAGTTGATGCTCCGATCGGCCGCTACACGCTGAAGACCGCGGTCGACAGGCAGGTCGATGTGCTCCGTGAGGCCACGCTCGCGCATCGGGAGGCGAGCGCCGCCCTGCGGACCACCCTGTCCAACATCACGGATCGGTACTCCGACCTCGATGTCGAGCTCACGGGTGAGGAGCAGCCGTGAGTCTTGCTTCTCCGAACCGCGGATACCCGCTGGAGAAGATCACCGGCGACGTAGGGACGATGTCGCGGTGGGTGGATCAGTTCGAGGTCGTCGCCGAGCACCTCAGCGCGCTTCGCGGAGCGGCCGCGCGGACGACGGAGTGCGCCGGGGTGGGAAAGGCCGTCTCCGGCGCCCGCGGGGACGCTGCGGCGATCCTGTCGGTGATCGGCCCAGACGTCGCGCTCGCGCAGACGCTCGCCGGAGCCCTGACGGCGTACGCGCAGGCGCACGACGCGCACGCCCAGAAGGCGAACGCGCTGATCGAGGAGATCGAGAGTGCGCACGCCCAGCACGAAACGCTGGGAAGGGCCGCTGACAGTGCCGGGCGCGGTGCGCTGGCCGCGTCGAGGCTCGACGACCCCGCAGCCCTGGAGAAGGCGGAAGACGAGGCGACGGCACAGATCGGAGCGCGCGATCGGGCCGAGGAGGAGCTGAACGAGCTCTGGAGCGAGTACGAACGACACTTCGGGGCCTGGGAAGAGGCCTACGACGCCGCAGTGCGGGCATTGGTCCCGTCGGAGAGCGTCCCGGTGACCCTCGAGGCGCGGGACTTCCTCGATGCGCTCCTGTCCGCCGACACCCCGGAGGACGTGCTGCTCCTGTGGCTGTCGCGGCCGGAGTTGCAAGACGAGGTGATCAATGCGCACCCCGAGATCGTGGGCGCGATGGACGGGATTCCCGCCCTCGTTCGCGTGGCTGCAAACCGCTTGAACGCGCCCGACTGGATCGCGGAGGCCGAAGCGGACCTCGCCGTCGAAGGGATCTCAGATGAACGCGCGGCCTTCCTGCGCAGTGAGATCGCCTACCTGAAGCAGGTGCTGAGCGATGATGCTCCCGTACAGCTCTACCTCTACGATCGCGATTCCTCTCGGATCGTCGAGATGATCGGAACCCCCTCGCCCGAGACGGAGAAGGTGATCACGTATGTGCCCGGAACCTTCACGAGTCTCGGGGATTTCTACCGGGGTGGCGCGCAGCAGATCGCTGGGTACCTCGCGGACCAGGTGCCCGGTACGGTCGCGTTCGTCTACAAAGACGGGCCGTTCCCGGGTGAGAACACCGACGTCGGCGGCATCGACATGTTCCGCATCGGCGAGGCGAACGATGAGGATCGCGCGCTCGCGGCAGGGCGACAGCTCGCGCGGTTCGAGGCGGGCATGCGCGCGGACCCGCTCCTCGGGGCGGCGGAGCAGGATGCTCTCGGACATAGCTGGGGGCTGTCGAACGTCACGAGCTCCGAGGTCGCTGGGGCAGACTACGACAAGGTGATCTCGCTCTCGGGGGCAGGGATGCCCGAAGCGTGGAACCCTGGGCAGGACACGACGTACACCGACCTCTCCTACAACGACATCCTGCAATCGGGGCAGGGGCTCGGGATCGTCTGGGACGGGAACAATCCACGGGAGCACCCGGCTTTCGAGCACGGCGAATACTACGAAGGGCCGCATGATGACGAACTGGCAGAGTCGGCAACTGTGCCGTCCAGCGGATACCCGTCGGTGTATGTACCGCTCGATGACATCGGGGTGCTGATGGACAATCACAACCTGATCGCGACGAACAGTGACGCCAACGATGAGGCCTTGAAGTATCTGAAGAAGCTGGTGGCCAGATGAGAGGCAGCAGGTGGCGGGCTGTTGCCGTCGCGTTACTTTGCGCGACCGTGCTCTCAGGTTGTGCGCCCGCCGCTCAAACGCCTGCTGACGAAGGGAGTCCCGTGACGTTGGAAGAAGCGAAATCTGACGCGCAGGCGATCGAGCTTGAGATTGCGGCGTTGATTCCTGCGGATGTTGTGGCAAATGTCGTCCAGAAGCCAGAAGGAACGCTGTTCTCTTGCGACGATGCGCAACACCGGTGGAAAGGTCTCACAACGGTTGCTCTGGTGCCAGGCACGGACGTCGAAATGATCGTCAAGGGCGTTGAGGCTCAAATGGCAGACGACGACCGCTTCGAGATGAGGAGCTGGGTCGACCCTGCCGGCGAGTACACCGTGCAGCTGACGTCCCCCGAGACCGCTGCGAACTTCATCTTCGGTGAAGGTACTGAAGAGGGGACTATCGACATCGATTCAGGTTCCGAGTGCTTCACGTTGCCGGAGGGCGTCTATCCGGGCGGCAAGTTCTGACAGGCGCTCCTGCAGCACCTTCGCGACGACGCTGCCCTCGCGGTCGATGATGACGGTCTCCACGCACGAGAGCACCTTGGCTCCGCCACATGCACGCTCTTTCGAGCACGGCGAATACTACGAAGGGCCGCATGATGACGAACTGGCAGAGTCGGCAGCTGTGCCATCCAGTGGATACCCGTCGGTGTATGTACCGCTCGATGACATCGGCGTGCTGATGGACAATCACAACCTGATCGCCACCAATATCGACGACAATCTGCCGGTCTTGCGTGACATCGCGAAGCTGGTGAAACAGTGATCCGGCGATGGCTTGCGGGAACAGTCGCCTTCCTGGTCGCTATCGCGCTGGTCGGTTGCACAGCTCCCGAGAAGGAGGTTCCGATGGATCAGAAGAGCCTCACCTGGGAGGAAGCGAAGACCGCGACCCAGGCAACAGAACTCGAGATCGCGGATCTCGTTCCGGCCGAGTACGTCGTGAGCATTGTTCAGAAGCCGACTGGCACGTTGTTCTCGTGCGATGACGGGCAACACACCTGGTATGGCTCGACGGCGATCGCGCTGACGCCCGATGCCGATGCGGAGCAGATCGTCAGAACACTTGAATCGCACTTTCGGGAGGATGAGCGCTTCGACGTGCGAAACCGTCGCGACGTCGTCGACGAGTATGAGATTCAACTGATGTCGCCTGATACCGCCGAAACCTACGTCATTGGCCCAGATGGCGCGGCGGCGCTCCTGATCAGCTCGGGGTCACCGTGCTTCACCTTGCCAGATGACGTTTACCCCGGAGGGAAATTCTGAGGCCTGACGCTGGTGAACGCATCGGAACCGCGCCGTGGCGGACTGCAGCCATCTTTCTGCTGTGTGTGATGGTGTTGTCAGGGTGCACGCCCGCAGCCGATGAGTCGAGCGAGGAGAGCAGCGTGACATGGGAAGAGGCCAAGACTGATGCGCAGGCAATTGAGATGGAGATCGCATCGTTGATTCCGGCGGAGGCGGTGGTGGGCATTGTTCAAAAGCCGGAGGGAACTTTGTTGTCTTGCGATGAGACGCAGCACAACTGGAATGGTTCGACCACCGTCACGCTAACGCCCTCTTCAAACGCCGAACGTATCGTCAAGGATCTTGAGACTCGCTTGGAGGACGATGATCGATTCGAGTCGAGGAATTGGATTGATCCCACAGGCGCGTACAACGTGCAACTTATGTCGCCGTCGACCGCCGCAAGCTTCATCTTCGGTGAAGACGAGCCGCACAAGATCCGCATCGCGTCGGGTTCGGTCTGCTTCACGTTGCCGGAGGGTGTCTATCCGGGCGGCACGTTCTGACGACCGCCCCGCCTACACCTCCACGGCCCTCGATCAACTACGCGAGGCGGTGACCCGCTTCTTCTCCCGGATGTAGACCTCGCGCCGTACTCTCGCGACGACGTCGCCCTCCCGGTCGGTGATGACGGTCTCGAACCACTCGAGCACCTTGGCTCCGCCGCGTGCGCGCTCACGGATCTCCTCGGCCTTCTCCTTCGACACCTCGAACTCGGCAGTGAGCACGCCACGGCCGGGCTTGAGGAACTCGATCTCGCCGCGGGTGTCCCACACGACGTGATCGCGTCCGAGCTGGTGCATCACCAGCATGAAGAAGTACGGGTCGGTCATCGCCGACATCGACCCACCGAACGCGGTCTTGACGTAGTTGCGGGTGAAGACGTTCACGTGGAGTTCGACCGTGGCGTGGGTCCAATCCTCACTGAAGCGGCGGATGCGGATGCCGCTGAAGAGGTTGGGGATCCACAGGCTCATGCCGATCGCGAGACGGCGGGGAGTGATGCGCATCACGCCAGTGTGGAGGAACGAGCAGAGAGCGACAAAGACGTCTGGAGGGTTGTCACAGTTGTTATAGTTCGCATAGAATAAGTAGCGATTCCACGAGAGGAGGATCGGATGCTCATCCGTGTCGATCCCGACAGCTCCCGCGCGCTGTACGACCAGGTCGCGGCCTCCATCCGCTCCGACATCCTCACCGGGGTCCTCGCTCCGGGCGATCGCCTTCCCGCGGCACGCGATGTCGCCGAAGCGCTCGACATCAACCAGCACACCGTGCTGCACGCCTACCAGCGACTGCGTGACGAGGGCCTGGTCGATCTGCGTCGCGGCAGGGGAGCGGTGATCGCGGCCTCGGCCGCGCCGCTCGCAGAACTCGCCAACGACATCGACGATCTGGTGCGCCGTGCCGCGGCACTCGGCGTCTCCGCCGACACGCTCGCCGGCATCGTCCATGCGCACCGTGACGCCCGCACCGGCATGGACCCGATCGAGAACCACGAGGAGGATTCGCCATGACCCATCGTGACGCCACCCACGACCTCACCCGTACCCCGCCGCAACTGCTGCGACGCGCACGAGTGGCCTTCTTCCTCGTCGCGGTGATCGTGCCGACCGTGATCACCGCCGTCGCCGTCGTGATCCTCCTCACCTGGTTGCCCACGCTGCCGGCTCAGGTCGCGACCCATTGGGGCCCTAGCGGTGCCGACGGATTCGGGGCGCCGTACACGTACCTCTGGCTCCTCATCGCGCTCGGGCTCGGGCTGCCGGTGCTGATGGCGGTCGCGACGCTCGCTTCCGCCGGTGCGCACTGGGGCGGCACTGCCCGCCTGATGGGCGCGCTCGCCGCGGGCATGGCCGCGCTGGCGGCGATCCTGAGTCTCGGATCCCTCGCGCTCCAGCGCGACCTCACCGATGTCTCCGACGTGCCGGGCATCGGCGAGACCTTCGCACTGGCCTTCGCCGGACTCGTGGCTGTCGGCGGCATCGCCTGGGCCGTGCAGCCCCGCGTCCGCCCCGAACGGGGGCGCACGCTGGAGCCACGGTATGCCGTGAACGTGGCGGAGGGAGAACGCGTCGTGTGGGTCGCCACGACGACCATGCCACGCGGCGCGCTCGCGTTCCTGTTCTTCGTGCTCCTCGGCCTGGTCGCGCTCGGTGCGTTCATGCTCGGCACCGGTGTCGAGGGTGGCTGGATCGTCGCCGTGGTGGTGCTCGTCGTGGGCCTCGCGCTGGCGGCGACAGCCTCCTTCCGCGTCAAGGTCACGCCGGAGGGCTTCTCGGCGCGGGCCCTGCTGAGGTGGCCGCGCATCCGCATCCCGCTCGACGAGATCGAGTCTGTGCGCGCCGTCGAGATCTCGCCGTTCGCCGAGTTCGGCGGCTGGGGGTGGCGCATCAGCGTCGACGGACGGTCCGGCATCGTCATGCGGCGCGGTTCGGCAATCGAGGTCTCCCGCCGTGACAGACGGCCGTTCATCGTGACGATCGACGGCGCGGAAGAAGCCGCGGCGCTGCTGCAGGCCTATGTCGACCGCTCACGAACACCCGGCACCTCCTCGACCGACTCCGGAAAGGCGACCTCATGAACCATCAGGCCCTGCACACGCGCCGCGTGCCGTGGACCGCGGTGATCGTCTTCGTGGCGGTCTCCTTCGCCCTCGCCTGGCTGGTGGCGCTGCCGTTGTGGCTGGGCGACGGTCTCGCTGAGCCGATCTCGGTCCTCCTGCTGCCGGTGATGATGTTCACACCCGCGGTGGCAGCCCTCGTCGTGACGTTCGTGATGCGCGTCCCCGCGCGCGGCCAGCGTGCACGGTTCCTCGGACTGTGGCCGATGCGGCCGGCGAAGCGGGTGATCTGGCTCATGGTCGCCGGCTGGCTCGTTCCGCCGCTGCTGGTGGGTCTGGGTATCCTGCTTTCCGCCGCGCTCGGCTTCGTGCAGCTCGATCTGACGTTCGCGGCGTTCGCCGCCGAACTCGAGAAGGCCGTCCCGGCCGGCACGCCGCTGCCTCCTGTCCAGGTCATCGTGTTCGCACAGCTCGCGATGATCCCCGTCGGCGGGCTGTTCAACAGCCTCTTCGCGTTCGGCGAGGAGCTCGGCTGGCGCGGCTGGCTGCTTCCTGCGCTGCGCCCGCTCGGCACCTGGCCGGCCCTGATCCTCAGCGGGGTGATCTGGGGTGCGTGGCACAGCCCGGTCATCCTTCTCGGCTACAACTTCGGGCGCACCGACCTCACCGGCGTGCTGCTCATGATCGGCGGATGCGTGGCCTGGGGCATTGTGCTCGGTTGGCTGCGCCTGCGTTCGGCATCCGTGTGGCCGGCGGTCATCGCGCACGGCTCGCTGAACGCCGCGGCGGGGCTCGTCCTCATCGTCGCCGCGACGCAGCCCGATATGGCCCTGGCCGGACCGCTCGGTGTGGCGACCTGGATCGTCCTCGCCCTCCTCACGGTCGTGCTGGTGCTGACCGGGCAGTTCCGCGCTCAGCCCGAGCTCGCCGATGCTCCGGGGCGCCTGCTCTCCGCACCGCGGTCTTGACGGACGGCAGCGGCGGGGGTTGGCTGAGGCCATGGAATCCACCCCCACCGCCTGGTCCGAAGCCGACGCCTTCCTCTCCGATCTGCTCGTCGGAGCCGATGCGGATCTGGAGTCGGCGCTCAGCGCGCAGCGCGAGGCGGGCCTGCCCGAGATCGAGGTGGCTCCTGTCGCCGGCAAGCTGCTGAACCTCCTCGTCCGCATCAGCGGAGCGCGGCGGGTGCTGGAGGTCGGCACGCTCGGCGGCTATTCCACGATCTGGCTCGCGCGGGCCGTCGGCCCCGGAGGGCGCGTCGTGACGATCGAGGCGGAGTCGGACAACGCGGCGATCGCCCGCGCCAGCATCGATGCCGCGGGCGTCGGTGATCGTGTCGACATCCGCGTGGGTAGGGGAGTGGACGTGCTCCCCACCCTGGTCGGCGGGTTCGACCTGGTGTTCATCGACGCCGACAAGGAGTCGAACACTATCTACCTCGATTGGGCGGCGAAGCTCGGCCACCCCGGCACCGTGGTCGTGCTCGACAACATCGGGCGTGAGGGCGAGATCGTCCGCGATGACAGCACCGACCCCAAGGTCGTCGGCACCCGTGAGGGACTGCGGATGCTGGGGGAGGACCCGCGATTCGACGCCACGGCCCTGCAGACCGTCGGCGCGAAGGGCTGGGACGGCTTCGCCATCGCCGTGGTCGTCTGATATCGACGGCGTCGGGAGCGTGCGCGCGAACCTGTCGGTCGGGTCCCTGACCCTGTCGGAGGGCCGGGCTAGACTGAGCGCGGATCGACGACGCTCCACACAACGTTTTCCCCCTGAGCAAGGAGCACATCAGTGGCACTGATCGAGGCTGTAGGCGCACGCGAGATTCTCGACTCGCGCGGAAACCCGACCGTTGAGGTGGAGGTCCTCCTCGACGACGGCATCGTGCAGCGGGCGGCCGTGCCGTCCGGCGCATCCACGGGCGCGTTCGAGGCGTACGAGCTCCGCGACGGAGACAAGAGCCGTTACGGCGGCAAGGGCGTGCTCAAGGCCGTCGAGGCCATCATCGACGAGCTCGGACCGGCGATCGAAGGTGTCGAGGCGAGCGAGCAGCGCATCGTCGACGAGATCCTGATCGAGGTCGACGGCACCGAGAACAAGAAGCGCGTCGGAGCCAACGCCATCCTCGGCGTCAGCCTCGCCGTCGCGAAGGCAGCGGCCGACTCGGCCGACCTCCCGCTCTTCCGCTACCTGGGCGGCCCGAACGCGCACGTGCTGCCCGTTCCGCTGTTCAACGTCATCAACGGTGGCGAGCACGCCGACAACGGCATCGACATGCAGGAGTTCTTCCTCGCCCCGATCGGTGCGGAGACCTACTCCGAGGCGCTCCGCTGGGGAGTCGAGACCTACCACGTGCTGCGTGCAGAGCTGAAGGCCGCGGGCTACGCGACCGGCCTCGGCGACGAGGGCGGCTTCGCTCCCGACCTGCCCAGCAACCGCGAGGGACTGGACTTCCTGGTGAAGGCGATCGAGAAGGCCGGCTTCACGCCCGGCACCGACATCGCGCTCGGCCTCGACGTCGCCGCGACCGAGTTCTTCAAGGACGGCGTCTACCGTCTCGACAACAAGGACTGGGACGCCGCGGCGCTCACCGAGTACTACGTCGGACTCGTCAACGACTTCCCGATCGTCACGATCGAAGATGCTCTCGCCGAAGACGACTGGGACAACTGGAAGCACCTCACCGACGCGCTCGGCAGCAAGGTGCAGCTGGTCGGCGACGACCTGTTCGTCACCAACCCGCAGCGTCTCGCCGACGGCATCAAGCGCGGCGTCGCGAACTCGCTGCTCGTCAAGGTCAACCAGATCGGCACGCTCACCGAGACGTTCGACGCGGTCAGCCTCGCTCAGCGCTCCGGCTACACGGCGATGCTCTCGCACCGTTCGGGTGAGACCGAAGACACCACGATCGCCGACCTGGTCGTCGCGACCAACGCCGGACAGATCAAGGCGGGTGCTCCTGCTCGCAGCGAGCGCGTCGCGAAGTACAACCAGCTGCTGCGCATCGAGGAAGAGCTCGGCGACGCCGCGGTCTTCGCCGGCCGTTCCGCGTTCCCGCGCTACCAGGCCTGAGCGCACCGATACACCGAAGAAGCCGCCGTCTCGGCGGTGAACACCGCCGCTGAAGCGGCACGACGAAGGAGGAGCCGTGGCACGACGACCGGCTCCTCCTTCGGCGTCTCCGGGACCGCAGACGCCGCGACCCGCCGGCACGATGAAGTCGAAGAAGACGGCCACGCCCGCCGCATCGTCGTCCGCACCGCGCTCATCGAGCAGGAGCCGGGGTGAGGCGCCTCGCGTCGACGTCCGCGAGTGGGCGTCCGGCATCCGCCTCTCGGCCTTCTCTGTCATCATGCTCTCGCTGGTGGTGCTGGGTGCCTGGGTGCTCGTGCCCACGCTCGGGACCTTCATCGATCAGCGTCAGAAGATCGCGGCCCTCGAAGCGTCGGTGAAGGTGAGCGAAGACCAGATCGCCTCCCTCGTCGCCGAACGTGAGCGCTGGAACGACCCCGTGTACATCACGACCCAGGCCCGCGAGCGCCTCTACTACGTCAAGCCCGGGGAGGTCGTGTATCTGATCGACAACGACCTCGATCCCGCGGCCCTTCCGCGGGAGCAGGAGCCCGTGAGCGACACGATCGTCGAGAAGCCGACGGACTGGATGCCGCAGTTGCTGCGCACCATCGTCTCGACCGGCCTCAGCGATACGGCCGCCGTCGCTCCCTGACCGTCCCGTCGAGCAACTTCCCCGGCGGCTCCCCTACGCTGGTGAGGTGACCACGCCGCCGTTTCCTGCCCCCACGCCCGCCGAGCTCGCCGTCGTATCGGCCCAGCTCGGTCGTTCCGCCCGAGGTGTGGTGGGCATCGCGGCCCGTTGTGCGTGCGGCAACCCGACGGTGGTCGCCACCACACCGCGTCTGCCGGACGGTACGCCGTTCCCCACGTTCTACTACCTGACCCACCCCGCGGCGACAGCGGCGATGTCGACGCTCGAGGCGACCCAGGTGATGCCGGAGCTCGCGGCCCTTCTCGTCGACGACGAGGCAGTGGCGTCGGCGTATCTCGCAGCCCACGAGGCCTACCTCGCCGACCGGAGGCAGTTCGGCGAGGTCTCCGAGATCGACGGCATCTCCGCCGGGGGAATGCCCACGCGCGTCAAATGCCTGCATGCTCTGGCCGGGCATGCCCTGGCCGCAGGCCCGGGAGTCAACCCGATCGGGGACGCCGCACTCGCTCGATCCTCCTGGTCGCCTTCGGTCTGCCGTTGTGAGGACCCCGGCGCCGCCCTGCGCGATGAGGCGGCTTCCGCGGTATGACCGCACGCCGGACGCTGCGCAGCGCTGCCGCCATCGTGGTGGTGGCGGCGACGGTGCTGCTCCTCGGCGTCGCACCGACTCCGGCCCCGATCCCCGACGACCCTGCCGACCCGGTGCGGGCTTCGGAGTACTGGCTCGACGGGGCGCGGATCCGTGAGGCCTGGCAGACCACTCGTGGCAAGGGCGTCACCATCGCGGTGATCGACACCGGCATCGGCAAGGTGCCCTCGGTCTTCGGCGACGCTGTGGTGGGTGGCACCGACGTCTCGGGGTCAGGCACTCCGGACGGGCGCACGCCCCTGGGCGCCGTCGATGGCAATCACGGTTCCTGGGTGGCTTCGCTGGCTGCCGGTCGCGGTGCGCCCGACGGCACCGGCATGATCGGCGTGGCGCCGGAAGCCAACCTGCTCTCGATCTCGGTGGGGTTCAGCGCGGCCGCCGCCGTTCCGTTCACCGAGCAGGTGGCGAAGGGCATGCGCTGGGCCGTCGACAACGGTGCCGACATCATCAACCTCTCGTTCACGACGAACACGCTCGATTGGGACAAGAGCTGGGACGACGCGTTCCTGTATGCCTTCGAGCATGATGTGGTGGTCGTCGTCGCCGCCGGCAACCGGGGGAGTGGGACGAACATCATCGGCGCCCCGGCGACCATTCCCGGTGTGCTCACGGTCGGTGGCGTCGACCAGACCGGCATGGCGAGCATCGAGGCGTCGACCCAGGGCATCACGATCGGGATCTCCGCGCCCAGCGAGGGGCTCATCGGCGTCTCCGCAGACGGCACGGTCGTGCCGTGGCGCGGAACCAGTGGTGCGGCGCCGATCGTCGCGGGAGTCGCAGCGCTGATCCGCTCGGCGCACCCCGACATCAAGGCGATCGATGTCATCAACCGCATCATCAAGACCGCGATCCCCGTCCCTGATGCGGTCAAACCCCAGGATCCCCTCTACGGATACGGACTGGTGGATGCCGCAGCGGCGATCTCGGCGAACCTTCCCGCGGTGAGCGAGAACCCCATGGGAGACCTCGCCGAGTGGATCCGCGTCTTCCGTCGCGCGGAGACGGAGCCGCAGCCGGTTCCGACGATGACACCCGTCGCCGTCCCGCCTCTCCCCGCGCCCGATGCGCCCACCGAAGCCGGTTCACCGTTGCTTCCCAGCGCGGATTCATTGCGCTACGGTACCCTGCCGCTCATTGCGCTCACGGTCCCTGGTATCCTGGTAGCGCTTGGCGTCACCGCAGCTGCCCGGCGCATCCGATCGGCGCGCATTTCCGTACGCCACACCCCCGACTCCGAGGAGTAGTTCTTCTGTGCCTCAGAACAGCACTGTGCCCAAGATCCTGATCGTCGGCGGAGGGTACGCGGGTTTCTACACCGCGTGGAAGCTCGAGAAGCACCTGCGCAAGGGTGAGGCCGACGTGACCATGGTCGACCCGCTGCCGTACATGACGTACCAGCCGTTCCTCCCTGAGGTCGCCGCCGGCTCCATCGAAGCCAGGCACTCGGTGGTCGCGCACCGCCGTCACCTCAAGCGCACCAACGTCCTCACCGCCAAGGTGACGAACATCAACCACGCACAGAAGGTCGCGACGATCACGCCGCCCGTCGGCGAGCCGTACGAGTTCGCGTACGACCAGATCGTCGTCACGGCCGGTGCCGTCTCGCGCACCTTCCCGATCCCCGGGATCGCCGACAACGCGATCGGACTGAAGACGATCGAAGAGGCCGTCGCGATCCGCGACAAGGTCATGTCGAACTTCGACAAGGCCGCCTCGCTTCCCGCCGGTCCCGAGCGCGACCGTCTGCTGACCGTCGTCGTCGTCGGTGGTGGCTTCGCGGGTATCGAGGTGTTCGCCGAGCTGCGTTCCCTGGCGTCCGCGCTGGTGGGCAAGTACCCGCAGATCAGCTTCGAAGACACCCACTTCCACCTCATCGAGGCGATGGGCCGCATCATGCCCGAGGTCTCGCTGCAGACCAGCGAGTGGGTGCTCAAGGACCTCGCCAAGCGCGGCGCCAACGTGCACCTCGACACGCAGCTGACGAGCGCGGTCGACGGCAACGTCGAGCTCTCCACCGGCGAGGTCATCCCGACCGACGTCATCGTGTGGACCGCAGGTGTCATGGCCAACCCGACCGTCGTGCGCGGCGGCGACCTGCCCGTCGAGGAGCGCGGTCGCATCCAGACCCGCGCCGACCTGCGCGTCGGAACCCCCGAGGCCTTCGTCGAGGGCGCGTGGGCAGCCGGAGACATCTCCGCTGTCCCCGACCTCTCGGGCGGTGGCGTCGGCGGCTTCTGCGTGCCGAACGCCCAGCACGCCGTTCGCCAGGCGAAGCTGCTCGCGAAGAACCTCGTCGCCGTGCTGCGTGGGGAGAACCCCAAGGAGTACCTCCACAAGAACCTGGGCGCTGTCGCAGGTCTCGGCCTGTACAACGGTGTCTTCCAGTCCGGAAAGATCGCCCTCAAGGGCTTCGTGGCCTGGGTCGCGCACCGCGGCTACCACGGTCTCGCGATGCCGACGTGGGAGCGCAAGTTCCGCGTCATCTGGGGCTGGTGGAACAACCTGTGGCTCGGCCGCGACCTGGTGAACCTCGAGACCGTGCAGAACCCGCGTTACGTCTTCGAGGAGTTCGCCGCCCGCCCGCGTCCGGCCGCTCCCGCCGCTCCCGTGGCGGACGCTGCTCCGGCGGCATCGGCCGAGGCATCGGAGAAGCCCGCTGCGAAGAAGCCGGCTGCGAAGAAGCCCGCGGTGAAGAAGCCTGCCGCGAAGAAGCCTGTCGCCGAGAAGGCTCCCGAGCCGGCCGAGGCTGCAGCCAAGTAACTGACTCTCGAGTACGACGATCGGCCCTGTGCGCTCTGCGCCGGGGCCGATCGTCGTCTCTGCGGAGCGTCTCCGAGGCGGTGCACAGGTACAGCCGGTATCGTCGCGCAGGCAAGGGGAGTACTCCCGAATGCGGCGACGTCGTCATTACGAGCACGAGATCGTGCTCCGGCCCGCCGGCCCGTGAGGGTGGAGGAGACCTTGGCACCCGCATCGCGGGCTGCCGAGAGACCCTGCCGTCGTCCTGACGTGGTGGATCCTGGGCGGTCCGCACCACGAAAGGGACCACCCATGGGAAAGCTCTCCCGACTGATCGGCATGGCATCCGAGGCGCTCGAGAAGAACGCCGGTTCGGCGCGCAACGGTCACACGGCTGACGGATCACGCGCGCAGGACGGGTCCCGGTCGACGGATTGGGGCGGCATGCTCCGTGGCGCCGTCGACGCCGTTCGAGGGCAGGGCGACCCGGAGCGGCAGCCGAGCCAGAACCGTCCGGTGGCGGCCGACCCGTACACGCCGCCCGCCGCGCCCAGCGAGCGGCCCCGCTCCACGAGCTCCGCAGACCCCTACGCACCGCCGGTGTCCGGAGCCTCTCGGGCCTCGCAGGCCATGACCGATGCGGACCGTGCGGCCATCGCCCGCTACGACTACCTGCTGCAGACGGCGGATCCGCAGCGCGTCGAGCAGATCCACCGCGAGGCGTTCGCGCGCCTGACCCCTGAGCAGCGCTCGCTCGTCGAAGCCCGCATGCGACAGGAGCTCGAGCCGGGCGAGCGTCCGCGGTCGTCGTCGCCGGATGACCTCGCTCGCGCCGCCGGACGTGCCGAGGCCATGAACCCGGGGCGGATGCGCGGTCTGCTGTCGCGCGTGCGCGGTGCGGGTGTCGGCGGTGCTGCGGTCGTCGCTGGTGGCGCGGCGGTCGGACTGCTCGGTGCGGTGGCCGGGGGTGCGGTGCTCAGCACGGTGGCGGGTCCTCTTCTGGAGCAGGCCGCGAACATCGGCGTCGACTTCGGCGCGTTGGCAGAGGGCATCGATGTCGAGTCCCTCGCCGCCGGTATCGACGTCGAGTCCTTCGCCGGGGGTGCGGGCGATCTGATGGGCTCCGCGGGCGAGACGGTGTCGGGGCTGGGAGAGGCGGCGAGCGGCTGGGGCGAGCAGCTCGGCAACCTCGGCATCCCCGGTATCGGCGACATCTTCGGGCGCTGACCGCAGATGGCTCTCACTGCTGCTGCCGATCACGGCTTCACCGGGCTCACCGGATTCGCGGCCGATGTCCTCACTGCGCTGGGAGACATCGGCGTGGGCGTGCTGGTCTTCCTCGAGGTCCTGGTGCCGCCGATCCCGAGCGAGGTGATCCTTCCCTTCGCGGGGTACCTGAGCCAGAGCGGCTCTCTGAACCTGGGGTGGCTGATCTTCTGGAGCACGCTCGCGTCCTGGCTGGGTGCGTTGCTGCTGTACGGGCTCGGCGCGGCCATCGGGATGGATCGCGCGGTGCGGATGCTCGCGGCCACCAAGCTGGTGAGCCGCTCCGATCTCGAACGCGGATCGGAGTGGTTCGTGCGCAGCGGCGGCTGGACCGTGCTGGTGGGACGGATGGTACCCGGCGTGCGCAGCCTGATCTCGATTCCGGCCGGGGCCTCCCGCATGAACCTCGTGACGTTCAGCATCTACACCATCATCGGTAGCGGTCTCTGGAATGCGCTTCTCCTCGGAGTCGGAGCGGCGCTGGGCACGCAGCACGAGAAGCTGGAGCAGTACCTCGGGTACCTCGACTACGCCGTGTACTCGGCCATCGCGATCGCACTGGTCGTTCTCGTCGTGCGTCGCATTCGCGAGGCGACAGGCGAGCGGAAGACGGTCGCGCCGGCGGAGGACTGAGCGAGGATGTGCCCCCGCTGGGACTCGAACCCAGACTGAAGCGATTTTAAGTCGCCTGCCTCTGCCATTGGGCTACGGGGGCCTCCTCGCCAGCCTATCTGCGTGCCCGGATGCGACGCGGTGCCTTCGGGGGTGATCCGCAGTCCGGGGAGGCCTTAGTGTGGGGGAGTGCTCGACCTCATCGACGAACTGAGCCCCGCCCACGGTGCGCCTGCGGTCGCCCCCGAATGGGAGGACCCGGCCCGCTACTGGCCGCGCCTGTCCGCCGCGACGGGGCATCTTCCCGCGCCGGTGGCGGTGATCGACAGGGAGGCGCTCCGCTACAACGCGATGGACCTTCTGGTGCGGGCGGGCGGGCTGCCGCTCCGGGTCGCCTCGAAATCGGTACGGGTGCGGTCCGTGCTCGATGCCGTGCTGAAGCTCCCGGGGTTCCGCGGCATCCTCGCCTTCACGCTCGAGGAGGCGCTGTGGCTCGCCGAGACCCATGACGACATCATGCTCGGGTATCCCACGGTCGATCGCGCGGGTCTGGCACGGCTCTTCGCCGACGAGCAGGCTGCTCAGCGCATCACGCTGATGATCGACGACCTCGTGCACCTCGACCTGATCGACAGCGTCGCAGGACCCGGTTCGCGTCCGGAGATCCGTGTCGCGATCGACGTCGATGCCTCCTGGCGCTCCTCACTCCTCGGCCACATCGGCGTGCGCCGTTCGGCGCTGTTCAACGCGGGAGAGGTCGCCGCCTTCGCTCGCAAGGTCGTCGCCCGCCCGGGATTCCGGCTCGTCGGACTGCAGATGTACGACGCGCAGATCGCGGGACAGGGGGACGATGCCGGCCCCGATGCCCCGCTGATCCGGATGGTGCAGTCGCGCTCACGGAACGAGCTGCGCGAGCGCCGGGCGGCCATCGTCGCCGCGGTCGGAGAGATCACGTCGCTGGAGATCCTCAACGGCGGAGGAACGGGGTCGCTCGAGTTCACCGGAAGCGATGAGTCGCTCAGCGAGGCGAGCGCGGGAAGCGGGCTCCTCGGCGGCCATCTGTTCGACGGGTATCGTTCGTTCCGCCCCGCTCCGGCGTCCGCATTCGCGTTCGACGTGGTGCGGCGCCCGGCCGTCGATATCGCCACGGTGCTCGGCGGAGGATGGATCGCCTCCGGCCCGGCGGTGGCCTCGCGTCAACCGCGTCCCGTATGGCCACAAGGGCTCCACACCCTCTCCCGTGAAGCTGCCGGTGAGGTGCAGACGCCCCTGCAGGGCCCGGCGGCGACATCGCTGGGCGTGGGCGACCGGGTCTGGTTCCGGCATGCCAAGAGCGGCGAGCCGGCCGAGCGCATCGAGAGCTATCACCTGGTCTCGGGCGACGAGATCATCGATGAGCTGCCGACCTACCGCGGCGAGGGAAAGGCCTTCCTGTGACGAGAATCGGCGGCACCTGGCAGAACTGGGCTCGCTCGGCCTCGGTGCGACCCGTGCGCGTGGAGCGTCCGCGCAGCCCCGAGGGCGTACAGCGGGCGGTGGTCGCCGCGGTGAAGCAGGGGCTTCCGGTGAAGGCCGTCGGCGCCGGCCACAGCTTCACGGGCATCGCGGTCGCCCCGGGCGTCCTGCTCGAGCTCGACGACCTGCAGGGACTCGTCTCGGCGGACGCCGCGACGGGACGCGTGACCCTGCTCGCCGGCACCCGGCTGCACCGTATCCCCGGACTTCTCGCCCCGTACGGGCTGGCGATGGAGAACCTGGGCGACATCGATCGTCAGTCGATCGCCGGTGCGATCTCGACCGGAACCCACGGCACCGGTGCCGAGTACGGTGGCCTCGCGACCCAGGTCGTCGGCGTCACCATGGTCACGGCCGCCGGCGAGTTCCTCCGCATCGACCAGGAGCACGAGAGCGAGCTGCTGCCCGCTGCGGCTCTCGGACTCGGCGCCCTCGGCATCATCGTCGAGGTGACCCTGCAGTGCGTGCCGGCGTTCGTCATGCACGCGATCGACGAGCCGGTGCCCCTGGAGGAGGTGCTCGCCACCCTCGAAGAGCGCGTCGCCGCATCCGACCACTTCGAGTTCTATTGGTTCCCTCACACGGATATCGCGCTGACCAAGCGCCAGACGCGGCTGCCGGAGGCGACGGTGCGCAAGCCGCTCCCGGTGGTCGGGCGGTGGATCGATGAGACCCTGCTCTCGAACGGGGTGTATCGCGTGGCGTGCGCTGCGGGTCAGGTCGTTCCGGCGATCACTCCGTCCTTCAGCCGGCTCGCGGTCAGGCTCACCGGAGATCGCGAGTACACCGAACTCTCGCACCGGGTGCTCATCCAGAGCAGGACCGTGCGATTCCGGGAGATGGAGTACGCGATCCCCGTCGAGAACGTCGTGCCAGCCTTCGAGGCGGTGCAGGCGCTGATCGCGCGGCGCGGATGGACGATCGAGTTCCCGATCGAGGTGCGCTTCGCCGCGTCTGACGACCGCTGGCTGTCGACCGCTCACGGACGCGCGAGCGCGTACATCGCCGTGCACCGCTACTGGAGGGCCGACCCCACGGAGTACTTCGGCGCCGTGGAGGAGATCATGCACGAGTTCGGCGGGCGCCCGCACTGGGGCAAGCTCCACACGCTCACGGCGCAGACCTTCCGGGAGCGATACCCGCGCTTCGACGACTTCGTCGCATTGCGCGATCGCCTCGACCCGGAGCGTCGTTTCGGCAACCGCTACCTCGAGCGGGTCCTCGGCAGCTGATAGGGACGCAGGGACGCCCGCGCGCGCCCAGTCCACGTGCAGACTGCGCGTCTAGGATGAGAGAAACACGAGGAAGGGTGGGGCTCTGATGGAATGGCTCGTGCCGGTACTGATCGTTGTCGGAGTGATCCTGCTCGTCGGCATCTATCTGTGGGCCACGTACAACTCGCTGGTGCAGCTGAACGTCCGCGTCGATGAGGCGTGGAGCGGCATCACGGTGCAGTTGAAGCGACGAGCCGACCTCATCCCGAACCTCATCGAGACGGTGAAGGGCTACGCCTCCCACGAGAAGGCCGTCTTCGAGAACGTCACGCGTGCGCGTGCCGAGACCCTGTCAGCCGGAGGGCCGGGCGAGGCGGGCATCGCCGAGGGGCACCTGCAGCAGGCGTTGCGGAGCCTCTTCGCGGTCGCCGAGGCCTACCCGCAGTTGCAGGCGAGCACGAACTTCCTCCAGGTGCAGCAGGCACTGGTCGACACCGAGGACAAGGTCCAGGCGGCGCGCCGCTTCTACAACGGCGGCGTGCGCGAGCTGAACACCAAGATCAAGGTCTTCCCCAACAACCTGTTCGCCAAGGGACTGGGTTTCTCCGAGCGGGAGTTCTTCGAGGTCGCCGACAGCAGCGCGATCTCCGAACCGCCGCGCGTGCAGTTCTGACGCCGGTCGTTCACCACATCGACAGGAGGAGTCCGTCGGCGGTGAACGCCAGGTCGCCGCGCACGCTCCAGGAGTCCGTCCGATAGGTGGTCGTGCGGGCCTCGCCGTTCTGGGCGGTCCCGGTGATGGTGGCCACGAGCACTCCACCCTCTGCGGTGAAACCGGCGGGAGTCAACGCGATGACCGGTGCCGTGTCGATCCGATAGCGGATGGCATCCACCTCGCGGAACTCGGTCCCCCAGGGGATCCGTATGCCGCATCCGTCGGGGACTTCTGTGCCCCCAGCGGTGCAGGTCTCGAGGAGCGTGTCGAGCTGGGCCTGCGCGACCGCCGTCGCCTCCGGCCGCAGCATGACGTCGAGCGTCGTCGTGGTCTTCACCCCTGGCAGCACCAGCGCCGCGCTCCCGCCCTCGAGCAGTGTCTCCGGTGCGGCCGCGAGGGCGTAGGTCGCGGGGAGCAGCAGTGCAGCCGTCTCCGCCGGAACGGTCGCATCGCCGATCGCGACATCCGACCCGATCGTCGTTTCCACGGTCAGTGTGCCGAGTCCCGTCGCATCGACGCTCCAGCGGCCGTCGACGATTCCGAGCGTCAGCTGCGCGGTGTGCGTCTTGCCGTCGAGCCGGAAGGAGATCGCGACGACGGCCGAAGTGTCGTCGTCTTCGCGTCGGACAGTTGTGACCTCGGAGTCCTCGATGAACGAGGTGGCGTCGGCGAAGGCGACCAGTGCGGTGTCCGACACGTCGATCCCGGTGGCCACCACGGCGTCGGCGTCACCGGACTCGAGCGCCTGGACATAGGCGAGCGCCGCTTCTTCCGGCGTGGAGGAGCGGTTCGTCGACGACCAGAGCCAGAGCCCCGCGGCGACGAGGACGAGACCGGCGACGCCGCCGAGTAGCCACCACCGGGCCCTGCTCACACCGGACTCTCTCGCGCGTGCACGTGACGACGCACGGTGGGACCGGTGCCTGCTCCGGCCACCAGCGCCCCATGCAGCGCGTCGGTGGCGTCACCCCACCTCGACACCGAGACATGCTCCAGTCCCTGCCACGCCGCTGCGAGTCGGAGCTCGGCAGCGATCTGCTCGGCATCGCCGGGGTGAGCCTGTGGTTCCCACCAGGCAGATTGCACCTGCAGCGTCGATGTCGCGCGGTCGGACTTGAGATCGACGCGCGCGACGATGCGGTCGCCCACGAGGACCGGCAAGGAGTAGTAGCCGAACCGCCGCTTCTCTGCCGGTACGTAGATCTCGATGCGGTAGTCGAGGTCGAACGCGCGGAGTGCGCGATCCCGAAACCACACCACCGGGTCGAACGGCGTCAGAATCGCCGCCGCGTCGACCTTGCGGGGCAGCACCGCATCCCGATGCCGCCAGGCGGCGAGTGGACGCCCGCCGCGTTCCCAGCCGCGCACCTGCACGGGCTCCAGCTCGCCGGCGTCGACGAGCTCTGCGATCGAGCGCGCGACGGCGGCCCGGTCGCGGATCCGGTAGTAGTCGGCCAGGTCGGACTGCGTCGCGACGCCGCTCGATCGGGCCGCGCGACGGGTCAGCTCACGGATGGCATCGGCGCGGGAGACCTCTTGCGAACGGATGGCGTCAGGGATGACGTGCTCGGCCAGCGCATAGGTGCGCTCGAACCCGCGGCGCCCGCTGATGGCGACATCGCCGGTTCGCCACAGGTGTTCGAGGGCGAGCTTGACGTCGTCCCAGTCCCACCAGGTGCCGCGTTCCCTGGGAGCATCGGCACGGAGATCGGCGGGACGCAAGGGCCCGCGCACACGCAGCTCGTCCTGGACCCACTGCAGCGTTCGCGCGTTGCTCGACATCCAGGACTCTTCGCCCGCCCAGCGTCGGCGGAAGTCGTCCATGCGAAAACGCCACAGCGGCCAGTCCTCGATCGGGATGAAGGTCGCCTCGTGAGCGAGGTATTCCACGTAGTGGGTCGTGCGCGAGAGGAAGACACGGTCGAGCAGGGCCGGCTCGTAGGAGCCCAGCCGAGAGAACAACGGCAGGTAATGGGATCGTGCGAACACGTTCACGGAGTCGATCTGCAGCACACCGAGACGATCCATCACCCGGTGCACGTGGCGCCCCGCGACCGATGCGGGCCGCGCGCGGGTGAAGCCCTGCGCGGCCAGAGCGATGCGGCGTGCCTGGGTCGGAGTGAGGGTGTCGGTCACACGGTCAGGGTATCGCCGAGCGCCGACATGCACCCTCCAAGGAAAGATGCGTTCGAGGGCATACGGCGTGACCGTAGACTTGGGCGATGAGTGAGGACCAGCGACCCCGACTGAGAGATCTGTTCCGTCCGCGCCCGGTCTCCACCGAGCGCACCGTGTCGACCGAGGCCGACGAGGCGGTACCGCTGCCACTGCGCATCACGGCGGGCTATGCCTGGCGGCTGCTGCTGATCGCGGCGGCGATCGGCGTCTTCATCTGGCTCGTGATGCTGCTCAAGCTCCTGGTCATCCCCCTCATGGTGGGCATCCTCATCACCGCGCTGCTGTGGCCGGCCTTCTCGTGGATGCTGCGGCGTGGTCTCCCGCGCTGGCTGGCGATCGCCATCTCGCTCATCGGGACGGCCGCCATCGTCACCGGGCTGATGTGGCTCGTCGTCTGGCAGGTGCGTGCTCAGCTGCCCGACGTGCAGCAGCGTTCGACCGAGGCCTTCGATCAGTTCCAGGTCTGGTTGCACGAGGGTCCTCTGAGTCTCTCCGACACGCAGATCGCGAACTACCTGCAGCAGGGACTCGACTTCCTCAACGAGCAGGCGCAGGTGCTGTGGACCGGCGCCCTGGCGATCGGGACCACCGTCGGCCACGTCGCCACGGGCGCCGTGCTGTCGCTGTTCATCCTGATCTGTCTCCTCGCCGACGGCGCAGGCATCTGGCGGTGGACCCTCCGGATCTTCCCGCGCATGGCGCAGCCGGCCGTCGACGGAGCGGCCCGCAACGGCTGGACCACGATCGTGAACTACGCGCGCACGCAGTTGTTCGTCGCGACGATCGATGCGATCGGCATCGGACTCGGGGCGTTCCTGTTGCAGGTGCCGCTCGCGCTCCCGGTCGCCGTCCTGGTGTTCCTCGGCTCGTTCATCCCGATCGTGGGTGCGGTCGTGACCGGCGCCGTCGCCGTGTTCCTGGCGCTGGTGTACAACGGTCCCTGGATCGCGCTCTGGATGCTCCTGGTCGTGCTGGCCGTCCAGCAGATCGAAGGACATATCCTGCAGCCGATCATGATGGGCTCGGCGGTCAAGGTGCATCCGCTCGCCGTCGTCCTCGTCGTGGCGGGTGGAGCGATGATCGCCGGCATCCCCGGCGCACTGTTCGCGGTGCCGTTGGCGGCGTTCATCAACGTCGCAGCCGTGACCATCAGCTCGGGATCCTGGCGCACGGGCGTCGGGCCGAGCGGAGACCTTATCTGGAGCACAGTACCGCGCGAGCGGAGACGGAGGAATCGATGAGCGCAGTCCCCAGCCTGACCGAGTTCGAGCACGCTGCTCAGAGTCTGGCTGAGGTGATCTCGCACACGCCGACGCTGCCGTCGCGAGCGCTCTCCGACATCCTCGGCGCCCCGGTGCTGCTGAAGATGGAGAACCTCCAGCGCACGGGATCCTTCAAGATCCGCGGTGCGGCCTACCGGCTGTCGAAGCTGAGCGCCGAAGAGCGCTCGCGTGGCGTGGTCGCGGCCTCAGCCGGAAACCACGCGCAGGGAGTGGCGCTGGCGGCGCAGGCGCTCGGCATCCCGGCGACGATCTTCATGCCTCTGGGCGTTCCGGTGCCGAAGCTGCTCGCCACGCGCGGCTACGGAGCGGAAGTCGTGCTGGAGGGGGAGACGGTGGCGACCTCGCTGCGTCTCGCCGCGGAGTTCTCCGAGCGCACGGGTGCGGTGCTGATCCATCCGTTCGATCACCGCGACATCGTGATCGGGCAGGGAACTCTCGGACTCGAACTCCTCGAGGACGCGCCCGACGTCGACACCGTCGTGCTCGGCATCGGCGGGGGAGGTCTGATCGCCGGCGTCGCGGCAGCCGTGAAGGCACGCGCTGCCGAGCTCGGCCGCACGGTCCGCATCATCGGCGTGCAGGCCGAGAACGCCGCCGCCGTTCCGCCGTCGCTCGAGGCCGGCGAGCCCGTCGACATCGTCACCCGACCGACCATCGCCGACGGCATCCTGGTCGCTCGTCCCGGTGCCGTCCCGTTCGACATCATCAAGGACCTCGTCGACGAGGTCGTCACGGTCTCTGACGACGACCTGGCACGGGCCATCCTCATCCTGCTGGAGCAGGCGAAGGTCGTGGTCGAGCCCGCTGGTGCCGCCGGTGTGGCGGCGATCCTGGCAGGCAAGGTGACGGGCAGCGGAACCACCATGGCTGTGTTGTCGGGCGGGAACATCGATCCGCTCCTGCTGCAGCGCGTGGTGTCGCACGGCCTCGCCGCCTCGGGTCGCTACCTCACGATCCGCATCCCTCTGCCCGACCGCCCCGGTCAGCTGGCCCGCGTCTCCGAGCTCATCGCCGAGGCCGGCGCGAACGTGATCGAGGCCATGCACACGCGCCACGGTCACGGTCTGCAGATCAGCGACGTCATCCTCGAGCTCAGCGTCGAGACGCGCGGTCCCGAGCACTCCGAGCACACGCTCGACACCCTGCGTCGTGCCGGCTTCGAACCCATCCTCGTCCCCGATTGAGCACGACTGCGCATTCACGCAGAAGCGCCCCCGCATCCTGAGGATGCGGGGGCGCTTCTGTGTGGTGTCTCAGCCCGTGTACGTCTCGACGTTCACGATCTCCACGCTGATCTCGCGGCCGTTCGGGGCCTCGTACGACGACTTCTCGCCGACCTTGAGGCCGAGGATGGCCTGGCCGAGTGGGCTGGCTTCGCTGTAGACATCGAGGTCGCTGCCTGCGGCGATCTCGCGGCTGCCGAGCAGGAACACCTCTTCGCCTCCGGCGACGAGGGCGGTGACCACGGTGCCGGGCTCGACGATTCCGCGGCTGGCCGGAGCTTCGCCCACCTTGGCGGTCTTCAACAGAGCCTCCAGCGTGCGGATGCGCGCTTCCTGCTTGCCCTGCTCGTCCTTCGCAGCGTGGTATCCGCCGTTCTCCTTGAGGTCGCCCTCTTCGCGCGCCGCCTCGATGCGCTTGGCGATCTCGTCGCGGCCGAAGGTGGACAGGTGCTCCAGCTCGGCGACGAGCCGGTCATACGCTTCCTGCGTGAGGAAGGGAACCTGAGCATCGGTGGACATGACGAAGCTCCTTCTTTCGGGATCCCTCCGGCATGCTGCGGGGGATATGCCAAGACGCCCCGGCACGGTGCCGGGGCGTCGTCTTGTCTGGCACGAGTCTAGGCGACCCAGCAGGTGTTCACCAAACCTGTGGTGGCCTCCGACACCGTGGGGATCGTGACGGAGCGAGCCTGAGAGTGGCTGTCTCCGGCCTCGATCTCGACGATCTTCCAGCCGACGACACCGAACTCCTCGTCGAGCGCCTCGACGGCGCACACCACGTCTTTGCCCTGCACTCCGGTGACCTGGAAGGTGATGTTCACGGAGTGCTCGTCGACGAGCTCGAAGCCCAGATCGTCCGCGTCGACGGACGCCATCGACTGGGCCACGGTCATCCAGCTGAAGGCGCCGACGATCAGCAGTGCGATCGCACCGCCGATGATCCACGGCGCGCGGCGTCGTCGGGTTCGGCCATAGCGTTCGTCGAGCTCTTGTGCGGTCGTCACGGGTGGGTCTTCCGGTCGTTAGGCTGGTGTTACCAGGTTATGCGACCTGCGTACGAAAGGCCGATTCATGTTCTCTCTGTCCGAGACCCCGATGCCGACGCCGAGCATGACCGTCGACCCGGTGTCGGTCACCCCGGGGTTCGTCGGCTTCGCCGCGATCGTCGTGGTCGTGATCGCGGTGATCCTGCTGATCTGGGACATGAACCGCCGCATCCGCCGTGTCCGGTACCGCGAAGAGGTGCGCGACGAGCTCGACGCCGAGGAAGCGGCGCGGGCCGAGGGCGATGCCGCCGCGGCTCCCGGAAAGGGTGCGCCGACCTCGGACGGCACCGCTGCCTCTGACACCGACGGCGATACGCCCGCTCGCTGACCTCGCGTCACGGCGCGCCCAGCGAGGGCGACAGCGGCGACAGGGCGATGAGCAGGCATGCGGTCCAGTGGCAGAGGAACGCGAGCACCGTGCACACGTGGAAGATCTCGTGGAACCCGAAGTGCCCGGGCCAGGGGTTCGGCTTCTTGAGCGCGTAGACGACCGCGCCCCCCGTGTACAGGAGCCCGCCGACGATCACCAGCACCATCATCGCGAAGTTCGCGTTCATGAGATCGGCGAGGTACATCACGGCTGCCCAGCCGAGCAGCAGGTAGAGGGCGACATAGAGCCAGCGCGGGGCGTGGATCCAGAACACGCGGAAGAGGATGCCGACCAGCGTGCCTCCCCACACCAGGCTGAGCAGCAGCACGCCCTTCTCCGGCGGCAGCGCCAGCACCGCCAGCGGTGTGTAGGTACCGGCGATGAGCAGCAGGATGTTGGCGTGGTCGATGCGCTTGAGCAGCACCTTCACCTTCGGCCGCCAGTCGATGCGGTGGTAGAGCGCCGAGTTGCCGAACAGCAGCAGTGACGTGAGCATGAACACGGCGGAGGCCCACTTGGCCGCGGCGCCCTGGGACACGATGATCAGCACGACACCGGCGACCAGCGCCACCGGGAACGTGCCGGCATGGATCCATCCTCGCCAGGTCGGCTTGGTCTCGACGGCGGCATCGACGGCCGCGGCTTCGAGCAGAGGCAGCTGAGGGACGTCGGGACCGGAGGGCTCGGGAGTACTCACACGCTCACTCTAAGCCGACCCGCATACCGTGCAGGGCACATATATCCCAGCTTCCGCACACGATGCCGCAGGCCCCGGCACGGTAGCGTAGGGAGGTGATGTCACGCGAGAGCCCGGGGCGAGGGCCGCTGTATCGGCTCTACACCAACAGGTTGCGACGCCACCTCGATCCGGCCACGGTGCCGCATCACGTCGCGATGATGATCGACGGCAATCGCCGGTGGGCGCGTCAGCTCGGATTGGACACGCCTGCGGAGGGACACCGGGCAGGCGCTGCGAAGATGCGCGAGTTCCTCGGCTGGTGCGACGAGCTCGGCGTGCGCGTTGTGTCGCTCTATCTGCTCTCCAGCGACAACCTGAGAAAGCGCGACTCCGCGGAGCTCGCCGACCTCATCGAGATCATCGCCGAGCTCGCCGAGGCGCTGTCGCAGGAGGGGAACTGGCGAGTGAAGCACGTCGGACGCTCCGACATCCTCCCCGCGGAACTCGCACGGGTGCTCTCCGACGCCGAGAACCGCACCAAGGATCACACCGGACTGCACGTGAATCTCGCCGTCGGTTACGGCGGGCGCAATGAGATCGTCGACGCCGTGCGGAGCATCATCGCGAAGCATGAGGCCTCCGGTGGCACGCTGGAGGACCTCGCCGCCCACCTCACGCCCGAGATGATCGGTGAGCACCTCTACACGGGTGGGCAGCCCGATCCCGATCTCGTGATCCGCACGAGCGGGGAGCAGCGGCTCAGCGACTTCCTCCTGTGGCAGAGCGCACACAGCGAGTTCTACTTCGTCGAGGCGTTGGGCCCCGACCTGCGTCAGGTGGACTTCCTTCGCGCGATCCGCGACTACGCCGACCGCGACAGGCGCTTCGGTCGCTGACCCGGCGACGGGCCCGCGCAGACCCGTGCCACAATGACGAAGTGAGCACTTTCCAGGACTATGTCGACACCTTCGACAACGAGTCCGGCTACCTGAACTGGGCGGCGTTCGGCCCGCTGTCGCCCTCCGTACGCGAAGAGGTGTTCGCCGACGCCGACCTGCTCGGAAGCGGACGACCGTCCTCCCTCTCGCTGGTCGCCGAGCGCATCGGCCAGGCCCAGGAACTCGTCGCCGAGCTGCTGGGCGGCGAAGCAGACGACGTCACCCTGCAGCCGTCTTCGACCCACGGACTCATGCACGCGCTGTTCGGCCTGTCCGGCGCTGTGATCGCGAGCACCGCTGAGTTCCCCAGCGTGAGCCTGACCCTGGAGCGCGCATCGACGGCATCGGACCGTGCGATCATCCCGCGGTGGATCACCCCGGAGGACGGACGCGTGACCGCTGATGCCGTCAGGGAGGCGCTGGATGACGAGGTGGTCGCCCTCGCCGTGAGTCACGTCGACTTCCGCACCGGGTATCGCACCGACCTGGCGGCGCTTCGCGAGGCGATCGGTCCCGACCGCCTGCTCATCCTCGACGCCGTCCAATCGTTCGGCGTGATCGATGTCGACTACTCCGCGGCCGATGTGGTGGTCGGACACGGCTACAAGTGGCTGCGCGCCGGCCGGGGCAGCGCCTTCGCGTGGTTCTCCCCCCGCGCCAGAGATCGCATCTCGCCCGTGCTCTCCGGTATCACCGGCACGACGGCCACCGGTCTGTTCGTCGACGAACTCCCGGCGCCAGCGCCCTCGGCTCGCGCCTTCACCGTGAGTCAGCCGGACACGCTCGCCGCGGGACGACTCGCGATCGGTGTGCGCGATGTGCGCGATGCCGGTGTCGCCGCCATCGAGGAGCGCCTCGCGGAACACGTCGACACCGTGATCGAGATCGCCGACCGCCATGGGATCGAGGTGCGCTCCCCGCGTGATCGCGTCGAGCGCGCCGGCATCGTGGCGCTCGCCCCGGAGGAGCCCGCACGCCTCGCCGCGGCACTCGCCAACGCCGGTCTCGTCGTGACCGCACGTGGATCCTCGGTGCGGATCGCGCCCCACGCAGGCACGGATGCGGCGACGTTCGCGCTTCTCGATGAGGCCCTGCACGCGTTCGGCAACGAGACGTTCACCAGCGCTTAACGAATCGCTGGCGTGTCGAGTCCGCGTTAATCGCCCACGCGGTCGTACGTTCTAGGCATCGGGCAAGGCGCCCGTTCGAGTCGGCCTCAGGTTGACGACTCGTGACCCCCTGGTCGACTCGTTCGAATAGCCGGGATTACCCGGGTCGGGAGTGGGTCGTGACCACACGTACAGCGCAGCAGGCCACAAGCACCGCGCAGCAGTCCACCCGTAAGACCACGAGGCGAGCATCGTCCGCCGATCCGGATCAGGATCTGCGCACCTATGTCCTCGACACCTCGGTCCTGCTGAGCGATCCGCAGGCGTTCTTCCGGTTCGCCGAGCACTCGGTCGTCCTCCCCGTCGTCGTGATCACCGAGCTCGAGGGCAAACGGCACGATCCGGAGATCGGCTACTTCGCGCGGCAGGCCCTTCGACACCTCGATGACCTGCGCATCGAGCACGGACGCCTGGATTTCCCGGTCGAGGTCGGTGAGGGAGGCACTCTCCGGGTCGAACTCGCGAACACCGACTCCTCGGTGCTCCCGGCCGGCATCCGCCTCAGCGACAACGACACCCGCATCCTCTCGGTCGCGATGCATCTCGCGCAGGACGGTCAGGACGTCACGATCGTCTCGAAGGACCTGCCGATGCGTGTGAAGGCCGCATCCCTGGGCCTGCGCGCCGAGGAGTACCTCGCCGAGCAGGCGGTGGACTCCGGGTGGACCGGGATCTCGACGCTCGACCTCTCCGGCGACGACATCAGCGACCTCTACGAGAGCGAGGTCGGCATCAGCGAGCAGGCTCGCGGCCTTCCGGTGAACACCGGACTGATCATCCACTCCGAGCGCGGCTCTGCGCTCGGTCGGGTGACCGGAGACGGCGAGTACCGACTGGTGCGCGGAGACCGCGACATCTTCGGGATGCACGGCCGTTCGGCGGAGCAGCGCATCGCGATCGACCTGTTGCTCGATCAGGAGGTAGGCATCGTCTCCCTCGGCGGACGCGCCGGCACCGGCAAGTCGGCGCTCGCGCTCTGCGCAGGACTCGAGGCGGTTCTGGAGCGGCAGCAGCAGAAGAAGATCATCGTGTTCCGACCGTTGTTCGCGGTCGGCGGGCAGGAGCTCGGCTACCTCCCCGGTGACCAGGGCGAGAAGATGGGCCCGTGGGGGCAGGCGGTGTTCGACACGCTCGGCTCGGTCGTCTCGGGCAACGTGGTCGAGGAGGTGATCGAGCGTGGATTGCTCGAAGTGCTCCCGCTGACCCACATCCGTGGGCGCTCCCTCCACGACGCGTTCGTGATCGTCGACGAGGCCCAGTCTCTCGAGCGCAATGTGCTGCTGACGGTGCTGAGCCGCATGGGACAGAACTCGCGCGTGATCCTCACGCACGACGTCGGCCAACGCGACAACCTCCGCGTCGGCCGTCACGACGGGATCGCCAGCGTGATCGAGACGCTGAAGGGACACGAGCTCTTCGGCCACGTGACCCTGACCCGCTCCGAGCGCTCGGCGATCGCAGCGCTCGTCACCGAGCTCCTGGAGGGTGGAGAGCTCAGCTGACGGCGCGAGACAGCGGGTGCCGCGAGGAACAGGTTCTCGCGGCATCCGCTGTCACCTGTGCGGGGTGACTGTGCACAGCGGCCGGGCACTCGGCCGGGGTCAGCCCGGATGCATGAGCCATGGCCGCTTGCAGGATGGTTCCTCCTCCCCGCCTCAGACATTCGTCGGTTCCTCATGCATCCGGACAGGGGGAGAAGGAGTATCGACCTGCACATCTGCGTGCTTCTAAAACTCATCCACCAGTTGCGTGGGCGTGGCGGCGTCGCGGGGAGGTGCGCAGCCAGGATCGAGGGATGATCGACGTCGAATTCATCCTCGGACACCTCGGCGGGGTCGCGCGCGGAACGCGACTTCAGGCATTCGGCTGTTCGCGCTCGCGACTGGGTTCCGAGTGCACGACAGGACGGCTCGTGCGGGTACGGCCAGGCGTCTTCGCCTCAACGGGAGCGGCGTCGGAGGTGGTCGCCGCAGCGGCCACGGAGGCGCACTCACATGTGGGAGCGCGTTGAGGCTCCGTGGAGTATGGACCCTCGAGGTCTCGAATGAGGTGCATGTCTGGATGGGGCTGGGTGGGCGACGGCATCACCCGAAGCCGTGCGCGTGCGTCGCTCACTTCACTCCCGGGCGTATGGACGTCGGGATCGCCCCGATCGAGGTCGCACTGGTGCATGCGTTCGGCTGCTACGGAGAGGAGTTCTTCTTCGCCGCGTTCGAGTCGGCGTGGAACAAGCGGATGCTGACGGCGGTGGCCCGCGCGAACGTCCGCGCGGCCCTTCCCTCGACAGCGCGCTGGCTCATCGATCTCGCGCGCCCTGATGCGGAGAGCGGCCTGGAATCGGTGGTGCGGCTGAGGCTCCACCTGATCGGGGTCGCTGTGCGCACGCAGGTGATCATCGACGGTGTCGGACGCGTCGACTTCGTCATCGAGGGTCGAGTCATCCTGGAGGCAGACGGTCGGGAGAACCATGACGGACCGGCGAATCGCCACCGGGATCTCATGCGCGACGCCGTGGCCTCACGTCTCGGATTCGAGACGCTGCGTTTCGACTACGCGATGATCCTGCACTCCTGGGATGTGGTCGTGGCAGCGATCGCAGCGGCTCTCGGGCGGGCACGCGCCTGACCGTGACACCTGCATGAGTTCTTGCCGGATGCATGACTGCTCACCGTCATGCGCTCCGGCATCCGTGGCCAGGTCATGCATGTGAGCGGTCCCCCAAGAACAGCGGATGCCGCGAGGATCGAGTCCTCGCGGCATCCGCTGTTTCGTGGGGGAACTCAGCCCGGGTGCGTCATCGACAGCAGGTCGAGCTTCTCGTCGAGCTGCTCGAGGGTGAGGTCGCCGCGCTCGACGTAGCCGAGGTCGATCACGGCGTCGCGCACCGTGATGCCCTTGGCGACCGAGTGCTTGGCGATCTTCGCCGCAGCCTCGTAGCCGATGAGCTTGTTCAGCGGCGTCACGATCGACGGGCTCATTCCCGCGAATGCGGCGGCGCGCTCGACGTTGGCCTGCAGACCGTCGATCGTCTTGTCAGCGAGCACGCGCGAGGCGTTCGAGAGCAGACGGATCGACTCGAGCACGGCCGTGCCCATGACCGGGATGGCGACATTCAGCTCGAAGGAGCCGGATGCGCCGGCCCAGGCGACCGTCGCGTCGTTGCCGATCACGCGTGCGCACACCATCAGCACGGCCTCGGGAACGACCGGGTTGACCTTGCCCGGCATGATCGAGGAACCAGGCTGCAGGTCGGGGATGTGCAGCTCGCCGAGACCCGTGTTGGGGCCGGAGCCCATCCAGCGCAGGTCGTTGTTGATCTTGGTCAGCGAGACCGCGATCGTGCGCAGCGCGCCGGAGGCCTCGACCAGTCCGTCGCGGTTGGCCTGCGCCTCGAAGTGATCCTTGGCCTCGGTGATGGGCAGCTCGGTCTCTGCCGCGAGCAGCGCGATGACCTTCTGCGGGAAGCCGAGCGGGGTGTTGATGCCGGTGCCGACCGCGGTGCCGCCCAGCGGGACCTCGGCGACGCGGGGGAGGGCCGACTGCACGCGCTCGATGCCCAGGCGGATCTGACGGGCGTAGCCGCCGAACTCCTGGCCCAGGGTCACCGGGGTGGCATCCATCAGGTGGGTGCGGCCGGACTTGACGGCGTCCTTCCACAGCTCGGCCTTCGCCTCGAGGGCGACGGCGAGGTGGTCGAGCGCGGGGATGAGCGTGTCGATGAGGGCCTGGGTGACCGCGATGTGCACGGAGGTCGGGAACACATCGTTCGACGACTGCGAGGCGTTCACGTGGTCGTTGGGGTGGACGGTCGCGCCGAGGATGCGCGTCGCGAGCGTCGCCAGCACCTCGTTCATGTTCATGTTCGACGAGGTACCGGAGCCGGTCTGGTAGGTGTCGACCGGGAACTCGCCGTCGTGGTCTCCGGAGGCGACCTGGTCGGCGGCCTGGGCGATCGCATCGGCGATGGCACCGTCGAGAGTGCCGAGCTCCTTGTTGGCCAGCGCCGCGGCCTTCTTGATGCGGGCGAGGGCAGCGATCTGGGTCGATTCCAGTCCCTTGCCCGAGATCGGGAAGTTCTCCACGGCGCGCTGGGTCTGCGCTCCGTAGAGTGCGTTCACGGGCACCCGCACCTCACCCATGGTGTCGTGCTCGATGCGGTAGTCCTGCTCGGTCATTCCGAACCCTCCTTGGTTGCGGGGTCAGTTCCCTCGGTGGTGACGCCGTCGGCGTCGATTCCGACCGTGATCACGGGCACCGCGGTGCCCTCGGCCAGACGGTAGTTGGCGCCGACGATGCCCAGGCGACCCGCGGACACGGCGTCGCTGATGATCTCGGACGACTGCAGCAGATCACTCACGGTGTTGCGCAGATGCTCGATGCCGACCAGTTCCGAGTCGATCTCGGCGACGGTGGTCCCGCCGCTCTCGGCCAGCACCTTCCGCGCGGCGGGGACGATGGGGGCGATCAGCTTCCAGATGTGCGGGGGCAGGGGAGCGGCATCGATCGCGGTGCCGTCGATTGCCGCACGCACGGCGCCGCAGGAGTCATGGGCGAGCACGACGATCAGCGGCACCTCGAGCACCGCGACGGCATACTCCAGGCTCGCGACGATCGACTCGCCGATCACCTGTCCGGCGTTGCGCACCACGAACAGGTCGCCGAGGCCGAGGTCGAAGATGATCTCGGCGGCGAGGCGCGAGTCCGAGCAGCCGAACAGGGTGGCGACCGGATGCTGCGCTGCCGTCAGATCCTTGCGACGGGCGACGTCTTGATTCGGGTGCCGGGGCTCGTCCTGCACGTAACGGCGGTTGCCGCCCTGCATCTGCTTCCAGGCGGCTGTGGGGGTCAACGGGTGCGTCATGGAGCCTCCGAGATGATGCGGATCTGCGGAATGAGGGACTCGGCGAGTTCGGCGGTCGAATCGGCCGAGCGCGAGCCGTAGAGCAGGATGTAGTCGTCGCCGGCCTGCGTGCCGATGGCATACGTCACGTTCGCGTTCGATTCGGCGTTTCCGGGCTTGTAGACGTCCCAGTCGAGGCCGCCGATGCGCACCGTGTCGGTCGGGGCGATGCCGTTCAGACGCTGCGGAGCCCAGGAGGAATCGGCGTCGAACGCCTGGGCCACCTTGATGAAGCCGCGCTCCGTGTCGGACTTCGGGGCCAGGGTGACCTCCCACACCACGGTGGCACCACCCTGCATCTCGGCGCCGTTCGCACGCCAGAAGTCGCCGAGCTCCGGGATGAGCACGGGGCGTTCCATCGACGACTCCACGCCCTCGGCCACGGCGGCGACATCCAGTGGCTTCTGCTCGACCGGCGTGCCGCGAGGGACGGCGAAGATGATGACCGCGACCACGGCGACCGTGACCAGGAGCGCCGCTACGAGGTTTCGCACCGTCTGGCTCGACCGGTAGGCCTTGCTGAACGCGGCCTTGCGGGCGGCGGTCTCTTCCGGAGTCTCGGGGCGGCCGAGCTCGGCGATGATCGGGGGCTGCTTGCTCACGAGTCTCCTGCCGGCGTCTCGACATCGGATGCCGCGGCACGAGCTGCGTCGAGGCGGCGCTTGGCGCCCAACAGCCACTCTTCGCAACGGGCGGCGAGAGCCTCACCACGTTCCCAGAGGGCGAGCGAGTTCTCGAGGGTCGGGGATCCCTGTTCGAGTTCGGCGACGACCTTGACGAGCTCGTCTCGAGCCGCCTCGAACGACAGCGTGTCCACAGGGGTGTCGTTCAGGGCGCTCACTCCTCCATCTTACGTCGTGTGCCGCGGGTGTCCGGCTCAGGCGTCTTCCGCGATCTCGCCCTCCGAGCGGGCGGTCAGCGAGCCCCGGTCGAGGGTGATCGTGAGCGTGCTTCCGGCCGGGGCATCGGCGGCGTCGCGCAGGATCACGCCCCCATCGAGGTGGGCGATCGCGTAACCGCGAGCCAGGGTCGCGGCGGGCGAAAGCGCGCGGAGCGAAGCCCGAAGCTCTCCGGTGCGGCGCCCGGCGTCGTCGAGCTGTCGGTTCACGGTGTCCCGGCCGCGTCCGAGCAGCAGCCAGATCTCCTGGGCGCGGGCGTCGATGATCGGTGCGGGCGAACGCAGCACCGGGCGGGATCGGAGCTGCTCCAGTTGAGCGATGTCGTGCGTGAGGCGCTGCGTGAGCCTCGTGGTCGCGCGGGACCGCAGCTGCGCGATGAGCGCCCGCTGCTCACCGACATCGGGGACGACGCGCTTGGCGGCGTCGGTCGGCGTCGAAGCTCGCAGATCGGCCACATCGTCGAGCAGCGGATGGTCGTTCTCGTGCCCGATCGCGCTCACGACGGGCGTAGAGGCCGCGGCGACGGCGCGCACGAGCCTCTCATCGCTGAAACCGAGGAGCGTCTGCGGGTCTCCGCCACCGCGGGCGATGATGATCACATCGACCTCGGGGTCGGCGTCGAGCCGGGCGAGGGCGGCGAGCGTGTCGGGAACGCAGCGGTCGCCCTGCACGGCGGCGTACTCGGTGCGGAAGCGCACCTGCGGCCAGCGCAGCTCGGCGTTGCGGTGCACATCCTTCTCGGCGTCCGAGCGCTCGCCCGTGATCAGACCGATCACATGCGGCAGGAAGGGCAGGCGCTTCTTGCGCGAAGAGTCGAACAGGCCTTCCTGTCGCAGCTGCGCGCGCAGCTTCTCGAGGCGCTCGAGCTGGTCGCCCAGCCCGACGTGCTTCATCGCGGAGACCGCGAAGCTGAAATCGCCGGCCTTGACGAAGTAATCGGCCTTGACCGCGGCGACCACATGATCGCCGATGCCGATGTCGGAGGGGATGCGCCCGCGCACGCTCGACCACACCCGGATGGAGATCTGCGCGTCGGAGCGGGTGTCCTTCAGCCGCGCGAACACGTTGCCGGCGCGCACATTCCAGGAGGTGATCTCTCCCTCGACCCAGACGGTGTTCCACCGCGCGATGAAGTCGCGGATGGTGGCGTTCAGCCGGGTGACCGAGGTGGGAGCGTCGGCCGTCGAGTCGCGGGGTGCGACGGAATCGGCCGGTGGCGTCTCGCCCTGGCCCGTGGTCGCTTCGAAGACTGTCATCCGCTCCCGTTCCCGCTCCCGAGTCTCCCCGGCCTCGCACAGCTGCGCGGCGGTAGAATTCAAGGGTGACTTCGACTGCCGTTCATCTCCCCGTGCCCCGCCTTCCACGAGTTCGTGCGGCGGCCGGGCGGCTTCAGGATAACCCGGTGGCCGGACACAAGCGGGTTCTGCTCGCCGCACCGCGCGGATACTGCGCGGGTGTGGACCGTGCCGTGGTGGCCGTGGAGAAGGCCCTCGAGCGCTACGGCGCCCCGGTCTACGTGCGCAAGCAGATCGTGCACAACATCCACGTGGTGACCGAGCTCGAGGAGAAGGGCGCCATCTTCGTCGAAGAGGTCGATGAGGTCCCTGAGGGGGCCCACGTCGTCTTCAGCGCTCACGGTGTCTCGCCGGCAGTCGTGAACGCGGCATCCGATCGAGGACTCCACGCGATCGATGCGACCTGCCCGCTCGTCACCAAGGTGCACCGCGAGGCCGTGCGCTTCGCACGCGACGATTTCGAGATCCTGCTCATCGGCCACGAGGGCCACGAAGAGGTCGAGGGAACGGCAGGGGAGGCCCCGGAGCACGTCACCGTCGTGAACTCTCCGGAGGAAGCCGACACCGTCGTGGTGAAGGACCCGAACAAGGTCGTCTGGCTCTCGCAGACCACCCTCTCGGTCGACGAGACGATGGAGACGGTCAACCGTCTGCGCATGCGATTCCCCGAACTCCAGAATCCGCCGTCCGATGACATCTGCTACGCGACGCAGAACCGTCAGGTCGCGATCAAGAAGGTCGCCGCCGGAGCAGACCTGGTGATCGTCGTCGGCTCATCGAACTCGTCCAACAGCGTGCGCCTCGTCGAGGTCGCCCTCGAGTACGGGGCGAAGGCCGCCTACCGAGTGGACTACGCAGAAGAGATCCAGCAGGAGTGGCTCGACGGGGTCGAGACCGTCGGTGTGACCAGTGGGGCATCCGTGCCCGAGGTACTGGTGCGCGAGGTGCTCGATGCGATCGGCGACGCCGGCTACCGCGACATCGAAGAGGTGAAGACGGCAGAGGAAGACCTCATGTTCTCCCTGCCCAAGGAACTGCGTCAAGATGCTGCGGGTCAGCGCGACGCGCGGGCCCTCGGAGGTCGCGCGTCCGGAGGAGGCGCTTAGCAGTGAGCGCCGCGGAGGCGGAGCCCACCCTCATCGGGTCGGTGCAACGCGCTCTGCGGCTGGTCGACATCGTCGCCAACTCACCTCGGCCGCTTCCTCCCAAGATGCTCGCGGCCATCACCGGTCTGACCCCCGGTACCACCTACAACCTGGTGCGCACGCTCGTGCATGAGGGATACCTCTCCTCGGAACCGGACGGTGTCGTGCTGGGCGCCCGGTTTCCGTCGTTCCAGCAGCAGATCGGCTCGCGGGGAGTGTTCCTCGCCCGCGTGCGCGCAGCGCTGCGGGAGGTGACCGAAGACGTCGGAGCCACGGCGTATCTCTCCCGCTTCGATGACGGGGAGATGCACATGGTCGACATCGTCGACGCCGTCCGCAATCCCCGGATCGAGCTGTGGGTGGGGCTGCAGTCCAGCGCTCATGCGACTGCGCTGGGCAAGCAGATCCTCGCGGAGCTCCCGGAAGCCGATCGCCTTGACTACCTCTCGCGGCATCGTCTGCCCGAGCTCACACCGCACACCATCACCGATCGCAAGGCATTGCTGACGCAGCTGGAACGCTCTCCGGGGTGGACGATCGATCAGGAGGAGTACGCGATCGGCGCCACCTGCGTCGCCGTGCCGGTCATCGCCCCCGGTGTCATCGCCTCGCTGGCGATCTCGCTGCCGGCCGATGGCGCCGTGGTCGATCGCACCCTCGTCTCGACGCTCCAGCGCACTGCACGCCATCTCTCTCTGCAGCTAGGGGCTGACGTGCTGGACGAGGGTTCCTCCGGAGCCGAGTTCACTATCTGAAGGAGGGCCCCTGGCGCGTCGGCACGCGTTTTCCTACTATGGGAACAGTGGCGGCATACGTGAACGTCACCGATCGCCTCTAGCGTCCCCAGCGCTGGCGGTCAATCTGGATGAGGAGCGTCCCCACGCTCCACGTCCGCGGCCCCGAGAAGTCCCCACTTCTCCGGGGCCGCTATCGTTTGTGCCTCACAGGGTGCGGTCGCCCGCTGTGAACCGGCCGGAGGTTGTGCCGTTAGCATGGCGGGATGAGCGACCAGAGGCCCCAGTACGGCGAACTCGCGACCCCCGAGGAACAGCGACGAGCCGCCGGCCTGCCCCCGCTCGACGAGGTCGTGATCGCACCGCCCTCGGCGCCACTGCCGCCCGCGGTTCAGGCCGGGAACCCGGTGAACGAGTCTTCGACGAAGCGGTCGCATCCTGTCGATCGCTTCGCGACGATCGTGATGCTCGCCTACGGACTGATCAACGTCGTCATCACCGGTCTGTCGTACCTGGATCTGCCGAGCGTCATGAACCAGACCATGAAGGTCGTCGGCATCGAGGGGGAGTTCACGAACTTCGCGCAGGCGAAGACCTGGGGGATGATCGCCGCGATCGTCCTCGTCGTCGGATGGTCGATCACCGCCGCGCTCTCGATCCGACGCCTGCGTCGTGGCCGCCTCACCTGGTGGCTCCCGATCGTCGGAGCGATCGTCACCATGGGCGTGGTCTCCGTCTGCATCGCGGTGCCGATGATGAGTGACCCTGCCTTCGTCGCCCACCTCGAGCAGATGACGACTCCCTGACCTCAGCCGGTCGGCGTCGACGTACGCCGGCCCATCGGGGACGCAGAAGGGGCCCGGCAGGAATGCCGGGCCCCTTCTGCTGTCTCGTTCGCGGATCAGCTCTTGGACTGTCCGTACGAGCCGAGCTGACGGGTCGACTCGACCACGCGGGCGGCCATCGCCGACTCGGCGATCTTGCCCCAGGCGCGCGGGTCGTACTGCTTCTTGTTGCCGACCTCGCCATCCACCTTCAGCACGCCGTCGTAGTTCTTGAACATGTAGTCGGCGATCGCACGCGTGTAGGCGTACTGCGTGTCGGTGTCGATGTTCATCTTGATGACACCGTTGGCGACCGCGAGGGCGATCTCCTCATCGGTCGAGCCGGAGCCGCCGTGGAACACCAGGTCGAGAGGCTTGGCGCCGGTGTTGTACTTCGCCGCGACCTCGGCCTGGATCTCGCCGAGCAGCTCAGGGCGCAGCTTGACGCCACCGGGCTTGTACACACCGTGCACGTTGCCGAAGGTCAGGGCGGCGATGTAGCGGCCCTGCTCGCCGAGACCCAGCGCCTGAACAGCCTGGTCGACATCGGCGAAGGTCGTGTAGAGGGCCTCGTTCGAGCCCTCGTGCTGCACGCCGTCCTCTTCGCCGCCGACGACGCCGATCTCGACCTCGAGGATGGCGTTGATGTTCTTCATGCGGGGGAGCAGGTCCTTGGCGATCTCGATGTTCTCCGCGAGGGGAACAGCGGAGCCGTCCCACATGTGGGACTGGAAGATCGGGTTGCGGCCGGCCTTGACCTCTTCCTCGGAGGCGGCGATCAGCGGCTCGACGAAACCGGCCAGCGCGTCCTTCGGGCAGTGGTCGGTGTGCAGCGCGACGGTGATCGGGTAGTTCTTCGCGACCTCGGTGGCGAACCGCGCGAACGCGAGCGCGCCCGCGGCGCGAGCCTTCACCGTGTGACCGGCGAAGTAGTCGGCGCCACCCGTGGTGACCTGGATGATGCCGTCGGAGCCGGCCTCGGTCAGCCCCTGGAGGACGGAGTTGATCGTCTGCGAGCTGGAGACGTTGAATGCGGGGTACGCGAAGCCGCCGGCCTTCGCGCGGTCGAGCATTTCGGCGTACTGATCCGGGGTGGCGACGGGCATGAGAACTCCTGCGATAGGGGAAGCCGGGACAGCTGCCACTCTATCGGGGCGTGCACGCTGATACCGCAGCCCAGATCCTCGCCGAGCACGATGGCTTCTGCCTGGCTGTTAAGAAACCGGATTCCTTCGTCGGATCCGGCTCGAAAGGCGGCGGATTTGGACACGGGGGTGGCTAGGCTGACCGCATGGTGAGTCTGACAGCGGATCTGAGCCCTCTTCGTCCCGACCGTAACCTCGCGATGGAGCTGGTGCGTGCGACGGAGGCTGCGGCCATCCGCGCGGTCCCCTTCATCGGTCGCGGAGCCAAGGAGGCGGCGGACGGCGCCGCCGTCGACGCGATGCGCGCGTTCCTCGGAACGGTCGACTTCCAGGGGCGAGTGGTCATCGGCGAGGGCGAGAAGGACAACGCCCCGATGCTCTTCAACGGCGAGGTCGTCGGCACGGGCCGTGGGCCGCTGTGCGACATCGCGGTCGATCCCATCGACGGCACCTCGCTCACCGCAGCCGGACGTCAGAACGCGCTCTCGGTGATCGCCGTCTCTGACCGTGGCACCATGCTCGACGCCTCGACCGTCTTCTACATGGACAAGCTCGTCACCGGCCCGGCAGGCGTCGGCGTCGTCGACATCCGTCTTCCCATCGGCGAGAACATCCGCAAGCTCGCCGGCGCGCTCGACAAGCCTGTCGACGAGATCGTCGTCTCGGTGCTGAACCGTCCGCGTCACGAGCAGCTCATCCAGGAGATCCGCGATGCGGGTGCCGGCACGCGTCTCATGAGCGACGGTGACGTCGCCGGTGGCATCAACGCCGCCCGTCACGATGCTCGCACCGACATGTGCGTCGGCGTCGGCGGCAGCCCTGAGGGCATCGTCACGGCGTGCGCGATCAAGGCTCTCGGCGGACACATCCAGGGACGCCTCTGGCCGCGCGATGACGATGAGCGCCAGCGCGGCATCGATGCCGGTCTCGATATGGACAAGGTCTACGAGGCCGACGATCTGGTGCAGGGCAACAACACGATCTTCGTCGCCACCGGTGTCACCGACGGCCAGCTCGTCGCCGGTGTCCGTCGTGAACGCGGCTACGTCTACACCGAGAGCGTCGTGCTCCGAGGAGCCTCCGGAACGCTTCGTCGCATCGCTTCGGAGCACCTCGTCTCGAAGTGGCTCTGATCCTTCGCTCGTCCTCTGACACGTGATCATCGCCGGTGACATCGGCGGCATCGTTATCGAGCCGGTACCGCCTCACAGCCGCTCGATCCACGGTTCTCCGGGGTGCCGTGTCACAATTGTCACTGGGTTTGTCGCCGTCGACGGAGCCGCCAGGCACCGCAGGCACAGGAGGGCGAACAGATGACAACGCAGCACACGAGCGGTTCGAAGGCCGCCCCGACGAAGATCATCACGACCAACACGGGGCGCATCCTCCGGGTGAGCGCAGATGCGGAATCCGTTCCGACGCCCCCGGTCACGACGCCACCGGCCGCGATGGTCGATCCGGCTCGTCGCGCCGACGTCCTCTTCCGCGTCCGCCGCGACGAGGGGCACGAGATCAGCTCCTGGTGGATGATCGGAGCGTTCCTGGCCACCAGCGGACTCGTCATCCTGCTGCTCAGCGGCGTTCCCGGCATCGCCTGATCCGTCGTCGCTGAACGCCCGCGGAGCTACCGCACCACCGGCTGATGCTCTGCCGAAGGTGTCACCCTTCGTCGAGCCGAAGCCGCACGTCGCCCACGTCGGCGCGGACGGCCTCGGGCTGGACGGCCTCTGCGGGATCGAGTGGGTCGATATGAGCAGACTCGCCGTCTGAGAGAGCTTCCTGCGCCGCGGTCGAGTCTGCAGCGAGCAGTTCCGGTGCGGTGAATCGCCGGCCCGTGCTCGCCGTCGTCGGGGCGGCTGTCGCGAGCGCTGACGCGTCGACCCCGGGGAACTGACGAGCGGTAACGAGCACACGGGTCTCGAGCGATCCGGCGAACCGGTTGTAACTGTCGACAGTGCGCTCCAGCGCTCGACGCAGATCGTCGGCGTGCCCGGCGAGCGTTCCCAGCCGGTCGTAGAGCTGCGTGCCGAGCGCGAGCAGGGTACGCGCCTCGGTCGAGACCTCCTGCTGCGTCCAGGTGAAGGCCACGGTCTTCAGCACAGCCCAGAGGTTGACGGGGGAGGCGAGCGCCACTCGGCGACTGAACGCATAGTCGAGGAGGGTCGGGTCTTCATCGATGGCTGCGGCCAGCAGTGATTCGCTCGGCAGGAAGCAGATCACGAACTCCGGGCTCGCATCGAGGCCCGCCCAGTAGGCCTTCTTCGCCAGCGCGTCGATGTGCGCGCGGACCGCCTTGACGTGCTTCTGCATGAGGGTGCGGCGCTGCGGCTCCTGCGCGTCGCCGCCGGGAAGAGCGGAGGCCTCAAGATAGGCGTCGAGAGGAACCTTGGCATCGACGGCGATCGAGCTGCCCCCGGCGAGGCGGATCACCATGTCGGGGCGCCCCTGACCATGGTCGGAGGAGATCGTCGCCTGCAGATCGAAGTCGATGTGCCGGGTGAGTCCCGCGGCTTCGACGACGCGGCGCAGCTGAGTCTCACCCCAGACGCCGCGCGTGGCAGTGGAACGCAGAGCCCCGGCGAGCGACTCGGTCGTCGCCCGCAGAGCTTCATCGGACTCCTGGGCCCGGCGCAGCTGCTCTTCGAGAGTGCCGAACTGCGCGTGCCGTTCCCGCTCGATGGCGGTGACCTTGGTCTGCATCTGCTGCAGACTCTCGCGAACCGGGGCGAGCGCTGTCAGCACGGCGTTCTGCTGCTGAACGCGCTGCGCCTCCGCCCGCTGCTCGTTGCGCGCATGCTCGACTGCATCGCGGTACAGATCGTACTGGCGGTCGCGATCGTCTCGTGCGGCCGCCAGCTCGGCCTGAGCGCGCGCGAGATCGGCGGCACCGCGTCCGGCTCGCAGGAACCAGCCCATAGCGACACCCGCCGCGAGGGCGACGAGGAGAAGAACGACAGCCAGAGCATCCATGTGTTCATGATGCGGCCGGCATCCGACATTGTCCGGTCGCCGCGCACAGATGCCGCGTGACGAGTCAGACGCGACGAGGCGGGTCAGGCGACGGCGCGCTCCAGAGCGGGGGCGACCGGAGCGACGGGCGCGGTGACACGCAGGCTCAGAGCATCGGCGAGGGCGAAGACATCGGCCGCACCTGCTCGTGCTGCCGAATCGATGACGATCTGCGCGCAGGCGCGGGCATCGGCGAGCGCATCATGGTGCGAGAACTCCTCGAACCCCGCGGCGGCCGCGGCGATCGGCAGGCGATACGAATCGAGCGTGTACGTCTTGCGGGCCACCTGCAGGCTGCACAGCGAGCGGTAGGGCGGGCAGAGCTGACCCGTCGCTTCGGAGGCGCGGCGCAGCACGTTGAGGTCGAAGCCGGCGTTGTGCGCGACGAGCACGTCGGCTCCGGCGAAAGCGCACAGGCGGTCGAACTGGTCGACCCAGGTCGCGGCCGAGAGCACGTCCTCGGGCTGGATGCCGTGGATGCGCACGTTCCATTCCTGGAACTCGTCGTGTCCCGGCGGCGGCTGGATCAGCCATCCGGTGGTGGCGACGACTTCTCCGCCGCGCACACGGACGAGTCCGACCGAGCACGCGGAGGCCGGGCTGGAGTTCGCGGTCTCGAAGTTGATCGCAGTGAAGTCCAGTGGCACATCCCCACTTTCCCCCGGGTGCTCGAAGTGGGGTCGCAGACTCGCCGTATGCTGGCGACATGGCTGAGGACATGGCGACGTCGTTCGGAGCGCAGGCCGGGGATTACGAGCTCGGCAGGCCCGAATACCCCTTCGAGGCGGTGGCCTGGATGCTCGAACGGATGCCGGCTGATTCCCGCCGCCTCGCCGATGTCGGCGCGGGAACGGGCAAGCTCACCCGAGTGCTCGCCCAGGCGCCTGACGCAGAGGTCGTCGCGATCGACCCCGATTCCGAGATGCTCGCGACCCTCCGTGGCGCGGTGCCGGGAGTGCCCACCTTCGTCGGGTCGGCGGAGCGGCTGCCCCTTCCTGATGCGAGTGTCGATGCCGTCGTGCTGGGCCAGGCCTGGCATTGGGTCGATCCCGTCGCGGGCTCGACCGAGATCGGTCGTGCGGTGCGCAGCGGGGGAGTGCTCGGCCTCATCTGGAACATCCGCGACGATCGCGTCGAGTGGGTACGCAGGCTCACCGAGGTCATGCACGGCAGCCACGCCGAGATCATGCTCGCCGAGGGCGATCCGGTCGTCACCGCGCCGTTCGGACCGCTCGACCAGGAGCGCTGGGAATGGGTCCGACCCGTCACCCGCGATGTGCTGCATCGGATGGCGGCGTCGCGCAGCTACATCATCACCGCTCCCGACGAGGAGAAGACGCGCATCCGACGGGAGCTCGACGCTCTCTTCGACGAGCTCGACCTGCACGGCGACGCGACCATCGACCTCCCGTACGTGACCAGGGCGTACCGCGCCGTCCGCGACTGACGCGCAGCCTTCCGCAGGATCGCGGGGCTCCGGCCAGGTAGACTCGTGCCCCGTGGCTCTCACTATCGGCATCGTCGGCCTGCCCAACGTCGGCAAGTCCACCCTCTTCAACGCACTCACCAAGAACGACGTGCTCGCGGCGAACTATCCGTTCGCGACGATCGAGCCCAACGTCGGCGTGGTGAACCTGCCCGACCCGCGCCTCGAGAAGCTCGCGGAGATCTTCGGCAGCGAGCGGATCCTCCCCGCGGCAGTGTCGTTCGTCGACATCGCCGGCATCGTGCGCGGTGCGAGCGAGGGTGAGGGACTCGGCAACAAGTTCCTCGCGAACATCCGTGAGGCCGACGCCATCGCACAGGTCGTGCGCGGTTTCGCCGACGACGACGTCGTGCACGTCGACGGCACGGTCAACCCGGCCTCCGACATGGAGACGATCAACGCCGAGCTCATGCTCGCCGACCTCGAGACCGTCGACAAGGCGATCAGCCGGTACGAGAAGGAAGTGCGCGGCAAGAAGATCGAGCCCATCGTGCTCGAGACCGCGAACGCGGCGAAGGATGCGCTGGAGCGCGGCGTGCTGCTGTCGGTCGCCGGTATCGACCTGACGCCGATCCGGGAGCTGGGTCTGCTCACCGCGAAGCCTGTCATCTTCGTCTTCAACGTCGACGAGGCCGTGCTGACCGACGATGCGCGCAAGGCGGAGCTCGCAGCCCTCGTCGCCCCGGCGAAGGCCATCTTCCTCGACGCGAAGATCGAATCCGAGCTCATCGACCTCGACCCGGAGGATGCGGCGGAACTGCTCGCCTCGACCGGCCAGGACGAGTCCGGCCTCGACCAGCTCGCCCGCATCGGCTTCGACACCCTGGGCCTGCAGACGTACCTCACGGCCGGCCCGAAGGAAGCTCGCGCCTGGACGATCCCCAAGGGCTCGAAGGCGCCGCAGGCCGCCGGTGTCATCCACACCGACTTCGAGAAGGGCTTCATCAAGGCCGAGATCGTCTCGTTCGAGGATCTGGTCGAGACAGGTTCCGTCGTCGAGGCCCGTGCCAAGGGCAAGGCCCGCCTCGAGGGCAAGGACTACGTCATGCAGGACGGCGACGTCGTGGAGTTCCGCTTCAACAACTGAGTCTCAGGAGCTGTGGATGGGTACCGGATCTGGTGTATCGCACGCCCCGCGTCAACTTCGACAAGTGCCGCTGTTGCGTGGAACTCACGAATCCTGAAACTCGTGTCTGAGACACGACTCGTGGGTGCCCAATTAGGGCCCTTCTAGTGGCGAGAATCGTGCACGGGCCGCGCGAGCAGTCAATGTTGATGTCGAGTTCAGATATTCGGGGCTGAGTTGCGAGAGAGCATCACCACGAGTGAAGCCGAGCTGGGCGAGGAGAGCGGTCAGTCGCTTTTGGGTCTTAGCTTGGTTGCCTGACCAATACTGTGCGTACACCTGCGCGTTCAAAGTGAAAGCGGCCGAGAGGTGCGTGTTGAGTGTTGACTCGGCGTAGTGCTCAACGTCCATCATGGTGACGGCGCGCACATCCAGTGCCTCAACGAGCTGCTGGCCAGCCGCGATGATCGACGCGACTTCTTTGAAGGTCGGCGCGTCGTCTCGTTCGAATGATTCGATCGATCTACTGATATCGAGTCCACGATGCTCGAGCGAGATATCTTGTGCCGAGTTCAGAAGCCTGCTTCGCAGGTCCCTCCCGATTCGGGTGTCCGCGTCCGAATGAACGATCGTGTTGCGCCATCTTGTCGCGAACAGCATCATCAGAAGGTTGCGGTCATCACGCGGGAGGCCAAGGACAGAGGCCAATTCAGACAGTCGGTTCGCTCTGCCATCGATCTTGTCGATTCTCTTTGACCCCGTATCGCTCATCACCGAACGCATGGCCTGGAGCCGCTTGCGGTAGACGTCCACCAGGTCAGTGATCCACGCGAGCGACGTGACGAGAGCGTATTCGCGACTGCGAATTGCAGATCGGCTCACGTCTGTCGGACTCCACGATGTCGAGAACTCAGGGGCGAGTTTTGCCTCGCCGACGCGTACAGCGTCAAGGCCTACGAGAACTGTGATGAGGAAGTGGTTATTCTGTCCGGTGTTTCTCTTGAAAGCCACTCGCGCAGGCGTGCGGCTCAGTCCAAGTCCGATCTCGATCACGTGCGCTGGTTCGATTCGAACGAACATTTGCAGCTCTAAGAGGCCTGAGGGCAGATGAAGGCTGCCGTCTTAGCCTTTTAGACCATCAGCACACTCCAAGGTTACACGCGGTCGCAGGACAACCGAGCTGCGCTAAGTAGTACGTTCAGGGGCACGCAGCAGCTGGAGAGTTTTTTCGGCGTCGGAACGTCGTGGAGTTCCGCTTCAACATGTAGGGCGGCTATCAGTGCGCAGGCGAAGCGTCCGTTGCGTGTAGAAAGTGAATGCGCTCCAGGATCTCTCTGGCGGTTTCCTCCGGAGTCTGACTGGTCGTCGCGCGAACGATTGAAGTCTGAGCGCGATCTCGTGAGAAGGGCTCATCGCGGTAGGTGTGGTTAAAAACAAGCCCGCTCGTCAATATTTCCGTTGCAGAGGCTTCGCCATCCTCGCATCCGGCCGCACCATAGAGACTGCTCAGCGAGGCCAGCAATATGGAGTCTTCCGTGTTCCTGTCGTAACGAGCATCGGCCCAAACTGCGAGGGCTAGGTTCTCGACTAGACGGGGTCTGGGGTCTGGCGCTCGGTCCTCATGGTTCATCCATGTGGTGAGGTCGGGGAAGTCCAGAGCGATCTGCGGATACTCAGTCCACAGCTGTATGACAGATGGAAAGCGTTCCTCGACATATTGATGAAAGCTGAGTGGTGTCTGCTTTTCCGTGGCTCTCCCCGCGTATGTGTATTTGTGCTTGACGTCGTCGCTGTTGACCTTACGGTCGGCCGATGCGAGCCACGCCTCTAGATCGTTGGGGGCGCTGAAAACCTGTCGTCCGCGGTAGTGTCCGAACATGAGCGTCGGCACTCCAGAAGCGGTTCCTGTGAGCCAGCCACGCACGGTCCCGATTGACAGGCTGTCGGTCGCGGCGCTCTTGACCTGGATGTGCGCGGTCTTCCCGGAAAGCTGCCAAGAATTCCTACCTGCCGCCGATGCGCTGAGAATTAGGTCGTCGGGTATATGGCAATGAAGATCCCAACCGGTATCCGTCGCGGTTAGTGCGTTCACGGCAAATCCGTGCTCGATCATGGATATTGCGCAGGATAGCTCGTTGATGTCGCCACGCGCGTTGCTGCCGGTTCGCCTAGCCATATGACCATGATCGCACGGGGCCTGGCTCCGGTTGGCTCGGTGGCGGTAGGAGATGCTAGCCGCTCTGCACACCACTAACACTCATACATAGTGGTGGAGTTCCGCTTCAACTAGCGCGATTCGTCGAGCGCCTGCCAAAGTAACCCTGTGGACACTGTGGAATCCTCTCGTCGGAGCCTTGCGCTGAAGATGCTTCCCGCCGTGGCGATCCTGCTCGTGACCTGGGTGGCTCTGTGGGCGGCGCAGGGCATTCCGACCCTGTGTGCGTTGGCGTCGCCATGCCCGGCACCCGATGTTCGCGTTGCGCCTGCTCTGCTGTTCGGGGGGCTGATGCTGGTGCCGACGGCCATCCTGCTCCTCACCGCATCCGTCGGTCGCTCCATCGACTGGGTGCGGAAAGTCGCATACATCGCGCTGGTCGGCTTGGCGCTGGTCGGTCTGGGCGCGGTGCTGTTCTCCGGGGGATTCACGATCGCATTCGTGTAGGTTCGCGGCAGGTGCGGTTCGGTACAGAGGGTCGCACGACGGGGCGGAGTTCCGCCTCGACGGAGCACCAGGAGCTGTGGATGAGTGAAGACTCGTCGAGCGCCTCGCTGACGCCGGCGGGAAGACGCGACACGCCCCTCATCCGGATCTGCCTGGTCATCGTCATCATCGGGCTCGTGGTGAGCGGGGTCACCGCCTTCCCCCTGCGCGAAGAACTGATGCTCGGGCGCGATGTCCTGAACAGCACGGGCCTCAGCGCAGTCTTCCCCGACCTCGCATTCTGGGTGCAGCGGGTCGCAGAGGCGCTCGAGACCACCGGCACCGACTATCCATTCCTCGCCTACGGCACGGACTGGCTGGCATTCGCCCACCTGGCCATCGCGGTCGCCTTCGTCGGACCGCTCATCGATCCGGTCCGTAACGGGTGGGTCACCATCTGGGGCCTCATCATGTGTGCGGGCATCGTTCCGCTGGCACTCATCGCCGGCGCGCTCAGGGGCTTGCCACTCGGCTGGCAGCTCATCGACATCTCGTTCGGTGTGGTCGCGGCCGTGCCGCTGACGATCGCCGTCGTGCTGACACGTCGACTCGAGAGATCGTGCGTCGTCGTCCGCTGACGGCTCGCGTCCGCGCACGACCCGCACGGGTGACAGGATTGACGGATGACCGCAACACTCGTGGCCCAAGGGCTGGCCGGCGGGTACGGCCACCGCACCCTGTTCGACTCCCTCGATCTGACCGTCACCGCGGGTGATGTCGTCGGCCTCGTCGGCGCGAACGGGGCGGGGAAGTCGACTCTCCTGAAGCTGCTGGCCGGTGTCGACGAGCCCCAGGCCGGGACGATCCGACTCTCACCGGCCGATGCCTTCGTCGGCTGGCTTCCGCAGGAGCACGAGCGCATCGCCGGCGAGAGCGTCACCGACTACATCGGCCGCCGCACGGGTTGCACGGCCGCGACCCGCGACATGGATGCCGCCGCCGCAGCACTCGGTGACCCCAGCCTCGCCGCACCGGGCACAGATCCCGCCGACACGTACTCGGCCGCGCTGGATCGTTGGCTCGCGAGCGGTGCTGCCGACCTCGACGAGCGACTGCCGGTGGTGCTCGCCGACCTCGGACTCGATCTGGGTGACGACCCGGCCGCAGCGATGATGACCTCGCTGTCGGGCGGACAGGCCGCCCGCGTGGGGCTCGCCGCGCTGCTGCTCTCGCGCTTCGACATCGCGCTGCTGGATGAGCCGACCAACGACCTCGACCTCGACGGGATCGAGCGGCTGGAGGCCTTCGTGCGCGGACTCCGCGGCGGTGTCGTTGTGGTGAGCCACGACCGTGAATTCCTCGCCCGCTGCGTGACCAGGGTGCTGGAACTCGACCTCGCGCAGGGTAGCAACCGGGTCTTCGGCGGCGGCTACGACGCGTACCTGGAGGAGCGGGCCACGGTCCGTCGTCACCAGCGCGAGAAGTACGACGAGTTCGCCGATAAGAAGGCCGACCTCGTCGCCCGTGCTCGCACCCAGCGCGAGTGGTCGAGCCAGGGCGTGCGCAACGCGATGAAGAAGGCGCCCGACAACGACAAGATCAAGCGCAAGGCCTCTGCGGAGTCGAGCGAGAAGCAGGCGCAGAAGGTGCGTCAGATGGAGAGCAGGATCGCCCGGCTCGAAGAGGTCGAGGAGCCGCGCAAGGAGTGGCAGCTCGAGTTCACGATCGGTTCGGCGCCGCGCTCCAGCTCGGTCGTCTCGACGCTGAGCTCGGCCGTGTTCCGGCAGGGATCCTTCCAGCTCGGCCCGGTATCGCTCCAGGTGAACGCGGGGGAGCGGATCGGAATCACCGGTCCCAACGGCGCGGGGAAGTCGACGCTGCTGCGCGGGCTGCTCGGACGGCAGCTTCCCGATGAGGGAACCGCAAGCCTCGGTGCGAGCGTGCAGATCGGCGAGATCGACCAGGCCCGTGCGCAGCTCGTCGGCACGCAGCCGCTCGCCGTCGCCTTCGAGGAGCTCGTGCCGGAGATGGCATCGGGAGAGGTCCGCACACTCCTCGCGAAGTTCGGGCTCAAGGCCGACCACGTGATGCGCGCCGTCGACGAGCTCTCGCCGGGGGAGCGCACGCGGGCGGGGCTGGCGCTGCTGCAGGCACGCGGCATCAACCTGCTCGTGCTCGATGAGCCGACCAACCACCTCGACCTGCCCGCGATCGAGCAGCTCGAACAGGCGCTCGAGTCCTACGAGGGAACCCTGCTGCTCGTCACCCATGATCGGCGGATGCTCGCGACCGTGCAGACCGACCGGCAGTGGCGGGTGGAGGCGGGGCAGGTCGTCGAGATATGACGGCCGTCGACATCGACACGGTTCCCCATGATCGTCTGAGCGCGAATGACCTGACGCGGCTGCGGGAGCTTTTCGATGCCGAGTACTTCGCCGAGTTCGGAGCGTGGGATCCCGATCGGCCCTACGGCTACGCGCCCCATGACGTTCACGTCATCGCCCGGTTGGGCGCTGCCGTGGTGGGGCACGTCGGCTGGGCGCGGCGGACGATCGGCGTCGGTACGGCGGAGGTCGTGGTCGCGGGTGTCGGTGGCGTCCTGATCTCCCCGCACGCGCGAGGGCAGCGAGCCGGTACCGTGCTCCTCGCGCACGCAGCCCTATCGATGAAGGATGCCGGAGGTATCGAGTACGGCTATCTCGGGTGCCGTGAAGAGGTCGTCGCCTTCTACGAATCGTGCGGGTGGCGCCGCGTCTCGGCAGCCGAGCACTCGATCGACCGCGCCGGCCAACCCGTCGTGCAGACCCCGGGGCCGCCCCTTCTGACGCTCACGCTCGATCCGAAACCACGGAGTTGGCCCGCGGGCCCGATCGATCTTCGCGGGCGGGCCTGGTAGGCGGTCGGTGGAGTTGATCCGGATGTCATCGTCTCCCTGACCGCCCGCTCAAGATACGCTGGGACACGGCGGCTCCGGCCGCGGTCCGGTCGCTGGCGTCCGCCGTGGACGTTCCGCCTGAGTTCCTGACACCGACGGCACGAGGAGATTGACGCCGATGACCGACACCCAGATCTTCGAGCCCGACGGCCGCGCGATCCCCTTCGTCGACGAGGGCGACGGGCCGGTCAAGCTCGTCCTGATCCAGGAGCGCGATCTGGCTGCTGATGTTCTCGGCGTCGTCTCGCACTACCTCGCCGAGGAGGCGGGCTTCCACGTGCTGCGCATCGGCCATCGTGCCGAGGCCAAGCGCGAAGAGGTCTCGCTGGATGACCGTGTCGAGGATGCGCTCGCCGTGATCGAACACGTCGGGCTGGGCGACACGTGGGTCGGCGGCCATGGGTTCGGCGGCACTGTCGCGCGCGCCTTCGCTCTGGCGCACGCCGATCGCGTGAACGGTCTGGCTCTGCTCGCGGTCGAAGAGAGCGACATCCCGCTCGCGCCGGTGATGCCCGTCCTGATCATCCAGGGCACCAAGGACATCGATGCTCCGTTCGCCAACGGAGAGCAGCTGCAGTCGACGGCACCGGAGCGCGCGAGCGTGAAGAGCATCGACGGCGCCGATCACCTGTTCCCGATGACGCACCCGATCGAGACCGCGGTCGTCATCGAGGAGTACCTCGACTGGGACTGAGTCCTTCGCCGTCCCGCTAGCGGCCCTGCCGCTTCTTGTACGGCTTCGGCTGCCCCTTCACGGCGGGCGTGCGGCCCTTGCCCTTCGAGGCTTTGGCCTTTCCTCCGGCAGGGGCGGGGGCGTTGCGCACCGGCTCCGGAGCGGCAGCGACTGCCGTCTTCGCCTCCACCAGCAGGAGCTCGCCGACAGGTGTCAGCCGCGTCGGGCCCTCGCGATGGACGATCGGATGGCCGACCTCGGCCTCGAGCTTGTCGATCGACGTGTAGAGCGAGGCCAGCGGAATGCCGAGTTTCTCCGCCGCACGAGGGAAATGCAGTTCCTCCGCGAGGACGACGAAGCGGCGGAGCAGAGAGATCTTCACGGTGGCCTTTCGACTGTTCGCACGGGTTTGCGAGCTCGTTCCAGGTTACGCGGTGCAGACAGACGGATGCCGCGACCGAGTCGGCCGCGGCATCCGGAATCCTTCGGTCAGGCGACCTGAGGTGTGACGGCGAACGAGACGGAGCCTTCGTCGTCCACGCCGGCATCGAGGATCTTGTCGTCGAGAGCGGCAGCGGCCGACTCATCGAGGAACAGCCGGGTGCCGGCGACCTCCACGACCTGATCCTGCGGCTCCGGGTCTGCGGCGACGAGCACGGCGAGGCGTGCACCGCCCTCCGGGCCCTGGGCCTCGGTCGAGTGGATGCGGAGCCCGGCATCCGGGGCGTCGGTCTGACGGCTGACGAGGGTCGTCACGATGGCGGAGGCGTTGTCGGTGAGGGTGAGCACGAGACTCTCCTTCCGGTCGGGGCATGTCACGATCGCGACATGTCCGGGCTACGATGCCCCACCTCGGAGATGGTCTCAACCCCCTTGCGCGGATTCGGAGGAGGCTCTTACCCTGCTCGCAGCTGCTTGCGCAGAAACACCTGCGCGGTGCCGTCGCCGTCGGGCACGCGCTCGTGCTCCTCGTACCCGCACGCCTCGTAGAGACGGATGTTCGCTTCGCTCAGGCTTCCGGTGAACAACTCGGCGACGTCAGCGCCCGACGCCTTCTCGGCGCTCTCGAGCAGCAGCCTTCCGATGCCCTCGCCCTGCATGTCGGGAGCGATCGCGATCCGGCCGATCAGGAGCACACCGTCCTTCTCGACGTACCGGATCGCGCCGACGAGTCGCCCGTCGATGCGCGCGGTCAGTCCGGACTCGGATCGGAGCTCCGCTTCCAGTTCGGGGAGCGTCTGCGTCAGGGGCGGCATATCGACGCTTCCGTAGATCGCGGCTTCCGATACGAAAGCCGCGCGCTGCACGGTCAGCACCTCGCCGGCGTCGTCGTCGCTGATCGGGGAGATGACGATCTCCGGCTGCGTCGGGTCCTGGTCTTCGTTCACTGCGTCTGCATCACTCACCCGAGTCACATTCCGGGGTGCGTCCCCACGGTGTCAACCCCCTCGCCCCTGGCCACCGTCCGCACTAGCGTCACCCGCAGGAGGTCACACCATGGCTGAAAGCACAACGACCAAGAAGACCGGCTCGACGAAGGGCGCGGCGAAGACGACGAGGCAGCAGAACGCCGAAAAGGGACTCACCGCCTCGACGACGCTCGCGAACAACCTGCAGGCGGTGCTCGTCGACCTGCTCGATCTCGCGATCCAGGGGAAGCAGGCGCACTGGAACGTCGTGGGGCGTAACTTCCGCGACACGCACCGTCAGCTCGACGAGATCATCGACGACGCGCGCACGTTCAGCGACACGATCGCGGAGCGCATGCGCGCCCTGCACGCCGTCCCCGACGGACGCAGCGCGACCATCGCCAAGACGACGTCGCTTCCTGAGTTCCCTGCGGGCGAGGTGTCGACGACCGAGACGATCGACCTGGTCACCGAGCGCCTCGAAGCCGCGGTGGGCACGGTGCGCGAGGTGCACGACGCCGTCGACGAAGAGGACCCGACCTCGGCGGATCTTCTGCACGCCATCATCGAGCGGCTCGAGCAGTTCGCGTGGATGGTCAGCGCCGAGAACCGGAGCCCGGCAGGACGCTGAGCGCACGCGCGCTCGCGGAGCGCCGCGTCATTCCGATGCGTCTCCGCGGGCGCGGGCTCTGCCGCGCATGATGCGAGGCAGCGCCACCCAGAGCGCCGCCACGAGAACGAGGGCCGCGACGAGCGCGACGATCCCCGCCGTGCGGTTCACCGTGAAGTCGACGATCAGGGTGGTCACCCCGATGGTGAGCGCGCCGATCACGACCAGGTCGATGCGGACGATCCGGGCGGCGATGCGGACGAGGTCGGGCTTGCGGCGATACCCGAACAGCGCGCGATGCATCCCCACCGGCGCCAGGGCGAGGATGGTCGCCACGGCGGCGAGTGCGACGAGGATGACGTAGACGTCGCGCTGGAGTTCGTCCATATCGGTGAACCGGGGCTGGAACGCGACCGCTAGGAGGAAGCCGGTGAGGATCTGGGTGCCGGTCTGCATGACGCGCAGCTCCTGCAGCAACTCATCCCAGTTGCGATCAGCGCGTTCATTCGCGGTCTCGTCCCGTCCGTCGGCACGATCGTCGAGCTCGTGCTCGCCACCCGAAGAGTCTGCTGTCATGGACTCAGTGTGGTTTCCCGGCGCGGGTGCTGTCCAGGTCTTCCCGCGGGAGGCGCAGCCTACGCGGCGTCGGGCTCAGTGGTGGCGGGGAGCTCTTCGCGCAACCGCGGCTCGGTGCGTCGTTCGGGACGCACGCCGGCCTTGTCGGCGTAGAACGCGCGGATCCGGTCCATGTCCGCCCCGACATCCCCGGTCAGGTCGATCGTCGGCCCGAGCCCCGACGTCATGGTCGTCCTGTCGACGAACCCGAGGGTCACCGGCATGCCGGTCTCTCGCGCGATCCGGTAGAAGCCCGATTTCCAGTACTCGTTGCCGCCGCGGGTGCCGTCCGGGGTGACGACGAGACCGAACACGGTCCCGGCGTGGACCTGTCCCACGACATCGTTCACCACGCGAGCCGGGTCGGAGCGATCGACGGGGATGCCGCCGAGGCGTCGCATGATCGGACCACGCCAGCCGCGGAAGAGGCTCTTCTTGCCGAGCCAGTGCACGTCGATGTCGAGCCGCCACGCGATGGCGAGCATCAGGACGAAGTCCCAGTTCGACGTATGGGGTGCCCCCACGAGAACGGTCGGACGTGTCGGTGCGGCCTCGCTCACGAGCGTCCATCTGCTGAACGCCCAGAACGTGCGGGCGAGGAGTCGTTTGAGCATGGAACAACCGTAAGCGAGAATCGCCGTCCGTCCACTGTCGAGGCGTCTCGCCCGGTTCGGCGCCACCTGCGTCGGGCAGGCGTACGATCGAGGGATGAAGAACACGCAGCAGGACTCCGTGCAGCAGGAAGCACCCCTCGGGCTGCAGCCGCTCCCGGGCTCTCTGAACCTGCTCGAAGGCGACGCCGTCGGCTACTGCAGCGATGGCGTCTGCCACATCCCCGCACCGAAGAGCGAGTAAGAGGCAGACGCCATCGCAGGCCGTCTACGGACGGTCAGTGCCCTCCGTGGAGTGCTTCGCCGGCATCGTCTGCAGGCTTGCGGACGAACGGGCTGAGGGCCACCGCCGCGAGCGAGATGATCGCCGCGATCAGGAACGCCATGCGCGCGCCGGGGGCACCGGCGACCGCGGTCGACAGTCCCTCCTGTTCGCCGGCGTGCAGGATCGACGAGTACGTCACCAGCAGCAGCGCCACGCCCGCCGCGCCGCCGACCTGCTGCAGTGTGTTCAGCACAGCCGAACCGTGCGAGTACAGGGAGCGCTGGAGCGAACCGAGCGAGGCGGAGAACAGCGGCGTGAACGACATCGCGAGTCCGACCGACATGGCGGCCTGCACGATGATGAGGACCCACCACACGGTGTGCTCGCCCACGGTCGAGTAGAAGAACAGCGCGGCGGAGACGAGGATCGTGCCGGGGATCAGCAGCGGACGCGTGCCGCGCGCATCGTAGACGCGCCCCATGATCGGTCCGAGCAGTCCCATCAGCAGCGAGCCGGGGAGCAGGATCAGACCCGACTGCAGCGGGTTCAGACCGGCGACGTTCTGCAGATACTGCGGAAGCAGCGTCAGGGTGCCGAACATCGACAGCGCCAGGATCGACATGATGATCACGGACAGGGTGAAGTTGCTGGAGCGGAACACCCGCAGGTCGAGCAGCGCGTCGTCGATGCGCTGCAGCACGAGCTGGCGCCAGACGAAGAGTCCGAGCGACAGAGCACCCACGACCAGCGAGACGATGCCGGTGGTCTCGCCCGATCCGCCCTCGCCGCCGAACTGGCTGAGTCCGAACACGATGCCGCCGAAGCCGAGCGCCGCGAGCGGGATCGAGAGAACGTCGAGCGGAACGGCTCGGGTCTCGCCGAGGTTCGTCATCCACTTCGCGCCCATGGCCAGGGCGATCAGGGCGATCGGGAGGATGATCCCGAAGAGGGCACGCCAGCTGGCGAATTCGAGGACGGCTCCCGCGAGCGTCGGGCCGATCGCGGGAGCGAGCGAGATCACCAGGCCGACACGGCCCATCATGCGGCCGCGGGACTGCGGCGGGACCACGTTCATGATCGTCGTCATCAGCAGCGGCATCATGATGCCGGTACCGGCGGCCTGGATCACGCGGCCGACGAGCAGCACCGTGAATCCGGGCGCGATGAGCGCGACGAGCGTGCCGAGCGAGAAGGCGATCATCGCGGCGATGAAGACCTGGCGCGTCGTGAACCGTTGCAGGATGAAGCCGGTGGTGGGGATCACCACAGCCATGGTCAGCATGAAGGCGCTGGTGAGCCATTGGCCGAGCTCGGGCGGGATGCCCAGGTCGGTGTTCAGATGGGGAATCGCGATCCCCATCGTGGTCTCGTTGAGGATGGCGACGAAGGCGGCGACCAGGAGGAGCCAGATCACCCGCATGTCCTTGCGGGAGATCTCGCCCCCCGCCGGTGCGGCGGTCGTGGAGAGGGAGCCGGTATCGACGGCAGACATGGGCGGCCTCCTGGGCGAAGAAGAATGGATATCGCGAGAGTTCGCAAGAGTCCTTCAGCGTAACGGCAGCCGCGGACATTTCATTCCGAACTCACAGATATCCGCGCTCGGCGCGGGCTCGGGTCTCGATGTCGTCGTGCGTGGGTACGCTGGCGCCATGAGCATGGGCGGCGGCATGGGTGGTGGACATCGCGGTGGTTTCCGCGGTGTCGATGAAGACGCGCAGCGGAAGCTGAACGCCGAGGCCCCCCGGATCAACGGGCTCGGCGCGCGGGTGGTGTCGTTGTTCCGGGCGTATCGCTGGCGCATCTTCTTCACGGGCATCCTGGTGGTGGTCGGGGCCGCGATCGCCGTCATCCCGCCCCTGATCGTGCAGCGCATCTTCGATGACGCGCTGTTCCCGGTGGCCGGGGGCGGGCCGCACCTCGAGCTGCTGGCCTGGCTCGTGGCCGCGATGATCGGATTGTTCCTGATCTCCGCGGTGCTGGGAGTCGCTCAGACGTGGCTGACCTCGACCGTCGGCAACAGTGTCACCGGAGACCTGCGGGTGAAGCTGTTCGAGCACCTGCAGGCGATGGAGCTCGGCTTCTTCACCCGCACCAAGACGGGCGTCATCCAGTCCCGGCTGCAGAACGACGTCGGCGGGGTCTCCGGTGTGCTGACCAACACGGTCACCAGCATCCTCGGCAACGTCGTGACCGTGATCGCCTCGCTCGTCGCGATGATCCTGATCGACTGGCGGCTGACGCTGATCGCGGTGATCATGATGCCGTTCCTGATCTTCGTGCAGCGCAAGGTGGGCCAGGTGCGGGCCCGCATCGCGGGGGAGACGCAGGAATCCCTGTCCGAGCTCACCTCGATCACCCAGGAGACGCTGAGCGTCTCGGGCATGCTGCTGTCGAAGGCGTTCAACCGGCAGCGCACCGAGTCGGAGCGCTACCAGGCCGAGAACCGCAACCAGGTCACGCTGCAGGTGCGTCGGGCGATGAGCGGTCAGGGTTTCTTCGCGGTCGTGCAGGTGCTCATGGCCAGTGTTCCCGCTGTCATCTATCTGGTCTCCGGCTACTTGATCGCCGGCGGCACCGGTGCCATCACCGCGGGAACCGTCGTCGCCTTCACCACCGTGCAGGCACGACTTCTTATGCCGTTGATGGGACTGATGCGGGTGTCTCTCGACCTGCAGACGTCATCGGCGCTGTTCGCCCGCATCTTCGAGTACCTCGACCTGGTGCCGGAGATCGAGGATGCCCCGGATGCGATCACGGTCGACGAGGCACCGGGGCCACGGGGGCGTCTGGAGTTCGCCGACGTCGTCTTCCGCTATCCGGACGCCTCCGCCGATGCCAGACCGACGCTCGACGGGGTGTCCTTCGTGGCGGAACCGGGGCAGCACGTCGCGTTCGTCGGACCGTCCGGCGCCGGCAAGACCACGATCCTGTACCTCGCGCCCCGACTGTACGAAGCGAAGGGAGGCGCGGTGATGTTCGCCGGCGCCGACGTGCGCGCGCTCACCCAGGAGTCGATCATCGACCATGTCGGGATCGTCTCCCAGGAGACCTACCTGTTCCACGCCACCATCCGCGAGAATCTGCGCTACGCCAAGCCGGATGCGACCGAGGACGAACTGATCGCCGCGTGCACGGCCGCGAACATCCACCACATCATCGCCGGGTTCGAGCAGGGGTACGACACGGTGGTGGGGGAGCGCGGGTACCGGCTTTCCGGCGGCGAGAAGCAGCGGATCGCGATCGCCCGTGTGCTCCTCAAGGATCCGCCGGTGCTGCTTCTGGATGAGGCCACCTCCGCGCTCGACACGGTGTCGGAGCGCGTGGTGCAGGAAGCGCTCGACGAGGCGGCGAAGGGGCGCACCACGCTCTCCATCGCCCACCGGCTCTCGACAGTGATGGGTGCCGACGTGATCCACGTGCTGGAGGCCGGACGCATCGTCGAGTCGGGAACCCATGCCGAGCTCCTCGCACTGGGCGGACTCTACGCCGAGCTCGCAGCCGAGCAGGTGGCGGCGTCGCGCGTGCTCGACACCGAGGCCGCGGTCGAAGAGGCGGTGACCGGCGGCGCCCCGGCACCCCTCGCCGAGCGCCGCGCGGACAAGGCGCCTGTCGACTCTGCCGGTGCCGATGCCGTCGCGGCCATCACCGCGGCGGTGCCGCTGTTGGCCGAGCCTCGTCCCGACGAGCGGATCTACCCGCCGGAGCCCTGAGCCGTCGGCGCCGGTCCCGGAGCACCGAGGCGCCTCAGTGCACCGACAGTCCGCCGTCGACGAACAGCGAGTGGCCGGTGACGTAGGCCGATCCCGCTCCGGCGAGGAACACCGCGGCCCCGGCGAAGTCGCTCGGCAGTCCGTTGCGTCCGATCATGGTGCGTGCCGCGAGCTCGGCGACTTTCTGCGGATCCTGCTGCAGGCGGGCGTTCAACGGGGTCAGCACGAAGCCGGGGACGAGCGTGTTGCTCGTGACGCCGGTTCCGCCCCAGGCCTCGGCCTCCGAGCGCATGAGCGACTCGACGGCACCCTTCGATGCGCCGTAGACCCCGCTTCCCACGAAGGCACGGTGAGCCTGCTGGGAGCTGATGTGGAGGAGTCGGCCGTATCCGCGCGCGGCCATGCCCTTCGCGTAGCGCTGGCCGAGCAGGAAGGGCGCGAGCGCGTTGACGGTCATCGTCGCGTCCCAGTCGTCCTCCGTGATCTCCGCGAACGGCGGACGGATGTTGATGCCGGCCGAGTTCACGAGGATGTCCGGCTCGCCGAACGGCACCTCCGCGGCCTCTGCGACGGCGCGGATCCCGTCCCGTGTGCCGAGGTCACCGACGACCCCGGCTGCGCGGCAGCCGTGGGCACGCAGCTCGTCGACGGTCTCCCGGATGCGGTCCTCTCCGCGGGCGACGACGACCGTCGCCGCTCCGGCGCGTGCGAGCGCTGTGGCGATGCCGCGGCCGATGCCGGAGCTGCCACCGGTGACGATCGCGGTGCGTCCGTCGAGCGAGAAGAGGGAGGAGAGGTAGTCGTTCACGCGTTCACCGTTCCGTCGTCGGGAGGCTCGTTCTCACCACGCGAGCGCGGCGGCGATGGCAGGGTCGGGCACGGCATCTGCGAACTCGGGAAGAGCGCGGAGTTCGGCGACGAAGGCCTCGACGTCGACCGCGTAGGCCGGATCAGGGTGCGCGTCGGCGATCTCGAGAAGCGGCACGAGGTCCATCGCCAGGATCAGCTCCAGCCGTGCAGTCACGGAAGCGTGCGCCCCGGCCTCATGCAGCACCCGGATGCCGCCGCGCAGCGCCGCGAGATAGTCCCGCAGAACGGACAGCTGCGCCTTGCTCTGGGTGATCGAGGTGCCGTCGGCTCGCAGCCGCCAGCGCACGACGACATCGGGGATCACGTCGAAGGCGCGTGCCCGCGTGTACATCAGCTGGGCGACCACCTGGTCCTCGTAGGCCACGCCTTCGGGGAAGCGCAGATCATGCCAGAAGTCGGTGCGACTCACCTTCGACCACGCGACGATGTTCGACACCGCCCGCGGGTGGGACTCGAGAGTGGTCGCGAGCCGCTCCGGCGAGGTCGCCGCCGAGACCCAGGGCTGCACGCGACCGGCGACGTAGCCGCCGCCGTGCGGACGCGAGCGCACGTAGGCACCGGCGACGAAGTCGCTTCCCGTCTGCGCGAGCGTTCCCGTCAGGCGGGCCAGGGCGTCCGGCAGCAGTTCGTCGTCCGCGTCGAGGAAACCGAGGTAGGGGGTGGAGACCTGATCGAGACCGACATTGCGCGCCGCACCGAGACCGCGCGAGGCCTCGTGTCGGATCGACGTGAACCGACGGTCATCGGCTGCGGCGGCGTCGAAGATCGCCCCCGTCTCGTCGGTCGAGCCGTCGTCGATGAGGATCGCTCGCCACCGCGACTCGGTCTGCGCGCGCAGAGAGTCCAGGGCGGCGGGGGCGAAGGCGGCGATGTCGCGTCCGGGGACGATCAGCGTCACGATCGGGGCGGAGGCAGTCACCTGCCGAGTCTATGGCCGCGTATCAGCCCCGAGCCGCGCGTACCGACTCTATGACGAGTGCGGCCAGTCGTACGGGAGCGTCGTCGGACAGTGGAACGCGACCGAAGGTGAAGCGCACGGCGGTCTGCGCCACCTCGGGCGACACGGCGCAGGCGAGGAGCACATGGGAGGGCTCATCGCTGCCCGCCGCGCACGCCGATCCGCTCGACGAGATGACACCACGGCGCTCCAACTCGAGCAGCACCGATTCCCCGCTAGTGCCGGCGAAGGTGAAGCTCGCCGTCCCTGGCAGACGATGCACGGCGTCACCGGTGAGCACGGCTTCGGGGATGCTCTCGAGTACCAGCGCGATGAAGTGCCTCGTCGCCGCGCCGACGCGCGCGGCGACCACCGCGCGTTCGTGCTCCGCGATCTCCAGAGCCGTCGCGAGTGCCACGGCCCCCGCGACGTTCTCGGTACCGGAGCGTCGTCCGCGCTCCTGCCCGCCGCCGTGCAGCAGCGGCTCGACGGGCACCCGCCCGCGCACGGCCAGGGCGCCGATGCCCTTGGGGGTGCCGAGCTTGTGGCCGGCGATCGACACCGCATCGGCGCCGAGATCCCGCAGCCCCAGCCAGCCAGCCGACTGCACGGCATCCAGATGCAGGGGCACACGGGCGGCCCGGGTGACGGAAGCCAGTGCCGTCGCGTCCTGGATCGTGCCGATCTCGTTGTTCGCGTGGCCGATCGACACCAGCGCTGTGTCGTCGCGGATCGCCGCCGTCAGGTCGTCCGGTGCGATCCGCCCGCGCGCGTCGACCGGCAGCAGCGTCACCTCGACGGCATGGAAGCGTCGGAGGTATTCGGCGGATTCGAGGATCGACTCGTGCTCGATCGGTGAGATCACCAGATGACGTCGCCCTGCCTCGAGAGCCGCCAGCACGATGCCCTTCACCGCGAGATTGTTCGCCTCGGTGCCCCCTGCGGTGAACACGACATCGCCCGTGCGCATCCCGAGGATCCGGGCCACCCGTGCGCGGGCATCGTGCAGAGCACCCGCAGCGGCTTCGCCGGCAGTGTGATGGCTCGACGGGTTGCCGTACACCCCGGACAGATACGGACCCATCGCCTCGAGCACCTCCGGTCGTACCGGGGAGGTCGCGGCGTGATCGAGATACAACATGCCAGGGTGCGACATCGGGGTCAGTCGATCCGCAGATCCAGGCCCAGGTCGAGGGCTCGTGCGGAGTGCGTCAGAGCGCCGACCGAGATCACATCCACTCCGGTGCGGGCGATGTCGCCGACGGTGTCGAGGTTGACCCCGCCGGAGGCTTCGACGGTGGCGCGGTCGCCGATCAGGGCAACCCCCTCGCGCAGGTCGTCGAGCGAGAAGTTGTCGAGCAGCACGGTGTGGGCACCGCCGTCGAGCACCGCCTCGATCTGGTCGAGACGATCCACCTCGACGACGACGTGAGTCGTGTGGGGAAGGCGGGATAGCGCCTCGCGCAGTGCGGTCGCGAGGTCGCGGCCGGAGCGTTTCAGCACCGCGAGGTGGTTGTCCTTCGCCATCACGGCATCGGACAGCGAGTAGCGGTGGTTGCGGCCGCCACCGGACTCGACGGCATGACGCTCGAACGCGCGCAGCCCCGGCGTGGTCTTGCGGGTGTCGGCGATCCGGGCGCCCGTGCCGTCGATCGCTGCCACGTAGGCGGCGGTGAGAGTGGCGATGCCGCTCATCCGCTGCGTGAAGTTCAGCGCGACGCGTTCCGCCGTGAGCACGCTGCGCGCTGAGCCCGAGACCGACGCGAGGACGTCGCCCGCGGCGAAGTCGTCACCGTCGCCGACGTGCAGGTCCACGTCGAGAGCCGTGTCGGTGAGCCGGAACGCGGCGGCGAACACCTCACCACCGCTGAAGACCCCGGCCTCGCGAGCAACGAGATCGGCGGTGGCGGTGGCATCTGCGGGCAGCAGCGTGGTGCTGGTCAGGTCGCCCCAGGGGGCGTCCTCTTCGAGGGCCGCGCCGACGACGCGGTTCACAGTGGCAGTGGTCAGCATCAGACGGTCTCCAGGATCGATGAGGGGGCGTGCGAGCGCGCACCGGTTTCGGGAATGTGCGCGTCGACACGATGATGCGCGCCGACGGACGTCGTTCGCGCCAGCGCCGCAGACGCCGTCGACTCCGCCAGAAGCAGCAGGTTGGCGTCTTCGTGGGCGCTCGCCGTCGTCGGCGCTGAGCTCGATGAAGACCACGCCCGCAGCGTGCGGAGTGCGTGGGTGAGCCCTTCGCCCGTCCGCAGCAGTCCGACCTCGTCCCACATGAGCTGCTGCAGGGCGGCCCGGGTGAAGGCGGGCGCCCCCGTGTCGCGGCTCTCGTGCGCGCGCGGGTCGACCGGGCGGGACTCGTGATCGACCTCCGTCCACGGCTGCGTCAGGGCGGCAGCCGCGCGGGCCCCGAACACCGCGCCCTCGAGGAGCGAGTTCGACGCCAGCCGGTTGGCCCCGTGCACTCCCGTGCGGGCGACCTCTCCCACGGCGATCAGACCGGGGACCGTCGTGCGTCCATCGAGATCGGTCACCACGCCTCCCATCAGATAGTGCGCGGCCGGTGTCACGGGAATCGGCTCACGCGCCCAGTCGAAGCCGCGCTCTCTGGTCACCCGGTCGATGGTGGGGAAGCGTCGCGCGAGGACGGAGGCGCCGAGCATCGTGGCGTCGAGCCTGACCGGTGCGCCCTGAGCCGCGGCGCGGCGGGCGATCGCCCGTGACACGACGTCGCGCGGTGCGAGCTCGCCGTCGGGGTGGCTGTCGAACACGAACCGGCGGCCCTCGTCGTCGATCAGCGTCGCACCTTCGCCGCGCACGGCCTCAGAGATCAGGAAGGCCGGGCCCGAGGCGAGGATCGTCGGGTGGAACTGGACGAACTCCAGGTCGGCGACCGCTGCTCCCGCGCGCAGCGCGGCGGCGATGCCGTCTCCCGTCGCTCCCGCCGGGTTCGTCGTGTGCGCATACAGGTGCCCTGCGCCCCCGGTGGCGAGGATCACCGCATCGGCCGACGTGTCGGAGACCGCGCCGTCGCGAAGGATCCGCAGACCGCGCACCGCACCCCCGACGCGCACGAGATCGATCAGGAAGGCGCGCTCGATGACATCGATTCGCGTCCGGCGCACAGACGCGACCAGCGCTGCAGAGATCGCCGCTCCCGTGGCGTCGCCACCCGCATGCACGATGCGGGCGTGGCGGTGCGCGGCTTCACGTCCGAGCTGCAGCGAGCCGTCAGCCGCGCGATCGAAGGCGACGCCGCGGGCGATCAGCTCGGCGATCCGGGACGCGCCCTCCGCGACCAGCACACCGACGGCTTCCGGGTCGGACAGCCCCGCACCGGCGTCCATCGTGTCGTCGGCGTGCTGCGCGGCGGAGTCGCGAGGCCCGTAGATCCCGGCGACACCGCCCTGGGCGAGTCCGGTGCAGCCGTCGCCGAGGTCGCCCTTTGTGACGATCGTCACCTCGTGGCCGGACTCGTGCGCGTGGAGCGCCGCGGTGAGTCCCGCGATGCCCGAGCCGACGACCACGACGTTCATCGCGCGCCTGCGACCGCCGGAGGCTTCGCCGCGAGCATCCGCTCCAGTGCCACCCGTGCGGGATCGGCGACGTCGTCGGAGACGGTGATCCGGTTCGGCGTGCGGCCGGCGACCAGCTCTTCCAGCACCCAGGCCAGGTATCCGGGGTGGATGCGGTACATCGTCGAGCAGGGGCACACCACCGGGTCGAGGCAGAAGATCTCGTGCTGCGGGTACTGCGCCGCGAGTCGGCGGACCAGGTTGATCTCGGTGCCGATCGCGAATGTGGTGGGCTCCGTGGCCGCGTCGATCGCGCGGCGGATGTACTCGGTCGAGCCCGCCTCGTCTGCGGCGTCGACGACCTCCATCGGGCATTCGGGGTGCACGATCACACGCACGCCGGGGTGCTCGGCACGGGCCTGGTCGATCTGGCCGACCGTGAAGCGGCGGTGCACCGAGCAGAACCCGTGCCACAGGATCACGCGTGCGTCGACGATCTCTGTCGCGGACGATCCGCCGAGCGCTCGCCGCGGGTTCCACATCGGCATCTGCTCGAGCGGCACACCCATCGCCTTCGCGGTGTTGCGGCCGAGGTGCTGGTCGGGGAAGAACAGCACCCGGTGTCCGCGCTCGAACGCCCACTCGAGGACCGTCTGGGCGTTGGAGGAGGTGCAGACGATCCCGCCGTGCCGTCCGACGAAGCCCTTGATCGCTGCGGAGGAGTTCATGTAGGTCACGGGGATCACCGGCACACGCCCGTCGGCGTCTACGGCGTCGAGGTCACCGAGCACCTCTTCGAGCTGCTCCCAGCACTCCTCGACCTGGTCGATGTCGGCCATGTCGGCCATCGAGCAGCCGGCGGCGAGGTTGGGAAGGATCACCGCCTGGTCGGGCTGTGAGAGCAGGTCGGCGGTCTCGGCCATGAAGTGCACTCCACAGAACACGATGGCCTCGGCGTCGGAGCGTCCCTTGGCTGCAGTCGCGAGCTGGAAGGAGTCCCCGACGTAGTCCGCGTGCTGCACGACCTCCTCCCGCTGGTAGAAGTGGCCGAGGATCACGACCCTGTCGCCGAGGGTGGCCTTCGCCGCCCGGATCCGCCCGTCGAGTTCTTCCTCCGAGGCTTCGCGGTACTCGACGGGCAGTTCGCCCTGTCGGGGGGCTCCGGTCGGGATCACATCCCCCATGGACGAGCCCGGTCCGTAGCCCGGTCGTGCGTCGAAATCCCAGGGGCCGGCTGCGAGATCGGTGGCGCACGTGGCATCGGTCGACGCTCCGCTGACGATGGCCTGGATCGCATGGTCGACCGAGGCGTCCAGGGGCGGGACAGCAGGAGCGGGTACGAAGGTGATGCTCATCGGGTGCTCGTTTCTTCGGGACCGAGCGGGCCACGATCGGCCAGCTCGACATCGGTGTTGTCGCGATACAGACGCGCGGGGCGGTGGCTTCCGGTGCGGAACCGGTCGGTGGGGAGCAGGTTGCCCGCTGCCTCCACCTGGCGACGGAAGTTGGCGGGATCGAGGGTGCGGTCGAGGATCGCCTCATAGGCCTCCCGCAGCTCGGCGAGCGTGAACTCCGCGGGCAGGAATCCCTGCGCGACGCGGCTGTATCCGACCTTGTTGCGCAGCCGCCACAGCGCGTACTCGACGATCTCGGTGTGATCGAAGGCCAGCTGCGGCAGCTCGTCGACGTCGAACCACTTCACGTTCTCTGGGGCGGCGCCGGATGCGCGATGTGCTGCGCTCTGCGCCGTCACGTCGTCCTGTCGCAGCAGCGCCCAGTACACGATCGACACGACTCTGGTGGGGGAGCGGTCGACGGCGCCGAAGGCGTAGAGCTGCTCGAGGTAGCTGGGGGCGAGGCCGGTGGTCTCGGCGAGGGTGCGCGCCGAGGCGTCGACGGGCGACTCGGTCGGCGTGAGCCACCCGCCGGGAAGGGCCCATTGGTCGGCGAAGGGCTCGCGGGTGCGCAGCACGAGCGGCAGCGCGAGCACCGCGCGTCCGTCATCCGTGCGTCGCAACGTCAGGATGACCGTCGAGACGGCGACGCGGATGTCGCTGCTTTGAGTCATGGGCACCTTAACCTCCGGGATCGATCTTAGTGTCATTCGCACCCTTAGTGCGCGTATGTGACCACGGTGCCGGTCGAGTCCGAAACGTTATCTGACGGGCTCGGGGAGTCTTGTTCACCGGGACGGGGTTTGTTAGGTTACTGTCCTAACAAACCCCTTCGAGAGCGGCCGACCGGCCGCCTCCGCGGGGCCCATGAACCCCGCATCCGGGGTTCTGCTCCATCCGGAGCGATCCCTCCTGCAGTGCAGCACCGAGAGGAAACAAGAGAAATGATCCGTAACGGAAGGCGCAAGATTGCGCTCACCGCGATTGCCGGAGCATCCGTCCTCGCCCTGGGCCTCACGGCCTGTGGCGGCGGTAGCGACAGCGGCAACGCCGATGGCGACCGGGCCCTGCGTGTCTGGGCCGGCAGCCAGACCCCGATCACCGCGAACTACAACCCGTTCGCACCGACCGTGCTCCACGGCGCGCTGGGCCCGATCTACGAGCCGCTGTTCTTCTACAACAAGACGGCCGACTCCGAGCCGGTCGGCCTGATCGGCGACTCGTTCGAGTACAACGAGGACGGCACGGTGATCACCATCACCATCAAGCCCGACCTCAAGTGGAGCGACGGCAAGCCGCTCACCGCGAAGGACGTCGCGTTCTCCTTCAACTACGAGGCCAACAACCCCGAGGGCAACGGCCTGGTCTCCGCCGAGGCCACCGACGACACCACCGTCGTGCTGACCTACTCCTCGGCGCAGTACACCACCGAGTTCCAGCGCCTCGGGTCGACCTACATCCTCCCCGAGCACGTCTGGGCAGACGTCACCGACTTCGCGAACTTCGCGAACGAGGAGCCGGTCGGCTCCGGCGCCTACGTCGTCGACAAGACCACGAGCGAGTCGTACACCCTCGTCGCGAACGAGAACTTCCGCGACGCCGACAAGCTGGGCGTCAAGAAGGTCCAGTACATCGCCGTCGACAACAACCAGACCGCGCAGGACCTGCTGGCCGCCGGCAAGCTCGACTGGACCGGCATGTTCATCCCGAACCCGGATGATGTGACCGCCAACGGCAAGATCGACTGGATCAACACGCCGCAGGACCCGACGGTGCTCTACACCTGCTCGAACGCCGAGCTCGGCTGCACCGGTCCGCAGACCGACGTCGCCGTGCGTCAGGCGCTCAACGCCGCGATCGACCGCTCCACGATCAAGGACAAGGCGTTCGTCGGCCTCACCGGCGACATCTCGCCGACGTTCGCTCTGCTGCCCCGCGACGAGAAGTGGGTCGCCGACCCCGCCAACGAGGTCAGCCCGCAGGAGGCGAACGCCGCCGAGGCGGGTTCGATCCTCGAAGCCGCCGGCTACACCAAGGGCTCCAGCGGCATCTACGAGAAGGACGGCGCTCCGCTCGAGCTCACGCTCACCTCGGTCGACGGCTGGACGGACTACAACGACGCCGCGAAGCTGATCGCCGAGCAGGCCGAGGCCGCCGGCATCAAGATCACGGCCTCCACGGTGCAGTGGCAGGAGTTCTCCGACTCCCGTCAGGGTGGCGACTTCCAGCTGATCGTCGGTGGTGTGATCGGCACCTCCGTCGCCGACCCGTTCCAGATCTACCGTGACTGGTTCGGCGGTACCGCCGTCGAGTCGACGAGCCCCGTCGGCACGGAGATCCCGGCAGGGCGCTGGAACTTCAGCCGGTACAGCAACCCGGTCGTCGACACCGCCATCCAGGCGGCGATCAGCACGAACGACGAGGCCACGAAGAAGGAGCTGTACGGCACGATCCAGACCGAGATCGTCCGCGACCTGCCCTACATCCCGCTCGTCATCAACGCGACCCAGACCTTCTACAACACGAAGGACTACACGGGCTGGCCGACCGAGGAAGACCTCTACGCCTTCCCGCCGTCCTGGGGTGCCATCGCGGCAGGCTACGTCCTGACGCAGCTGCAGCCGGTCAAGTAGGAGAGGAGTCGGGGAAGAAGGCAGTCAGGAAACAAGTGACATGAAGTTCTATGCACGAAGAATCGGGTTCTACGCGTTCACGCTCTGGGCCGCGATCTCCATCAACTTCCTTCTTCCCCGGCTCATGCCGGGGAACCCGGCAGACATCATGATCGCCAAGATGCAGAGAGCCGGCGGTGAGGTCTCCGAGACCACCATCCGCAACATCAAGCTCCTGCTCGGCGGCGATGACTCCTCACTGTGGGAGCAGTATCTGGCCTACTGGGGGCGCATGTTCCAGGGCGACCTCGGCGTCTCGGTCACCAAGTTCCCCACCCCGGTGACGGAACTCATCGCGGGTGCCCTGCCCTGGACGCTCATCCTGGTCGGCACCGCGACCGTGATCTCCTTCGTCCTCGGCGTCGTGCTCGGCGCCTGGGCCGGATGGAAGCGCGGCACCTGGGTCGATCACCTCATCCCCGCCACCACGGTGCTGCAGTCGATCCCGTACTTCTGGATGGCGCTGATCCTGGTGGCCGTGTTCGCGGTCGGTCTGGGATGGTTCCCCATCTTCGGCGGCTACGACGTCTTCGACTACCCTGACGGCCCCGAGCCGACCTGGGCGTTCTTCACCGACGCGGTGGCGCATGCGATCCTCCCGGCGCTCACGATCGTGATCAGCTCGGTCGGCGGCTGGATGTTCGGCATGCGCAACATGATGGTGTCCACGCTCGCCGAGGACTACGTGCTCACGGCCGAGGCGAAGGGGCTCCGGCCGCGCCGGGTCCTCACGACGTACGCTGCCCGCAACGCCGCCATCCCCTCGATCGCCGGCTTCTCGATCACCCTCGGGTTCGTCGTGGCCGGATCCATCGTGATGGAGCAGGTGTTCACCTATCCCGGCATCGGCAAGCTGATGTTCCAGGCCGTGACCAACAACGACTACGCGCTGATGCAGGGACTGTTCCTCGTCATCACCCTGACGGTGCTCGCCGCCAACTTCATCATGGACCTCGTCTATGGCTTCATCGACCCGAGGGCTCGCCAGAATGTCTGACACCAAGAACCCGCTCCTGACCCAGGAGCCGCCGATCACGGCACCGGCCAGCACGATCTCGCTCGCTACGCAGCAGGGACGCAAGCGTCGCCGCATCCTGCCAAGCACGTCGCCGAAGTTCATCGTCGGCGCGATCATCGTGATCGCGATCGTGCTATTCGCGATCATCGCGCCGATGTTCTCGCAGGACCCGCGCAGCACCGCCAACCCCGCGCTCCAGCCGCCTTCCGCGGAGCACTGGCTCGGCACGACCAAGCTCGGCAACGACATGTTCGCCCAGCTCGCGATCGGCGCGCAGGGCTCGCTGCTCATCGGCGTGACGGCCGGAGCCATCGCGATCGTGCTGTCCCTGCTGTTCGGTGTCCTCGCCGGATACCTGGGTGGCTGGCGCGAAGACGGTCTCGCGCTCCTCACCAACGTCATGATCGTGATCCCCGGACTCCCGCTCGTGATGGTGATCGCCTCCTTCGTGCCGCAGCGCAGCTGGCAGCTCGTCGCATTCGTGCTCGGCATCACCTCCTGGGCAGGGGCTGCCTATGTGCTCCGGCTCCAGACGCGCTCTCTCCGCACACGCGACTACGTGTACGCCGCGAAGGTCGCGGGGGAGCGGTCGTTCCGCGTGATCCTCGTCGAGATCATGCCGAACCTCCTTCCGCTGCTCGCAGCGCAGTTCCTGTTCGCGATCATCTTCGCGATCCTCGGTGAGGCAGGGCTCTCGTACCTGGGCCTCGGCCCCAACTCGTCGATCACCTGGGGCTCGATCCTCAACGACGCGCAGTCGGGGCAGGCTCTCGGACGCGGAGCCTGGTGGTGGTTCGTCCCGCCCGGACTCATGATCGCGCTCCTCGGTGCCGGCCTCTCGCTCATCAACTTCGCGATCGACGAGGTCATCAACCCGAAGCTGCGCAATGCGCCCGAAGCCGCGCGCCGCGTGCGCAAGGCTGCCAAGACCAAGGGAGTCACCGCATGAGCGAGCCCGTCCTGACGGCGCGGAACGTGTCGATCGAGTATGAGGTGGATCCGCCGGTGAAGGCCGTGCGTGACGTCTCCTTGACGCTGAACCGAGGCGAGATCCTGGGGCTGGCGGGGGAGTCGGGGTGCGGGAAGACGACCCTGGCGTACGGGATGAACCGTCTGCTGAAGGCGCCGGCCCTGATGACGGGTGGCGAGATCGTGTTCCATGACCGGGATGGTCATGACATCGACATCGTGGGCCTGGATGGGGAAGGCCTCAGGGCGTTCCGATGGGACAAGATCTCGATGGTGTTCCAGGGCGCGATGAACTCGCTGAACCCGGTCATCTCGGTCAAGGCTCAGATCTTCGACATCTTCGACACGCACCGCCCGGGGATGAGCAAGAAGGCGAAGACCGCTCGGGCGGAGGAGCTGCTCACCCTCGTCGGGGTCGACCCGAATCGCCTGTCGAGCTTCCCGCATGAGCTCTCGGGCGGGATGCGGCAGCGCATGATGATCGCGATGGCCCTGGCCCTCGACCCCCAGGTGATGATCATGGACGAGCCGACCACCGCGTTGGACGTGGTCGTGCAGCGCGGGATCATCCGGGAGATCATGCGGTTGCGGGAGAAGCTCGGTTTCGCGGTGATCTTCATCACGCATGATCTGCCGATGCTGATCGAGATCAGCGACAGGATCGCGATCATGCTGCAGGGACAGATCGTGGAGGAGGGGACGGCGGAGGAGATCTACAGGTCCCCCCAGCACGAATACACGAAGCGGTTGCTGTCGAGCTTCCCGTCGCTCAAGGGCGAGCGGGGCGACTTCGTGCGTACCGGTGTGAGCCAGGAGGGCGTCCGATGACCACCCACAGCAACCGCGCCGACACGGCGCCGCCGCAGACAGCACGTCTGGAGGCGCGGAATCTGGTGAAGGACTTCCATCTGCGTTCCGGATTCCGCACCAACGTGCTGCACGCGGTGAAGGACGTGTCCTTCACGATCGAGGCCGGCAAGACGGTCGCTCTGGTAGGGGAGTCGGGGTCGGGGAAGTCCACGATCGCCAGGATGCTGATGAAGTTGGAGACTCCCACCAGTGGGGAGATCCTTCTGGATGGGAAGCCCTCTGGCGCCCGAGGGCGGGCCTTGGAGCGCTACCGCGCGGATGTGCAGATGGTGTTCCAGGACCCGTTCGCGTCTCTGAACCCCTTCCACACCATCGTCCATCACCTCGAGCGTCCGATCCGCCTGCACCACCCCGACCTGTCCCGCTCGCAGGTGCGCGAACGTGCGGTCGAGCTGCTGGAGCGGGTGCGGTTGACGCCGGGGGAGAGCTTCGCAGAGCGCCGCCCGCACGAGCTGTCCGGCGGGCAGCGGCAGCGGGTCGCGATCGCTCGTGCCCTTGCTCCGGGGGCGCGGTTCATCGTCGCGGATGAGCCTGTCTCGATGCTCGACGTGTCGATCCGGCTGGGCGTTCTCAACCTGCTGGCTGACCTGCAGCGCGAGGAGAACCTCGGTGTGCTCTACATCACGCACGACCTGGCGACGGCTCGGCACTTCTCCGACGAGATCATGGTGCTCTACAAGGGCGACGTGGTCGAGCGCGGTCCTGCGGACGAGGTCATCCTGAATCCGCAGCACGAGTACACCAGGACTCTCCTCGGCGCGGCGCCAGAGCCCGACAACCTCGGCCGCCTCCGCGACGAGGTCCGTGCCGAACTCGGCATCGCGCACTGACGGGCCCCCGCCACACCCTCGCTCCCGTCGCACTTTCGGTCGCTCGCGCACGTTCGCAGCGGCCGAGGGCGCGACGGGAGCTTTGTTGTCGGGACGCAGGCCTCGGCGCGGGGGCCGCACCGGCTAGACTGAACCCACAACTGAAGACAGGCCGAATGACCCACGCGGGAGAGCCCCGGCGAACGCAGCCGGGCACCGAAGGAGCAAGCCTCCCCGCCAATCTCTCAGGTACGCGTACCGCGCGGTTCCGGCCACTCTGAAAAGCGATCCCGCGACCGCGCGGATCCGCCGACGGTGAAAGCCCCGCCTCCGTGCGCGGGTGAAACTCTCAGGCCTATGACAGAGGGGGAGTTCCGAGGAACGGCGATGCCGCCGTTCCGCCCGACACAGCCCGGGAGAACTCCATGTCCGACCCCCGCTACACCCCGCTCCGCGAACGCCATGAGGCGCTCGGCGCGTCGTTCACCGACTTCGGCGGCTGGCAGATGCCGGTGCGCTACACGTCCGACCTCGCCGAGCACCACGCCGTGCGCGAGAGCGCGGGCATCTTCGACATCTCGCACATGGCCGAGTTCCTGGTGACGGGCGAGGCCGCAGCGGAATTCCTCGACTACGCTCTGGCCGGCCGCATCTCGGCGATGCCGGTCGGGAAGGCGAAGTACTCGCTCCTGCTCGCGGAGGGCGGCGGCATCATCGATGATGTCATCGCCTACCGGCTGGCCGAGGACCGCTACCTCGTGATCGCGAACGCCGGCAATCGGGGCTTCGTCGACTCGGCATTCGCGAAACGCGTCCGTGATTTCCCGTCGCTCGTCGAGCGCGACCTCCCCGCTCGGGCACCGGGCGAGGAGCGCAGCTTCGCGGGGTTCCTCGGCGATCGCGGAGTCGACGTCGAAGACGTCTCCGACGACTACGCCCTCATCGCCGTACAGGGTCCGAACGCCGAGGCCATCCTCGCCGCGACCGCTGACATCACCGACGTGAGCATCCCCTGGTCCGAGCAGAAGTACTACGCCTGGGCGTCGGCGAACTACCGCGGCAAGCCGCTCCTCCTCGCGCGCACCGGCTACACGGGCGAGGACGGCTTCGAGCTTCTCGTCGCCGCTGACGACGCGGCGGCGCTGTGGGATGCCCTGCTCGCTGCCGGCACGCCGCACGGCCTCGTTCCCGCCGGGCTCGCCGCGCGCGACACCCTTCGCCTCGAGGCGGGGATGCCGCTCTACGGGCACGAACTGAGCCTTGACACCCAGCCGTCTCAGGCAGGCCTCGGACGCGTCGTCGTGACCGCGAAGGAGCACTTCGTCGGCAAGGCGGCGCTCTCCGCCGCCGCGGAGTCGACCGAGGCAGCGCAAGCGCCGGTCCTGGTCGGACTCGTGGCCGAGGGCAAGCGCGCCGGCCGCGCCGGATACGCCGTCGTCGACGAAGACGGATCGGTGCTCGGCGAGATCACGAGCGGGGCGCTCAGCCCCACGCTCGGTCATCCGATCGCGATGGCCTACGTGAAGCCTTCTTCCGCGGAAGAGGGAACCGCAGTATTCCTTGATGTGCGGGGCACCAGGATCCCCGCGACCGTGACCGCCCTGCCTTTCTACCGGAGGACCAAATGACCGATCTCGCCGCACTCCACTACACCGAAGAGCACGAGTGGATCGCCGCTGACGGCGACACCGTGACCATCGGCATCACCGACTACGCCGCCGAGAAGCTGGGCGACGTCGTGTTCGTCGAGCTCCCCGCCGTCGGCACCGAGGTCACCGCGGGAGCGGTCGTCGGAGAGATCGAGTCCACCAAGTCGGTCGGTGAGCTGTACGCACCGGTCTCCGGCACGGTCGTCGAGATCAATGACGCGGCCGTCGATGACCCGTCGCTGGTCAACGCGGCGCCGTTCGAGGGCGGATGGCTGCTCAAGGTCGCCGTCGCCGACGGCGCGCTGGATGGACTGCTCGACCGCGACGCCTATGTCGCACTCACGGAGGGCTGATTCGCCAGTGGTCACTTTCGCCGATCGTCACATCGGACCCACGGATGCCGCGCAGCGCACGATGCTCGCCGCCCTCGGTCTCGACAACGCCGGAGCGGACGATGCGCTGAGCCCGGTCGAGGCGCTCATGCGCCAGGCCGTGCCCGCGTCGATCTACACGGGCCCGTCATCCGAGGCGGCGGACGCGCCCTCGCGCATCCCGTCCGCCGCGAGCGAGACCGAGGCTCTCGCCGAGTTGCGCGCGCTCGCCTCGCGCAACACCGTGAACCGACCGATGATCGGCCTCGGCTACTACGGCACCATCACGCCGCAGGTGATCCAGCGCAACGTGCTGGAGAACCCGTCCTGGTACACCGCGTACACGCCGTATCAGCCGGAGATCTCGCAGGGGCGCTTGGAGGCGCTCATCAACTTCCAGACGATGGTCGCAGAACTCACCGGCCTCACCACGGCGAACGCCTCGATGCTCGACGAGTCGACGGCTGTCGTCGAGGCGATGCTGCTCTCCCGTCGCGCCTCGAAGTCGTCGTCGACGGTGTTCGCGGTCGACGCGGACGCGCTCCCGCAGACCAGGGCGATGCTCGCCACGCGCGCGGAGGCGCTCGGTATCGACATCGTCACCGTCGACTTCGCTGCGGGCGAGGAGCTGCCCTCCGAGCTGTTCGGCGTCTTCGTCCAGTACCCCGGCGCATCCGGACGGGTGTGGGATCCGTCGGCCGTCTTCGAAGCGGCGCACCTCTCCGGTGCTCTCGCGGTCGCGGCCGCCGATCTGCTCGCTCTCACGCTGATCGCCTCGCCCGGTTCCCTCGGTGCGGACGTGTCGGTCGGCACGACGCAGCGCTTCGGCGTTCCGATGGGCTTCGGTGGCCCGCACGCGGGCTACATGGCGGTCCGCTCCGGTCTCGAGCGTCAGCTGCCCGGCCGTCTCGTCGGTGTCTCGGTGGATGCCGACGGCAAGCCCGCCTACCGGCTCTCGCTGCAGACGCGTGAGCAGCACATCCGCCGTGAGAAGGCGACGTCGAACATCTGCACCGCGCAGGTGCTGCTGGCCGTCATGGCGTCGATGTACGCGGTCTACCACGGACCGGACGGGCTCCGGGCGATCGCCCTGGACGTGGCCCGCAAGGCGGACGCTCTGGCCACCTGGCTCATCGAGCTCGAACTCGACATCGAGCACCGGGAGTTCTTCGACACTCTCCGTGTCCGCGTGCCGGGCCGCGCCTCCGAGATCGTCGCCACCGCGCACGACGCGGGCTATCTCCTCCACGAGGTCGACGCCGACACCGTCGGCGTCTCGGTCGACGAGACCACGACGTTCACCGACCTCGACCGGGTCGCGGGCTGCTTCGCGTCGGGTACAGGGCGCTCTTTCGGCTACATCGCCGCTTCCGAGCACGGCCGGCTTCCCGAGGCGCTGCTGCGTCAGGACGAGTACCTCACGCACCCCGTCTTCCACTCGCACCGCTCGGAGACCGCCATGATGCGGTATCTGAAGAGCCTCTCCGACCGCGACTACGCGCTCGATCGCGGCATGATCCCCCTGGGCTCGTGCACGATGAAGCTCAACGCGGCGACCGAGATGGCAGCCATCAGCTGGCCGGAGTTCGCCGGTATCCACCCGTTCGCTCCGGCCGCCGACGTGCAGGGCTACCTCGAGCTCATCGAGCAGCTCGAGGGCTGGCTGGCCGAGGTCACGGGGTATGACGCGGTCTCGCTGCAGCCGAACGCCGGTTCGCAGGGTGAGCTGGCGGGCCTCCTCGCCATCCGCGGCTATCACCACGCGAACGGCGACGCGCACCGCACGGTGTGCCTCATCCCGTCGTCGGCTCACGGCACGAACGCGGCCTCGGCCGTGCTCGCGGGCATGAAAGTCGTCGTCGTGGCGACGGACGAGCTCGGCAACGTCGACCTCGACGACCTGCGCGCGAAGATCACCCTGCACGCCGACGACCTCTCCGCTCTCATGATCACCTACCCCTCCACGCACGGCGTGTACGAGGAGCAGGTCGTCGAGATCACGGCCGCTGTGCACGACGCGGGCGGACAGGTGTACGTCGACGGCGCGAACCTCAACGCGCTGCTGGGCTATGCGCGCTTCGGCGACCTGGGCGGCGATGTCTCGCACCTCAACCTGCACAAGACCTTCGCCATCCCGCACGGCGGCGGCGGGCCCGGCATCGGACCGGTGGCGGCGAAGTCCCACCTCGCGCCGTTCCTCCCCTCGCACCCGCTCGCACAGAGCGCCGAGCACTTCGGCGGCTACACGTTCGGCGGCGGCGTGATCTCCGCAGCTCCGTACGGATCCGCGGGCATCCTGCCGATCTCCTGGGCGTACGTGCGCATGATGGGAGCCGATGGACTGCGTCGGGCCACCGCTGCGGCCGTGCTGTCGGCGAACTACATCGCGGAGCGTCTCAGCGCCCACTTCCCGGTGCTCTACACCGGCGAGAACGGCCGCGTGGCGCACGAGTGCATCCTCGACCTCCGCCCGCTCAAGGAAGCGACCGGCATCACGGTCGACGATGTCGCCAAGCGCCTCATCGACTACGGCTTCCACGCGCCGACCATGTCCTTCCCCGTCGCGGGAACCCTCATGGTCGAGCCGACCGAGTCGGAGGACCTCGACGAGATCGAGCGGTTCGTCGAGGCGATGGTCATGATCAAGGCCGAAGCTGACGCGGTCGCCGCCGGACGCTGGCCCGCGGACGACAACCCTCTCGTGCACGCGCCGCACACCGCGGTGTCGCTCATCGCGGGGGAGTGGAACCATGCGTACTCGCGAGAGGATGCCGCCTATCCCGTGCACGCCCTGGTCGCCGGCAAGTACTGGCCGCCGGTGCGTCGCATCGATCAGGCGTACGGCGACCGCAACCTGGTGTGCGCCTGCCCGCCGGTGGAGGCATTTGCCTGAACCACGTGCTCATCTGAGCAGACGGTGCCGCGCTTCTGTATGGGAGCGCGGCACCGTCTGCTGTTTCGCGGTGTTTCCCCGGTGTTACAGATGGTCACCACTCAGTAACAGTTCGTTAGCTGAAGAGGACGGTTCGCGAACCGGCGGGTTACGCTCAGGTATCCCTGCGTGCTCGACGATGCGCACGCAGAACCCCGAATGTCCACAGGAGGACACAAAGTGAAGCGCAACAAGATCGCCCTTGCGGGCACCGCGTTGTTCGTGATCGGCGCCCTGGCGCTCGCGGGCTGCGCCAGCGGCGGAAACGAGTCGAACGGCGACGCCGGCGGAAACGTCAACGCGGACGCCATCATCACGACCAACGGATCCGAGCCGGAGAACCCGCTCATCCCGACCAACACCAACGAGGTGGGTGGCGGAAAGATCCTCGACGAGATCTTCGCAGGGCTGATCTACTACGACGCCGAGGGCAAGCCGGTCAACGACGTGGCTGAGGAGATCACCACCGAGGACCCCCAGAACCTCACGATCAAGATCAAGGAAGGCCTGACCTTCACCGACGGTGAAGAGGTCACGGCCGACAACTTCATCAAGGCGTGGAACGAGGGCGCGAAGCTCTCGAACGGCCACCTCTCCAGCTACTTCTTCGAGGACATCGAGGGCTTCAGCTACGACGAGGACTCCGAGCTCACCGGCCTGAAGCAGGTCGACGACTACACCTTCACGATCGCGCTCAACAAGCCGGCCTCCGACTTCGCGCTGCGTCTCGGCTACTCGGCGTTCTACCCGCTGCCCGATGTTGCATTCGAAGACATGGATGCCTTCGGTCAGAACCCGATCGGCAACGGCCCGTACAAGATCGCCGACGAAGACGCGTGGCAGCACGACGTCCAGATCGAGCTCGTCCGCAACGACGACTACGACGGCGGACGCAAGGCGGCCAACGGCGGCCTCACCATCAAGTTCTACGCGACGCAGGAAGCGGCGTACGCCGACCTGCTGTCGAACGAGGTCGACGTCATCGACGCGATCCCGACGAACTCGCTGGCCGTCTTCACCGACGAGCTCGGCGACCGCGCCGTGAACCAGCCCTCCGCTGTGTTCCAGTCGTTCACCATCGGCCAGTTCCTGCCGCACTTCAGCGGCGAAGAGGGCAAGCTGCGTCGTCAGGCGCTGTCGATGGCGATCAACCGTGACGAGATCACCGAGACCATCTTCTCGGGCTCGCGCACCCCGGCGAAGGACTTCACGTCGCCGGTCATCGCCGGCTGGTCCGACTCGGTCCCCGGCAGCGAGGTCCTCGACTACGACCCCGAGAAGGCGAAGGAGCTGTGGGCCGAGGCCGACGCCATCGCCCCGTGGGAGGGCACGTTCAAGATCGCGTACAACGCCGACGGCGGACACGACGCATGGGTCGACGCTGTGAGCAACAGCATCAAGAACACCCTGGGCATCGACGCATCGGGCGACCCGTACCCGACCTTCCAGGACCTCCGGTCCAAGGTCAACGACCGCACCATCACCACCGCCGCACGTTCGGGATGGCAGGCCGACTACCCGGGTCTGTACAACTTCCTCGGACCGCTCTACGCGACCGGCGCCGGTTCCAACGACGGTGACTACTCGAACCCCGAGTTCGACGACCTGATCAAGGCTGGCATCAGCAACCCCGACGCCGACGCGCAGATCGAGGACTTCACGAAGGCGCAGGAGGTTCTGTTCCAGGACCTGCCCGCGATCCCGCTGTGGTACTCGAACGTGACCGGTGGCTTCAGCGAGAACGTCGACGACGTGACGTTCGGCTGGAACTCGGTTCCGCTGTACTACGAGATCACGAAGGCCGGCGAGTAAAGCCCGACGGCACTTCACCTGTGAGGCGGTGACGATTCTTCGTCACCGCCTCACAGGCTTGTGTTCGCCTCGCTTCTCTCACCCCTCTAAGAAGGGACAAGCGGATGCTCGGTTACATTCTGAGACGTCTTCTGCAGGTGATCCCGGTCTTCTTCGGAGCCACCCTGCTCATCTATTTCCTCGTGTTCGCCATGCCCGGCGATCCGATCCTCGCCCTGTTCGGGGACAAGACCCCGAACCCCGCTGTCCTCGAGCAGCTGCGCGAGCAGTACCACCTGAACGATCCGTTCATCGTCCAGTACTGGTACTACATCACCGGTGTCCTCCAGGGTGACCTGGGCACGACCTACTCCGGTCGCCCGGTTTCGGCGGTCCTCGCCGCCACCCTCCCCGTCACAGGGCGCCTCGCCGTCATGGCGATCGCGATCGAGTTCACGCTGGCGATCATCATCGGAACCATCTCGGCGCTGCGCAAGGGCAAGCTGTTCGACAACGTGTCCCTCGTCGTCGCCCTCGTCGCGATCGCGATCCCCATCTTCGTGGTCGCGTTCCTCGCGCAGTACTTCCTCGCGATCCAGCTCGGGTGGTTCAAGCCCACCGTGGGCGCGGACAACGACTGGGGTGGGCTGTGGCTCCCGGCGATCGTCCTCGGGTTCAGCCTCTATGCGGTGAGCATGCGTCTGATGCGCAGCTCCGTCATCGAGACTCTGAACCAGGACTGGGTGCGCACCGCGTACAGCAAGGGTCTCTCCCGTAACCGGGTGCTTCCCGTGCACGTGCTGCGCAACTCGCTGATCCCCGTCATCACCAACTCCGCCACGAACTTCGGCGTGCTGCTCGTCGGCGCCACCGTCACCGAGGGAATCTTCAACGTCCCGGGTGTCGGTAACACGCTGTTCCAGGCGATCCAGCGCGGCGAAGGCCCCACTGTGGTCTCTTTCGTGACGGTATTCGTCATCCTGTACGTGCTGGTGAACCTTCTCATCGACCTGCTCTACGGTCTGCTCGACCCGAGGATCCGCTATGCCTGATTCCACACCTCAGCACTACGTCGCCCCGGTGGAGACTGAGTCGATCTCCGTCGACGCCGTCCGTATCTCGGACAAGCCCAGCAACCTGTGGAGGGACGCCTGGTTCGACCTGCGCCGTCGCCCCCTGTTCTGGTTCTCGATCGCGCTCGCGCTGTTCTTCCTCGTGATGGCATTGTGGCCGACGCTGTTCACCTCCACACCGCCCAACGAAGGCTGCCAGCTCTCCAACAGCAACGGCGGTCCGACCGAGGGGCACCCCCTCGGATTCACGTTCCAAGGGTGCGACATCTACGCCCGCATCGTGTGGGGATCGCAGACGTCGCTGGCTGTGGGCCTGATCGCCACCGTGATCTCGTCTGTGCTCGGCCTGATCATGGGAGCCCTCGCCGGTTTCTACGGCGGCTGGCTCGACGGACTGCTGTCGCGCATCGGTGACATCTTCTTCGCGATCCCGTACATCCTCGCGGCCGTCGTCGTGATGACCGTGTTCCGGGACGCCCGGTCGGTGTGGACTCTCGCGTTCGCCATCGGGGCGTTCGCCTGGGCCTCGACCGCGCGTGTCGTTCGGGCGGAGGTGCTCCGCGTCCGCCAAGCCGACTTCGTGATGGCATCGCAGGCGCTCGGGCAGTCGAAGTTCAAGATCCTGTTGAACCACGTCGTCCCGAATGCGATCGCTCCGCTCCTCGTCGTCTCGACGCTCGGCCTCGCTGGGGCCATCGTCGCTGAAGCCACGCTCTCGTTCCTCGGGGTGGGGCTCGGTAGCGACGTGATGTCGTGGGGCAACGACATCGCGAAGGCTCAGGCCTCGCTGCGCGTGGCGCCGATGGCACTCATCTATCCGTCGATCGCCCTCACCCTCGCGGTGCTGGCATTCGTCACCCTGGGCGAGCTCATCAGAGACGCCCTCGACCCGAAGGCGAGGGCACGCCGATGAGCGAGCGCGTCACCGAACAGGTCCCTCTGCTGAGCGTCCGCGACCTCACGGTCGCCTTCCGCACCCAGGAGGGGCTGCGCGAAGTGCTCCACGGAGTCAGCTTCGACATCATGCCGGGCGAGACCGTCGCCATCGTCGGCGAGTCGGGATCAGGCAAGTCCACGACGGCCACGGCCATCGTGAACCTGCTTCCCGGAACCGGAGAGGTCACCGCGGGGTCCATCACCCTCGACGGGCGAGAGCTCACGACACTGAACCGCCGTGAGATCGAGGCCGTGCGCGGTCGGGACATCGGCTTCGTGCCGCAGGACCCGATGTCGAACCTCAACCCTGTCTGGAGCATCGGATTCCAGGTCAAGGAGGCGATCCGTGCGAACGGCATCGCCCGGGATCGCGGGAGTGCCAAGGCACGCACGGTCGAGGTTCTGCAGCAGGCAGGCCTGGCCGATGCCGAGAAGCGACTGCATCAGTTCCCGCACCAGTTCTCAGGCGGCATGCGTCAGCGTGCGCTGATCGGTATCGGGCTCGCGGCAGACCCCAAGCTGCTCATCGCCGACGAGCCGACCTCGGCTCTGGACGTGACGGTGCAGCGCGTGATCCTCGACCACATGGCCTCGCTCACCCGCGACAAGGGCACCTCGATGCTCCTGATCACGCACGACCTTGGCCTCGCGGCCGAGCGTGCGAACAAGATCATCGTGATGAACGGCGGCAACATCGTCGAGGCAGGGCCGAGCCGCCAGATCCTCGAAAACCCTCAGCACCCCTACACGAAGCGCCTGGTCGCTGCGGCGCCCAGCGTCGCGTCGCAGCGCATCCAGGCAGTGGTGGAGGACCGAGGCATCGAGACGATCGAAGACCTCGCCGCCATCCCCCCGACGGTGCGTGTCGCGGGGCTCACGAAGGACTATCGGATCCGTCAGGGAGGGTTCCGCAGCGAGGCCTTCCGAGCGGTCGACGATGTGTCGTTCGAGATCCCCCGAGGAAAGACGCTCGCTCTCGTGGGCGAATCGGGCTCCGGCAAGTCCACGGTGGCGAAGATGGTGCTGAAGCTCGAGGAGCCCACCAGCGGCACCATCGAGATCGACGGCCGGGACGTGTCGAAGCTGTCGAGCGCTCAGGCGTTCGGCCTGCGTCGTCGCATGCAGCCGGTCTTCCAGGACCCGTACGGCTCGCTCGATCCGCTGCGCAACATCGGCAACACGATCGCCGAGCCGCTGCAGATCCACGGCGTGGGCGATCGCGCATCGCAGCGCGAACGCGTCGAGGAGCTGCTCGATCAGGTCTCGCTGCCGCGCGTGCTCGCCACTCGGTACCCGAACGAGCTGTCGGGCGGACAGCGTCAGCGCGTCGCGATCGCGCGTGCACTGGCACTGAAGCCCGACATCATCGTGCTCGACGAGGCCGTCTCGGCGCTCGATGTGCTCGTGCAGGACCAGGTGCTGCAGCTGCTCGCCGAACTCCAGTCCGAGCTCGGGCTCACGTATCTGTTCATCACGCACGACCTCGCGGTCGTCCGCGTGTCGAGCGACCTCGTGTGCGTCATGGAGAAGGGCAGGATCGTCGAGCAGGGCACTGTCGACGAGATCTTCGCCAACCCGCAGCAGGAGTACACCGACCGTTTGCTCAAGGCGATCCCCGGGGCGTCGATCCCTCTCGGCGGTCGCTGACGGTGACCGAACCACAGCATCCCGAGGGCGCGCGAACATATCGCGCGTCCTCGGGACTGGTCATCCTGATCCCGAGCACGCTGCTCGCGTTGTTCCTTCTCGGCGACACCGTCGTGCGAGGGAGCTGGGTGCAGATGCTGCTCATCGCCCCGTGGGTGCTGCTGGCTCTGTGGGTCGTCTACGAGCTCAGCTACGTCTCCTCGGTTCGGGTGGATCCCGAGGGTGTCGTCGTGCAGAACATGCTGCGCCGTACCAGCTTCGGCTGGAACAACGTGCGCGACATCGACCTTCGCTGGCAGCTCCAGTTCTCGCTCGACGACGGACGAGACCTCACCTGCTACGGTGGCCCCGCCCGTGCCAGGCCACCGCGCCCCGCACGGGGTGACGCCGCCGAGCCCAAGGCTCCCGCCGGCCTCCGCGCCCTCACGGACATCCGCGATCTCTGGGAGGCGGCGCCTCCCGTGCCCACGTCGATCCGTCGCACCTGGGACGCCCCCGCGCTCATCGCACTCGCCGTGATCGTGCTCTGGGCGATCGGGGCGATCATCGTCGCCGGCACCGCCTCGCCCTGAGCTGATCAGCCAGGCAACCCGAACAGCTCGGGCCAGGTGGCCGCCGCCCACGGATATCCCACGAACGCGGCGGCGTCGATGACGAAGTGCGCCACGAGGAACGGCATCAGCCGGCCCGTCCTCTGATACAGCCATCCGAAGAGCAGGCCCATCGCGAGGTTGCCGATGAACGCCGGATACCCCTGGTAGAGGTGGTAGCTGGCCCGCAGGACCGACGTGGAGACGATGATCGTCCACGGACTCCAGCCGAGCTGCCGGAGCCGCGTGAAGAGGTATCCGAGCAGGACGAACTCCTCCTGCAGCGATGCCCGCGCCGCTGCCAGCAGCAGCACCGGCACGGTCCACCAGTAGGCGTCGATCCCGGCGGGGTCGATCGCGACCGTGAGCCCGAGAGCCCGGCCGGCGAGGTAGAGGCCGAGGCCGGGGATGCCGATCGCCAGGACGAGGAGGACACCGCGACCTGCATCCTTCGCGACCCCCGTGCCGTCGAGCCCGAGTCGCGCCAGGTGCGGGCGTCCGGACTGCCACAACAGGAAGCACACCAGCAGCACGGGCACGAGCGAGAAGCCGATCGCGAGTACCTGGTAGATGAGGTCGAAGATCTCCCTGTCGCTTCGCGAGGGATTGAGCTTCGCCACCTGCTCGGCGAGCGGCACCTCGTCGGTGAGGCGGTAGGCGAGCTGCACGATCGCGTACACGGCGGACTGGCCGAGGCCGAGAGCCAGGACGATCGCGATCTCCACCCACAGCCGGGCACGGGACGGGGCGGGGGAGAGGTCGGGGAGGTCCCACGGAGCCTGCGGTCGGGTCACGATCTCGATGCTACGACCTGCTTTTCAGGAACAAGCCCTGAGCTTGCGTTATCCTGGAACGTCGGCTTCCCGGCGAAACCCCACATCTTTTAGGACACCTGTATGGCGCACGCCCTCCGTTCTGACCTCCGCAACGTCGCGATCGTGGCGCACGTCGACCACGGCAAGACCACTCTCGTCGACGCCATGCTGCGTCAGACGGGCTCCTTCGGCGAACACGCTCACGTCGACGAGCGCGCCATGGACTCGAACGATCTGGAACGTGAGAAGGGCATCACGATCCTCGCCAAGAACACGGCGATCACGTACAAGGGCAAGCACGCCCAGGGCAAGGAGATCACGATCAACGTGATCGACACCCCCGGTCACGCCGACTTCGGTGGCGAGGTCGAGCGCGGCCTGTCCATGGTCGACGGTGTCGTGCTGCTCGTCGACGCGAGTGAGGGCCCGCTGCCGCAGACCCGCTTCGTGCTGCGCAAGGCGCTCGAGGCCAAGCTCCCCGTCATCCTCCTGGTCAACAAGACCGACCGCCCCGACGCCCGCATCGCGGAGGTCGAGGAAGAGGCGCACGACCTGCTGCTGGGTCTCGCCTCCGACCTGGTCGACGATGTGCCCGACCTCGATGTCGACGCTCTCCTCGACGTGCCGGTCGTCTACGCCTCCGGTCGTGCCGGTGCCGCATCGCAGAACCGTCCCGCCGACGGATCGCTGCCGGACAACGACGATCTCGAGCCGCTGTTCGAGGCGATCCTCGAGCACGTTCCCGCGCCCGCGTACGACGACGAGCACCCGCTGCAGGCCTGGGTCACCAACCTCGACTCCAGCCCGTTCCTCGGCCGTCTCGCACTGCTGCGCGTCTTCAACGGCACGCTGAAGAAGGGCCAGACCGTGGCCTGGGTCCGCGCCGACGGCACCCACCAGAACGCGCGCATCACCGAGCTGCTGAAGACCCGTGCCCTCGAGCGCTACCCCGCCGATTCCGCCGGCCCCGGCGACATCGTCGCCATCGCCGGCTTCGAGAACATCACGATCGGCGAGACCATCGCCGACCCCGAAGACGTGCGTCCGCTGCCGGCCATCACCGTCGACGACCCCGCCATCTCGATGACCATCGGCACCAACACCTCGCCCCTCATGGGCAAGGTCAAGGGCCACAAGCTCACCGCTCGCATGGTCAAGGACCGTCTCGACAAGGAGCTCATCGGCAACGTGTCGCTCAAGGTCGTCGACATCGGGCGTCCGGATGCGTGGGAGGTGCAGGGCCGTGGAGAGCTCGCGCTCGCCATCCTCGTCGAGAACATGCGCCGCGAGGGCTTCGAGCTCACCGTCGGCAAGCCGCAGGTGGTCACGAAGAAGATCGACGGCAAGACCTACGAGCCGTTCGAGCACCTGACCATCGACACTCCGGAGGAGCACCTCGGAGCGATCACCCAGCTGCTCGCGAACCGCAAGGGTCGCATGGAGAACATGACCAACCACGGCACCGGCTGGGTGCGCATGGAGTTCATCGTTCCGTCGCGCGGCCTGATCGGCTTCCGCAGCGAGTTCCTGACCACCACCCGCGGCACCGGCATCGCGAACGCGATCTCGCACGGCTACGAGCCGTGGGCCGGTTCCATCACGACGCGTCAGAACGGCTCGATCGTCGCCGACCGTCAGGGTGTCGTCACTCCGTTCGCCATGATCGCCCTGCAGGAGCGCATGTCGTTCTTCGTGCAGCCCACGCAGGAGGTCTACGAGGGCATGGTCATCGGCGAGAACTCCCGCGCCGACGACATGGACGTCAACATCACCAAGGAGAAGAAGCTCACCAACATGCGTGCGGCGAGCTCCGACACCTTCGAGTCGATGACGCCTCCGCGCCAGCTCACTCTGGAGGAGAGCCTCGAGTTCGCCCGCGACGACGAGTGCGTCGAGGTGACCCCCGAGGTCGTCCGCATCCGCAAGGTGAACCTCGACGCGAACACTCGTGCGCGTGAGACCGCCCGCCTGAAGCGCCAGGACGCGAACGTCTGAGACCCGTCTCGGAGATGCTCCGAGTGAGAGGGCCTCGTGCCGCCGAAAGGCGAGCATGGGGCCCTCTTCTCATGTAAATCCCAGGTGAGGGATGGTTTTCGTTCAGGTTCATGGTTCAGAGTGGTTCACTTGCGCCTGGGACGAGCTCCCGATGAGTCTCCTGCAAGGGCGTACGACCACCCGAAAGTCGAACCCATGCTTCACAAGACCCGTGCGCTTCGGCGCGCCTCCGCGGCAGCCTCGGCCCGAAACGCCGCGCACCGCCCGATGACCATCCTCGGCGTCGCCTCGGCCGCCCTCGTCGGCATCACCTTGAGCGTCGGCCTCGCCTCCACCCCCGCCGTAGGTGCCATGAACGCCGCGTCCGCCGTCACCGCTCCCGCCCTCGCCGGCGCCGAGCCGCTCGCGCAGATCACGGAAGACGCCTCGACGACCCTGGCGCAGGCGAAGGGCGCTGTGGCGGCGGCCGAGACGCTGGAGTCCGAGGTCGTCGCCTCCGGGCTCGACGTCGGCGTCGTCACGACGATCGACACCTCCGACCTCGTCAGCCACATCGACAAGCTGGATGACAGCGACGTGACTCCGGTGCTTCTGGTGGGCATCCTCGCCGACAAGGCGGAAGAGGAGACGGCGGACGTCGTCGCCGATACCGCAGAGCTGAGCAGTGCACTCACCGCGGCGCAGCAGAAGCAGGCGGAGGAAGAGGCTGCGAGGATAGCGGCGGAGCAGGCGGCAGCGCAGGCCGCCGCGGAGCAGCAGGCGGCGGCCGCGCTGGCCGCAGCCAATACGCCGGAGGGCGCCAAGGCCTCCGCGCAGCAGATCATGTCGAGCACCTACGGATGGGGCGGCGATCAGTTCTCCTGCCTGAACTCCCTGTGGAACAAGGAGTCCGGCTGGAACTACCAGGCGTACAACCCGAGCGGTGCCACCGGCATCCCGCAGGCGCTTCCCGGCAGCAAGATGGCGTCAGCCGGATCCGACTGGCAGACGAACGCCGCCACTCAGGTCGCCTGGGGACTGGGATACATCTCGTCGGTGTACGGCACTCCGTGCAGCGCATGGGCGCATTCGCAGGCCATGAACTGGTACTGATCCCCGCCCGTGCTCCCGAGGATTCTCTAGCCATCGGCGGGCGTCGAGCGCTACGGTGACTCTGACGACCTGGGGGCGTCACGGATCCGAGGAGGAGATGTGCTCGACCCGGCAGCGTGGCGCGATGTGCCGCAGGAGGTCTCCACCGGCTCCCTGCCGGGGTGGGATCGCGTCGAGGAGATCGTGCGCGACGCGCACTCCCGCTATCGCGGGGAACGCGGCGGCACCGTCGCCGACTACATCCCCGTGCTCGCCGAGGTCGATCCGGAGCTCTTCGGTCTGGCGGTGATCGAGGTCGGTGGCGGGCTGCACGATGCCGGCGACGCTCTGCATCCTTTCTCCATCCAGTCGATCTCGAAGATGTTCGTCTACGCCCTGGCGATCCAGGAGCACGGCCATGAGCGCGTGCGCGACATCGTCGGCGTGAACAACACCGGACTCGCCTTCAACTCCGTCGTGGCGGTCGAGCTCAACGACGGGCATCCGATGAATCCGATGGTCAACGCCGGTGCGATCGCCACGACCGCCCTCATACCCGGCGCCACCGCGGTCGAGCAGTGGGAGCGCGTTCGTGAGGGGCTCTCCGCCTTCGCCGGGCGTCCGCTGAGTCTCGACGGGGTGGTCTACGCATCGGAAGCGCAGACGAACGACCGCAATCGCGCTCTCGGTCGTCTGCTGCGCAGCTATGGTCGGCTGTCGGGCGATCCCGACGAGGTGGTCGACGTCTACACGCGTCAGTGCGCCTTGAGCGTCACGGCTCACGATCTCGCTGTGATGGGGGCGACGCTCGCCGACGGGGGAGTGAATCCGGTCACCGGAGAGCGGGTGGTCTCGGAAGAGGTGTGCCGCGACACTCTCGCTGTCGTCGCGTCGACGGGGTTGTACGAACGATCCGGCGACTGGCTGTTCGAGATCGGGCTCCCGGCGAAGTCCGGTGTCGCCGGCGGCATCGTCGCTGTCGCACCCGGCAAGGGCGCGGTTGCCGGATTCTCGCCGCGACTGGACGAGGCCGGGAACTCCATCCGCTCGCAGATGGCCATCGGGTACCTGTCACGTGTTCTGGGGCTGAACCTCTTCGCCTCGGCCCCGGCGCGTCGTGAAGCCTCCGCGACCGCACCCTCACCCGCACCGCAGGAGCAGTCATGACCCAGACGCAGCCGGAGCAGACCAAGACCTCGTGGTTCCCGATGGTCAGCCTGTTCCTCGCACAGGTGCTGATGTCGTTCAACGTCGCCGCGCTGCCGATCTCCCTCGGCGGCATGGTGAGCGAGTTCGGCGTCCCGCCCACGGTCGCGAGCACGACGATCGTCATGTACGGGCTCGCCGTGGCCGCGCTCGTGATGACAGGCGCGAAGCTCGGTCAGAGGATCGGCTGGGTGCTCATCTTCCGGATCGTGATCGCGCTGTTCGCGGCCTCCTCGGTGATGATGATCCTGGCGCCCACGGTGTGGTGGGCGATCGCCGGACAGGCCGTCGCCGGCGCGGCCGCAGCGATCATCGTGCCGTCGATCGTGGCACTCATCGCCGAGAACTACCGCGGCCAGCAGCAGGCGACCGCCATCGGCGCCATCGGTTCGGCGCGCGCGATCTCGGGTGTCAGCGCCTTCCTGATCGGCGGCACCCTGGGGACCCTGGTCGGCTGGCGGCCGATGTTCTTCATCGTGCTGGGGATCGCCGTCGTCGTCTTCGCACTGAGCTTCACCCTGCGCGGCGATCGCGGAGACGCGTCGATCCGCATCGACCTCGTCGCCTCACTCCTCATCGGCGCGGCGATCGTGCTGCTGACGCTCGGGTTCAACAACCTGAACTCCTGGGGTGCCGTGGCGGCGACGGCCGACGCCCCCTTCAACGTCATCGGGCTCTCGCCTGCCCCCGTCTTCATCGTGGTGGGGCTGGTACTCGGGCAGGCCTTCTTCCTGTGGACGCGGAGACGGATGTCGGAGGGGAGGGTTCCCCTGATCGATCTGAGCGTGCTCGGCTCGTCGCGTGAGCGGGCCGCCGTGTATGCCATGTTCATCGTGGTCGCCCTGGAGGCGTGCGTGAACTTCACGATCCCGCTCTACATCCAGATCGTGCAGGGCAGGACCCCGTTCGACACCTCGATGGCGATGATGCCGTTCAACCTCACCGTCTTCGTCACGGCCACGCTCGTGGTGCGGCTGTACCGGCGCTTCCCGCCGCGGACGATCGGCGTGGTCGGCTTCATCCTCACCACGGTCGCGCTGGTGTGGTTGTCGTTCGTCGTGAACAACAACTGGGAGACCATCCCGACGATCGCCGGGCTCATCGTCTTCGGCATCGGACAGGGCGCGCTGGTGACGCTGGTGTTCAACGTCCTCGTGACGGCGGCCCCCGCCGAACTCGCCGGAGACGTGGGTTCGCTGCGCGGCACCACGCAGAACCTCGCCTCGGCCGTCGGTACCGCGCTCGCAGGGGCGCTGCTGGTCTCTCTTCTCGGGCTCAGCATCGGTCGCGCTGTCGTCGAGCACCCCGAGCTTCCGCCGTCACTCGTCGCACAGGTCGACATGGACAACCTCAACTTCGTCAGCAACGACGATCTCCGTGCCGCGCTCGAGGCCACGGACGCGACGCCGGAACAGGTCGACGCAGCCGTCGCCGTGAACGAGGAGTCCCGGCTCGGCACTCTCAAGCTCGGCCTGCTCCTGCTCGCGGGTATCAGCGCGCTGGCGATCCTCCCGGCTTCGCGGCTCCCGCAGTATCGGCCGCACGAGATCCCCGACCCGTCGCCGGCGGCCGGGTCGGAGTGACGCTCAGCGCAGCTCGGAGATGAGCACCGCGCTGGTGCCGGGCGCGGTCGCCTCGAAGATGTGCGGAGCATCTCCGGCGTAGGTGAGGTAGTCGCCAGGGCCCAGCAGCGCGGGCTCGTCGACCGGGCCGATCCGTGCCTGTCCCGTCATCATGATCACGTGCTCGATCGTCCCGGGGTGATGGGGGTCGGAGCGGCGGGCGTCGCCCGGCTCGGCCTGGATCAGGTAGATGTCACGGCGGGCGCCGGGAGGGCTCGCAGACAGCAACGTCGCGCTGTACGCGGCTGCGGAGGACGGAACGCCCGCGAGGTCGTCTGCGCGGATGAGGGTCGGCGCGTTGGCCTGCTGATCGACCAGCACGGCGAAGGGTACGCCGAGCGCCACGCCGAGCGCCCACAGCGTCTCGACGCTGGGGTTGCCTGCTCCGCTCTCGAGCTGGGACACCGTCGCCTTGGAGATGCCGGCTCGTCGAGCGAGCTCGGACACCGACAGACTCGCCGCCTCTCGCTCCCGACGCAGGGTGCGGGCGATGCGTGTGCGAAGTTCCTCCATGTGTTCATCATGTCAAACGTTCGTTCGCTTGACTATCCGTGCGCTGGTGTTCAGAATTATGATCATGTGTTCAGTGAAGCGAACAGTGGTTCGAGTGGTGTGTGATGACCGCCGAGCGTGAGGTCTGGCGCGAGTCGCTCGGCGTCGTTCTCGCGACCAGTGCCTACGGCATCTCTTTCGGCGCCCTCGCCGTGGCCTCGGGTCTCGACGTCTGGCAGACGTGCGTGCTGAGCCTGCTGATGTTCACCGGAGGATCCCAGTTCGCCTTCGTCGGCGTCTTCACTGCGGGCGGCGTCGCCGCGCTGCCCTCGGCAATCGCCTCGGCGGCGCTTCTCGGGGTGCGCAACGTCGCCTACGGCATGCGGATGTCGCCGATCATCGGGGGAGGGCCCGTGCGCAAGGCGGCTGCGGCGCACTTCACGATCGACGAGTCGACGGCGGTGGCGATCTCGCAGAGCGATCCGCGGCTGCGGCAGGTCGGATTCTGGGTGACGGGGATCGGCGTCTTCGTCGGCTGGAACATCACCACCCTCGTCGGGGCACTCGTGGGCGACGTGCTCGGCGACCCCAAGGCCTGGGGGCTGGATGCGGCGGCGGCTGCGGCATTCCTCGCTCTGCTGTGGCCGAGACTCCGCCAGCGTCAGGCCGTCGTGGTCGGCATCGCCGCGGCTGTGGTCGCCGCGGCCTTCACCCCGATGCTGATGCCCGGACTTCCGGTACTCGTCGCCGCGGTGGTCGCGATCGCCGTCGGCTGGTTCAACTGGATGGGGCGGCCTGCGACATCGGTCGAGACGACCGACGCGGGACCGGAGGCGACGTCATGACTCTCTGGAGCGCCATCCTCCTCGCGGCGGTGATATGCCTCGCCCTCAAGGCTGCCGGCTACCTGGTGCCGCCCCGGGTGCTCGAGGCGCCGCGCACGGCCCGCATCTCTGATCTTCTGACGGTGGCGCTCCTGGCGGCTCTCGTGGCTGTGCAGACCTTGGGGGACGGGCAGGCGATCACCGTGGATGCGCGCGTGCCCGCTCTGCTGGTCGCGGGCGGGCTGCTGTGGCTGCGGCAGTCCTTCCTCGTGGTCGTGGTGGCGGCTGCGGTGGTGGCCGCCCTCCTTCGTCTGTTCGGAGTCGCGGCCTGACCCTGCCAGGTTCTGATCGGGATCGTGCGGGCCTCCTCGGTAGGATCGACAGGTGCGCGTGAGCTGGATGTCGAGAGTGTTGTCGTGGATCGCTGCCGCCCTGGTGGGCGGTGTCTACGGCATCGCCGGCACGATCAGCCACAGCGTGATGTGGGGTCCGATCCCGGTCGGCATGATCGTCGCCGCGATCGCCTGCGCGGCCATCCTGATCGCCGTGCGCGCGCTCACGCACGACCGCGGTGCCGCCGTGGCAGCGGGGCTGGGGATGATCGGCATGCTGGTGCTGATCTCGGGCGAGGGTCCCGGAGGCTCCGTCGTCGTGCCCGCGTCGTTCGCGGGGCAGATCTGGACCTACCTGGTGGCCGGAATCGTGCTGCTCGTGATCGCCTGGCCCTCGGTGCGACGTCTTCCCGTGCGCACGGAGGCACCCGCGCAAGAACCCGAGGCTCGCGAGTCGTAGACTGAGGGGGTGACGTATGTGATCGCCCTCCCGTGCGTCGATGTCAAGGACCGCGCCTGCATCGACGAGTGCCCCGTTGACTGCATCTACGAGGGTGAACGCTCGTTGTACATCCATCCCGACGAGTGCGTCGACTGTGGTGCCTGCGAGCCGGTGTGCCCCGTCGAGGCCATCTACTACGAAGACGATCTGCCCGACGAGTGGCAGGACTACTACAAGGCCAACGTCGAGTTCTTCGACGAGATCGGGTCCCCGGGCGGCGCCGCCAAGGTCGGCGTTTACTCGTTCGACCACCCGATCGTCGCCGCTCTGCCGCCGCAGGGCGAGTAGGCGCGCTTCGTGAGCGTCCGCGACCTCGCCGACTACCCGTGGGACGCCGTTGTCCCGTTCCGTGAGCGTGCCGAGAGGCACCAGGACGGGCTCATCGATCTGTCGGTCGGATCTCCCGTCGACCCGACCCCCGAGATCATCCGGCGTGCGCTGGCCGAGGCGACGGACGCCCACGCCTACCCGCAGACGGTCGGCACGCCGACGCTGCGCGAGGCCATCGTGGACTGGTACGCCAGACGCAGGGGAGTGCCCGACCTCCGCGTCGACAACGTGCTCCCGACGATCGGCTCGAAAGAGCTCGTCGCGCTGCTGCCCACTCTGCTCGGTCTGGGGGCCGGCGACATCGTCGTGCACCCGCGCGTGGCGTATCCGACCTACGAGGTCGGTGCGCGCGTCGTGGGGGCCACGCCCCTGCCCGCCGATGACCCGCAGGACTGGCCGGAGGGCACCAAGCTCATCTGGATCAACACCCCGGGCAACCCGGACGGCCGCACCTGGACCGTGGACGAGCTCGCCGCAGCCGTGAGCCGCGCCCGCGAGCTCGGAGCCGTCCTGGCGAGCGATGAGTGCTATGCCGAGCTGGGGTGGGACGGCGAGTGGGCGACCGAGCCGATCCCCTCGATCCTCGACCCGCGGGTGACCGGCGGAAGCCGTGCGAATCTGCTCAGCGTCTACTCCCTGAGCAAGCAGTCCAACCTCGCCGGATACCGTGCGGCGTTCGTGGCCGGCTGTGCGCGCATCGTGGGAGAGCTGCTCACGGCACGCAAGCACCTCGGGCTGATGCCGCCCGCACCGGTGCAGCACGCGATGGCGGTCGCTCTCGGAGACGATGAGCACGTCGCGGTGCAGAAGGAGCTCTACCGCGCGCGTCGCGATGCCCTTCGTCCTGCGCTGGAGGCGGCGGGCTTCCGCATCGAGGGTTCCGAGGCGGGGCTGTACCTCTGGGCGACCGAGGGGCGCGACGCCTGGGAGTCGATGGCGCGACTCGCTGATCTCGGCATCCTCGCAGGCCCCGGTCCCTTCTACGGAGCCGACTCCGCCCAGCATGTCCGGCTCGCACTCACCGCGCCGACCGCGCACGTCCGCGAGGCCGCGCGTCGACTCTCCACAACCGATATGGCAACCGATATGTAGGTTCCCTCCTCGGAGGGTGCTTCTGTTTGGCGGATGTCACAGTAGGCCTGTGTGACTACTAGGCTGTAAAGGCGATTCGGTCGTGACCCGACCTGGCGCTTGAGCGCCGTGAGATCGCCAGTTCAGGCTTGATCAAGATCTTGTTCGACATCACCGCGACGAGCGGGGGCGGACACAACGAGGAGGTCCGCGTGAGTGCAGCGGCAGACCAGACGGCGAAGCTGACGATCGGCGACACGACCGCCGAATTCCCGGTGCTGCGCGGCACGGCAGGGCACGACAGCATCGATTTCTCGACGCTGACCCGACAGACCGGATACACGGGCCTGGACTACGGTTTCGTGAACACGGCCTCCACGAAGTCCGAGATCACCTTTATCGACGGTGACAAGGGCATCCTGCGGTATCGCGGCTATCCGATCGAGCAGCTCGCGGGCTCCACCAGCTACCTCGAGGTCGCCTGGCTCCTCATCTACGGCGAGCTGCCGTCCGCCTCCGAGCTCGCGGAGTTCGACGAGAAGATCCGTCGTCACACGCTGCTGCACGAAGACCTCAAGCGCTTCTTCTCGGCCCTGCCGCACACGGCGCACCCCATGTCGGTGCTGTCCTCGGCCGTCGCCGCCCTCTCGACCTACTACGAGGGGCAGACAGACCCGCACAACCCGGAGCACGTCGAGCTGAACATGGTGCGCATGCTCGCCAAGCTCCCTGTGATCGCGGCCTACGCGCACAAGAAGAGCGTCGGCCAGGCGTTCCTCTACCCGGACAACTCGCTGAGCTTCGTCGACAACTTCCTGAAGCTGAACTTCGGTGTGCACAGCGAGGAGTACGAGGTCAACCCGGTGATGTCGAAGGCTCTTGAGCTGCTCCTCATCCTGCACGAGGACCACGAGCAGAACGCCTCCACGTCCACGGTCCGCCTGGTGGGCTCCACCGGCGCGAACCAGTTCGCGTCGGTCTCCGCCGGCATCCAGGCTCTCTCCGGCCCGCTCCACGGCGGTGCCAACGAGGCCGTGCTGACCATGCTCGGTCAGATCCGCGACTCCGGTCAGAGCGTCGCTCGCTTCGTCGAGCGCGTGAAGAACAAGGAAGAGGGCGTGAAGCTGATGGGCTTCGGCCACCGGGTCTACAAGAACTACGACCCTCGCGCCAAGCTCGTCAAGGAGGCCGCCGACGAGGTGCTCTCCTCCCTGGGCGTCACCGACCCTCTGCTCGACCTCGCGAAGGAGCTCGAGGAGCTCGCGCTGGCCGACGACTACTTCCGCGAGCGTCGCCTGTACCCGAACGTCGACTTCTACACCGGCGTCATCTACAAGGCCATGGGCTTCCCGACGCGCATGTTCACGGTGCTGTTCGCGATCGGCCGTCTGCCGGGCTGGCTCGCGCAGTGGCGTGAGCTGCAGCTCGACCCGCAGACCAAGATCGGTCGCCCGCAGCAGCTGTACACAGGAGCGCCCGAGCGTTCCTTCCCGACGCGCTGAGTCCAGACGAGAAAGCGCCCCTTCCGCACGACGGAGGGGGCGCTTTCGTCGTCTGGCAGCGACGCGGTGGATTCGGATTCCCGGCATTCGTCGCGGGGAAACGGCACGGCGCCCCCTCCGACGAGCGGAGAGGGCGCCGTGCTGAGCTGAAGTCAGCGGCTCGAGTGTTCAGCGACCCTGCGAGCTGCGGCCGCCCTGACGGGAGCCGCTCTGCGTGGAGTAGCCACCACCTGCGCCCGTGCCGGAAGCACCGGCGCGGGGACGACGACGGCGACGCGACGGCGGGTTGGCCGCTCCGCTCTTCTCGCCGCCTGCGGGGCGCTGCTTGGAGGACTGGCGCTGCTGCTGCGGAGCCTGCACGGGGGCCGGGCGCACATGCGCTGCGCGCTCGGGCACCAGCGCGGTGACGGCCGCTGTGGTGACGTCTTCCAGCGGAGCCGAGATGGCGGCCTTGCGCAGGAGATCCTTGACGTCGCGGCGCTGCTCGGGGAGCACGACGGTCACGACGGTGCCCGCGGCACCCGCACGCGCGGTGCGGCCGGAACGGTGCAGGTACGCCTTGTGCTCGACGGGCGGGTCGACGTGGACGACGAGGTCGACGTTGTCGACGTGCACGCCGCGCGCCGCGACGTCGGTCGCCACGAGCACGCGCACTCCGCCGTCTTCGGGAGCGGCGGAGAAGGCGCCGAGGTTGCGCTCGCGCGCATTCTGCGACAGGTTGCCGTGCAGGTCGACGGCGGGGATCCCCGCGGCGGTGAGCTGCTTCGCGAGCTTCTTCGCCTGGTGCTTGGTGCGGGTGAAGAGGATGCGGCGACCGGTGCCCGAGGCGAGCTCGCGCACGAGGGCGGTCTTGTTGTCGGTGGAGTCGACGACCAGCACACGGTGGGTCATCTCGCCGACGGGCACGCTCTCCTCGTCGACCTCGTGGCTGACCGCGTTCGAGAGGAAGCGGCGGGCGAGGGTGTCGATGCCGCGGTCCAGGGTCGCGCTGAACAGCAGACGCTGTCCACCGGCCGGGGTCGCGGTGAGGATGCGGGTGACGCCGGGCAGGAAGCCGAGGTCGGCCATGTGATCGGCCTCATCGAGCACGGTGACCTCGATCGCGCTCAGGCGAACCACCTGCTGCTTCATGAGGTCTTCGAGTCGACCGGGGCAGGCCACGACGATGTCGATGCCGCCGCGCAGCGCCTGCTCCTGCGGACGCTGGCTGACGCCGCCGAAGACGGTCGTGACACGCAGGCCCGCGGCCTCGGCGAGAGGTGCGATGGTCGCGGCGATCTGCGTCGCGAGCTCACGCGTGGGGGCGAGGACGAGTCCGCGCGGGAGGCCGGCACGGCGCTGTCCGCCGGAAGCGGCGAGGCGCGCGACGAGCGGCAGGGCGAAGGCGATGGTCTTGCCGCTGCCCGTGCGTCCGCGACCCAGGAGGTCGCGTCCGGCGAGGGAGTCGGGAAGGGTGTCGCGCTGGATGGCGAACGCCTCGGTCTTGCCGGAATCGGCGAGAACGGCGGCGAGCTCGGCGGGAACGCCGAGTTCAAGGAAAGTAGACATGCAGAAACTCCGTCAGCGCCCGAATGAAGGGCGCGAGATAAAGGGGTGAGGTGGGCGACGGCGCAGGAATTGCGCATCGGTTCGCCGTTCGAAAGGCCAGCTGATGCTGGTGGTGGGAGCGGTTCCGCTCGCTTCGGTCCTCGGAGACCCCGTGACGACGACGATGTTACGAGACCGGCGGTACACGCAACTCCGTCAGTCTACCAGTGCGTGCATGCCGTCGGCTGCATGTCGACTTCCGCGCGGGTCGTCGGCCGCCTGCAGGAGCGGGGCAGGCGTCCCCTGGGCTGCGTTCTCAGGCGTGCAGCGCCTCGTTCAGCGTCACTCCCACACCGGCGCGACGCACGGCCTCCACCGCACCGCTGAGCGAGTTCCGGCGGAAGAGCACCCCATCGTGACCGGAGAGCTCGGCCCCCTTCACGCTCTTGCGTGCGCCATCGGCGGTCACGGGCCCGTCGACGAGGACGATCTTGGTGCCGGCCGTGACATAGAGCCCGGCCTCGACGACGCAGTCGTCACCGAGCGAGATGCCGATGCCGGCGTTCGCGCCGAGCAGCGTGCGGGCTCCGATCGACACGCGGTGCGTTCCGCCGCCGGAGAGGGTGCCCATGATCGACGAGCCTCCGCCGATGTCGCTGCCGTCGCCGACCACAACGCCCTGCGAGATGCGTCCTTCGACCATCGACGCGCCCAGCGTGCCGGCGTTGAAGTTGACGAACCCCTCGTGCATGACGGTCGTGCCGGGGGAGAGGTACGCGCCCAGACGCACACGGGAGGCGTCGGCGATGCGGACGCCGGAAGGCTGCACGTAGTCGGTCAGGCGGGGGAACTTGTCGAGCCCCTGCACCTGGATGCCGGCGCGCTGGAGGTGCGGGCGCAGGCGAGCGGCATCCGCGGGAAGGACGGGGCCGGCGTTGGTCCAGGCCACGTTCGGAAGGTGCCCGAAGATGCCGTCCAGATTCAGCTCGTTGGGACGCACCACCAGATGGGAGAGTGCGTGCAGACGCAGGTAGGCGTCCGCGGTCGACGCCGGGGCGGCGTCGAGGTCGATCTCCAGCTGCACGACCTCGAGCGTGACGTTCCGCCGTTCGTCGGGCCCGGCGAGGGGCTCGAGTGCGGCGATGGCGACGGTGACCTCGTCGGAGGTGGAGGCGCCTGTCCGCACCTCGGGGTACCACGCATCGAGGACGGTGCCGTCCCCGGCGATCGTGGTGAGTCCGATACCCCATACAGTGCGTGCGTCGCTCATCCCTCCACGCTATCGCCCCCGAGGGATGGCGACGTCACTCGTGACGGGGTAAGTAGTCTTGACCCATGGTGCTCGATCTGACCGTGTCCTCCGTCGACCTCACCCGTGCGATCTGCGATATCCCGAGCGTCTCCGGTGAGGAGAAGAGCTTGGCCGATGCGATCGAGGCGGCGGTGACGCCGTTGGAGCACCTCGACGTCTTCCGTCACGGGAACACGATCGTCGCCCGCACCGACCGCGGCCGGGCACAGCGCGTCGCGATCGCCGGTCACATCGACACCGTGCCGATCAATGCGAACCTGCCGACCCGCGACATCGAGATCGACGGGGTGCCCTATCTCTGGGGGCGCGGCACCGTCGACATGAAGGCGGGCACCGCCGTGCAGCTGAAGCTCGCGGCCGAACTGACCGACCCCGCGATCGACATCACGTGGATGTGGTACGACAACGAGGAGATCGAGGCTTCGAAGAACGGCCTCGGATTGCTCGCCGCCGTGCGCCCCGATCTCTTCGAGGCCGACTTCGCGATCCTGGGGGAGCCGTCCAACGGCGAGGTCGAGGGCGGGTGCAACGGCACTCTCCGCGCGCTCGTGCGCACGAGCGGCGTGCGCGCCCACAGCGCACGCGCCTGGATCGGCGAGAACGCGATCCACCGCGCCGCGCCCATCCTCACCCGGCTGGCGGAGTACCGCGCCAAGGAGGTGCTGGTCGAGGGGCTGCTGTACCGCGAGAGCTTGAGCGCGGTGCGCATCGCGGGTGGAGTCGCGGGCAACGTGATCCCGGACGCGTGCGAGGTCGAGGTCAACTACCGGTTCGCGCCGAGCAAGTCGGCGGCCGACGCCGAGGCCCATCTGCGTGGAGTCCTCGCCGGCTTCGACATCGAGATCACGGATGCCGCCGAGGGTGCGCGTCCCGGCCTCGACGCCGAGATCGCGAAGCAGTTCGTGGCCGCCGTCGGCGCAGAGCCCCGGCCGAAATACGGCTGGACCGACGTCGCACGCTTCTCCGCGCTCGGGATCCCCGCGGTGAACTACGGCCCCGGCGACCCGCATCTCGCCCACCACGATGAGGAGCGCGTTCCCCTCGCGCAGATCGACGCCGTGGAGCGGGGCCTTCGCGCATGGCTCACGTCGCGCTGAGCATCGCACGCCGCTGGGCGATGGCACCGGTCGCGCTGCGTGTGGCCGTCATCTACCTCGGCGCACGGGTCGTCACGACGGCGTTCCTGCTCATCGCCGCTTCGCTGTCGACCTCGTCCTCGCGTTTCGGCGCGGGGGCCGGGCTCATCGACTTCATCCTCGGCTGGGATGCGCAGTGGTACTGGCTGGTCGCCGAGAACGGATATCCGAGCGAGCTGCCGCTCTCGGACACGGGCGACGTGGTCGAGAACGCCTGGGCATTCATGCCGGTGTTCGCATATGCAGCCAAGGGGATCGGGTTCGTGCTCGGGTCCTGGGGAGCCGGGGCTCTCGTGCTGTCACTCGTGGCGGGGTACCTGGCCTGTCTCGCGCTCCATCGTCTGCTTCGCGAGCGTCTCGGGAACTCGGCGGCGATGTGGGCCGTGGTGTTCTTCGCCGCCGGGCCGATCGCGGCGATGTTCCAGGTCGGCTATGCCGAGACCCTGTTCCTTCTGCTGCTGTTCCTGGCCCTCGATGCGACGATCCGGCGCAGGTACGTCTGGTTGTACATCCTCATCCCGGTGATGGCCTTCACCCGCCCGGGGATCCTCGCCTTCGCCCTCTATCTGGGCCTGCACGGTGTCCTGCGCTGGATCCGGCGCGCACAGGATCCGCTCCCGGGACGCGAGATCGCGCACATCCTCGCTCTCGGCGCCCTCGCGACCGCGTCCGGCTTCGCCTGGCAGGCGATCGCGGGAATCGTCACGGGAGACCCCGGTGCGTATCTCGCGACCGAACTCGCGTGGCGTCAGCATTGGATCACCGGCGGTGTCGAGGGGTTCATCCCGTTCGAGGGATGGGTCCAGGCGTCGCAGTTCTGGTTCGCGCTCTGGGGGATGCCGCAGTGGTGGGGACCGCTCGTACTCGCCGTGCTGGTCATCGGCGCGTCTGCAGCGCTCCTGTTCTCCCCGCAGGTTCGGGCTCTCGGCGCGGATCTTCGGCTGTGGAGTGCGAGTTACCTGCTGTATCTGCTCGCCGTCTTCTTCCCGCAGTCGAGCACCTTCCGTCTGCTCTTGCCCCTCAGCCCGCTCTGGGGTGCGGTCGCCGTGCCTCGATCACGCCTCTGGCGCATCGGGGTGCTGGCCGCATGTCTGGTCGGACAATGGTTCTGGATCTACCACGTATATGCGCTCGGGAGCACGTTCTGGCAGGTGCCGTGATCGTGAAGCTCGAGCCAATTGTTGTTCCGTGACCTCCAGGTCCCGGTGACACCCGATAAACTCATCCCATACCACCGGAGGAAAGGGAGCCACGATGGCAGCGATGAAGCCGAGGACCGGAGACGGGCCTATGGAAGCCGTGAAAGAAGGACGACTCATCATCGTGCGCGTTCCGCTCGAAGGCGGCGGCCGCCTGGTCGTCTCTGTGAACGACGCCGAGGCCAAGGAGCTTCACGACGTGCTTGCCGCCGTCGTGGCACCGGCCTGATCGACCTGGGTCCGCTCGAGCGGATCCGAAAAGGGCGGTGGATCCTCGGATCCACCGCCCTTTTCGTCTGCGAACGGTGCCTGTGCCCCGCGAGGTTCGTGCGTCAGTCGCGCTCTGCGAGGCTGATCAGCTGCAGCAGTCCTTCGCCGGCGGGGGAGAGCGTGGCCAGGACGGCCGAGGACTCCTGCGTCTCCTGCACGAGGGACCGGTAGGCGGAGGTGATCTCGTCGCGCTGCACGGGGTCGGCGACGCGGCCGCCTGCGAGCACCCGGGGCACGAGGACGAGCCCCCCGGTGCGTGCGAGACGCAGACCGTGCTCGACGTATTCGATGACGTGCTCGGGATCGGCGTCCACCAGCACGATGTCGTAGGAGTTCTCGTTCATTCGGGGGAGCACATCGATCGCTCGCCCAGTGATGAAACGGGCTCGTGTGGACGGGATCTTCGCATCGGCGAAGGCCTGCCGTGCCGCGGCGAGATGCTCCGGCTCGTTGTCGATCGAGGTGAGCACGGCCTGCGGTGCTCCACGCAGCAGCCAGAGTCCGGAGACGCCGGCGCCGGTGCCGATCTCGACGATGGAACGGGCGCTGGTCGCCGCGGCGAGCACGGCGATCTGCGAACCGACGGCCGCGCTGATCGGCATCGCTCCCAGCTCGATCGCATGTGCGCGGGCGCGGGTGATGGCGTCGGGTTCCACGATGGACTCGCGCAGAAAACGCGCGTTCGCGTCATACTCGCTCATGGCCTGTTTCTCCCTGCCTGCCCGGTGAACCTCTCCAGCGTATTCGGTCGGCGAGTGCGGGGACCGCAGGCGCGGCGGTAGCCTGTAGAGATGACGTTCGGGCTCACTTTCGAGAAGCTGCTGCTGATCGGCCTCATCGCGGTCCTGATCATCGGCCCCGAACGTCTGCCGCGGGCCGCGGAGAGCTTCTCCCGCATGGTTCGCAAGGCCGGAGAGTACCTGCGCGCGACCAAGACGAGGGTGCGTGAGGAGATGGGGCCCGAGATCGACGACGTCGATTGGCGCAAGCTCGACCCTCGTCAGTACGACCCCCGCCGGATCATCCGCGACGCGCTGATGGAGGAACCTCAGCCCGCGACTCCCATGCAGGCGCGCGAGACGATCGCGGAGCCGATCGCCGGAACCGTCGCCCCCACGCGTGTGGCTCCGCAGGAGTTCAGCGCGACCAATCGCCCGCCTTTCGACCCTGAAGCCACGTGACCCGAGGGCGGCTCGCCGATCGCGACGCCGTGGCCTTCTGGCTCGCCGCGCTGTGCGCGTGCGTGTCGGTCCTGATCTGGACCCTCTGGGTGCTGCCGGTCGCGGCCTCCGTCGATGACGCGGCTCCGTCACCGCTCGGGCGCTCCGCGGAGGTGGGGCTCGATTCCGGTGAGCGGGGTGGCATCTGGGGCAACGGGATCTCGGCGGCGCTGGGCACGATGGAGTGCGCGGTGGTCGGCCCGGATGGCGTCGGACTGCCGCTGTCGGGCGCGCCGTCGCTCACCTGGGACGACACGCTGTGGTGGATGACGCCCCGGCTGGGCTTCGCGCAGAGCGCGCAGTTCACCTCAGTCGAGGCCGGCATCCACACCGTGACCTGCGTCGACGCGCTGGACACCTACGACGGTGAATTCCTGGTCGCCGGTGACACCTTCGCACGCGGGTCCGTCGGTCTCGGTCGCAACGGAGGCAGCGACTTCGCCGTCGGTTCGCTCCTGGCCTTCGGCGCGGTGGCCTGCCCGCTGATCGTCGTGCTCGTCCCCGGCGTCATCCTGTTCCGTCGCCTGGTCGCCCGTCGACGCCGGCGTCGTCGCGCTGACGGCCCTGAGCCTCGGAGGTCGTCGCCTGAGGTCTGGGAGAGCTAGGAGATCTTGGAGCGGAGCGTCGCGATGTCGTCGTCCGTGAGCAGGGCGCGGGGGATCGCGGTGGCGACCGAGGCGTCACGCAGCTTCAGCAGCACGGCGTCCTTGCCCACGTGCATCTTCTGGAACGTGCGGTAGTCGATGTCGGATCGACGGCGACCGCTGCCCACCTGCAGCCTGTCGTCTTCGAGGGCCACCCACACCACCTGCTCCACCGGCATCGCGATCCGCACGGCCGTTCGGGCGCCCGAGATGGACATGAAGACGGCGAAGCCGGCGAGCCCGGCGATGATCACAGGCATCCAGCCCGCGGCGAACGGGGCTTCTTGCCCCGCTGCAACGGGGGCGCTGAGATTGAGGATGCTGAGCACCAGCGCACCGGCGAGGGCGAACCACATCACGAGGGCGGACGGGCGGGTCAGCGAATAGATCGCGGCGTCGCGCGCCATCCGTCGCAGCAGGCTCTCGTCGACGGTCAGGGAGCGTGGGGACACTCGTTCATCCTCCCACGCGCTCAGCCGATCGACATCGGCAGCGATCGACCGGAGAGGCCCCTGCCCTGCCGGGCGAGGGTGGCCGCGAGGTCGCGGATCGTCGCGGCCGCGGCATCGGTCGTCCCGCCGCCGACGATCGGCTCTCCCGCGTCTCCGCCCTGACGCAGAGCGGGGCTGAGGGGGATCGAAGCGAGCAGCGGGACCGTCGCTCCCGGCTCGGAGAGCGCCTCGGCGACGGCCGCGCCCCCGCCGGAGCCGAACAGGTCGATCAGGGTGCCGTCGGGGAGCGTGTACGCCGCCATGTTCTCGATCACTCCGATCACGCGCTGACCGGTCTGACGCGCGACGAGACCGCTGCGGATGGCGACCTCGGCCGCGGCGGTCTGCGGGGTGGTCACGACGAGCACCTCCGCATGGGGGAGGAGCTGGCCGATCGAGATCGCGATGTCGCCCGTTCCCGGCGGCATGTCGATCAGGAGCACATCGAGATCCCCGAAGAAGACGTCGGTGAGAAATTGCGACACCGTGCGGTGCAGCATCGGTCCGCGCCACGCCACCACGGACTCGCCGTCGCGGAGGAACATCCCGATCGAGATCGTCTTCACGCCATGCGCGACCGGGGGGAGCATCAGGTCGTCGATGCGGGTCGGCTGGGTACCCGCCGGGATGCCGAGGAGCCCGGGGATCGAGAACCCGTGCACATCCGCATCGACGAGGCCGACGGACAGTCCCTGATCGGCGAGGGCGACGGCGAGGTTGGCCGTGACCGTCGACTTGCCGACGCCGCCCTTGCCGCTGGAGACGAGGATCACACGGGTGAGCGAGTCGGGGCCGAACGGCATGTGTCGTGCGGGTCTGCCCGCGCGGAGCTTCTCGGTGAGCGCCTTGCGCTCGGCCGGTGTCATCACGCCGACCTCGACCTCGACCTCGGCGATGCCGGGAACGGATGCGGCCGCACCGCGCACGTCGGCTTCGATCCTGGCCGCCGCGGGGCACCCGACGATCGTCAGCACGATGCCGACGCGGGCGCGGTCGCCGTCGACGGAGATCTCGCGGACCATGTCGAGTTCGCCGATGGGTCGGCGCAGCTCCGGATCCGTCACGGCGGCGACGGCCGATCGGACGCGCTCGGCCGCCGTCATGAGGCGGTGCCGGGTCGGGTCTTGTCCGGCGCGTCTTCGAGCTCGGCGAGAAGTGCCTTGAGCTCCTGCCTGAGCACGTCGCGGGTGACGGCCTGCGAGTTGCGCTCTTCGAGCGACATCCGCAGCGCGACGATCTCTCGGGCGAGGTACTCGGTGTCGGCGAGGTTGCGCTCGGCACGCTGCCGGTCCTGCTCGATCTGCACCCGGTCGCGGTCGTCCTGGCGGTTCTGCGCGAGCAGGATGAGCGGTGCGGCGTACGAGGCCTGCAGGGAGAGCATGAGAGTCAACGCCGTGAATCCGAGGGCGGCGTCGTCGAAGCGCAGCTCGTCGGGCATCAACGTGTTCCAGAGGATCCAGACCACGCAGAAGAGGCTGAGGATCAGCAGGAAGGCCGGCGTACCCATCGCACGAGCGACCCACTCGGTGAAGCGCCCGAAGCGGTCGCGAGAGGTCGCCCTGGGGCGGGTGGTGGTGCGGCCCGGTGCGTCGAGGCGCGGGGACCGGGCCATCAGCGCATCTCCTTCGCGGGGGAGCTGTCGTCGCTGTCGTGCGAGCGCCAGTCGTCGGGGAGCAGGTAGTCGAGCACGTCGTCGATGCTGATCGCTCCGACGAGGCGGTGCGCCGCATCGATCACCGGGAGCGAGACGAGGTCGTAGCTCGCCAGCAGTCGCGCCACCTCGGCGGCGGATGCGGTGACGGGTACGGGCTCGAGGCTGTCGTCGAGGATGGCGCCGAGCCGCTCGTGCGGCGGGTAGCGCAGCATCCGCTGGAAGTGCACGAGCCCGAGCAGGCGCCCGGTGGGGGTCTCGAACGGCGGGAGCGTCACGAACACCGCGGCGGCCAGTGCGGGGTGCAGCTCATGGCGGCGGATCAGGGCCAGCGCCTCGGCGACGGTGGCATCGGCCGACAGGATGATCGGCTCGGGGGTCATCAGACCGCCGGCGGTGTCGGGTCCGTACCGCAGCAGCATCCTGACGTCCTCGGCCTCCTCCGGCTCCATGAGCTCGAGGAGCTGCTCCAGACGGTCCGGGGCCAGCTGGGCCAGAAGGTCGGCCGCATCGTCCGGTTCCATCTGGTCGAGGATGTCGGCCGCGCGCTCGTCGCCCAGCCGGTCGAGGATGTGTACCTGCTCGTCTTCGGGCATCTCCTCGAGGGCGTCGGCGAGGCGGTCGTCCGACAGCTCCTCGGCGACCTCGATCATGCGCTGCTGCGGAAGGTCGAGGAGCGTGTTGGCGAGGTCGGCGGCGTGCAGCTCGGAGTACGAGGCGACGAGCTGCTCGGCCGACTGCGACTCGCCGGGCGCACGCTGCTCGGCGACCTCGCTCCACCCCGCGAAAGTCGTCGGTCCCTTCGCGAACGGGGAGGCGCTGGTCTTCGGGCGGCGGAGGAACAGCTGGCTGATCGCCCATTCGCCGAGGCGGTTCGGCTCGATCGCGATGTCTTCGATCACCGCGGTGCCGCTGCCGTCGACGAAGCTCACGCGTCGCCCGAGCATCTCGGCGAGCACCCGCACCTCGCCGGCGCGCGGAGAGAACCGTCGCACGTTGATCAGACCCGTGCTGATGACCTGGCCGGCGCGGATCGAGGTGACGCGTCCGATGGAGAGGAACACCTGTCGGCGTCCCGGGATCTCCACGACCAGACCGATGACGCGGGGCGCCGCGGTACTTCGGTACACGACGACGACATCCCGGACCTTGCCGAGCCGGTCGCCGACGGGATCGAAGACGGCGCACCCGGCGAGGCGCGCGGCGAAAACCCGTTGTGTGCTCACTTCTCCAGAGTAGTCGGCGGCTCAGGTCTGCGGCGGGATGGTCGCGCCTCGGGCTGTCCGACGGTGCGCGTGGAAGAATAGCCGGATGAGCATGCTGAACCGGCCCGCGAGCGGCACAGACACCGGCGAGATCGTCGCGTCGATGCGCGACTACGAGAGCGCGCAGAAGACGGTCTCGAAGCTGATCGCCGGGGAGGTGCCCGCGCGCGACATCGCCATCGTCGGACAGAGCGTGCGCACCGTGGAGCGTGTGACCGGCAAGCTCGGCTATGCGGCCGCGGCGCGCTCCGGAGCGATCAACGGCGTGCTGATCGGTCTGTTCCTCGCCGCCATCCTCGTGCTGGGCAACCCCGAGGTTCCGATCCAGCTCTTCCTGGGCTTCGTCCTCATCGGCGTCGCGGTCGGCATGCTCCTGAGCCTCGTCACGTACGCGATCGTGCGTCGTCGCCGTGACTTCGCGAGCGTCACGCAGTTCGCGGCCGACCACTACGAGGTCACGGTCCTGTCCACATCGCTGGGCAAGGCCCGCCAGGTGCTCGGCGCCAACAAGGTCGCCCCGGTGCGCCCCCCGGTCAACCTCGATGAGCCGCCGCGTTACGGTGAGCGGATCACGCCCGGTGCGACCGCTCCCGCTCCCTCTCCCGAAGAGCCCGTCATTCCGCCGCGTCCCGCCGACCCGCTGGCCGAGCCCGTCTCCGAACCGGAATCCGGTGCGACGCCGGAAGCCGGGACTGCCGCGGCGTCGACGGTGACGCCGGTCGAGCCCGATGCCGCCCCCGATGCGGACGGCATCCAGGGGGAGCGGGCATGACGGCGATCTGCGCACTCTCCGTCTGATGGTCCAGATCCCGGTCGAACTCTCGAACGGTCCCACTGTCGTCTCCGCAGACTGGACCCCCGGTGACAACGGGGCGACGGTGATCGTCGCGCACGGCGCGGGTACCGGCAAGGACCACCCGTTCCTCACGGGCTACGTCGAAGCGCTCGGTGCGAGCGGCTTCTCGACCCTGCGTTTCAACTTCCCGTACGTGGAGCAGGGACGACGGATGCCGGGACCTGCCGCTCACGCGATCGCCACCTGGAACGCCGTCGCAGCCTTCGCACGAGAGTCCGCCCCCTCAGCGACCCTGTGGGCGATCGGGAAGTCGTATGGGGGACGCATGGCGTCGATGGCGGTCGCCGAGGGCATGCTCGTCGACGGGCTCGCCTACCTCGGCTATCCGCTGCATCCGCCGGGGCGGCCGGAGAAGCCGCGCATCGAGCATCTGCCGGGCATCACGGTGCCGCAGCTGTTCGTCGAGGGGACGAACGATCCTTTCATCCAGCCAATCACGCAGTTCGAGGAGGCCGTCGCGAGCTGCCAGGATGCGCGCGTGGTCTGGGTCGAGGGTGCCGGCCACACCTTCGAGGTCAAGGGGCACAAGCGCCCCGCGGCAGAGATCGGGGCGTCGCTCGCGCCGATCGTCGCCGAGTTCATCGATCGCTGAGCACGTCACCGCGCCGACGTCACCGCGCCGACGTCACCGCTCCAGCGTCGCCAGCTCCTGGTCGTCGAGCAGGCGCCGCAGCGTCGTGAGCCCCAGCGTGCTCATCGGGGGATTCGACTGCTCGTAGTACCAGCCGAGCCCGATCGCCTGCTGGAAGGCCCACGCCGCGCCTCGCAGCCACTCGGTGTCGCTCACCCCCACTCCGTCGCGCAGCACCGCGCGGGCGGGAGCGTCGAACAGATGCCAGGCGCTGACCAGGTCGAGCGCCCGATCGGCGGGCCCGAAGCCGCCGCCGTCGAGAACCCCCACCAGTCGGGTGACGCCGTCGGCTTCACGGACCAGAAGATTGAACGGCGTGAGGTCGCGATGACTCATCACGTGCGGGCCGTCCGATGGCAGGGAACGCAGCGCCGTCCAGAGTCGGGTGGCGCGGTCGGTGTCAAGAAGATGCCCACTCCTGTGCAGGCACTCGGCCACCCATTCGTCATGGTCGGTGAGAGTACCTCCGCGGCCACGGCCGTCGAAGACCCGATCCTCGACCTCGGTCGCCCGCAGCCCGCGGATCAGCGTCACCAGGTCCTCGGCCAGCGACACGGATACCGCCTGCGCGGTGGAACCGGCGGTCTCGCCGGGGAGCCAGGTCTGCAGCGACCAGGCCGAGGGGAAGGCGGCGCTGCCGTCGGCCACGCCGCGAGGCAGCGGTGCCGGGAAGGGTCTGCTCACCGCGAGCGCGGTCATCGACGCGGCCTCCGCCTCCGCCTCCGCCCGTGCGACGGGGAGGAGAGGGAAGCGGGCGACCAGATCCTCCCCGACACGGACGATCGTGTTCACCGTCCCGATGGTGGCGACAGGGCGGAGCACCGCATCGCCGTGTTCGGGGAACGACGCGGCGATCAACTCGCGCGCGAGCGCGAGGTCGACCGTGTGCGCAGCCTCGTGCATCGTCAGAACGGCCGAGCCCGCCCCTGTTTGCCCTGGTCGACCCATCGCGTGTGCGACTTGAGCGCGAGAAGAACGGCGAAGTAGATGACGGCACCAAGGACGAGCGCGGCGAGACCGTAGACCAGGATGATGGCGAAGAAGTTGACGAATCCGAACATCGGCGTCAGCTCTGCAGTCGCGCGATCCAGGCCTCGACCTCGTCGGCGGTGCGGGGGATGCCGGCCGAGAGGTTCACGGGGCCGTCTTCGGTCATCACGATGTCGTCCTCGATGCGCACGCCGATGCCGCGGAGTTCGGCCGGCACCGTGAGGTCGTCGATCTGGAAGTACAGTCCGGGCTCGATCGTGAAGACCATGCCCGGTGCGAGGATGCCGTCGTAGTACATCTCGCGACGGGCCTGGGCGCAGTCGTGCACGTCGATGCCGAGGTGGTGCGAGGTGCCGTGCACCATGTACCGACGGTGCTGGCCGCCCTTGTCGGCGTCCAGGGCCTCTTCGGCGGTGACGGGCAGCAGGCCCCACTCGGCCGTGCGCTCGGCGATGACCTTCATGGCTGCGCCGTGCACGTCGCGGAAGCGCACTCCGACCCGGGCGGCGGCGAACGCGGCGTCTGCGGCCTCGCGCACGGTCTCGTAGACCCGTCGCTGCACCTCGGTGAACGTTCCGGAGACGGGCAGCGTGCGGGTGATGTCGGCGGTGTACAGGCTGTCGGCCTCGACGCCCGCATCCACCAGGATCAGATCGCCGGGGACCACGGTGCCGTCGTTGCGCGTCCAGTGCAGGTAGCAGGCGTGCGGGCCGGAGGCGGCGATCGTGTCGTACCCCTCGCCGTTGCCGTCTTCACGCGCACGGCGGTGGAAGACGCCCTCGACGACACGCTCGCCCCGTGCATGCGCCGTCGCCGCGGGAAGCTCGCGGATGATGTCGTCGAAGCCCTTCGCGGTGATCTCGACGGCACGGCGCATCTCGGCGATCTCGAACTCGTCCTTGACGAGGCGCAGCTCCGACACGAATCGTGTGAGGGTCTCGTCTTCGTCGAGCACGAGCTCGCCCTCGACGGCTTCGAACTGGTCCAGGTGCGCGGTCGCGATCTCGAGGTCGGCGGCGACACCGGCGAGGGACGGGCGCGGACCGATCCAGAACTCTCCGACCGTGGCGTCGGCGTAGAACTCCGTCGTCGTGCGGTCGGCGCGCTCACGGAAGAAGAGCGTGATGTCGTGACCACCCTCGGTGGGGGCGAAGACGAGCACCGAATCGGGCTCGGCATCCGATGCCCAGCCGGTGAGGTGCGCGAAGGCCGAGTGCGCGCGGAAGACGTAGTCGGTGTCGTTGCTGCGCTGCTTGAGCGAGCCGGCGGGGATCACGAGACGCTTGCCGGGGAAGGCCGCGGAGACGGCTGCGCGCCGCACCGCCGCGTACGGCGCCTGTGCGCGCGGCGAGGGGAGCGTCTCGGGCCGCTCGGCCCAACCGGTCGAGATGGTGTCGAGGAAGCCCTGAGGGAAGGGCTGCTTGCGGTTGGTGGTGCCGTTCTCGACAGACGCTTCGACGGTGGGCTCTGCGATCGTGTCGCGCTCTCCAGTGCTCATCCCTCCAGTCTGTCACCTGGCGGGCTGGCGCGGGAATCAGCCGGCGGGCTCCAGCTGCACGACCAGGGCGCGGTGGTCGCTCCCCCCGGCGTCATCGAGCACGACGGATCCCGTCGGAGACCAGTTCTGCGATGCCATCACATGATCGATCGGCGCGCCCGCCAGCGCGGGCAGAGAGCTCGGCCAGGTGCCGGTGAGCCCGTTGCCGGTGCGGGAAGCGACATCGCGGCAGTAGCCGATGTCGCCGCCTTCCACGCCGAGCGGAGCCATATGGTCGATCGTCGCGTTGAAGTCGCCGGCCAGGATGAAGTCGCCCTGGGGGCACTGGTCGGCGATCCACTGGAGGTCGCTGCGCCACTGCTGCATCTCCTCCATGCGCGGGGCGACCGCGTGCACGGCGACGATGGTGGGGCCGGAGCCGTCGATCGGCATCAGCACGACGCTGGGCACCGAGCCGGTGTTGCTCGTGCCGTCCTTCGCCGACTCGATCACGGAGTACTCTCCGAGGTCGGGGGCGACCAACACGGTGGTCTGCCATGACTGCGGCCCGTCCTGCACATCGGGGCGGAACTGCACGTGGTGCACCCACATCGGATGACCCTGCTCCCGCAGCATGATCGCGATGCGCTCGCCGACGGCTTCGGTGGTCTCCGGGAGGGCGACGATGTCTGCACCCTGATCGAGGATCCGCTGCGCGATCACCTCGGCGGGTACGGCTTCGCCCGCTGTGTTCCACGTGAGCACCCTGATGCTGCCCTCGGTCTTCTCCGGGAGGTCGGAGCCGCCGAAGCCGCGGGTGGCGCCGATGGCCGCCGTCGCGCCGGCACCGAGAAGGGCGACGATCAGCACGGAGGCGGCGAATCCACGCAGCGGGCGGGCGAACAGCAGCAGGAGGGCGAGGACCGCGACCACGAGGAATCCGCCGAGCACGAGGCCGCGCGCCGACACGAGCTGTGCGAACGGGTAGGTCTGCTCGAGACGGAAGAACTGCGGCCACACGACGATCGCCGTCGCGATCGCGAGCAGCACGGTGAACAGGATCCCCAGGAGACGAAACATCCCCTCCAGCCTAGGAGCGCCGCCTGTGAAGTCCCTGCCTCGACATCCGCCTCCGTGCGCCTCGGCGCCTGCACCGGGCGACGCTCGGTACGCTCGTTGGATGGCCACTTCGTCCCACGGGTTCGCCGGTCCCGCCGACCTGCACCTGCACTCCAACCATTCCGATGGCACGGAGTCGCCCGCCGAGGTGGTCGCGCAGGCGCACGCGCACGGGGTGCGCACGCTCGCGCTCACCGATCATGACCGTTCCACCGGATGGGCCGAGGCGGGAGATGCCGCCGTCGCCCTCGGGATGACGTTCATCCCGGGGATGGAGCTCTCCGCGAAGCACGAATGGCGCAGCGTGCACGTGCTCGGCTATCTCTTCGATCCGCAGGACGAGGCGCTGCGCGCCGAGACGGATCGCATCAGGGGGGACCGGATCGGTCGTGCCGAGCGCATCGTGCGCAACATCGGGCGCGACTACGACCTGCACTGGGACGATGTGGTCGCGCAGACGACGCTCGACGCGACGGTCGGACGCCCTCACATCGCCGACGCTCTCGTCGCGCGGGGGATCGTGCGGGATCGGACGGAGGCGTTCGACGGCATCCTGCATCCGCGGGAGGGGTACTACGAGCCGCACTACGCGCCCGATCCGATCACCGCGGTGCGCTTGATCACCGAGGCCGGGGGAGTGGCGATCATCGCCCACCCCGTGACGGCGGGCCGCGACCGCATGATGCCGGTGCCGTTCATCGAGCGGCTCATCGACGCAGGCCTCGGCGGGTTCGAGATCGAGCATCGCGAGAACACGGAGTCGGGCAAGAGGATGCTGCGCGAGATCGCCGCGAAGCACGACCTCATCGTCACCGGCTCCAGCGACTATCACGGCACCGGCAAGCCGAACCGTCCCGGCGAGAACACCACAGCCGATGAGATGGTCGTCAGGCTCCTGACGCGCGGCACCGGCACCGCCCCGCGCGTTCCCTGACCATCGCGCCGCCCCGCGCGCGCACGGGAAAGGGCGCATACGCCGGTGTGAACCGGACGCATGCGCCCTTTCGGTCGAAGCTCAGGCTCCGGTGACGGGAGCCGCGCCTGCCCCGGAACCGCCGCGGCGACGGCGGCGACGACGTGCCGGTGCCGGCTTGCCGTCGTGGTGCTCCTTGCCGGCGCCGTCATGCGTTCCTGCACCCTCGGCACCGCGGTCGGCTGACGGCGCGGAATGTCCTTCGCCCGACGTCGGCTCCGCTGCACCCTCGGCGAAGGTCGATCCGACCGGGGTCGTGCTGTTGCGACGGCGACGGCGACGGCGCGTGCCGCTTTCGTCGGTGCCCTCGGCAGCAGCATCGGCCGCGCGCTCCGGGCGACGGGTGCGCTCGGTCTTGACGGACTCGGTCTTGGGTGCCGACACCAGTCGGCCCTTGGTGCCCTGGGGGATGTTGAGGTCCTCGTACAGGTGCGGGCTCGACGAGTAGGTCTCGATGGGCTCCGGCTGGCCGAACTCGAGCGCCCGGTTGATCAGGGCCCACTTGTGCAGGTCCTCCCAGTCGACGAAGGTGACGGCGATGCCGGTCTTGCCCGCGCGGCCCGTGCGGCCGGCGCGGTGCAGGTAGGTCTTGTCCTCGTCGGGGATCGTGTGGTTGATGACGTGCGTCACATCGTCGACGTCGATGCCTCGGGCAGCCACATCGGTGGCCACGAGGACATCGCGCTTGCCCGCCTTGAAAGCGGCCATCGAACGCTCACGCTGGTCCTGGCCCATGTCGCCGTGCACACCGCCGACGTTGAAGCCGCGGTCGCCCAGCTCGTCGACGAGGCGCTGCGCCGCGCGCTTGGTGCGCGTGAAGATGACGGTCTTGCCGCGACCCTCGGCCTGCAGGATGCGGGCGATGACCTCGTCCTTGTCCATCGAGTGCGCGCGGTACACGAGGTGCTTGATGTTGGCCTGCGTGAGACCCTCGTCGGGGTCGCTCGCGCGGATGTGGATCGGGTTCGTCATGAAGCGACGTGCGAGGGCCACGATCGGGCCGGGCATGGTGGCAGAGAACAGCTGCGTGTGGCGGACGGCCGGGACCTTCTGGAAGATCTTCTCGATGTCGGCGAGGAAGCCGAGGTCGAGCATCTTGTCGGCCTCGTCCAGCACGACCTCGGTCGCGTTCGAGAGGTCGAGCAGGCGCTGGCCCGCGAGGTCGATCAGTCGCCCCGGCGTGCCGACGACGATCTGCGCGCCCGCCTTGAGCTGGTCGATCTGCCCCTCGTAGGCCTTGCCGCCGTAGATCGCCACGACGCTGGTCGAGCGGTTGCTGGTGAGCAGGTCGATGTCTTCGTACACCTGCACTGCGAGCTCGCGCGTGGGGACGACGATGAGCGCCTTGACCCCGTGCTCCGGGTCCTTGCCGAGGCGCTGGACGACGGGGATGCCGAAGCCGAAGGTCTTGCCGGTTCCCGTCTTGGCCTGACCGATGATGTCCTGGCCGGGAAGGCCGAGGGGGATGGTCTGCTCCTGGATGGGGAACGCGTCGACGATGCCCTTGGCGGCGAGTGCGTCGACGATGTCCTGGTCGATGCCGAGATCGGCGAAAGTTGTCACTTTATTCAGATTGCCTGTCCGGCGACCCTGTGGGATCGCCACGTTAACGGATCCACGCCGTCTCTTGTGCCACAGGCGCGGGCCCCGCTCCGACGGCGGGGACACGCCCAGCCTACCCGAGGGGTGGTATCGGCCAGGAAGGTGGGTCCGGCACGAGTATTGTGAACGACGTGGTGGACTCGGGAGGACGACCTCGTGGTTAAGTGGTTCTGGCAGCGCGACGACGCGCCGCGACGCACCCTGGCCCTGCGCAGCAGAGGCGATCAGGGGGATGCGACGCGCATCGACTTCGCCGAACTCGCCCCCGAGCTCAACCGCTTCCTCGGTCAGGCCGCCTATCTGCAGCTGGGCTACTTCGAGACGCTGACGCGCCTCATCCGGGCCACGCCCGAGCTCTCCGAGAAGGAGTCGCTCTCGCGCGCCGCCGGAGCCGCTCTGACCAAGCACCGAGGAATCGTCGACCTCATCGCCGAGCGCGGGGACGACCCGACGCAGCTGATGCTCCCGTTCCGGGAGAACCTCGACGCCTTCCGCCGCAAGACCATCGGCGCGCGGCCCAGGGAGACGCTGCTGGCGGTGTACATCACCGCCGGGATGCTCGACGACTTCTACCTCGCGCTGGCCTCCAGCTACGGGGACACCGGGCGCCGCGTGGCGGAGATCCTCCGTGAGGACGACGCTCGGCACGAGATCGTCGCCATCGTCCAGGAGACCATCGAGAGCGACGAGGAGTGGCGATCGCTCCTGTCGATGTGGGCCCGCCGTCTGGTCGGCGACACGATCCTCGTGTGCCGCTCCGCGCTGCGACCGGAGCGCCTCGACGTCGACGAGGAGCGCATCGAGCCCGTGTACACCGAGCTCATGGGCGCGCACGCGCGACGGATGGACGCGATGGGACTCGCGTCGTAGCGGACGATTCGCTCGAACCGCCTCGTCCGTTCACAGGCGGAGCCCGGCGGGTCAGATGCCGAGCGCTGCCCGGTTCTGAGCGTCGGAGCGCTTGCGGAGCCTGGTGAGGGCCACGGTCGCCAGCGCCGCGACGATGGGCGCTCCCAGCACGCTCGCGAGCCACAGCCAGATGCTGTCCTCGCCGAGGCCCGCCCACTGCAGGGCCGTGTACGTGATCGCCGAGACGGCGGTCGCGATCGACGGAGTCAGTGCGACGCCGCGCAGCTCACGGTCACCCATCAGGAAGTGCGCGGCGATTCCCAGAGCGCACGCGCCGATGAGTGCGAGGAGGATGTACATCGTCGGGTCAGGCGACGAAGCCGACGCGGCGCGATTCCTCGGTGCCCAGTTCGATGTAGGCGAGGTTCGCGGTCGGGACGATGTAGGAGTTGCCCTTCACATCGGCGAAGCTCACGTGCGATGCGCTCTGCTCGAGCGCCGCGGCGACCTGGGTGCGGACTTCTTCCGCGCTTGCGCCGGTGTCGAAGCTCAGTTCACGGCCGGTGTTGATGATGCCGATGCGGATTTCCACGCGTGCTCCTTGAAGTTCGGGGACTGCGCCAACTCTACCCCGCGAGCACGGGGCGGGATCGGCGGTGGCGCCCGGTTTCGCCGTGAGCGCACAGGCGGACAGGCCGCGGTCACGCGCGTGAGCGTGGCGGGTGCGGACGGCGATGTCCGCGCGTCCGGATAGCGTGGAGGCATGACACCGGATACTGCTCAGCGCGCTGTGATCGCCGCGGAGCCGACGGCATCCGGAGTCATCATCGGGGCCCCGGGAACCGGTAAGACGCGCACCCTGATCGACCGGGTCGTGCACCTGCTCGACGCCGAGGCGCTCCGCCCGGAGCAGGTGCTCGCGCTCACGCCGAACCGTCAGGCGGCGACCGCTCTGCGCGACCGGATCGGCGTACGCATCGGCCAGGCGACGCCCGGACCACTGGCCCGGTCGCTCGGCTCCTTCGCCTTCCAGCTGGTGCGTGGAGCGATGGTGAGAGAGGGAGCGGAGCCGCCGGCGCTGCTGACGGGTGCCGACCAGGACCGGATCATCGCCGAGCTGCTCAGCGGCGATGCGGAAGACGGACGCATCCCGTGGCCGGATGCGCTGAGCCCTTCGGTGCGGGCGTCGAAGGGGTTCCGCTCGGAGCTGCGCGCATTCCTCGCCGAGTGCACGGAGATCGGTGTCGACGCCGCGGAGCTGAGAGCATCAGGCAACGAGGTGTGGGCGGCGACGGCGGAGTTCCTCGTGGAGTACCGCGCGGTGCTCGACGCGCTCCGGTCGGCCCACCGTGACGCCGCCGACCTGCTGAGCGAGGCGAGCACCATCCTGCACACGGCCGAGACGGCCGCCCTCGGCCCGCTCGCGCCTCTGCGCGTGGTGCTCATCGACGACGCGCAGGAGCTCACGCGTGGGGGGATCGCCGTCGTGAAGGCCCTGCGCAGCCGGGGGATCGCCGTGCTGGCCTTCGGTGATCCCGACATCTCCTCCGGCTCGTTCCGCGGAGCAAGCCCCGAGCTGTTCGCACAGCTCGCCGGGGTTCTGGGAGAGGTGCACGTGCTCGACGGGCCGCACCGCCAGCGTCCGGCGCTCACCGCCCTCACCCGCACGGTGACCCAGGCGATCGGTGTGTCGGGCCGGGTCGAGCATCGGCGCGCCCCCGTGCCCGCGACGGCCGAAGAGGTCGAGGCCGGGGTGTCGACGTTCGTCGCCCCGTCTCCCTACGAAGAACTCGATCGCATAGCCGGAGTGATGCGCGAGTGGCACCTCTCCGACGGCATCCGGTGGGATCGCATGGCGGTCATCGCCCACGACACGCGGCAGGTGACGACGCTGGAGACCGAACTCGCCGCCAGGGAGATCCCGACGCGTGCGGCCGGTGTGCAACGCCCGCTCGGCAGCGAGGGCATCGTGCGCGACATCGTGGGTATCGTGCGCCTGGCGCTCACCCCGGTCCAGGAACGCACGTCGGAAGCCCTCGAGGAGGCGCTGCGCACCCCGTTCGGAGGGATGGACGCGATCGGCCTGCGCCGGCTGCGTGCCCGACTCCGCCACGTCGAACTCGAACAGGGGGGATCGACGCCGGCGCGCGAGCTGCTGCGGCGGGCCATGGCGAACCCGGCGGACCTCACGCTCATCGACGCCCCGGAGTCGCGCACGGCCGAGCGTTTCGCGCTGGTGATCGAAGCGCTGGCCCGTGGCGCGGCGGCGGGAGAGACGATCCACGACCTGCTCTGGCGGGTGTGGGATCAGGCCAGGGCCGTCGACGGCAGGCGTCTGCAGATCGCCTGGCGTGAGATCTCGTTGCTGCCGACGGGGGCGGAGACAGCCCGTTCCCTCGATGCGCTGGTCTCCCTGTTCGACGCGGCGAAGCGCTTCGTCGAGCGCACACCGAACGAGAAGCCCGAGGTCTTCGTGCGGGACATCCTCGACAGCGAGGTCCCCGAGGATTCGCTGTCGACACCCGACCGGCCGGGGAAGGTCACGCTGCTGACCCCCGCCACCGCTCTGGGTACGGAGTTCGACGCCGTCGTGGTCGCCGGTGTGCAGGACGGCATCTGGCCGAACGTGCGTCTGCGCGGCGGTCTGCTGCAGACCTGGCGCCTGCCCGACGCGATCCAGGCTGCGCGCACGGGGACCCTCATCGAGCCTCCGGGAGCCCTGGACCGTCGACGTGCGGCGCTGCACGACGAGCTCCGGCTGTTCGTCCGCGCCGTGTCGCGTGCGCGCGACCGTCTCCTGATCACGGCGGTGGACGACGACGACCTGACGCCCAGTCCGTTCTTCGGCTTCCTGCCCGCCCCTGAACCTCCGGAGCGGCACGCATCGGCGGAGCACCCGCTCACCTTGCGCGGACTCGTCGCCCGCCACCGGCGCACCCTCACCACGGTGTCAGCCGAGCCGGTGCGGCGGGCTGCCGCGGCGCAGCTCGCCGTTCTCGCGCGTGAGGGCGTGCCGGGGGCGGATCCGGCGGACTGGTACGGGATGACCCCTCCCTCGACCGCGGCGCCGCTGCGCGATCTCGCCGTCACGGGGGCGCGGGTCTCACCCTCGAAGATGGAGTCGTATGAGGAATGCGGTCTCAACTGGGTGGTCTCGGCTCTCGGCGGTGACACGGTGATGCCGCCCACGGCCGGCATCGGGACGATCGTGCACGAGGCGATGGAGCGGGTTCCCGAGGGAGATCTCGAGAAGATGCGCGCGATCGTGGCCGAGCACTGGCCGGAGCTCGATTTCGAGACCGAGTGGATCGGACGCAAGGAGCGCCGTCGCGCCGACCTGCTCGTGGATCGGCTGCACACCTACCTGGGTGATGTGCGCCGCGAGGGTGGGCGGGTGATCGGCAGCGAGGTCGAGTTCCGCTTCGCCGTCGACGTGGCGGGGTCGGCCGACGACGCCGTGCCCACCGTCCACGAGGTGGGGGAGGACCGGGCGAATCAAGCGATCATCCACGGCTACATCGACCGGGTGGAGGCCTACCCGCCCGGTGCGGGCGAGCACCCCGCGGCGCGAGGTCGCGGTTGGGAGCGGATGTCGGGAGGTCCGGACGGGCCCACGGTGGTGGTGGATCTGAAGACGGGCAAGAACGATCCCGAATCCGACTCGGGCGTGCTCGCGCATGCGCAGTTGGCCGCCTATCAGGTCGCCGTGCAGCAGGGGCTGGTCGAGGGGGCGCCGCCGTCGTCACTGGCGGGAGCACGGCTCGTGATCGTCTCCAAGACTCTTGCCAAGAGCGACTACCGCATCGCCCATCAGCACACGTTGGACGACGAGTCGCGCTCGGCCTTCCTGCTGCGCGTCGCGGATGCGGCCCGCGGCATGTCGGCGTCGAGCTTCACCGCTCAGGTCGAGTCGCACTGCGCCGACACGCAGCGTCGGGTGCATCCGTGCCGTATCCACACGGTGCCGGCGGTGAGCTCGTGACGGGGTGGAACCGGGCGGAGCAGGGTGGCGAGGGGATCTCGGCCATCGACATCGCCGCCGCGCTGGGGCAGCCATCGCCGACGCCGGCCCAGCAACGCGTGATCGAGGCGCCGCCTGAGCCTGCTCTCGTGGTCGCGGGTGCGGGCAGCGGCAAGACCGAGACGATGTCAGGACGTGTGGTGTGGCTCGTCGCCAACGGGCACGTGCGCCGCGACGAGATCCTCGGTCTCACTTTCACGCGCAAGGCCGCAGGCGAGCTCGCGGAGCGGATCGGCCATCGTCTCGCGGTCATCGACGAGTACGGTCGCCGCGGCCTGCTCCCGCATCTGGCGGAGATCGTGGCCGACGGATCATTGCGCAGGGTCGAGGAGGCTGCACCCGGCCGTCAGCGCGAGCTGGTGCGCGCACACGTGCTCGATGAGATCGCCGCGCACCGGGGAACCGAGTGGGATCCGGCGACCCCGCGTGCCGCGGAAGAGCTGATGATCCGGCCCCGTGTCTCGACATACAACGCCTTCGCCGACGGCATCGTGCGCGAACATGCGGCACGCATCGGGCGGGATCCCGACGTGGCGATGCTCAGTCAGGCCGCCTCCTGGATGCTGGCACGGGAAGTCGTGCTGCGCAGCGACCTCCCCGAGCTGGAGAACATCGAGTTCGCGCTCGGCACGGTCATCGATGCCGTGCAGAGGCTGGCCGGTGACGCCCTCGACCACCGTGTCGACCTCGATCTCGCTGAGCGCATCGCGCGGGATCAGGCCCTCGCTTTCGAGCCGTATCGCGGCAACGGCGATGTCGAGAAGGCGGCGGTGAACCTCCTCAGTCTGCCGACGCTGTCGCGCCTCGTGCGCGACTACATCGCCGAGAAGCAGCGCCGCGGCGTGCTCGACTTCGCCGACCAGGTGGGCGGTGCTTACGACATCGTCGAGTCCGCTCCCGACGTCCGCGACGAGCTCCGCGGGCAGCACCGGGTGGTGCTGCTCGACGAGTATCAGGACACATCGGTCATCCAGACCCGGTTCCTCGCGGAACTCTTCCGCGACACCGCGGTGATGGCCGTCGGCGACCCGCACCAGTCGATCTACGGGTGGCGGGGAGCCAGCGCCGACAACCTCTACGCCTTCTCCGGCACATTCTCCCGCACCGGTGCGGCGCAGACCTACAGCCTCATGACGAGCTGGCGCAACGACCGCGGCATCCTCGGGATCGCCAACCGCGTGCTCGAACCGCTCCAGCGCCCGGGGCTCGACGTGCCGCCGCTGGAACCGCGTCCGGGCGCGGGAGAGGGCACCGTGACGGTGGAGTTCCCGTTCACGGTCGATGAGGAGGCGTCGGTCGTCGCGGAGTGGTTCGCCGAGCGCCGGGCCGCACACGAAGCCCGTAACGCCGGCGAGGCACAGGGCGGTAAGGCGCACACCGGAGCGATCCTGTTCCGGTCGAAGCGGCACATGCAGACCTTCGCCGCGGCGCTCGCGGCGCGGGGCATCCCGCACCGCATCCTCGGTCTCGGCGGACTGTTGGCGACGCCGGAGGTGGTCGATGTCGTCTCCACACTCCGGGTCGTGCACGACCCCACCGCGGGGTCGGCGCTCATCCGCCTTCTCACCGGACCGCGTTTCGGAGTCGGAGTGGCCGACATGGCCGCGCTCTACGACCTCGGCCGCACGCTGTCGGAGCGCGATCCCGCGATGGCGCCGCTGCCCGAGGAGGTGCGCGTGCGGCTGCGCTCCTCGCGCGGTGCCGATGAGGCGGTGTCGATCATCGACGCGGTCGACGTGGTGCGGGCAGTGCGCGACGACTACCGGCTCCTCGAGGCGATCACCCCCGACGGCAGGGCTCGGGTGCGCGCGGCGGGAGAGATGCTGGAGCGCCTCCGCCGCGCATCCTCGCAGCCGATCCCCGAGCTGATCCGCCTGATCGAACTCGAGCTGCGCCTCGACATCGAGCTGGCCGCCAACGAGACCAGAGGGCCCGCCCGCGTCGCCGCGACGCAACTGCGTGCCTTCGCAGACGAGGTCCGCGCCTTCTTGGCCGCGGACGATCGGGGAAGCATCGGCAGCCTGCTGGCCTGGCTCGACAAGGCCGAGAGCACCGACGAGCTGATGCCGCGGCCGGAGCCGCCCGAGGCCGGTGTCGTGCAGCTGCTGACGATTCACGGGTCGAAGGGGCTGGAGTGGGATGCCGTCGCCGTGGTGCGGCTGGTGGTCGACGAACTCCCCAGCCGCGTCTCCGACACCTCCGGCTGGTTCGGATTCGGGGTCGTCCCGTTCGCTCTCCGCGGCGACAGAGACGCGCTTCCCCGATTCGAGTGGGATCCGGTCGAGGCGATGGGCGACGAGAAAGACCCCGTCAAGAGGCAGAGACTCGCGCAGGCATCGCTGTCCGGCGGTGCGACGAAGGCGAACCCGCAGGGCGGCGCGATCAAACGCTTCAAGGATGCCTACAGGGCATATCAGCAGCAGGAGGAGCGGCGTCTCGCGTACGTCGCGGTCACGCGTGCGCGCACCGATCTGCTCCTCAGCGGTGCGCACTGGGCAGGGCAGAAGTCACCGCGCACGCCGAGTCCCTATCTCGTCGAGGCCATCGATGTGCAGGGTCTCGATCCCATCGAAGCGGTCGACCCCGACGACAACCCCTATGACGGCCCCGGTGCCACCCTGCGCTGGCCGCTCGACCCACTGGGGGCTCGACGAGGAGTCGTCTCCGCCGCAGCCGCGGCCGTTGAGGATGCTGCCCGAGCCGGAACGGCGGAACCGTCCGTGGAGCTGGCCCGCCTGTTGGCCGAGCGTGCGGCCCGGCAGCGTGGCACCGATGCCGAAGCGCCCACGCGCGTGCCGGCATCGCGGTTCAAGGACTACGTCACCGACTTCTCCGGCACGCTGTCCTCCATCGTCAGGCCCATGCCGGAGCGGCCGTACCGGCAGACCCGTCTCGGCACGCTCTTCCACGCCTGGGTGGAGCAGCGGTCCGAGCTCGTGGGCGTCGGCAGCCGTGTGGACGAGGCGCTCTGGGAGCTCGACGAGGACGAGGCCCCGCCACAGCCCGCGTACGGTGACCCCGGGGCGGCCGAAGGGCCGAGTGCACCTGCCGACGCCGCCGATCTCGCGGTTCTGCAGGCGACGTTCGAGCGCAGCGAGTGGGGCGGGCTGCAGCCGATCGCCGTCGAGATCGAGATCGACTTCGCCCTCGGCGCCGGTCTCTCCGGGCCGGATGCGGGGGAGTCCCACATCGTCATCTGCAAGCTCGACGCCGTCTACCGGCGAGCAGACCGCGGCGATCGCATCGAGATCGTGGACTGGAAGACCGGCAAGGCTCCGCGGACGGCGGCCGAGCGCGAGGAGCGGATGCTGCAGCTCGCGCTCTACCGTCTCGCATACCACCGACGCTTCGACGTGCCCCTGGACGAGATCGACGTCGCGCTGTACTACGTCGCGGACGACCTGATCATCCGCGGCGACCGGGTCTACTCGGAGGAGGAGCTCTTCCAGCGCTGGAGCGCCGCACGCGCCGCGCGCTGAGCCTCGTCCGAGTCGTCTTCGTCGTACGCGGCCGCCGCGTTCGGCGCGGCGGGACGCGTCGCCTCGCCGACATCGGCGCTGTGGGTTCCTGCGAAGATGCTCCGCGCCTCGGAGAGGTCTTCCGTCTCGACGTTCAGCATCTCGGTGCGGTGGGCGCTGTCATCGTGATCCAGATCCGTGCCGACCGTGCGCACCGGCTCCACCGATTCCGTGTCGGTCTGCGCCGAGTCGGACTCCTCCGGAACCTCGATCCACAGCTCTTCGGGATTGTAGGCATCCGTGTGCATGGAGGTGTCCACCTCTGTGACAGCGCCCCTCGGCACACGGTCGAGCGCATCCAGCGCGGAGTCGACGCCGGCGGTGCGGGCGTCGATGATGCTGAGATCGTCTGTGCGCAGGCCTTCGGCGAGAGCGTCGAGCAGCGCGGCGGCGTCGTCGACGATGTCCGGTCGGTGCATGGAGTCGCCGTGCACCAGCCAGCGGGCGAACTCGAGCTCGGCGAGCAGGCGAGCGCGCACCTCGAGGCCGGCGTCGGGTGCACGGTCGATCGCACCGGCATAGGCGGCGTGCACGTCGGCGGCGGCGTCGGGTGCTGCCGAGAGCCAGGAGAGGTCGAGCGCGGGGTCTCCGACCGAGAGCCCGTGCCAGCCGAGGAGGCCGACGACCTCGGGGCCGAGCTCCGGGTCGTCCTCGAACAGGAACGAGGTCGACTGCACGCCCCCGAGAACCACGGTGGATTCGAAGCGCCAGAGGGAGTCGTCGGCGACGGCGTCGCGCCAGCGCACGGTGAGACGTGCAGGCACCCGGCCGGTGGCGGCGGCGGTGTCGACCAGACGCTCCAGCTCGGCGCGGCTCTCCTCCGCGGTGCGCGTGGCGAGTCCCGCCCCGCGGACGACCGAGGTGGGCAGGCCGTGCACGGCGGCGATCGATGCGCCCATCGACTGCGCGGCTCCGCGTCCCGGCGGTACTAGGGGGGCCTCGATCTGAAAGCCGGGCAGAAGCTCGGTGACGAGTGCGCGTCCGTCGCCGATGCGCGTCTCGCCGATGTAGGCGGGCACGCGGAACGGCAGCATGGCACGGGCACCGTCGGTGAGCGCACGGAGCGCGATCGCCTCGGCGGCGAGTTCACGCGCCGTCTCGTCGTCGTCCGCGACGCGTATCGCGAGCTCGCGACCGTCGGCCAGCGAGGCGACGGCGGAGTCGAATCGCCCCTCGCCATCCGCGCTCAGACTGCGCGCACCCGTGACCTCCGCCCTGGGCAGTGCGGCGGTCACTGCCGCGGCTAGAGTGAAAGGAGAGCGTCCCATGCCCCCAGGGTAGGTCGGCTCAGGGGCGGTCCCGCCTCCGCCACGCCCGTGAGAGAGGGAGTCGATGACCATTCCGCGCCCATCCCTCGATCGTGCAGCCGAACTCCGCGAGGAGCCGGACGTGCTCGATCGTCTGCGAAGCGACCCCGCGACCCGTGTGATCGTCGTGCGCGAGGGCCGGGTCAGGGTCGTGGATTCCGCGCTGCTGCGCGTGACCCCTGACGAGGTCGCCGAGGCGAGCTGGGCACTTCTCGGACGCGATGCCGACGGCACCGTGCTGCTCCTCGCCGCCGCACCGCCGGAGAGCGACGCGCTCGACACCGCCCCGGACGAGATCTGGCTCGGCCTGCGTGATCTCGGCGGTCGCATCGACGGGCAGGAGTCCGAGCTCCTGATCGGCGCCATCGCCCTCGCCGGATGGCTTCGGGACGCGCCGTTCTGTCCGACCTGCGGTGGGGCGACCCAGCTGCAGCAGGGCGGATGGTCGCGGCGCTGCCTCGTGTGCGCACGCCAGCACTTCCCGCGCACGGATCCAGCCGTGATCGTCGCCGTCGAGAGCAGAGACGGCGAGCGGCTCCTGCTCGGCGCCAATGCCAACTGGGGCGGGCGCATGTTCTCCTGCTTCGCGGGTTTCACCGAGGCGGGGGAATCGCTCGAGTCGACCGCGTATCGCGAGATCGAGGAGGAATCGGGGGTGCGTCTTTCCGCCCTGCGGTACGTCTCCTCGCAGGCTTGGCCGTTCCCCCGATCGCTCATGGTCGGCTTCCGTGCCGTTGTCGACGACGAGTCCGCGGCGCGCGCCGACGGCGAGGAGATCATCGAGGTGCGCTGGTTCACGCGTGCCGAGATCGGCACCGCGCTCGCCGGACACGGCCCGGTGGGGCTTCCGGGGCCGGCGTCGATCGCCCGTGCGCTGATCGTCGACTGGTACGAGGATCGCGCGTGAGCGCACTCGATGCCCTCGATGAGCGGCAGCGGGCAGCGGCATCCGTGTTGCGTGGTCCCGTCGTCGTGCTCGCCGGAGCCGGAACCGGAAAGACCCGGGTGATCACGCATCGCATCGCACACGGCGTCGACACCGGCGCATACTCGCCCTCGCGCGTCATGGCGGTCACCTTCACCGCGAAAGCGGCGGGAGAGCTCCGCGGTCGCCTGCGGGCGCTCGGTGTCGAAGGCGTCGCCGCCCGCACGTTCCATGCGACCGCGCTCGCGCAGCTGAACTTCTTCTGGCCCACGCTGGCCGGATCGCCCGCGCCATCCATCATCGACAACAAGGTGCGGATGCTGGGGCAGGCGGCCGACGCGATCCGGCTCCGTCCCAGCACCGCGACGCTCCGCGACATCGCTTCCGAGATCGAGTGGCGCAAGGTGTCGATGCTGTCGATCGACCAGTACGCAGCGCTCGGCCGTCCGATCAGCGGGGTCGACGCGGGGCAGCTGATCGAGCTGATGCGCGGGTACGAGGCGTTGAAGGACGATCGTCGCCAGCTCGACTTCGAAGACGTGCTCCTCGCCTGTGCCGGCATGCTGGAGGCGGAGCCGCGCGTCGCCGCATCCGTCCACGAGCAGTACCGGCACTTCACGGTCGACGAGTTCCAAGACGTCTCCCCGTTGCAGAACCGCCTGCTGGAGCTGTGGCTCGGAGACCGGCACGACATCTGCGTGGTCGGCGACGCCAGCCAGACCATCTACTCCTTCGCCGGCGCGGAGCAGCGTTTCCTGCTCGAGTTCGAGCGCCGTCACCCGGACGCCACCGTGGTGCGTCTGGAGACGAACTACCGCTCGCAGCCGCCGATCCTCACCGCAGCCAACGCTCTGATGCACGGCCGGCCCGGAGCGCTGGAGCTCGTACCGGCACGTGAGCAGTTCACCGCGGATGCGCCGACCGTCACCGCATACGAGACGGAGGGGGAGGAAGCCGCGGGGATCGCCGCGTCGATCTCCGCGCGCATCGAGGCGGGGGCCTCGCCGTCGGAGATCGCCGTGCTCTACCGCGCTCACGCGCAGTCCGCTGTGCTGCAGCAGGCGCTCGCCGCCGAGGGCATCGCGACATCCGTTCTGGGCGGGACACGATTCTTCGCCATGCCGGAGGTCCGTCAGGCGATCCTCGCCCTGCGGGCCGCCGCTGTCGCCCCCAGCGAGCAGGGATTCCTGCCCGGGGTGCAGCGCGTGCTGCGCGAGCTCGGACTCACCGACGAGCCGCCGGCCGCAGGGGGAGCGCAGCGCAGCGGATGGGAGGCGCGTCGCGCCATCCTGAGGCTCGCTGAGGAGGCAGGAGCGGATGTGAACCTGCGCAGCTTCAGCGACGCGCTGATGGCGCGGGCCAAGGACCAGCACGAACCGACGATGCGCACCGTCACGCTCTCTACCCTGCACGCGGCCAAGGGTCTGGAGTGGCCGCACGTGTATCTGGCCGGATGGGCGGAGGGATCGCTGCCCATCTCGTATGCGACGACGTTCGAGGCGGTCGACGAAGAGCGACGGCTGGCCTACGTGGGGGTCACGCGCGCCGCGCGAACGCTGGCGCTGTCGTGGTCGAGATCAGCGGGGCGGGGTGAGCGCTCCCCGTCTCGGTTCCTCGCTGAGATGGGGACCACGGGGCGCGGCACCGGCATTCTTCGTGAAACGACACCGAACGCCACTCGAGCGAGCCGTCCGCGCTGACGCGCACCAGGCGCCCGTCGGCGGTCTCGTCGTCTGCGAGGAGCAGGGCAGTCAACCGCCCGGCCTCGGCGACCTGCGCCGCGCGGATCGGGCCGGGGTCGCGGCCGATCATCTGCGCGTGCAGCAGGGGCCAGGCCGGGTCGAGGTCTCGCGCGTGGGCGTCGCGACAGGCGAGGCAGGCCGACGCGCCGGGTACCACCAGCGGCCCGACGGTCACGCGGCCGGGTTCGAAAGATACCGGCAGGTGCGGGATGTCCTCGCGCAGGAACCGGGCGAACTGCAGCGCGGCGGCAGCGCCGTTGACGAGCACGACGCCCACGCCGGGCCGACGGCCGACCTCGACGAGGGTGATGCCTTCGTCGGCGAGCGCCTCGCGCATGCGGTACTCGCTGCGCCCGTCGGCGATCCCGATGCTCTCGACCCAGGCGGATCGTGGCGGGGCGGCGTCGTCGAGCAACAGCGGATCGAGGCGGGCGAGGAGCGTGCGCGCTGCCTCCCGCGGCGCGCCAGCCGCGTGTGCGATCACGTCGAACGCCCCGCGCCGGAAACCGGAGCGCAGTCTGCTGAGCAGCGGCTCGACCCATGCATCGTCAGCAGCGATGCGCAGTCCGGCTTCGTCGCCGAGCTGGAGCGTGTGCGCGTCGCGCCAGAGCAGAGGCGAGCTCGGGTGCAGACGCGTGAGGAGCGGAGGAGTCAGCGGCATCTCTCCGATTGTGGTGAGGATGCGGTCGGTGCGGGGCCGGAACCGGGCATCCGTGGACAACTTCTCCGTGCTCGTCGAACGGGGCAGGAGCGGTGCGGGCGTCCGCGGAATCCGCGGCCCGCCCGCACCTTCGCGCTCAGACCGGCCTGTCGCCCTCCGGGGCGGCGTCGCCGTCTTCGTCCGCATCGTTCGTCGAGTCCTCGGCGGGAGCGTCCTCCGAGAAGTCGTCACCGTCGAGCAGGCGGGCGAGGGCCTCGTCGAACTCGTCGGCGGCCGGCTGCTCGCCGCGCTCGGCAGCCTGCAGGCGAGCGACGAGCGCACTCGGGTCGTCGATGTCCTCGGCGGTCGGCATGAGGTCCGGGTAGTCCCACAGGGAGTCTCGCCCGCTGATGCCGACGGCATCCGTCACCGTCTGCCACATGGCCGAGGCCTCGCGCATGCGCCGTGGACGGAGCTTGAGGCCCACGAGGGCACCGAGAGCGTCCTCGGCGGGTCCGCCGACCGCGCGCCGGCGCCGGGCGGCTTCCGCGATGCGCGCGCCGTCGGGAAGACGAGAGGTCGCCTGGGCGGTCACGACGTCGACCCAGCCGTCGATCGTGGCGATGAGGTTCTCGAGGCGGGTGAGCGCCTCGCGCTGGGCGTCGCTCTGCACGGGCAGGAGCGCACCACCCTCGATCGCCGCGCGCAGTTCTTCGGGGTTCGAGGGATCGAGGCGGCTGGCGACGTCTTCGAGCGCGTCCACGTCGACCGTGACTCCGCGAGCGAAGTCGGTGATCTGCGCCATGACGTGCAGGTGCAGCCACTTCGCGTGCCGGTACAGACGCGCGTAGGCGAGCTCGCGGGTGGCGAGGTAGAGCGCGATCTGGTCTTCGGGGATCTCGAGGCCTTCGCCGAAGGCCGTGAGGTTCTGCGGGATGATCGCCGCGGTGCCTGCGGGCAGCACCGGGATGCCGACGTCACCGCCGGAGACGACTTCGAGAGAGAGGTTGCCGAGCACCTGTCCGAACTGCGCGGCGAACACCGAGCCGCCCAGGCCCCGCATCAGCCGGCCTGCGCCCTGGACCACGCCGCGCATCTCTTCGGGCACCTGCGTGTCCAACGCCGAGGTCAGCGCGTCAGCGATGCTCGTCGACACGGGATCGGCGATCTCCTTCCACACCGGAAGGGTCTTCTCCACCCACTCGCCCCTGGTCATCGCGGTCGGGGTCTCGGAGAGCTCCGAGATGGTCGTCGCCTCGCCGAGCCACAGGTTCGCGAGCGCGAAGGAATCGGCGAGCGAGGTGCGCGATCCGTCGGTCACGCCCTGTCCGTCGCGGTTGGCGATGAAAAGAGCCTGACGCAGCGCGTTCTCCCAGGGGTCGCCGCCGAAGGCGCCCTGCAGCTGCGACATGATCGTCTGCATCATCGCGGGGTCGAGTGTGAAGCCGTCCATCCCTTCGAAGGCGCCCCGCAGCGCCTCGGGATCGATGTCGCCGCCGCTCTGGTTCGAGAGCATCTTCCGCAGGAACTCCTGGAAGTCCTCGGGTGTCGGGTCGTTGTCTGCCATGTCGCTCGCCCTCTCAGCACTTCTGTTGCCGTGGCATCTACGCTAGTCACAGGTTTCTGCGCGCGAACCCGATGCGGGCAGATCGGTGTACGCCGCTCGCGAACGACGGAGGAATGCAGTGGATCGAACGCGGTCTGGGAAGCTCGGACTCGGAGTCTGGGCGCTGATCGTCGCGCTCCTCGCGCTGGTCGTGCTGACGTTCCTTCCGTCGCCCTACGTGATCCAGCGACCGGGGCCGGTGTACGACACCCTCGGCACCGCGAAGGGTGCTGACGGCGAGCAGGTGCCGCTGATCAGCGTCGAGGGGGCCGAGACGTTCGAGACCGCGGGGACTCTGGACCTCACGACGGTGCAGGTCGTGGGCAACCGCGAGCGCACACCCAGCTGGTTCGAGCTCGCCCTGGCGTGGATGGATTCGTCCAAGGCGGTCGTCCCCCTCGACTCGGTGTTCCCCCAGGGGGTGACGAGCGAGCAGCGCGACGAGCGCAACGCCACGCTGATGGTCGACTCCCAGCACGAGGCGACAGCGGCCGCGTTGAACGAGCTCGGATACGACACCGGCGCCGAGGTCGTCGTGGTCGAGGCCGTGGCGGATTCCCCGGCCGACGGCATCCTCGAAGCCGATGACGTCATCACCGCGATCGACGGAACTCCGGTCTCCTCGGCCACGCAGCTGCGGGAGGCGATCCAGGCCGCGGCAGGAGCGCCGGTGCAGCTCACCGTGCTGCGCGGCGGCGCCGAGCAGACCGTGGAGGTCACCCCGGAGAAGCACACCGAGGGCGACGCGACCGCATGGCTCATCGGCATCACGCTGCGCACCGACTACGACTTCGAGATCGACGTCACGATCCAGCTCGACAACGTCGGCGGACCCAGCGCCGGGATGATGTTCGCGCTCGGGATCATCGACACGCTGACCGAAGGGGAGCTCAACGGCGGGAAGGACATCGCCGGCACCGGAACCATCGACGCGGCGGGCACGGTCGGTCCGATCGGCGGCATCCGTCAGAAGCTCTACGGCGCGCGAGACGCAGGAGCCGACTACTTCCTGGCTCCCGCGGCGAACTGCGACGAGGTCGTCGGACACGTGCCGGACGGACTGCAGGTCATCCGCACGGCGACGCTCGAGGAGTCGCTCGCCGCCCTCGAGGTCATCGCGGACGACGGCGACGTCTCAGCGCTCCCGACCTGCGACCTCGCAGGCAGCTGAGCGCAGACGTCACCGTGACCGCGCTGTGATCGGGATGACAGCCTGCGCACAGTGAGCGATGCCTAGGATGGTGGGGTGACCTCCTCGCCTTCAGCTCCGAATCCGGCCACGCCTCGAACCTCACGACGCATTCTCGGCATCTCCCTGGTGATCATCGCCGCCTTGATCGCGGTGTTCTTCGTGTTCGCCTCCCTCTACACCGAATTCCTCTGGTTCGACCAGGTGGGCTTCACCGGCGTCCTCACGACGCAGTGGATCGCCACGGCGGTGATGTTCGTGGTGGGCTTCCTCGGGATGGCCGTTCCGCTGTTCGTCGTCATCCAGCTCGCCTACCGGCTGCGTCCGGTCTACGTGCGGCTCAGCTCGCAGCTGGACCGGTACCAGGAGGTCATCGAGCCGCTGCGTCGCCTGGCGATGTGGGGCATGCCCATCTTCTTCGGACTGTTCGCCGGCTTCGCGGCCGCGGGGCAGTGGAAGACGGTCTGGCTCTGGATCAACGGTGTGGCCACCTCGGACGTCGACCCGCAGTTCGGCATCGACACCGGCTTCTACATGTTCGCGATGCCGTTCTACACGATCCTGCTCGCGTTCGTCTCCGCCGTGCTCCTGCTCTCGCTCCTGGTCACCGCCCTCGTGTCGTACCTGTACGGCTCGGTGCGCATCGGTCAGGGTGAGCTGCGCATCTCGAAGCCCGCGCGCATCCAGCTCGCGGTCATCGCCGGTCTCTACCTGCTCGTGCAGGCGGCGAGCCTCTGGCTCGACCAGTACAAGACGCTCGTCGAGCCCGACGATCGCATCACGGGTGCGGCGTACACGGGCGTGAACGCGACGATCCCCGGTCTCGCCATCCTCGCGATCATCGCCGCTGTCGTGGCGATCCTCTTCTTCGTCACGGCCGTCATCGGCCGCTGGCGCTTCCCGCTGGCCGCGACCGCGCTGCTCATCGTGGCCTCGCTCGTCGTCGGCGTCGGATACCCGTGGGTGGTCACCACCTTCCAGGTGAAGCCGAACCAGAACGCCTACCAGGCCGAGTACTACCAGCGGAACATCGACGGCACGAAGGAGGCGTACGGGGTCGCAGACCTCGAGACCACGCCCTTCGCCGCCAAGACCGACGCCGAGGCGGGTCAGCTGCGCGCGGATGCGGAGACCACCGCCTCCACCCGCATCATGGACCCGAAGGTCATCCCGCCGACGGTGCGTCAGCTCGAGCAGTACCGCGGGTACTACCAGTTCCAGAAGACGATGGACGTCGACCGGTACGAGATCGACGGGAAGATGCAGGACACCGTGGTGTCGGTGCGCGACCTCGACATGTCGGGCCTGGGCGACGGTGACAACTGGAACAACCGCGTCGCGGTCTACACCCACGGCTACGGCCTCGTCGCCGCCGCGGGCAACCAGCGCACCACCGACGGCGAGCCGGTGTTCCTCGAGCGCGGTATCCCCACTTCGGGATTCCTGTCCGACCGGGAGAACTTCGAGCCGCGCGTCTACTTCGGTGAGAACTCGCCCGAGTACTCGATCGTCGGCGCTCCCGAGGGCTCGGAGCCCGCAGAGATCGACTACCCGCGCGGCAAGGACGGCTCGAGCGAGACGAAGACCACGTTCGACGGCGACGGCGGCCCGAAGGTCGGCGACACGTTCACCAAGCTCCTCTACGCGCTGAAGTTCCAGTCGGAGCAGATCCTGTTCTCGAACCTCGTGAACGAGGACTCGCAGATCCTGTACGACCGCGACCCCAAGACGCGCGTGCAGAAGGTGGCACCGTACCTCGAGCTCGACAGCGACCCCTACCCGAGTGTGGTGGACGGCCGCATCGTCTGGATCGTCGACGGCTACACGACGAGCCAGACCTACCCGTACTCGACGAGCGTGAGCCTGTCCGACGCCATCGCCGACTCCAACATCCCCTCGCCGACCCTCGCGATCGACGACATCAACTACATCCGCAACTCCGTCAAGGCGACGGTCGATGCCTATGACGGTTCGGTGAAGCTGTACGCGTGGGACGACGAGGACCCGGTGCTCAAGAGCTGGCAGAAGGTCTACCCGTCGACGGTGAAGCCGATCAGCGAGATGTCGGGGGAGCTCATGAGCCATGTGCGCTACCCGACCGACCTGTTCAAGGTGCAGCGCGACATCCTCGGCGTGTATCACGTCGACAAGGCCGGATCCTTCGCGCAGCAGGACAACCGCTGGCAGACGCCCAACGACCCCCGCAGCGAATCGATGCTGCAGCCGCCGTACTACCTGACCATGCAGATGCCGGGTCAGGACTCTCCCCGGTTCTCGATGTTCTCGACGTTCATCCCGAACTCGCAGGGAGCGGGCGGCAGCCGCGATGTGCTGATGGGCTACCTCGCGGTGGATTCGGATGCCGGCTCGGAGAAGGGCGTGAAGGCGGAGGGCTACGGCCAGCTGCGCATGCTCGAGATCGACACCGACACCACGGTCCCCGGTCCCGGTCAGGTGCAGAACACCTACAACTCGGACACTTCGGTCGTGCCTCAGCTCAACCTGCTCCAGCAGGGGGAGTCCGAGGTCATCTACGGCAACCTGCTGACGCTGCCCGTCGGTGGTGGTCTGCTCTACGTGCAGCCCGTCTACGTGCAGTCGTCCGAGGGAACGCAGCTGCCGCGTCTGCAGAAGGTGCTGGTCGCCTTCGGTGATCGCGTCGCCTTCGAGAACACCCTGACCGAGGCGCTCGACACCCTCTTCGGCGGTGACTCCGGTGCCACCGGCGGTGACGACACGGTCGAACCGGATCCGAACGCCGAGGTGCCCGACACCGGCGAGGTGCCGACGACCGAGCCCACGCAGCCGACGGGAGCCGAGGCCGAGGCCCTGGCTGCCGCTCAGACCGCGCTGCTCGACCGTGAGGCCGCGCTGAAGGCCGGAGACCTCGCGAAGTTCGCCGAGGCCGACGAGCGCCTTACCGTGGCGGTTCAGAAGCTGATCGAGCTGGACTCCGCAGCGGGCAACTGATCCGCAGCACCGAACAGAATGGGCGCCCCCGAGGGGGCGCCCATTCTCGTATCGGGGTGGCGCCCGGCATCGTCCGGGCAAAGCGAAAGGCCCTCTGGCTTGGATTTCTCCGAGTCAGATAGTTCGATATGCGATTACGTTCGGCTCGCGATTCCAAGTGAGAACTCGTTTCCGCTCGACCGGTGGCGATCAGCTGTCGGCCGCTCGTGCCGGTACGATCACGAAGGTGCCCGTAGGTTGCGCACGCCCCGCGGTGGGCCCATCTGGGGCCTGAAGGCCGAAGGAAGGACCTGAGCTTGTCTGAGAAGTCCACCTCGCTGCTCATGGATGCTGTCGCGACTTTGACTGACTGGCGTCTGGTTCGGACCTTCTCTTGTGAAGTCATCGTGCAAGATCCGGGCGAAGAGCCTCAGAGCCTCGAGCTTCACGCCGAACCGATGCACTCGTCGTATGTCCTCGTCGACCCTCGGACCGGTAGGCAGCAGTCTTATGACGACACGACGCGCTCGTTTGGCACTGACGGGCAGATAGTGCAGCGCCAGGCCAGTGCATTGCTCACAGAGCCCCTTCCAGTGCGCCTAGCCTTCCCGATGTCCCTACCGATCTGGGGGCGCCGTCACGACCTCTACCGCATGGTTGACGCCGATCGCGTGGGCAGCCTACTCACGGTCAGTTTGACGGGCCGTGCAGACGCGAGCCTATCGGGCACGCTCACCATTGATCTCAATCGAGGCCTCGCTGTGCGCATCTATGCCCCGACACTTCAGGTGGAGTATCGGGGCATAGTGCCGGCGCGTAGCCGGTTCGGCGTCTCTTCTCTTTAGAGGCCCGCTTCTTCCCCGTTCGAGTAGAAGCAACGATTGGCGTTCGTGTCGCAGTGGAATCGCGGGGTGAAGAGAGTCGGATCTGCCACCTCAGCACTGAACTGATAGTTGAAGTCTGTTATCGACAGGTCATCGAGGCGAACCGCGTGAGAGCCCCAGGTTGTCGTTCCGGTGAGATATGCCGCGTCAACCGGCCGGCTCCCTGAGCGGATGTCGAAGACAGAGCTGCTCAGGTCGCTGGGGATACCGATTCCGTTTTGGAGGAGCCTGCTGATCTCGCCGAGGAGCACTTCGCAGCCGTTCGCCCCAATCGGCCAACTGTCGACTGAATTTGTCGAATAGGACTCGGCCCAAAAAGGACAAGGCCCCGAGATCGTGATGATCTCGGGGCCTTTCTTGTTGCGGGGACAGGATTTGAACCTGCGACCTCCGGGTTATGAGCCCGGCGAGCTACCGAACTGCTCCACCCCGCGGCACAAGAAGTAACTTATCACGGATTCCGAAGGCGGGCGAATCCTGGGGGCCTCCGGGCGACGTCCCGGGCGTGTCGATGCGAGAGGATGGAGACATGTCCGAGACCGCAGCCGTCCCCGTCGCCGTGTGCCAGTTCGCGCCGACCGCCTCCCGAGCCGAGAACCGGGAGCGGATCGCCGCGCTGACGGCCGACGCCGCCGGGCGGGGGGCGAAGCTGATCGTGTTCCCTGAGTACTCGAGTTACTTCGTCGACCCCATGGACGAGAGCCTGGCTGCCAATGCGGAGGACCTCGACGGGGAGTTCGTCGAGACCCTGAGGGCACTGGCCTCCGAGTACGCCGTCGTGATCGTCGCGGGTCTGGCCGAACGGGCGACCGACGGGCATCGAGTGCGCAACACCGTGGTGGCCGTGCGGGGTGACCGCGTCCTCGCCGTGTACCGCAAGCAGCACCTGTACGACGCGTTCGGCCAGACCGAGTCCGACTGGGTGGAGCCGGGTGAGGTGGGGGAGGCCGCAACTTTCGAGCTGGGGGGCCTGCGTTTCGGGCTCATGACCTGTTACGACCTCCGCTTCCCTGAAGTGGCCCGTTCCCTGGTCGATGCGCAGGCCGATGCCCTGGTCGTGCCGGCCGAGTGGGTCAGGGGGCCGCTCAAGGAGCACCACTGGACGACGCTGCTCGCCGCTCGTGCGATCGAGAACACCGTCTACGTGGTCGCGGCAGGCCATCCGACCCCGATCGGGGTGGGACACTCGCAGATCGTCGATCCCCAGGGCGTCGTACTCGCCGGAGTGGGAACCGCTCCCGGGATCGCCGTCGCGGTGGTCGAGAGGGAGACGATCGAGCGCGTGCGGATCACGAACCCGTCGCTGCGCGTGCGGCGGTACTCCGTCACTCCTCGTGAGGTCGTGGCCCCCGAAGCCTAGGCGCGAACCGGGCCCGGGTCCGGCACAGCAGGTGCGGTCACGCGGAGAAGCGGGCGAGGCGCGTCGCCGCCTCTTCGAGGACCTCGACGCGCTTGCAGGCGGCGAAGCGCACCAGGCCCGCGTATTCGCTCCTGTGCTCCTCGGAGACGAAGGCTGTGAGCGGGATCGCCACGACGCCCACGCGCTCCGGCAGGGCCCGGCAGAAGGCCGCGGCGTCCTGTCCGCCCAGCGCCGTCGCATCCGCGACGGTGAAGTAGCCGCCCTGAGGTGCGTGCACGGTGAATCCGGCCGCCCTCAGCCCGTCGCCGAGGATCCCGTGCTTGTGGGCGAGCACGGCGGCCGCGTCCGTGAAGTACGCGTCGTCCATCCGCAGCCCCACGGCGACAGCCGGCTGAAATGGCGAGCCGTTGACGTAGGTGAGGTACTGCTTCACGGTGAGCACGGCCGTGATGAGCGCGGCCGGTCCATGCACCCATCCGATCTTCCACCCCGTCGTGGAGAAGGTCTTCCCGGCGGACGAGATCGTCAGCGTGCGCGCGGATGCTCCGGGGAGCGTGGCGATCGGGGTGTGCGCGGCATGGAACGCCAGATGCTCGTACACCTCGTCGGTGACGATGATCGCATCGTGCTTCTCCGCCAGGCGCACCACCTCTTCGAGCACCTCACGCCCGAAGATCGCTCCCGTGGGATTGTGCGGGTCGTTGACCAGGATGATCCTGGTGCGATCGCTCACCGTCGCGGCGAGCCGCTCGAGGTCGGGTTGGAAGTCCGGCGCGCGCAGCGGAACCGTGCGCAGCCGTGCCCCCGCGAGTGCCACGGCGGCGGCATAGGAGTCGTAGTAGGGCTCGAACACGACGACCTCGTCTTCGGGGCCGTCGATCAGCGCCAGCAGGGTCGCGGTCAGGGCCTCCGTCGCTCCGGCCGTCACGATCACCTCGCTGGAAGGATCGACACGGAGCCCGTAGAAGCGCCGCTGATGCTCGCTGATGGCATCGAGGAGATCCGGTGTGCCGCGACCGGGCGGGTACTGATTGGCTCCGCTCGCGATGGCGGCTCGCGCCGCCTCCAGCACCTCTGCGGGACCGTCCTCGTCGGGGAAGCCCTGGCCGAGATTGATCGCCCCGGTTCGAGCCGCCGCTGCCGACATCTCTGCGAAGATGGTGGGCGCGACGGTTCCGTCGGCAGCGAGCAGACCTGCCCCCGCTGCGGTACGACGCCATGCGCCGGGAATGACACTCATGAAGAACAGGCTAAGGCCATAGCTGAAACTCATCTTCGGCATAAGGAACGCACAGATACAGGCGTCATTCTGAAATGGTCGTCGAAGGAGCACACACCATGAACGAAGACAACCCCCAGGACCAGTCGGCATCCGCGTCGAACGACGCCACGCCGTCCACCGAGGCCGCACAGATCGCCGCTCAGCCGGTGACGGATGCCGCCGCTGACACGACCGCGCCGGCCGCTGCCGCCCCGGCGCCCAACGCGCCGGCCGCTGCCGCCCCGGCGCCCAACGCGCCGGCCGCTGCCGCCCCTATGCAGGGGCATCAGATGCCGTCGACGTTCACCTCGCAGGCCCCGGCCGCGCCCGTGATCGCTCCGGTCCCTCACGGCTACGCAGCATCTGCCGCCGGCGCGCCGGGCGCAGCCACCGCGCAGGGAGCCGCCTTCGGCATCCCCACCGCGGCGTCCTACACCCAGCCCACGCAGCCGCTCGACGGCGGCGCCGCGTACGGCACGCAGGGCGATGGCGCGAAGACCAAGGAGCAGAAGCCTCGTGGGGGCGCGAAGTTCGCCGCCTTCATCGTCGCGGCCGCTCTGGTCGGCGGCGTCGCCGGGTTCGGCGGCGGTGCGCTGCTGAACGGCCTCCAGGACCGCCCGTCCTCCGGCACGGCCTCCGGTCCGCAGACGGTGACGGTGAACAACCCCGGATCGGTCAACGAGACCACAGCGGTCGCGACGGCCGCACTCCCGTCCGTCGTCACCATCGAGGTGGCGGGCGCCGATCAGGGAGGCAGCGGATCCGGTGTCATCATCAGCGATGACGGCTACGTGCTCACCAACACGCACGTCGTGACCCTCGGCGGCGCGGTCGCCGATCCGACGATCCGCGTGACCACATCGGACGGGCGCATCTTCGAGGCGACCGTGGTCGGGACAGACCCGATCTACGACCTCGCCGTGATCAAGCTGAAGGACGCCAAGGGGCTGACCCCGATGGACTTCGCCGATTCCTCGAAGCTCAACGTCGGCGACACCGCTGTGGCGCTCGGCGCTCCTCTCGGGCTCGCGAACTCCGTCACCACCGGCATCGTGAGTGCGTTGAACCGCAGCATCCAGATCGCCTCGTCCGCCCTGCCCGACTCCTCCTCCGAGGACGCCCCGGACCAGCAGCAGACGCCGGATCAGGGTCAGGGCCAGGGGCCGTTCCAGTTCGACATCCCCGGAAGCGGCACGCCGCAGACCTCGGACTCCATCTCGATCGCCGTGATCCAGACGGACGCCGCGATCAACCACGGCAACTCCGGCGGCGCGCTCGTGAACAGCAAGGGCGAGCTGATCGGCATCAACGTGGCCATCGCGAGTTCGGGAAGCTCCGAAGAGTCGGGGTCGATCGGTATCGGGTTCGCCATCCCGTCGAACATCGCCAAGCGGGTGTCGGACGAGATCATCGCCGACGGTGCGGCGACGCACGGCCTGCTCGGCGCGTCCGTCCAGGATGCCTCGAGCGTGCAGGGCGCTACCGTCTCCGGGGCGTACATCGCCAAGGCGACCGACGGCGGCGCCGCCGCAGCTGCGGGTATCCAGGAGGGCGACATCGTCACCAGGTTCAACGGCGTCCCGATCACCAGCGCGAGCGATCTCACCGCGCAGGTGCGCGCGGCGGCGGCCGGCAGCGATGCCAAGGTCACCTACGTGCGCGGCGGCAAGGAGTACGACATCGAGGTGACGCTCGGCGAACTCGCCGGCTGACCCCACCACGCACAGGGAAGGACGCCACCGCCGCGATAGGCTCGCGGAGTGGCGTCCTTCTCTTTCGGCACCGGCAATGCGGCCAAGCTCCTCCGGATCCCGTTGTATGCCGTCGGACGCATCGGCACCCTCCTCCTTCCGCGCGGCCGGCGCTGGGTCTTCGGCTGCGGTGCCGGAGTGGGCGACGGCGCTCTCGCACTCCAGCGCTACGCGTCCGAGGCGGGCCACGACACCGTCTGGCTCACGGCGTCGGAGCGCGAGGATCGGGACGCTGCCGCCCTCGGTATCCGCACCGTGCGCAAGAGCGGACTGCGCGGATGGTGGACGACCGCTCGGGCGGGGGTGCTCGTGGTCACCCACGGACTCGGCGACGTGAACCGCTACGCGAACGGCGGCGCTTTCGTGGTCCAGCTCTGGCACGGGATCCCGCTGAAGCGGATCGGGCTGGATTCTCCGGCGACGACCCAGGTTCCGAATGTTCCCGCGGCGGCGCTGTTGCGTCGCGCGGTCGGTATCCTCTACCGCGCCGCAGCCCAGCGCATCCGCGTGCTCCCGGCCGCTTCGCACCGCGCACGGGGGCGCTTGGAGTCCGCGTTCGGCCTGGGTGATGACCGTGTGGTGGTCACAGGGGAACCTCGCGTCGACGTGCTCTCGGCAGGATCGGCGGAACACGTGAGGTCCGCGGCATCCGCTCTGCTTCGCAGCGTCGTGGGGGAGGTTCCCGATACCGCGCGCACCATCCTCTACGCGCCGACCTGGCGTGATGGGGCTCCCGACCCCGCCGTTCCCACCGCTGAGGAGTGGATCCGCATCGTCCGGGTCCTCGAAGAGCACGACGCCGTCCTGTTCGTGCGCTCTCATCCCCTGGGAGAGGGCGGATATGCGCCCCCGCTTCCGAGCCGCAGGGTGCACGCGCTCGGCGCTGCGATGCTTCCCGACGTGACGCCGGCGCTCGCCGCGTTCGACGTGCTCGTCACCGACTACTCCTCGCTCGCATACGACGTCGGTCTGCTGCGCATGCCCGTGCTGTTCCTGGCTCCGGATGCTGAGGAGTACGCCCGCACTCGTGGCTTCTACGGCCGGTACGACGACGTCGCAGGCCCCGACGCGGCCACCGACTGGGCGGAGCTCCTGGCACAGCTCGAAGCGCTCCTCGAAGACACCGCCGCCCACGACGCGGCGTCCGAGCGTTCCGCTACGCTCAGCGCGGAGATGCACGCATATCGGGACGGGCGCAACACCGAGCGCGTGTACCAGGTCATCCGCGCGCGGGGGATTCCCGCGCCGAAGGGAGCAGCATGACAACGGCCCGCATCGATGACGCGGCGGAGGCCCTGATCATCGAAGGGACCGGTCAGCGACCGGAAACGGCCGACCTGGTCGGACCACGAGCGCACGTCGAGGCTCGTGTCACCTGGGGCGGCAAGACCTGGAAGGCGACGTTCCCGTTGCAGGCCTCCCGTTGGGGCGGCCCTTCGCTTCCCCTGCCGACGGGGACGTACGAGCTGCGGATCGCCGATGTCGATCTCGATGATGTGCGACTCGCTCCTACCGTGCTCACCGGGGTTCGGATAGCGTTGAATGCCGGTACCGTCCGCATCGCCGCGCCGGTGGATCCGGTGTACGAGACCGCTGAGGGGCGCTCGACCCTCGAGGAACGGTACGTCGCTCAGGCGGGCGGCACAGAGAACGCCGTGTTCTTCGAGAGCTTCTACGGACGAAGCGTCGGATGCAACCCGCGGGCCATCGATCGCGAGCTCGCAGCGCGCGCACCCGAGGTGCGACGCTACTGGAGCGTCGTCGACCTCTCGGTCGAGGTGCCGGAGGGGGCGATCGCCGTCGTCGAGGGCAGCCCCCAGTGGTGGCACGCCCGCGGAGCCGCACGGCTGCTGGTGGTCAACGACTGGCTGCGTCGACGATTCGCCCGCAAGCCGGGGCAGAAGGTGCTCCAGACCTGGCACGGCACACCGCTCAAGCGGCTCGCCCTGCACCGTCCCGGCTTCGATCCGCGACGGATGGCCGCGGTCGTGAAGGAATCCCGGCGCTGGGACGTCCTGTTGGCCCAGAACACCTATTCCGAGCGCATCCTGCGCAAGGCGTACGCCTTCCTCGGGCGGCCGATCTGGGTGGAGGGATACCCCCGCAACGATGCGCTCACCAACGGCGACCCTGCCGAGGTCCGCGCAGCGTTGGGCATCGGGCCCGAGGAGCGCGTGCTCCTGTACGCACCGACCTGGCGCGATGACCGTGCCGAGATGGTCGACTTCGTCGATGCGGAGCTTCTGGCGCAGCAGGCGAACGCCGTGGTCCTCGTGCGCGGTCACTCCCGCACTCTGGAACAGGGACGCGATCGCGCGGGTGCACGTGTCATCGATGTGACCGGGTACCCCGAGACGGCACGGCTGCTTCTGGCGGCAGACGCCCTGATCACCGACTACTCCTCGGTGATGTTCGACTTCAGCGTCACCGGAAAGCCGATGTACTTCCTGGTGCCCGACATCGATCATTATCGCGGACAGCTGCGCGGGTTCTACTTCGACCTCGCGGAGCGCGCACCCGGTCCGCTCGTGCGCACTCAGGAGGAGCTCGCGGCCGCTCTGGACGACGCGGGCCACGTGGCCGCGTACGCGGATCGCTATGCGGCCTGGCGGAAGCAGTTCAACTCCCGCGACGACGGTCATGCCGCGCAGCGTGTGGTCGACCGCATCCTCGATCTGGGGTTCGTCACGCCCTGAGCCCGCCCGGCCGCGTCAGGGGAGAGGTGTGTTCCGGGTGCCGAGGCGCGAGGCGTCGACGGTGTCGCGGGCGCCGCGCAGCACACCACCCAGGAAGCCCAGGCCCCAGGAGATGTGCATCGTCGGCAGCACCAGGAGCGTCCACATCCGCTGGCGCACGCCCCCTCCGCCGGGCGCGAGCGCCACACCGATCACGAGCAGCAGATACAGCGCGAGCGGCACGTAGACGAGGATCGATGCGATCAGAGACGCCGCTCCGCTGAGCACCCCTGTCAGCTGCAGGACACCGATGACCACGGCGAGGGCCACGACCACCACGAGCGCGGGCGGGGCGAAATAGCGGATCCCGTTGCGGCGACCGAACCGACGCACGAGCTCACCGCGCCAGGCGCCCGTCGCGCGGAACTGCCGAGCCAGTCGCAGCCAGCTCTCCCGCGGCCAGTAGGTGACCGACAGATCGGGGTCGAACCACACCTTGTGGCCGGCCTGTCGGATCCGTAGGTTGAGCTCCCAGTCCTCGCCACGTCGGATCGACTCGTCGAACAGCCCGACCTCATCGAGAACGTCGCGCCGCATCACGCCGAGGTACGCCGACTCCGCCTCGCCCTCCTGCGAACTCCCGTGATAGGCGCCTCCGCCGAGCCCGACAGGGGAGTTGTACAGACGAGCGACCGCCTTCTGGAAGGGCGTGCGCCCCTCGGCGTGCATCACGCCGCCGACGTTCGCCGATCCGGTGCGCTCCAGAGTCTGCAACGCCAGGGCGGCGTAACCGGGGGAGAGTTCGGAGTGCGCGTCGACGCGCACGATCGTGCCGTAGCGGCTTGCCCGGATCGCGGCGTTCAGTCCCACCGGGATGTGCGCCGCAGGGTTGTCCACCAGCCGGATGCGGTCGTCCGTCGCCGCGAGTCGTCGGGCGAGCTCGGTCGTGCCATCCGTCGACGGGCCCAGCGCGAGCACGAGCTCGGTGGGGACATCGACATCCTGAGCGAGCACCGAGGCGATCGCGTGCTCGAGGTACGCGCGTTCGTTGAGCACCGGCATCACGAAGGACACCCCGGGCAGGGGGGCGGAGAATTCGTCGGCGCGCACATGATGATCATGGCACGGTGTCCACGCACGTTCCCTGATCGAGGGCGCGGCAGGGCGTCCGCAGTCCGCTGGACGGGCTGCGGCGGGAGGATCGGACGCGGACGAACTATTCTGGAGGGATGGGTGCACTGTCTGACGCGAAGAAGGCATACCGTCTGCTGAAGCGGGCGCTCGCGTCTCGCACCGCGGTGCAGCGCGTGCGACGCCGGCTCGCCGAGCGCGAGCCGTTTCCGACCGACCACTTCAAGGTCGCGGTCTACTTCGCCGACGGTGCCGTGAACATGTACCAGATGCGTCAGTGGTACCGCCCGCTCGCCGAGCTCGCGAAGCGCTGGCCCGTCGTCGTGCTCTCCCGGCAGGCCACCGGGACCGAGAAGCTCCTCGAAGAAGACGCCCCTCCGGTGGTGTTCGTCCCGAAGGTGCGCGATCTGGAGCGGTTCATCGCCACCCAGGACATCCGCATCGTGCTGTACGTCAACCAGAACACCAGGAACTTCCAGATGTTCCGGTACGGGCGGCGCTGGCATGTGTTCATCAATCACGGCGAGTCCGACAAGATGTACATGACGACGAACCAGTACAAGGCCTACGACTACGCCTTCGTCGCCGGACAGGCCGCTCGGGATCGTCTCTCGCGCACGCTGTGGGATTACGACGTGAACCACCGCACGATCGAGATCGGGCGCCCGCAGGCCGATCACTACTCCGGAACGCTTCCGTACACGCCCGATGAGCGGACCGTCGTGCTCTATGCGCCGACCTGGGAAGGCGACCGTCCCAGCGCCCACTACGGTTCGATCGCTTCGCACGGCGAGGAGCTCGTGAGCCGGCTGCTGGCGACCGGTGCCCACCGTGTGATCTACCGCCCCCATCCCCGCAGTGGCGTGGTCGATGAGGCGTACGGCGCCGCGCATCGACGGATCGTGGCCGCGATCGAAGCGGCGAATGCCGCGGACGCGACCGCTCACCATGTCTACGACGCGGCTCCGGAGTTGGGCTGGCAGCTCACCGCGGCCGACGTCGCCATCGTCGACATCTCCGCCATGGTCTACGACCGGCTCGCCGCCGGAAAGCCGCTGATGATCACGCGTCCGACGGACGAGCAGGCATCGATCGACACGCAGGGCTACCTGTCGGATTGCGAATGGCTGACCGCGGAGGCTGCGGTCGACATCGTCGCCGAGGTCGATCGGGTCCGAGCCGATGAGGCTGCGATCGCCCGGCTGCGGATGTGGGTCCAGCACTACTTCGGCGACACCACGCAGGGGGTGGCGACCGCGAAGTTCCATGCCGCGGTCGAGCGCCTCATGCAGGAGTGGGAGCGTTGGCAGGCGCATGAGGTCGGAACCGTCCGCGAAGACGAGGACGACGACGACGAAGAAACAGACGACGAGGACGCCTGAGGATGGACTTCCCGCTCGCGAGCGCGATCGTGCCTCGCCTCGAGCTGGTGGCGGACACCGGTTCGACGAATGCCGACCTGCGGGCGAAAGCGGCTGACGCCGAGGGCTGGCCGCACCTGGCGACCCTGGTCACGCGCAACCAGACGGCCGGACGTGGTCGCCTCGATCGCACGTGGGTCGCGCCGGCGGATTCCGCTCTCGCGATCTCGGTGCTGCTGCGCACGATTCCGGCCGATCCGGCCGCGCGGGGATGGATCCCGCTCGCCGCTGGTGCGGCGATGACGGAGGCGATCGCCGAGCAGCTCGTCGGACATGACGTCGCCGTGAAGTGGCCGAATGATGTTCTCGTCGACGGGCGGAAGATCTGCGGCATCCTCGCGGAGGCGACGACGGCGGCGGTGATCGTCGGGGCGGGCGTCAACACGGCCATGACGATCGAGCAGCTCCCTGTGCCGACGGCGACGTCGTTCGCATCCCTCGGCGTCGTCGTGGACGAGGACCGTTTGCTGTCTGCCTACCTCGAGAAGCTCGACGGGCACCTGTCGGCGCTGACCGCCTCTGGGGACGCCGTCGTGAGCGGCCTGCACGGTGTCGTGTCCGCCCGCTGCGCGACGCTCGGGCTGAGGGTCAGCGTGTCTCTGCCGGCCGGCCGCTCCCTCGACGGGGTGGCCACGGCGATCGATGCGGAGGGCCGTCTTCTGGTCGAATCGGATGGTCGGGAGTACCCGATCTCCGCCGGCGACGTCGTGCACGTGCGGCCGGCCGGAACCTGACACGCCGCCGCACAAACGGCTTTGTCGCAGATCACGGGCACAATGGTGGGGTGACCCAGCCTGTGACGCTCGGCGGGAGGCCCCTGATGCCGCCGCCCGGTACGCCTTCGGAGGAGCTGCTGATCGCGCGCTTCCGGAGCCACGCACGTCGCCTGTTCTGGTCGGCACTCGTGCTCATCGCGACTTTCGGGGCGACGGGGTACTTCTTCGGCAATCTGCCGGAGGGTATCGAGGACTGGATGCTCCTCACCGCCGCCGGGGCTCTGGTGCTGCTGGCCGCCGTGCTGCCGTTCGTCATCTGGTACTCGCGGAGCACCACCGTCACGACCAGGAGGGTCATCGCCCGCCAGGGAATCGGTTCCCGTCGGCGTCACGAGATGTCCCATGCCCGGGGCTACACCATCGCCGTTCGCCGCGGTCCGCTGCAGCGGCTGTGGGGCTCGGGCACGATCACGCTGTCGAACGGCGTCGACACGCCGCTGCGGTTGGCGAACGTCCCGAACGTGACCCTCGTGCATGAGACCCTCGCCGACCAGATCGAGGTCGGGCAGATTCTCGCGCACCGCGACGCGCAGGCCGTCGGCGACTGAATCCGGCGGCGTTCAGGCGGCCGAGCGCGGTCATCCGTGCCGCCGATCCGCAATCTGTCGTGCATGCCCGCATCGGTGCGGGAGAATGGGGGCAGACGAATGGAGGCGGCACATGGCGCTGCGTGTTGGCGTGATCGGCGGAGGACAGCTGGCCCGGATGATGATCGCTCCGGCGGTCGAACTCGGACTCGAACTGCGAGTGCTCGCCGAGGGTGAAGGGATGTCCGCCGGACTCGCGGCCACCGCGGTCGGCGACTACCGGGATCTGGAGACCGTGCGCGCCTTCGCGGCCGACGTCGATGTCGTGACCTTCGACCACGAGCACGTGCCGCAGGACGTTCTCCGTCAGCTCGTCGAAGACGGCGTCGTCGTGCACCCGGGGCCGGACGCCCTCCAGTACGCGCAGGACAAGCTCGTGATGCGCGCGCGTCTCGCGGAACTCGGAGTGCCCCAGCCCGACTGGGCGGCTGTGCGCACCACGACCGAGCTGCAGGCGTTCCTCGACGAGCACGCAGGAGCAGGAGTGGTGAAGACTCCGCGCGGAGGCTACGACGGCAAGGGCGTGCGCGTCGTCCGTGCAGCACGGGACGCGCAGGACTGGCTGGAAGCGCTCGCCGAGGGGGAGGCGCTTCTCGTCGAGGAGCTCGTCCCGTTCGTGCGCGAGCTCGCGCAGCAGGTCGCCCGTCGAGCGGGCGGTGAGATCGTCGCCTATCCCGTGGTGGAGACCGTTCAGCGTGACGGCGTGTGCGCCGAGGTCATCGCTCCGGCCCCCGCCGCCGCCGAGCGCCTGACCGAGGTCGCGGAGGCGATCGGCCGCACCATCGCCGAAGGGCTCGGCGTGACCGGGATGCTCGCGGTCGAGCTGTTCGAGACCGACGACGAGCGCATCCTCGTGAACGAGCTCGCCATGCGGCCGCACAACAGCGGGCACTGGAGCCAGGACGGCGCCGTCACCGGCCAGTTCGAACAGCACCTGCGTGCCGTCGCCGATCTTCCTCTCGGGAGCACCACGCCGCGAGCCGCGTGGTCCGTGATGGTCAACATCCTCGGCGGACCCGTCGAGGGGACGCTCGACGAGCGTTTCGGCGCGGCGATGGCCGAGCACCCGCAGGCGAAGATCCACACCTACGGGAAGGCGCCGAGACCGGGCCGCAAGGTCGGACACGTGAATGTCGCCGACGACGACCTCGACGACGCGGTCTACGTCGCCAGGGCCGTCGCCGCACACTTCGACTGATCCGCAGCCCGCATCGCCTCTTCGCCGACACATGCGGGGCAAGAGGCGTGCCGTTCGGGGAATCTCACAGCGGCAGACCGTACCCTGATCTGGTGACCGAGCCACTGCACTCTTCCGCCGAGCCTCTGGTCGGCGTCGTGATGGGATCCGACTCCGACTGGCGTGTGATGAGCGACGCGTCCCAGGCGCTCACGGACTTCGGCATCCCGCACGAGGTCGAGGTGGTATCCGCACACCGCACCCCGGACAAGCTCATGTCGTATGCGCGAGAAGCGCGCTCGCGCGGCATCCGCGTCATCATCGCCGGCGCCGGGGGAGCAGCCCACCTTCCGGGAATGCTCGCCTCGATGACTCCGCTCCCCGTGGTGGGTGTCCCTGTGCCTCTCGCGTATCTCGACGGCATGGACTCCCTGCTGTCCATCGTGCAGATGCCCGCCGGCATCCCGGTCGCGACGGTCTCCATCGGCGGCGCTCGCAATGCGGGTCTGCTCGCCGCACGGATCCTCGGAACGGCCGACGCCGCTCTCGCTGACCGCGTCGAGGAGTACGCGCGCGATCTCGAGGCGCAGGTCGAGGAGAAGAACGAACGGCTGAAGGCCTCCCTGTGACTCTTGCGCCTCCGCGCGCAACACGGCGCCCGCTGATCGAGACCCGGCCGCTGCGGCACCCGGACTCCGCCGATTCGGGGATGATGACCAAACGCGGGTGGTGGCTGGTCGCCGTGAACCTTCTGGTGCCGGGTTCCGCCCAGGTCCTCGCCGGCAACCGCCGCCTCGGCCGTTTCGGGCTCGGCGCCACACTGGTCTCCTGGGTCCTCGCGATCGTCGCTCTCGGACTCGCGCTCTTCGCACGCCCTGTCCTGCTGTGGCTCACGATCGGCGGCGGTTTCTTCTCGGCCGCCGTGCTGACGATCGTTCAGGTGCTGCTGGTGGGATACGTCGTGCTCTGGGTGGTGCTCACGTTCGACACTCTGCGCCTGGTGCGCCTTGTGAAGGTGCCAGGAGTCTCCCGACTCGCCATCCCCGTCGTGGCGCTGGTGCTGCTGGGACTCGTCGGCGGCGGGGCGGGATACGCAGCCACCGCCGTCGGATCGGTGCGCAACACCATCGGCTCGATCTTCGGACAGAGCGGTCCCAGTGTGCAGCCCAGCGACGGCTACTACAACATCCTCCTCCTCGGAGCCGACAGCGGCGACGGCCGCGACTCCATGAGGTTCGACAGCATCTCGGTGGTCTCGGTGAACGCCGACACCGGTGCCGTGACGATCACCGGCATCCCCCGAGAGCTCCCCAACGCGCCGTTCAGCGACGGCAGCCCGATGCAGGGGCTGTATCCGGAGGGGTTCGAGGGCCACGGCTCCTCTACCTGCGGCTGGAACGGATGGATGAACCACGTGCGCAACGCCGCCGAGGTCTGCCGGGAAGACGCCGGCGCCGGTCTCTACCCCGACGCCGTGGCCAACGGGTCGGAACCGGGTATCGAGGCGACGAAGGATGCGGCCGAAGGCGTACTCGGGATCGAGATCCCGTACTACGTGTTCGTCGACATGCACGGCTTCGCTGAGCTCGTCGATGCACTGGGTGGTGTCGAGATCGACGTCACGGAGCGGCTGCCCAAGGGTGGTCCGCCCGAGGGGTGGACGGGCACCGACGTGAACGAGTGGGCCATCGGCTGGATCGAACCGGGAACGCAGCGCATGGACGGCGACACGGCGCAGTGGTACGCCCGCTCGCGCTACACGACCAGTGACTGGGACCGGATGAAGCGTCAGCGGGAGCTGCAGGCCGCCATCCTCGCCCAGTTCACGCCTCAGACCGTCCTCACCCGATTCAACGAGGTTGCAGCGGCCGGCACGGCCCTGATCAGCACGGATCTCCCGTCGGACAAACTGCCGGAGTTCTTCGACCTGATGCTCAAGGCGAAGGAGCAGCCGGTCACGTCGATCGAGCTCACCCCCGACACCGGAGTGGACGAGCACCAGCCCGACTACGCCTTCATCCACGACTTGATCCAGCAGAAGCTGCATCCGCCGACGGAGACGTCGACGCCCGAGCCGTGATCACGCCCGCGTGAGGTCGAGCTACCCGCTCGGCACCCCATGCGCGCCCCTCTGTGCCGACGCCATGAACGACAAAGCCCACGGCCGTCTCCCGAAGGAGAACGACCGTGGGCTTCCGGTGGATTCCACCGGATGCACCAGACGACGGTGATCGGAGGGGGAGGGATCACCGTCGTCCAGTCGACCACCGCACGAGGCGGCAGCCGGACCTAGGCGCGCTTGCGGCGCGATGCTCCCACCGCGACGAGGGCTCCACCGGCGACCAGAGCTGCTGCTCCGCCGCCGAGGACCCAGGGCGACACGCTTCCGCCGGTGAGGGCCAGCTCGATGCCGCCACCGGTGAGCGGCAGCTCCGAACCCGCGGTCGCAACCCCGGGATCGTGGTCGCAGCTGGTGGCCGCATCGTGGCCGTGCGAAACCGTGATCGTGGCGGTGTACGAACGCGAGCCGTTGAAGGCGACGGCGTAGGAGCCCTCACCGTCGGACGGCGGACGGAACGTGAGGGTCAGGCTTCCGTCGGCGCCGGCGATGTTGCCGGAGACGGCGGCCTTGCCGGCGTTGTAGCCGGACACCGACACGTTGACGTTCTCGGACGCCAGGAAATACCCCGGACCGAACACGATCGTCGAGACTTCGCAGATGTCGATGATCGGGTCGCCGACCTTGGCGCCGGGAGGCGTCGGATACGAGTCGGACGACGCGGCCGGTACAGTCGGCGCAGCGGTGGCCACAGTGGGCGCGACGAGTACGAGCGCGCCAGCGGCAAGGCTGATGACAGCCAGTTTCTTCAGCATGATTTCTCCCCAGAAATTTCACGCGGAATCGCTTTTGGACACACCCCTGCATCCAACTGCGTGGCGTCTTCCTGCCCCCACGGCAGGATGGCAGACGCCAGATATTCCCCAGTGAGTCGACAGTACCCTATCGAGCCGGGAATGTCACGAGGCGCATCGGAGGGGCTCCCGTGTCGTGTCGGGGGTGTGGATCAGCGGGGTGTGCCGCACCTCCGTGAGTCGCTCTCCCGCACCGGTGCCCTGGAACTCGACCGTGACTGTCGTCGATTCGCCCGGCGCGAGGGAGACCTCGTGCTGCACAGCCGAGCGGTCGCCGATCATCGCCGTCTGCACGCCCTCTTCTGCGCCGTCCCGGTCGATGCGCGACGGCGTCGCCCCCTCGGGGCCGTACACGGCGATCAGCGTGCGCACCGTGCCTGCGGGCACGCCGTAGAAGCCGTCCGCCGTGACGTAGGGCGGCAACGAGGTGGCGGCGTCGGCGGGGGCCGTGTTGGTCCATGTCACCCGCACCTGCGTGGTCGGGGTCCCCTGGCAGCTCCCGACCGATGTCGAGATGGATGCGCGGGTGTAGAAGTCCATCTTGCCGCCGGTGGTGTCGTTCATCAGCACCCCCACGTAGGTCGCATCGACGCTGTCGGTGGGAATCGTGCCCCCCAGTGCAGAGCCGGCGAGCACGGCCTCTTCGTCGTCATGGGCGCTCCAGATCCGGATGCGGCCCTCCTCCGCCGACGTCGCCAGTGCTCCGATCAGTGCGCGCGGGTCTCCTCCGGACAGCGCGGCGCCGAAGAGCGCTCCTGCGGCCTGCGCGAAGATCTCGTCCTGCACGGCGGGATCGGGAACCGCGGCGTAGATCTCTGAGAGCAGGATGTCGGTGACGTTCTCGGGCGACGCCGTGAACGGGCCGAACGTGAGGTCTCCGGTCGCCGCGATCAGATGCTTCGCGACGACGGCGTCCACGGCGATGACGCCGTCGACGGTCCCACCGAATCGACCCTCCCAGCGGGCGGCGATGGCAGCTCCTGCCTCGCTGAAGTCGGGGATGCTCGTGATGTTCTGCAGATAGCGGCCGGGACGGTCCTCGAAGAGCGCGATCGTCGAGTCGCTGAGGGGCAGCGCGGTGTCGAGCGGAGGGAAGTCCCGCGTCGACGCCTGGCTCTGGAGGGTGATCCTGCCCCCCTCGGCGTGCAACAGGGCGATGGATCCGATGATGCCGCCCGACGAGCGCAGCTCGGCGTTGTTCTGCATCGCGAGTACGTAGTTGCGCGGTCCCTCGCCGCCGAGCATGGTGGGCAGCAGCACGGCCGCGCCATGGAGCGAACCCACGACCGTCGCGGCCTCGGTGACGGATGAGCGCATGGTGCGGATGGCGTCGGCGAGCGGCGGGAGCGTGGCGTCGGCGTCGATGCGTCGTGCGTGCAGCTGCGCGGTGCTGAGCGCTGTGTCGGCCGTGCCGAGCGGGCCGGCGATCTCTGCGAACGGCGCCAGATCGATCGCCCCGCCGGCGAAGCCCAGGCTCGCCAGATCGAAGTCCGCCGCCACGTCGAGGAGGGGCGTGAGCGCGTCGGCCGACACGTCGTCGGCGATTTCGGCGATCTCGCTCACCGCGCTGAAGTTCGGTCCGATCCATGGCAGGGCGCCGAACGCGTGCCACACGGGGTCGGACGTCAGGCTGCGAGCGGACTCCGCGTTGTGCGCGATGCTCTTCGCGAGCGGCTTGGCGCCCTCGAGGTCTCCGGCCGCGATCGAAGACTTCAGCTGAGAGGCGCCTTTCGCCACCTGCTGGAGGTCGTTCACCGCGCCGATCCCACGGATGCAGACCCAGCCGATGGCGATCAGGAGAAGGGAGAGCAGAACACCGACGGTCCACCCGATCCATCGGCGCCGGACGGGAAGTCGACCATCGCTCACCCGAGCATTCAAGCACGAACCGCTGCAGTGGTGGTGGGGGAAAACTGTGCGAACGCTGACATTCGGGCGGCGCGGTCGGCGCGTTCCGTGGGGGAGCGGCACGGCGAAGATAGCCTGTGGGCATGGGTGCTCGGCTGCGTGTTGTTCTGGATCAGCTCGTGAGCGTCGTCGATGCCGATCATGCGGACGCCGCGGTGGGACTCGCGGCAGGACTGGTCGCGACGGCGCCCTCCGGGTGCGCGGTCGATGCCATCGTCCCGTCGGGCGCGACCGTGCCCGTGGCGGGAATCGGGGACGTCCGCACCCTCGGCATGGGGCGCCGCGAACTCGCTGCCGCCTGGCAGCTCGGGATCGTTCCCGGTGTCGGCGGGGGACTGATCCATTCGCCGACGCTCATGGCCCCGCTCGTGCGCCACGATCGCGTGCACGACAACGACCAGACCACGGTCACGGTGTGGGATCTGCGCGCATGGGAAGCGCCGGAGACGCTCTCCAAAGGCAGCGTCGCCTGGCAGCGCGGTATGCTCCGACGCGCCGTCAGGCATGCCGACGCGGTCGTGGTGCCCTCTCACGCCGTCGCGGAGCGTCTGTCCGAGCTCGCGAAGATCGGCGACCGTCTCCGTGTGATCGCCGGTGCACCGCCTCAGGGATTCCGTGCTCCCGGTGACGCGTCCGAGCGTCGCCGCGCTCTCTCGCTGCCCGACGAGTACGTGGTTCTGACCGGGTCCGTCTCGAGTCTGTCCGACGGCTTCCGGGGTGCGGTGGCCGCCGGCCTCGACGCGGTGGTCATCGACGCGCCCGAAGGGGCGGAGCCTCGTCACGCCGACGCCGCTGCGGCGGCAGGACTGCCGGAGAGGCGCACGCATGTGCGGGGGGCACTGAGCGTCGAGGATCGTGCAGCGGTACTAGACGGCGCATCCGCCTATGTCGCGACGGATGCGGTGGCAGGCTGGCCGTGGCGCGCGGTGGAGGCCATGGTGCTCGGCGTTCCCGTCGTGGCGGTCTCCAGCGGGTCGCATCGGGACGTCATCGCCGACGGGGGCATGCTGGTCCCCGCCGAGGCGATCGCCGACGCGGTGGCCGAGGCGACCGGTGGAGCGGCGGACAGACTCCGCGTGCTCGCCTGCGACCGGTCGCGAGCCTTCTCCTGGGCGAGCTCTGCGGAACGCCTCTGGGGCCTGCACGCAGACCTGTGATTCGCTGAGAGCAACCTGCGCATACGGGCGACACGCCGAAAAGTTGTGGCGCAAAGCGTGTAACAGTGGCATCATCACGCAACTTCCGTCACACTGGTCACATGTCTCGACGTGCCCCACGCTCGCGAAACAACATGAGGTTCCCCCGACTCCTCACCTGTTTCCTCGCTGTCTCCGCCCTTGTCATCGGAACGGTGGTCCCCGCCACTGCCGCCACCGCGTCCGTCTCCGCGAGCGGCTCGAGCAGCGCGAGCATCGCGAAAGCAGCCGTCGACCCGGTCTCGGCCGGGATGGTGAAGTCCACGCTTGCAGGTTTCGAGGCGGGCAATATCATCAGCGATGCGGTCTTCACGAACGCGGGCACGATGTCCGAGGCGCAGATCCAGGCCTTCTTCAACAGCAAGGTGTCGAGCTGTCAGAGCGGTTACGTCTGCATCAAGGACTTCCGCATCACGTCGGTGACCCGCCCCGCCGACGCCTACTGCGACGGCTACACCGGCGCGGCCAACGAGTCCGCGGCGCGGATCATCTACCGTGTCGCGCAGTCCTGCAACATCAATCCTCAGGTGCTGATCGTGATGCTCCAGAAGGAGCAGGGGCTGATCACCCACACCTGGCCGAGCGCGTGGCGATACAACATCGCGCTGGGGCAGGGGTGCCCTGACACCGCGCCTTGCGACCCGAACTACATCGGCTTCTTCCATCAGATCTACGGCGCCGCGCGCCAGATGCAGATCTACATGGAAGGCAAGTGGTTCCAGTGGTACGCACCGGGTCGGACCTGGAACATCCTCTACAACCCGAACGCGAACTGCGGCAGCTCGCCCGTCTACATCGCCAACAAGGCGACGTCGGCCCTCTACTACTACACGCCGTACCAGCCCAATGCAGCGGCGATGCGCGCGGGCTACGGCGAGGGTGACGGCTGCTCCGCGTACGGCAACCGCAACTTCTACAACTACTTCACCGACTGGTTCGGCTCCACACAGGGCGGCGCGAACAACCCCTTCGGCAATATCGAGATGATCGAAGCCCGTCCGGGTGAGTTCGCCGTGTCGGGGTGGGCGATCGACCCCAACACGAGCGCATCGCTCTCGGTCCATGTCTACGTGGGCGACGTCGGACGTGCCTTCACCGCGGACGAGGATCGTCCCGATGTGGGCGCCGTCTACCCGGGGGCCGGGAACAAACACGGGTTCTCCGCCCGCGTCCCGGCAGCAGGTTCCGGCGACTCGACGGTGTGCGTGTACGCCATGAACGCGGGACCCGGCGCCAACGTGCTCCTGGGCTGCAAGCGCTTGGCGAGCTTGAGCGGCCCTCCCGCGGGCGCGGTCGAGAGCATCAAGCCCGTGAAGGACGGTTTCGAGGTGACGGGGTGGGCGGTCGATCCCGATACGGCGTCGCCCATCGAGGTCCATCTCTACATCGGCGGGGTCGGACGCTCCTTCACCGCGAATGTGGAGCGCACGGATCTGCCGGCCGCGTACCGTCCCCACGGAACGAAGCACGGCTTCAAGGCGACGATCCCCGCCGGTGCGGGAGTGCACACCATCTGCGCCTACGCCATCAACGTCGGCCCCGGAGCGAACTCCGAGTTGGGCTGCTCGCAGAACACGCACCCCGGCACCGTGATCGAGGATCGCGGGCGGGCGCCGATCGGTGCGTTCGAGTCGCTCACATCCACCGCGCCCGGGACCGTGACCGCGACCGGCTGGGTCCTGGATCCTGACACGGCGGCACCCGCACGCGTCCACCTCTACGAAGCGGGAGTCGGGCGGGAGTTCCTCGCGAACAAGTCGCGCCCTGACGTGGGCGCGGCGAACCCGGGCTATGGGGACGGACACGGCTTCGAAGAGACGCTCAAGGTCTCGGGTGAGTCGGCGACCGTGTGTGCGTACGGCATCAACAACGGAGCGGGCGGGAACACGGAGCTCGGCTGCAAGAAGGTCACCGTGAACACGCAGATCCCCGAGCAGGGGAGGATGCCGGTCGGCGCACTCGACTCCGTCGTCGTCTCGGGCACGACGGCCGTGGCCAAGGGGTGGACGGTCGATCCCGACACCCGTTCGCCGATCAAGGTGCACCTGTACGTCGGATCGATCGGACGAGAGTTCACCGCCGACAAGAACCGCGCCGACGTCGGCACGCTCTACCCCGGCTACGGCACGAACCACGGTTTCGAGGAGTCGGTGCCGCTTCCCGCAGGCAAGTCGACCGTCTGCGCCTATGGGATCAACACTGGTCCGGGAGCGCACACGCTGCTCGGCTGCAAGGAGGTCAACGTGACCTCGGGGATTCAGGAGCGAGGGCGGATGCCCATCGGCTCGTTCGAAGCCCTTCAGGTCAGCGGCAACACCGTCACGGCCAGCGGATGGGCGATCGATCCTGACACCGCGTCGTCGATCAAGGTGCATCTGTACGTCGCGGGAGTCGGACGCGAGTACTCGGCCGACAAGGCCCGCGCCGACGTCGGCGGAGCCAACCCGGGATACGGCGACGCGCACGGATTCTCGGAGTCGTTCACCGTCCCCAACGGCACCACCGGCGTCTGTGCCTACGCCATCAACACCGGGCCGGGCGGCCACACCCTTCTCGGTTGCAAGAGCGTCACGATCACGGCGCCCGTGCAGGATCGCGGACGGGCTCCGTTCGGAAACTACGAGGCACTGCAGGCGACGGCCGGCGGCGCGATCGTCGCCGGATGGGCCATCGATCCGGACACGACGGATCCGATCGCCGTGCACATCTATGTGGACGGAGTGGGTTCCGCGTACACCGCAGCCCTCGATCGCCCGGATGTCCTGGCCGCATACCCCGGTACGGGCCTCAAGCACGGTTTCTACCAGACGGTGCCGATGTCGCCGGGCAACCACGGGGTCTGCGTCTACGCGATCAACAACGGCGCAGGCGGGCACACGCTCCTGGGCTGCAAGAACGTCGTCGTGCCCTGACCTTCGAGGGGACAGAAGAAGAGGGCCTGGGATATCTCCCAGGCCCTCTTCTGTTGTCCGTCAGCGACGAAGGTAGTCGCGCAGGTGCGCGGCGCCGTCGAGCGGCGTGAAACCCGTTGCGATGATCTTCGACAGATCGAGCACGCTGTTGCGCGGCCGGGGTGCGAGCGGGGCATCGGCGGAACCGAAGTACTCCTCGGTCGTGACGCCGGTGACGCGCGAGCGGTCATGTCCGACCGCCGAGAACACCTCGCGGGCGATGTCGGCCCAGGACTGCGGCTCTCCCGTGCTGCTGAGGTTGTAGACGCCGGGCTCGGCATCGCCGTCGATCAGGTGCGCGATCGCGGCGGCGAGATCGGTGGTGAACGTCAGTCGACCCACCTGATCGTCCACGACGCGAGGGTCGATGCCGCGCTCGGCGAGCGAGGCCATGGTCCGCACGAAGTTGTTCCCTTCGCCGATCACCCAGGATGTGCGGATGATGTAGTGGCGCGGGACGGTGGAGACGAGAGCGTCGCCTGCAGCTTTGGTCTGGCCGTACACGCCGAGAGGGCGGACGGAGTCGGTCTCGGTGTACTCGCCGACCTTGGTGCCGTCGAACACGTAGTCGCTCGAGACGTGCACGAGCGTGATGCCGTTGTCGACGGCGATCTTCGCCAGAGCCGCGACGCCGGTGACGTTCGCGGCCCAGGCGTCTGCTCTTCCCTCGGCGGTCTCCGCCTTGTCGACCGCGGTGTAGGCGGCGGCGTTGATGATGGTCGCGTAGTCGCGCCAACGGCGGGCCGAGGGGAAGGACCCGTCCGAGAGGTCGAGCTCGTCCCGTCCCACGTACTCGTATTCGGCGGCTTCGCCGAAGTGCGCGCGCAGCGCGTGGCCCAGCTGACCGCCGGCGCCGACGATGAGCGTCTTCTTGGCGGGGATCGGCGTGACATCCGCGAGACGCGGGTGTGCGTGGTCCTTGGCGGAGATCTCGACCTCGGACAACGGGATCGGCCACTGGATGGCAGCCGTCTCGTCGGCCAGGTTCAGGAACGAGTACTCCGCATCGGCCGACCAGTGATCGTTCACCAGGTAGACGTAGGCGGTGTCGGGCTCGAGCGTCTGGTACGCATTGCCGACGCCGCGGGGTACGAAGATCGCCTGTGAGGGGTCGATCTCCGCCGTGAACACCGTTCCGAACGAAGGGCCCTCGCGAAGGTCGACCCATGCGCCGAAGATGCGGCCGGTCGCCACGGAGACCCATTTGTCCCAGGGCTCGGCATGGATGCCGCGCGTCGTACCGATCGCGTCGTTGAAGGAGATGTTGTTCTGCACCGGTCCGAAGTCGGGCAGACCCGCCGCGACCATCTTCTCGCGCTGCCAGTTCTCCTTGAACCAGCCGCGGGAGTCGCCGTGCACCGGCAGATCCGCGAGGAGCAGTCCGGGTATCGCGGTCTCGGTGACCGCGAGTGCCCTGCCGAACTCCGTCATCACTGTCCCTTGGAGGCGTAGAACGACTCGGTGGCATCCTTGGACGAGGCCCACCAGGCCTCGTTGTCGCGATACCAAGCGATGGTGGAGGCGAGTCCGGACTCGAAGTCGCCGAAGGCCGGGGTCCAGCCCAGCTCCGTGCGCAGCTTCGTGGAATCGATCGCGTACCGCAGATCGTGACCGGCGCGATCCGTGACGTGATCGTAGGCGTCCGCCGGCTGACCCATCTCAGTGAGGATCAGTTCGACGACGGACTTGTTGTCCTTCTCGCCGTCGGCGCCGATGAGGTAGGTCTCGCCGATCTCGCCCTTGTCGAGGATGGTGAGCACCGCAGACGAGTGGTCGTCCGCGTGGATCCAGTCGCGGACGTTCAGCCCTGCACCGTACAGCTTGGGCCGGATGCCGCGGATGACGTTCGTGATCTGGCGCGGGATGAACTTCTCCACGTGCTGATACGGACCGTAGTTGTTCGAGCAGTTCGAGATCGTCGCCCGCACGCCGAACGAACGCACCCAGGCGCGCACCAGCAGATCGCTGCCGGCCTTGGTGGAGGAATAAGGAGACGAGGGGTTGTAGGGCGTCTGCTCGGTGAACCGCTCGGGGTCGTCGAGCTCGAGGTCTCCGTAGACCTCGTCGGTCGAGATGTGGTGGAAGCGACGATCGTGACGGCGGGCTGCCTCGAGCAGCGTGTAGGTGCCGATGATGTTGGTGTCGAGGAAGGGGCGGGGATCGTGCAGGGAGTTGTCGTTGTGCGATTCGGCGGCGTAGTGCACGACCGAGTCGACGTCGGCGAACAGGCCGTCGACGAGTTCGGCGTCGGCGATGTCGCCTTCGACGAAGCGCAGGCGGTCGCTGGGGAGGCCCTCGAGAGAGGCCTTGTTGCCCGCGTAGGTGAGCTTGTCGAGCACGGTGACATGGGCATCGGTGTTCTCGATGACGTGGTGCACGAAATTGGAACCGATGAAGCCGGCGCCGCCGGTGACGAGCAGTCTCTGCATGCCCCCCAGCGTAGCGGGAGCCCTCCTGTGAGACTCGGGGCGTTTGTTCAGGTGGGGCCGATCAGGGAGACTGTTCACCATGCGTGGCATTATTCTCGCCGGAGGAACAGGCTCCCGGCTGCACCCGATCACTCTCGGCGTCTCGAAGCAGTTGGTCCCGGTCTACGACAAGCCGATGATCTACTACCCGCTGTCGACACTGATCCTCGCGGGAATCCGCGACATCCTGATGATCACGACGCCACACGACGCGGAGTCCTTCCAGCGTCTGCTGGGCGACGGCTCGAAGTTCGGGGTGTCCATCACCTACAAGACCCAGCCCTCGCCCGACGGACTCGCGCAGGCCTTCGTCCTGGGAGAAGAGCACATCGGCTCGGATTCCGCGGCCCTGGTTCTCGGCGACAACATCTTCTACGGGCAGGGGATGGGCACGCAGCTGCGGCAGTACACCGAGCTCGACGGCGGCGTCGTCTTCGGATACTGGGTCGACGACGCGACGGCGTATGGCGTGGTGGAGTTCGACGACGCGGGCCGAGTGGTCTCGCTCGAGGAGAAGCCCGCGCAGCCCAAGAGCAACTACGCGGTTCCTGGCCTCTACTTCTACGACAACGATGTGATCGAGATCGCCAAGGCACTGAAGCCTTCACCCCGCGGCGAGCTGGAGATCACCGACGTCAATCGCGAGTACCTGGACCGCGGCAAGCTCAAGGTGCAGGTGCTCACGCGCGGCACGGCCTGGCTCGACACCGGGACCTTCGACTCGCTCGCGGAGGCGACGGACTTCATCCGCACGGTGGAGAAGCGCCAGGGCCTGTCGATCGGGTGCCCTGAGGAGGTCGCCTGGCGAATGGGCTTCCTGACCGACGACGAACTGCGCGAGCGTGCCGAGCCGCTCGTGAAGAGCGGGTACGGGGCTTATCTGCTCAAGGCACTCGCCCAGGGTCGCGTCTGACCCCGGGCTAGGATGGTCGACGGCCCGCGACGCGTCGACGGGACGGGCCTGTCGATGATCATCACCGGATCCGGGGGCCCACAGGAGCATGACAGTCGTGAGTCGGGTGCCGGGTGTTTTTCCGGTGGGTGGTCGTCGGCTCGTCGTGTATGTGGTGTTCGACCGGCGTGGTGGTGTGGACGATTATGTTCCGTACGCGTTGGCGGGTTTGCGTGAGCATGCGGCTCATGTGCTGGTGGTCGTGAACGGCAGCCGCTCCACATCGCNCGCTCTGGAAGACGGGGGAGAAGGTCCGGGGGCCCACAGGAGCATGACAGTCGTGAGTCGGGTGCCGGGTGTTTTTCCGGTGGGTGGTCGTCGGCTCGTCGTGTATGTGGTGTTCGACCGGCGTGGTGGTGTGGACGATTATGTTCCGTACGCGTTGGCGGGTTTGCGTGAGCATGCGGCTCATGTGCTGGTGGTCGTGAACGGTTCTCTGTCGGAGGAGGGTCGCGGCAAGCTGGAGGCGGTGTCGGACGAGATCCTGGTTCGGGAGAACGTCGGTTTCGATATCTGGGCGCATAAGGATGCTCTGGATCATGTGGGGTCGCGGCTGTCGGAGTTCGATGAGGTGCTGCTGACGAATGACACGTGGTTCGGGCCGGTGCGTCCGTATGCTCCGGTGTTCGATCGGATGGGGGAGCGTGCGACGCACTTCTGGGGGATGACCGATCATGCGCGGGAGGATCCGAATCCGTTCACGGGTAAGGGTGTTCTTCCGTATCATCTGCAGTCGTTCTGGATCGCGGTTCGTCGTGAGATGTTCTTGTCGGAGGAGTGGGCGCGGTATTGGCGTGAGTTGCCGGAGATGCCGTCGTATTTCGATGCGGTGCTCAAGCACGAGACGATCTTCACGGATCATTTCGCGCAGCTCGGCTTCACCCACGACGTCGCCTA